>NZ_CANMLQ010000001.1:0-1299389 GCF_947498795.1 uncultured Pseudoxanthomonas sp. | reverse complement strand
TTTCCGACGAAGCAGAATTGCCTGCGTCGAAGGACAGAATCTTTGCGTCGGTGATCCCTGAATGTCTGCGATGAACATCGGTGGGGCCGCCCTAGGTGTGGCGATGGCCCGAACTGGGTACGCCTTTAATTTCGCATAATGCCTATTATGTCAAAGTCCGATGGGGGCTGGTGGGCGCGGCTGCTCCGGGACTGGCTGGCATGGCGCTTGCGTGGCTCTAAGCCCACCAACGGGAGCTTTGACGCGTGCCTGATCGGTTGAACCGCAACGCCCCTACGATTGTCGAGATTCTTACCGACGTACCTAGCCAGTGGAACGGCTGGCGCTTCTCTGCCAGCGGCCGGCATCTGATCGGGCCGGATGGCGACAGGATCACGCCGCAACGCCTTGCGGGGCTGCTTTGGCGTGACGCGATGGAGCTTCGACGGGCCGGCCCGAAATCGCGCCGCGAAGCTGAAAAGCTGGTTCAGCGTGGACCGGTCAAGGTGCTCATCGTTGACCTAGCCGACTGGCACGCCCGGAACGTGGGCAGCCTCGCGGGATAAAAGCCCGCTCCTTCCAGTCGCTTTCACCGTAGGGGCGCAGCCCCTACAACACGAGTACCACTATCCGCACGAAGATGCCGTGGACGAGATCTCACGCAACAATCTCACGCGCAAGAATCGTCTGACACACTTGGCCAAGCCTAGACATAAATCTGTTGTCGAACTGAGCATTGGCATTTTTCGGCTCAAAGACATAGCGCCACTGATGAAATGCGCCGGAAGCCCTAGAAAGAGCAAACTCAAAGTTGTCTCTGGGAGATTGGACGCTAACGACCAACTTGTCGTCCGACATTTTAAACCCTCCTTCCGGCTCTTTTCCTATGCACCACTGAACGATCTCGTCCTGCAGAACGCTCGGAAGCTTTCCGAACAAATCCCTTAGATCATGTATCTGCCCAGGCTCTCGGCCATCGGCCACGATCAGCGCTTTAAAGGCAAGTTCTACGGAGAATGCGAGACAAACGATAGCGGGCACCATGGCGTAGTGAGGCTGGCTAGATCCATTGACTCGCCGACCCTCCAAGCACCGATGGTATGCATCCCAGAACTGACGCGCTGAAAACACCCTCTGCATAGCGGGTGACGGTGGAATCATGGGCGTGGCCTTGTGGAGATGACTACATGCCTAGCCTACAGCGAAGATACGGGACCGGTTTAGGTGGTGCCGGGCTGATAGCCGGGGCTACGCGGGAACACGTCGGGGCGTTGGCCGGGGGCGTAATCGACGGTAACGCCTGCGCGGCCAGCGGGTCCGGCCTCACTCGCTCCGCTCGCAAGGCCGGACCCGCTGCCGCTTCCGCTCAGGTTGTACAGCGTGTGGCTTGACTCCCTGACGCGAATTTCGCGCGGTCATGGCGTGGCGATGATGACGTGCTTCACCAGCCACCAACTCTATGCCGGAAGAAATCGCCGAGATGGCGGTCTGGGCGCCCTCCTGCTGCGCTCCGGGTTCCGGCTTCACCCCCCTTGTACGCGCCCTTTCGCAGTCTTCCTCCATGACGGCGAACCCCCGCGATCTCATCGTATTGCGTCCTGAAGGCATGTACTGCCCGGCGGGTGATTTCTTCATCGATCCCTGGAAGCCGGTCGCGACGGCGGTGATTACCCATGGGCATGGGGACCACGCGCGCACCGGCATGGCGCGCTACCACGCCGCCAGCGACTGCATGCCGGTGCTGCGGTGGCGGTTGGGCGAACAGGACTTCCATCCGCATGCTTATGGCGAGCGCTTCCCACTGGGGAATGCCGTCGTGTCGTTTCATTCCGCCGGTCATGTTCTCGGTTCCGCGCAGGTACGCATCGAAGTGGACGGCGAGGTCTGGGTCGCGTCGGGTGACTACAAGCGCCAGGCGGATCCCACCTGCCCGCCTTTCGAGGTCGTGCCGTGCGACGTTTTCATCACCGAAGCGACGTTCGGCCTGCCCGTCTATCAATGGCCCGACACGCCCGAGGAAGTCGCGCGCATCGTCGAATGGCGGCGCGCGTGCGAGGCGCGTGGACGTGCGGCCATCCTGTACGCCTATGCGCTGGGCAAGGCGCAGCGCATCCTCGCCGAACTCGCGCGCTTCGACGAACCCCCCGTCTACCTGCATGGCGCCGTGGACACCGGCGTGCAGGTGTACCGCAGTGCGGGCATCGACCTGATCGCCACCGAGGCGGTCGGCGAGCAGCCCAAGGGCAAGGATTTCGCGGGCCGCCTGGTGATCGCGCCGCCCTCCGCGGCCGGGTCCACCTGGACGCGTCGCTTCCGCGACGCCGAACATGGCTTCGCATCCGGCTGGATGCGCCTGCGCGGCAACCGCCGGCGACGCAACTACGACCGCGGCTTCGTCGTGTCCGATCATGCGGACTGGCCGGGCTTGCTCGTCACCATCGAACAGACGGGCGCACGTCGCATCATCGCCACCCATGGCAACACCGACGCGCTGATCCGCTTCCTGCGCGAGCGCGGCCAGGATGCGCAGGCGTTCTCGACCGACTTCGGTGGCGAGGAATGAAAGCCTTCGCCGCGCTCTACCAGGCGCTGGAGCACAGCACCGGCACCCTCGACAAGCGAGCGGCGATCGCCGACTACGTGCGCCGCGTGCCGCGCGAAGACGCGGCGTGGGGGCTTTGGCTGCTTGCCGGCAACAAGCTGCGGCGGATCGCGGGCAGCGGCGAACTGCGCACCTGGTGCGGCGAACTCGCCGGCCTGCCCGCTTGGCTGGTGGACGACAGCTATTCCCACGTAGGCGACCTGGCGGAGACGCTCGCCCTGTTGCTGCCGTCGAGCACGGCGCAGCATCCCGAGCTGCCACTGCATGCGTGGATCGAACAGCGCCTGTTGCCGGTCGCCGGTGCCGATGCGGAGACGCGTCGTCGCACCGTGGTCGACGCCTGGACGCAGCTGCCTGACAGCGAGCGCCTCGTCTTCAACAAACTGCTGACGGGCGCGCTGCGGGTCGGTGTGTCGACGCGCCTGGTCCAGCAGGCGCTCGCGGATTTTTCCGACGTGCCCATCGCGGTGCTCGCGCAGCGCATGCTCGGTGACTGGCCGCCCACGCCGGCGTTCCTCGATGGCCTGCTGTCGACCGAGGTGCTCGACAGCGACCGCGAACAGCCCTACCCGTTCTTCCTCGCCTCGCCGCTCGAGAACGCGCCTGAACAGTTGGGCGATGTAAAGGACTGGCTGCTGGAATGGAAGTGGGATGGCATCCGCGTGCAGGTGATCCGTCGCCGCAACGAGGTCGCGCTCTGGTCGCGCGGCGAGGAGCGGCTGGATGGCCGTTTTCCCGAGATCGAGGCCGCTGCGCTCGGCCTGCCGCGGGATGCCGTCATCGATGGCGAACTGCTGGCCTGGGACGACGGCACGGCACCCCTCCCCTTCTCCGCGCTGCAGACGCGCATCCAGCGCAAACGTCCGGGCAGCAAGCATCTTGCTGCCGCGCCCGCGCGGGTGCTGGCGTACGACCTGCTGGAGCTGGAAGGAGAAGATGTGCGCGAATGGCCGCTGGAGGCGCGCCGGCAGCGCCTGGACGAGCTGCTCCGGGCCACGCACGATCCGCGCCTGCAGGTCTCGCCGGCGGTGGACGCTGCATCCTGGGAGGCGGCCGCCGCGCTGCGCCAGGGCGCGCGCGAACGCGGCGTCGAAGGCCTGATGCTGAAACGCCGTGCATCGCCGTATCGCAGCGGCCGGCGACGCGGCGACTGGTGGAAATGGAAGATCGATCCCCTGACCATCGATGCGGTGCTGCTGTACGCGCAGGCCGGGCATGGGCGCCGCAGTACCCTGCACACCGATTACACGTTCGGCGTGTGGAACGACGCCGGCGAACTGGTGCCGGTGGCGAAGGCGTACTCGGGTCTGGACGACAAGGAAATCCTGGCGCTGGACCAGTGGATCCGCACCCACACGCGCGAGCGGTTCGGCCCCGTGCGTTCCGTCGTCGCCCACCATGTCTTCGAGCTCGGCTTCGAAGGCGTGAACATCAGTAATCGGCACAAGGCGGGCGTCGCCGTTCGGTTTCCCCGCATCCTGCGCTGGCGCCACGACAAGTCCGCGGCGGACGCCGACAAGCTGTCCACGCTGCAGGCACTGGCGCGATGACGCCCCTTGCCCGGCTACAGCAGTGGTTCGCCGCCCGCGGCTGGAAGCCGTTGCCGTTCCAGCGCCAGGCCTGGCGACATTACCTGGCGGGCGAATCGGGCCTGATCCATACCCCGACCGGCAGCGGCAAGACACTCGCCGCGTTCGGCGGACCGCTGCTCGAAGCGTTGGCGGAAAAGGCGCCGTCCCGTTCGTCCGGGTCGCGCAGGCGGGTTGCGCGTCCGTTGCGCGTGCTGTGGATCACGCCGCTGCGCGCCCTGGCCACGGACACGACGCGGGCGCTGGCCGAAACCGCTGATGCGCTCGGCCTGCCGTGGAGTGTGGCGCAGCGCACCGGCGATGCCAGTGCACGCGACAAGCGCCTGGCGCGCGGCGGCAAGCTGGATGTGCTGGTGACCACGCCCGAGTCGCTGTCGCTGCTGCTCAGCTACCCGGATACGGCGCCGATGTTCGGCGACCTGCGCTGCGTGGTGGTGGACGAATGGCACGAGCTGATGGGCAGCAAGCGCGGCGTGCAGACCCAGCTTGCGTTGGCGCGCCTGCGCCGATGGTCGCCTCGCGTGCGAACGTGGGGACTGTCGGCGACGCTGGGCAATCTGGAGGATGCCTGCCGGTCGCTGCTTCCGCCTGGCCAACCGCCGCGCGTGCTGTCGGCCGCGCGGCCCCGGCCGATGACGCTGGAAACGCTGTTGCCGGCGGACATCGTGCGGTTTCCCTGGAGCGGCCACCTGGGCCTGAGCCAGCTTGCGGGCGTGATGGATCGCGTGTTCTCCGTCCGCACCACCCTGCTGTTCACCAACACGCGCGCGCATGCGGAACTGTGGCACCAGGCGCTGTCGTCGGTATGGCCGGAAGACACCTCGACGCTGGCCCTGCATCATGGCTCGCTCGATCCTGCCTTGCGGCAGCAGGCCGAAGCCGGCTTGCGCGATGCATCGCTGCGGTGCGTGGTCGCCACCTCCAGCCTGGACCTGGGCGTCGACTTTCCCTCGGTCGACCAGGTGATCCAGATCGGCAGCCCGAAGGGCGTGGCCCGGCTGCTGCAGCGTGCCGGCCGTGCGCGCCATCGCCCCGGCGAGACCGGCCATGTCCTGTGCGTGCCCACCCACGCGCTCGAACTCGTGGAATACGCGGCCACGCGCACGGCGATCACGGAGGGCGTGGTGGAGACCCGGCATCCCCCTCGCCTGCCGCTCGACGTGTTGGCGCAGCACGCGGTGACGCTCGCGCTGGGCGGAGGCTTCGAGGCGGACGCGCTGCTGGCCGAGGTGCGCACGACGCACGCGTTCGCGACGCTCGATACCGCGACGTGGCAGCGGGTGCTCGACTTCATCGTGCGCGGCGGCGATGCACTGGAGCACTATCCCGAGTATCGACGCGTCGTGCGCGATGCGGACGGCGCATATCGCGTGCACGAGAAGATCGTCGCCCTGCGCCATCGGCTTTCCATCGGCACCATCGCCAGCGACGGCAACGTGTCGGTGAAGTTCATGAAAGGCGGTGGACTGGGTTCGGTCGAGGAAGCCTTTCTCAGCCGCCTGCGCCCGGGTGACCGTTTCCGGTTCGCCGGTCGCTTGCTGGAGCTGGTGCGGCTGCAGGAAATGACGGCCTACGTGCGCCTGGTCAAGCAGGGCGACGGCGTGGTGCCCCGCTGGATGGGCGGGCGCATGCCGTTGTCGTCGCGGCTGGCCGCGCAGGTGCTGGCGTCGCTGGCGGACGACCGGACATCGCCCGAGATGCGGGCGCTGGCTCCGCTGCTGGCCGTGCAGAAACGTCTCAGTCGCGTGCCATCTCCCGGCGAGCTGCTGGTGGAGCAGGTGAAGCGCCGCGATGGATACCACGTATTCGTCTACCCGTTCGCCGGCCGTCGTGCGCACGAGGGGCTCGCCGCCCTGATGGCGTGGCGATGGGGCCAGCGGCACCCCAACACGTTCTCGCTCGCGGCCAATGATCTCGGTTTCGTGTTGTCGGCCCAGCTGTCCGTCGCCCTGGATGCGGACCTGCTGCGGGAACTGCTCTCGCCCCTCCATCTGGTGGACGACCTCGCCCACGGCGCCAACCTCGGCGAACTGGCGCGCCGGCAGTTCCGCGGCATCGCGCGCGTTGCCGGCCTGTTGCCGCCTTCGCTGCCGGGCCGCACGCCGCGCAGCCTGCGGCAACTGCAGGCGTCGAGCGGACTGCTCTTCGACGTGCTGTCGCAACACGACCCCGGCCATCTGCTGCTGGACCTGGCGCGCCGCGAGGCGCTGGAAGAAGACCTGCAGATCGCCGACATGGAGGTCCTGCTCGGCCGGCTGCGCGATGCGCGCGTGCACCTCACCTCGCCCGCCAGCCTCACACCGCTCGCCTTTCCGCTGTGGGCCGACGGGATGCGCGCGCACCTGAGCACCGAAGACTGGCAGGCGCGGGTACGCCGTGCGGCCGAGCAGCTGGAACGCCGCCATGCAGGCTAGCCTCGATATCGAACTGGCAGGACAGCCTGTACGACTGCTCGCCGATCGCGCCATGTTCTGGCCGGCGCAATCCCTGCTGCTGATCGCGGACCTCCATCTCGGCAAAGGCGAAGCGTTGCGTCGTGGTGGCATCGCGGTACCGCGCGGCGGTACGCGCGACGATCTGGAACGCCTGCAGTCGTTGCTTGCCGCCACCGGTGCACGCGAGCTGTGCGTGCTGGGCGACTTCCTGCATGGCGCCGGATCGGGGGGCGCGTGGCAGGACGAGTGGCAAGCATGGCGTGAGCGGCATGCGTCGTTGCCGATCACCGTGGTGGCAGGCAACCACGACCGCCATCTGCATGGACGCGCGTCGGACTGGCGGCTCGATCTCGTCCCCGAAGGCCAGCGACGCGGCCCGTTCGAGCTGCGCCATGTGCCCGGCGACGGGACGGGACACGTCATCGCAGGTCACGTGCATCCCCGCGTGCGCTATCCCGGCTTGCCAGGGCGATGGCCGACGTTCTGGCTGCGAACCGGGCTCACCGTCCTGCCCGCGTTTTCGCGCTTCACCGGTGGCGTCGAGCCGATCCTGCGCGCCGGTGATCGCCAGGTCGCGTGCCTGGGCGGCCTGGTGGCGGCGTTGCCACCGGGATAGATCGACGACGACTCAGGCCTGCGCCATTCGTCCGGGATGGCTGTAGACCACATGCCGGCCCGGACGCGCGAAACCGACCAGGGTCATGCCGCATCCGATGGCCAGGTCCACCGCCAGCGCCGTGGGCGCCGATATCGCGGCGAGGAACGGAATGCCTGCCATCGCTGCTTTCGCCACCATTTCGTAACTCGCCCGGCTGGTGACCAGTGCGAAGCCCGATGCGGGATCGATGCCCTCCCGCCGCATGGCACCGATCAGTTTGTCCAGTGCGTTGTGACGACCGACGTCTTCGCGTACCCGTGTGATCTTGCCGTCCACCCCCGCCCATGCGGCGGCGTGTACGGCGCCCGTCGCTGCGTTCAATCGTTGTCGTTGCGCCAGTTCGACCAGCGCGGCCTCCAGCGCCGATGAGGCGATGGCGCACCCCTCGCCCACGGCCTCGGGTTGCCTGATGACATTTTCCAGGTGCCGGTTGCCGCAGATGCCGCAGCCACTTCGACCGGGCAGCCAGCGTTGCTGGTCGGCGACACGCGCAGGCAGCGGATCGCGGGTTAGAACGTCGAGGTGGATGCCTTCCAGCAAGGGCTGCACCTCCACCGACACGAGATCGCCTGCCTTGATGCCGAGCTCGGTCCACGCGAAGCCATGCGCGAAGTCCTCCAGATCGCACGGCGACACCATCATCACCGCCAGCGGTTCGCCGTTGCAGTGGATCGCGAGCGGTACCTCCTCGGCGAGCAGATCCTGGCGGACGGTCGATGCGCCCCCGGTGACGTCGACGACCTCGCGTCGCGCCATGCCCCCGGTACGATCATCCGGCATCGACATGCGAATCGCGCACCTTGCTGACCACCACCGGGATCGACTTGTAGGCCGGCGTGCCGGAGTGTGGATCGTGGCTGTCCAGCGGCACCAGGCGGTTGCCTTCCGGGTAGTACATCGCGGCCGACCCTTGCGGCAGGTCGTATTCGACGGCGATGAAACCCGACACCGTCCGCGTCGCGTCGTCGCCGGCCAGGTACGACACCACGTCGATCCGGTCGCCTTGCGCCAGCCCGCGCGCGCGCATGTCGTCGCGGTTCATGAACACCACGTCGCGTCGCCCGCTGATCCCGCGATAACGATCATCGAAGCCGTAGATCGTGGTGTTGTACTGGTCGTGGGACCGGATCGTGGTCAGCGTCAGCAGGTCGCGACGGCCCGTGCCCGGATCCTCGTCGAGCCCGGGCGCGACCAGGAACCGCGCCTTCCCGCCAGGCCCCCAGTCGCGTTCGGACGCCCCCACGTACAGTCGGAAACCGCCGGGCTCGCGAACGCGGCGGTTGAAGTCCTTGAACATCGGGAACACCGCTTCGATGTCATCCCGGATGCGGTCGTAGTCGCCGACCAGGCCATCCCAGTCCACTTTCGTCTGCGGCAACGTCGCTTTCGCGATGCCGGCCACGATGGCCGGTTCCGAGAGCAGGTGCTCCGACGCCGGCGGCAGTCCACCCTGCGATGCATGCACCATCGACATCGAATCCTCCACCGTTACCGACTGCAGGCCGCTCGCCTGCAGGTCGCGCTCGGTGCGGCCCAGGCAGGGCAGCAGGAACGCCTGCTTCGCTGGAATCAGATGCGAACGGTTCAACTTGGTGGCGATATGCACGGCCAGGTCGAGCGTTCGCATCGCGGGAATCGTCGTCTCCGGGTCCGGCATCGCAACGGCCAGGTTGCCGCCCATGCACACCAGCGCACGCGAACGGCCGTCGCGGATCGCGCGCACCGCCTCGACGGCGTCGTGCCCGTGCGTGAGCGGGAACTCGAAGCCGTAGGTGCGCTTGATCGCGTCGACCAAGGCCTGCGTCGGTTTTTCGGTTATCCCGACCGTGCGGTCGCCCTGCACGTTCGAATGCCCGCGGATCGGCGCAATGCCGGCGCCCTGCCTGCCGATGTTCCCGCGCAGCAGCATCAGGTTGGCCATCTGCTGCACGTTCTGCGTGCCACGGCGGTGCTGCGTCATGCCCATGCCGTAGCAGAGGATCACGCGGTCCGCCCTGGCGTAGAGCTGCGCGGCGGCGGCGATGTCGTCGCGTGCCAGGCCGGAATGCCTGACGATCTCTTCCCACGTCGTGCGCGCGAGATCCTCGCGCAACGCCTCCAGTCCTTCGGTGTGTTCGGCGATGAACGCATGGTCGAGCACGCCGTTGCCGCCGGCGGCGAGGTCGTCGGCATCGGCGTCCAGCAGCCACTTCATCATGCCTTTCAGCAGCGCGAGGTCGCCGCCGATCTTCACTTGGTAATAGGTCTGCGCGATCGGCGTGGCGGTGTTCGTCAGCATCTCGGCCGGGTGCTGCGGCGAGGTGAAGCGTTCCAGGCCGCGCTCCCGCAGCGGATTCACCGCCACGATGGGGACGCCGCGCTTCGAGACCTCCCGCAGCGTCGAGAGCATGCGGGGATGGTTGGTGCCGGGATTGTGGCCGAAGCTGAAGAGCGCATCGCAGTGCGCGAAATCGTCCAGCGTCACCGTGCCCTTGCCCACGCCGATGGATCCTGGCAACCCGACGCTGGTCGCTTCGTGGCACATGTTCGAACAGTCGGGAAAGTTGTTGGTGCCGTACTCGCGCACCATCAGCTGGTACAGGAAGGCCGCTTCGTTGGACGTGCGGCCGGAGGTGTAGAACTCGGCCATGTCGGGATGCGGCAGCGCCCGCAGCGCTGCGCCGATGCGGGCGAACGCTTCGTCCCAGCCGATCGGCACGTAGCGGTCCGCATCGGCGTCGTAGGCCATCGGATGCGTCAGCCGGCCTTCGTCCTCCAGCGCGTGGTCGCTCCATTCCCACAGTTCCGCCAGCGTGTGGCGTGCGAAGAAGTCCGGAGTCGCACGCTTGCCGGTGGCTTCCCACGACACCGCCTTGGCGCCGTTCTCGCAGAACTCGAACGACGACGTGTGCTTCGGATCAGGCCAGGCGCAGCCCGGGCAATCGAACCCGGTGGGCTGGTTGACGCGGCGCAGCGCCGAGGTCTCGCGACCGACCGCCATCTGGCTCTTCACCGCGCGGGCGACGGCGGCGAGTGCGCCCCATCCGCCGGCTGCGCCGTCGTACTCGTCGATGCCCGGGATCTTGCGTTCACTCATCGGATCCCTGCCCTTGCATGTCGGAAAAAGAGACGCCTGCAGGATACCCGATGCCCTCGGACGGGTTGCATGCGTCACGCATCGTGGCGCCTGTGAACCGGACGCTCAGGATGGGATTGCTAGCATGTCGACCTCGCCTGACCCGGTACCGCCTGCCTCCCGTGATCCGCCTCCTGCTTCCGCTCACCGCCCTGCTCGCCAGCGTTGCGCTGCTGCTGGGTGGAAATGGCCTGCTGGGAACGCTGCTGGCCATGCGCAGCCAGGCCGAAGGTTGGGGCGAGCGCACGACGGGCCTGGTGATGTCGGGCTACTTCGTCGGCTTCTTCCTGGGTACGTTCACCGCGCCACCGCTGATCCGGCGCGTCGGCCATATCCGCGCATTCGCGTTCCACGCCGCGCTCGCGGCGGCGGCGGTGCTGGTGTACCCGCTGTGGAGGGAGCCGGTCGGATGGATGCTGCTGCGCGTGGTCACCGGCATGTCGCTGGTCGGGCTGTGCACCGTGATCGAAAGCTGGTTGAACGCGCAGGCCGCGCCCGAGCATCGCAGCCGCGTGTTCGGCGTGTACATGGTGGTCTCGCTGCTCGCCCTGGCGGCCGGCCAACTGTTGCTCGACCTGCAGCCTCCGCGCAGCCCGGTGCTGTTCAGCGTCGTGGCGATTCTGTTCGCGCTGGCCATCCTGCCGGTCAGCGCGACACGGCTTTCGCCGCCGGTGATGACCGTCGCTCCGAAGGTGCACCTGCTGGAGATCTGCCGGGCGGCGCCGAGTGCGGCCGCCGGCGCGGTGCTCGCCGGCCTGGCGCTGGGCGCGTTCTGGGGCATGGGCGCGGTGTATGCGGCCTCGCTGGGCCTGGATCGCGCGGGCATCGGCACTTTCATGGCAGTGACCATCATCGGCGGCGCCGCCCTGCAGTTGCCGATCGGCCGTCTGTCCGATCGCGGCGACCGCCGCAGCACGTTGGCGCTGGTCGCCGCCGCAGGCGCCGCCACCGCCCTGCTCGCGCTGCGTTTCGAGGGTCAGGCGCACGCCCTGTTCTTCCTGTTCGGCGGTCTGGCCTTCGCGCTGTATCCGCTGGCCGTCGCGCACCTGCTGGACCGTCTGCCGGGCGAGCAGCTGCTCGCGGGCTGCAGCGCGCTGCTGCTGCTCAACGGCATCGGTGCCGCGATCGGGCCCGCCGTGGCCGGTGCGCTGATGCAGCGCTTCGGTGCGGAGGCACTGCCGCTTTTCTTCGCCTGCACCCTGGGAGTGTTGGCGCTGGTGGCCGGTGGCCGCCGCCTGTTCAAGGCGCGCCGGCTGCTGCATCCCGGCCGGTTCCACCCCATGCTGCGCACCACGCCGACCGCGCTGGAGATGCTGCCCGAAATTCCCGATGCGCCCGAGGCCCGAGGGCGCGATCCGCGCGGGAATTGATCCCGATCAATGCGGCATGGTGGGCCAGCCTCTAGCCTGCGCGACATGGGCCACGTCTCTCCAACCCCGATGTTCGATGCCGACCTGCTGCGGCGCTACGACATTCCCGGTCCGCGCTATACTTCGTACCCGACCGCACCCCAGTTCAGCGCGCGCTTCGGTGCCCCGGAACTGCGCGCACATGCGGCGTCGACCAATGGCCTCGAGCACGCGCGCCCCCTGTCGCTCTACGTGCATGTCCCGTTCTGCACCAGTCCCTGCTTCTACTGCGGGTGCAATCGGGTCATCACGCGCGACAAGGCGCGCGGCGAGCTCTACCTCGACTATCTGTACCGCGAGATCGCGCGGATGGCCCCGTTGTTCGACAGCGGCCGCCCTGTCGTGCAGCTGCATTTCGGTGGCGGTACGCCGAATTTCCTGACGCCGGCGCAGATCGCCGATTGCGTGGCCGAGCTGCGCAGCCAGTTCACGTTCGCCGATCCGGCGACCATGGATTTCTCCATTGAACTGGATCCGCGCTTCGTCACGCCTGCCGACATCGCCGAGCTGGCCGCCGTGGGCTTCACGCGGGCGAGCCTGGGGGTGCAGGACTTCGACCCGGGCGTGCAGAAGGCGGTGAACCGATTGCAGGGCGTGGAAGAGACGCTCGCCATCGTGGCGGCATGCCGCGAACACGGCATGCGGTCGGTCAACATCGACCTGATCTATGGCCTGCCGAAGCAGACGTGCGACGGTTTCGCGAGGACGCTCGAGATCGTGCTCGACGCCAGGCCCGACCGTATCGCCGTCTACAGCTATGCGCACCTGCCGCAGTTGTTCAAGCCGCAGCAGCGCATCGCGGACGCCGACCTGCCCGATCGCGAGACCAAGCTTGCCTTGCTCCAGGGAGCGATCGAGCGGTTGGTGGCGGCGGGCTACGTCTACATCGGCATGGACCATTTCGCCCTGCCCGATGACGATCTGGCACGTGCGCAGGCGCGCGGCGACCTGCATCGCAACTTCATGGGCTATACCACGCATGCCGAGAGCGACCTGATCGGGCTCGGCGTGAGCGCCATCAGCCATATCGGCGACAGCTTCAGCCAGAATCCCCGCGACATCGCCAGCTGGGAACGCGCCATCGACGACGGACGCATGCCGGTCTGGCGCGGCATGCCGCTGGATCGCGACGACGTGTTGCGGGCGGAGGTCATCCAGGAATTGATGTGCCATGGCCGACTGGACTACGCGCGCATCGGACGGCGCTACGACATCGTGTTCACCGACTACTTCGCCGATGCGCTGTCGCGGCTGGCGCCGCTGGCCGACGACGGCCTGCTGACGTTCACGCGGGTCGGCATCCAGGCCACGCCCAGGGGTCGCCTGCTGCTGCGGGTGATCGCGATGTGCTTCGACCGCTACCTGCCAGCCGCACCGTCGCCGGACACGCCACGGTTCTCGCGCACGATCTGAGACCCTCCTTCACCGGCACGCCTGGTTGACACGGTCGTCGAGCTTGCGGCTTGTCGCGAAATCGCGCTTCAGGCCAAGTCGCGCGTACGCCTGGTCGCGGGCGTGCTTGGCCCGTTCGCAGGCGACGGCATCGCGATGCATCGAGATCACCGCCCCCTGCGCGGCTGAGTTTTGCCGGCGTTGCCTGGCCGGCGCGCGCTTCGTCCCCGCACCCGCCTGCGCCGGCATGGGCGTCGTGGCAACGACGGGACCGGCGGGCCGTGCGGGGTCCGGCGGGTAGTCGCGCACCCACTCGGTGTGGTGCGTCGACGGGCATGGCGCGGACTGGTAATGCGACTGGCCATCCTTGCCGCGGCATTTGTGGACGGGGTCGCTGCCCCAGGTGGAACTGCCCACGGCGACGAGCACGCAGGCCAGCACGAGGCGGAAGGCGCACGATGAAGAACGATGCATGGCGGGCTCTCCTTGTGGTGGAGCCTGCAGGCTCGCGTGCATGGCCGCGCGCAACCATCGGGGCATGCCGCACGGTGTCGTCGGACTTCGCCGCGTTCACCCTGCCATCACTTGCCGCCATGCGAGATGGCGGTCCATCCCGCCGGAGACGTCCCGTGGCTGCCGCCTATCTGTACCTCAACGCGATCATCTACCTGGTATTCGCCGCGTGGTGCACGCTGGCACCGGCGCGGACCGCGACGGCCATCGGCTATGCGTCGCTGACGCGCTCCGGACAGACCGAATACCTGACCATCTACGGCGGCCTGCAGCTCGGGCTGACGTTCCTGTTCGCCTGGTTCGCCTGGACGCAGCAGATGCGCACCGGGCTGATCCTGGCGATGGCGCTGTATCTTCCGATCGTGCTGTATCGCAGTGCCGCGCTGATGCGCTGGTGGCCGGTGGAGACCGCGACGCTCGCCCTGGCGGTGACCGAGTGGCTGATGCTGGCGGCGGCGATCTGGCTGTGGTGGCAGGGCCGCCCGGCCTGACACGTCGGGTCAGAAATTGATCGGCAGGCGTGCGGTGAAGGTCATGTCCGGCGTGTCGCGGGTAACCCCAACACCGAGCGCCACATTGAGCGACATCCTGTCGCTGAAACGATAGGTACCGCCCAGCAGCAACGTGCCGAGCGTGGTGCGCACGGCGCCGGCGACGTCCTCGCCATCCTGCTTCGTCTTGCCGACGATGCTGGTGTCGTAGCCGATGCTGATGGCCGCCTTTTCGTTCAATGCCAAGCCCATCCCCAAGTTGAAGCCCAGGATGTCGCCGGCCTCGATGTCGCCGAGGAGTTCGGTCTGCCCGCCCAGTACCCGGCGCGATACGTTGCTCCGCTTGAAGTTGTGGAGGTAGCTGAGGCTGCCGAAGAAGACGACCGGGTCGGAGGGATACAGCCACGTGATGCCCGGCTGTAGCGCATTGAACCCGCTGCCGGTGGGCAGGTCCAGCGGCAGACCGGTGCCGGTGGTGTTGGCCACGCAGCGCGTGACGCAATCGGTGGTGACGTCGAACAGGTCCCGGCCGGTGCGGCTCTTGTAGCGCAGCCACGCGATGTAGAACGGCTTGTCGGCCCCCCCGCGGTTGAGCTGGTAACGGCCCGTGACTTCCACGTCGCCCATGCCGCTGCCGCGCGCGTTGAAGACGCGGTCCTGGGCGGAGCCGGTGAAGATCTCGCGGCTGACGGTGTCGCTGTGGATGTAGACGTAGGGCAGCTTCGCTTCGACTTCCATGCGTCGGCTGACACCGTAGCGACCGGTCAGCGTGGCGACGGCGGTGGTCGTCTTCACCTGGCGCACGTCGATCAGGCCGATGAGGATCGCCGGGATGATCGTGTAGCCGACCAGGGCGACCCGGTCGTTCGCCGAGTACCCGTACTGGATGGCCGGCTCCACCACCAGCTTTCCCTTGGGCGTCAGCACGCCGGGCTGGTCGAAGATCTGCGCGATCTCGGGTGGCCGCGAGTCGCTTTCCGGTGCCTGCCCCACACGCTCCGGTGCCGGACTGTCGCCCGCCCGGGGCGACGAGGCCTGCGCTTGCACGCTGGCGTGCGGCGTCGCGGGCGATGGTCCCACGATGTAGGTCGGCGTCGGGGTCGGTGCGTCGCGGAACGTCGGCGCTTGGTTGAGCGAGGGGACGATGACGGGCGCGGGAGCCCCGCGTGCGCGGGCATTGGCGAGGATTTCTTCATTCAACGCGTTCTGCAGGCCGAAGATCTGCTGCTCCTGCGCGTGCATCAGTTCGCGCATCTGCTGCAGGCGCTGGTTCTGCTCGTTGAGCTGCCGCTGCAGCGCATCCAGTCGCGCATCGGCCGTGATCTCGTACGGCTGTGCGGGAATCGGCGGCGGCGTGGCAGGCAATGGAACATCCTGCGCCCTCGCCTGCCCGGCCTGCACACCCAGCCCCACGGCCAATGCCAGCGGTGCGACTTCGATCAGAGACGTCCCTTTCATGATGTTCCCCTTGTCTTGCTGGGTGGTCGGGATTGCGTGGTCGCTCACGGACCGCCGGGTGCGCGGATCAGCGCTTCGTTCAGCGCATCGCCGGCATTGAGGTTCTGGTAGGCGCCGAGGGTGTCCACGCCGACATCGATGCGGGTGATGGTCCGGATGTCCTGGTCGTCGAGTGTGTTCTGGATGACCAGGCCGCCGGCGGCACCCACGGGGTCGAAGCGGTTGCCATCGCCGACCTGCACGACGAGACCGCGGTTGAAGTCGGCCAGCGCCTGCGCCTGTTCGGGCGTGAGTCGCGCCACGTCGGGTACGTGCACGGCGATGCGTGCGGTGAGCTCGCCGTTGAGGTACACGACGCGCTCGATGCCGAACGACAGCATCATGCCGGACGGCATCTGGAAACCGCCGCGCATCCGGTCGAGGCGACCGGGATCGACCGGTTGCCATTCGGCGCCAAGGTCGCCGCCCTGCCCGCGCGCGCCCAGGGGCGCCAGCACCAGTGCCAGCATCATCGCGATGCGGTATGCGCATACCCGATTGGCGGCCATGTCAGATGTCTCCCGGACCGCGCCGCGGCACGGTGACGTTGCGCAGGCCATCGCGCTGGATTCCCATGTCGAGCGGCGCCGGAGGTGCGGTCTTCCAGTCGCTGGCCTGGTTGAAGCGGGCACGCTCGCGCTGGTTGTGCACGACGAACATCACCCGGTTGTCCCACAGGGCTTCGAAGCGCGAACGCGGCATCGCGCGCGTTCCGCGCGCCGGATCGCCGAGCAGGACGCGCCCGTTGCGCAAGCCCTTCACCACCACGAAATGCCGATAACCGCGGTCGTTGAGCAGGACGATCGCCGGCACGTTCTCCTGCTGCAGCTTGTCCAGCGGCAGTTCGAAGCCGTCCGCCTCGTATCCTTTCGAACGCAGGTAGCGCCGCATGTCCAGCAACGAAAACCCTTCCTTCCGGATGCGCGCCTGGTCGCCGTTGTTGTACATCTGCACGAATACATCCACCTCGCTGACCGGATGGCCGTACTGGTGCGTCAGCAGCGTCGCGGTCGCCGCAGAGCCGCAGCTGAAGTCGTACTGCTGCGGCAATGTGGTCTTGAAGCGGGCTTCCTTCAGGCTGGTCAGGCGGACGGTATAGGCGCCGCCTGGCACGCGCAGGTCGCTGGTGGCGGCGGAAGCGCCGCCGAGGGTCGCGAACGCGCACGCCAGCGCGACGTGTGCCAGCCAGTGCGCGCGCCGCGAGCCGCGTTTCATTGCGGACCGCCCGTGAAATCGACGGTCACGATCATCGCGTTCTGGATGAGCACGTTGCTGCCGGTGTTCTGGATGACCGTGTTGATGCCGCTGGCATTGTTGAACGCGCCATCGGCAATGCTGTTGGAGCCACTGGTGATGTGGTGGGCCGTGTTGCCGTCGACGGAGCCTTCCACGTCGATCAGGTTGTCCACCTGCGTCGCATCGCCGCCCCGCAGACCGGACAGGCGATCGATCGCGACGGCACGCCCGAGTCCGCTGACCGCCACCTGCGGCACCTCCACAGGCACGACGTCGATGACGGGCGCAACGGGTGGAACGGTCGCGACGGCGTTGTCATCCGCCCACGCGCCGCCGACAGCGAACACCCATCCGCAGGCCGCGATGCGCAGCCCTGTCTGGTAGTGCGTATGCATGGTCAGTCTCCCTTGCCATGCGTCCACCGCGCGGCGATGGGGCGCCCCGCGTGAAGCGGCGGGGCGCCTTGCGTCCGCGCGGCGTGTCCCGGCATCGCCAGGACACCGACGGAACGCTTATGGGCCTACGGTGAGGTTGGCTTGGACGGTGATGCCCTGCTGGATCAGCGAGGCCATGCCGCTGTTCTGTGCCGCCACCATGATGCCGGCCGCCGACTGCCCGACGCTGGTCATGTTGTTCGACATGTCGAACGCACCCGCGTCGACCGCGACGGAGCCGCCTGCGCCGCCTGCACCGCCGGTCGCGCCGTTGCCGACGCCGCCGTTGCCGTCACCGCCCATGCCGTCACCGCCGTTGCCGACGCCGCCCGCACCACCGGTTGCACCGACCGCGCCACTGGCACCGTTGCCGGCGGTGGCATCGCCGTTGCTGGCCGTGGAGGACGCGCTGCCGTTGCTCGCATCGCCGTTGCTGGCATCCCCGCCATCGCCACCGTCGCCGGCGGTCGCGGTCAGCGTGCCGCCCGTGCCACCCATGCCCGAACCGGCGCCGCCGCTGGCGGTGGCGTCGCCACCCGTGCCGGAGCCGGCACCTCCGGTGCCCATGCCGTCGCCACCGGTCCCGGTCGCGTCACCGGATGTACCGGCACCGGCCGTCGCAGTGCTGGCGCCGCCGGTCGAGGTCGCATTCCCCGAGGTGCCGGCGCCGCCCGTTGCTGTTCCGTCGCCGCTGGTGCCGTCGCCGGCACCACGCTCGCGGACATTCCCGCTGCCCGCTCCTGCGTCGCCACCGGAGGCGTCCGCGATCGAACCCGTGTCGCCGCTGGCGCTGCCTGCATCGCCGCCCGATGCGCCCGTTGCACCGTCGCCATCGCCGCCCCAGCCACCCGCATCGCCGCCCCGACCGCGTCCGTTTCCGGCGGTCGCATCGCTGTCGCCGCCCCAGCCGCGTCCATCGCCGCCATTCGCGCCACGGATGTCGTTGGCGTTACCGCCACGGCCGCCATCGCCGGCCGTCGCGTCGCCGATGGACGCGCTGCCATTGGACGAATCGCCGGCCGTCGCATCGCCAATGCTGGCGCTGCCGCCGCTTCCGCCGTCGCCGCCACTGCCGCCATTGCCACCGTCGCCGCCGCTGCCGGAACCGCCGCCAGCTTCGCCGCCGTAGCCGTTTCCACCATAGCCGGCGCCGCCACGTCCGCCGCTGCCGCCATTGGCATTGCCCCAGTTCTTGGCGACGTTGCCGATGTCGTGCACGGTCACGCCGGACACGCTGCCTTCCAGGCGCGTTTCGGCCACAGCCTTGCTGTGGTTGAAGGAATTGGAGAATGAGGAAGTGGCGGTGCTGCCGTTGTTGGCCGCGGTGGAACCGTAGCCCTCCGCACTGGCGCGGCCGCGATTGTTGCGGTTGTCGCCGTCATGCGTGCTGTTGTCGCTGTGGTCCGAATTGTCGGAGTTGTCGGAATTGTCGGAGTTGTCGCTGTTGTCCGTGTTGGTGCTGTTGTTGCTCATGTCCACCGCGAGGTTGACCAGGATGTCGTCTCCCCGGCCGTTCTCGGTGTTGGTCTGTTGCGCGAATGCCTGTCCCGTCGTGCCGAGCGCCAGCAATACCGCCGATGCGATCAGTGTCTTGCGAATGCACATGTCCAGTCTCCTTGTGGCCGCTCCGGGACCCAGGGGAAGCCCCTAAAAAGCGACGCGGGTCACGGTTGCACGGCACTCGTTATCCGCAACCCGGCACAAGGTTAAAAATCTGTTCGAGCAGGGACCGTTCGTCCGCTCAGTCGCGGCGCTGTGACAGGTCGAACATGGATGTCCGGCAAGAGATCCGGACGACGTTGTGCGCCTTACCAGGCCGGCGCGCGAACCGCGCCCGCGACGCGTGCACCCAGCCATACCAGCAGCAGGCCGGCGACCAGCGTGACGGCGAGATATCCCAGCGCACTGCCCTGCCGGTCCGAACGCGCGAACAGCAGGCATTCGACCATCAGCGCCGAGTACGTGGTCAACGCGCCCAGCAAGCCGACCATCAGGAACGCGCGCCAGTAGATCGCCGAAGGACCACGGGCTTCCAGCCACATGGCCAGGAAACCGGCGGCGAACGAGCCGATCATGTTCACCGCGAACGTGCCCCACGGGAATCCGGTCCCCAGCTGGCGCAGCAGGACGCCGCCGAGCCAGAAGCGCGCCGCCGCGCCGAGGGCGCCACCCGCCATCACCAGCGCCAGCTGTTGCCACCAGATCCAGGCGTGTACCGGCATGCGTCGTGTCCTGTCTTGGAGTTCAGTCGTCGCGGCCGGCCCGCGTCCGGGCCTGTCGGCGGGCCTCGCGCAAGCGATCGAGTTTTTCCTTCAACTTGATCTCGAGCCCGCGCTCGACCGGCGCATAGTACGTCCGCTCGCCCATGGCGTCGGGGAATGCGGTCTGGTCCAACGCGATGCCGCCTTCGGCATCGTGGTCGTACTGGTACCCGGTACCGTAACCGAGCGACTTCATCAGCTTGGTCGGCGCGTTGCGCAGGTGCATCGGTACCTCCTGCGTGCCGTACTCGCGCACATCGGCTTTCGCCGCGTTGAATGCCATGTAGCCCGCATTCGATTTCGCGGTGCTGGCGAGGTAGATCACCAGTTGCGCCAGGGCGAGGTCTCCCTCGGGACTTCCGAGACGCTCATACGTGTCCCACGCATCGATCGCCATCTGCAGCGCGCGGGGATCCGCCAGTCCGATGTCTTCCACGGCCATCCGCGTCATGCGGCGCGCGAGATAGGCGGGATCGCAGCCGCCATCCAGCATGCGCGCGAGCCAGTACACCGCTCCGTCGGGATTGGAACTGCGCACCGACTTGTGCAAGGCGGAGATCTGGTCGTAGAACTGCTCCCCACCCTTGTCGAAGCGGCGCGTGCGGTCCGCCAGTACCTGCACCAGCGTCTGAGGTGTGATGCGCCCACCTTCGTCGGCCGCCAGTTCCGCGGCGATCTCCAGCAACGTGAGCCCTCGCCGGACGTCGCCGTCCGCGGCCGTCGCAATCTCGAGCAACGCCTCAGCGTCGACATGAAGCCCCAGATCGCCAAGCCCGCGCTCGCCATCCGCCAGTGCCAGTTGCAGCGCCTGCCGGATGTCCTCCGGCGACACCGCTTCCATCACGTGCACGCGACACCGCGACAGCAGGGCCGAGTTGAGTTCGAACGACGGATTTTCCGTGGTCGCCCCGACGAAGATGATCGTGCCGCGCTCGATGTGCGGCAGGAACGCATCCTGCTGCGCCTTGTTGAAGCGATGCACCTCGTCCACGAACAACACGGTGCGACGCCCGCCGGCGAATCGCTGGGCCGCTTCGGCCAGCACCTGCCGGACCTCGGGAAGACCCGACAGCACGGCCGAGATCGCCTTGAATTCCGCGTCGGCATAGCGTGCCAGCAGCAACGACAACGTGGTCTTGCCGCAACCAGGCGGCCCCCACAGGATCATCGAATGCACATGGCCGGATTCCACCGCGCGACGGAGAGCGCTGCCCGGCGCCAGCAGACGGCGCTGCCCGACCATTTCGTCCAGCGTACGCGGACGCATCCGCTCGGCCAGCGGACGCAGCGCGTCAGTGTCTGCGCTCAGCAGGTCGACCTGGGGTTCGAGAGGGGTGCGTGTCCTGGCCACGCGTCATTGTAACGTCGTGGCCCGTAAGGCTCGTTGACGCGTGCGTGTCAGGGTCCACCGACCACGTCGACACCCTTGGCTGGCGCGTACTTGAACGTGCCGGCGGAAAACGCCGGATTGCGCTTCCATCCCGAGAAGCTGATCTCGGTGCGCTGGCCCACCGCGTCCTTCACTTCCATCTTCACCAGCGTGCCGTTCGTGAACGCCAGGCGCGCCGTCTGGAAGCTGGCATCGCCTTCCTGCCTGGGCGTCAGCGTCAGCCATTGCACGCCACCCTGCCCCGCGCCCTCCGCCACCTTGAACTGCTGGTCGAGCTTGCCCGGGTCGATCAGTGCAGCGAGCGGGCTGTTCTCTTCTTCAACCCCCTGCTCGCGGACGGTGGCCTGCTGCAGGTCGGGGTCGTAGACCCACACCTTCTTGCCATCGGCCACGATCAGTTGCTCGTACGGCTTGTTGTACTCCCAACGGAACAGGCGCGGAGCGGACAGCGCGACTCGGCCATTCGAGGTCTCCTTCAACTTGCCCCCGCCGTCATAGACCTTCTGCGTGAACTGGCCATCCAGGCCCTTCAGTCCCGTGGTGAACGTCTTCAACTCGTTGCGTGCGCCGGCGAAGGCGCTGTTGGCGAGCAAGGCAGTGGCGAGGATGGCAAGGCGTGCGGTGCGGAGCATGGTGCGTTCCGGTGGGAAGGTGTTGGCGGGAGTGTGCCGGGACGAAACTGAACAGGCTGATGACTGCACTCGACGGAACTTCAGCCGTTCAGTTAGCGCGGTGGCGGCGGTGCCAGGACCTGGCGGTCGCCATTGTGCTCGGGCGGCGTGACGACACCTGCCGCCTCCATCGCTTCGATCAGGCGCGCGGCGCGGTTGTAGCCGATCTTCAGGCGGCGCTGTACCCCCGATATCGAGGCCCGGCGGCTCTCGGTGACGATCTTCACCGCCTCGTCGTACAGCGGATCGGACTCGTCGCCGCCACCGCCGCCGGACTCCGGCAGGCCGGTCGGACCGACGACGATGCCATCGCCCATGGTCTGGACTTCTTCCAGCACGCCTTCGATGTAGTCCGCGGTGCCGCTGGCCTTGAGATGCTCGACGACGCGATGCACTTCCTCGTCGCTCACGAAGGCACCGTGGATACGTTCCGGCATCGCCGTGCCCGGCGGCAGGTAGAGCATGTCGCCGTGGCCCAGCAGCGTCTCGGCGCCCGACTGGTCCAGGATCGTGCGCGAGTCGATCTTCGAGCTGACCTGGAACGCGATGCGGGTGGGAATGTTGGCCTTGATCAGGCCGGTGATGACGTCCACCGACGGGCGCTGGGTGGCCAGGATCAGATGGATGCCGGCGGCACGCGCCTTCTGCGCCAGGCGTGCGATCAGTTCCTCGACCTTCTTGCCGACGATCATCATCATGTCGGCGAATTCGTCGATGAAGATGACGATGAAGGGCATCGGCTCGAGGGGGCGCGGCGCTTCGGCCAGGTCGGGATTCGGCTTGAACAACGGGTCCATCAACGGCTGGCCCGCGTCCATCGCGTCCTTGACCTTCTTGTTGAAGCCGGCCAGGTTGCGCACGCCCACCGCGCTCATCAGCTTGTAGCGGCGCTCCATCTCCGCCACGCACCAGCGCAGGCCGTTGGCGGCCTCCTTCATGTCCGTGACCACCGGGGCCAGCAGGTGCGGGATGCCCTGGTAGACGCTGAGCTCCAGCATCTTCGGGTCGATCATCAGCATGCGCAGGTCTTTCGGCGAGGCCTTGTACAGCAGGCTCAGCACCATCGCGTTGACCGCCACCGACTTGCCCGAACCGGTCGTGCCGGCGACCAGCAGGTGTGGCATGCGCGCCAAGTCGGCCACGGTGGGCCGGCCGGCGATGTCCTTGCCAAGCGCGAGCGTCAGCACGCTGCCGGACTTGTCGTACTCCTTCGAGCGCAACAGTTCGGACAGGAAGATCATCTCGCGACTGGTGTTGGGGATTTCCAGGCCGATTACCGACTTGCCCGGGATCACGTCCACCACGCGCACCGACTTCACCGACAGGCCGCGCGCGATGTCCTTGTCCAGCGAGCTGATCTGGCTGACCTTCACGCCGGGCGCGGGCTCCATCTCGAAGCGCGTGATGACCGGTCCCGGATAGGCGCCGACCACCTGCACATCGATGCGGAAGTCCTTGAGCTTGAATTCGATCTGCCGCGACAGGGTTTCCAGCGTTTCTTCCGAATATCCCTTGGTCTGCGGCTTGGGATCGTCCAGCAGGGACAGCGGCGGCAGGCCGGAGTCGTCGCCGCCGGTGCCGTGGAACAACGGGATCTGCTGTTCGCGCTTGGCGCGTTCACTCTTCTCGACCACCGACGGCGCAGGCGGCTCGATCTTGACGGGTTCGCGCTTGGCGCGGGCGACGGCGTCGATCTTGCGGACGATCTCGCGCTCTTCGCGCATGGCGCGGGTCTGCTGCCATTCGTTCGCCTGCTGCCCGCCACGGCGGAACAGGTCGGGCAGCATCAGCACGTACTTGCCGATGCGCTCCATCACCGCGAACCAGGACAGGCCGGTGGCGAGCGTCACCGAAGCCAGGAACAGCACCAGCAGGAACAGGTTGCCGCCCAGGCCGCCGAACAGCTTCAGCAGCGACTTGCCGACCAGCGTGCCGAGGATGCCGCCGGCACCGTCGGTGAGCGAGTCGGCCGGCACACCGCGCATGAACAGCAGGCCCGTGGCCGAGATCAGGAAGGCGACCATGCCGATCAGGCGCAATGCCGGCCCCAGGTCCGCCTGCCCGTCGCCGTCGGTGTCCATGCCGAACAGCGCGATCCACGCGATCGCACCGAGGATGAAGGGCAGCACGAACGCCACATAGCCGAAAAGCGACAGCAGCAACGCCGACAGATAGGCGCCCGCAAGCCCGCCCATGTTGTGCACCGGCGCGGTGATGCTGCCGGACTGAGACCAGCTCTGGTCCTGCGGCGAAAACGTAAAGAGGCTGGCCAGCAGGTAGAGCAGCAGCGGAGCGATCGCGATCAGCGCCAGGTCGCGCCACAGGCGTTGCCTGCGCGGATTCGGCGGCGCCGCCTGCTTGCGCGCTGCGGCGTTGCCGCCCTTGGATTTGCCGTTGTCCGGGAGCTGCTTCGCCACCTTTGGACCAGACCTTAGGAAATTTCTGTTAGTGATTGATACTAAACGAATCGTGTGCGATGCGACAGCACGGGAGTGGCGGCGACGGCCGGTGCCGTCGAGGACCGGATAGCAAAAACGCCGCGCGGTCGCGCAGCGTCTTCGATTGACCTGTCCGGGTCCCGGCCTGCATCACCGCTTTCCATCTGCGCGCCTTGATTCGCCGGATACGCAACGCCACTCTATGTGCCTGCGGACGATGCGATAGCGCGTCGTTGCCTGCCCGATCACCCTTTTTCGCGAGTATACATGAGCACTTCGAAGCACTGCCGCCTGTTGATCCTGGGCTCCGGCCCCGCCGGCTGGACCGCTGCCGTCTACGCCGCCCGCGCCAATCTGAAGCCGGTCGTGGTGACCGGCCTGCAACAGGGCGGCCAGCTGATGACCACGACGGAGGTCGACAACTGGCCCGGTGATGCGCACGGCCTGATGGGCCCGGACCTGATGGCGCGCATGCAGGCGCATGCGGAGCGCTTCGAGACCGAAGTGATCTTCGACCACGTCCACACGGCCGACCTGTCCAAGCGCCCGTTCAAGTTGATCGGCGACGCCGGCGAATACACCGCCGACGCGCTGATCATCGCCACCGGTGCGACCGCGAAGTACCTGGGCCTGCCCTCGGAAGAGGCCTTCAAGGGACGCGGCGTGTCCGCATGCGCCACCTGCGACGGGTTCTTCTACCGCGACCAGGACGTGGCGGTAATCGGGGGCGGCAACACGGCCGTGGAGGAGGCCCTGTACCTGTCCAACATCGCCCGCAAGGTCTATCTGGTGCATCGCCGGGATACGCTGCGCGCCGAGAAGATCATGCAGGACAAGCTGTTCGCCAAGATCCAGGCCGGCAAGATCGAGCCGGTGTGGCACCACACGGTCGACGAGGTCTTGGGCAACGAGGCCGGCGTTACCGGCATCCGCGTGAAGTCCGTGCAGGACGGCAGCACGCGCGACATCGACGTGCACGGTTTTTTCGTGGCCATCGGCCATACGCCGAACACCGGGTTGTTCGAAGGCCAGTTGGACATGAGCAACGGCTACCTGAAGATCCGCTCGGGCATCGAAGGCAATGCCACGGCCACGACCATCCCCGGGGTGTTCGCGGCAGGCGACGTGACCGACCAGCACTATCGCCAGGCCATTACCTCGGCCGGCTTCGGGTGCATGGCGGCGCTGGATGCCGAGCGCTTCCTCGACAAGGACGCCTGACACCGACGCGGGCGGCCTCCAAGGATGGACAAGCTGCTGATCAAGCAATGCCTGTTCTACGGCAGCTGGCTCGTCTGGCCCGTCATGGCGTGGCTGCTGTGGCGGCTGCGCCATCGACACGGCCGCGGATGGCTCGTACTACTGCTTGCAGTTTGCCTGCTGTTCGCATGGGCACGTTTCGTCGAGCCGCAGCGCATCCGGGTACAGCAGACCGTGCTTGACGGAACCGGCGCCCCGCTGCGGCTCGTGCTGATCAGTGACATCCACCTGGGCGTTTACAAGGGCGCGGCGTACCTGCGGCGCCTGGTCGACCGCATCAATACGTTGCAGGCCGATGCCGTCTTGATCGCGGGCGACTTCACCTACGAACCCGACGGCGCCTCGCTGCAGGCCATGTTCGCGCCACTCGCCGGGCTGCGACGGCCGTCGTACGCGGTGCTGGGCAACCATGACCAGCAGGCACCGGGGCCCGACATCGATACGGAATTGCGCGCCGCCCTGGCCGGACATGGCGTCACGGTGATCGAAGGCACGTCGGTAACGCTGGGCGGCTTCCGATTGGCCGGACTGGGGGATCGCTGGGCCGACCGGGACGATCCGGCTTTCCTGTCGGGCGTGCCATCGGCCCTCCCCACCCTGGTACTCACCCACAATCCGGACAGTGCGATCCGACTGGACCCGCGGCAGACCGCGCTGGTACTGGCGGGCCATACGCATGGCGGCCAGATCCGCCTTCCGTGGATCTACCGGCACGTGATTCCCAGCCGGTATGGATTCGATCGGGGCGAGCAGTACCTGGCCACGCCGGAAGGGCGCGTGCGGGTTTACACCACGGTGGGGACGGGTGAGATCGGCCTGCCGATGCGGCTCTTCAATCCGCCCACCATCGACCTGCTCGACCTGCGTCCGTAGTCTGCGTGCCGATGGCCGACGTCCGCTTCCTTCCCTCTCTCGCCGACGTGCCGCCGCCGGCCTGGGATGCCCTGCATGACGGACGCAACCCCTTCGTTGCCCACGCGTTCCTGCAGGGCCTGGAAGCGCACGGCTGCCTGCGCGAAGACTGGGGGTGGTCCCCGCATCATGCGACGCTCTGGGACGAAGAGCGTCTGGTCGCCGCAGTACCCGGCTACCTGAAGGACAACTCGCATGGCGAGTTCGTGTTCGACCACGCGTGGGCCCACGCCTATGCGCAGCACGGACTGGACTACTACCCGAAGTGGCTGGGGGGCGTACCGTATTCGCCGGTCACCGGTCCGCGCCTGCTCGCGCGCGATGACCCTGCGCGTCAGGCGCTACTGACGGCGATACAGCAGGAAACGCGCAGGCTGGGTCTGTCGTCGGCCCATGTCAACTTCCCAACATCCGGCGAGGATGCGGCATTTCCCGCATCGTGGTTGCCCCGGATCGACGTGCAGTACCACTGGCGGAATCCCGGCCACTGGCGTGACTTCGACGGCTTCCTCGCCGAGTTCGACCACAAGCACCGCAAGAACATCCGCCAGGAGCGGGCCAAGGTCCTGCGCACCGGCGCGACGTTCCGCACCGTGCACGGGGACGAGGCCAGCGATGCCGAGCTGGAGGCCATGTTCGGCTTCTACCTGCAGACCTTCCGTGACTACGGCAACTCGCCGGCGCTGACGCTCGACTTCCTGCGGCACCTTGCGCGCAGCATGCCGCGGCAGGTGGTGATGTTCTTCGCCGAGCACGAGGGCAGGATCATCGCGGGCGCGCTGTGCCTGCGGGGCGGCGACACGCTGTACGGTCGCTACTGGGGCGCGGCGTCCCATCTGCCCGGGCTGCATTTCGAAACCTGCTACTACCAGGGCATCGACTACTGCCTGCGCGAAGGCCTGACGGTGTTCGAGCCCGGCGCGCAGGGAGAGCACAAACTCGCACGCGGATTCCTGCCGACGCTGGTGCACTCGCGGCACTGGATCGCCCACCCCGACTTCTCCGCGGCGCTGTCCCGCTGGTGTGCCGAGGAAGCTGTCGCGGTGCGCCGTTACGCCCATACCCTGACAACGCACACGCCATTCAAGCATCGCGCGTGAGTATCGCGGCACCGGCAGCGGGATGACGCCTACAATCCCCGCATGCGACAGCGGCCGTTCGTCCTGCCTTCCGATCCCCACGCCCCGTTCCCGCCCGCGGGCAGCGCGATGCGCGACCCGGACGGACTGCTCGCCATCGGCGGCGACCTGTCCCGGCCACGCCTGCTCAACGCCTACCGCCACGGCATTTTCCCTTGGTTCTCCGCGGGTCAGCCGCCGCTGTGGTGGTCGCCGGATCCCCGCATGGTCTTCCCTACCGACCAGGTGCGACTGTCCACGCGCTTTCGCCGTGGACTGAAACGCTGCGCGTGGCGGGTCCGAGCGGATACCTGTTTCGAACAGGTCATCACCGCCTGCGCCCGCTCGCCGCGGCCCGGCCAACAGGGCACGTGGATCACGTCCGGCATGCGCCAGGCCTATATCGACCTGCATCGGCAGGGCGACGCGCACTCGGTCGAAGTATTCGAGGGGGATGCACTGGTGGGGGGCATCTACGGCGTTGCGATCGGCAGGATGTTTTTCGGCGAGAGCATGTTCAGTGGACGCTCCGGCGGTTCGAAAGTCGCGCTGGCCGCGCTGGCCAGCCGCTTGCGGGCGTGGGGTTGGCCGCTGATCGACGCGCAAGTGGAGAACGACCACCTGCACTCGCTGGGCGGGGCCCTCATGCCGCGCGAGGATTTCCTGGGTCAGGTCGCCCGCCTCGTCGACCTGGCCTCGCCGGAAGGGCCCTGGACCGACCGGTTTGGCGTACTGGACGCCGTCTCGCTGTCGCAAGTCTCGGCGCCATAACGGAATTTTTGCACCGGAGGCACGGCTGGCGTACAATGCGCGGCTTCATGGCACCCGCCATCCCTCGCGGCACAGCATAGGCTTACATGTCGAAAGACGATTCCATTGAATTCGAGGGCACCGTCGCCGAGACGCTGCCCAACACCATGTTCCGGGTCAAGCTGGAGAACGGGCACGAAATCATCGCCCACATCTCCGGCCGCATGCGCAAGAACTACATCCGCATCCTGACCGGCGACAAGGTGAAGGTCGAAATGACCCCGTACGATCTCACCAAGGGTCGTATCACTTATCGCATGAAGTAAATCGCATAAGTGATTGATTGAAAAGCGGCCTCAGGCCGCTTTTCTCGTTCTGGACGTCAGTATGTTCCCATGACGAAGGGCACGGGGTCGGTCGTCATGGCGACTTCAGGCAGATTCCCCCGCAGCCCGGCGGCCTCAGCATGCCTGGCGCCCGCTCTGGGCGCTGACCACAAGAGAGCCGCCATGAACTCCCGTCGCCCCCTCCTCCTGCTGGCCGCACTGGCCGTCGCGATCGCCCCCTTTGCCGCCCTTGCCGCCTCCGCCGGCGAGGCCATCACCGACTGCGTGGACCTGGGCAGCGATCAGGAAATCGTGCGCGCGGGCGGAGGGCAGCAGTTCTTCCTGCGCAATGGCGACGATCATTACCGCGTCTTGTTCCAGCGCACCTGCGATTCGATCACGATGACCTCGCGCGTGGAGATCAGCACCGACGGCCAGCCCAATCGCCTTTGCGGCGCCGGCACCCGCGTGAAGACCACGCGCGACACGTGCCGGGTCGGCGCCGTTGAAGCCGTGACGGCAGAGGAATTCGCCACGCGCAAGAAGCGCGCCTCGCGCTGACGCGGCCGATGAGAACGGAAAAGGCGGCCGCATGGCCGCCTTTTCGTTGCGCAGGTAGGCTTCTGCTTACGACACTGTGGCAGGCAACAAGCGCTCCGGCTCCGCCTGCGCATCCACTACCAGGTCGCCGTCGCGCACGTCGATGCTGACGCGGCCACCATCCACCAGCTTGCCGAACAGCAGTTCGTCCGCCAGGGGCCGCTTCACCTTGTCCTGGATCAGGCGCGACATGGGTCGCGCACCCATCAGCGGATCGAAGCCGTGCTGGGCCAGCCAATCGCGGGCCGCCGGCGTGGCCGACAGGCTGACGTGCTTTTCCTGCAGCAGCATCTCCAGCTCGATGATGAACTTGTCCACCACGCGCAGGATGTGGTCGAAACCCAGGCCCTGGAACTGCACGATGGCGTCCAGGCGGTTGCGGAACTCCGGCGTGAAGCTGCGGCGGATCACTTCCATCGCATCGGTGGAGTGGTCCTGCTGCATGAAGCCGATCGTCCGGCGCGAGGCCTGCGCAGCCCCCGCGTTGGTCGTCATCACCAGGATGACGTTCTTGAAGTTCGCCTCCCGGCCGTTGGTATCCGTCAGCACGCCGCGGTCCATGACCTGCAGCAGGATGTTGAAGATGTCGGGATGCGCTTTCTCCACCTCGTCCAGCAGCAGCACGCAGTGCGGGGTCTTGACGATCTTCTCGGTGAGCAAGCCCCCCTGGTCGAAGCCCACATAGCCGGGAGGCGCGCCGATCAGGCGGCTGACCGAATGCGGTTCCATGTACTCGGACATGTCGAAGCGGACCAGCTCGATGCCCAGCTGAAGGGCGAGTTGCTTGGTCACTTCGGTCTTGCCCACGCCGGTGGGGCCGGCGAACAGGAAGTTGCCGATCGGCTTTTCCGGGTTCGCCAGGCCGCTGCGCGCGAGCTTGATGGACGATGCCAGGGTCTCGATGGCAGGGTCCTGCCCGAAGATCACCATCTTCAGGTTGCGCTCCAGGTGCTGCAGCACGTCCTTGTCGGACGAAGACACCTGCTTGGCCGGGATCCGCGCCATCTTGGCGACGATCGTTTCGATCTCCTCGACGTCGATCAGCTCCTTGCGCGTCTCCATGGGCAACAGGCGCTGGCGCGCGCCGGCCTCGTCGATGACGTCGATGGCCTTGTCGGGCAGCAGGCGGTCGCCGATGTGCTTCACCGACAGATCCACCGCCGCCTGCAGCGCATCGTCGGCGTAGGTCACGCCGTGGTGCGCTTCGTACTTGGGCTTGAGGCCCTGCAGGATTTCGTAGGTCTCGCCCACGGTCGGCTCGACGATGTCGATCTTCTGGAAACGGCGCGCAAGCGCACGGTCCTTTTCGAAGATGCCGCGATACTCCTGGAACGTGGTGGAGCCGATGCAACGCAGTTCGCCCGATGCCAGCGCCGGCTTGATCAGGTTCGAGGCATCCATCGTGCCGCCGCTGGCCGATCCGGCACCGATGATGGTGTGGATCTCGTCGACGAACAGGATGGCACCGGGAATCTTCTTGATCGAAGCCAGCACGCCCTTCAGGCGTTTCTCGAAGTCGCCGCGGTACTTGGTGCCGGCCACCAGCGCGCCGAGGTCCAGCGAGTAGATGACGGCATCCAGCAGCACGTCGGGCACCTCGCCTTCGACGATGCGCTTGGCCAGGCCCTCGGCCAGCGCGGTCTTGCCCACGCCGGCCTCGCCGACGTAGAGCGGATTGTTCTTGCGGCGGCGGCACAGCACTTGGATGGTCCGCTCGATCTCGTCGCCACGACCGACCAGCGGATCGATCCGGCCCTGCCGGGCCATCTCGTTCAGGTTGCTGGCGAACTCGGTCAGGGCATCGCCCTTGCCCTCGCCCTCCGCGCCTTCCGCCTTGCCCTCGCCGTCCGAGGACCCGCCCGCATCGTTCTCCTCACCCTGCTTGGCGATCCCGTGGGACAAGTAGTTGACGATGTCCAGCCGGGTGACGTCCTGCTGGTTGAGGAAGTAGACCGCGTGCGAGTCCTTCTCGCCGAAGATCGCCACCAGCACGTTGGCGCCGGTGACCTCCTTCTTGCCGGAGGACTGCACGTGGTACACGGCGCGCTGCAGCACGCGCTGGAAGCCCAGCGTCGGCTGGGTATCGCGGCCGTCGTCCTCGGCCAGCCGCGAGACCGAGGCTTCGATGGCCTGCTCGAGGTCGGCGCGCAGGCGGTTGGCATCCGCACCGGTCGCCTTCAGGACGGCCTGTGCCGAGGGGTTTTCGAGGAGCGCGAGCAGCAGGTGCTCGACGGTCATGAATTCGTGCCGAGCTTCACGGGCGCGCTTGTAGCACTGGCCGATGGTCTGCTCGAGATCTTTGCTGAACATGGTTGCCTCCGGGGCCTATGCCGACAATATGCGGCTTGGCGGGCGGTTTTCCATCACCCTACCGGATTTCAGTGTTCAGGGATCGTTGCCTTGTCCCGCGCGGCGGTGCCCCCACACCGTATCCGACCCGGCGTGCCCGCACCGGTCCCCCTCAGGACTTCTCCATCGTGCACAGCAGGGGATGCTGGTTCATACGGGAAAACTCGTTGACCTGGGCCACCTTGGATTCGGCGACCTCGCGGGTGTACACCCCGCAGACGCCGCGGCCGCGGGTGTGTACGTGCAGCATCACCTGGGTGGCCTTTTCCAGGTCCATGGCGAAGAACTGCTGGAGGACCGTCACCACGAAATCCATCGGGGTGTAGTCGTCATTGAGCAACAGGACCTGGTACTGCGGCGGCGGCGCGACTTCGGGCCGGCTGGTATCGACCATCAGGCCATGGTCGCGCTCGTTTTCGTTCTTGTGGGGCATGCGGCGATTATAGGCGCCCGCCGCCGCCCACCGCATGGACGCCATGCGTGACCCCGGCCACAATGCGACATCCTTATCCGACGAGCCCGCCATGAAGCCCATGCTGTCCCGACTGCCTGCCGCCCTGCTGTTGTGCGCCGCCGCTGCCGCCCCCGCCTTGGCGGCCGATGCATCGGTGGATGCCCGGTTGAAGGCGCGCGGCATCCAGTTCGAGGTCGACGCGGACGGCGACTACAAGGTGACGTATTCCTACAAGCAGGAGAACCGCACGCAGTTGGTGTTCGTGTCCGGCCGGACCGAGCAGATCAACGGCATGAGCGTGCGCGAGGTCTTCTCGCCGGCGGGTCGGGTAGCGGCCGACGGGATCGACGGCGCCAAGGCGCTCGCGCTGCTGGCGGACAGCCGTGGCAAGAAACTGGGCAGCTGGGAAATCTCCGGTGACGTGCTCTATTTCGTCATCAAGCTGCCGGACAGTGTCGACGCGGCCACGCTGGAATCCGCCATGGACATCGCGTCCGAGACCGCGGACAACCAGGAGATCGAACTCTCCGGCGACAAGGACGAGCTGTAAGTGAGCTACCGCGAGGGACGCTTCTGGCAGCCGGATGTCACCGTGGCCACCGTGGTGGTCCGCGACGGCAAGCTGCTGATGGTGGAAGAGCGCGCGCAGGGGCGCGTGGTCTTCAACCAGCCGGCCGGGCACCTGGAGCCGGATGAAAGCCTGCTTGAAGCGGCCCGCCGCGAGACGCTGGAAGAGACGGGCTGGGAAGTCGCGCCGACTGCGTTCATCGGGGCCTATCAATGGAAGGCCGAGACCGGACGCCATTACCTGCGCTTCGCATTCGCCGCCGATCCGGTGCGCCACCTGCCGGATCGTCCGCTCGACGACGGCATCGTGCAGGCGCTGTGGCTGACGCCCTCCGAACTGCAGTCGCAGTCGCACCGCCATCGCAGCCCGCTGGTGTGGCAGGTCGTGCAGGACTTCCTGGCCGGTCGCCGCTCCCCCCTGTCGACACTGCAGCAGATCGCATGAAAGCGCCCCGCGTCATCGTCGGCGTGTCCGGCGGCGTGGATTCTTCCGTCGCCGCTTTGCAGCTGGTCCAGCAGGGCGAGCCCGTGGCGGGCCTGTTCATGCAGAACTGGGCCGACGACGGCAGCGGTGACTGCCGCGCGGAAGACGACCGGCGCGACGCCGTGGCCGTCTGCGGCCGCCTCGGCATCCCCTTCCACTTCCGCGACTTCTCGGGCGAATACTGGAAGGGCGTGTTCGAGCACTTCCTCGCCGAATACGCCGCCGGCCGCACCCCGAACCCCGATGTGCTGTGCAATCGCGAAGTGAAGTTCAAGCATTTCCTCGACGCGGCCCGCGACCTGGGCGCCGAGAAGATCGCCACGGGCCACTATGCGCGCATCGACGAGCAGGATGGGCGCTGGCGCCTGCTGCGCGGTGTCGACCGCGGCAAGGACCAGAGCTACTTCCTTCACCAGCTGGGCCAGGCGCAGTTGGCGGCCACGCTGTTCCCGATCGGTGGCCTGCACAAGGCCGACCTGCGCCGCATCGCACGCGAGGCCGGGCTGCAGACGCACGACAAGAAGGATTCCACCGGCATCTGCTTCATCGGCGAGCGCGACTTCCGCGAGTTCCTCGGGCGTTACCTGCCGGCGAAGAAAGGCGAAATGCGCGACCCCTCGGGCCAGGTGATCGGCGAGCATCCGGGCGTCTTCTATTTCACTCTGGGGCAACGCGAAGGACTGCAGATCGGCGGCGTGCGCGGCCGCCCACAGGCACCTTGGTACGTCGTGGGCAAGGATGTCGCCGGCAACGTGCTGTACGTCGACCAGGACACGCAAAGTCCCCACCTGATGTCTTCACGGCTGTGGACGGAAACCGCCCACTGGGTGGCAGGCGCTCCCTCCGGCAGACGCTTCACCTGCACGGCACAGACCCGCTACCGCCAACCGGATGAAGCCTGCGAAGTGGACGTGCTGGACGACGGCAGCGTCGCCGTGCGTTTCCTGCGGCCGCAGCGCGCCGTCACGCCGGGGCAGTCGCTGGTCCTCTACGCTGGCGATGAATGCCTGGGAGGCGCAGTGATCGCCCGCACCGACGCCCCACTGGAAATGAAACTCGCGGAGCAAGCAGCTTGAGCAATCGATATTCAGACCGCGTGCTGGCCCTTGCCGGCCTGGCGCAGGCCCTCCACCAGGTCCGCCGTATTGCCGAGACCGGCCAGTCCGAAGGCTCGGCCGTGCAGGCAGCGGTGGACAGCGTGTTCCGCATCGACGCGGCGACGCCGCTGGCGGTCTACGGCCGCGTGGGCGACATCACGCCGGGCCTGCGCGTGCTGCGCGGCTACCTGGCCAAGGAGGCGCAGGATGACGGCCTCTCCCGCCTGGCGATGTCGGTACTGCAACTGGAGCGACGCTTCGTCCGCGAGGACGACACCGTGCATGCCGTCACCCGCGGCCTGGCGGACATCGCGCCGCGCGCGGAGCAACAGGGCAGCACCCACCCCGACGTGTTGTCCTCGCTCGGTGCCCTGTATGCCGACACCATCAGCCACCTGCGTCCGCGCGTGATGGTCCAGGGCAATCCCCATTACCTGGGGCAGCCGGGCGTGGTGGCGGAGATCCGCGCGATCCTGCTCGCCGCCGTGCGTTCGGCCGTGCTGTGGCGCCAGCTCGGCGGCTCGATGTGGGACTTCGTCCTCGGCCGCCGGCAGATGCTCGAGGCCGTGGACGACTGGCTGCCCTAGCCTGTCCTTTCCGGCAGGCGCAACGGCGCTGCATGCAGGTAGGCTGCCTGTCGGCGCTTCGCCACGATGTCGCGATAGACCGCCGCTGCCGCGGGTTCGTCCACGCCCAGGGCCGGCGCCAGGTCAGCCGACGGGACCCCGTGCTCGAACGCCCACAACGCCAGGTCCATCTGTGCGTACGGAAGCGCGAAGTAGAACTCGTCCTGGCCCTGCGGAAGGCTGTAGGTATCCGTCGTCGGCGTGGTCGAGCAGATCGTGTCCGGCAGGCCGAGGTGCCGCGCCATCGCGTAGACCTGCGTCTTGAACAGGTGCGCGATCGGCTTCAGGTCGGCGGAACCGTCGCCGTTCTTGACGAAGAAACCCTGGTCGTACTCCAGCCGGTTCGGCGTGCCCACCACCGCGTAGTTCAGGCGGTCGGCATGGAAGTATTCCATCGTCTTGCGCAGCCGCTGCTTGTGGTTGGTGGCGGCGACGATGCGGAGGTAGGGGCCGGTCGGCAGGCGCGCTTCGTGGCGCTCGCCCTGCGGGGACTCCACGATCAACCGGTAGAAGTTGATGCCGCCGTCCAGGCCACCCTGCAGCACGATCTTGTTCTTCCAGCCCGCCCCATAGGCCGGGAATACCTCGCGGATGGCGGCTTCCTGCTCTTGATAGCAGCCGATGGCCTGGAGCGCCGGGGCGATGTCGTGCACCGCCGCGTCAATGCCCAGGTGCGTGGCAAGCTGGCGCCCCAGTTCCGTGGAGCGCGAGCTGGAATCGCGTTCCGGCAACAGCAGGCCGAAGACGCGGTCCGTCCCTACCGCCCGCACGGCCAGCGCCGCACAGACGGAGCTGTCGATGCCGCCGGACATGGCCACCACCAGGCCGCGCCTGCGCATCCCACGGACAGCGTCGCGCATCCAGTCGGCGATCCTCTCGGCTTCCGCCTCCAGGTCCATCGACAGTACCGCGGGACCCAGCACGCTCATGCCGCGACCTTGCGCAGCACGTAGGCGGCGACGGCGTCCAGCGAGTCGAGGTTCTCGGGCATCATCTCGGCGTCTTCCACCTTGATCGCATAGGTGTCTTCGACGAACTGCACCAGTTCAAGGAAGCCGGTGGAGTCCAGCATCTGCGCATCCATGAACGATGCATCGTCGGCATAGGTCCCGTCCGCGCCCATCAGGAAGTAGTCGTCGATGTAGCGGCGCACCGTCGCCTTGATCGTCGTGGCATCGTGGGTGGAAGCGGGGGAAGCGGCGGCTGTCGCCATCAGGGAAGTCCTTTGCGTGTAGGTTTGCCATTGTCAGTACGTGGCAAGTCGTCGAGGAAGGCCACGTGGCGCGGCGCCATGTGGCTTTCCAGGTGGGCCAGGCAGTGCCGGATGACGTCGCGTTCCGACAGCGTCGCGCCCGGCTGCAGGACGATCCAGGCTTTGAGTGCCTGGCCCAGCAGGTCGTCGGGGACGCCGGACACCAGGCATTCGCGGACGGCAGGCAGGCGCGCGATGGCCGCTTCCACCTCGACGGGACTGACCTTCTCGCCGCGCGTCTTGATGATGTCGTCCTTGCGCGCCACGAAGTAAAGCCAGCCGTCTTCGTCGCTGCGGAACAGGTCGCCCGTGCGGAACGCGCGGCCCTGCCCTTCGGCGCCCTCGATGAATTTCTCCGCGGTCAGCGCGGGCGCACCCCAGTAGCCTTGCGTCACGTGTTCGCCCTGAACGACCAGTTCGCCGGTGCCGCCCCACGGAACGCGCCGGCCGGCGTCATCGATCAGCCAGCAGGTCTGCCCCGCCATGCCGCGCCCGATGCTGTCGGGTCGCCGTTCGCGCTCGGCGGCTGGCAGGTAACTGATGCGTGTGCACTCGGTCTGTCCGTACATGACCACCAGGTCCGCGCCCGGAAAGCGCGCCGCCGTGCGCTGCTGCAAGACGGGCGACAGCGGGGCGGAAGCGCTGGTCAGCAGCCGCAGCGACGACAGGTCCCATGGCGAGAGGTCATCCATGCCGGCCAGCATCGCGTACATGGTGGGGACGGCGGGAAACACCGTGGCCCGCTCCCGCGCCAGGATCTCCAGCGACTTGGCGGGAAACGCGAACGAGCGGTCCAGCACCAGCGTGGCGCCGACCCGCGCCGACAACAGGCACTGGCCCAGTCCGTAGCTGAAGCTCAGGGGCAGCGCGCTGAAAATCACGTCGTCCTGCCGCAGCGCCAGGTACGAGGCTACCGTCTGCATGACGCTGGCGAGATTGCGATGGCTCAGCATCACGCCTTTCGGTGCTCCGGTCGTGCCCGACGTGTGGATGATGAAGGCGAGCGTGTCATCGTCCGTCTCCGCAACCGGCACGCCGTCGTCGCTCGGCGCGTCGCTTTCCGGCCACGGGTGCTCGTCCGTCTGCCCGTGCCAGGCGGCGTCGATCGTCAGCACATGCCACGCGCCGGTGGATCCCGCGCGTGCGGCACGCCATACGGAAGCCAGCGAGGGCTGTGCGATGAGCAGCCTGCCGCGCGTGCCGGCCATCATGCCCGCGAGCTTGTCGGCCTTGGTCTGCGGGTTGAAGGGCATGCAGACGGCGCCCGCACGCAGTACCGCCCAGAGGGACGCCACCATTTCCACGCTGTTGTCCAGCAGCACGCCCACCCGGTCGCCGGGCACGACGCCAAGTGCCCGCAAGCGGACCGCCACGCGCCGGCTGAGCGCATCGAGCCCGGCGTAGTCGAGCCGGTGATCGCCGCATACGAGCGCCACGCGATGCGGCACGCGCCGTACCGTGTCGTCGAACATCGCGTGCAGCCGCTTCACGCGCCGGGTCCGGCTGTCTGCAGGAAACGTTCCTGCAGCACCAGCAGCGACAGCACGCCGACGAACGCCATGTTGTCGGGGTAGCCGATGGCGCGTCCCGCCCGGCACTTCTCGACCAGGTGCCCGATCGCGCGCACATCGAACAGGCCGCTCGCGGCCAGACGGTCCGGCGCCAGCATGTCGGCGACCCAGGGGCGCAGCTGTCCGTCGGCGAAGAAGCACTGGCTGTCCGGCGCACGATACGGCTGCTTGTGCCGTTGGGTGATGGCTGACGGCAGCTCGTTCGCCATCGCGCGCTTCAGCAGCCGTTTCTCGCGCAAGCCGCGCAGCTTGAATGTCGGAGGCATGCGGTTGGCGAACTCGATCACGCGATGGTCGAGGAACGGATACCGGCCTTCGATGGAACGCGCCATGGCCATGCGGTCGCCCTGGGCGGCCAGCAGATAGCCCGGCAGCAGCGTGCTGGCTTCGACGTACTGGTCACGGTCCAGGCCCGCCCAACCGTCCATTGGCGACAGCTGGGCTGCCAGCGCGGCGAGCGGATCGACGGCGTCGACCTGCGCGCGAAGGTCCGGATGCAGGAAGCGCAGCACGCGCCGCGTACTGCGCAGGCGCGCCGCATGCGCGAACCCCGGCGATGCGGGGTCGCCGCCCTCGGCGAAGAAGTGCGCAGCGAATCCTGCGGAGCGTGCCGGCGAATGCGCGAGGTAAGGATAGAGACGTTCCAGGATCCGTCCCCGCCAGCGGCTCCCGGGACCTCGCGCCATGAAGCGGCGGGCCTGCGCCTCCTTGAACAGGTCGTAGCCTGCGAAGACTTCGTCGGCGCCCTCGCCCGTCAGCACCACCTTGTAACCGTGGTCGCGGACATGCCCCGCCAGCAGCAGCATCGGGACGGGCGCCGTGCGCACCAGCGGCATTTCCGCATGCCAGACCGCGTCGCGGAACGCCGTGGCGATGTCGGCCTGGCTCACGGTGATCTCGCTGTGCCGCGTGCCCAGCGCCTGTGCCATCAATCGCTGGAACGGGCGCTCGTCGAACTCGGTGTCTTCAAAGGCCAGCGAGAACGTGCGCAGGTCGGCGCCGGCGTGGCGCAGCGCGAGCGACGCGATCGCGGAGGAGTCGAGTCCACCGCTGAGGTAAGCGCCCACCGGCACGTCCGACCGCAGTTGCAGCCTTACCGCGTCGACCAGCAGGGCGTGCAGCTCCTCGGCGCAGGCGTCTTCGCCGGCCGCATCGACGGTCGGCGTCTGCGGTTGCCACGCCCAGTACGGCGTGATCCTCGGCGCCAGGCGGTCGACGCGCAGGTCGACCACCATCCGGTGGCCCGGAGGCAGTTGGCGGACGCCGTCGAACGTCGTGCGCTCGCCGAGCGGGCACCAGAAGCCGAACACGTCGCCCAATGCCGCCACATCCAGCGACAACGGCAAACCGGCGGCCCGCAACGCCTTGATTTCCGACGCGAACGCCAGGCGACTTCCGTCGCAGTAGTAGTACAGCGGACGGATGCCGATGCGGTCGCGCGCCAGTACGAGGCGCTGGCGCCGCACGTCGTGCAGCGCGACCGCGAACTGTCCGTTCAGATGATCGACGAAGTCATCTCCGTAGCGCGCGTACAAGTGCAGGATCACTTCGGTATCGGACCGGGTTGCGAACACGTGTCCTTGCCGCTCCAGTTCCCTGCGAAGTTCGACGTGGTTGAAGATCTCGCCGTTGAACACGAGTTGCAGGCTGCCTTCCGCATCGGCCATAGGCTGCCAGCCGCCGTCCAGGTCGATGATCGACAACCGGGCGTGCGCGAGCCCCACGCTGCCGTCGACGCGACACCGGCTGCCATCCGGACCCCGGTGGTGCAGCGTGCCGATCATGGCCTCCAGCACGGCGGCCGACGGCGGAGGGGCGCCTGCCGGCAGCGCCATGCCGGCTAGCCCGCACATGCGGGGTCCTCCGTGAGCACCCGGCAGGGCCCGTCAGTAGATGCCATCGCTGTCGAAGCTCAGGTCGGTGATCTGCCAGCGTCCTTGCCCGCCGTTGCCGGGCAGCGGAACCGCCGAATACACGCCCGCCACCAGCGACGGCGATTCGCGGCCGAGAAAACCCAATCGTTTCAGCAGCGGCGCGGCCTGTTCGTCTAGCACCGTGGTGAAGACCCGGCTGCAGCGCTCCTTGCGCGCACGCGCAACGGCGGCCTGCAGCAGGGCCATCAGTGCGGCATCGGCGCCGCCGGCCGCGGTCTTCCAGTCGAGCAGGTGCAGTCCGGCCTTGCCCGTTCCATCCGCCGCTACGTTCCGCACCGCCATGTAGCCGACGCACACGCCTGCCCGGTAAGCGACCATCAGGTCGTAGCGCGCACGCGGGTTGTCGAACAGCCGCCACTGCAGGTGCTCCGGCGACGGCATCACGCACGCAACCTGCGGCGGCAACACCGCGCGAAGCGCCTCGATGTCCGCCGTGGGCACCTGCGCCACCTCGACCACATCGATCCCGGACCGCGACCTGCGCTGCGCGGCACGATGCACCAGCGACCAGCCGGCATCCAGCACCGGCGCGCCAACGCGCACGGCGAACGTGCCCAGTCCGTGCTGGCGCAGCATCTCGGCGCTGTCCAGCGGGAGTACGCGGTAACTGCGCTGCGGCAGGGCGGCAAACATGCGCTTCACCAGACCGATCGAATGCGCATTGGCGCCGACCGCCAGCGTCACGTCTGCCTTCGCCATCATCATCTGGTTGAGCCAGACGCCCCCGCCCCCGCCCTCCAGGTCGGGTCGCAGTTGGATGTCCATCAGCAACTGGCCATCGAGCGTGCGGCCCGCATGGTGGATGCGCTGGGCCTCGCGGCCTATCACGGCCAGTACGCCGGTGTCGTCGCGCAGCAGCCAGAGCGTCCCCGGCTCGTCCCTGCCGTCGGTGTCCAGTCCGTAACGCCAGCGCAGGTAGGCATCGTCGTCCCACCCCGTGCGCTGCCGGAACGCCAGCAGCGCCGGAAGATCGTCGCGGATGGCGGGTCGGAACGCCGCGGTGAGCTGGTCGGGCGACCAGCCCAGGCTGCGCGCGAACATGCGCGTGGTGGTCGCCAGTGGCGGAAGCGTGGGGCGCGCCGCCCTGCCCTCAGTCATCCATCACCCCATGGCGGCGCAGGTAGGCGAAGAGGTCCGACACCACCTGCATGGCACGCGATTCCTCGGCATCCAGGTGCAGGCCGAAGCGTTCGTCCAGTTCCGCCATCAACATCAGCGCCCCCATCGAATCCCAGCCATCGATGTCCTCGCGCCGCATCGACGGCGTGAGCGGCGAGGTTTCGGAGAACGCCTCGGCCATCATCGCCAGGACCTCCTGTTCGCTCATGCGCGGGGCGTTCATGCCGACGCCTCCAGCGCAGCCAGCTCGCCATGCAGCAGCGGCGTTCCGGCGCGGATGGGCAGCAACGCCGATCCCCACGACAGACCGACGCCGTAGCCCAGCAGCATCACCGTACGGTCGTGCGTGCTGTCCAGCATGCGCGTCAGCGTGACGGCGACCGAGGGGCCGCCGCAGTTGGCGGTGTCCTCGATCGTCATGGGCACGCGCGCCTCGGGGAGACCGCACTTCTTGGCGAGGTGCTTCATGATGAAGCGGTTGGACTGGTGGAAGACGTACTGGTCCACGTCGTCCACGGATTTCCCCGCCAGCGCCAGCGTGTCCGCCACCAATGGCGGCACGCGCTTGATGGTGAAATTGAAGATGGCGGCGCCGTCCATTTCCAGCGCCAGATGGCGTGGGTCGGCGGGATGCCGGTCGCGGAAGGCCCCGCCGCGGATGATCAGCCCCTCGCGGCCGGCGCCATCGGTATGCAGGCAGAACGCAGCCTCGTCGTCGCCCGTCTCCAGCGCCGTTGCCGACCCGGCGTCGCCGAACAGCAGCGTGGTGGCGTGGTCCGCCGGATCGGTGAAACGGCTGGGTGTCTCGCCATGCAGCATCAGGATGCGCTGGTGTCCCCCCGCCCGCAGCATGGCCGCAGCCACGTACAGTCCGTAGGGATAGCCGGAACACCCCAGCCCCAGGTCGAAGGCGGCACAGCGGTCGGACAAACCGAGCCATGCATGCAGGACGCACGCGGTCGAGGGCAGGAAGTAGTCCGGCGATTGCGTGACGAATAGGAGCCCGGTGACGCTGTCGCGCTCCCACCCCAGTCGCGTCAGCAGCCGCTCGGCGGCGTCACGGCAAAGGTCGGCCGCGGTCGTTCCCTCGTCGACCACATGGCGCTGGCGCACGCCGGCCATGGACACCACCTTGCGCACTTCGTCCGCGCCATAGCGCTCGCCCTCGGCCAGGTTGTCGATCCGGCGTGCTGGCACGCAGGTACTGACGCCCGCCACGCGGATGCCCGGAATACGTGCCTGCGCCAACTCGACTCCCCTTCTTGCGTGGTGCAGCCGACGCCGCACGTGCCTTGTTTCCGCGAATAACGTTATATGTGACATCAACCGGACGGCGCCGCCCAAAAAAAAGGCCCGGCGCTGGGCCGGGCCTTCGACTCCCTGCAGCCGCCCAGGATCAGGCGGCCACGGTCTTCGCCACGTCCTGGTACTCCTCGATCTGGTCGAAGTTCATGTAGCGATAGATCTCGGCGCCCTTCTCGTTGATCACGCCGATGTCGGCCATGTACTCGGCCTTGGTCGGGATCTTGCCCAGGCGCGAGCAGATCGCGGCCAGCTCGGCCGACCCCAGGAACACGTTGGAGTTGCGGCCCAGGCGGTTCGGGAAGTTGCGGGTCGAGGTGGAGAACACCGTCGCACCCTCGCGCACCTGCGCCTGATTGCCCATGCACAGCGAGCAGCCGGGCATTTCCATGCGCGCACCCGCGGTGCCGAACGTACCGTAGACGCCTTCCTTGGTCAGCTCCGAGGCGTCCATCTTGGTCGGCGGCGCGACCCACAGGCGGGTCGGGATGTCGCGCTTGCCTTCCAGCAGCTTGGCGGCGGCACGGAAGTGGCCGATGTTGGTCATGCACGAACCGATGAACACTTCGTCGATCACGGTACCCGCGACGTCCGACAGCGTCTTCACGTCGTCCGGGTCGTTCGGGCAGGCCAGCAGCGGCTCGTGCACGTCGGCGAGATCGATGTCGATGATCGCCGCGTACTCGGCATCGGCATCCGGCTCCAGCAACTGCGGGTCGGCGAGCCACGCTTCCATCTTCGCGATGCGACGGGCCAGCGAACGGGCGTCGGCGTAGCCTTCGGCGATCATCCACTTCAGCAGCGTGATGTTGCTGGTGAGGTACTCGATGATCGGCTCCTTGTTCAGGCGCACCGTGCAACCGGCGGCGGAACGTTCGGCCGAGGCGTCGGACAGTTCGAACGCCTGCTCCACCTTCAGGTCCGGCAGGCCTTCGATCTCGAGGATGCGGCCGGAGAAGATGTTCTTCTTGCCCGCCTTGGCCACGGTCAGCAGCCCGGACTTGATGGCGTAGTACGGGATCGCGTTGACCAGGTCGCGCAGCGTCACACCCGGCTGCAGTTCACCCTTGAAACGGACCAGCACCGATTCCGGCATGTCCAGCGGCATCACGCCGGTGGCCGCGGCGAACGCGACCAGGCCGGAGCCGGCCGGGAACGAAATGCCCACCGGGAAGCGCGTGTGCGAGTCGCCGCCGGTGCCGACGGTGTCGGGCAGCAACATGCGGTTGAGCCAGCTGTGGATCACGCCGTCGCCCGGGCGCAGTGAGATGCCACCGCGGGTCGAAATGAATTCGGGCAGCGTGTGGTGCGTCTTCACGTCGACCGGCTTCGGATAGGCCGCGGTGTGGCAGAACGACTGCATCACCAGATCCGCCGAGAAGCCCAGGCAGGCCAGATCCTTCAGCTCGTCGCGGGTCATCGGACCGGTGGTGTCCTGCGAACCCACCGACGTCATCTTCGGCTCGCAGTAGGCACCCGGGCGCACGCCCTGGCCTTCCGGCAGCCCGCAGGCGCGGCCGACCATCTTCTGCGCGAGCGAGAAGCCCTTGCCGCTGTCGGCCGGCTGCTGCGGCTGGCGGAACAGGTCCGTCGCCGGCAGCTTCAGCGCTTCGCGCGCCTTCGCGGTCAGGCCGCGGCCGATGATCAGCGGGATGCGGCCACCAGCGCGCACTTCGTCGAACAGCACGTCGGACTTCACCTGGAACTCGGCGATCACTTCACCGTTCTTCAGTGCCTTGCCATCGTACGGCCGTAGCTCGACCACGTCGCCGTGATTCATCTGCGAGACGTCGAGTTCGATCGGCAGCGCGCCGGCGTCTTCCATCGTGTTGTAGAAGATCGGGGCGATCTTGCTGCCCAGGCAGACGCCACCGAAGCGCTTGTTCGGGATGAAAGGAATGTCCTCGCCGGTGAACCACAGCACGCTGTTGGTCGCCGACTTGCGCGAGGAGCCTGTACCGACCACGTCGCCGACGTAGGCGACCAGATGGCCCTTGTCCTTCAGCGACAGGATTTCCTGGATCGGGCCGCGCTTGCCGTCTTCTTCCGGCACGAAAGGCGCGTCGGGGCGCTTGTTCTTCAGCATCGCCAGCGCGTGCAACGGGATATCGGGGCGCGTGGTCGCGTCCGGCGCCGGCGACAGGTCGTCGGTGTTGGTCTCGCCCGGCACCTTGAAGACGGTGACGGTCAGGCTCTGCGGCACTTCCGGCTTGCTGGTGAACCATTCGGCGTCGGCCCAGCTCTGCAGCACGGCCCGCGCATGGGCGTTGCCCTGCTCGGCCTTCTCCTGCACGTCGTGGAAGCTGTCGAACATCAGCAGCGTGTGCTTCAGGCCCTCGGCGGCGGTCGCGCCCAGCTCGGCGTTGTCGAGCAGCTCGATCAGCGGGTGGATGTTGTAGCCGCCCAGCATCGTGCCCAGCAGCTCAGTGGCGCGCGTGGGCGTGATCAACGGGGTCTTCTCGGTACCGAACGCGACGGCGGCCAGGTAGGACGCTTTCACCTTGGCGGCATCGTCGACGCCGGCCGGCACGCGGTGCGTGATGAGCTCGACCAGGAAGTCCTCTTCACCGGCCGGCGGGTTCTTCAGCAGTTCGATGACCTCGGCCGTCTGCTGGGCCGACAGCGGCAGCGGCGGGATGCCCAGCGCGGCGCGCTCGGCTACGTGGTGGCGATAGGCTTCCAACATGGGTGGCTCCGGTCGTTCGGTGATGCGGTGGAATGGGAAAACAGGGTGACGCTTATTCGTTCGCGGGCACGATCAGTTTCAGGCCCTTGAAGTAGTCGCGGTGGAACGCGGTGTCGAAGGTGATGAGGCCATCGCACTGCAGCAGCGCGTGCGCGCCGACCAGGAAATCGGCGATGGGCCGGGCGTCGCCTTCGCGCTGGCGGTGACGACGCTGCATCTCGCCTGCACGCACGGCGGACTTGGCTTCGACGGCATTGAAATGCACGCCCATTTCCTCAAGCGCGCCCAGGGCATCCGCACCATTGCGCAGCGAGGCGCACAGCTGCGCCAGCGCGGCATCGCAGACGACGACACGCCCGCTGCCGAGACTCTGGCGCAAGCCCGCCTCAACGGCGTCCGCGCGCGGACCATCGGTCAGCAGTTCGATCAGGACGGGCGCGTCGACGGCGATCATTCGCTGACGGCGCCCGTCGGGCTGTCGGCGTCGAGGGCGAACTTGCCACGCACGCGCGAAATCGCGTCGTCGACGCTCTTCCGCAACACGATGCGGCTACCCTCCAACTCGACCTTCAGCACGCTGCCCTTGGTCAGGCCCAGCGCATCGCGCACGGCCTTCGGCAGGGTGATCTGGCCGCGTTCTGCAACGGTGGCTTCCATCAGCGGCCCCTCTTGAGTATGGAAGAATTATACATACTTCAGTTGGCATACCCTAGCCCGGAGCGCCTGTCATCCCCCACCACCTTGGTCGAATCATGCCCGTCTCATACATGGCGGATAATCCGGGCAGGCCTCTACAAGACATGCAGGGCCGCCGGCTTATGCTGTCTGGTCACCTCACCCTCCCCCAGCTACAGGAGCCTCCGCGATGAGTGATTCCTTCGCCACCCGACGTTCCCTGGACGTCAACGGCACGTCCTACACGTATTACAGCCTGCCCGCGCTGGCCGAGCGGCTGGACCCGGCCGGCGGCCTCGCCCGCCTGCCCTATTCCCTGAAGATCCTGCTCGAGAACCTGCTGCGCTGCGAGGACGGGGTCACCGTGCTGCCGGAGCATGTCCAGGCCGTCGCTGCCTGGGAGGCCGCCAAGGAACCGGACACCGAAATCGCCTTCATGCCCGCGCGCGTGGTGCTGCAGGACTTCACCGGCGTGCCCTGCGTCGTCGACCTTGCCGCCATGCGCGATGCCGTGGTGAAACTCGGCGGCAGCCCGGACCAGATCAATCCGCTGATCCCCTCCGAGCTGGTCATCGATCACTCCGTGCAGGTCGATGTGTTCGGCAGCGCCGATGCGCTGGACCTCAACGGCAAGATCGAATTCGAACGCAACAAGGAGCGCTACGGCTTCCTGCGCTGGGGCCAGAAGGCGTTCGACAATTTCAAGGTGGTGCCGCCGAACACCGGCATCGTCCACCAGGTGAACCTGGAAAACCTCGCCCGCGTGGTCATGACCGGGGAGAAGGACGGCCAGGCCATCGCCTATCCCGACACCGTCTTCGGCACCGACAGCCACACCACGATGATCAACGGCATCGGTGTGCTGGGTTGGGGCGTGGGCGGCATCGAGGCCGAGGCCGCGATGCTGGGCCAACCGTCGTCGATGCTGATTCCGCAGGTCGTGGGCTTCAAGCTGACCGGCAAGCTGCCCGAAGGCGCAACCGCCACCGACCTGGTGCTGACCGTCACCCAGATGCTGCGCAAGCTGGGCGTGGTGGGCAAGTTCGTCGAGTTCTACGGCGACGGCCTGCAGCACCTGCCGCTCGCCGACCGCGCCACCATCGGCAACATGGCGCCCGAGTATGGCGCCACCTGCGGCATCTTCCCGATCGATCACGAGTCGCTGAACTACCTGCGCCTGTCTGGTCGCAGCGAAGCACAGATCGCGCTGGTCGAGGCCTACGCCAAGGCGCAGGGCCTGTGGCATACGCCGGACAGCCCGCATGCCGAGTACAGCGCCACGCTGCAGCTGGACATGGGCGATGTGAAGCCGTCGCTGGCCGGCCCCAAACGCCCGCAGGACCGCGTGCTGCTGCAGGACGTGAAGCAGAACTTCCGCGACAACCTGGTGCCGTTCGCCGATGCGCGCCGCAAGCGCATCGACCTGGTGCAGGAAGACCGGCTCAAGAACGAAGGCGGCGGCGGTACGGCCGTGGGGGCTAGCGAAGCCGCGCACGAATCCTCGCCGCACAGCGGCGCGGCGGTGAAGTTGCGCGATGGCGACGTGGTGATCGCGGCGATCACCTCGTGCACCAACACCTCGAATCCGGCGGTGATGCTGGGCGCGGGCCTGCTCGCACGCAACGCAGCGGCGAAAGGCCTGAAGGCACAGCCATGGGTCAAGACCTCGCTTGGGCCGGGCTCGCGCGTGGTCACCGACTATCTCGAGAAGGCGGGCGTCCTCGACGATCTGGAGAAGCTGGGCTTCTACGTCGTCGGATACGGCTGCACCACCTGCATCGGCAACTCCGGTCCGCTACCGGACGACGTGTCGGCCGCGATCGCCGCCGATGATCTCGTCGTCGCCTCGGTGCTGTCGGGCAACCGCAACTTCGAGGGACGCGTGCACCCCGAAGTGAAGATGAACTACCTGGCCAGCCCGCCGCTGGTCGTGGCGTATGCCATCGCCGGCACCACCAATATCGATCTGACAGCGGAACCGCTCGGCACCGGCAGCGACGGCCAACCGGTTTTCCTGAAGGACATCTGGCCCAGCAACAAGGAGATCGGCGACTTCATCGCCGCCACGATCGGCCCCGAGATGTTCGCCAAGAACTATGCCGATGTATTCAAGGGCGATACGCGCTGGAACACCATCGCCTCGCCCGACGGCGACCTGTACGCCTGGGATGGCGATTCCACCTACATCAAGAACCCGCCCTACTTTGACGGCATGTCGATGGCGATCGGCAGCATCGACGACGTCCGCGGCGCGCGCGTGCTCGGCCTGTTCGGGGACTCGATCACCACCGACCACATTTCGCCCGCCGGCAACATCAAGAAGGACTCGCCTGCGGGCCGCTTCCTGATCTCGCGTGGCGTACAACCGGTCGACTTCAACAGCTACGGCAGCCGCCGCGGCAACGATGACGTGATGGTGCGCGGCACCTTCGCCAACATCCGGATCAAGAACCTGATGTTCGGCGGCGAGGAAGGCGGCAACACGCTGTACTTCGGCAGCGGATCGCCAGAGAAGCTGTCTATCTACGACGCGGCGATGAAGTACAGGGCCGATGGCGTCCCGCTGGTGGTGATCGCGGGCAAGGAGTACGGCACGGGCTCCTCGCGCGACTGGGCGGCAAAGGGCACCAACCTGCTGGGCGTGAAGGCGGTGATCGCGGAGAGCTTCGAACGCATCCACCGCTCCAACCTGGTCGGCATGGGCGTGCTGCCGCTGCAGTTCGGCGATGGCCAGAACGCCCAGTCGCTGGGCCTGGACGGCTCGGAAACATTCGACGTCACGGGCCTGCAGGACGGCGTTGCGAAAACCGCCACGGTCACCGCGCGCAAGTCCGACGGCAAGAAGGTCGAGTTCCAGGCCAAGGTCCTGCTGCTCACGCCTAAAGAAGTGGAGTACTTCCGCCATGGCGGGCTGCTGCACTACGTGCTGCGCCAGCTGGCGGCGCGCAAGGCCGGCTGAGTGCTGGTAGCGGGAAAAGAAAAAGGCCGCCCTAAGGCGGCCTTTTTCGTGCAGGCAGTCGTGTTTCAGCGAGCCGCAGCCGGTGCTGTGCCCGCTGCCCGCCCCTTGTTCTTCACGTACCGCTCCAGCCACTGGTCCTGTTCCCACAGCAGGTGCAGGACCGATTCCTTCGCCGCATAGCCGTGGCTCTCCTTCGGCAGCAGCACGAGGCGTGCCGGTGCACCGAAGCCCTTGAGCGCATTGAAGTAACGCTCGCTTTGCATGGTGAACGTGCCTGAGTTGTTGTCGGCCTCGCCATGCACCAGCAGCAGCGGCGTCTTCATCTTCTCCACGTGCATGAAGGGCGACATGTCGTTGTAGACGCCGGGCGCTTCCCAGTAGTTGCGCTCTTCCTGCTGGAAGCCGAACGGCGTCAGCGTGCGGTTGTAGGCGCCGCTGCGCGCGATGCCGGCGGCGAACAGGTCCGAGTGCGTCAGCAGGTTGGCGGTCATGAACGCGCCGTACGAATGGCCACCCACGGCCACACGCGAACGATCGATGTACCCGAATCCGTCGACGGCGTCGATCGCGGCTTTGGCGTTGGCCACCAGCTGCTTGATGAACGTGTCGTTCGGCTCGTCCTTGCCCTCGCCCACGATCGGGAACGCCGCGTCGTCCAGCACCGCATAACCGCGCGCGACCCAGTACACGGGCGAGCCATAGCTCGGGAAGATGAACTCGTTCGGGTTCGTGGTGTTCTGGCCCGCACTGGCTCGGTCCTTGTACTCGGTGGGATACGCCCACATCACCAGCGGCAGCTTCTCGCGCTTGGCCATTCGGTCATAGCCGGCCGGCAGGTACAGCGTGCCCGTGAGCGGCAGCCCGTCTGCGCGCTTGTACGTCAGGACTTCCTTGTACACGCCCTGCAGGGCCTTGAAGGGATTCTCGAACTGCGTCACCGGCACCGGTGCGATCCGCTGCTTCAGGTGGCGCACGTAGTAGTTCGGGAACTCGGTCGGCGATTCGATGCGTACCAGCGCCGTGCCCTGCGCGGGATCCAGCAGCGCCTGGATGCTTTCCTTCTGGCCTTCGAGACGCGACGTGTACAGGCGTTCCTTCTTGCCAGTAGCCAGTTCCATCCGATCGATGAAGGGGAACTGCCCCTCGGGCGTGAAGCCGTCGCCGATCAGGTACGCCTGGCCATTGTCCAGGGCGAGCACGGTTTCACCCGCGCTGTTCTTCCGCGTCTCGAACTGCCCCGGATCGCTGTACTGGTCCTGGTAACTGCGGCTCACAAGTTCGCGCAGCGGCGCGCCCGGCTTCGACGGATCCAGCACGTAGGTCCGCGTATGGCGCGTGTTCCACCAGTAATCGGTGACGATCGCATGCGTGTCGTCGCCCCACAGGATGCCCTGGACGCGGTCGACGGTCTTGAAGAGCGACTGCGGCGGCGCGGTGAACGGTGCCTGCCACGCGAAGGCTTCGTCGCGGAAGGGCACGTCGTTCGCCGGATCGCCCTTGTCCAGCGCCTCGGCCCAGACCAGCGTGGCGGGCTGGTCCGCACGCCATTCGACATCGCGACGACCCGCGCGCACGGCCATGAAGCCCTTCGGCAGGTTCTCAGCGAGTGGGGCTTCGACGACGGTCGTCACCGGCTTGCCGGTGGTTTCCACCACGTCGGCGCGGTACGGGAAGCGGCTATAGGGCACCAGGTAGGAAAACGGCTTCTGCAGGGTGCGCAGCAGGACGTACCGGCCATCAGGCGAGAACGATTCGCCGGTATGCATTGCCGCGGCACGCCAGAGCGTCGCGCGCCCCTGCAGCGGGACGCGGTGCAGTTCGGACGTGGCGAGCACGGCGAAATTGTTTTCGTCCGACGGATTCTTCAGCAGGTCCTGGTAGGTGCGGTTCTGTGCCTTGCTGCCATCGCTCACCGACACCGTCGGCCCGGTCGGAACGGCACGCGCCGTATCGAGCAGTGCGGGGCGTTGCGCCGGCAACATGCGTACCAGCAAGGCTTGGTTGTCGCGGAACCAGGTCAGCGGATTGCCCACGTTGCCGTTGACCCGCGCCTCGGTCAGGCGCGTGGCCTGCGCAGTGGCCAGTTCCATCACCCACGCTTCCACGCCGGTTCGCGTGGTGTGCGTGAACGCCAGCCGGCGTTCGTCGGGCGACCAGGTGAAATTCGCCAGGCGCGGCGCCGCAGGCAAACCCGTCACCTGCTGCGCGCCACCGCGCTGCAGATCCTGCACCTGCACGTTGGTGAAGTAGGTGGTGGTGCTGGCGATGTTGGTGCGTGGATTGACGCGCAGGCCACCGAGACGGAGCTCCTCGTCGGACAGTTCCCCCAGTGACTTGAACGTGTCGCGGTAGAACAGCACCAGGTGCTGCTTGCGGCTGTCCGTCGCGACGGTGGGCGGTCGCTGCACGTCGGCGAGCTGCAGGATCTCGGCCGGCGGCGTCTGGTACGGCAGCGCATCCTGCGCGAAGGCATTCCCAGCGGCCAGCCACAGGCACGCCAGCAGTTTCCAGCGAATCGACATGAGCGGTTTCCCCGTTTTGACACGCCGATCATCACGGCTCCCCCGGGTCGTGGCAAGACCGGGCACGGCGTGCGAGGAACGCTTGCCGGTCGGCTGCGCCTGGTGCGTTAGGGATCTTGAAGGCCTTCGTCGAAGGTCGTCCGAGACGTCGCCATGGGAGTTCCTGTCCTGCGTTCCACCTGCCTGCTCCTCGTCCTCGCCTTCTGTGCCGACGCCCGCGCTGCAGCGCCCGACACCGATCAGGCCAGGCGCATCGCCGAGCAGTTCCTTGCCACCCGGCAGGCCAGCGCGGGCCCGCAGGAAGCTTATGAAGCGGGCGATGTCGCCGTGGCCGACCTGGACGGCGACGGCGAGTCGGAAGTCGTCGTGCTGTGGACGATGCTGGGCCCCACCCACTGGCATCACGGCGTCACGGTGCTGGCCCGCAAAGGGCAGCACTACGCGCCCGCGGGCGAGACCGACGAACCACTGGGCAGCGTGGAAGGCATGGTGGTGCGCAACGGCACCGTCGAACTGAAGACGAAGTGGCCCGGACCCAACGACGCGCGCTGCTGCCCGACCGTTCCCAGAACGCTGCGCTACCGGTGGAGTGCCGGAAAGCTGTCGCCGGCGAAATAGCGCGCGGTCAGCGGGGCGCGTTCCAGCGCGCGTGGTAGATCCGCCACTCGCCTTGCTCCCGACGCCATGCGGTGGTGACGTCGTAGGTCTGCGCCTGTTCCGGAAGGAACCGGCCCGTACTGCCGGTCAGCAGCACTTGGAACGACACCGTCGCATTGTCTCCATCGACCCGCACGTCCAGGGGACCGGTCGTCGTTCCCACGCGTGCGTTCGCGAACGTGCGTGCACGCACCAGGTTGTGCATCGCAACACGATCCATGCCGGCCGGCCCGGTGAAATCGTCGCTGACGCCGTCCATGAAATCGCCGACGCGTTTCTCTTCGACGGCCACCTGCATGCCTCCCACGCGGTGCCGCAGCTGGGCCTCGGGTGTTTCCGCGCTGCACGCCACGAGCGTCGCCAGCACGAGCGCCGCCGCCGCGATGAAACCCTGCCCCATCTTCGCCATCGAAACCTTCGCCTTTTCCATCCGGAACGGTATGCTCCCGGCAGGCGCCCCTTTCGGCGCTCGCCCACATGCATGCCGCGAGGCAGCCCGTAGACCCTGGGGAGGGAGCAGAACGATGAGTCAGGAACGTCCGTGGTTCAAGAGTTATCCGCAAGGCGTGCCGCAGCAGGTGGACCTGGAGCAGTACCGCTCCATCGTGTCCGTCTTCGATGAGGCGATCAGCAAGTACCGCGACCGTCCCGCGTTCCGCAACTTCGGCAAGACCCTGACGTATGGCGAGATCGACAAGCTCAGCCGCCAGTTCGCCGCGTACCTGCTTGGCGAACTGAAGCTCAAGAAAGGCGACCGCGTCGCCATCATGATGCCGAACTGCCTGCAGTACCCCATTGCGATCTTCGGCGTGCTGCGCGCTGGGCTGACCGTGGTGAACGTCAATCCGATGTACACCCCGCGCGAACTGAAGCACCAGTTGACCGATTCCGGTGCCAGCGTGCTGCTGGTCGTCGACAATTTCGGCAAGACCGCGCAGGAAGCGCTCGCCGGCACGCAGGTCAAACAGGTGGTCACGACCGCGCTGGGCGACTTGGTCGGCTTCCCCAAGGGCGCCATCGTCAACTTCGTGCTGAAGTACGTGAAGAAGATGGTGCCCGACTACGACATTCCCGGCACCGTTCGCTTCAAGGACACGCTGACGCTCGGCCAGCTGCATACGTTGCCCGACATCGACATCGACTCCGGCGACATCGCCTTCCTGCAGTACACCGGCGGCACCACCGGCGTGGCCAAGGGCGCCATGCTGACGCACCGCAACCTGGTGGCGAACATGCAGCAGGCGGGCGTCTGGGTCGGCACCGGCCTCGACTACGGCAACGAAGTCATCATCACGGCGTTGCCGCTGTACCACATCTTCGCGCTGACGGCGAACTGCCTGGTCTTCATGAAGCTTGGCGGCCTGAACCACCTGATCACCAATCCGCGCGACATGCCCGGCTTCGTGAAGGAGCTGAAGGCCACGCGCTTCACCGCGATCACGGGCGTCAACACGCTGTTCAACGGCCTGCTGAATACGCCGGGCTTCGACGAGGTCGATTTCTCCAACCTGAAGATGACCCTGGGCGGCGGCATGGCCGTGCAGCGTGCCGTTGCGGAAAAGTGGAAGAAGGTCACGGGCGTGACGCTGGTCGAAGCCTATGGCCTGACCGAGACGTCGCCCGCGGCGTGCATCAATCCCATGGACCTGCACGATTACAACGGCGCCATCGGCCTGCCGGTGCCGTCGACCGATGCCTGCCTCAAGGACGACGACGGCAACGTCGTTCCCGTTGGCGAGGTGGGCGAACTCTGCATCAAGGGTCCGCAGGTCATGAAGGGCTACTGGCAACGGCCCGAGGAAACCGCGAACGTGATGGACGCCGACGGCTGGCTGCACACCGGCGACATGGCGAAGATGGACGAGAACGGCTTCTTCTACATCGTCGACCGCAAGAAGGACATGATCCTGGTCTCCGGCTTCAACGTGTATCCGAACGAAGTGGAAGACGTGATCGCAGGCCTCGACGGCGTGCTCGAGGTCGCCGCGATCGGCGTGCCGGACGAGAAGTCGGGCGAAGCCGTGAAGGTGTTCATCGTGAAGAAGGACCCGTCGCTCACGGCGGAACAGGTGAAAGCGTTCTGCCGCGACAACCTCACGGGCTACAAGCAGCCCCGGCACATCGAGTTCCGCACGGAGCTGCCGAAAACCAACGTCGGCAAGATCCTCCGCAAAGAGCTCCGCGAGCCCGCGAAAAGCGCGTGACGCCCTGTTCAGGGTGTTGAAAAAGGCCGGCCATGCGCCGGCCTTTTTCTTTTGGTTCAGGACTTTAGGGTCCGATTCTAGACATTCGTCACAAATATCGAGACTGATGGCGGGGGGACGGCCCCAAGTTGCCACAAGCGCGCTTGTGCACCGGATTTTAATTATTCGTTCAGGTGTAGGATCGGCGCGTGATGCCACCTGCGTCACATTAATCCGTCACCCGCCTCCCCTGCCGCGCGGGCAAGCAACCCTCCAAGGAGCTCTCCATGAACAACGTCGAAAAACTGCAGCGCACCCGTTCCTTCCCGACCATCCGTGTCGAGTCCGAACCCAGCGGTGACGCCCACTGGATGTACATGCATTCGGACGTGGCACCGGGCGTGCGCCCGTGCTTCCGCAGCCAGATGCTCGACGACGTGCTGAGCTTCATGAATTCGATCACCCTGCGCGAATCGCAGCGCCAGCCCGGCAAGCTTCGCCATCTCGTGGTCGCGTCCGATGCGAATGCCTTCAACCTCGGCGGCGATCTGGAGCTTTTCTCGCAGCTCATCCGCGAGAACAACCGCGACCGCCTGCTCAGCTACGCGCGCCGCTGCATCGATGGTGTCCATCACCTCAATACCGGCCTCGGCGGTGACGTGCGCACCATTGCCCTGATCCAGGGCGACGCACTGGGTGGTGGCCTCGAGATCGCCCTGTCCTGCCACACCATCGTCGCCGAAGAAGGCGTCGACATGGGCCTGCCGGAAGTGCTGTTCGGCCTGTTCCCGGGCATGGGTGCGTACTCCTTCCTGTGCAAGCGCGTCTCGCCGCAGGTCGCCGAGAAGATCATCCTGGAAGGCAACATCTACACCAGCGATGAGCTCTACAAGCTTGGCGTGGTCGACGTGCTGGTACCGAAGGGCCAGGGCGCTTCCGCCGTGCAGACCATCATCGACAAGCAGCGTCGCTCGCCCCATGCGCACCTGGCGTTGAACGCCTGCCGCAACCTCGCCCAGCCGGTCGGCTACGACGAACTGATGGGCATCACCGAGGTGTGGGTCGATACCGCGCTGACGCTGGGCGACAAGTCGCTGAAGATGATGGAACGCATCGTCCGCGCGCAGGAAAAGCGGTCGATCCGCGCGGCCTGAACACCCGCATGACTGCGGCAACGCAGTAACGACAGGGGAAATCAGGGGGTTGGAGCGCGCCGTGCGCCTTCAAGGGCGAGTCCGGGTCATCCGTACTCGCCAGCGATCCATCCGGACCGCGTCCGCCCGCGCCACCGTATCGCCACCGCGTCGATCGCGGCAGTGGCCCCGCGTCAGGACGACGAGTGTTCGTTGCCCTTGTCCAGGCCCGCGCCCCGCACGCGCTGCCGCGCATCGAGCGCCGCACGACCGTGGCTCAGGTGCGAATTCAGCGCTGCCAGGCGATGACGCCATTCGCGGGTGATCTGCCAGTCGGCCAGGCTCATCATTTCGCCGGCGGCCGCCGCGAGCTTGACCAGGCCCAGGTTGCTGGCCACGCCCTTCAGGGCGTGAGCGTGCTCACGCAGGTGTTCCCCATCGCCGCGCTCCATCGCATGCGCCATCGCGCCGATGCACCCGTCCGCATCGTTGAGGCATTGCTCGATGAATTCGCGTTCGAACGCGTCACCCATGCCCAGCGCGGTCAGTTCGTCCAGCACGCTGACATCCAGCACACCGTCCGACACTTCCGCACGCACAGGCGCCGCCGGGACGGCGGTGGCCGCAACCCGGCCCGAGGTCGCGATGTCTGCCAGCGCGTCCAGCAGGCGCGTGGCGACGACCGGCTTGGCAAGGAAGGCGCGCGCTCCGGCCTGCTCGCAACGCTGGATCGATTCGGGCGTGACATCCGCGCTGAGTATGAGCACGGGCGTACGGCTGCCGCTGCCCGCCTCCATCACGCGCAGCTGCTTCAACAGGTCCAGGCCGCTCAGTCCGGGCATGTGCAGGTCGCAGATGACCGCGTCGTAGGTCGCCGATTCCAGCGCATCGAGTACTTCTTCGCCGCCGTTGACGCAGGTGATGCGGTGGCCCGCTTTCTGCAGCAGGCGCTGCACGACCATGCGATTGGCCTCGTGGTCGTCGGCGACCAGGATCTGCATGCTGCGCACGCGCGCACGATGGCGCAGGAACGGATCCGAGAAGGCGATGATGTTCTCGGCGCTGGCGGTTTCCGGCTCTTCCTGCAGCCACTCGGCGTGGCCATGCACGGCCGGCACCATGACGCGCTCTGCCACGGCCTCGAACGGCAGTTCCACCCAGAAGCAGCTGCCGCGCTGCTCGTGGCTTTCGAAGCCGATCGTGCCGCCCATGGCCTCGGTCAGGCCTTTGGCGATCGTCGTGCCCAGACCGGTGCCGCCGTAGCGGCGGGACAGGCTGCCATCGGCCTGCTCGAACGCCTCGAACAGTCGCTCGCGCAGCGCGACCGGCACGCCGATGCCGGTATCGGTGACAGTGAAGCGCAGGCGGATGCGGCTGCCCTCGACCAGCGTGGGCGCGACCACCAGCCGGACCTCGCCGTCGTCGGTGAACTTCACCGCGTTGCCGGCGAGATTCAGCAGCACCTGGCGCAGGTGGCCCGCATCGCCGCGCAGCTTGAGCGGGATGGCATCGTCCACCACGCCTTCGTAGCGGACCTGCTTTCCACGGGCCTGCGGCATGAGGATCAGGCCGATGCTCTCAACCAGTTCGCGTGGCGAGAACTCCACGACGTTGAGCTTGACCTTGCCCGCTTCGATCGCGGAGATGTCCAGCACGTCCTCGACCAGTCCCAGCAGCGTCCGGGTCGATGCCTGGATCGTGGACAGGCACTCGCGCTGTTCGGCATCCAGACGCGTGGTCGCCAGCAGTTCGGACATGCCGGCGAGACCATTGAGTGGCGTGCGGAACTCGTGGCTCATGTTGGCCAGGAACCGGCTCTTCGCTTCGTTCGCGCGGCGCGCTTCGTCGGTGGCGCGCGTCAGGTCGCGCAGCAGGCCGGACAGATACATCGGCACGGCGATCAGGCCCAGCACCAGGCCGACACCCAGCGTCAGGTTGCTGCGCCAATAGTCGTTCATCAGCACCACCGCCCCGAAGGCGGTGCTCGCCATCGCCACGGCGACGACCAGATAGCGGTTGCCGTAGCGCAGGCCGTTGCCGACGGTGATCCACATCAGGACCACGTAGGCCCACGACAGCGGCTCGCCCATGCCGTTCATCGCCGCCGCCAGCAGGCCGTAGTCGGCGATCATGCCCAGCGCACGGCGCGCGTGCGATTTGCCAGGCTGCACCAGCAACCACGCGAAGATGCCCAGGCCATTGACCAGGCCCGAGGTGATGATGGTCAGGACGATGGTGTACTCGTCCGCAGGCAACGCGGCGCGCGAGGAAGGCAGCAACGCGTAGACGAGGATGATGGTGATCAGCGCGACCCGGATCAGCGCTTGGCCGTGCTCACTGTCGCCGCGATGCGCCAGTCGGGATTTGATCCAGGCAAGGGGATTCGTCATGGCTCACTCCATCCCTGGACGGCTCTGCACCGTCGAGTAACGTTCGCAAATGTCGTCGAGCCGCGCCCGCCCGCGAATCAGCGCGTCGACGCAGGCCGGATCGAACAGGCGGCCACGCTGGGCGTACAGGTAGGCCAGGGCCGCATCCTTGTCCCAGGCCTTCTTGTACGGACGCGGCGAAATCAGGGCATCGAAGACGTCCGCAACCGCCACTATCCTCGCTTCCAACGGGATCTGCTCGCCCACGAGGCCATCGGGATAACCGCTGCCGTCGTAGCGCTCGTGGTGGCGCAGCGCGATCAGCGCGCCGGTCTGGATGAAGCGGTTCTGGCTGCCCGACAGCAGCTGGTGGCCGATCTTCGGGTGGCGGCGCATGACATCGGTTTCGTCGGCCGTCAGCGGTCCGGCTTTCATCAGGACCGAATCCGGGATCGCGATCTTGCCCATGTCGTGCAGCGGCGCCGCCATTTCGATGGTGCGCACCTCGTCTTCGGGCAGCCCCAGTTGCTCGGCGATCAGGCCGGCCACGTGGGCCATGCGTTCCAGGTAGGCGCTGGTGCCGCTGTCGCGGTACTCGATGGCGCGGGCCAGCCGCGAGAGCGTCTCGCGCTCGCGCTCCTCGACCTCGTGCATGCTGGACAGCAGGCGCTGCTCCAGCGACAGGGCACGCTGCTTCACGTTCTCGGACTGCTGGCGGAGCTGCAGCAGGTTGCGGCAGCGGGCACGCAGCTCACGCGGGCGCACCGGCTTGACGAGGAAATCGATGACGCCCGCCTCGAGGGCGGCCTGGCGGATCGGCTCGTCGCCGACCACCGTGATCAGGATGATCGCGATGTCGCGATGCATCGGCAGCCGGCGGAAGCGGCGCGCGAACTCCAACCCATCCATGCCCGGCATGCGGTAGTCCAGCAGCAGCAGGTCGGTCCGGTTCTTCTCGCACCATTCCAGTGCGGCCAGCGGATCGCCGAAATCATGGACGGCCAACTCGGACGCGATGTCCTCGATGACATGGCGCAGCATGGTGCGCGCAGACGTCTGATCGTCGACGATGACGATGTTCAAAGCGTTACCTGCCCCTTGTGGCCACAGCATGTGGCTGTCGGGCAAGGATACTCCGGCGGCGGCGGCACTCGCATCCAACATGGCGGAAGTCCTGTTCGGCGGTACGGTCCCGGGTCGGGTCCGTGATCCACGAAGGGAACCGATGCCAATCGCGGGGCCCCCTCCCCTGATCTCTATCGGCGCGGACGACGGAAAATTGACCGTCCTGCGCGTCAATCGACGCAGGAAGCGTGCCAGCCGCCCCAGCGGCCTGTCCGGCCTCCACACATTGACCTCCGTCACAGATTGGGGCCCTTGCACCCCGCCCCGGTAGGAGCGGATGCCGAAACGCAGGGCCGCAGGACAGCCGTGCCTGCGTCATGGACCCGTCGCGTCATCCCGCCAGGTTCCCTTTCTGCCCCATAGCGTCACTCGCGGCGGAACAGGCGCGCCTGTTCAGCCGTGGCTTTCGGGGCGCATGTAAGGGAAAAGCAGCACGTCCCGGATCGAGTCCGAACCCGTCAGCAGCATCACCAGCCGGTCGATGCCGATGCCGAGCCCACCGGTGGGCGGCAGGCCGACTTCCAGCGCACGGATGTAATCGGCGTCGAAGTGCATGGCTTCGTCGTCGCCGCCCTCCTTGGCCTGGACCTGGGCCATGAACCGGGCCGCCTGGTCTTCCGGGTCGTTCAATTCGGAGAAACCGTTGGCGATTTCCTTGCCGTTGATGAACAGTTCGAAGCGGTCGGTGTAGCCCGGCTGGTCGTCGTTGGCGCGGGCCAGCGGCGAAACCTCGACCGGATGGTCAGTGATGAAGGTCGGCTGGACGAGCGTGTGCTCCACGGTCTTCTCGAAGATCTCCAGCAACAGCTTGCCCCAGCCATACGACGGCTTGACGTGGATCTTCAGCCGTTCGCAGTGGCGCGCCAGCGCGTCGCGATCGGTGCAGTCCGCCGCCGTGATCTCGGGATTGTGGTGGCGGACGGCTTCGTCCATGCGCCAGCGGCGGAATGCCGGCTCCAGGTCGATGTCCTGGCCGTCCCAGGCCACCTGGCCGGTACCCAGCACCTCGTGCGCCACATCGCGGATGACGCCCTCGGTCAGGTCCATGATCTCGGTATAAGTGGCGTACGCCTCGTACAACTCGAGCATCGTGAACTCGGGGTTGTGCCGCGTGCTTACACCCTCGTTGCGGAAATTGCGGTTGATCTCGTAGACGCGCTCCAGCCCGCCGACGACCAGGCGCTTCAGGTACAGCTCCGGCGCCACGCGCAGATAAAGGTCCAAGTCCAGCGCGTTGTGGTGCGTGGTGAACGGCTTGGCCGCGGCGCCGCCGGGGATGTAATGCATCATCGGCGTTTCGACTTCGAGGAAACGCCGCGTATCCAGCCATTCGCGGATCGCGCGGATGATCCGCGAGCGCTTGATGAACACGTCGCGCGCTTCCGGCGTGACGATCAGGTCCACGTAGCGCTGGCGGTAGCGCTGCTCCACGTCGGACAGGCCATGCCACTTGTCCGGCAGGGGGCGCAGCGATTTCGTCAGCAGGCGGAAGGCGTCGGCTTTCACCGACAGTTCGCCGGTCCGGGTGCGGGTCAGCCCACCTTCCACACCGACGATGTCGCCGACGTCCCAGCCCTTGAAGGCATCGTACGTCTCACCCAGCGTGTTGGCCTGCAGGAACAGCTGGATGCGCCCCGACTCGTCCTGGATCTGCACGAAGCTGGCCTTGCCCATCACGCGCTTGGCCATCAGGCGCCCGGCCAGCTTCACGCGACGAGTACTGCCTTCCAGCGCCTCGCCGGTCCACAGTTCGGCATCCTCGTACTGCGTCTGCAGGTCGCCCGCATAATCGCTGCGGCGGAAGTCGTTTGGAAACGCGATGCCCTGCCCGCGCAGCGCCGTCAGTTTGGCGCGGCGCTCGGCGATGAGGCTGTTCTCGTCGACGGCGGGCTGCGTGGCTGGGGTCTGATCGGTCATGGTGTAGGAAATCGAAGAAGGCGATGTAGGAGCGGCCCATGGCCGCGATGCTCTTGCAGGATTATCGTTCAAAGCATCGCGGCCATGGGCCGCTCCTGCAAAAGGCGTGTGCGCTCGCGGATCAAGCGTCGATGCGTTTCGACCCTGCTTCCAGGCCGGATTTCAGGCTGGCCTCGACGAACTCGTCCAGGTCGCCATCCAGCACCTTCTGGGTATCCGAGCGTTCCACGCCGGTGCGCAGGTCCTTGATGCGGCTCTGGTCCAGCACGTAGTTGCGGATCTGGCTGCCCCAGCCGATATCGGACTTGGTCGCCTCCACCGCATCGCGCTCCGCGTTGCGCTTCTGGATCTCGAGTTCGTACAGCTTGGCGGCCAGCATCTTCATCGCGTTGTCGCGGTTCTGGTGCTGGCTGCGGCCGGTCTGGCAGGCCACGACTATCCCGGTCGGCACGTGGGTAATGCGCACGGCCGATTCGGTCTTGTTGACGTGCTGGCCACCTGCGCCGGACGAGCGGTACACGTCGGTCTTCAGGTCGGCCGGGTTGATGTCGATGTCGATGTTGTCGTCGACTTCCGGCGACACGAACACCGAGGTGAAGCTGGTGTGGCGGCGGTTGTCCGAATCGAAGGGCGACTTGCGCACCAGGCGGTGCACGCCGGTTTCGGTCTTCAGCCAGCCGTAGGCGAAGTCCCCTTCCACCCGCAGCGTGGCCGACTTGATGCCGGCGACGTCGCCCCCGCTGGCTTCCATCAGTTCGGTCTTCCAGCCGCGCGACTCGCACCAGCGCAGGTACATGCGCAGCAGGATTTCCGCCCAGTCCTGCGCCTCGGTGCCGCCGGCACCGGCCTGGATGTCGACGAACGCGTTCGAGCTGTCCATCTTGCCGGAGAACATGCGCTGGAATTCCAGCTTGTCCACGTGCACGGCATAGCGCTCCACGTCGGCCACCACCGCATGGGCCGTGTCCTCGTCGTTCTCCATCTCCGCCAGTTCCAGCAGTTCGCCGGCGCCGGTCAGGCCCTCCTCGATATCGCGGATGCCATTGACGGTCTTGTCCAGCAGCGAACGCTCGCGGCCCAGTTGCTGGGCGTACTCGGCGTTGTTCCAGATATCCGGGCTTTCCAGCTCGCGGTTTACTTCTTCCAGGCGCTCGCGCTTGGCATCGTAGTCAAAGATACCCCCGGAGCGAGGCCAGCCTGTCCTGCAGGTCGGCGATGCGCTGGCGGATGGGATTCAGCTCGATCATGGGTGCTGGGACGGGGGAAAGGAATCGGTCGGCAAGGATACCAGAGCCACGCAGTACGCCGCCCCCGGAAGGATGCGCTGGAACGGGAATTGCAGGTTGCCGGGGGCGTCCCTCCGAGAGCCGCTCCGCTCATGCCGACTCCCGCCGCCCTGCCCGCTCCGCTGCTGCCCTGCCTGCTCGGCCTGGCGTTGTTGCTGAGCCTGCCGTCCTCGCGCGCCCAGGGCACGCAGCCTGCCGTGCACGACCGCGCAGCCGCGGTGACGCGCTGCCTGCAGCTGCGTCGCGATGCGCCTCCCGTGGCCGTGCAGCTCGCGGAGTCGCTGCTGGCGGAACCGGACCTGTCCGTCGAGGACGAGGTGAAAGCACTGAGCTGCCTCGGCATCGCCGCGGGCCTGACCGGTGATCGGGCAAGCGCGGTGGACGCGGGCGAACGGATGGAGCGGCGCATGGCCGAACATCCCGGCCTGCCGCCGGAATTCCGTGCGCGTGCGTTCTCCCAGGCGGGCTCCATCTTCCATGGCGCCGGTCAGATCCACCGCGCGGAATCCGCGTACCTGAAGGTGCAGTCCCTGGCCGCCCAGCTCGACGCCGACGAAGCCGCGCTGTTCCAGGCCACCACGCTGGCCAACATCGGCCTGATCCACGCCGACTATCTCGACTCGCCCGATGTCGCCGACGACTACTACCGCCAGGCGCTGGCCGCCGCGGCGCCGGTCGGACTGGAAGATCCCCTGATCCTGCACAACCATGCGCTCAACCTGATCCGGTTGGGACGCATCGACGAGGCGCTTGCGGTGATCGGCCAGGGCGAGGCCGTGGCGGTCCGCAAGCGCGCGCAATCGGTGGTGGATCGCCTGCGCGCCGAGCGGGCGGGCATCTGGATCACGCAGGGGCGGCTGGCGCAGGCCCGCCCGGTGCTCGAGGCCGCCGTCCGGTCGCAGCAGACCAGCGCCGATACCCCTGGCCTGGCCGGTTCACTGGCCAAACTCTCCACGCTGCAGCGCCTGTCCGGCGATCGCTCGACCGCCCTGGCCACCGCCCGCCGCGCGTGGTCCAGCGTGGATGGGACGCCCCAGCCGCAGAAGCAGCGGGAAGTGCTGCGCGCCTGGATGGCAGCACACGCTGCGCTCGGCCAGGCCGATCAGGCGATGGCAGTCGGTGCGCGCCTGCATGCCCTGGAAATGGAGACGCTCAAGGCACAGCGGCTGGAACTGCTGGCGGACCTGCAGGCACGCAGTGAAAGCGCGGCGGCCCAGCGCGAACTGGAGAGCATGCGCCATGAGGCGCAGGTGCGCGGACTGAACGATGAGAAATCGCGGCTGATGCGCCGGGCCGGCATCGCCCTGCTGGTGTTGCTGGTGCTGGCCGGCGTCGGCTTCGGGCTGCTGCAACGGCGCAAGAACAGGCAGTTGCGCAAGGTGAGCGCCACCGATCCGCTCACCGGCGTGCGCAACCGGCGCGCCGCCACCGAGGCCTTGAAGGCGATGTCCCTGCAGCGGCCGGTGGCGGGCACGCGCCACGTGCTGTTCCTGATCGACATCGATCACTTCAAGCAGGTGAACGACAGTTTCGGCCACCATGCCGGGGACCAAGTACTGGTGGCCCTGGCCCGTCGCCTTCGCGACATCGCCCGGTCGGACGATGTCATCGCACGCTGGGGCGGTGAGGAATTCCTGATGGCGTGCGCCGACCTGACCGAGGCGCAGGCCTGCACGGTCGCCTCGCGCCTGCATGAAGCGCTGTGCGAAGTGCACGAACTCGCGCCACGCCAGCGCTGGTCTCTGACCGTGTCGCTGGGGTTCGCGCCTCTCCCGTTCTTCGACAACGCCAGCTGTGGGTGGGACTATGCCCTGCGCATGGCAGACCGCGCCCTGTATGCCGCCAAGGACCGCCGCAACGCCTGGGCAGGCCTGTGGGGTCGCTGCCTGCCGGCGGGCATCCCGCTGCAGACCGTGCTGGAGTCGCCGGAGGATGCGGTGCGCAGCGGCGCCATCGAACTGGTGGCCAGCTACGCCGTGGAGCGGTTGCCGCAGGTGCCGGCCACGCGGGCCGCATGAGCTAGCAGGCGTCGGCGCCGGTCCGCTGGCGCAGGTCCTGCCGGTGGCGTCGGCTGCAAGGCAAGGCGCTGCCATCCTTCATGTGGACGCGCGCGTCGCCGGTATCCAGCGGTTCGATCGAGGCGACCTGGTCCAGACTGACGATGTAGCTGCGATGGATGCGGGTGAAGCGGCGCGGATCCAGGCGCGCTTCGATGCCGGCGATGGTGCTGCGCAGGGGATAGTCGTGGCCGCGCACGCGTAGGTTCACGTAATTGCCCGCGGCCTGAAGCCACTCGATGTCGTTGGCCGCCACCAGGAACTCGCGCCCGAGCTTGCGCACCAGAAAACGCTCCGGCTGGTCGACCGGCTCCAACGGGAGGCCCTCGTCGGGTTCGGCGAGCAGGCTGGCTTCGCCCTGCCAGCGGCGCAGCAGGAAGCGATACCCCTCCACGACCACCACGATGGTGGCGAAGCTGCGTGCATCCTTGAGGTACTCATAGGCCAGCTCGCGCGGCCATGGACCGAAGTCGTAGGCCATCCCCTGCATGCGGTACGCCAGCACACGAAGGGCGACCATGCCGACCACGTGCACCAGGCAGACCACGAGGCTGGCGACCGCGTATTCCCCCAGCCGCGTACGCCAGTTCTCCCAGTGCAGCGGGCGCCAGCGGGTGTACGCAACAATGGCCGGGATCAGCACCAGCAGCCACACCAAGGCGCTGCTGGTTTCCCAGACCACCGGCTCCCAGGCCTGGATGCCCGAATCGCCGCGCCGGAGCTCCATCAACGTCGTCAGGCTGTTGGCGACGCAGTTGGCGGCCGTCACCGCGACCCAGAATCCCGCTTCGACCCACCGCTTCCACGGCAGGTAGCGTTCGTAGGTCAGCGTGTCCTTGTGGTTCATGCGCGCATTCTAGCGGTCGCCTTTCGAGGCAGGCAGGGCGATTCGTCCCCACGGTCCGCGGCTCGTCACTGCGGCCCCGCGATCCATCCCTTGATGCTGGCCGCGGGCGGCACGTGCGGCGACGCTGCCGTCTTCCCTGAAAACGGAGAACGCCATGCAACGTCGCCACGATCTGGACTGGGTCAGGGTCTGCGCCTTCGCGCTACTGGTCCTTTACCACGTGGGCATGTACTACGTGACCTGGGACTGGCACGTGAAAAGTCCGGCCGCCAGCGATGCGCTGGAGCCTTTCATGCTGCTCAGTTCGCCCTGGCGGCTGTCGCTGTTGTTCCTGGTGTCGGGTGCGGCAACCGCATTCCTGCTGGGCAAGGCGCAGCGGACCGCACAGGCGGCGGGCACGCGCCTTCGCTTCCTCGGCGCCCGCTCGTGGCGGCTGTTGGTGCCGCTGGCCTTCGGCATGCTGGTGATCGTACCTCCGCAGGCCTATTACGAAGTCGTGGAACAGCTTCCAGGCGGCTACCACGAGGGCTACCTGGCGTTCTACGCGCGTTACCTGAGCGCTTACGACGGCTTCTGCGATGCGGAGGGCTGCCTGGATCTTCCCACCTGGAACCATCTGTGGTTCGTCGCCTATCTCTGGGTCTACACCGTGGTGCTGTGGCTGCTTTGGCGACTGGCACCGCGTGCCCTCGACGCGACTGGCGGACGCCTCGCGAGTGCGCTGTCCGGACCGGGCGTGGTGGTCTGGCCGTGCCTGTTCCTGGGCGTGGCGCGGGTCCTGCTGGTCTCCCGGTTCGAGCAGACGCATGCACTGGTGGATGACTGGTACAACCACGCGCAGTACTTCGGGGTGTTCCTGCTCGGCTTCCTCATCGCCCGTGCGGACGGGGTGTGGCAGGCGATCGAGCGGTTTCGCTGGATGGCGGTGGTCACATGGTTGGCCAGCTGGGCCGGGCTGATCGCCTACTTCACCCGTTTCGCCGACGTCGATCCGCCCGAATGGTTGCGCATGACGATGCGCATGGCATGGGCGTTGAACCAGTGGTGCGCCATCGTCGCGGTGCTCGGCTTCGCGCATCGCATGCGGCCCGGCGACAGTCCGGCGCTGCGCTACCTGGTGGCGGCAGTGTTCCCCGTCTACATCCTGCACCAGACGGTCATCGTCGTCGTGGCGCATCACCTGAAACCGCTGGCGATTCCTCCGTTGGCGGAGGGCCCGCTGCTGATCGCGATCACCTTCGCGGCATGCTTCGCCGGGTACGAGGCCATCCGCCGCGTGCGCTGGCTGCGCCCCCTCTTCGGCCTCACGCGCGCGAAAGCAGTGCCTGCACGCCCGCCGCTGGCGACGCGAACGTCGTGACGCAGCCTCAGTCGGGCGCGCGCCAGTGGCGCAGCAGCAACTGGATGCCGCGACGGTCGCGCCAGTCGTCGGTATCCAGCTGGTAGGCAGCATGGATGCGCGCGGGCGGGGGCGTGTCGTGCCAGCCGTTGAAATGGATCGCGTTCAATGGCGTCGCGTGGCCGGTTGCCCTGAGCGAGAACTTCAGGTGCTTCTCGCCGACCACGCGCCAGTCCAGGACGTCGAACACGCCGTCGAACATCGGCTCGGGGAACCCCTGCCCCCACGGACCGGCACTGCGCAGGAGATCGGCATGAAGGCGATCGAGTTCATCACTGCCCAGTTCGCCATCGCTCAGCACCTCCTCGCGCAGCAGATCGTCGTCGAGCAGCGCGCTGGCGTGCCGCTGCAGCGCGTCGCGGAACCTCGGCAGGTCGCTTTCGTCGAGCGACAGCCCCGCTGCCATGGCGTGGCCGCCGAAACGGTGGATCAGGCCCGGGTGCGCGATATCCACCGCAGCCAAGGCATCCCGGACATGGAATCCGGGGATGGAACGGGCGGAGCCGCGCAAGGTCGTACTGCCGGGCTCGGCCGGCGCGAACGCGATCACCGGCCGATGCAGCCGCTCCTTGATCTTGGATGCCACCAGGCCGACGACGCCCGGATGCCATTCCGGATCGAACAGGCAGGGCGCGAGCGGTACGGGTGCGCCCTGCCCGTCGTCGATGCGGGCCAGCGCGGCATGGGCCTCCTCGACCATCTGCTGCTGCACGCCGCGCCGCTCGGCATTGATGCCTTCCAGTACGCGGGCCATCTCATCGGCCTGGGTCGCGTCATCGGTCAGCAGGCAGGCGATGCCCAGCGTCATGTCCTCCAGCCGTCCTGCCGCGTTCAGGCGCGGTGCGATGGCGAAGCCGATATCGGACGTCGTCAGGCGCGCCGGGTCGCGGCCCGACACGCGCATCAGCGCCTGGAGACCTGCGCATCCCTGCCCCGCGCGCAGGCGGCGCAGGCCTGCACCGACCAGGGCGCGATTGTTCGCATCCAGCGGTACCAGGTCCGCGACGGTACCGACGGCGACGAGGTCGAGCAGCGTGGCCAGGTCCGGCTCCGACTGCCCGGACACGCTCCGCTCGCGCAGCACGCGGCGCAGCGCCAGCAGCACGTAGAACATCACCCCGACGCCCGCCAGCATCTTGCTGGGGAACGGGTCGCCGCGCAGGTTGGGATTGACGATGACGTCGGCCGGCGGCAATCGCTCGCCGGGCAGATGGTGATCGGTGACCAGCACCTGCCAGCCGCGCGCCTTGGCGGCAGCGATGCCGGCATGGCAAGCGATGCCATGGTCGACGGTCACCAGCAGGTCGGGCTGCAGCGCGGCCAGTTCATCCACCAGCGAGGGCGACAGGCCATAGCCATGCACCATGCGGTTCGGCACCGCGGGCGTCACGCGGCGCGCGCCGAGCAGGCACAGGCCGCGTACGCCGACCGCGCAGGCAGTCGCGCCATCGCAGTCGAAGTCGCCCACGATGACGATGTGGCGGTCCTGTGCGATGGCATCGGCGAGCAGCGCGGTCGCTTCCGGCAGTCCACCGAGCAGGTCGGGCGGCAGCAGGTGCGCCAGCCGCGGCTGCGCCTGGTCGAGCGACCGCGCACCGCGCGCTTCATAGATCCGCCGCAGCAGGGGCGGCACGCTGTCGGGCCACTGCCCGCCCTCGGCAAGCGGGCGCCGGCGGATCCGCGGTGACGGGGTCATGCCGGGACGTGGTCCGGGCGCACCGTGTCCAACCGCTGCAGGGGCCTGCGCCACAGGCGCCAGCGTTGTTCGCGGCGCAGCGAGAACAGGGTGCCGTCCTCGAAGTCCAGGGTCAGCGCATCGAGTTCGCGCTTGCGCAGCGCATCGAGCAGCGGGCGCAATGCATCGCGGCACAGCAGGTCCAGATTGCGCAGATGGCGCAGGTCGATCAGCGCGTCGACGCCGCCTTCGCCGTTGGCATGCCCGGCCTCCACGCCCGCCACCTGGGCCAGCGATTGCAGCAGCACGTCGTTGCCCTTGACCTGCCGGAACCCGGTACGCACCGCATCCGGCAGCACGCCGCCACCCCAGAACCACAGCGAGTTCACCGGCGCCTTGCCCTGCGCGGCGCGGTGGGCATTCCACGGATGGTTGTGCAGCATCACCTGCGCTTCGCTCAGCAAGGCGCGCCAGCGCCGGCCGGCATCACCGTCGGGCAGGTGTGCGAACAGGTCGTCGCCCAGCACGTCGCCCGCGGGCACGAAGGGGGGCAGTTTCGCTTCCAACGGCAAGCGCAGGTACCAGCGGGCCGGATGGGGCGCATCCAGCAGCATGCCCGCGTCGCCGAACAGCGGCTTGAGTGCGGGCAACAGCTGGGCAGTGTCGTCAGCGTCGAGCGCCAGTGCTTCGCCGTACGCCAGCATGCGCGCGCCGGCCATGTCGGGCGAAACGCGCGCCGGGTCGGCGCGCAGCCACATCGCGCCGGCCGCATCGCGCGCATCGTGCTGGCGCGTGAGCGCGGCCACCGGCCAGTGGTCCGGTATCAGCTGGAACTGGCGGCGCAGTTGCGCGCGCTCCCCCGCCTCGCTTGCTGCACGGTCGGCACGGCCCAGGGCCTTCGCGAGATCGGGCGGCAGGACCTGCCCGACCAGGCGGGTGCGTGCGGGCAGCAGCAGGGTGGCCTGGGCCATGACGGGGCGGCCGCGGTCAGTCCGCGTAGGAAACGCTGATGATTTCGTACTCGCGCTGGCCGGCGGGCGCATCGATGGTGACCGAATCGCCTTCGTGCTTGCCGATCAGGGCGCGAGCGAGCGGCGACGAGATCGCGATCAGGCCCAGCTTGATGTCGGCCTCGAGGTCGCCGACGACCTGGTAGCGCTTCTCTTCGTCGGTATCCACGTCCGCCAGCACCACCTTCGCACCGAACACGATGCGCGAGCCGACGTTGAGCTTGCTCACGTCGATGATCTCGGAATGCGAAAGCTCGCCTTCCAGCTGCTTGATGCGGCCTTCGATGAAACCCTGCTGTTCGCGGGCGGCATGGTATTCGGCGTTTTCCTTCAGGTCGCCGTGCGCACGCGCCTCGGCGATCGCGGTGATCACCTCGGGGCGCTTGACCGTCTTCAGAAGGTCCAGTTCCTGGCGCAGGCGCTGTGCGCCCTGCATCGTCAATGGGGCTCTCACCCTTGAAGCTCCTTGTGCAGTTCCTGCAACGCCAGCACCGGGCCCGTGCCACGGTATTCCAGCGAATGCACCAGCGCCTTGGCGCCGGCGACGGTGGTCGAATAGGTGACGCGGTGCTGCAGGGCCTCGCGCCGGATGGAGAAGGAGTCGGCGATGGCCTGGCGTCCTTCCGTGGTGTTGACGATATACACGATTTCGCCGTTCTTGATCAGGTCGACCACGTGCGGCCGTCCCTCCAGCACCTTGTTGATCTGCTCGCAGTCGATGCCACGCTCACGCAGCCACGAGGCGGTGCCGGCGGTCGCGACGATGGAGTAGCCGCGGCCGACCAGTTCCTGCGCCACGGGCAGCACGCGCTTCTTGTCCGGGTCGCGTACCGAGATGAACACCTTGCCCACCGGCGGCGCCTTGATGCCGCCGGCCTCCTGCGCGCGCGCCATGGCGGCACCGAAGCTCCGGCCCACGCCCATCACCTCACCGGTGGAGCGCATCTCCGGCCCGAGGATCGGGTCCACGCCCTGGAACTTGGCGAACGGGAAGATCGCTTCCTTGACCGAGTAGTAGTCGGGCACGATTTCCTTGGTGGCGCCCTGCCCGGCCAGCGTCTTTCCGGCCATGCAGCGTGCCGCGATCTTGGCCAGCGGCATGCCGGTGGCCTTGGAGACGAACGGCACGGTGCGCGACGCGCGCGGATTCACTTCCAGCAGGTAGACGATGTCGTCGCTGCCGTCCTCGCTCGCCTGGATGGCGAACTGGGTGTTCATCAGACCGACCACCTTCAGTGCCTTGGCCAGCTCGACCACCTGGCGGCGCAGTTCGTCCTGCGTCTTCGCCGACAGCGAATACGGCGGCAGCGAGCAGGAGGAGTCGCCCGAGTGCACGCCGGCCTCCTCGATGTGCTCCATCACGCCGCCGATCAGCACGTTGCCGTCGGCGTCGGCGATGATGTCCACGTCCACTTCGACCGCGTTGTCGAGGAAGCGGTCCAGCAGCACCGGCGAATCATTGGAGACCTTGACCGCGTCGCGCACGTAACGTGCCAGGTCGGATTCGCCGTACACGATTTCCATCGCACGGCCGCCCAGCACGTACGACGGGCGCACGACCAGCGGGTAGCCGATCTCGCGCGCCAGCAGCAGGGCTTCCTGGTCGTTGCGGGCGATCCGGTTCGGCGGCTGCTTGAGGCCCAGCGAATCCACGAGTTGCTGGAAGCGCTCGCGGTCCTCGGCGAGGTCGATCGAGTCGGGGCTGGTACCGATGACGGGCACGCCGTTGGCTTCGAGCGCGCGCGCCAGCTTCAGGGGGGTCTGGCCGCCGTACTGCACGATGACGCCCTTCGGCTGCTCCAGTTCGACGATGGCCAGCACGTCTTCCAGCGTCAGCGGCTCGAAGTACAGGCGATCGGAGGTGTCGTAGTCGGTGGAGACGGTTTCCGGGTTGCAGTTGACCATGATGGTCTCGAACCCGTCCTCCCGCAGCGCGAGCGCCGCATGCACGCAGCAGTAGTCGAACTCGATGCCCTGGCCGATGCGGTTGGGCCCTCCGCCGAGGATCATGATCTTGTCGCGCGTCGTCGGCTCCGCTTCGCACTCGTCCTCGTACGTCGAGTACAGATACGCGGTGCTGGTGGCGAACTCGGCCGCGCACGAATCCACGCGCTTGTAGACCGGCTTCACGCCCAGCGCCTTGCGCAGGACACGCACGGCGGTTTCGTTGGTGTTCGCCAGCTGGGCCAGGCGCGCATCCGAGAAACCCATCCGCTTCAGGTGGCGCATGCGCGCCTTGTCGAGCGAACCGAGACCGTCGGTGGCCAGCTGGCGCTCGGCCGCGATGATCTCCTCCATCTGGTCGAGGAACCAGGGGTCGATGAACGACAGCGCATGCACCTGCTCGACCGTCATGCCGGCGCGGAACGCATCGGCCACGTAGAACAGGCGTTCCGGACCCGGCGCTTTCAGTTCCCGGCGCAGCGTGGCCAGGTCGTCTTCGTCGGCCAGGTCCAGTCCGGTGGGATCGAGGCCGACCTTGCCGGTTTCCAGGCCCCGCAGTGCTTTCTGCAGCGATTCATGGAAGGTACGACCCATCGCCATCACCTCGCCCACCGACTTCATCTGGGTGGTGAGGCGCGCATCGGCCTGGGGGAACTTCTCGAACGCGAACCGCGGGATCTTGGTGACCACGTAGTCGATGGCCGGCTCGAACGACGCCGGCGTCAGGCCGCCGGTGATCTCGTTCTTCAGTTCGTCCAGCGTATAGCCCACCGCCAGTTTGGCCGCGACCTTGGCGATCGGGAAGCCGGTTGCCTTGGACGCCAGCGCCGACGAACGCGACACGCGCGGGTTCATTTCGATGACGACCACACGGCCTGTCTGCGCGTTGATGCCGAACTGCACGTTCGAGCCGCCGGTGTCCACGCCGATCTTGCGCAGCACCGCGATGGAGGCGTCGCGCAGGCGCTGGTACTCCTTGTCGGTCAGCGTCTGCGCCGGCGCGACGGTGATGCTGTCGCCGGTGTGCACGCCCATCGGGTCCAGGTTCTCGATGGAGCAGACGATGATGCAGTTGTCCGCGGTATCGCGGACCACTTCCATCTCGAACTCCTTCCAGCCCAGCACCGACTCTTCCACCAGCACTTCGGTGGTCGGCGACAGCTCGAGGCCGCGGGTCACGATGTCGACCAGTTCCTCGCGGTTGTAGGCGATGCCGCCGCCGCTGCCGCCCAGCGTGAAGCTGGGGCGGATGATGGTCGGGTAGCCGACGCGGGTCTGGATCTCCAGCGCTTCTTCCAGCGTGTGGGCGACCGCGGCCTTCGGGCACTCCAGACCGATCTCGCCCATCGCTACGCGGAACAGCTCGCGGTCTTCGGCCATGCGGATCGCATCGCGCTTGGCGCCGATCAGCTCGACGCCGTACTTCTCGAGCACCCCGTTGTCCGCCAGGTCCAACGCGCAGTTCAGCGCGGTCTGCCCACCCATGGTGGGCAGCAGCGCGTCGGGCTTCTCCTTGGCGATGATCTTCTCGACCGTCTGCCAGTTGATCGGCTCGATGTAGACCGCGTCCGCCATCTCCGGGTCGGTCATGATGGTCGCGGGGTTGCTGTTGACCAGCACCACCCGATACCCCTCCTCGCGCAACGCCTTGCACGCCTGGGCGCCGGAATAATCGAATTCGCAGGCCTGGCCGATGACGATCGGGCCTGCGCCGATGATCAGGATGGTGTTGAGGTCGTTGCGCTTGGGCATGGGGGACTGCTTCCAGGGTTACGGGGCCGAGGCGGTCTTCGCGTTCGGCCCGATGTACTTGTCAAAGAACGCCAGCATCTTGGTGTAGAGGTTGACGTTGTTCTGCAGGTCGCGGAAGCCGTGCGCTTCCTTCTTCTCGACGATCACGTCATCGGGCTTCTTGCCGACCTTGGCCAGCTGCGAAATCAGGAAGTGCATGTTCTTGATCGGCACGCGCACGTCCTTCTCGCCGTGGACCAGCAGGATCGGCACCTTGATGCGCTCCACGCCGTACGCCGGCGACTGCGCCATGCGCTCGGCGGCGGTCGGCGGATAGACGTCCTTCAGGTAGTTGCGACCGCTTTCATGGCCCATGAAGTCCGCGTCGCGCTGCGCGTCGAGGTCGTAGACGCCCACATAGCCCACCGTGCAGCGGTACAGGTCGGGCTCGCGCACCACGCTCATCAGCGCGGCATAGCCGCCGTAGGACGCACCGTAGATGCAGACGCGGTCCGGGTCGGCGATACCCTGCGCGACCGCCCAGCGGACCGCGTCCGTCAGGTCGTCCTGCATGGTGGTGCCCCACTTCCGGTAACCCATGCCTTCGAAGGCGTTGCCGTAGCCGCCGGAGCCGCGATAGTTGACCTGCAGGACGGCATAGCCGCGGTTCGCGAACAGCTGGACCTCGGGATTGAAGCCCCACTCATCGCGCGGGCCATGCGGGCCGCCGTGCGGGTTGATGATCAGCGGCAAGTTCTTGCCGCTGCTGTCCTTCGGGATGGTGATGTAGCCGTGGAGGGCAAGACCGTCCCGTGCCTTCACCACGATGGGCTTCATCGGCGACATGTCTTCCGGCTTGATCCAGGCCATGCTGGCGGTCAGGAACTGCGCCTGACCCGTCTGGCGATCGAACAGATACGCCTCGGGCGCCTGGACGTCCGAATAGACCCGCATCATCAGGTAACGCCCGTCATCGGACGGTCGCTGGAAGCGGACGGCCTTGCCGGGGAACGCCTTTGCGAGTCCCGCGTACACCTTCGTCTCCGGATGCTCCGGAGCCACCCAGTCCCAGTAGGGGACACCGTCTTCGTACCACACGCCGAGCAGGGTCTTCTCGTCACTGCTCCACAGATAGCCGGAAGGACTGACGGTGCCGTTGCTGGAGACGGGCGTCTCTTCGCGGGAATCCACGTCGAGCAGGACGATGGTCTCGGGCTTGCCCTGCTCGCCTTTCGCCATGTACACGCGCTTGTTCTGCGCGTCGAAGCCGAGCGGATAGTAGGTGGCACCGTTGCGTTCGCTCTCGTGGACCAGCGTCCATCGATCGCCATCGCGGCGATACGTCACGTTGCGGCCGTCGTTCATCGCGCCGGCCACGAACCGGACCTTGCGGTCATGGTCGACCAGGAAGCTGCCCTGCTCGACCGGTGCATTGGCCACCGTGGTGATGCGGCCGTTGTTGACGTTGAGCTTGGAGAGGAAGGACGTTTCGACGGACCGCTCCACGAGGATCGTATCCGGATCCTCGGGCGTCAGGTCCACGATGCTGTAGCTGTTTCCGTTCGGGATATCCAACCGGCCCGTGCCGTCCAGGTTCGCGGCGTACATGTCGCCTCGCGCGGTCTCGAAGTCGAATCGACCCGTCTTGAACGTCACCACGAACAGCAGTCGCTTGTCGTTGGCCCAGACGACCTGGCGGAAATGGCGGTTCTCGCCATAGTCGAACTTGCCGACGATGGCCTGGTCCGCAACCCGCACGATGGCGAGCAACGTGCGATCGGCCTGGGGAACGTTCACCGCCATGTGCTTCCCGTCGGGAGAAAGCGCGACGGAGGTGAACTGGGGATCCTTGAAGAAATCCTGGATCGGAATCTCACGCGCGAAGCCCTGCAAGGGCAACAGCGCGAGCAGCAACAACAGGCGCACCATCATTTTCATCTTCCACTCCCTGAAATGGAAAGGCAGCGATACGCCGCCCTACGGACAATCGATGGCGCTGGGCCATCCCCCTTCACGATTACCTCGCCTGCTCCATGCAGACAATGAAACGATCGAACAGCGGTGACACATCATGCGGCCCCGGCGATGCCTCCGGGTGGCCCTGGAACGAGAAGGCCGGCGCATCGGTCAGCTCGATGCCCTGGTTGGTGCCGTCGAACAGCGAGCGATGGATGACACGCACGTTGGCCGGCAGCGAGGCCTCGTCCACGGCGAAGCCGTGGTTCTGCGACGTGATCATCACGCGGCCGGTATCGATGTCCTGCACCGGATGGTTCGCGCCGTGGTGGCCGTGGCCCATCTTGAGGGTCTGTGCGCCGGCGGCCAGCGCCAGCAGCTGGTGGCCGAGGCAGATGCCGAACGTCGGGATCTTCCTCGCGATGAATTCGCGGATGGCGGTGATGGCGTAGTCGCACGGCGCCGGATCCCCCGGGCCGTTGGACAGGAACACGCCGTCGGGCTGCAGCGCGAGCACGTCGGCCGCGCTGGTCTGCGCCGGGACGACGGTGACCTCGCAACCGCGTTCGGCAAGCATGCGCAGGATGTTGTGCTTCACACCGAAGTCGTATGCCACCACCTTGAACTTCGCGGGCGCCTGCACGAAAGCATTGCGGTCCAGGTCGAGCTGGCCATCGCGCCACGGATACGGCTTGTCGGTGCTGACCACCTTGGCCAAGTCCATGCCTTTCAGGCCGGGGAACTTGCGCGCGGCTTCCAGCGCCTTCTCCACGTCGACATCATCGCCCGCCATCAGCGCGCCATTCTGGGCACCGCGCTCGCGCAGGATGCGCGTCAGCTTGCGCGTATCGATGCCGGCAATGGCCACGATGCCGCGCGTGGACAGCCATTCCGGCAGGGCCTGCTGGTTGCGCCAGTTGCTGGGGCGGCGCGGTACGTCGCGCACGATCAGGCCGGCACACCAGACCTTCGACGCTTCGTCGTCCTGGTCGGTGCAGCCGGTATTGCCGATGTGGGGATAGGTCAGGGTGACGAGCTGGCGGGCGTAAGAGGGGTCGGTCAGGATTTCCTGATAACCGGTCATCGCGGTGTTGAACACCACTTCGCCGACCGAGAGGCCGTCTGCGCCTACGGATTCGCCCTCGAATACGGTGCCGTCTTCGAGTACGAGGATTGCGGGTCGTGTCACGGGGTTCGCCTTGGGGTGGAGGAACCCTGTCCCACCGGCTTGCGGCTGCAAGAAACCGCAGACGCGGCGTTCATCCGGTCCGTGGCGATGGGTAACAGGCGAGCGGGAATTGTACGGAAACGGCCTGTTCAGCGCCACCGTTTTTTACGCGGGATGCTCGGCGGCATGCCCAGGCCCGCCGTGTTCAGGTTGTAGCGCGACATGGGCAAGCCCGCGTGCCTTCACGCCAACAGGTCGCGCACCCGGTAGCTGCCCGCCGGGCGCCCGGCGAGCTGCCGCGCCACGTGCAGCGCGCCGCGTGCAAACACATCGCGATGCGTCGCCCGGTGGACGAGTTCCACCCGCTCGCCCAGCCCGGTGAACTGCACGGTGTGCTCGCCGACGATGTCGCCCGCGCGCAGGCTGGCGTAATGCACGGGCGCGCCCGCGCTGCCTGCCGCGCCTCCGAGCGTGAGCGCCGTGCCGGACGGCGCATCCTTCTTGTGCACGTGGTGCGACTCCACGACATCCACGTCCCACCCCGGCAGCGCTGCCGCGGCTCGCTCCACCAGGTCCGCCAGGACCGCGACGCCAAGGCTGAAGTTGCTTGCCCACACCAGCGGGATGCTCTTCGCCGCCTGCGCTAGGGCGCCCGCCTGCGCGTCGGCCATGCCCGTCGTTCCGGACACCAGCGCCGCGCCTCGCTCGACGCAGAGGGCGAGGATGCGATCGAACCCGTCGGGCAGGCTGAAGTCGATGGCGACATCGAAGGCCGGCACGCCCGCCAGCTCGCTGGCCGCGAAATGGGGGACGCCGTCCACCACGCGCGGTGACGGCGTACGCCGTGTCACCGCCGCGACGACCTGGCAGTGGCCGGCCTGTTCGGCGGCGAGGCGGAGCAACGCCTGGCCCATGCGACCGGACGCACCATGGATGAGGATACGGATCGGGGAGGCGTTCATGGCCGCATGGTAACCGCTTGCCCGCCAGGCCGGGCTACGGCGCGGCCGGATGACCGAGGAAGTAGCCCTGCGCAAAGGGCACGCCGAGTGCTTTCAGTGCGTCGCACTGGCGTTCTGTCTCCACGCCTTCCGCGATCAGCTGCGCGCGCGTCCCCTCGGCGAATGCGAGCAGCGCCGCGATGAGGGCCTGCATGCGCGGGCGCTGGTCGACTTCGCGCACCAGCGAGATGTCGAGCTTGATGATGTCGGGGGAAAGCCGCAGCACGTGGCGCAGACTGGCGAAGCCCGCGCCGGTGTCGTCCACCGCGATGCGCACGCCGCGCGCCTGCAGCGCGGCGAGACAGGTGTTCAGCTGTCCGTAGTCGTCGACAGGCGTGTGCTCCGTGATTTCCAGCACCAGTCGCTGCGGCTCGCTTGCTGCCAGCAACGAAGACAGGCGCTCGTTGCATGCGGTCTCGGGCGACACGTTGAGCGCGATGTAGGCGTCTCCGGGAATGCGCGGCAGGCACGCCAGCCCCGCTTCCACGGCAGCGAGTTCCAGTGGCACGCTCAAGCCGTGCCTTGCGGCGTCCTCGAACCAGCGGCTGGTGGACAGGTCGTATTCGATCGGGAAGCGTGCCAGTGCCTCGTACCCGACGGTGGCGCCGTCGGCAAGCCGCACGATGGGCTGCAGGACGCTCGTCAGCCTGCCCTCGCGCAGCACGTCTTCAAGGCGCACCCTCGCTGCCTGCGCGTGCTGGCGGTCCCGATCCACCGCTCCCTTGCGCGTTTCCAGTGCCGCGCGCATCTGCGCGTGCTCGATCGCCTTGTAGAAGCTGGCGGCCACCAGCGTACTGAGCTGTTCCAGCGTGCGGCAATCGGCGTCGCGGTAGGCCATGGGCGTCGCCGAGACCACCTTCAGCACGCCGACCACCTGGCCACGGAAATGCAGGGGGGCGACCAGCATGGAACGCAGTCCGACCCGCCGGCAGGCATCGCGGTTCACGCGTGCGTCGTCCTCGCTGTCGTCGCATCTCAGCACACGGCCTTCGTGGATGCAGCGACCGGACAGGCTCCCCTCCACGGGGATGCTCATGCCCACCATGTCGTGCGCGATGCCGCTGGCCGACCAGTAGCGCATGACCGCGCCATCGCGGATTTCCAGCACCGCGCCGTCGGAGCGCGTCAGGGCCTGCGCACGATGGGTGATCGCATCCACGACATCCTGGGGCTCGGGACCGGCCGCGGCGATTTCACCCTGGGCGACCACGATCTGCGTGAGCAGGGCGATCGCCTCCTCGTCGTCCTTCCGTGCAGCCAGCACCTGCAGTGGCGACCGCGTCACCCGCGTATTGTCCTGACCCATCTTCCGTCGCTCCCTGAGGATGATGAAGCTCATGCGACGGCCGTGGCCGCCGCCTCATGGGGGATGCTAGGGCTCTCGACTCACGCTTGTCGAGTAAACGGGTTTACATGGCGATCGGCGGGTTCGATGGTCTATCAGGCGGACGACACGATCCGACCGATACCGGTCTCCGCGATTTCGGCGACGGCGCGCTGCAACGCCTCCGCGTCGATGCCCGTGTCGAATCCGATCCGGAAATGCACGTCACCCTCTGGCGTGCGCGACGAATGGATGGACGACAGGCTGACGTCGTGTCGCTCGAACACATGCAGCAGGCTGCGCAACGAGCCGGGCCGGTCCTGCGGCAGGTGAACGCTGAGCGCTTTGTCCACCGACAGATCGGCCAGCAGGTAGCCGATGCGCTCGTAGTGGTAGTTGCCCTCCGCGAGCGCAGCGGCACCCACCGCTTCGCGGTTGTCGTGCAGGAACTCGTTGCGGAAGGCCTCGCGTGCGGCGTCGCCGCCTTCTTCCACCAACGCGGCCATCCGGGCCACCTGTTGTCCGAGCGCGCGCAGGACCTCGGACGCATGTGGATTGCCGAACTGGATGTCTTCGTAGATCGCAGGGTTCAACGACAGGATGCGCGCGATGATCGCGGCATCCATCTCGAAGGAGGCCGAACGGAAAGGCATCACCGAGGCGAGATCGCCTACCCTGTCGGCCTGTCCCCTCAGCACGCCCGCCTGCGCCAGGTGCGTCGCATGCACCATGGCCTGCACCAGTGCCATCACGCGGTCGTGCTGTTCCGGGGTGGCCTCCACGCATTCGGCGTCCAACGCCTCGAGCAGCGCGGTCAGCCACGGACGCCAGCGGTCAAGCCGCGCCTCGCACACCACCATCACCCTGCCCTTCAGCGTCGGCGACTTGGGCGGGGCGGTCATGGGGTGCAGGCCAACGACCTCGGCCCGGGACCGCAGCATGGCGGCCACCGGCGCGGCCTTGATCGACGTCACGTCGAGCCACAGCTTCCCGCTCTCGCCGCCGCCCGCCAGGTCCACGTAACGCTCGATCAGCGACACCGTCGCCCGGATGGGTGCGGAAAACAGAAGTACGTCGGCACGGCGGACCAGGTCCGCCTCGTCCGTGGAAGACGGATCGGCGGGATCATGGCCGATCACCTCCAGGGCCATGCGGTTGCGGAAGAACTGCTGCAGCCAGCGGCCATAGGCGCCTGCACTGCCGACGATGCCGATGAGGGGTCCGGGCACGAAAAGGGCTCCACGAAGGAGCCCCATTCTAGAAGCAAGCCGGCGCGTCCCGTCGTCAGGACGTCATGCGGTCCCAGAAGCCCTTCACGCCGTCGAGGAACGTCGCCGACTTCGGCGAGTGCTTGCGCGCTTCCTCGCCGCTGAAGGTGGCTTCGAACTTCTCCAGCAGCTCGCGCTGTTCGCCGGTCAGGTTGACGGGGGTTTCCACCACCACGCGGCAATAGAGGTCGCCCTCGCTGCGGCTGCGCACCGATTTCACGCCCTTGCCGCGCAGGCGGAACAGTTTTCCGGTCTGGGTTTCGGCGGGAATGCGGATCTCCGCCTCGCCCCTCAACGTCGGAACGCGCACGGTATCGCCCAGCGCCGCCTGCGAGATGCGGATCGGCACCTCGCAGTGCAGGTCGTCGCCATCGCGCTGGAAGATGTCGTGCTCGCGCACGCGCACTTCCACGTACAGGTCGCCCGGCGGCGTGCCCGGAGGGCCCGCTTCGCCTTCGCCGGTCAGGCGGATGCGGTCGCCATTGTCCACGCCGGCCGGGATCTTGACCGACAGGACCTTCTCTTCCTCCACGCGACCGGCGCCATGGCACTCGGTGCAGGGATTCTTGATGGTCTGGCCGCGCCCGCCGCAGGCCGGACAGGCCTGCTGCATGGCGAAGATGCCGCGCTGCATGCGAACGTTGCCGCGACCGCCGCAGGTGCCACAGGTCTCGACCTTCCCGTCCGCCGAGCCCGAGCCCTTGCAGGGCTCGCATGCGACCAGCGACGGAATCTCGATGCGCTTCTCGATGCCCGCGACCGCTTCCTCCAGGTCGAGCTCCATGACGTAGCCCACGTCGGCGCCCCGTCGGGCGGCACGCGCGCCACCTCCGCCGAAGATGTTGCCGAAGATGTCCCCGAAGATGTCGCCCATGTCCGGACCGCCGGGACCGCCACCGCCCATGCCATGCTCGAATGCCGCATGTCCGTGCGCGTCGTAGGTGCGTCGCTTGGCGCCGTCGGACAGCACCTCGTACGCCTCCTTGCACTCCTTGAACGCCGCTTCGGCCGCGGCATCGCCGGGGTTGCGGTCGGGGTGGTGCTTCATCGCACAACGACGATAGGCCTTCTTCAGGTCCTCATCGCTGGCGTCCCTGGCCACGCCCAGGACTTCGTAGTAATCGCGCTTGCTCATGTGTCGTCAGGCTGGTCTCGCAGGTTCGCCGGATGGCAAAACGGGAGGCCGTGGCAGGCCACGTCTCCCGTCCGCCGCATCCCGTGGGCCGGGATTACTTCTTGTCGTCCTTCACTTCGGTGAACTCGGCGTCGACCACGTCGTCCGCGCCGGCTGATGCACCGCCGGCGGGACCGGCGCCGCCACCGGGCTGCTCGGTCGACGCCGCAGCCGCGTACAGCGACTGGGCCGCTTCTTCGAGCGCCTTCGACTTGGCTTCGATCTGCGCCTTCTCGTCGCCCTTCATCGCCGTCTCCAGCTCGGCGATGGCGGATTCGACGCGTCCGATCACGTCACCCGGCACCTTGCTGCCGTGCTCGGTGATGGCACTGCGGGTGGCGTGCAGCAAGCCATCGGCCTGATTGCGCGCCTGCACCAGTTCCTGGAACTTCTTGTCCTCTTCGCGGTGCGCCTCGGCGTCGGCCACCATGCGCGCGATCTCGTCCTCGGACAGGCCCGAACCGGCCTTGATCTCGACCTTCTGTTCCTTGTTGGTCTTCTTGTCCTTGGCCGACACGTGCAGGATGCCGTTGGCGTCGATGTCGAACGACACTTCCACCTGCGGCATGCCGCGCGGCGCCGGCTCGATGCCGGACAGGTCGAACTTGGCCAGCGACTTGTTGAAGCGGGCCTGTTCGCGCTCGCCCTGCAGCACGTGCACCGTCACCGCGGACTGGTTGTCCTCGGCAGTGGAGAAGGTCTGCGAGGCCTTGGTCGGAATGGTGGTGTTCTTCTCGATGATCTTGGTGAACACGCCACCCAGCGTCTCGATGCCCAGGCTCAGCGGGGTGACGTCGAGCAGCAGCACGTCCTTGACGTCGCCGGCCAGCACGCCGCCCTGGATCGCGGCGCCCAGCGCCACGGCTTCATCGGGATTGACGTCCTTGCGCGGTTCCTTGCCGAAGAACTCGGCCACGGCCTGCTGCACCTTCGGCATGCGGGTCTGGCCGCCGACGAGGATGACTTCGCCGATATCGCTGGCGCGCAAGCCGGCGTCGTTCAGCGCGATGCGGCACGGCTCGATGGTCTTCTTCACCAGGTCTTCGACCAGCGCTTCCAGCTTGGCGCGGGTGAGCTTGATGTTGAGGTGCTTCGGGCCCGAGGCGTCGGCGGTGACGTACGGCAGGTTCACTTCGGTCTGCTGCGAGCTGGACAGCTCGATCTTGGCGCGCTCGGCGGCGTCCTTCAGGCGCTGCAGGGCCAGCGGATCCTTGCGCAGGTCGATGCCCTGGTCCTTCTGGAATTCCTCGACGAGGTAGTCGATGACGCGCTTGTCGAAGTCTTCGCCACCCAGAAAGGTGTCGCCGTTGGTCGCCAACACTTCGAACTGCTTCTCGCCGTCGACATTGGCGATCTCGATGATCGACACGTCGAAGGTGCCGCCACCCAGGTCGTAGACGACGATCTTGCGGTCAGCACCGCCTTCGCCCTTGTCCAGGCCATAGGCCAGCGCGGCCGCGGTGGGCTCGTTGATGATGCGCTTGACGTCCAGGCCGGCGATCTTGCCCGCGTCCTTGGTCGCCTGGCGCTGGCTGTCGTTGAAGTAGGCCGGCACGGTGATGACGGCTTCAGTGACGGTCTCGCCCAGGAAGGCTTCCGCCGTCTTCTTCATCTTTTCCAGCACGCGCGCGGAGATCTCCTGCGGCGCCATCTTCTTGCCGTCGCTGGTCTGTACCCAGGCGTCGCCATTGTCGTGCGCGACGATGCCGTAGGGCACCAGGTCCAGGTCCTTCTTCACTTCCGCGTCGGTGAACTTGCGGCCGATCAGGCGCTTCACCGCGTAGAAGGTGTTCTTCGGATTGGTCACGGCCTGGCGCTTGGCCGAGGCGCCGACCAGCACTTCACCGTCCTTCGTGTACGCCACGATCGAGGGCGTGGTGCGGTCGCCTTCCGAGTTTTCGATGACGCGGGCCTTGCCGCCGTCCATGATCGCCACGCACGAGTTGGTCGTGCCGAGGTCGATGCCGATGATCTTGCCCATGGTGGTTCTCGCTCCCTAGCAAATTCTGTTTGGATCCGGCGCTCGGCCGGGTGGATGGTCCCGATATAGGGGTGCGATGGCGCCGTTCAAGCGCCGTCGCGCAGACGTTCAGTCGTGCTTCGCCACGACCACCAGGGCCGGGCGCAGCAGGCGTCCGTTGAGCAGGTAGCCCTTCTGGAACACCTGCACCACGCTGCCGGGCGCGGCGCCCGGCGCATCGGCCTGGCTGATCGCCTGATGGTGTTCGGGGTTGAAGGCATCGCCCGTAGGGTCCAGCAGGGTCAAGCCGTTGTCGCCGGCCACCTTCAGCAACTGCTTGAAGGTCAGCTCCAGTCCGTCCTTGAGGGGACTCGGCTCGGCGCCTGCCGCGGCCAGGCCGGCGTCCAGGCTGTCGAAAACGGGCAGCAGGTCGCCCAGCAGGCGTTCGTTGGCGAACTTGCGGGCCTGCTCGATGTCGCGGGCCACGCGCTTGCGCTGGTTCTCCAGGTCGGCGCGCTCCAGCAGCGTAGTGGCACGCAGCTGGTCGAGTTCATTGCGGAGGGTTTCCAGCTCGGCGATCAGCGCGCTGTCGGTGTCCTGCGGGTCGTGGCCCTGGTCCAGGTCGGAATCGTGGTCGTGTTGGTTCATTTCGGGTCCCATCGCGGCAAGTCCGGCCGCCCAAGCCCCAACCTATGGGGCCGGCGCATCCGGATTCAAGGCCGCACCCAGTACATCGGCCGCCGCCTGCACCACCGGAATGACCCGGTCATACGCCATGCGCGTGGGCCCGATCACTCCCAGCACGCCGAGCACCTGCCCGCCCGCCATGTAGGGCGCCGTCACCACCGACACGCCATCGTGCGGCGCGAGCCCGGTGTCCTCGCCGATGAAGATGCGCACCCCCGGGGCGCGGATCGTGCGCTCGAGCAGTTGCAGGATTTCGCGCTTGCGGGCGAACGCCTCGAACAGGTCGCGCAGGCGTTCCAGATCGGACAGCTCCTGCACCCCCATGAGCCGGGTCTGGCCCGCCAGCACCACATCGTCGCCCGGCGGCGTGAGGGCCTGTTCGGCCAGCTCGATCGACTCGGCCAGCAGGCCTTCCATCTCCGTCTGCGCGCGGCGCAGGTCCCGCAGCAGGTTGGCCCGGATTTCGGCCAGGGGTCGCCCGGCGAACTGGGTGTTCAGGTAGTTCGCGATGCGCTCAAGTTCCGACCGCTCGTAGGGCCGACGGGTCTCGATGACCCGGTTCTGCACATCGTTGTCGGCGAAGACCAGGATGGCCATCACCCGCTGCCCATCCAGCGGCACGAAATCGATGTAGCGGAAGGCGAACTGTTCGCGCCGGGGCACGCTGACCACGCCGACGAAGTGGGTCATCGCCGACAGCAGTTCCGAAGCGTTGCCCAGCAGTGCCTGGGTCCCCGTCCCCGTGGCCAGTTCGGCCCGCAGCCGCGCGACTTCGCCGTCCCCCAGCGACTTCACCTGCACCAGGCTGTCCACGAACACCCGATAACCCTGGGCGGTGGGAATGCGGCCGGCCGAGGTATGCGGGGAACTCAGCAGTCCGACCTCTTCCAGCTCGGACAGGATGTTGCGGATGGTCGCCGGGCTCACCTCCAGCCCCGCATGGCGGGCCAGCGTCTGCGACCCCACCGGCTCGCCATCGCGGATGTAGCGCGAGATCAGCGTCCGCAGCAGCTGGCGGGCGCGCGGATCCAGCGGGGGCGATGGCGGATGCATGCCCGCTAGATAACGTCGCTCCCCCTTCTTTGCAAGCCGGCGCGCCCGGGACGTCTCAGACGCTGAGCCGCCACCGCTTACAATCCGCCGCATGCTCAGACATCTCGCCCTCAAGGATTTCGCCGTCGTCCGTGCGGCCGAACTGGAATTCGGCGACGGCATGACCGTCATTTCCGGTGAAACCGGCGCCGGCAAATCGTTGCTGGTCGATGCGCTGGGGTTCCTGTCCGGCCTGCGTGCAGACAGCGGCGTGGTCCGTCATGGCGCCGAGCGGGCGGAGCTGTCGGCCGAATTCTCCCCCTCGACCGGGTCGCCAGCACAGGCGTGGCTTGCCGAGAACGAACTGGACGACGACGGCCAGTGCCAGCTGCGCCGGGTGATCCGTGCCGACGGCGGTTCCCGCGCGTGGATCAATGGCCGCAGCGTGACGCTGTCCCAGCTGACCGAACTGGCCGCCCGGCTGGTGGAAATCCATGGCCAGCACGAACACCAGGCGCTGCTGGCCCGCAACAGCCAGTTGGACCTGCTGGACGCCTTCGCGCGCAACGACCGCGAGCGCGCCACGGTACGCGACGCGGCGCGATCCTGGACTGCGCTGCTGCGCGAACGCGAACTACTTTCGGGCCAAGGCGATGTCTCCGACCGCATCAACTATCTGGAACACCAGCTCTCGGAGTTGCAGCGGGAGGATCTTTCGCCGGCTGCGCTGGAAGCGCTGGTCGCCAGCCATCGCAGGCAGGCGCACGCGGCCGGCCTGATCCAGGCCTGCGATGCGGCCCTGGGCGAACTGGCCAGCGACGAAACGCCCTCGCTCACCCGGCAGTTGCAACAGGTGCGCGCCGATCTCGGGCGGCAAGCCGAGCACGAGCCGCGCCTGCGCGAGGTGGATGCGCTGCTCGACGGTGCGGCGATCCAGATCGAGGAAGCACTGTCCGTGCTTGGCCAGGTGCGCGACGACCTCGACGGCGAACCGCTGCAGTTCGACGCGCTGGAGCGCAAGCTGGCCCGCGTCCACGACCTCGCCCGCAAGCATCGCGTGCCGCTGGAGGGCCTGCAGGAGCAGCACGACCGGCTAGCCGCCGAACTGGAGTCGCTACGCGGCGCCGGCGAACGCCTGGTCCAGCTGAACGGAGAGATCGATGCGGCCCGGGAGCAGTGGCGCAGCGCCGCGGCATCCCTGAGCCGCTCGCGTGTCCGCGCGGCCGCATCACTGGGTGATACCACTACCGCCCTGATTGCCGAACTGGGCATGGGCGGCGGCCGTTTCGAGATCGCGCTGGACCCCCAGGAAGGCGATCGCCCCGATCCTGCCGGCGCCGAGCGGGTCGAATTCCTGGTCTCGGCCAATGCAGGGCAGCCGCCGCGCCCGCTGCGAAAGGTGGCTTCGGGCGGCGAACTCGCGCGCATTTCGCTGGCGATCGAAGTGGCTGCGCTCGGGGTGGACGCCGTGCCGACCATGGTCTTCGACGAAGTCGACACCGGCATCGGTGGCGCGGTCGCCGAGATCGTTGGACAGAAGCTGCGGGCGCTAGGGACCCAACGGCAGGTGCTGTGCGTCACCCACCTCCCGCAGGTCGCGGCGCAGGGACACGCGCACTACCGGGTCAGCAAGGCCCCGGTGGACGGCATGACGCAAAGCGCGGTCGAGAAGCTGGGAGCGAAGCAGCGTGAAGAGGAACTCGCGCGCATGCTGGGCGGCGTGGAGGTCAGCAAGGAAGCCCACGCGGCGGCCAAGCGGCTGCTGGCGAACGCGGTCTGACAGCCCGGCTGCCTACTGTGGGAGCGACGCAGGTCGCGATCAGGCCCCGCCGATGCCGCTTCGCGACTTACGTCGCTTCCACATCCCGAGCCGGAAAATCTCCAGCTGTCAGCGCTTCTTCCGCACGTACAACACCAGCGAGTGCTCTTCCAGCTCGTAGCCGTGCTTGGCGGCGATCTCGCGCTGCAGCTTCTCGATCTCGCTGCTTTCGAATTCGATGATCTTGCCGGTATCCACGTCGACCATGTGGTCGTGGTGACCGCCGCGATCCAGTTCGTACACGGCCTGTCCGCCTTCGAAGTTGTGCTTCAGCACCAGGCCGGCGGCCTCGAACTGGGTCAGGACCCGATACACCGTCGCCAGCCCGATTTCGTCGCCATGGTCCAGCAGCTGCCGGTAGATGTCTTCCGCGCTCAGATGATGCTGGGAGTTCTTCTGTTCCAGCAATTCCAGGATGCGCATGCGTGGATGGGTGACCTTGAGGCCGACTTTGCGAAGGTCCTGCGATTCCATGGCGTCTCCGTTCACTCTCGGTTTAGCGCCAGCTGCCTGAAGCTCGGTTGCGGCGGTCCGGGGGAGTGTATCATCGGCCCGGTTTCCCACCGTACCTGTCCCAATGCGCAAATTCCTGCTGGTTGCCGTTCTCGCTTCCGCCACCGCTGGCTGCGGCATCCTCTACAAGCAGCCGATCTACCAGGGCAACCTGATCGAGAAAACGGCCGTGGACCAGCTGCAGGCCGGGCAGACGAAGCAGCAGGTGCAGTCGTTGCTCGGCAGTCCGTCGATCGCCGACCCGTTCCATGCCGACCGCTGGGACTACACCGCGAGCAACCGCACCAATCGCCGCGGCACGACCGACATCAAGAACCTCACCCTGATCTTCAATGGCGACACGCTCGCCAGTTGGGAGGGCGAGTATTTCCCCGAGGCGGACCTGCAACTTTCGCGAGACGTGCGCAAGTTCGGCCCCAACCTCGCCAAGGAAAAGAAGAAGGGCCGCCGCCGCTGAGGCGTCGCCTAGCCGCGCGCCCGACGACGGCGCGCTTCCTTCGGATCGGTCTGCAACGGCCGCAGCACTTCCACGCGGTCGTTGTCGTTGAGCACGGTGTCCGGCGTCGCGATCACGCCATGGATCGCCACGGCCGGATGAGCGGCTTCGGCAAATCCGCTGGCTGAAACCGCATCCGCTACGGTGGCACCGGGCGGAAGGCTGAGCACGACGGAGTCGAACCGGTGCGGCCATGCCCGGATCACCTCCACCCGCACGTCATTCACCGCGATCGGCGGCGCGCACGAAATCGTCCACCATTCGGTCGGCCAGTCCCTGGAAACCCAGCGCCATCGCCGGGGCCAGCAACCGGCTCGACGGCTCGAACTCCAGCGTCAGCGTGACCTTGCAGGCGGATTCGTCCAGTGCATGGAAATCCCAGCGCCCGTGCAGCTTGCGGAACGGCCCATCCACCAGGTTCATGTCGATGCGGTGCGGGCGGTCCAGCACGTTCTCGGTGGTGAACCAGGTCCTCAGCGAGCCGAACCCAAGGTCCAGCCGCGCGACCAGCCGCTGGTCGCCCTGCTCCCTCAGCTCGGCCGCACTGCACCAGTCGAAACGGCGCGGGTAGGCCGCCACGTCGTTGACCAGGTCGAACATCCGGGTGGCCGAGTGTTCGACCAGGGCGCTGCGGCGGATCGTGTGCATGTGGCTCGCGTAGGGTTCCGCCTTCGGCGACAATAGGAAGGATGGCAAAGAAACCGGACAAGAATAAAGCAACGGGCACGATCGCGCTGAACAAGCGCGCCCGTCACGAGTACCACCTCGAGCAGCGGCACGAAGCGGGCCTCGCCCTTCAGGGCTGGGAACTCAAGGCGATCCGCGCGGGCCGCGCCAACATCACCGAGGCCTACGCCATCATCCGGCAGGGCGAAATCTTCCTGTTCGGTGCGCAGATCACCCCGCTGATCCAGGCATCCAGCCACACGGTCGCCGACGATCGGCGCACGCGCAAACTGCTGTTGCACCGGAACGAAATCGACAGCCTCATCGGCAAGGTCGAGCGCGACGGCTACACCCTGGTGCCGACGTCGCTGTACTGGAAAGGCAACAAGGTGAAGGCCGAACTGGCACTGGCCAAGGGCAAGCAGACGCACGACAAGCGCGCCAGCGAGAAGGACCGCGACTGGGCCCGCGAGAAGTCCCGTGTCATGCGCCGGCACAACAAGGATGCGTGATTTCATCGCACAACGCGATGGAATCCCAAGATTCGCTACGCGAATCTCGGGCCCCAACGCTTGCTTCCGATCCCCCATTCGCGCTGACGCGCGAATTCGCCCCCTTACCAGGGGGCTTGGCCTCACGAGGCTGAACATCGCCGTCGCTGCGCCTTGTGAAGCGAGGTAGCCGGCCCTACACTGCTATTCGTCAGGACGTTTCTGACTCCCGGGGGTGCACTGGCTTCGACGGGGGTTGCGAAGTTGCCTGGTGCATGCCGAGGGGGCAGCTTTCCTCGTAAATCCAGCGGCAAAACTCTAGTTGCCAACGACGACAACTACGCTCTCGCCGCTTAAGGCGTAAGCCCTGAAACTGCTTGTGTCCGTGCTCGCAGCGTAAGGTCATTATCACGGAATCGCCGGGAGTGGCTGCCTGTCAGCACCCGGTCAACCTAGAACAGGCTGGTCCTGCGGTGCGCTTCGCCCACCGTGCTGTCGCAGGACGAGATCCAACGGCGGGATAAGCATGTAGTACCGGGGATGGAGTGCCTTCGGACGGCGGTTCAATTCCGCCCACCTCCACCATTTGAAGAGAAGCCGGAACCGCAAGGTCCCGGCTTTTTCTTTGTCTCTGGCAGGGCCCTCGCCTCAGATTGGGCGTCTTACCGGCCAGCGGGCTTGGCGCATCCTGTAAAATCGTCGTCTTTTTTGAGCGTCTTCGTGGCTTCACCGCAGCAACGGAGGGCCGTTTCGGCCCCCGCCTTCGTCCGACGACTCGCCCGGCTGGGCGATCTCGACCCGACCTCGCCTGCGCCCTCCCTGTCGGAGAGGCTGGGCAAATGGCTCGACTGGAACCGTGCCATCGCGCTGTCCCGCGCGCTGGATGGAACGCCGGTCACCGAAGACCGCACGGTCCGGTTCGACGACGAGGCGACCGCCTGCGCGCGCGCGCGGGCGACCTTGCGGGGTGCCATCATGCGCACTGACCGACTCGACACATGGCCGGGGGAGGATGTCGCGCCTTTCCGTCGCCATTGCCTGGACCTCCAGCGCGCGATGCAGGCGACGACCGGCCAGTTGCGCGGGAGATTGCGTGATGCACTGGCGGCGGGCACGGCGACACAGGCGCGGCTGGCCGAGGTCGATGCCGTGATGGAGACGACGCTAAGTCCGCGGGAGCAGGCACTGCTGGCGGCGACCCCGGCCCTGCTCTGCCAGCATTTTGATCGACTGAGGGGCGCCGCCGCCTCGACAGACGCCACCTGGCTCGCCACCTTCCGCCGCGACCTGCAGGACATTCTCCTCGCCGAGCTGGATGTCCGCTTCCATCCCATCGACGCGCTGCTCGCCGCGCTTCGTTCTTCGCACGCTTCCGGAACACCATGAACCGACATCTGTTTCCCGCCGCCCTGTTCCTGCTGGGTCTTGCCATCGTCGCCTGGATCGGGATCGGGTATATCGGCACGCACGCACTCGGCGTGGTGGTCACCCTGGTGATCGGCCTGTGCTATGCCGCGGGCGCGCTGGAACTGCACCGCTACCGCCAGGCGACGGACACGTTGCGGCGCGCGGTGGCGGATACGTCCACCGCCGGCAATGGCCTGTCGACCTGGCTGGCCTCGTTGCCGGCGAGCCTGCGCCCCTCGGTGCGCCAGCGCATCGAGGGCGAGCGCACCGCGTTGCCCGCTCCGGCACTGACACCCTATCTGGTGGGGCTGCTGGTGCTGCTGGGCATGCTGGGCACGCTGCTGGGCATGATGGCAACGCTGCGCGGTACCGGTCTGGCGCTGGAAAGCGCGACCGACATCGATGCGATCCGCGGTTCGCTGGCCGCACCGGTCAAGGGACTGGGTTTCGCGTTCGGTACGTCCATCGCCGGCGTGGCCACGTCTGCCGTGCTCGGGCTGCTGGCCGCCCTGTGCCGGCGCGAGCGGCTGCAGGCCGTGCACCTGCTGGATGCCGAGATCGCGACGTCGCTGCATGTCCACTCGCAGTCGTTCAAGCGCGAAGAATCCTTCCGCCTGCTGCAACAGCAGGCTGCGCTGATGCCGGACCTGGTCGAACGCCTGCAGGCGATGGTCGCGTCGATCGAAACGCAGAACGCCGCCGCCGGCGAGCGGCTGATGGCCAGCCAGAGCGATTTCCATCACCGCACCGAAGCCGCGCAGGCGCAGTTGGCCAGCACGCTGGAAGGCGTGCTGAAGAACGGCGTCGACGCGAGCGCACGCGCCGTCGTGGCCGCGCTGCAACCGAGTACCGAGGCCACTCTGGCGGGTCTGGCGCGCGAGAGCAGCGCGATGCAGGCGACCGTCACGCAGGCGGTGCAGCGCCAACTTGACGGCTTGAACGCGGGCTTCGATGCCGCCAACGCCGCCGCGGCGGCGACCTGGACCACCGCCATCGCGCAGCAGCAGCGATCCAATGCGGCGCTCACCGACGAGATGCGGGCGCTGACCGAGCGACTGTCGGGCACGTTCGAAGCGCGCTCGTCCGCCTTGATCGAAGGTGTTGCGGCGCAGTTCCAGCAGAACGCCGCGACCCTGTCGGACCGCTGGGACCAGGCACTGGCGCGACAGGACGCCGCCAGCGCCGGTATCGCCGCACGCCACGAGCAGGCCTTGGCTACCCACGTCGCAGACGTACAGCGCCATGCGAGCCAGTTGCTGGACGCCATCGGCCACTCCCACGTCGCCGTACAGCAAGCGCTGGCGTCGCAGGACGAGGCGCGTCTGGCCATCTGGGCGGAAAGGCTGGCCTCCACCGGCGCCTCGCTGCAGGCGCAATGGGAACAGGCCGGCGCGCAGACCGTCCGCCTGCAGCAGGACATCGGCGATGCTCTGGCACGCACGTCGCACGAGATCACCGCCCAGGCCCAGTCGCATGCCACGCAGACCATCGCCGAGATCTCACAGCTGGTGCAGGCGGCTTCGGAAGCCCCGCGCGCCGCCGCCGACGTCATCGCCGAGCTTCGCCAAACGCTGTCCGACAGCATGGTCCGCGACACCGCCATGCTGCAGGAACGCAACCAGCTGATGGAAACGCTGCAGACGCTGCTCGATGCGGTGAACCACGCCTCCACCGAGCAGCGCGGCGCCATCGATGCCCTGGTCGCCACTTCGGCCGACCTCCTCGATCGCGTCGGCACCCGCTTCACCGATCGTGTCGAAGCCGAAACGGACAAACTCGGCGGCATCGCCGCCCAGATCGCCGCGGGCGCCACCGAAGTGGCCAGCCTGGGCGACGCGCTCGGCACCGCCGTGCAGCGGTTCGGCCAGTCCAACGAAGCGTTGCTGGATCGCCTGCAGGGCATCGAAGGCGCGCTCGACCGGTCGCTGGCGCGCAGCGACGACCAACTGGCCTACTACGTGGCGCAGGCGCGCGAAGTCATCGATCTCAGCCTGGCCGCACAGCGGCAGATCACCCTCGACCTGCAGCAGTTGGGCGGCGCACAGCCGGCGGAAGCCGCGTGAGCGTCGAAACCGGAGACGACGCCGACCTCGGCGCGCCCGTCTGGGCGAGCTTCGGCGACCTGATGTCGGTGTTGCTGGGCGCCTTCGTACTCGTGCTGGTCGGCGTGATCGCCGTGCAGGCGCAGTTGTCGCAACGGCTGGACGAGGAAGTGCGCCGGCGCGAGCTGGAGGCCCAGCAGCGCAAGGCGCTGGAAGAGGCACTTGCGGAACCGCTGGCCGAAGGGCGCGTCACGCTGGTAGACGGCCGCATCGGTATCCGCGGCAACGTGCTATTCGCCCTGAACTCGGACCAGTTGCAGCCGGAGGGGCGCGAGCTGCTGAAGGGGCTTGCGGCACCGCTCGCGGGCTACCTGCGTACGCGCGACGAAATCCTGATGGTCAGCGGGTTCACCGACGATCGCCAGGTCAGCGGCAACAACCGCCAGTTCGCCGACAACTGGGAACTGTCGGCACAGCGGTCGCTGACGGTCACCCGCACGCTGATCGCCGAGGGCGTGCCCTCTGGATCGGTATTCGCCGCCGCCTTCGGTGCGGAACAACCGGTGAGCCCCAACGACAGCGACGAAGGCCGCGCGCGCAACCGCCGCGTGGAGATCGCCCCGATCCCCCGCCCCCCCAAGCGCGACGTCGCCCCGCATGGACGGTGACGCGCTCTCCGCGCCGGCCCGGTTGCAGGCGTGGCGCATGCGCGGCGCCGACCGCATGGACCCCATGCGTTTCGCCTTCATCGATGCGCTCGCCTCGCGTGCCCGTGCGCACGAAGGCGAAGCCCGCCGCCTGCTCGATGCACGGCTGTCGGATCTGATCGCGTCCTACGCCGACGACCTCGATGCCTGGTCGCCGCGCGCGGCCACCGCACGCATGCGGGATGATGGCGCGCGTGCACTGCGGACGCTCGCGGCTGCCCTGCAACAGCGCACGCCGATCGCCTGCGCCGACGCGCCTTCACCGGGCCAGGCGCCGCCCGTACTCGACGAAGCCCGCCGCCTGTGGACACGCGTGCGCACGGACAGCCAGCTGCGCGCCACGCTCGAGGACCTGCCTGCCGATGCCGGCCCGCTCAATTCGGCCACCCTCGTCCACCGCGCCCTGCACCTGATGCGCGACGTTTCTCCGGACTACCTGCAGCACTTCATCGCTTATGCCGACACCCTGTCGTCGTTGGAGCAGATGCAGCACGCACTCGCCGCGCTGACGCCTGGCGTTGCCGAAGGCGCCAAGCCCGCCGGCCGCAGTCGAACCCGGAAGCGCCGCGCCTGAGGGTGTCATCCGGTGTGAAGCGCGACGAACGACCGGCGTCGTGCCATCGCCCCTGACGTCGCGCGCACGGCATGTCCAGGCTGAGAATGCGGCTACTGCGCGGCCTCTGCATACAGCAGATACCGCTGCCGCAGCCTCTCGAACTGCCGGAGCTCCGGCGTCCAGCGGGCCTCGATCGCTTCGATGGCATCGCCGCGCAGGATCGCCTCGCGCAGCCACGGCACGCCGGACAGCCGGTCGAAGAATGGCGGGTCGCCGGACAGGAAGGCGAAATCCTTCGGATGCTGCTCGTGCAACGCCTTCAGCACCGCAATGCCCGTGCGCACGGGGCGGAAGGCAGCGCGGTCGGTGATGTGCACCTGTACCCCGCCGCATGCCAGGCCCGCATGCTTCGAGAACGAGGGCGTGAACCAGGCGGCACGGAAACGCGCACCCGGCAGTCGCAGGGCGTTGAGGCGGTCGGCGAGCGCGCGTGCATCCACCCACGGCGCACCCAGCATTTCGAACGGACGCGTGGTGCCCCGCCCTTCCGACACGTTGGTGCCTTCCAGCAGGCCCAGGCCGGGATAGACGAGCGCCGTGTCCGGCGTCGGCATGTTCGGCGACGGCGGTACCCAGGGCAGCGCCTCGCGCAGCGGCTCCTCGCCGCGCCGCCACCCCTCCATCGCCACGACATGCAGGTCCGCGCCGATACCGAATTCGGTGTTGAACAGCAGGGCCAGTTCGCCCAGCGTCATGCCGTGGCGCAGCGGAATCGGGAACAGGCCGACGAACGAGGCCAGCGAGGGATCCAGGACCGGCCCCTCCACCCGCAGGCCTCCAAGGGGGTCGGGACGGTCGGCCACGACGACCGGGATGCCGCCGCGCTTCGCCGCCCGCATCACCCCCGCCAGCGTGTAGGGATAGGTATAGAAGCGCGTGCCCACGTCCTGGATGTCGAACACGATCACGTCGATGCCGGCCAGCATCGCCGCCGTCGGCTCACGGTGTTCGCCATACAGGCTGTGCACCGGCAGGCCGGTACCGGGGTCGCGCGACGAGGCGACCTTGTCGCCCGCCTGTACATCGCCACGCACGCCATGCTCGGGGCCGAACAGGGCGACCAGTGCGACGTCGGGATGGGCGGCAAGACGATCGATATCGCTGCGCAACTGGCGGTCCACGCCCGTGGCGTTGGTCACCAGGGCCACCCGCTTGCCGCGCAACAGGTCCAGCCGCTGTTCCAGCAGCACGTCGATGCCGAGCCGAGGAAGCGCATCGTCGCCGGCCAGCGCGACGGCACCGGGCGCCGCGCAGGCCAGGCACAGCAGCGCCCGCGCGGCGAAGGTGCGGGACGCGCGCAGTGCAGCGTGCAGCGGACGACGGAACCGAGCCATAGTGTCATCACCGTTTGCTATCGTTGTCACGACGATAGCAGCCTGCGTCGGGCGCCGCGCGAAAGTCGCCGGTACCGACGCCGTCTTCCGTTGTCAGTGAGGGATCCGATGTCCCGTACGGCGAAACGCATCATGCGCAGCATGTCTTTCCTTGTCATGGCCGGCGTGCTGGCCCCTGCAGCATCGCAGTCCGCACCGAACAGGCTCGGCGTGGCGCCCTCGGCGCAGTCGCAGGATTTCGTGGCGAACAAGCAGCAGTTCCAGCTGCACAGCCTGCTCACCGAACAGCGGCATCCGCGCAGCGTCGACCTGAGCACGCGCATCGCCGCCGACACCGCGGATGGCCTCGCCTCGCTGCTGGCGGTGGACGAAGACATCGCGCTTGCGCTGCAGGGAGTGGCCGACGACCCTGCCCGGCTGGCGACCCTGGAAGCCGCATCGCGCGAGATCACCCGCGCGCTGCGGGAAGGCCATCGCTTGTACTTCTACGGCACCGGTTCGACGGGACGCCTGGCCGAAACCATCGAGAGCGGCCTCTGGCGCCCGTTCTGGCAACGCACAGCCCGCTCGCCCGTCATGGCGAAGATCGAGGCCCGCTATCGGGGCCTGGGCGAGCGCGTGCGCGGCGAGATCACCGGTGGCGACCGCGCCCTGATCGCCTCGCTGGAAGGCTTCGAGGACATCCCCGAGATCGGCCGCCTGCAGTTGCAGGACAACGACATCCGGCCCGGCGACCTGGTCTTCGCCGTCACCGAAGGGGGCGAAACCTCCGCCGTGATCGGCACCGCGCTGGCGGCCGCCGACCAGGCCGGCGCCGACGCACGACGCACCTGGTTCGTCTACAACAATCCCGATGCGGTACTGCGGCCGTTCGAACGCAGCCGCCGCGTGCTGGACGATCCGCGGATCACCAAGATCCCGTTGCCGACCGGACCCCAGGCGATCACCGGGTCCACGCGCATGCAGGCCACCACCACCAGCCTGTATGTGCTGGGCGTGGTGCTGGAAGATGCGACGCGTGCGTTGCTGCGCGACGTACTTTCGCCCGGCGAACTCGCCTCGCTCGGCTTCAACGACGCCGGCATCGGCGATCGCCTGCGCGGCTTCGCCACGCTGCAGCAGACCGCCGCGGCCGCCGCGCCGAAACTCGCCGCCTGGACCGACCGCGAAGCCCGGAGCTATGCGAACGGCCGACGTGCGACCTACCTGGCCACGCGCGCACTCATGCCGGTGTTCGTCGACGTGACCGAACGGGCGCCGACCTTCCGGCTCGGCCCGCTCGATCCGGTGAACGCGACCGAGCGCCGCTCCTGGATCCAGGTATGGACGCCCGCGACCGATGGCGCACAGGCGTGGCAGGCGTTGCTGCACCGGCCATTCCACGGCCTCGACAAGGCGCTGTACCTTCCGCCGTTCGAGCACGGCATACACGATCCGTATCTGCGGGAAGCCGCGTTGCGGGGGCTGGCCAACGCGGGAGACGAGCAGCAGGCGCTCTACGATCTGTCGTACTCACCGGCCAACATGCAGCGCAATGCACCGGCGGCGGGCGATTCCGGTGCGCTGATCCTGCTGGGCGACGAACCGCACGCGCAGGCGAACAGCCGATGGCTCGACGCCGCCGCAGCGGCAGGCGCCGAGCTGGTGCTTGTGTCCGTGTCGGCGCGGCCGCTCGCACCGGACGTGCTGCGCGATCTTGACGCCCTGCCCCGTGACGTGCCGGTGATCGCAGTGACGGTGCCGCAGCGCGATGCGTTCGAGCTCAACCAGACCATCGTGCTGAAGATGCTGCTCAATGCGCACTCCACCGGCGTGATGGCCAAGCGCGGACGCGTGGTCGGCAACACGATGACCAGCGTGCAGCCCGGCAATCTGAAGCTGATCGGCCGCGCAACGTGGCTGATCCTGTCGCACGTCAACGCAGTGCTTGAGACTCCCGCGTGGCGCGCCGCGCATGGCATCACGGCACCCCTGACCTATGCAGAAGCCAATGCCGTGCTGTTCGATGCCATCGAGCAGCGCCGCAACGTAGCGGGCGCTGCGGGCCTGCCGGAAGTCGAACTGTCGGTCGTGGCGACCCTCGAGGCGCTGAAGCGCGGAGCGCCGGTCGACTGGACAGCCGCAGCGACGCGACTGCGCGCGGACGGCCTGAACCGCTACCTTGCGGGCTACGCAGCGCCATGACGTCGAACGTGCGCATCGCATCGCCGATGAGGTAGGAAAACCCTGATTTTTCATGAACACGGGGCGTAACGCCCCCGCGTGTGTCCGTCGCACCCATGACGCGGCGTTGTTCCTGGTGCAGGAGGGATCCTCAGCCAACCAGCCAAGGACAGCACCATGCCCATCATCGATACACCCCTCACGATAGAAAACCTGCGTCACCTGGAACTGCGCGAACGCTTCCGCGACGACTGGCGCATCAACCCCGAGATCTACTGGCCGTTCCTCCGTCCCTGCACCGTCAAGCTGCTGCTGGTCGCCGATGGCGGCCTGGACTTCTCCGAAGGCGATTTCGGCCTGTCCACCTTCGTGCGCTCGCTGCTCGCCATGCCGGGACGCCATGCACGCTTCGAGATCACGCTGGCGCATATCAACAGCGTGGCCGGCAGCCAGCTGATGTCCGCCGAAACACGCATCGCCCAGCGCATCCCGTCCTTCAAGTTCGACAATGCCGCGCATTTCGGCACCGCCATGTACGACGCGGTCTTCCTGTTCGGCATCAGCACCGGCTACGGCGGCACCCGTGGCGCCGGGTATCCGTCGGATCGACTGTCCGACAACGAGCTGCGCGCGTTGACGCAGTTCATGAATGCCGGCGGGGGCGTGTTCGCCACCGGCGACCACGGCGCGTTGGGCAAGGCGCTGTGCCATGCGATCCCGCGCGCCCGCGGCATGCGCCGCTGGGAATCCACGAGCGGCGGCGAAGACGAAGTCAGCATGGCCGGGCCTCGTCGCAACGACACCAACCGGCCGCCGGGCGTGTCTTCCTTCGAAGACCAGTCCGACGATGTGCCACAGACCATCCAGCCGCGCATGTACTCGCGGCGCAACGGGCTGTTCCGCTACACCTACCCGCACCCGCTGCTGTGCGGCCCGCGCGGCGTAATCCGCGTGATGCCCGATCATCCCCACGAAGGCGAATGCCTCGAGCCGACGTCGACAGGCGCGAACCTCAACTTCGGTGGTGCGCTGGGCGCGGAGTATCCCGCCGCCACCGACGGCGGCCCGCGCCCCCTGCCCGAGCTTGTCTCCTGGAACAGCGTGCTCGGCGGCACGCGTTCCGGCGGAAAGCAGCCGACCCAGTCGCAGACCTTCGGCGGCATCTGCGCCTACGACGGCCACCGCGCCGGCATCGGCCGCGTGGTCACCGATGCGACCTGGCACCACTTCGTCAACGTCAACCTGATCGGCCTGTTCAACGACAGCGGCCTGACGCCCGGGAATGTGTGGCGCAACGGCTTCCTGTCGTCGGCCAGCGGGCAGGCGCATTTCGAGGAGATCAAGTCCTACTACCGCAACCTCGCGGTGTGGTTGTCGCGGCCCGAGCGCATCCGCTGCATGAACTCGCGCCTGTACTGGACGCTGCTGTGGGACGAACGCGTGATGGAAGCGGTACTGACCACGACCGACATTCCGCTGGCCAAGCTCGACCTGGGCGCAATCCGCCTGATCGGCCAGCATGCGCGCGACGTGCTTGGTCGCTTCGCTGGCCGTTGCCAGGGTGTCCGGCTTGCGCTCGACCTGCTGTACGAACGCCTGCCGCCGCTGATCCCCGAGATCGATCCGTGGTGGCCCGAACCGGATCCGCTGCGGGAGAAGTTCGATGGCGTGGAATGGCTGGATGGCACGCAGTTGTTCGACATCGCCATCGGCAGCGCGCTGGTGGCCCTGCGCGAAGCCTTCCCGGAGCCCGACGAGAAGACGGTGCGCAAGCTGGAAGGCGATCAGATCGAGAAGGTGCTGCGGGAAGGTGCGCATGCCGGCCTGCAGCGCGCGATGGAGTCCATGGTCGCGTCGGCGGAGCTGCTGGCCTCGGTGTCGAAGATCACCGCGGGGCAGAAGCCGCGCAAGAAGCGCTGAGCGGGAACGCGGGACATCGGCCTATGCCGGTGTCCCGCGGCTGGATCAGGACTTGTCGCGGGCGCGGGCGAACGCCGCGGCCAGCGCGTTGTCCGCCGGCGCAGCGGTCGTCTTCGCGGGTACCGGACCACGCCGCGGGTCGCGCGGATTGCCGCGGTCCGGTCCGCGTGGTGGACGCGGGTCACTGTTGCGGGCCTCGCGCGGCGCCTGCGGCGCGGGCGCGTCGTCCAGGCGGCGGGTCAGCGCGATGCGCTTGCGGGCCACATCGACCTCCAGCACCTTGACCTTGACGATATCGCCCGCCTTCACCACCTCGCGCGGGTCCTTCACGTAGCGGTCGGCAAGCGCCGAGATATGGATCAGGCCGTCCTGGTGCACGCCGATGTCGACGAACGCACCGAACGCAGCCACGTTGCTGACCACGCCTTCCAGGATCATGCCCTCGCGCAGGTCCTTGATGTCCTCCACGCCGTCCGCGAAGCGCGCTGCCTTGAATTCGGGACGCGGATCGCGACCGGGCTTCTCCAGCTCCTTCAGGATGTCGCGAATGGTCGGTACGCCGAATTTCTCGTCGGTGTACTGCTCGGGCTTCACTCCACGCAGGAAGACGATGTCGCCCACGATCTGCTTCACCTGCCGGCCGCTACCAGCCAGGATGCGCTCCACCACCGGATAGGCTTCCGGATGCACGGACGAGGCATCCAGCGGCTCGTCGCCATCGGCGATGCGCAGGAAGCCGGCGCACTGCTCGAAGGTCTTCTCGCCCAGGCGTGGCACGCCGAGCAGCGCCTTGCGCGTGCGGAACGCACCATGCTCGTCGCGGAAGCGCACGATGTTCTCCGCCACTGTCGACGAGAGGCCGGACACGCGCGTCAGCAAGGCGGCCGAAGCGGTGTTCACGTCCACGCCCACGGCGTTCACGCAGTCCTCCACCCGCGCATCGAGAGCGCGCGCCAGGCGGAACTGGTCCACGTCATGCTGGTACTGGCCCACGCCAATGGCCTTGGGCTCGATCTTCACCAGCTCCGCGAGCGGATCCTGCAGACGGCGCGCGATCGACACCGCACCGCGGATGCTGACATCGAGATCGGGGAATTCCTTCGACGCGAACTCCGATGCCGAGTACACCGACGCCCCCGCCTCGCTGACGACGATCTTGTCCATCTTCAGTTCCGGCGCCTGCTTGATCAGGTCGCCCGCGAGCTTGTCGGTTTCGCGGCTGGCGGTGCCGTTGCCGATCGCGATCAGGTCCACCTTGTGCTTGGCGCACAGCGCACGCAGCACGTGCATCGATTGATCCCACTGGCGCTTGGGTTCGTGCGGATAGATGGTGGCGTGGTCGACCAGCTTGCCGGTGCGGTCCACCACCGCGACCTTCACGCCGGTGCGCAGGCCCGGGTCGAGGCCGAGCACGGCCTTCGGCCCCGCAGGCGCGGCCAGCAGCAGATCCTTCAGGTTGTCGCCGAACACCGCGATGGCCTCGGCTTCGGCCTTCTCGCGCGCCTGGTTGAACAGGTCCAGCAGCAGGTGCATGTGCAGCTTGGCGCGCCACGTCAGGCGGCAGGCATCCAGCAACCACTTGTCGGCGGCGCGGCCCTGCGCCGACACGCCGGCATGCACGGCCACGCGTCCCTCGGCCTGCAGGTGGCCCGCCTCGGCCTCCATGCCGGGGTCGAGATCGAGCAACAGGATCTCTTCGCGACGCGCACGGAACAGCGCAAGCAGGCGGTGTGAGGGGATCTTCGCCAGCGACTCGGCGTGGTCGAAATAATCGCGGTACTTCGCGCCTTCGTTCTCCTTGCCCTGCGCGACCTTGGCGCGGATCACGCCGACATCGGTCATCCAGGCGCGCAGTTCGCCCACCAGTGCTGCGTTCTCGCCCCAGCGCTCCATCAGGATGGCGCGCGCACCGTCGAGGGCGGCCTTCGCATCGGCCACGCCCTTGTCGGCATCGACATACGCGGCGGCCGCGACCTCCGGCACCTGTGTGGGATCGGCAAGCAGGCCGTCGGCGAGCGGCTCCAGGCCGGCTTCGCGCGCGATCTGCGCACGCGTGCGGCGCTTGGGCTTGTACGGCAGGTAGAGGTCTTCCAGCCGCGCCTTGCTGTCGGCGCCCTCGATCTCGGCGCGCAGTTCGTCGGTCAGCTTGCCCTGCTCGTCGATGCTGGCGAGCACGGCGGCGCGACGGTCTTCCAGCTCACGCAGGTAGGTCAGGCGCACTTCGAGGTTGCGCAACTGGGTGTCGTCGAGCCCGCCGGTGACTTCCTTGCGGTAGCGGGCGATGAAGGGCACGGTGGCGCCTTCATCGAGCAGCGCGATGGCGGCCTTGGCCTGCGCGGTCTGGGCGCCGATCGCGGCGGCGATGGTGGCGGCGATGTGCTGGGCGATCTGGGGCGTACGGTCTTGCATTGCGTCCGGTGCTGGAGAACCCGATGGATCGGGTGGGACCCGGATTGTGGCAACGGATGGCCGCGCGGGAAACGGGTTGACACGCGCGCCCGATGCGGGCTGACGGACGGGGCGTCGCTGGCTATGCTCGGACACCCCGCAAGGACCCCTGCCCATGCGCACGCTGTATCCCGAGATCGCGCCGTACCGCACGCACCGGCTTGCCGTCGATGCCCTGCACACGCTCCATGTGGAGGAATGCGGGAATCCGGACGGCATCCCCGTGATCTTCCTGCACGGCGGCCCGGGCGCGGGCCTGTCGCCGGTGCATCGGCGCTTCTTCGATCCGGCACGCTACCGCATCGTCCTGTTCGACCAGCGCGGTACCGGCCAGTCGACGCCGTTCGGCGAGCTGCGCGACAACACCACCGCGCACCTGGTCGCGGACATCGAAGCCGTGCGTGCGCTCGCGGGAATCGAGCGCTGGCTGGTATTCGGGGGCTCGTGGGGTTCGACGCTGGCGCTGGCCTACGCGCAGGCGCACCCCGCGCGTGCGACAGGCGTGATCGTGCGCGGCGTCTACCTCGGCCGCGAAGAGGAGAACCGCTGGTTCAACGAGGCCGACGGCGGGGCGCGCTGGGTGTTTCCGGAACGCTGGGCGCGCTACGAGGCGCATATCCCGGCGGGCGAGCGCGGCACGATGATCGAAGCGTACTGGCGTCGCATGGACGATCCCGACGCGGCCATCGCCATGGCCGCCGCACAGGCGTGGCTGAGCTGGGAAGACGGTGCGGCCACGCTGCTGCACGAGCCGGATGCCACGTCGGATGAAGATCCCGCCAAGGTCCTGGCCAAGGCGCGGATCGAAGCGCATTACTTCCGCCACAACGCCTTTCTCGCGCATGGACAGTTGCTACGCGACATTGACCGCATCCGCCACCTGCCCGGTGTGATCGTACAAGGCCGCTACGACATCATCTGCCCGCCGCGCAGTGCCTGGGACCTAGCACAGGCCTGGCCTCAGGCCCGCCTGGAGATGGTGCTGGCCGGCCACGGCGCCACCGAGCCGGCGATCACCGATGCGCTGGTTCGCGCAACGGATGCGTTCGCGGATCGCTGAAACGAAGACGGGCCGCGCAAAGGCGGCCCGTCGGAGAGCGAGGTGCAAACGTGCTTACGAACGGACCGGCAGCACACGGACCTCGACGCGACGGTTCGCGGCACGACCTGCATCGGTATCGTTGCTGGCGATGGGATAGCGCTTGCCCATGCCGACGATCTCGAAACGCTCGCGCTGCAGGCCCTGGCCGATCAGATAGTTGCCGACCGCCGCCGCACGCTGTTCGGACAGGCGCTGGTTCACGGCCTCGGAGCCGATGCTGTCGGTATGGCCGCTGACTTCCACGATCGTCTGGTTGTACTCGCGCAGCGTGGCCGCCACGTTGTTGAGCGCAGGATAGAACTGCGACTTCAGGTCGGCCTTGCCGAAGTCGAAGGTCACGCCATCCGGCAGGTTGAGCTTGATGACGTCGCCATCGCGGCTGACATCAATGCCGGTACCGGCGGTCTGGCGGCGCAGTTCGGCTTCCTGGCGGTCCTGGTAGGCGCCGATGGAGCCGCCCGCGATGCCGCCGATGCCCGCGCCGACCAGGGCGCGCTGACGACGCTCGGTGGCATCGCCACCACTGAGCAGGCCTGCGACGGCACCGATGCCGGCGCCGATCAGCGCGCCATTGCGGGTGCGGTTGGGATCGTTCGGATCATTGGTCTGGCCGGTGTAGCTGGCGCAGCCGCCCAGCATCGTCACGGTGAGCGCCGCGAGGGCGCCGGTCTTGAGCATCGCGTTCATGGGTATCTCCTGGGTGGCATGCGGATGGAACGGGGCGCAAGCCTAACCAGCGAAATGTTTACATCACGCGATTTGCGCCCTGTTCATTCAGGTGCCGGCGGGGATCAATCGACCAACGCCTGGGCCGCCGGGGCATCCAGCGTCTGCTCCCAGTCCCCCATCAACGACAGATAGAGCAGCTTGTCGAATTCCGGACCGAACCGGCGGATGACCGCATCGGGGTCCGGAATCAGCTTGGCATCGGCGATCAGCCCGAAATGCACCCGGCCGTTGTAGCTCAGGATGGAAATGCCCAGGCCGATGGACCCCGTCTGCGGCACCCAGAACATCATGTCCCGCAGGCGAGCGCCCCCCATGTACAACGGCTGCTGCGGGCCGGGCACATTGGTCGCCACGGCCGTCGCCTTGCGCGAGAACAACTCGAGCGCCACGCCCTGGATGGCCGCCGGCGCCATGCCCAGTGCCGCAAGAAGGCCAAAGGCAACAATAGCTTGCCGTGAATTCTTGAGGTCGCGCATGCACTCGGCGACCCGCTCGAGACGGCGGATCGGGTTGTCCTCGCCCACAGGCAGGTCCAGAAACACCAGACCGAAGTGGTTGCCCAGCTTGCGAGCGTGCTCCAGCGGACGCAGGTTCACCGGTACGGTGGCGCGCAGGGTGACGCCATCGAGCTGTTCGCCGCGCTCCAGCATGTAGCTGCGCAGGGCGCCGGCGGCGGCCGCCATCAATACGTCGTTGACCGTGCAGTCGCAGGCGCGCCCGACCGCCTTCACTTCTTCCAGGTCCAGCGGTTCCGCCCACGCGACCCGCTTGCTGACGCCAAGCTTGCCGCGCAGCAGCGTGGGTGGATCGTCGGACAGCGACAGCGCATGCAGCAGCTCGCGACCGATCTCGCCGCCCTCCTTCGCCAGCATGGTCGCCAGCGTCGGGTCCTGCATCATCTCCATGCCCTTGCCCAGCACCTTGCCGCCGATCTGCACGTAACGGTCGATGGCGCCGACGCGGCGCACGACCTCCGCGCCGTCCTTCTTCAGCCAGGCCGAACGCAGGTCCTTGCCCGTGTCGGGCTTGCGGCTGGTATCGGTGAGCGACAACAGCACCTGCACCAGCGCGATGCCATCGGCGTAGCTGTGGTGGATGCGGGCCACCAGTGCGGAGCCGGTGCCGTAGCGCTCGATCAGGTGGAACTGCCAGAGCGGCTTGGTCTTGTCGAGCGGCGTCGATGCCATCTGGCTGGTGAAGCGCTCGAGGGCCTTCTTCTCCGACTTCGGATCGTGCCGACCCGGCAGGGCCGAAATGCGCACGTGCCAGTCGAGATCGAAGTCCGGGTCGGTCACCCACGAAGCGCCTGCCGGCGTATCGACCGCCTTCTGCAGGAAGCGCGGATAGGCGAGGAAGCGCTTCTTGATGACCTGTTTCAGCCGATCCAACGTCATCGGCTCGTCGAACATCAGCACGCCGGTGATCATCATCGGATTTGTCGGCCGGCACATCCGCAACCAGGCGGTGTCCACCCGCGACATCGGCTCGCGACGCGGCTTCGCCGACGCCTTTTTCGTGGCCATGCGTACCCTCCTCTCCCGCGCCGAGTGAAGCATGCGGCGGCGAAAGGCGTCAACGCGGCTCAGTCACCGGTCTTGCGGTATGCAGCCAGTGCGCCGTCGCGCCCGGCGGCCAGGTCCACGATGGGATGGCGCGGGTACCCGCGGCCGCGCTTGGCCAGCAACTCGGGGGTCTGCCACGGGGCGAAGCGCGCAGGTACGGGGATGTCGGCCAGTTCCGGCACCCATCGGGCGATGTAGGTTCCTTTGGGATCGAACTTCTCCGCCTGCGTCACCGGGTTGAACACGCGGAAATACGGGGCGGCGTCGGCACCGGTCCCGGCCGTCCATTGCCAGCCCAGCGTGTTGTTGGCCAGGTCCGCGTCGACCAGCGTGTCCCAGAACCAGCGCGCCCCCTGCAGCCAGTGGTAGCGCAGGTGCTTGGTGAGGTAGCTGGCCACGATCATTCGCACGCGGTTGTGCATGTAGCCGGTGGCCCATAGCTCCCGCAGGCCGGCATCGATGATCGGCACGCCGGTGCGGCCCCGCTGCCAGGCATCGAGGGCGCGCGCATCGACCTTCGCCCAATCAAAGTGTTCGAAGCGGGGATTGAGGTTCTGGGTGGTGGTATGCGGGAAGTGGTGCAGCAGGTGGTAAGCGAACTCGCGCCAGCCCAGCTCACGGATGTAACCGTCCATGTCCGCGCTGTTGGCGGCGGTACGCACGCGCTCCAGCTCCGCCACGATGCGCCAGGGCGCGATCTCGCCGAAGTGCAGATGGGGCGACAGGCGCGAGGTACCGACACGGTCCGGCCGGTCGCGGTCGCTGCGGTAGCCGTTGAGCGCGCCGTCGATGAAGACGTCCAGTGCGTCGCGCGCGCCGGCCTCGCCGGGCGTCCAGACGTCCCAGAAGCCCGCATCCCATCCCCGTCGCGGCGTCAGCCGCAAGGCATCCAGCGGGTCGCCGCCGTGCCCATCGTCGAAGGACGGCAACCGTGAGGGCGCATTCCACAGGGCGGGCATGCGCCACAGGGTGAGTGCCGTCCGCCAGAAAGGCGTGAATACCTTGTACGGCTGGCCCTGCTGGGTAGCGATGTCCCAGGGTTCGATCAGCAGGCTGCCGTTGAAGCTGTCGGCCTGCAGGCCCTGCTCACGCAATGCCTTCTTTAGCGCAGCGTCGCGCGGCTGCGTGGCAGGTTCGTACTTCCGGTTCCAGAACACGGCGGTTGCGCCGGATGCCGCGACGAGGTCGTGCAGCACCTGCTCGCTGGATCCCTGCCGGATCACCAGGCGGGAACCGCGCCGACGCAGATCGCCATCGAGCGCCATCAAGGCGTGATGCAACCACGCCTGCGAGGCGGCACCCGGCGGCCATTCGCCCTCCTCGGCGGGGGCATGCACGTAAACCGGAATCGGGGTGAATCCCTCCTCCACCGCAGCCCGCAGGGCCGGGTTGTCGTCCAGGCGCAGGTCATGGCGGAACCAGACGATAGCGTTGGGCATGCAGTCGGATCGCTAGCAAGGGCAGCAGCGTCTACGCAACGGGCCCGGCAGCGGATGCAGTGTTCCCGTACTCGCGCGGAATGCGGGCATTGAGTCCGGTGAGGATTTCGTAGGGGATCGTCCCCGCCGCCTGCGCCACCGCTTCGCACGGGATGGTTTCGGCGCCCTGCCGGCCGATCAGCACCACTTCGTCTTCGTTGTAGGCGCTCCCGCCCGGGCCCAGATCGGCCATGAACTGGTCCATGCAGACGCGACCTATGATCGGATGGCGCTCGCCCTGCACCAGGACCTCGCCACGCGACGACAGCGAGCGCGGATAACCGTCGCCATACCCTATCGGCACGGTGACCACGCGCGTGTCGCTCGTGGCCGTCCATGTGGCGCCGTAACTGACCGTCCGGCCCGCCCTGACCACCTTGAAGTAAACGACTTTCGAGACCAGCGACAGCGCCGGTCGCAGCGCCACCGTCGGCCGCGATGCGGGATCGGGCATCACGCCGTACAGCGCGATGCCGGGTCGCACCATGTCCAGGCAGGTCTCGGGAAAGTGCAGCACACCGCCGGAGTTGGCCAGGTGCCGGATCGGCATGGGCGCACCGATCCGGTCGAAGTGTCCGCATGCGTGCAGGAAACGCTGCAACTGCTCACGCGTCATCGGCGACGCGGGGTCGTCCGCGCAGGCCAAGTGCGAGTAGATGCCCTTTACCGTGCACCAGTGCGACGACACCGCCGCGTCGATGAAGGCGCCGGCGTTCTCGCTGTGCACGCCGATGCGCTCCATGCCGGTGTCGATCTTCAGGTGCACTACCGCCCTGCGCCCGGTTGCCTCCGCGGCCGCCTCGACCTGCCGCAGCTTGGCGATCGACGAGACCGTCACTTCCAGATCGCACGCCAGGAACTGGCTGACCTGCGGCGCATGGATTCCCCCCATCACGAGGATCGGCACAGTCACGCCGGCACGCCGCAGGACCAGGCCTTCCTCGACCAGCGCGACACCAAGTTGTCCGATGCCCTCGGACTGCAGCTGTAGTGCCACGGGCACCAGCCCGTGCCCGTAGGCGTTCGCCTTGACGATGCCCATCACCGGCGCCCCGGCATGCGCCTGCAGCGCGCGGAAATTGTGGCCGATCGCCGCCAGGTCCACGCGGATGCGCGTGGGTCGGTCGTTGGCTTCCGGGCGGAGGGCGGCCGCGGGAACCGTCACGTCGGGGAATTCAGGTCCTGGCATGCCGCGATTGTAGCGGCGCCGGGCTTAGGACCGCAGCGGCGGCTACTCGAACGCACCGATGTTGTCGTGGCTCAGGTTGTCGAAACGCGTGTATTCGCCGAAGAACCGCAGCTTGCACGAACCCGTCGGACCCGAACGCTGCTTGCCGATGATGATCTCGGCCAGGCCTTTGTCCGGCGAGGTTTCCTTGTTGTAGTAATCGTCGCGGTAGATGAAGACGATCATGTCGGCGTCCTGCTCGATGGCGCCGGATTCGCGCAGGTCGGCCATCACCGGACGCTTGTCGGTGCGCGTTTCCAGCGAGCGGTTGAGCTGCGACAGCGCGATCACCGGGACGTTGAGCTCCTTCGCCAAGCCCTTCAGCGAGCGCGAGATCTCGGAAATCTCGGTGGCGCGGTTCTCGTTGTTGCCGGGTACCGACATCAGCTGCAGATAGTCGATGACGATGAGGCCGAGGTCGTGTTCGCGCTTCAGCCGGCGCGCCTTGGACCGCAGCACGTCCGGCGACAGGCCCGGCGTATCGTCGATGAAGACCTTGGCCTGGTCCTTGAGGATGCGGATGGCGCTGGTCACGCGGCTCCAGTCCTCATCCTCCAACTGGCCGGTGCGCAGGCGCGTCGCGTTGATGCGCCCCACGGAGGAAATCAGGCGCATGGCGAGCTGGCCGGCCGACATTTCCATCGAGAACACCGCGACGGCCTTCTTCGACTTGATGGCGGCGTATTCGGCGATGTTCAGCGCGAACGTGGTCTTGCCCATGGCCGGGCGCGCGGCCAGGATCACCAGGTCGGTAGGCTGCAGGCCCGCCGTCATCATGTCGAATTCGGTGTAGCCGGTCGGCAGTCCGGTGACCGTGCCGCCGCTCTCCGACCGCACGCGCAGGACTTCGAACGCATCCTTCAGCGCGTCGTTCATCGCCACGAAGTCGGTGCGTCCGCGCGCGCCCTGTTCGGCGATGGCGAACACCTTCTGCTCGGCGACGGCCAGCATCTCGTCGCTTTCCTTGCCATCGGGCTGGAAGGCGTCGTTGACGATCTCGGTGCCGACCTCGATCAGCTGCCGCATCACCGCCTTGTCGCGGACGATCTCGGCATACGCGGTGATGTTGGCGGCCGACGGCGTGGTGCTGGCGAGTTCGACGAGGTAGGCGCCGCCGGCGACCAGTTCCATGTGGCCCTGAGATTCGAACCATTCGCCCAGCGTCACCGCATCGAAGGGACGGTTGCGTTCGGCCAGCTCGCCGATGGCGCGGTAGATCAGCTGGTGGTCGCGCCGGTAGAAATCGTTCGGCGTCAGCTTGTCGTTGATGCGGTCGTAAGCTTCCGGCGCCAGCATCAGACCACCGAGCACCGCCTGTTCCGCCTCGATGGAGTTCGGCGGCACGCGCAGCTGTTCGATGCGCGAATCGTGCGGATCCTGGCGGAAGTTGGTGCGTGCTGACATGGGCGTGACGAACTCCTGCGGCGCATGCGGGGCGAACGCCAGCACGGCCGGACATGGTAGGCAGTCCATGCCCAAGGGTGTTGCAGATAAGTGTGTGGATAACCGGTGGGCATCTCAGGATCCGAGACTCCCAATCCCAAAACAGGACGGGCGCCTTTCGGCGCCCGTCTGTCGGCATCACGGATGATGCGCGGGATGGATCAGCCTTCGGCCTGCACCACGACCTTGACGGTCGTCTGCACGTCGGCGTGCAGCTTGACGACGATGTCGTACTCGCCGATGTTGCGCAGCGCGCCTTCGCCCATGATGACCTCGCTCTTCTCGAGCGGCAGGCCGGCGGCGGTGAAAGCGTCGGCGATATCGCGCGGGCCGACCGAGCCGAACAGCTTGCCTTCGGTCGCAGCGTTGGCGGTGATCGTGACGCTGGCGCCATCCAGCTTGGCGGCGCGGGCTTCGGCGTCGTCATGGACAGCCTTGGCCTTGGCTTCGTACTCGGCGCGCTTGGCTTCGAACTCGGCGACGTTGGCGGCGGTGGCCGGCACGGCCTTGCCCTGCGGCACCAGGTAGTTGCGGCCGTAGCCCGGCTTCACGTTGACCTTGTCGCCCAGGACGCCCAGGTTGGTCACTTTCTGCAGAAGAATCAGTTCCATCGTATTGCTCCGTATTCGTTAGCAGGCTGGGCCTGCAGCGATTGGCTGTCCGAATGACAGTGGGAAAGAAGAACCTCCCCGTGCGGGGAGGTCCTGGATTACACGTCGTGGTTGTCCGTGTACGGGATCAGCGCCAGGAAACGGGCGCGCTTGACCGCGGCGGACAGCTGGCGCTGGTAACGGGACTTGGTGCCGGTGACGCGGCTCGGCACAATCTTGCCGTTCTCGGTCAGGTACTGGCGCAAGGTGTTGAGATCCTTGTAGTCGATCTCTTTCACGCCTTCGGCGGTGAACTTGCAGAACTTGCGGCGACGGAAGAACTTGGACATGGGGGTGCTCCTCAGGCGGCTTCGGCGGTGTCGGAATCGGTCGAGGCTTCGGTACCGGCCTCGTCGTCGTCACGGCGGCGACGCTCGCCACGCTCGGGCTTGTCGCCCTTCTCGTCCTTGTTCTTCATGATCAGGGACTGCTCGGTATCCGGGCCATCGCGCTTGATGACCAGGTTGCGCAGCACCGCATCGTTGAAGCGGAAGCTCTCCACCAGCTCGTTCAGCACGGCCTGGTCGGCTTCGATGTTGAGCAGGACGTAGTGGGCCTTCACCAGGTTCTGGATGGGGTACGCCAGCTGGCGGCGGCCCCAGTCTTCCAGACGGTGGATGGTGCCGTTGCCGCCCTCGATCAGCGCCTTGTAGCGCTCGATCATGGCCGGCACCTGCTCGCTCTGGTCCGGATGGACCAAGAACACGACTTCATAGTGACGCATCGTTTTTACCTTTCGGATGTGGGTCCGGCCACGAAAACAGCCGGACGGAACAGCCCCCCGATGCCCGGATGGACACGGTGGGGCGAGGAACCGGCGGCCAGGCTGGCCTCCGGGAGCAGGAAAGTATGGCAGGTCAACGACTTAGGGGCAAGCCGTGCCGTTGCGTGCAATCAGGCGGCGTCGGCCGTGGTGGTGAAGCTCTCGCCGCAGCCGCACTCGGCCGCAGCGTTGGGGTTCCTGAAGATGAAGGTCTCCGACAGGCCCTGCTTGGCGAAGTCGATTTCGGTGCCATCGACCAGCGGCAGGCTGGTGGCGTCCACGTAGATCCTCACGCCGCCGAATTCGAACACGGTATCGCCTTCGCGCTCGTCGCGGGCCAGGTCGGCCACGTGTCCCCAGCCCGAACAACCGGTGCGGGTCACGCCGAAGCGGAGACCCAGGGCAGCCGGCGTCTGCTCGACGAAGCGCTGCACGCGCTCGAGTGCGACCGGGGTCAAGGTGATGGCCATGTGTGTCTCCTTCGCAACGCCGACGGATTATAGCCCTCGGCATGCCGAGGGCTGCGCAGCTCTTGTAAACTCCGCGTTCCATTAATAAGTCTGTCTTCGAAGGATTCAAGCCATGACGGTGGTAAGCGTCGAACATGCGCTGGCGGGCAAGCTCCCGGCCGGCGGCGAAGTCACGGTGCGCGGCTGGGTGCGCACGCGGCGCGACTCAAAGGCAGGCCTGTCCTTCGTCAACGTCAGCGACGGATCCTGCTTCGCGCCGATCCAGGTGGTGGCGCCCGCGGCATTGTCCAACTATGAATCCGAGATCAAGCACCTGACCACGGGCTGCGCGGTCGTCGCCACCGGCACCCTGGTGGCCTCGCAGGGCCAGGGCCAGAGCTTCGAGATCCAGGCCTCGGCGATCGAGGTGGTGGGCTGGGTGGAAGACCCCCTCACCTACCCCATGCAGCCCAAGCAGCACTCGCTTGAATACCTGCGCGAGTTCGCCCACCTGCGCCCGCGCACCAACCTGTTCGGCGCGGTCACCCGCATCCGCAATTCGCTGGCGCAGGCCGTGCACCGGTTCTTCCACGAGAACGGCTACTTCTGGATCAGCACGCCGATCATCACCACGTCGGACGCCGAAGGTGCCGGCCAGATGTTCCGCGTGTCCACGCTGGACCTGGTCAACCTGCCGCGCGACAAAGAAGGTGCGGTGGACTTCTCGCGCGACTTCTTCGGCAAGGAGACCTTCCTGACCGTGTCCGGCCAGCTCAACGCCGAGGCGTATGCGCTGGCGATGAGCAAGGTCTACACCTTCGGCCCCACCTTCCGCGCCGAGAACAGCAACACCACGCGCCACCTGGCCGAGTTCTGGATGATCGAGCCGGAAGTGGCGTTCAACGACCTGGCTGCCAATGCGCAGCTGGCGGAGAACTTCCTGAAGTACCTGTTCCGCGCCGTGCTCAGCGAGCGTGCCGACGATCTGGCGTTCATCGCCGAGCGCGTCGAGCCGACCGCGCTGACCCGCCTGGAAGCCTTCGTCAACTCGCCGTTCGAGCGCATCGACTACACCGATGCGATCTCGCTGCTGCAGAAGTCGGGGCAGAAGTTCGAGTTCCCGGTCGAATGGGGCCTGGATCTGCAGACCGAACACGAGCGCTGGCTGACCGAACAACATGTCGGCCGCCCGGTCGTGGTGACCAACTATCCCGAGCACTTCAAGGCCTTCTACATGCGCCTGAACGACGACGGCAAGACCGTCGCCGCAATGGACGTGCTGGCGCCCGGTATCGGCGAGATCATTGGTGGCAGCCAGCGCGAAGAGCGCCTGGACGTGCTGGATGCGCGCATGGCCCAGTTCGGCCTGGATCCGGCGCATTACGGCTGGTACCGCGACTTCCGCCGCTATGGTTCGGTGCCGCACGCCGGCTTCGGCCTGGGCTTCGAACGCCTGGTGGTGTACGTGTGCGGGTTGAGCAACATCCGCGATGCCATCGCCTACCCGCGCGCGCCCGGCAACGCGGAGTTCTGATGATCCTGTTCTTCGCCCTGTGCTTCGTCGGTGTCGCCATCGCGGGTTTCTGTGCGTTCGTCATCTTCTGGCCGCTGACGCTGGTGCACGTGCGCGACCGCCATGGGGCGCTGGGCGCGCAGTGGGGCGAAGGCGCCTTTCTCAAGCCGGTGGCATTGCGCTGGCTGCTGTCCGGCGACTATCGCCGCATCCCCGATACGTCGCTTTCGGGGCTGGCCACGCCGGCGCGCATTTCGCTGTGCGTCATCATGTTCGGGCTGGCGATGGCTGGCCTGCTGGCGCTGTGGGCGGAGGCCTTCGCATGAATCCGTTCCTGCGCGAAGACTGGTACCTGGCGTCGCTGGGCCGCACCCTGATCTGGGCACGCCTGCGCGTGCTCGAGGCCGGCACGGCCGAAGTGCTGGACAGCGACGGCAACACCCTGCCCTACGACAGCGAGGACAGCGCCCGCGCGGCGTTGTTCGACGCCGATTTCGTGGCCTTCGACGGGCTGGACGAGGACGACGCGCTGGCACGCGGCTTCTCGCTGGCGGGCATCCAGCCCCCGCGGGGCGACGACGATGCCGCGCTGGTGCCGAAGATGGTGCAGTCGCTCGGCGCGCGCGCCTGACCGCATGTACTCGCCGCGCGCGTTCGTCGAAGACGATCTCGCCGAACTGGACCGGCTGATCGCGCGCGACGCCTTCGTCACGCTGGTCACTGTCGCCGATGGCGCTCCGACCGTCAGCCATCTGCCGGTGCTCTATGACCGCCAGGATGATCGCATCGTCATCGAGGGGCACTGGGCGAAGCCGAATCCGCAGGCGCGCCATGCCGGTCCCGCGCTGATGATCGTGCATGGCCCGCATGCCTACGTGTCGCCGGGCTGGTATGCGGACAAGGAGGAAGCCGCACGCGTGCCGACCTGGAACTATGCGGTCGCCCACCTGCATGGCGCACTCGAAACCGCCGACCAAACGGCCGAACTGGCGTCCATCGTCGATCGCCTCAGCCGGATCAACGAGCGACGGGTCGGCAATGACTGGCGGTTCGAACACGACCGTGACGACCATGTCCGCCAGTTGCGCGGCATCGTCGGCTTCCGCTTCACGGTCGAGCGAGTGGAACTGAAATTCAAGCTCAGCCAGAACCATCCGGTCGCCAACGTCGAAGGCGCCGCCGCCGCCCTGCAGCGGCTGGGCGGCGAGGACAACGTGGCGGTGTCGGGGCTGATGCGCGAGCGCTCGGCCCGTCGGGGTGACGGTGTGGGGGCGACGTAAGTCGCGAAGGGGGGGGCATTCGCTTCGCGAGTGAGGTGCAGTATCCCGATTCCCATCGCTCCCACACGCGATACCCACAGGGCTACACTCGCCCCCCTCTCATTGCTGGGACGACGCATGGACCTCAACCTCGCCGGCCGGCACGCCCTGGTGTGCGGCGCCTCCGAAGGCATCGGCCGCGCGGCCGCCCATGAACTCGCGCTGCTGGGTGCGAGCGTCACCCTGCTCGCCCGACGTGCCGAGGTGCTGGCGGACGTCGCCGCCGCCCTGCCCTGTACGGCCCATGCGCAGCAGCACGACAGCATCGCCGTCGATGTCGCCGATGCCGCGGCCCTGCAGGCGAAGGTCGGCGGACTCGCGGCCGAGCGCCCGGTGCACATCCTCGTCAACAACACCGGCGGTCCGCCGGGTGGACGCGCGATCGAGGCCGGTCCCGACGATTACCTGGCTGCATTCCAGCGCCACCTGCTGGCCAACCAGGTGCTCACCCAGCTGACGGTTCCCGGCATGCGCGAAGCCCGCTGGGGCCGCATCGTCAACGTCGTCTCCACCTCGGTGAAGGAACCCATCGCCAACCTCGGCGTCTCCAACACCGTCCGCGGCGCCGTTGCCAGCTGGGCCAAGACCCTGTCCCGGGAACTGGGCGCCGACGGCATCACCGTCAACAATGTGTTGCCTGGCTACACGCGTACGCAGCGGCTGGAGCAGATCCTGCGCGATCGCGTGCAGGCTACGGGCAAATCGGAAGACGCCGTCACCGCCACCATGCTGGCCACCGTGCCCGTCGGCAGGTTCGCGGAGGCCGGTGAGATCGCCGCCGCGATCGCGTTCCTGGCTTCGCCGGCAGCCGCGTACATCTCGGGCGTCAGCCTGGCGGTCGACGGCGGCCGGATGCAATCGATCTGAGCCGAAGGAACGGGGGATCGCCAGCCGGGTTAAGCTAACGGGCATGGAACGCTTCGGCCACTTCATCGAAGGCGGACCGCGCACGGGCAGCGCCTGGCGTGCGGTGTTCGAGCCCGCGACGGGCGAGGTCTACGCCGAAGTCGCCGATGGCAGCGAGAACGACGTGCTGCTGGCGGTACAGGCCGCCGAAACCGCCTACCCCGCGTGGTCGGCCCTGACCACGAGCGAGCGCTCGCGGTGGCTGGAGACGCTGGCCGACGCGCTGGAACGACGCCGCGACGTGTTTGCCGCCGCCGAGTCCCGCGACACCGGCAAGCCGCTGTCGCTGGCCCGCGATATCGAGATTCCCCGCGCCATCGCCAACCTGCGGTTTTTTGCGCACGCGGCCACGCAGTTCGCCAGCGAATCGCACCACGGCGAAGCCGGACTGAACTACACGTTGCGACAGCCGCTGGGCGTAGTGGCGGCGATCTCTCCGTGGAACCTGCCGCTCTATCTGTTCACGTGGAAGATCGCGCCCGCCCTGGCAGCCGGCAATACGGTCGTGGCCAAACCGTCCGAGATCACTCCCGCGACCGCAACGATGCTCGGCGAACTCGCCGCGGAGATCGGCCTGCCCGCCGGTGTGCTGAACATCGTGCACGGCACCGGGGCTGCGGTCGGCGAGCCGCTGGTGCTGCATCCGGCCATCAAGGCCGTCTCGTTCACCGGCAGCACCGCGGTGGGCCGGCGCATCGCCGGGCTGGCGGGGCCGCAGCTGAAGAAAGTGTCGCTGGAGTTGGGGGGCAAGAACGCCACGCTGGTGTTCGCCAACAGCGACTGGCGTGCGCACCTGGACACCCTGCTCCGCTCTGCGTTCCAGAATGCCGGCCAGATCTGCCTGTGCGGCTCGCGCTTGCTGATTCAACAGGCGATCCACGACGAATTCCGCGACGCGCTGCTCGAACGCGTGCGGGACCTGCACGCCGGACCGCTGGACGATCCGGCGACGCGCCTGGGGGCGATGGCCTCGCAGGTGCAGTTCGACAAGGTCCTGGCCTGCATCCAGCGGGCCCGCCTCGAGGGTGGCCGCGTTCTCGCCGGCGGCCATGCACTGGACAGGCCGGGCTGGTATATCGCACCAACAGTGATCGACGGGCTGGGGCCCGAGGCCACCACCAACCGCGAAGAGATCTTCGGTCCGGTCGTCACCCTGCAGCCCTTCGAGAACGAGTCGCACGCGCTGGCGCTCGCCAACGCCGGCGACTACGGCCTGGCCGCGACTGTATGGACGCGCGACCTGGACCGCGCCCACCGCCTGGCCGCGCAGCTGCGCGCCGGCATCGTCTGGATCAACACCTGGATGACACGCGACCTGCGCACGCCGTTCGGCGGCACCGGCGCGTCCGGCCTGGGCCGCGAAGGCGGCCTGGAGGCCATGCGTTTCTTCACCGAACCCAAGAATGTCTGCGTGGCACTACGCTGAGGATCATCGAACCGAATGTCCGACCTTTCCGAACTCGAAAAACTGCTGCAGAACAATCGCGACTGGGCCGACCGCATCAAGCGGGAGGATCCCGGCTTCTTCAAGCGGCTGTCGCAACAACAGTCGCCGCGCTACCTGTGGATCGGCTGCTCCGATTCGCGCGTGCCGGCGAACCAGATCCTGGGCCTGGATCCCGGCGAGGTATTCGTCCACCGCAACATCGCCAACGTCATGTCGCACGGCGATCTCAACGCACTGTCGGTGGTCCAGTTCGCCGTCGACATCCTGAAGGTCGAGCACATCCTGCTGGTCGGCCACTACGGGTGCGGCGGCGTGCACGCGGCGATGACCGGGCTGCGCGTCGGCCTGGCCGACAACTGGCTGCGGCACGTGGCGGACGTGGCGATGAAGCACGCCGACCTGCTGGAGCAGGTCGACACCGAGTCCCTGCGCCATGCCCGCCTGTGCGAACTGAACGTCATCGAACAGGTCTTCAACGTCTGCCAGACCACCGTGGTGCAGGACGCCTGGGCACGCGGGCAGCCGCTGGCGATCCACGGCTGGGTCTACAGTCTGTTCGACGGCCGCGTGCGTGAGCTGGGCATGGACGTGTCAGCCCCGGACGACCTGCAACCCGCCTACCAGCGCGCCCTCGCCGGCGTGCCACCGAAGGGCAAGCGCGATGAGTGACGTGGTGCAGGCCGCCGGCGCGCCCAAGCCGGTCGGGCACTACCCGCATGCGCGGCGCGTGGGCGACCTGCTGTTCCTGTCCGGCATCGGTCCGCGCGATCCGGCGACCAACGCCATCGTCGGCAACGTGCACGACGCGGACGGGCGCTTGGTGAGCTACGACATCGATGCGCAGTGCCGGGCTGTCTTCGCCAATGTCCGTGCGGTACTGCAGGCCAGCGGCGCACGCTGGGACGATTTGGTGGACGTGACCGTGTACCTCACAGACCTGGTCCATGACTTCAAGGGATACAACTCGGTGTGGGCGGAGTATTTCCCCGACGCGGCCACGGCACCTTGCCGGACCACGCTGGGCATCGGTTCGCTTCCCACCCCGATCGCCATCGAACTGAAATGCGTCGCGCACGTGCCGGAGCGCCGCTGACATGCTGCCGAACCCGCTGAACTTCCAGGCCTGGATCGACGAGCACCGCCACCTGCTCAAGCCCCCGGTCGGCAACAAGGTGATCTACGACGGCGACTTCATCGTCATGGTGGTGGGCGGACCGAATGCGCGCACCGACTACCACTGGGACGAAGGCCCGGAATGGTTCTACCAGCTGGAAGGCGAGATGGTGCTGCGGATCCAGGAAGAGGGCGCCGTGCGCGACATCCCGATCCGCGCCGGCGAGATCTTCCTGCTGCCGCCCCGCGTGCCGCACTCCCCGCAGCGCATGCCGGGCTCGGTCGGGCTGGTGATCGAACGCAGGCGCCTGCCGCACGAGGACGATGGCCTGCTCTGGTTCTGCGAGCGGTGCAACGAAAAGGTCTACGAGGAGTACTTCCACCTCAACGACATCGAGCAGGACTTCTTCCGCGTGTTCGAAGCCTTCTACCGCAACGATGACCTGCGTACCTGCAAGGCCTGCGGCCACCTGAACCCGCGCCCGAGCCGCTACGAGATGCAGGCGGACTCGCGGGCCGACCTCACCTGAGCTTGCACTTGCCCAATCTGGGCATTATCGTGCCCGATATGGGCATGAACGACACCCCCCGATCCGGCAGGGTCAGCGAAGCGGCGGCGCGCTATGCCACCGCCAGCCTGTCGGGGGCCTTGTTCACCACCACGCAGCAACGTGTGCTGGCATGCCTGTTTGGCGGGTCGGGACGCAGCTACGCGGTCAACGAGCTGATCCAGGCGACCGGTGCCGGCAGCGGCGCCGTCCAGCGCGAACTGGCGCGCCTGGCGGGCAGCGGCCTGCTGACCGTGGAGCACGTCGGCAACCAGAAGCGCTACCGGGCCGATCCAGACGCCCCGATACACGACGAGCTGGTGTCGATCGTCCGCAAGACCTTCGGCTTGGCCGAGCCGCTGCGCGAGGCACTCGCGCCGCTGGCCGACCGCATCCATGCCGCCTTCCTGTACGGCTCCATCGCCAAGGGCAGCGACACCAGTCGCAGCGACATCGACCTGATGCTGGTCGCCGACGATCTCGACTACGCCGAGGTGATGCTGGCCCTGCATCCGGTGGCCGAACGGCTGGGCCGGCAGGTCAATCCGACCGTCTACACCCGCGACGAGCTGGAGCGTCGCCGCCAGGCCGGCAACAGCTTCGTCACCCGCGTGCTGCAGCGGCCGAGGCAATGGCTGATCGGGGGCGAAGATGACCTCGCCGCTTGAGAAACTGGCCACGCACAGCGGACCGCTCAGCCCTGAGCCACCCGACAGGAAAGAGACTGCCGGCCTGCTTCGCTCGGGACTGGCGCGGCTAGCCGATGCCCACAACGACGCACTGTCGCTGGAGAGCCGCTTCGACCTGGCGTACAACGCGGCCCATGCGCTGAGCCTTGCGGCGCTGCGGCGTGCGGGGTTCCGTGCGCGCCACCGCTACATCGTCTTCCAGGTGCTGCCGCATACGCTAGGACTCGGGCCCGATGTCTGGCGCGTGCTGGCCAAGGCGCACGACCTGCGCAACCTCGCCGAGTACGAGGGGCATGTCGAAGTGGACCAGCGCCTGGTCAACGACCTGGTCGCGGCCTGCGAGCGCGTCTCCGACGCGCTGGAACGATGACGGTGCACGCGGTGGTTGCGTTTTCCCCATCGCGGCACTGCAGCGCGAATCCGTTTCGGGCAACCCCTACAATCCTGCGATGCTGAAGATCGATACCCACGCGCACTTCCTGCCCCGCGACTGGCCGGATCTCGCGGCCAAGTACGGCGACCTGCGCTTTCCGGTGATTCACCATGGCGACGACGGGCGCCACCGCATCTACAAGGACGGCAAGTTCTTCCGCGAAATCTGGCCCAAGACGTGGAACCCGGAAGAACGCATTGCCGACTATGCCCAGTTCGGCGTGCAGGTGCAGGTGATCAGCACGGTGCCGGTGATGTTCAGCTACTGGGCCAAGCCGCATCACGCACTGGAACTGCACCAGGCGCTCAACGACCATACCGCCGCGGCCTGCCGCGACTACCCGCGCCACTACGCCGGCATCGGGACGGTGCCGCTGCAGTCGCCGCGCCTGGCGATGCAGGAACTGGAGCGCTGCATGGACCAGCTGGGCCTGCAGGGCGTGCAGATCGGCAGTCACGTCAACGACTGGAACCTGGACGCACCGGAGCTGTTCGATTTCTTCCAGGCCGCCAGCGAACTGGGGGCTGCGATCCTCGTGCACCCGTGGGACATGATGGGCGCGGCCTCGATGCAGAAGTACTGGCTGCCCTGGCTGGTCGGCATGCCGGCGGAACAGTCGCGCGCCGCGTGCAGCCTGATCTTCGGCGGCGTGCTGGAGCGCCTGCCGCAGCTGAAGGTGTGCTTCGCGCACGGAGGCGGCAGCTTCCCCTACACGATCGGCCGCATCGAACACGGCTTCAACATGCGGCCGGACCTCGTCGCCACCGATAACCCGCGCAACCCGCGCGACTATCTGGGCCGCGTCTATTTCGACTCCTGGGTCGCCGATCCGCGCGCACTGCGTTACCTGCTGGACACCGTCGGCCACGAGCGCGTGATGCTCGGCACCGACTACCCGTTCCCGCTCGGCGAACAGGAGCCGGGCGCCGGCATCGCCGCGCTGGGCCTGGATGAGGACGAGCAGGCGCGCCTGTACCACGGCACTGCGCTTGAATGGCTGGGCCTGCCGGCCTCAAGGTTCCTGTGAGCGGGCGTCCTGTAGGAGCGACGTCAGTCGCGACTGCACGGCATGGCCAAGTCGGCCCCCTTTCCTGTTGGAAGCTCCGCCAAACCAACGTTTTGCCTCAGCCGCCAGCTTCCGGTCGCGACTGACGTCGCTCCTACAACCAACCGATCATTCTCAAATCCACCTCCATGACCGACCCGCTGTCCCGCACCCACATCATCGCCCTCGACGCCGCCGACCCGCTGCGTCCGCTCCGCAACGAGTTCCTGATCCCGCGCCACAAGCACAACGACCAGGTCTACTTCTGCGGCAACTCGCTCGGCCTGCAGCCGAAGGGTGCACGCACCTATCTCAACGAAGTGCTGGACAAGTGGGCGAACGAGGCCGTCGAAGGCCACTTCACCGGCAACGCGCAATGGATGACGTACCACGAGCTGGTGCGTGAGCCGCTGGCGCGGGTGGTCGGCGCCGAGCCGGCCGAGGTGGTGGCGATGAACACGCTGACCACCAACCTGCATCTGATGATGGTCAGCTTCTACCGGCCCACGGCAGAACGGCCGGCGATCCTGATGGAAGCCGGTGCGTTCCCCTCCGACCGGCATGCGATGGAATCGCAGGTGCGCTTCCATGGGTTCGATCCCGCCACCGACCTGATCGAAGTAGCGCCGGACCAGCCCGACGGCACGCTGTCGATGGCGGCGATCGAACGTGCCATCGCCGAGCATGGCCCGCGCCTGGCGCTTGTGCTGTGGCCCGGCATCCAGTACCGCACCGGCCAGGCGTTCGACCTGTCTGAGATCGCGCGCCTCGGGCATGCACAGGGGGCGGTGGTCGGCGCCGACCTGGCCCACGCCGTCGGCAACATACCGTTGCGCCTGCACGACAGCGAGGTCGATTTCGCGGTCTGGTGCCACTACAAGTACCTCAACTCGGGTCCGGGTGCGGTGGCGGGCTGCTTCGTGCATGCGCGCCACGCCCACACCGACCGTCCGCGCTTCGCGGGCTGGTGGGGCCACGAGAAGGAAACCCGCTTCCGCATGGCGCCGGAGTTCGTGCCGACGCCGGGTGCCGAGGGCTGGCAGCTCAGCAATCCGCCGATCCTGGGCCTGGCGCCGCTGCGCGCGTCGCTCGAGCTGTTCGAGAAAGCCGGCGGCATGGAGGCGATCCGCAGCAAGTCGCTGAAGATCACCGGCCTGCTGGAGGCACTGATCCAGGCGCGACTCCCGGATGTCCTGCAGATCATCACGCCCAGCGACACGAACCAGCGCGGCGCGCAACTGTCGTTGCGGGTGATCGGGGGCCGGGAGCGCGGGCGGGAACTGTTCGAATACCTGCTCTCCGTTGGCACGGTCGGCGACTGGCGCGAACCGGACGTGATCCGCATCTCGCCCGCCCCGCTCTACAACCGCTACATGGATGTCCACCGCTTCGTCGAGGAGGTCGAGACGTGGCGGGGATTCTGATCCGGAGACGCGCGCTTGGGCACTGAGACGCCTCGACACATCACCCTCATCGGCGCCGGTCTTGCCGGTGCGCTGCTGGCCACGCTGATGGCCCGCGCCGGCTGGCGGGTGGACGTGTTCGAAAAGCGCGGCGACCCCCGCGTGCAGGGCTACGCGGGAGGCCGATCCATCAACCTCGCGCTCACCGAGCGCGGCCGCCATGCGCTGCGCATGGCCGATGCCGACGATGCGGTGATGCGGCAGGCCGTGATGATGCGCGGCCGCATGGTGCACGCGCTCGATGGGCGGCTGCAGCTGCAACGCTACGGCCGCGACGACGCCGAGGTCATCTGGTCGATCCATCGCGGCGACCTGAACATCACGCTGCTGGACCTCGCCGAACAGGCCGGCGCGAACATCCATTTCGACCGCCGACTGGACGCCGTCGACTTCGATGCCCGCATCGCCCGCTTCGCCGACGGACAAGGGGGCCTCCATCCCGTCGGATTCACCGCACTGGTCGGGACCGACGGTGCCGGCTCTTCCCTGCGCGGCGCGATGCAGCAACGGGAAGAACTCGGCGAACGCACGGAATTCCTGGACCATTCGTACAAGGAACTGGAGATCCCGCCCTCGGCCGACGGCGCCTTCATGATGGAACCGAATGCGCTGCACATCTGGCCGCGCGGACACTACATGTGCATCGCGTTGCCGAACGACGAACGCACCTTCACCGTGACCCTGTTCCTGCCCAACCAGGGCGACCCGAGCTTTGCCAGTGTGCGCAACGGACGCGAGGCCAAGGCGCTGTTCCTGCGCGACTTCGCCGATGCGGTGCCGCTGATTCCCGAGCTGGAACGGGACTGGGACGCCAATCCCACCGGGCTGCTTGCCACGCTGTACCTGGACCGCTGGCATCTCGGCGACCGGGCCGTGCTGCTGGGCGACGCGGCGCACGCGATGGTCCCGTTCCACGGCCAGGGGATGAACTGCGCATTCGAGGACTGCGTCTCGCTGGCGCACCACCTGCAGGCGTCCTCCGACCTGGCGCAGGCGTTCGCCGCGTTCGAGGCCGAGCGCAAGCCGAACGCGCTCGCCATCCAGGAGATGGCGCTGGAAAACTACGTGGAAATGCGCGACAAGGTCGATGACAGCGGCTTCCTGCTGCAGCGCGAGCTGGAACTGGCGCTGCAGCAACGCCATCCACAGCGCTTCGTGCCCCACTACGCGATGGTCAGCTTCATGCGCATCCCGTATGCCGTGGCCCAGCACCGCAGCCACGTGCAGCGCGACCTGCTGGTACGCCATACCGCCGGGCGCACGTCGCTCGAGGGAATCGACTGGGCGGCGATCGATGCCGATGTGCATGCGCTGCTGCCGATCCTGGAGGATGCGGTGGCGTGAGCGCGAGTTTCCTCTTCTACGACCTGGAAACCTTCGGCGCCGATCCTCGCCGTAGCCGGCTGGCGCAGTTCGCCGCCGTGCGCACCACGCCCGCGCTCGAGGTGGTCGAAGAGCCGGTCAGTTTTTTCGTGAAACCGGCGGATGACCTGCTGCCCTCGCCCATCGCCACGCTCATCACCGGCATCACGCCGCAGCAGGCGCTGCGCGAGGGTGTCAACGAGGCCGAGGCGTTTGCCCGCATCGCCGACGAGATGGGACGTCCCGAGACCTGCACGCTGGGCTACAACAGCCTGCGCTTCGACGACGAGTTCGTCCGGCACGGCCTGTTCCGCAACTTCCACGAGCCCTACGAACGCGAATGGCGCGGCGGCAACTCGCGCTGGGACCTGCTGGACGTGATGCGGCTGATGCATGCGCTGCGCCCGGACGGCATCGTCTGGCCGGAGCGCGACGATGGCGCGACATCTTTCAGACTGGAGCATCTGGCACTGGCAAACCGCGTGCGCGACGGCGATGCGCACGAGGCGCTGTCGGACGTCTTCGCCACCATCGGGCTGGCGCGCCTGATGAGGCAGGCGCAGCCGCGGCTGTGGGACTACGCCCTGCAACTGCGCGACAAGCGCTTCGCCGCGCGCCTGCTGGACACGACCGCCATGTTGCCGGTGCTGCATGTATCGCAACGCTATCCCGCGCACCGGCTGTGCGCCGCACCGGTGCTGCCGCTGGCCCGGCACCCGCGCATCGACAGCCGCATGGTGGTGTTCGACCTCGACAGCGATCCGACGCCGCTGCTCACGATGTCGCCGGACGACATCGCGGACCGGCTGTACACGCCGGCCGTCGACCTTCCGGAAGGCGAGCAGCGCATCCCGCTGAAGGAAGTCCACCTGAACCGCGCGCCGGCGCTGGTCGCGTGGTCGCACCTGCGGCCGGCGGACATGGACCGGCTGGGCATCGACCCCGCGCGCTGCGAGCGCCACGCCGCAATCCTGCGCGACGCCGGCCCCGCACTGGCGGAGACCGTGCGCCGGGTGTTTGCCGGGGAACGCACCTACGAAGCCGGCGACGTCGACGGCTCGTTGTACGACGGATTCCTCGCCGACGCCGACAAGCGCCGCTTCACCGATGTGCGTACCACCCCGCCCGCGCTGCTGGGCCAACGCGATTTCGGCTTCCGCGATGCGCGGCTGCCGGAACTGCTGTTCCGCTACCGGGCACGCAATTGGCCGGAGACCCTCGGCGCCGACGATCGCCAGCGCTGGGACGACTACCGTCGCCGGCGCCTGGCGATGGACAGCGGCCTGTCCGAATACAGCTTTGACCAGTTCGATGCGGAAGTCGCCGAACTGCGCCGGGGCCAGGCCGGCAATGCCGACAAGCTGGCGCTGCTCGACCGGCTTCAGCAATGGCGCGCCGAGCTCGAGGCCGGGCTGTAGCGGCAGGTCGAGGACAGCCTTGTCGGTCCCATGACACCGGCTTGTCTAGAATGGCGTCCATGGCCACCTACTTCTCCGATGCCAGTTTCAAGTTCCTGCGCGGGCTGGCGCGCCACAACGACAAGACCTGGTTCGCCGACCACAAGGCGCAGTACGAAGCCCATGTCCGCCAGCCGTTCCTCCGCCTGCTGACCGACCTGCAGCCCGACCTGGCGGCGGTCAGCCTGCATTTCCGCTCCGATCCGAAGACGGTCGGCGGTTCGCTGTTCCGCATCTATCGCGATGCCCGTTTTTCCAACGACAAGTCGCCATACAAGTCGTGGCAGGGCGCCCGCCTGTACCACGAGCGCCACAAGCAGGTGCCCGCGCCGTCCTTCTATCTGCACCTGCAGCCGGGCGAGTGCTTCGTCGGCGCCGGTCTCTGGCACCCGGAACCGGACACGCAGCGCCGCGTCCGCCAGTTCATCCTCGACAATCCGGGCAGTTGGAAGAAGGCCGCGCATGATCCGGCGTTCCGGCGCCGCTTCGACTTCGAGGAAAGCGAAAAGCTGGTCCGCGCGCCGCGCGGCTTCCCGACGGATTTCGAGTTCATCGAGGACCTGAAGCACCGCAACTTCGTGTTCTGGCGCTCGCTGGACGACACCACCCTGACGGGCCCGCGCCTGAGGCAGACGCTGGCCGGCGATCTCAAGACGCTGGCGCCGTTCGTCGACTACCTGTGCGCGGCGCTGGATCTCGAATTCTGACCGGGAGGATTCGCCGATGACGAGCTCTCCGACGAAGACGTGGCTCTTGGGCGGCACATTGCTGGCCATGCTGCTGGGGGTGGCCATCTATGTGATCGCCGGACCTTACCTCGCCCTGCACGGCATCCGTACCGCGATCGCGGAACAGGACACCTCCCGATTGCAGAAGCACGTGGATTTCCCCGCGCTGCGGGTCAACCTGCGTGCGCAGGTGGAGGACTATCTCGCACGCAAGGCCGGCCCGGACGTCGCGTCCAACCTGTTCGGCGCGGCCGCATTGTCCCTCGCCAACGAGGTGCTCGGACGCGGCGTGGACACGCTGGTCACGCCCATGGGGGTCGCCGCCATCCTGCAGGGCCGCTCGACGTGGAAACGCGCGATCGGCGAGACGATCGGTGGCGATACCTATGCGCCGCCGGTACCGGCGGAACCGCTGAAGGCCGCCGAGCATCACTACGAATCGCTGTCGCGTTTCACCGCGACCGTCCACGACGATGACGGCGACCCGGTGGTGTTCGTGCTCACCCGACAAGGCCTTCGCTGGCGGCTGACGGATATCCGGCTGCCGTTTTGACATGCTTGGCGGGACGGGCCAGTGCTACGGATTGGCGACACCGTGGGGTACATGACCGGCTGCCACGTGAAGGCGCGCGCTGTCGATGTTGTGCTGCGAATCATCGAAGAAGATGTCGGCACCGAAGGCTTCCAGGAACGGCCCTTTGTGGCGTCCGCCGAGGAACAGCGCTTCGTCCAGGCGCACGCCCCACTCCCTCAATGTCCGGATCACCCGCTCGTGGGCGGGGGCCGAACGCGCGGTGACCAGCGCGGTACGGATCGGCGAGCGTTCGTCGGCGGGGAACACCTGCTGCAACTGGTGCAGGGCCGCCAGGAAGTTGCGGAAGGGTCCACCGGACAACGGTTCGCGCGCGCGCGCCTGTTCGTGCCTGCCGAAGGCCTCCACGCCCTGCTCGCGTGAAATGCGTTCGCTCTCGTCGCCGAAGATCACCGCGTCGCCATCGAAGGCAATGCGCAGCTGGTGCTCATGGCGTTGCTGCGGCGCGCCGGCCGGCAGGATGGTGGCCGCGGCGATGCCATGTTCGAGCGAGCGCCGCACCGATTCCGGATTCGCCGACAGGAACAGGTCGGTGCCGAACGGCTTGACGTACGGCCAGGTGGGTTCCCCCGCGGTGAACGTGGCACGCACGATGCCCAGCCCGTAGTGCTGGATTGAATTGAAGATCCGCAGGCCGGTATCCGCGGAATTGCGCGACAACAGGATCACCTCCACGCGTGGCGCGTCGGGCGGCGCACCGGCGTTCAGGGCCAGCAGCTTGCGAACCACCGGATACGCGATGCCGGGGGCCAGCACGTCGTCCTCATGGTGCCGCTGGTAATCGCTGTATGCCTTCACCCCCTCGCGTTCGTAGAGGGCGTGGCTTTCTTCCAGATCGAACAAAGCGCGCGACGTGACGGCGACGGTCAGCAGGCGGGGGGTGTTGTCGGGCATGCGCACAGTATCGGCGATCGACGGCGCGCGAAGCGAGGCCGCCCGATCATCCCCCTGGCGCCGACGCGATGCGTAGTTGCGCCGGCGGGCCGCGCCGGTTGTCCGCGGTGACCGCACGTACCTCGACGATCAGGTCGATGCGCGACTGCTGCACGGGCGGTCCGTCCTTCCACAGGAACACGAACTCGCTGCGCCTGCCTTCCAGCCGTCCCGCGACCGGCTCGCGGGGAAAGATCGCAAGGGCGTCTTCCCCCAGGACGCGGAACTCGAACCCCAGGTCACGCAGCTTGTAGTCCGTCCCGCGCGGCCACTCGACACTCAGCGTCAGCAGGCCGCTGGCGTCGCAGGATGCCCGCCCATCGACGCCGCGCGTGAGGCTGACCAGATCAAGGACCGGCGCTTTCAGACCCGTTTCATCGGCTGCCGCCGCGACGCCGTGCGTGGCGAACACGGTCGTCCCGGTGGACAGATTGCAGGCGTTTCCTTCCCCGATGGCAAGCAACAGCAATACCCCGACCGCGCACCTCATCTGCATCGTGACCCCTCCCCGGGTGGATGCGAACCGGACCGCTACGGGGCGCTGGATAACATGCGTGACATGACCCGGCAAGCCGCAATGCGGCGAAACCGCGATGTCCGCGGGGACATTGCGACTCAGGTCATGAACTGTTCGCTGAGGATGCGTTCTTCCAGGTTGTGCTCGCGATCGAACAGCAGCGTGACCGTCCGGTCGCGCGACTCGCGGATGGTCACCTCCACCACGTCGCGGATTTCGTGCGAATCGGCGGTCGCGCTGACCGGGCGCTTGTACGGATCGAGTACGCGGAAACGCACTTCGGTATCGGCCTTGAGGATGGCGCCGCGCCAGCGGCGCGGGCGGAAGGGCGCGATCGGGGTCAGTGCGATGGTGTGCGAACCCAGGGGCAGGATGGGGCCGTGCGCCGAGAAGTTGTACGCGGTGGAACCGGCGGGCGTTGCGGTGAGCACGCCATCGCAGATCAGTTCGTCCAGGCGTGTCTCGCCATTGAGGTCGATCTGGATGTGCGCGGCCTGCCGGGTCTGCCGCAGCAGGGATACTTCGTTGTAGGCGAGCGAGGCCGTGGACGCCCCGGATTCCGTGAGCGCCTGCATCTCGAGCGGGCGCAGCTTGGCGGGTTCCGCCGCGGCGATGCGCTCCACCAGGCCATCGGGCCGATGGTGGTTCATCAGGAAGCCCACCGTGCCCAGCTTCATGCCGAATACCGGCTTTCCCAGGGCACCGTGGCGGTGCAGCGTCTGCAGCATGAAGCCGTCGCCGCCGAGGGCGCACAGCACGTCGGCCTGGTCCGGCGCATGGCTACCATGCTCGCGCTGCAGGACCGCCAGCGCTTGCTGCGCCTCGGGCGTCGGACTGGCGAGGAAGGCGATGTGCGGATCGGACATCCTTGGCTCCGGGGCGGCGCGGGATCAGTCGGGGCAACGCGCAATCAATGATGTCACGTCGAGGGCCTCGGCGATCTTGCCGGGATCGCTGATGATGAAGGCGCCGTGGTCGCGGGTCCAGTAGTCGTAGGCCAGCGCCCTGACATCGGGATCGGTGATGGCGAAGCCGCCTTCGGCTTCGCGCGATTCCAGCATCCTGCGCGTTGCGTCGAAGGCTTCCACGCCTGCCTGCTGGAACAGCAGGCGGCCGCCGCCATACGTGTCATGGAGTCGCTTCTGCAGCTTCACGTTGCCGATCAGCATCGTCAGCACCGCCTCCTTCTGCGCAGGCTCCTCCGGCAGCGCATAACCGTTGTCGCTGCACGCGGCATAGGCGGTGATCGCCGCCTCGGCACGCTGCTTCTCGGCCGCTGTCGGGCGCGCCGCGTCCGCGTGCCGTCGCATCCACTGGCGCAGGACCGGGACCATGAATACCTCGCGCGCACTGTCGGCGCGCGCCCGCCCTTCGCCCACGATCTGGTCGGCATAGACCGGCTGGCCATCGACCTGCCCGATCTGCCGGCGCGGCTCCGTCGCGTCCACCGTCAGTGCCCATGCCAACAACGCCCACGCTGCCATCCTGCGCATGCCCTGCTCTCCCTGGAAAGAAAAAAGGCGGCCCCGGAGGGCCGCCTCGATTCTAGCCAGCCTTCGGCGCCGGCATCATGCCTGCGACGCCAACTGCCCCAGTCGCTGTACCGCCACCGATGCAGTGGGATAGTCCAGCGTCTTCTGCGCCGCCAGCTCATTCAGCATGCTGAGCGTGAAGCGCAGGGCGGCATCGTCGCGACCCAGCCAGGCCTTGACCTTGGCGTCGGCATTGCCGCCCGGCAGCGAGAGCACCTGGTTGGTCAAGGTGCGCTGATGGGCGGCGAGCTCATCACGCAGCACGCCACGGGCAACCGCGTGCCAGCGGCCATCGACCTTCAGGGCCTCGATCTGGTCCTGCAGCCACGGCAGGTGCAGCGCTTCACCCAGGCGGTAGTGGACCTTCGACACCTCGACCGGCTTCAACTTGCGAGCACGTGCCAGTTCGATGATGTCGCACGAGGGCTCCAGGTACGGCAACGCCGCGATCTGGCCGGCCAGTGCCGCCGGCAGGCCCTTGTCCTTCCACGCCTGCAGGCTGGCGTTGTACGCCGGGCGCAGGGAATCCGGCAGCACGCCATCCGCCGCGCGGATTTCGTTGAAACCGTCGTGGTAGCGCTCGACCGCGGTGGAGATCGCCGGGATCGGGCCCTGCCGGGTCAGCAGCCAGCGGGTGAAATTGCGCTGCACCTGCCAGATGACCTGCAGCGCGTCGATCTGCACCGACTCCGGCACCTTGCCGTCCAGCGCATCGATCTGGTTCCACAGCGCCCGCGCATCCAACGTCTCGCGGGTGATGGTGAACGCCTTGGCGACCTCCGCCGGCGACCGGCCGGTGTCCTCCTGCATGCGCAGCAGGAAGGTCGCGCCCATGCGGTTGATGGTGGTATTGGTGACCGCCGTGGCGATGATCTCGCGCTTCAGGCGGTGCTTCTCCATCTCCGACGCGTACTTCTTCTGCAGCGGCTGCGGGAAGTAGCGCTGCAGCTCCTTGGAGAGGTACGGATCCTCGGGGATGTCGGATTCCAGCAACTGCTGGAACGCCACCAGCTTGGAGTACGACAGCAGCACCGACAGTTCGGGACGGGTCAGGCCCTGCCCACGCGCCTTGCGCTCGGCCAGTTCCGCGTCGGATGGCAGGAACTCGATCTGGCGGTCCAGCAGGCCCTGCGACTCCAGCGTTTGGATGAAGTGCTGCTTCGAGCCCAGGCGCGAGACACTCATGCGCTCCATCAGGCTGATGGCCTGGTTCTGGCGGTAGTTGTCCCACAGCACCAGGTCGGCCACCTCATCCGTCATGTCGGCCAGCAGCTTGTTGCGGGCGTCCATCGACAGTTTCTTCGCCTGCACCACGCCGTTCAGCAGGATCTTGATGTTCACCTCGTGGTCGGAGGTATCCACGCCGGCAGAGTTGTCGATGAAGTCGGTATTCAACAGCACGCCGTGCTGCGCCGCCTCGATGCGGCCGAGCTGGGTCAGGCCCAGGTTGCCGCCCTCGCCCACCACCTTGCAGCGCAGGTCGCGACCATCGACGCGCAGGCCGTTGTTGGCGCGGTCACCGACGTCGGCATGGGTTTCGCTCGCGGCCTTGACGTAGGTACCGATACCGCCGTTCCACAGCAGGTCGACCGGCGATTTCAGGATCGCGCTCATCAGTTCGTTCGGCGTCATCGACTTCACGCCGTCGGCAATGCCGAGCGCGGCGCGCACTTCCGGGGTGATCTCGATGGACTTGGCACTGCGCGGATGGATGCCACCGCCCTTGGAGATCAGCCTGGCATCGTAGTCCGCCCAGCTGGAACGCGGCACCTTGAACATGCGTTCGCGCTCCTTGAACGACTTCGCCGCATCCGGATTCGGGTCCAGGAAGATGTGGCGGTGGTCGAAGGCCGCCACCAGGCGGATGTGCTCGGACAGCAGCATGCCGTTGCCGAACACGTCGCCCGACATGTCGCCGATGCCCACGCAGGTGAAGTCTTCGGTCTGGCTGTCGCGGTTCATCGCGCGGAAATGGCGCTTCACCGACTCCCATGCGCCGCGCGCGGTGATGCCCATGCCCTTGTGGTCGTAGCCGACCGAACCACCGGAGGCGAACGCGTCGCCCATCCAGAAGCCGTGCGCGATGGCCAGGCCGTTGGCGATGTCGGAGAAGGTCGCGGTGCCCTTGTCCGCCGCGACGACCAGGTACGGGTCGTCCTGGTCATGGCGCACCACGTCGACCGGTGGGACGATCCTGTTGCCGACGATGTTGTCGGTGATGTCCAGCAGTCCCTGGATGAACAGCTTGTAGCAGGCGATGCCCTCGGCCAGCACCGCATCACGGTCCCCGCCCACCGGCGAACGCTTCACGAAGAACCCGCCCTTGGCGCCGACCGGCACGATGACGGTGTTCTTCACCATCTGCGCCTTCACCAGGCCGAGCACTTCGGTGCGGAAATCCTCGCGGCGGTCGGACCAGCGCAGGCCGCCGCGCGCCACCGGACCGAAGCGCAGGTGCACGCCTTCCACGCGCGGGCCGTACACGAAGATCTCGCGGTACGGGCGCGGCTTCGGCAGATCGGGCACCTTCGCCGAATCGAACTTGAAACTGATGGTGTGCGCCGGCTTCCCGTCCTTGCCCACCTGATAGAAGCTGGTGCGCAACGTGGCTTCGATCGCCCCCATGAAGCCGCGCAGGATGCGGTCGTCGTCCAGGCTGGAGACGCGGTCCATCAGCTTCAGCAGCGACTGGTGCGCGGCTTCGATCTGCTGTTCGCGCTTGCCGCCACGCGCCTCGACCAGCGCCGCCAGCGTCCTGGCCGCGGCCTCGTCGTCACCGGCCAGCGCCTTCAGCTGTGCAGCGAACCGCTCCTGCCCTTCCTTGACCTGCGCCTTGCTCTCGCTGCCGGTCGACGGATCGAAGCGCGCTTCGAACAGCTCCACCAGCAAGCGAGCCAGCAGGGGATACCGGTTGAGCGTTTCTTCCACGTAACTCTGCGAGAACGGCACGCCGGTCTGCAGCAGGTACTTGCAGTAGCCGCGGAGCAGCGCGACCTGGCGCCACGCCAGGCCGGCGCCCAGCACCAGCTTGTTGAAGCCGTCGTTCTCGGCATCGCCATGCCACACGCGGGCGAAGGCTTCCTCGAACGCAGGCGCGAGGCGTTCGATGTCGAACTCCCCACCGACCGGCTCGACCTCGAACTCCTGGATGTAACGCGCACCCTGCGCGGTCTCCAGCCGGAACGGATGCTCCGAGATCACGCGCAGGCCCATGTTCTCCATCAGCGGCAGCGCGTCGGATAACGGAATGTCGGATTCCTGCCTGTACAGGTTCAGGCGCAGGCGGCCCTGCCCGGGACGCTTGCGGCGCGATTCGTGCAGGCTCAGGCGCAGGTCGTCGGCGCCCGACAGCGAAGCGAGATGTTCGACGTCGCGCGCCGCGCCTTCCGGCGACACGACTTCGATGTAGCCCGCGGGCAGCGCACGGCCGTAGCCGCCTGCGAGCAGCAGACCCTTGGATTCGCCATGGCGGCTGATCAGGGTTTCGCGCAGGTCGTCCTGCCAGTTGCGCAGCAGGTGGGCGATATCCGCTTCCAGTGCGGACGTGTCCACCTCGACCTGCTCGCCGGCCTTGGGTCGGATGGTGATGTGCAGCTGCGCCAGCGGCGACTCGCCGAGCAGCACGCTGCTGTCCACGTACTCGCCACGCATGGCGTCCTTGAGCAGCGATTCGATGCGCAGGCGCACGTCGGTATTGAAGCGCTCGCGCGGGATGTAGACCAGGGCCGAATAGAAGCGGCCATAGCGGTCGCGGCGCAGGAACAGCTTGCTGCGCACGCGCTCCTGCAGGCCCAGGATGCCCATCGAAGTACGGAACAGTTCCTCGTCGCTGGACTGGAACAGCTCCTCGCGCGGCAGCGTTTCCAGGATATGGCGCAGTGCCTTGCCGCTGTGGCCGCTCGGCGACAGTCCGGACTTCTGCATGACGTATTCGTGGCGCTCGCGCACCAGCGGGATTTCCCATGGGCGGCGGTTGTAGGCGCTGGACGTGTACAGGCCGATGAACCGCTGCTCGGCGATCGGATTGCCCTGCGCGTCGAACTCCAGCACCCCGATGTAGTCCATGTTGCCTGGGCGGTGCACGGTGGAGCGGCGGTTGGTCTTGGTGAGGATCAGCGCGTCCACCGAGCCGCCCTGCGGCAGGTAGTGCGCGGCGAGCGTCTTGATGTTGCGCGGCGGCGTGGTGTCGCCCTCGCGCAGCAGGCCCAGCCCGCTGTCCTCGACGGCGGCGAGGATGCCGGTGCGCTTCTCGACGCGGTACTCGCGGTAACCGAAGAACGTGAAGTGGTCGGCGGCAGCCCAGCGCAGGAACTCCTGCGCCTCGCGGCGGCCATCGTCGTCCACCGGCATGCGGCGGGTGGCCATGTCGTCGGCCAGGGCCAACATCTTCTCGCGCATGCTGGACCAGTCGCGCACGATGGCGCGCACTTCCTCCAGCACGCTGCGGATGCGCTTCTCGACCTGCGCCATTTCCTCCGGCGGCAGGCGGTCGATCTCCAGCAGCATCAGCGACTCATGCTTGCCCTCGCCCACGGCGGTGACCTTGCCGGCCTTGTCGCGCGCCAGCCGCACCAGCGGATGGCCGAGCACGTGCACGCCCACGCCCATCTCGGCCAGCGCCATGCTGACCGAATCGACCAGGAACGGCATGTCGTCGTTGACGATCTGCAGCACGGTATGCGGCGACTCCCAGCCGTGCGTCTTCTGCGTGGCATTGAAGATGCGCACGTTGGCGGTGCCTGGCTTGCGGGTGCGCGCGAACGCCAGGGTATCGGCGGCGATCGCGGCCCAACCGTCCGCACCGTGGTGCGGGTACTCGTCTTCCTCCATGCGCTTGTAGAACGCTTCGGCGAACGTGCGCGCCTCGGCCTGCGCAGCGGCTCCGGAGACGCGCTTGCGGATCGCGTCGAGGATCGGCGCCAGCGAGAACGCCTCGCCTGCCTTCGCCAACGCCGTGCCGGTCTTTTCCGCGGCCTTCGCCGCCTTCTCCGGTCGGGCGGCCACCTTCCTGGTGGGCGTGGCCTTCGGGCTCACCGCGTGGGTGGCCTTCTTGGCTTCCGGTTTGGACGACGGTTTGGCGGCTTTTTTCGGGCTGCGCGCAGCGTTCATGCAGAGAATGGCTCAACAAGTGGTAGTCGAATGGTCATTGTATCTCCCGACGCCGTGACAAAACTTGCTGCGAGGCGTCATTGGCGCGGCTTGCAATCGCATGCCGGATTGTCTAGCGAGAGCGGACCGGGCGTTTGTCGGCAAGCGCCTCGGCGGATTGCCGAGAACGCGACCAACATTCGGCAGCGCACGGAAGCACGCGCCTCGCCGTCACGCATCCCTCACGAAGTACACCCTTCGCTTTGTCCACGGAAATGCCATGTTTTCAAGCCTGTCAAAATTCTGAACTGGACGGTATAGTCCAGTCCGTATGCGCCCCTCCCCCGACCTTTCCGCGCCCGATCAACGTCGTGCCCGCGTCCATAGCGCCGTGCGGGAACTGATGTCGGAACAGGGCTTCCGCGTCAGCATGGACGCGGTCGCCGCCCGTGCCGGCTGTTCCAAGCAGACGCTGTATGCGCATTTCGGCAGCAAGCAGGAGCTGCTGCGCAGCGTGATCGCGGAGCACCAGGACGTCGCGACCGCGCGCCTGTCGCCGGTGGTGGAGGATCCCCGCGTCGCGCTGGTCGACTTCGCCACGGAACACCTGCGGCATCTCTGCGATCCGGCCATCGTCTCCACCAGTCGCCTGCTGGCGGCGGAAGCGCACCAGTTTCCCGACGAAGCGCGCGATCTCTACCGGCAGGCCTGCGATACTCTGGTCCAGCGCCTCGCCACCTGGCTGCAGCACGCCATGGACCAAGGCAGGTTGAGGCATGACGATCCGCATTACGCCGCGGAGTTGCTGCTCAGCATGATCGTGGGAATGGACTTCGAACGGCAGCGGTTCGGCGTGCGGCATCGCGCGGGCGATCGCGCGCGCCGACGCTGGGCCGAGTTCGCGGTAGATGCCTTTCTGCGCGCCATCCAGGCTTCAACCGACACCCCCGACCCGGTCCCTTCCGATGCGCCCCCCGGGCGGCGCATCCGCTCATCGCATTCCCTTCCCACGTCTGCAAGAAAAAGAAACGGAGCTTCCCCATGACGTCCCCCGTCCGTTCCCTCGTCCTCGCCAGCGCGCTGCTGGCGATCCTCGCCGCCTGCAGCAAGCCCGAACCGCAGCAGATGCCGCCCCCCGAAGTGGTGGTGCTTAGCGCCAAGCCGCAGGATGTGCCGCTGCAGCGCGACCTCGTCGGCCGCCTGTCGCCCTTCCGCAGCTCCGACGTGCGCGCGCGCGTGGCCGGCGTCGTGCAGAAGCGCGTGTACCAGGAAGGCAGCGACGTGAAGGAAGGGCAGGTGCTGTTCCTGATCGACCCCGCGCCGTTGCAGGCCTCGCTGAGCGCCGCGCAGGCGAACCTGGCCTCGGCACAGGCGTCCTACGCCAATGCCAGGGTGTCGGCGGACCGCGCCCGCCAGCTCGCGCCGCAGAAATTCGTGTCGAAGTCGGACCTCGACAACGCCGAGGCCGCGGAACGCAGCGCTGCCGCCGCCGTGCAGCAAGCGCGCGCCAACGTCGAGTCCGCCCGCATCAACCTCGGCTACGCCAGCGTCACCGCGCCGATCTCCGGCCGCGCCGGCAAACAGCAGGTCACCGAGGGCGCGCTGGTCGGCCAGGGCGATGCCACGCTGCTGACCACGATCGACCAGATCGATCCGCTGTACGCCAACTTCTCGATGAGCGCCAGCGAGATGCAGGCCATCCAGCAGGCCCAGGGCGCAGGCAAGGTGCAGCTGGCCGGTGAAGGCCAGCGCACGGTGCAGATCGTGCTGCCCAACGGGCAGGTGCTCGACCAGACCGGCACGCTGGACTTCTCCGACACCGTCGTCGATCCCGCCACCGGCAGCGTCTCGTTGCGCGCCACCCTGCCGAATGCGGACCGCACCCTCTTGCCGGGCACCTTCGTCACCCTGCGCGCCACGCTGGGCGAACAGAAGGGCGCGTTCCTGATCCCGCAGGGCGCGATCCAGCGCGATACCGTCAGCGCCTATGCGATGGTCATCGGGAAGGACGGCAACGTGGCGCGCAAGAACGTCAACGCGCAGCAGGCCATCGGTGCCGATTGGCTGGTCACCGAGGGCCTCGTGGCCGGCGACCAGGTCATCGTCGAGGGCCTGCAGAAGGTCAAGGAAGGCGCGCCGGCCAAGGGTGTGACCGCCGAACAGGCGGCCGCCGCCAAGGCCGCCCAGGCCAAGCCCGCGCCGGCGCCAGGCAAGGCCGAGTAAGAAGGACCCTCCCCCATGCCCAAGTTCTTCATCAACCACCCGATCTTCGCCTGGGTCGTGTCGATCCTGATCTCGCTCGCCGGCGTGATCGCGATCCTCAACCTTGGCGTCGAATCCTATCCCTCCATCGCGCCCCCGCAGGTCACGGTCAGCGCGAGCTATCCCGGTGCCAGCTCGGAGACCACCGAACGCTCCGTCACACAGGTCATCGAGCAGCAACTGACGGGCATCGACAACCTGCTGTACTTCAGCTCGAGTTCCAGCTCCGCCGGCCAGGCCTCGATCACGCTGACGTTCCAGACCGGTACCGACGCCGACATCGCGCAGGTGCAGGTACAGAACAAGGTATCGCTGGCCACCCCACGCCTGCCCAGCGAGGTCACCGCACAGGGCGTCGTCGTGGCGAAGGCCAACGCCGGCTTCCTGATGGTGGTGGGCCTTCAGTCCGACAACGCGAGCATCGACCGCAATCGCCTGAACGACATCGTCGCCTCGCGCGTGCTCGACCAGATCGCGCGAGTGCCCGGCGTCGGCAGCACGCAGCACTTCGGCTCCGAGTACGCCATGAACCTGTGGCTGGACCCCGGCAAGCTGCAGGGCTACAACCTCTCGGCCACCGAGGCCCTCTCGGCCGTGCGCGCGCAGAACGTGCAGTTCGCCGCCGGCTCCGTCGGCTCCGATCCCGCGCCGGAAGGCCAGGCGTTCACGGCAACGGTATCGGCGGAAGGCCGCTTCACCTCGCCGGAGCAGTTCGAGCAGATCATCCTGCGCGCGAACAACGATGGCTCCACTGTCCGCCTGAAGGATGTCGCGCGCGTGGAGTTCGGTGCGCAGAACTTCGGATTCGACACCCAGTTCAACGGCAAGCCGGTCGGCGCGTTCGCCATCCAGTTGCTGCCGGGTGCCAATGCGCTCAACGTCGCCGACGCCGTTCGCGCGAAGATGGATGAACTGGCGCCGAGCTTCCCGCCCGGGGTCACGTGGTTCTCGCCGTACGACACGACCACCTTCGTCAAGATCTCGATCGAGGAAGTGGTCAAGACGCTGATCGAAGCGGTGATCCTGGTGTTCCTGGTGATGCTGGTGTTCCTGCAGAACTTCCGCGCCACCATCATCCCGACCCTCGTCATCCCGGTCGCCCTGCTGGGCACGTTCTGGGGCCTGAGCCTGATCGGCTTCACCATCAACCAGCTGACCATGTTCGCGCTGGTGCTGGCGATCGGCATCGTGGTCGACGACGCCATCGTGGTGATCGAGAACGTCGAGCGCATCATGGCGGAAGAAAAGCTGCCGCCGCGCGAAGCGACCATCAAGGCGATGGGCCAGATCACTGGCGCCGTCATCGCGATCACCGTGGTGCTGGCGGCGGTGTTCATTCCGTCGGCGCTCCAGGGCGGCGCCTCGGGCGAGATCTACAAGCAGTTCGCGCTGACCATCGCCATCTCGATGGCGTTCTCCGCCTTCCTGGCGCTGGGCTTCACGCCAGCGCTTTGCGCGACTTTCCTGAAGCAGCACGAGCACGACAGCCACGAGAAGAAGAACGTCATCTTCCGGACGTTCGAGAAGTACTACGGCAAGCTCGAGAAAACCTACGTGGGCCACATCGGCGCCGCGATCAAGCACGCCCCGCGCTGGATGATCGCGTTCGCGCTGCTGACGGTTCTGGCGGGCTTCCTCTTCACTCGACTGCCCAGCAGCTTCGTCCCTGAGGAAGACCAGGGATATGCGCTGGCCATCGTGCAGCTGCCGCCAGGCAACACGTTGCAGAAGACCAAGCAGGTGTTCAACCAGGTCCGTGGCACGCTGCAGCAGATGGACGGCTTCGACGGCGTGATGGAAGTGGCGGGCTTCAGCTTCCTCGGCCGTGGCGAGAACGTCGGCATGGCCTTCATCCGCCTCAAGCCCTGGGACGAGCGCGACGTGACCGTGCCGGAGTTCATCCAGCAGGCCAACCAGCGCTTCTACGGCATCAAGGGTGCGCAGATCTTCGTGGTGAACCTGCCGACGATCCAGGGCCTGGGCCAGTTCGGCGGCTTCGACATGTGGCTGCAGGACCGCGCAGGCCTGGGCGAAGAAGCCCTGATGGCGGCGCGCAACCAGCTGTTGGGGGCGGCCGCGCAGGATTCGAGCCTGATGGCGGTGCGACCGAATACCCTCGAGAACGCACCGCAACTCCAGCTGCACGTGGATCGGGTGCAGGCGCAGGCGATGGGTATGTCGTTGAGCGACATCTACAACGGCATCCAGCTGATGCTGGCGCCGGTGTACGTCAACGACTTCTTCTACGAAGGTCGCATCAAGCGCGTGAACATGCGTGCCGACGCGCCCTACCGCACCGGCGCCGAGTCGCTGGCGAGGATCTATTCGCCGAGCAGCCAGCAGAGCGACGCCAACGGGGGCCGGGCGATGATCCCGTTGTCGAACGTGGTGCAGTCGTCGTGGGCCTCGGTGCCGCCGTCGCTGTCGCGCTACAACGGCTACTCCGCGGTGAACATCAATGGCTCGGCGGCGCCGGGCAGTTCGTCCGGCCAGGCGATGACGACCATGGAGAACATCGTCACCGACCAGCTGCCACAAGGCTTCGGCTACGACTGGAGCGGCATGTCGTACCAGGAGATCCTGGCAGGCAACAGCGCCACGCTGCTGATGGTGCTGTCGATCGTGGTGGTCTTCCTCTGCCTTGCCGCGCTGTACGAGAGCTGGTCGATCCCGGTGGCCGTGCTGCTGGTGGTGCCACTGGGTGCGCTGGGTGCCCTGGCCTTCACCATGCTGCGGGGTCTTTCCAACGACCTGTTCTTCAAGATCGGGCTGATCACCATCATCGGCCTGGCGGCGAAGAACGCCATCCTGATCGTCGAGTTCGCGGTGATGGAGCGCAAGCAGGGCAAGACGTTGCGCGACGCGGTGATCTCGGCGTCCCACCTGCGCTTCCGTCCCATCCTGATGACCTCGTTCGCCTTCATCATGGGCGTGCTGCCGATGGCCATCTCGACCGGCGCGGGTGCCAATGCCCGCCATGCCATCGGCACCGGCGTCATCGGTGGCATGTTCTTCGCCACCTTCCTGGGCCTGCTGCTGATCCCGGTGTTCTTCGTGGCCGTAAGACGCGTGCTGGGCGACAAGATGGACGAGCCGTCGAAGGAGTACCTGCTGGAGCGGGACAAACCGGCCTCGCGCTGAGCCTCGCCCTCCGTTCGAAAAGCCCCGGCCCCGCCGGGGCTTTTCGTATTCCGGGCTGCGGACAACGGCAGCCCGGTCCTGCCCGCAATCCCGGGCAGGCCAGGTCTGCACCGAGGCCCCTTTCCACCCGCCTGACCTCCCGCACTTCTTGCGGCCGTCTCAATTCGTGATAATCCGCCGATTGATCCTGTCGATCACCCCACCTCCCGTTCGTCGTCCTGACGATCTCCCCCGCCCTGCCGAAGACATCCCCATGACACGGAAAGACCCCGCCGCAAGGAAAACACCCTCCACCACCCGCCGCATGATCCTGATGCTGATCGCCGTGGCGGTGATCTTCGGTGGCGTGTTCGTCGTGAAGGCCATCATGGGCAAGGGCATGAACGACTTCTTCGACAACATGCCCCAACCGGCCGCCGCGGTGACCGACTGGACGGCCAAGCAGGAAGAATGGATCGACGCACAGCAGGCCGTCGGCACGTTCGTGGCCATCAACGGCACGGACGTCACCACCGAGGCCGGCGGCGTGGTGCGCAGCCTGTCGATCGACGTCGGCAAACCGGTCAAGGCAGGCACCGTGCTGGCGCAGCTCAACAGCGCCAACGAGCTGGCGGTGCTGAAGTCGCTGGAAGCCTCGTCCAAGCTCGCCGCCGTGCAGCGCGACCGCTGGCAGGCGCTGGCCCGCGACAAGCTGGTCTCCCAAGCCGAAGCCGAAGAACGCGCCACCGTGGCGGCCACGTCGCTGGCACAGGTCGAGGCGCAGCGCGCCTTGATCGCACAGAAGACGATCCGCGCACCCTTCGACGGGGTGCTGGGCATCCGCAAGGTCAACCTGGGCCAGTACCTCAACCCCGGCGACGCCATCGTGAGCCTGCAGGCGCTGGATCCGATCTATCTCGACTTCACCCTGCCCGAACAACGCGTGGGCCAGGTGCTGCCGGGCGCGAAGATCCGCGCCACGGTCGATGCCCTGCCCGGCCAGGTGTTCGAAGGCGAGGTCACCGCGGTGGAGCCGCAGGTCGATCCGGCCACGCGGAACTTCAAGGTGCAGGCGACGCTGGACAACCCCGAATACAACCTGCGGCCGGGTGCGTTCGCCCATGTCGGCTTCGATACCGGCGACGCGCGCAAGGTCATCGTGGTCCCGCAGACCGCGATCAGCTTCAACCCCTATGGCAACGCGGTGTACGTGATCCAGGAGGTACCGCGCGCCGAGGGCGAAAAGGACATGCAGGGCAAGCCGCTGACCGGCAAGAAGCTGGTGGTGCGGCAGCGCTTCGTCAAGACCGGCGCCACCCGCGGCGACCTGATCGCGGTAACAGAAGGCCTGAAGCCCGGCGAGCGCGTGGCGACCAGCGGCCTGCTGAAGCTGCGCAACGACGCCGAGGTAACGGTGAACAACAAGGTGCAGCCGGTGACCGAGGCCCAGCCCAAGCCCGAAAACCGTTGACGGAGCGCCGGCATGAAATTCACCGACATCTTCATCAACAAACCAGTGCTGGCGATCGTCGTCAGCCTGTTCATCCTGTTGTTCGGCCTGCGCTCGTTCACCGAGTTGAACGTGCGCCAGTATCCCGAGTTGCGCAACGCCGTGGTCAACATCAGCACCACGTACTACGGCGCGGACGCCGACCTCATCCAGGGCTTCATCACCACGCCGCTGGAGCGTGAGGTCGCCAGCGCGGAAGGCATCGAGTACCTGAGCTCCACCAGTTCGGCCGGCGTCAGCGTGATCCAGGCCTACATCAAGCTGGAACAGGATCCGAACGAGGCGCTCACCCAGATCGCTGCCAAGGTCAACAAGATGCGCGGGCAGCTGCCGCCGGAGTCGGAAGACCCGGTGATCGACCTGCAGCAGGGCCAGCAGATCGCGGCGATGTACGTGTCCTTCGCCAGCGAGACGCTGGACAACAACCAGATCACCGACTACCTCACCCGCGTCGTCCAGCCCAAACTGGTCACCGTCGCCGGCGTGCAGCGGGCCGACATCCTCGGCGCCGGCACCTTCGCGATGCGAGTGTGGCTGAAGCCGGACCGGATGACCGCCCTGCAGGTCACGGCCAGCGACGTGTCCACCGCGCTGTCGTCCAACAACGTGTTGGCGGCGGTGGGCTCGACCAAGGGCCAGATGGTGGCGATCGACATGACCGCACGCACCGACCTGCGCAGCGCCGAGGAATTCCGCCAGCTGATCATCCGCGAACAGAACGGCGCGATCGTGCGGCTCGGCGACGTGGCCGACGTGCAACTGGGCTCGGAAAGCTACGGCACGTCGGTCCGCATCAACGGTGAAGCGGCCACGTTCATGGGCATCTTCGTGTCGCCGGATGCGAACTCCCTCGATGTCATCAAGAACGTGCGCACGCTCTGGGACAACGAGATCGTGCCGCAGCTGCCGGAAGGCATCAAGGCGACCATCCCGTACGACAGTACCGAGCAGATCCAGGACGCCATCGACGAAGTGGTCAGCACGATCGTGGAAGCGGTGATCATCGTGATCGTGGTGATCTTCCTGTTCCTCGGCTCGCTGCGCAGCGTGCTGATCCCGGCGGTGACAGTGCCGTTGTCGCTGGTCGGTGCGCTGTTCCTGATGCTGCTGATGGGCTTCACGATCAACCTGCTCACGCTGCTGGCGATGGTCTTGGCCATCGGCATCGTGGTGGACGACGCGATCATCGTGCTCGAGAACATCCACCGCCACATCGAGGAGGGCATGTCGCCCTACGAGGCGGCGATCAAGGGCGCGCGCGAACTGGCGTGGCCGGTGGTCGCGATGACCACGACCCTGGTCGCGGTCTACCTGCCGATCGGGTTCCAAGGCGGCCTGACCGGCGTGCTGTTCACCGAGTTCGCTTTCACGCTGGCCGGCGCGGTGCTCCTGTCGGGCGTGATCGCGCTGACCCTGACCCCGATGATGTGCGCCAAGATCCTCAAGCCGCACAGCGAAGGCGGCAAGGGCAAGCTGGAGAAGTGGCTGGACGTGCGCTTCGAGAAGCTCAATGCCGGCTATCAGCGGCGCCTGCACGGCACCATGGAGACCAAGTCGGTGGTCGGCGTGTTCGGCATCCTGGTGCTCGTCTCGTGCGTCTTCCTGTACATGACCGCCCCCAAGGAGCCGGCACCCCTGGAAGACGAAGGCTTCATCTTCTCGGTCGCCAGCGCCGACCCCTACTCCACCCTGGACTACGTGGAGCGCTACACCGAGGAAGTCACCTCCATCGCCAAGGGCGTGCCGGAAGTGCAGGACTATTTCCTGTTCAACGGCGGGTTCGGCGGCAGTGGCGGCGGTGCCAGCCCGATGGCGATGGCAGGCTTCGTGCTGAAGCCTTGGAGCGAGCGCGAGCGCTCCACCAACGCGGTGCTGCAGCAGGAACTGCAGCCGAAGATGAGCCAGGTCAGCGGCCTGAACATCTTCGCTCTGGTCCCGCCTTCGCTGCCCAGCGCGGGCGGCGACGGCGGCGGCGGCGAGTTCATCATCGGTGGCGTCGGCGACCTGAGCCAGCTGGCCGAGTTGGCCGACCAGATCCTGGCGAAGGCGATGGAGAGCAAGCGCTTCATCTTCCTGGACAAGGATCTGAAGATCGACAAGCCGCGCATTGAGGTCAACATCGACCGCGAGAAGGCGGCGACGCTCGGAATCGACATGCGCACGCTGGCAGCCGACATGGCAGCCATGCTGTCCGGTGGCTACACCAACCGCTTCGCCATGCAGAACCGCTCGTACCTGGTGATTCCGCAGGTGCAGCGGAGCGACCGCCTCAACGCCAGCGACCTGGAGAACTACTACACGCGCACCCGCGACGGCGAACTGATACCGCTGTCGACGCTGGTGACGCTGAAGGAAAGCGCGCAGCCGCAGTCCCTGAAGCGTTTCCAGCAGCTCAACGCCGTATCGATCACCTTCGCCCCGCGCCCTGGCGTCAGCAAGGGCGAAGCGCTGGCGATTCTCGACCAGGCCGCCAAGGAAGTACTGCCTCAGGGCTATTCGGTGGATTACGCCGGCGAGTCGCGCCAGTTCAAGCAGGAGGGCGCGGCGATGCTGGTGACGCTGGCGCTGGCGTTGATCGTGATCTTCCTGGTGCTGGCGGCCCAGTTCGAGAGCTTCCGCGATGCGACGATCATGCTGCTGACCGTACCGATGGCCATCAGCGGCGCATTGCTGACCGTCAACGTGCTGGCGCTGGTGAGCGGCGTGCTCGGCTTCATGCAGATCGAAGCCTTCCCCGGCATGAGCATCAACATCTATACCCAGGTGGGTCTGGTGACGCTGGTCGGCGTGATCTCCAAGCATGGCATCCTGATCGTGGAGTTCGCCAACAAGCTGCAGATGGAGCGCGGCCTGCCCAAGCGTGAAGCGATCGAGGAAGCCGCAGCCATCCGCCTGCGTCCGGTGCTGATGACCACCGCAGCGCTGGTGTTCGCGATGATCCCGCTGCTGATCGCCAGCGGCCCGGGTGCCGCCTCGCGCTTCTCGATGGGCGTGGTGATCGCCTCGGGCATGACGATCGGCACGCTGTTTACCCTGTTCGTGCTGCCGGCGTTCTACCTGTACCTGGCGCGTGACCATGCGCACGATCGCAAGACGGCGGAAGACGCTGATGGCGTGTTGCCTGCGGAACCGGCGGGCGGGAACTGATCCCACCGCACTGCACGTCAACGAAAAAGCCCCGGCCATGCCGGGGCTTTTCTTGTAGGAGCGGCTTCAGCGCCGATGCTCTGCCACCACCAGACCGCAACAGAGCGGATGGTCCCAAGTCGGGGCCAAAGCCCCTCCTTCGGTACGGCTCAGGTCAGCGCGTGGCCCGGTCCGCTATGGCCCTGGCTGGCCGACTTCTGCTGCTCCTGGAACTGCGCCGTCTGCTGCATCTGCTGGCGGTCGGATGACTCGATCCCGCGCAGGCTCTCCTGCAACGAAGGAGACGGCTCGGACAGTGACACGTTGGCTCGGTCGCCGGGTGTCCGGCCCGCCACCCATGCCTGGTCGTCATAAACGATCACGGCCCGGATCTGCCGCACGTCGGTAATGCCGCCCACCACGGCCTGGTGCGTGATCTCGGCCACCTTCTCTTTCGCCACGCCCGGCAACCGCTCTTCCAGAGCGGCATACAAGGAATACCGCGGATGATCGGTCGGGAACGCCTGCACCTGGTCGACCCGTTGAGCCCGGATATCCAGCGATGGCGCACTCCTGTCACCGTGCGAGTCTTCCATCCCTGGCCCGCCCCGTGACGATGGTTTGGATTGCAGGTAATCCGGCGTCGGGGAGTGGAGGACCGGGGTGTCTTTCGTTCCCGGCCGCCGCAAGAGATCGGGCGGCTGTGCGTCCGGATTCTTAGGAGGAAGGCGCTCGCTGAAGAACTGCTGCCGCTGCGCATGGTAATCGGCAAGCCGTTGCGCCACCTCGGCCTCTGCTGCGGCGGCACGTTGCGCCCGCACCGCCGGCTCGCCGGCCGGCAACGGGCCGCGCAGTTCGCCCAGGGCGTCCAACGCATTGCCATGGAGACCGCGCGCGGCGACCGTGGCGATGCCCCGCCCCGCGGCCACATCGCCGCGGAACTTGTCGATCATGGGATCGAACACCTCGGCCAACTGTCGCGCAGCAGGATCGGACAGCGCGGAACGATCTAGCTTTCCCGCGCCATCCTCGTTGAGGAAGTGATGCATGCGGTGGGAGCTGGCCAATGCGCCGATGGCTACGCCCGGGGCGCGAGGATCGAGCGGATTGCGGTCGTTGGCATAGCCGCAGCTGTGCAAAGCTGCGATCTCACCGGCGTTGGCATATACCCTCACCTGTCCGAAATGCGGGCTGGCGGCGCTGACGGTATCGCCGGCCATGACATGATTGAGGATGTTGTCGCCGCCCTTGTCGATGCGGTAGCCAAGACTCGCCGCGCCATAGGCGTTGAAGGTCTCGCCGCGCAGCCCGAAGTGGTGCGCGGTGATCTGAGCCAGCGTGCCGCCCAGCGAGTGGCCGGTGAGGGTGACTTCGGGGGCATAGCCTGTCTCGCGACCGATGTCATTGGCTCTGTCGATTGCACGCTGGGTCAGCGTTAAGGCTTCCGCCACCTGTGGATTGACGCGCGAGAGCATCATGCTTCCATCTGTAAGCGCACCATCCTTGATGATCTCCTCCGTGCCCCGGTGGGCCACAATGATCTCGCCAGTATCCACGCGCTGGAAGATCATGCCTTGATAGCCGTTCCTTGGGTTGCTTGCGTGTTCGAGGACGGCGTACTCGACTCCCTCATACTCGAACAGCGGCCGCTTGCCGGGTGGATACACGCCAACTTTATGCTCATTGCTATATGACTTGTCCGCCAAGCCGGCGTACTGCTGCGAAGTCATGCTCATGGCCGAACCTTTCGGGAGGTCAACTTGATGATAAACAGATCATCATCCGAAATACCTCGCGCGAACTTGGCTCTGTCCTCCTGCCCGAAAGAAGGAAAATTCTCCGTCTGACTACGTGGATAACGCCCTTTCCAGAAGTACCTCGTTTGTGACTCTTCCGCCTGTACTGCTTTGGCACGCAAGTATGGAAGAAATTCCGTTTCTTGCTTTCCTCCCGTAGCCTTGAGCGCCACCTGCGCCTGCATGAACTTCCAACGACAGACGCCTCGCCCGAAGTAGTCTTCGTCCAGGAGCAAATCAAAATATACCCGGCCCTCATACTCGGTATCTGAAACCCTGGTCAGCGGGAAGGATTCCATACTAGTCATGTCGGGATACACACCTGCGAACTTCAAGTAGCGACCACATTCCGGCGCATTCTCTACGTCGTACTGGGCGACACCCCTGACCACCGCAAACGGCCCCGGCGCCCCCTCGACCTTCATCGTGATGACGTAGGCCTGCTTCGGGTTCGGATTCAACTTGCGCAGCGGCTTGTCCTCCCCCCCCTCGGCCGAGGTGGATGTGTCCTGTGCCGGCGCGCACGCCGCCAATGCCATGCTGGCCGCCACGGCCATGCACTTGAGATCCATGGTCTCGTTCTCCTGATGATCGGCACGCGCCGAAGGTGACACTGCCGAAATGGAACCTGGAAGGTTGGGCCTGCGCTTGGGAACGACCGGAAACCCTCCGGCCGGTAGCGGGCCCATTTCGGCCACAGTACGGGCATCGATGATGGCCAGATCGTGCAGCAGTTGCAGATCGTGGAGCTTGTCGCCCCTATTGGCGCATAGCTCCACACGCGAAACGGCGATACTGCCATCTCCATTCATGGTCCAACCTCGATCATACTTACGTCCACCTTCGGCAACAGCCGCCTGGTGAAATACTTGTCCTGGTAGTACCTGATCTTCTCGCACATCACCGGATACGGGATGCCCTCGTACAGGAAAACCTCCTTCTCCGGCCCCATCGCCTTCAGCTCCTGCGGCAGCATCAGCGCCCGACGCTCCAACGATTCCGTGAATGACACGCTGCCCTGCTGTCCGTGCGATTGCGAGCGGTTGCGACGGTGCACGGTGGTGTAGCCCAGCATTTCGGAATAGTCATTGGCGTCCTGCTGTTCGCGGGGCGCGTAGATGATCTGCAACGCATGGTTGGTGATGATGGTCCGCGACACCTCCTTGCCGTACACCGCATCCAGCTGCGACATGCTTTGGATGATCGGCAGCAGGCGCAGGTTGTAGCCCGCCATGTAACTCACTGCGCTGGCGATGATGTCCACCCTTCCGATGGCCGTAAACTCGTCCATCAGCAGTAGGCATTGATGCTTGAGCGCCGGATTGGCCTGCGGCAGTTCGCGCGTGTTCTCGTTGATCAACTGACTGAAGAACAGGTTCACCAACACCCTGCTGTCCGCCAGTTTATTGGGCTGGATGCCGATATAGATCGTCATGCGCTTCTTGCGGACATCAGTGATCAGGAAGTCGTCACCGCTGGTGGCCGCGTCGAGGACCGGATTGACGAATGCGTTGAGCGGCTCCTTGAAGGTGCCCAGGATGGATGAGAACGTTTCGTCCGCCTGCGAGAGCAGGTTGGCGAACGCCGTCCTCGCATGCTCGCTGAGGAATGGCTTGGCCGAAAGCTCTTGCAGGTACTGCTTCTGTTGCGAGCCGTTACCCGCCGAAAGCCGATGCACGCGGCCCAACGTGGGGACGGACATAAGCTCCGGAGGACACTTCCTGCGGCGCTCGTCGTCGTGATTCTCGAACAGGTACAGAGTGAATGCGAGGAACGCGTTCCGCGCGTGGCTGATCCAGAACTTGTCTTTTCCGTCTCCGTCCGGATACAGCATGGCGGCGATCGCCTGCAGGTCCGAGATGCGGAACGCAGGATCGGAAGACACGTATCTGAGCGGGTTCCAGCGATGCGTCCGACGGTCTTCGGCGAAAGGATTGAACAGATAGATCTCCTGACCCTGGCTAGCGCGCCAGCCGCTGGTCAGGTCGAAGTTCTCCTGCTTGATGTCCAGGACCACCACGGAGCCTTGGTACTCCAGCAGGTTGGGGATGACGACGCCCACGCCTTTTCCCGAGCGCGTCGGCGCGGCCAGGATGACGAACTGCTGGCCCGACAGGCGGACCAGCTTTCTCCCCAGCCTGCCCACCACGATGCCTTCCGGCGCAGGCGCGAACATGCCATGTCTGGCGAGGTCGCCGGCGCGAGCGAAACGCGCGTCTCCATGCAGTGCGGCTCTTGGCGACCTGAGGAGCGGGATTGCCATCGCCAGCCACGCGAGCAATGGCACACCAAACCCCAACGCGCCGCCCGTCTTGATCTTCGTGGCGTAAGGCGCAACCTGGGGTTGGTCGAGGGCTCGCAGGTAGCGGAGATAGGTGTCCCATCGGAGCGAAACATCCAGTCCGAGCAACCACTGGGTCGCGTATCCGGACAGATAGATACCCGCAACCAAAGCCAACAACCCCATTACCGACAGAAAGACTCCCTTCTTTCGTTCCATGTCCTTTTCCCGTTGTCACATGCCATGTATCACTGCAGCTGCATGCAACCTTCTTGTGCACTCAGCAGCGCGAGAATGAAACAAGCGGTTTACCGCGTCCAGCCGCGACACCCCATTTCCTTACTAATGTCAGTCGATTCACTTGAATTCCGTGGTGATGTGGCGATGCGCAGACTTTTCCAGATCGAACCAAACCCGTCGACGTGGCGCGATACGTACGAATCGTGACTTCTCGGGTGACGATTCAACTCGCGCAGTCTTCTCAGGCGCACAGGACCCACGTTGATCATCGGACGTCGAGCCCGAAACGGCGATTCCATCGCAAAGGCGACTACTTCGGCGCGTTCGCGGCAGGTGCTACGTAGGCCTTGCGCGCTGCGCGGACTTCGTCGTGGTGATCCGACGCCCACTGCGCCAGCATCTCCACGCGTTCGAAGAACGATTCGCCCAACGGCGTTAGCGCATAGTCGACGCGCGGCGGCACCGTGGGAAACACAGCGCGGCTGACCAGGCCATCCTGCTCCAGGTGCCGCAGTGTCTGCGCGAGCATGCGCGGCGAGATGTCGGCTACGCGTTTGCGGACCTCGGAAAAACGCAGCGTGCCCATAGCCAACTCGTGCAGCACGAGTACCGTCCAGCGGTCGCCGAGGCGGTCCAGCACGTCCCGGATCGGGCAGTTCTCGACGAGGATCAGGGATTGGCGGTGCAGGGTCATGAGGATCTCCAGGATCGGTTACCTCCGGGTAACCGGGTTACTTCGGACACCCTGCTTGTACGGGCGTCGTCCATTACTACCATAGGGTAACCAATATCCTTTCCGTTACCAGACCCAGGAGCCGCCATGTCTTCCCCCACCCTGCTCGTCACCGGCGCAGCCGGTCATCTCGGCCGCGCCGTGGTGCGCCACCTGCTGGAAACTCTGAAGGTCCCGCCCGCCCGCATCATCGCCACCAGCCGCAAGCCGGAGGCCCTTGCCGACCTCGCCGCCGTCGGCGTGATTGTGCGGGCCGCTGACTTTGACGCACCCGCCACGCTGGCGACCGCCTTCGCTGGCGCAGACCGGCTGCTGCTGGTCAGCACCGACGCACTGCTCGAACCGGGCAAGCGCCTGGCGCAACACCGCACCGCCGTGCAGGCGGCGGTTGAGGCCGGTGTTAAGCATGTCGTCTATACGTCGCTGCCCTCGCCCGCCACGTCGCACGTCGCGTTCGCACCCGACCATCTGGGTACCGAACAAGCACTGGAGGCCAGCGGTATAGGATGGACCCTGCTTCGCAATGCCTGGTATGCCGAGAACCTGGCGTATTCGCTTCCGTCCGCGCTCGCATCGGGCGAATGGGTCACCGCCGCCGGTGAGGGCGGCGTCGCCTACATCGCCCGCGAAGACCTGGCGCATGCCGCGGCCGTAGCGCTCGCCGCCGACAGCACCGCGAACCGCACGTTCACGCTCACCGGCACGCAGGCGCTGAGCGCCCGCGAGATTGCCGCGAAGGTTAGCGCGGCGCTCTGCAAACCGCTGGCGATCGTCGGTGTCACGCCGGACCAACTGGCCGAGGGCTTGCGCGGACATGGATTTCCGCCGGTGCTTGCGGACGTGTTCACTTCGTTCGATGTGGCGACGGCGGCCGGCGACCTGGGCGAAGTGACCGACGATTACGCCGCGCTGACCGGTCGGGCGCCGGCGACGTTCGATGCGTGGCTCCCCGCGAACGTCGACCTGCTGACCGCCCCGCACTGACGTCTGAAAACAAGAACCCCGGCGTGAGCCGGGGTTCTTTCTTACCGTGGAAGGAATGACTCAGGCTTGCTTGGCCTTTTCCTTCGCGATCCACTGGTCCACACGCCGCTCCAGCAGGGTCAGCGGCAACGCGCCTCCGCCCAGCACGGTGTCGTGGAACCCCTTGATGTCGAACTTGTCGCCGAGTTCGGTTTCCGCTTTCTTGCGGAGTTCCTGGATCTTGATCATGCCGATCTTGTAGGCCGTGGCCTGCCCCGGCATGATCAGGTAGCGCTTCACCTCCGACTCGATCGCCGCACGCGGTACCGCGCTGTTGGCATCGAAGTATTCGACGGCCTGCTGCTCCGTCCAGCCCTTCGCATGCAGGCCGGTATCCACCACCAGGCGGATCGCACGCCACATCTCGGAGCTCAGGCGACCGAACTCGGAGTACGGGTCCTGGTACGTGCCCGGCATTTCCTTCGCAAGCCATTCCGAATACAGGCCCCACCCCTCGGCGTATGCGGTCACGCCGTACTGCGTACGGAATTTCGGCACGCCGGTCAGTTCCTGCGCGATGGCGATCTGCATGTGGTGGCCCGGCAGGCCCTCGTGGTACGCGATGACCTCCAGCTCGGGCTTCGGCATGGCATTCATGTCGGAGAGATGCGCGTAATACACGCCCGGACGCGAGCCATCCGGAGTTCCTGGGTAGTAATGCTGTGCGGCGCCGTCCTGCTCGCGGAACGGTTCCACGCGCTTCACCACCAGGTCCGCCTTCGGCAGCAGGCCGAAGTACTGCGGCAACACCTTCTTGATGTTGTCGATGGCGCGGGTGGCATCGTCGATGTAGGCCTGGCGGCCGGCATCGGTATTCGGATACTTGAACTGCTTGTCGCTGTCGATGAAGGCGAAGAAGGCGTCCAGGTCGCCCTTGAAGCCGACCTTGTCCTTCAGTGCCGTCATCTCGCCCTTGATGCGCGCGACTTCCTTCAGGCCGAGCGCATGGATCTCGTCGGCGGTCATGCCGGTGGTCGTCATCTGCCGCAGCTGGTACTCGTAGTACGCCTTGCCGTTCTTGTGCGTCGTACCCACGCCGGTCGCGTTGACCGCCGCTTTCGGCAGTTCCTCTTCGCTCCACGCGATCACGCCATCATAGGCCTGCTTGAACTGCTCCAGCAGCGCCTTGCGCGCTTCGTCCTTCAGGGCGGTCGCACGCGCCGCATCGATCTTGCCGGCCTTGACCAGCGCATCGGCCTTGGCCTGCGCATCGGCCCAGATCGCCGAATCCTTGCCGGCCGAGAATGGCGCGCCGGTCACCACCTTCTTCGCCTGGTCGATCACGCCCTCGTAGGCGAACTTCGGCGGGCGCACGCCCTCGGCTGCCGATGCGCGTGCGCGGTCCAGCAACTGGTCGAAGGCGCGCTGGGTGGCCTTCAGGCGGGCGATGTAAGCCGTGTAGTCGGCCTCTTCATCGACCTTGTGGAAGCTGATCAGGAAGGTCGGCAAGAAGCCCTGGGCACCGTTCATCTGGTCGAATGCGTAGCCGTCCAGCAGGAACGGCAGGCCGTCGCGCGCGTTCTCGTACTGCAGCTTCCACAGGTCGTAGGAGAACTTCGCCTCGTCGTCGAGCTTGGCGTAGTCGAAGGTCTTCTCCATTTCCTCGACGCTGGCCTGTTGCCACGCGACCTGGTCGCGCGTCGCTTTCTCCGACATGTCGTCGACCTGGTCGTACAGGTCCTTGCGACCTTGGAACGTCAGCTGGATGGGGCTGAACTTCAGTTGTTCCTCGTACTTCTTGTCGAACCACTCGTTCAGCCGCTTGCTTTCTGCTGCGACATCGGCGGCGGACGCCGCCGGGGTCGCCGCATCCGCAGTGGTGCCGGCAGCCGGAACAGGGCCCTTGTCGCAGGCAGCCAGGGCCAGCGTGAGGGCACAGACGATCAGGGTTTTGCGCATCGGGGTCTCCAGGAGGAAAACGGGGGACAGACCCCCGCATCAGGCCACTTTAGCGGAGCGTCGGTCCCGGGTCCCATGACCAAAGACGGGGGTCGTCCGTGCACGCGTCCCGTAACGAAGAACGCCGCCTCGCGGCGGCGTTTCCGTACAGGACTGGCCCAGGCCTCAGCGCAGCCCGGTCTCGTTGCGCGCGATCACCAGGCGCTGGATCTCCGAGGTTCCCTCGTAGATCTCGGTGATCTTGGCATCGCGGAAGTATCGCTCGATCGGCATTTCCTTCGAATACCCCATGCCGCCGTGGATCTGCAGCGCCTGATGGGTGATCCACATGGCGGCTTCGGAGGCGGTGAGCTTGGCGATGGCCGCTTCGTTGCTGAAGCGCTGGCCCTGCCCCTTCACCCATGCGGCACGCAGCGTCAGCAGGGTGGCGGCGTCCAGCTTGCACTTCATGTCGGCGATCTTGGCCTGGGTCATCTGGAACGTGCCGATAGGCGCGCCGAATGCCTTGCGTTCCTTGACGTACGCGATGGTGGCTTCGTACGCAGCACGCGCGATGCCGATCGCCTGGCTGGCGATCCCGATGCGGCCGGCATCCAGCACGCCCATGGCGATCTTGAAGCCCTCGCCTTCCTTGCCCAGCACGGTATCCGCGGTCGCCACGTAATCGGTGAATTCGATCTCGCAAGTCGCCGAGGCACGGATACCCAGCTTCGGCTCGGTCTTGCCGCGATGGAACCCGGCCTTCTCCGTGTCGATCATGAACGCGGTGATTCCACGCGCACCCTTGTCGGGTTCGCTCATCGCGAACAGCACGATGTACTTGGCGACCGGGCCGGAGGTGATCCAGCTCTTCTTGCCATTGATGACGAAGCTGCCATCCGCCTGCTTGATGGCACGGCAGCGCATCGCGGTGGCGTCGGAGCCGGACTGCGGTTCGGTCAGCGCGAACGCACCGATCTCCCGGCCTTCCGCAATGGCCCGCACGTAGGTCTGCTTCTGCTCTTCCGTGCCGAAGGTCAGGATGCCGTTGCAGAACAGCGAATTGTTCACCGACACGATGGTGGAGTGCGCGGCGTCGGCGGCCGCGATTTCGATCATGGCCAGCACGTAGGCGATGGGATCCATGCCGGCGCCGCCGTATTCGGCCGGCACTTCGATGCCCATCAGGCCGTTCTCGCCCAGCAGGCGGATGTTGTCCAGCGGGAACTCGCCGGTCCGGTCGTGGTGCTCGGCGCTCGGGCCGATCTTTTCCTGGGCGATCCGGCGCGCGACGTCCTGGATCATCAACTGCTCTTCGGTGAATGCGAAATCCACGGGTACCCCTCGACCAAAGTTAGATACCAATTGTAACCCGCCACCATCCGTCGGCGTATGCCATGGGTTGACCGCGGGCGGCGCCGAACTTCAGAATATCTCTATATCGCGATAGGGAGATATTCATGGATCTCGAAGCCTGGTCGGCCCGGCTGAAAGTATTCGCCGACGCCACGCGCGTGCGCCTGCTCGCACTGCTGGCGCGGGAGGAGCTGACGGTAGCCGAGCTGTCGGCGATCACCCAGTTGGCCCAACCACGCGTATCCACGCATCTGGCAAAGCTGAAGGAAGCCGGCCTGGCGCGCGACCGCCGCGCCGGGGTATCGGCGTACTACCGCTTCGACGAAGACAACCTGGACACCGTCCAACGCGAACTCTGGCGCAGCCTGCGCGATGGCAGCGACGACCCCTTGCTGCGCCAGGATGCCGAGCGCATCGCGGCCGTGCTGGCCAACCGCGCCGCTGACCAGAACTGGGCCGACAGCGTGGCCGGCGACATGGAACGCCACTACTCACCCGGACGTACCTGGGAAGCGCTGGCCCGCACCGCCCTGCCCCTGCTGGAAACCGGCGACGTGCTCGACATCGCGTCCGGCGATGGCGTGCTGGCCGAACTTCTCTCGCCGCATGCCAAGCGCTACGTCTGCATCGATACCAGCAGCCGCGTCGTGGCGGCGGCCGGGGAGCGCCTGCGCCGCTTCCCGAACGTGGAGGTCCGTGAGGGCGACATGCATGCGCTGCCGTTCAAGGACGGCAGCTTCGATCTGGTCGTGCTGATGCATGCGCTCACCTACTCGGCCAAACCGGCGCAGGCCGTCGCCGAAGCGGCCCGCGTGCTGCGCCGGGGCGGCCGCCTGCTGCTCAGCAGCCTTGGCAAGCATGAACACAAGTCGGTCGTCGACGCCTACGGCCACGTCAACCTCGGTTTCTCGGAGAAGGAGCTCCGCAAGTTCGCCGAGAAGGCGGGGTTGGAGATCGCCAACGCCGAAACCGTCACCCGCGAACGCCGTCCACCCCATTTCGAAGTGTTGTCGCTGACCGCGCAGAAGCCATGAAGACCCTCCCCTGGTTACACCCCGCCCGCGCCGCGCTGCTGCTCAAGGCCCTCGAAGAACGCATCCTGATCATCGACGGCGCCATGGGCACGATGATCCAGCGCCACGGCCTGCAGGAAGCCGACTATAGAGGCCAGCGGTTCGCCGACGGCTGCGATTCCGCCCACCCGCACCCACACGGCCCCGGCTGCGACCACGACCTCAAGGGCAACAACGACCTGCTGCTCCTCACCAAGCCCGACGTGATCGCTGGCGTGCACACCGCGTATCTGGACGCCGGCGCCGACCTGATCGAAACCAATACCTTCAACGCCACCGCGATCAGCCAGGCCGATTACCGCCTGGAACACCTGGTGTACGAGTTGAACAAGGCCGGGGCCCGCGTCGCACGCCAGTGTTGCGACGCCATCGAAGCAACCACGCCCGCCAAACCGCGCTTCGTGATTGGCGTGCTCGGCCCGACCAGCCGTACCGCCTCGATCAGTCCCGACGTCAACGATCCGGGGTACCGCAACACCAGTTTCGATGAACTGCGTACGACCTACCGCGAGGCCATCGAAGGCCTGATCGATGGCGGTGCGGACACGCTGATGGTGGAAACCATCTTCGATACGCTCAACGCCAAGGCGGCGCTGTTTGCGATCGAGGAAGTCTTCGACGCGCGCGGCGGCCGGCTGCCGGTGATGATCTCCGGCACCATCACCGACGCGTCCGGGCGCACGTTGTCCGGACAGACCGCTGAAGCGTTCTACGCGTCCGTCGCACACAGCCGGCCGCTGTCGGTCGGACTGAATTGCGCGCTGGGCGCTCGTGACCTGCGAGAACATGTCGAAACACTGGCCACCGTGGCCGACGCGTATGTCAGCGCGCACCCCAACGCGGGTCTCCCCAACGCGTTCGGCGAATACGATGAGACGCCCGAGGAGATGGCCACCACGCTGAAGGAGTTCGCCGAAGCCGGCCTGCTCAACCTGGTGGGCGGTTGCTGCGGCACCACGCCGCCGCATATCCGCGCCATCGCCGACGCCGTCGCCGGCATTCCTCCGCGCCGGTTGCCTGCCCATGCCGTGGAGAAGGCCGCGTGAGCGTCCCCGTCCGCTACACCCGCCTGTCCGGGCTGGAGCCGCTGGTCATCACGCCCGACCTGCTGTTCGTCAACGTCGGCGAGCGCACCAACGTCACCGGCAGCGCGCAGTTCCGCAAGCTGATCAAGGAAGAACGCTACGAAGAAGCCGTCGAGGTCGCCCGCCAGCAGGTTGCCAACGGCGCGCAGATCCTCGACGTGAACATGGACGAGGGCCTTATCGATTCCGAGAAGGCGATGGATCGCTTCCTCAACCTGATCGCCTCGGAACCCGACATCGCACGCATCCCGGTGATGGTGGACTCGTCCAAGTGGAGCGTGATCGAGGCCGGCCTGAAGTGCCTGCAGGGCAAGGGCGTGGTCAACTCGATCTCGCTGAAGGAAGGCGAGGACGCCTTCATCGACCACGCCCGCAAGGTCCTTCGCTACGGCGCGGCTGCCGTGGTCATGGCCTTCGACGAGACGGGCCAGGCGGACACCTGCGCGCGCAAGGTGGAGATCTGCACCCGCGCCTACCGCATCCTGACCGAAGAGGTGGGTTTCCCGCCGGAAGACATCATCTTCGATCCGAACATCTTCGCCGTCGCCACCGGCATCGAAGAGCACGACAACTACGCGGTGGACTTCATCGAAGCCACCCGGATCATCAAGCGGACGCTGCCGCACTGCCATGTCTCCGGTGGTGTCTCGAACGTGTCATTCTCGTTCCGCGGCAACGAGCCCGTGCGTGCCGCGATCCATTCCGTCTTCCTGTATCACGCCATCCAGGCCGGCATGGACATGGGCATCGTCAACGCTGGCGGCCTGCCGGTCTACGACGACCTCGACGCCGACCTGCGCGAGCGCGTGGAGGACGTGATCCTCAACCGCCGCAAGGACGCGACCGAACGGCTGCTGGAGATCGCCGACCGCTACAAGGGCAAGAAAGGCGAGGCGCCGGTCGAGAACCTGGCCTGGCGCGAGAAGCCGGTGCGCGAGCGCCTTGCGCATGCTCTGGTGCATGGCATCGATGCCTACGTCGACGAGGATACCGAGGAAGCACGCCGCCAGGCGTCACGACCGCTGGACGTCATCGAGGGGCCGCTGATGGACGGCATGAACGTGGTCGGCGACCTGTTCGGCGCCGGCAAGATGTTCCTGCCGCAGGTGGTGAAATCCGCCCGCGTCATGAAGAAGGCCGTGGCCTACCTGCTGCCATTCATCGAGGCGGAGAAGCTGCGCACCGGCGATGTCGGCAAATCCAACGGCAAGATCGTCATGGCCACGGTCAAGGGCGACGTGCACGACATCGGCAAGAACATCGTCGGCGTGGTGCTCGCCTGCAACAACTTCGATGTGGTGGACCTGGGTGTGATGGTGCCCACGCAGAAGATCCTGGACACAGCACGCGCCGAGAATGCCGATTTGATCGGCTTGTCAGGCCTGATCACGCCGTCGCTGGAGGAAATGACCCATGTGGCGCGGGAGATGCAGCGGCAGGGCTTCGAGATGCCGCTGCTGATCGGCGGCGCGACCACGTCGCGCGCGCACACGGCGTTGAAGATCGATCCCCACTACAGCGCGCCGACCGTGTGGGTCAAGGACGCATCGCGTGCCGTGGGCGTCGCGCAGTCGCTGATCTCGCGCGACATGCGTGCAGCCTTCGTCGCTGCCAACGACGCCGACTACGCCGAGATTCGCGAGCGCCACAAGAACCGCGGGGATGCCAAACGGTTGGTCTCGCTGGAGAAGGCCCGCAGACAGAAGTTCGATGGCGGCTGGGCCGACTATGTGCCACCCGCGCCGCGCCAGCCGGGGCTGCATGTGTTCGAGGACTATCCGCTCGGCGAGCTGGTCGACTGCATCGACTGGACACCGTTCTTCAACGCGTGGGAGCTGTTCGGCAAGTACCCGGCAATCCTGACCGACGAGGTGGTCGGCCCGCAGGCCAGTGAGCTGTACCGCGATGCTCGCGCGATGCTGGCGAAGATCGTGGACGCGAAGTGGCTGACGGCCAGGGCGGTGTTCGGGCTGTGGCCTGCGAACAGCGTCGGCGACGACGTGGAACTGCAGGTCTACGGCAGGACCGAACGCCTGCACTTCCTGCGCCAGCAGGTCGACAAACCGGCCGAGCGACCGGATTTCTGTCTGGCCGACTTCATCGCTCCGAAGGATTCCGGCCGGCAGGACTGGATCGGCATGTTCGCCGTTACCGCCGGCATCGGCATCGACGAGCACGTCGCCCGCTTCGAGGCCGACCACGACGATTACAACGCCATCCTGCTCAAGGCGCTGGCCGATCGGCTGGCCGAAGCGCTGGCCGAGCGCCTGCACCAGCGCGTCCGCAAGGAGTTCTGGGGTTACGTGGCCGACGAGTCGCTGGACAACGACGCGCTGATCGCCGAGCAGTACGTCGGCATCCGTCCCGCGCCCGGGTATCCCGCGTGCCCGGAGCACAGCGAGAAGGACACGCTCTTCCGCCTGCTCGATGCCGGCCGCAACGCCGGCATGTCGCTGACGGAAAGCTTCGCGATGCTGCCCACGGCGGCAGTGTCCGGCTACTACTTCAGCCATCCGCAAAGCCAGTACTTCGTGGTGGGACGCGTGTCCAAGGAACAGGCCGCAGACTATGCCAAGCGCAAGGGCTTGGACCTGCCGCAGGTGGAGCGCTGGCTGGCTTCCAACCTGGATTACGACCCCGACTGACTCCAAGGACGACGCGTGCCTCCTCACGACGGGATGCGGCCCGCGTACGATATGCAGGTACGCATACGCCCGGAATCCATCATGAAAGCCTGTTTCCTGCTGTCCGTCCTGCTTGCCGTGTCCACGCCGGCATCCGCTGGCGGCGAGCATGCGGACGTGTTGATCCGGCATGTCACCGTCGTGGATGTGGAGCACGGCCGCACGCTGGCAGGACAAGCCGTCGCCATCCGCGGTGGCGACATCGTCGCCGTCGGCCAGGACGCAAGACTTGGTCGCGCGTGGCAGGCAAAGACCACCCTGGACGCACGCGATCGTTACCTCATTCCTGGGCTCTGGGACATGCACGTCCATTTCGGCGGCGGCGAGGCATTGATCGAAGAGAACAAGGCTCTGTTGCCGCTTTACGTTGCTCACGGCATCACCACGGTCCGCGATGCTTCCGGCGACCTGCCGGAGCAGGTCCTGTCATGGCGTGCGCAGATCGCCGGTGGTCGCTTGTTCGGCCCTCAACTGTTCACGTCTGGCGCCAAGATCGAAGGCATCGCGCCCCTCTGGAAGGGCACGCTGGAAGTTGGCGATGAGACTGCGGTGGATGCCGCACTGGACCGTGAACAGCGCGACGCGGTCGACTTCGTGAAGATAACCGACAGCACGCTGAAGCCGGAGCTTTTCCTCTATGCGGTCTCGCAGGCCAGAAAGCGAGGCCTGCGCACCTCCGGCCATATCCCCATGGCCATCACGGTAGGGGAAGCGGTCGAAGCCGGGCTGAGTTCCATCGAACACCTCGATTATGCCTTCAAGGCGGGCGTCGCCGACGAGGCCGCGATCGCCGCCGACTTCGCCGCCGGGCGTATCGACCGCACCGAAGCCAACCGACGCCTGCACGCCGGCTTCGACCGAGATACCGCGATGAAAGCGTACCGCCTGTTCGCGGAACGCGGCGTAGCGGTCACGCCGACGCTTGAAGGCAGCCGCATCATCGACTTCCTGGATACGGAGTCGCACGAAGGGGACGACTATCTGGCCTACATCGGCCCTGGGCTGCGCAAAACCTACGCATGGCGTGTCGAGCGTGCTGCCAAAGCCGCGCCCGAGCAGATCGTCGCGCGACACGAGCGGTACGCGCGTATCGCCGCCGTGCTGCCGATGCTGCAGGAGGCAGGCGTGCGCATCATGGCGGGAACGGATGCCGGCTTCCTCAATTCCTACAATTATCCCGGCGTCGGACTCCACAACGAAATGTCGTTGTACGTGCGCGAGGGCCTGACACCCGCGCAGGTGATGGTTGCTGCGACACGGAGCGGCCCGGCATGGTTCGGCAAACTGGAGCGTTATGGCGCCATCTCGCCTGGCAGGGCCGCCGACCTGGTCCTGCTGCGACGGAACCCGTTGGAGGATATCGAGGCAGTGCGCGCCATCGAGACGGTCGTGCTTCGCGGGAAGGTCTTCGACCGTGCGGCACTCGATGCGATGCTGGCGGAAACGCGGGCCAAAGTCGCAGCGTGGAACGCGGCGGCTAGCCACTGACGACCTCCTGCCCCGATCACCATGGGTCCCGCATCCGAGTCCTCGCCCCGCGTGCCAACGGCGCGCCTGTCGAGCTTCTACTTCTTCTACTACGCCACGCTGGGCGCATTCACGCCCTACTGGAGCCTGTACCTGGAATCGCGCGGCCTGGGCGTGGCCGCCATCAGCGTGCTGATGAGCCTGTGGTACGCCACGCGCATCGTGTCGCCCAGCCTGTGGACCACGCTGGCCGCCCGGGCTTCGCACCCGATCCGGTGGCTCCACCTCGGGTGCGCTTTGGCGCTCGGCTGTTTCGCGCTGTTCCTGCTTCCGTTGGAACACGCAGGCCTGTTCGCGGTGATGCTCGGTTTCTGCTTTGCCTACAACGCGGTGATGCCGCAGTTCGAATCGATCACGATGTCGCACCTGGGCGCGCGCAGTGACCGCTATGGCCTGATCCGCGTCTGGGGCTCGATCGGTTTCATCGTCGTGGTGGCCGGCTTCGGCTGGATGATCGACGAACGTCGGCTCGGCGTCGGCGCGCTGCCGTGGCTGATGCTGCCCGTGCTGGCGGGCGTACTGGGCTCCGCGCTGCTCAATCGGTACGCGCACGATCCGCTGCCACCGACACGCGAGGGCGACGACACGTTCCGTTCGCGACTGCGGCAGCCGCGGGTAATCGCCTTCTTCGCCGCAGCGTTCCTTACGCAGGTATCGTTCGGTCCGTTCTACACGTTCTTCTCGATCTACCTGTCCGAGCATGGCTACCCGACCGCCACCCAGGGCGTGTTGTGGACGGTGGGCGTGCTGGCGGAGATCGGCGTGTTCTTCGTGGCCAGCCGCATTTTCAGGCGCTGGGATGCGAGCCTTGTCCTGATGGTGGCGCTGCTCAGCGCATCGGTGCGCTGGCTGGTGACGGGCCTGTTTCCCGACAACATGCCGGTGATGGTGCTCGCTCAGCTGACGCATGCACTGAATTTCGGGGCGTTCTTCGCAGCCGCGATGCAACTGCTGGTGCGCTTCTTCCCCGGCCGCATGAACGGGCACGGCCAAGGTGTCTTCTATGGCTTGTCATCGGGCGTCGGCGGCGTGACCGGCGCCCTGCTCGCTGGCCAGCTGTGGCGCTTCGGTGGCGGAACCGCCTTCTTCGCATCTTCGTTCATCGCCCTGCTCGCCGCCTGCATCGTCTGGCGCTGGCTGGTGCGCGCTCCCATCCCGTCAGGCTGATCCAGCGCCTGCGAGCTGGGCGAGGAAGCGACGGATCTCGCTGGCTGCCGGTGCGGGCGCGATCTGGAACAGGAAATGCGGTGCGTCGACCCCCGCATGTCGGACATCGCGCGCCCCGCGCAGGATTTCGCGCGCCGCTTGCGGCCAGATGAGCCTGTCGCGCTTCGCCTGCAGAAACAACAGCGGAACGCGAAGCTCCGCCAGCTGCGGGCGGACATCCACGCGCAGCGCCGCGAGCGCACGCTGGCGCAGCACCTCAACGGGCAGCGATGCCAGGATCGCCTCGAACTCAGTGCGCAGCGGCGGCGGCAGGCCACGGCCCGCCAACAGGCGTTCCAGCGCGAACACCGGCGGCGCGAATGCCGGCAGCGCGTCCAGAAGCCGGGCGCCGACCCGGCTCAGGGGTAACGGGGCATGGACGAACGTGGCCGCCATCACTAACCCACGCACGCGCGCCGGATGACGATGGGCCAACAGCACTCCGAGGGGGCCGGCGAAGGACTCGGCCACGAGGGTGACATCGGCGTGGCGCAGCAGCGCGGGTTCGATCGCAGCGGCCAGCGCGGGATAACTTTCGAAGTGTCCGCTGTCGTAAGACAACAGCTCGACGTCCGCGGCATCCGCCAGCGCCGCGGTCAACGGGGCGTACAGACGGCCGGTGCCGTCCAGGCCGGGCAACAGGCAGAGCCGCGGCCGTGCGGGCGGAGTCACCAGACCAGGTCGTCAGGCACCTGGTACTGCGGATCGGCGTAGGGATCCTGGTCGGCGGGCGCGTCGGGGTCGACCTTCAGCGCCACGGCAGGGGCGAAGATCGCTTCGGCCTCCGCCAGAACCGGGGCCGTGACCAGCAGATAGCGGCCGTTCTGCTGCACGACGCCGAGATCTCCCTTGTTCAAGGCTTTCAACTGCTCGGCGTTGACATAGATGCGCTTGATCTTGCCGCCGTAGGGAAAATGTCGCGCGATGTCGGCATCCGCATCGTTGAGCGCCTTGTCCTTGAGGAAGGCGTCGAGCCTGGCCTTCGCCTCGCGGCGCACGCGGGCTTCTTCCTGCTTGACGCGTTCGGCCTCGATGCGCTCGTCCTTCTCGCGCTGGGCGCGGATCGCGTACGCCTTGGCCAGGTCGATGTCTTCCTGGCTGCGCTTCGGCCTGCCTGCGGCATGCGGTGGCCGCGGCTTGCCGCCTTGGCCAGGCTTGGGATGCGCTGCGCCCTTGCCCGCGGGCTTGCGGGCATCGCGCCGCGGATCGGGACGACGGTCGGGCTTGCGCTCGGGTTTTGGCGCGGGCTTGAAACCCAGGCCCAGCAACTGGTCGCGGAGTGAATCGGTCATCGGTCTTTCGTGGGGAACTGCCGTGCCCCAAGCCTATCAATAATGCGGTGGCGGTGGTTCATCCACGGGGCTGTCGTGCAGCGACGTGCGCACCTTGCCCAACTCCTCGACCATCTGCCTGAGCAGCAGCGAAGTACGCTGGTTCTCGGAGCGCGCCTCGGCCAGCGCATCGCTCAGTTCGCCCATCGCGTGCTCCTGGAACGCCAGCCGGGTTTCCAGTTCCACCAGCCGACGCTCCAGCGAATCCCCTTGCAGGGGCAGATCAGTTTGCATGCACGGACCTCCCGCGTCCGATGCCGTAGTAGGCGAGTCCCGCGGCTTCCACTTCCGCGGGGTCGTACAGGTTGCGGCCGTCGAAGATGACGGCGTCGCCCAGCGCGTCGTGCAGGCGAGCGAAATCGGGACTGCGGAACTGTTTCCACTCCGTCACCACCACCAGCGCATCGGCGCCTTCCAGCGCGGTGCGCGCGTCCTCGCACAACGTGAGGTCGTCACGCTCGCCGAAGATGCGCGCTGCCTCGGGGCCGGCCTCGGGGTCGTAGGCACGCACGCGTGCGCCCGCCTCCCACAATTCCGCCAGCAGCCGCCGGCTGCTCGCTTCGCGCATGTCGTCGGTGTTGGGCTTGAAGGACAGCCCCCACACCGCGAAGGTCTTGTCGCGCACGCCTTCGTCTTCGCCGCGGTCGTAGTGGCGCTGTATCAGTTCGAACAGATGGCCCTTCTGGCGGTCGTTGACCGATTCCACCGCCTGCAGCAGTTCCGGGACATACCCGTGCTGCTCGGCGGTGCGCGCCAGCGCCTGCACATCCTTGGGAAAGCAGGATCCGCCGTAGCCGGCACCGGGATAGATGAAGTGCCAGCCGATGCGCGGGTCGGAGCCTATGCCCTGCCGTACCTGCTCCACGTCCGCGCCCACGCGCTCGGCGATGTTGGCGATTTCGTTCATGAAACTGATCTTGGTGGCCAGCATGGCGTTGGCCGCGTACTTGGTCAGCTCGGCGGAGCGCACGTCCATGACGACGATGCGCTCGTGGTTGCGATTGAACGGCGCATACAACCGGCGCAACTTTTCAACCGCGCGCGCCTGGGATGCACCGACGATGATGCGATCGGGCCGCATGCAGTCGTTGACGGCGTCACCCTCTTTCAGGAACTCGGGATTGGACACCACGTCGAACGCGATCTCCACGCCGCGCGTCGCAAGTTCCGCCTCGATCGTGGCGCGCACCCTGTCCGCCGTGCCCACCGGCACGGTCGACTTGTTCACCACCGTGCACGGATGCCGGAGACCGCGTCCGATGGTCCGTGCCACCGCCAGCACGTACTGGAGGTCGGCACTCCCATCTTCATCCGGCGGCGTACCGACTGCGATGAACACCACGTCGCCATGATCGATCGCCTCCTCGGCGACCGTCGTGAAGCGCAGCCGGCCGGCGGCGTGGTTGGCCTTCACCATCGGCGACAGGCCGGGTTCGTAGATCGGCACGACGCCGCGGTTGAGACCGTCGACCTTGGCCGGATCGATGTCGACGCACACGACGTCGTGCCCGACTTCGGCCAGGCACGTGCCCGTCACCAATCCGACGTATCCGGTACCGAAGATCGCAACGCGCATCCGCTGACTTCCTGGCCGAGGGAAGACCCTATTGGATCAGCTGCTTATTGCAGGACGCCCATCAGTTCGACATCGAAGGTCAGGGTGGCGTCCGGACCGATCTTGCCGCCCGGCGCACCGTTGGGACCATAGGCGAGGTTCGACGGAATCCAGAAGCGGTACTTCGCACCCACGGGCATCAGCGACACACCCTCGGTCCAGCCGGCGATCACCTGGCCAAGGCCGAATTCCGCCGGCTCGCCACGCGCATAGGAGCTGTCGAACACATCGCCGTTCAGCAGCTTGCCCTCGTAGTTCACGCGTACGCGGCTACTGGCCTGCGGACGCTGGCCGTTGCCCTGGCGCAGCACCATGTACTGCAGGCCGGACGGCGTCGTCACCACGCCCGGCTTGGCCTTGTTGGCGGCAAGGAACGCCGCGCCTTCGTCGCGGTTGCGCTGCGCGACGCCGGTCTGGCGCTTGGTGAGGTAAGCCTGCATCTCGGCCTGCGCCTGCTCGAGCGTCAACAGCGGCGTGCCGCTCTTGGTCGCGACGGCCTTCACCGCCTGCGCCAGGACGGCGGGATCCACTTCGTCCTTGAAGGGCAGCAGGGACGGGCCGATAACGTAGGTCCCCAGGAATACACCCACCTTCGTCTTGTCGACCGGCGGCGGCGTGCTGCCCGGCGGCATGCCGGGGATCGTCTGGCCATCGGCGACGGCCAGGTTCATGCGCAGCAGCTGGTCGGTGGCCTGCGCTTCCTGCTCGGTCATGGCCTTCGGCTTGCCGGCGAAGGTGTCCGCGATGGCGCGCTGGAAGGCGGCGATGTCCATGAAGGGACCCACCGGCTGCAGCGAGTTGCCGACGTCCACGCCAATGGCGTAACTGACCTTGTCGCGCTCGGTGACCAGCGCGGTCTTTTCCTGTGCAGACACGCTGCCTCCCAGCATCGAAAACGAGATTGCCAACAACACGGCTGCGCCGCGGACCGACCGCTTCATCCTTTCTGCTCCTGGAACCTGCGCCACGAGGGTGGCGCCAAACCGATATTGTGGCACGCCCGCTGCGGGCGAAGGCACTGGCATCAGCGCGTCGCGCGGGGCGCCTTCAGTTCGCGCTCGATCGCGGCGACCACCGCAGGGTCATCGGGCGCGACCTTGCTGGGGAAGTTCGCGACCACGCGACCATCGCGCCCAATCAGGTACTTGTGGAAATTCCATGCCGGGGACGTGCCGGTGGCGCTCGCAAGCGATTTGTAGAGGGGCGTGGCGCCGTCGCCCGTCACCACGACCTTCTCGAACATCGGGAACTTGACCCCGTAGGTCAACGTGCAGAACTCCTGAATCTCCTTCTCGCTGCCCGGCTCCTGTCCCTTGAAGTCATTGGAAGGGAAGCCGAGTACGGCAAACCCCTGGGCGGCATAACGCTGGTGCAGCGCCTCCAGTCCCTCGTACTGGGGCGTGTATCCGCATTTACTGGCCGTATTGACGATCAGCAGCACCTGCCCGGCATACCTGTCCTTCAGGTTGACGGCCGCCTTGCCGGCCAGCGGGCGGTAGCTGACGTCCAGCAGGCTGGCCGCGATTGCCGTGGCGGATGCCAAGACAAGCCCGACAAAGACCATGGTTTTCAATATCTTGGAACGCACGGGCGGACTCCACTAGTGTGAACATGACAAGTATGCCTTCAGTTGGGTGACAAACTCCCGCAGGACAGTTGACGACCTGTGTTTTGGTGTTATAGTTGAATACAACACCACTCACCCAACTCAGGGGGGTACCCGATGAACCCGAAACTGACCCACACCCTGCCCAGCCTGGCCGTCGGCGGCCTGTTGCTGGCGGCGGGCGCCCTGGCGGCCATGTCAGGCGCCCGCACGTCCGAGGTGGACACCGCCGCGCTGGTCGGCGCGCTGGAGTCCGATGTCCGCGAGATCGCCGGGGATGAAGGCAACCCGGAGGCCACCCGGCACAAGCGCCGCGCCCGCGCCTCGCTGGCCATGCCGTACTTCTCGTTCGGCCAGTCACTGCGTCCGAGGAGCTGAGCCATGGCACCCATCCAATGGAGCGACGGCGCTCCCATCTACCGCCAGCTGAAGGATCGCGTGATCGCGATGATGCTCGACGGCATCCTGAAGCCCGGCGACGCCCTGCCCTCCGTGCGCCAGGTGGCGGCGGAGTACCAGTTGAATCCGATTACCGTTTCGCGTGCCTACCAGGAACTGGCGGATGAAGCCCTGGTGGAGAAGCGCCGCGGCCTGGGCATGTTCGTCACCGACGAAGCGTCCCGGAAGCTGCGTGGCAGTGAACGCGAACGCTTCCTGACCGAAGAGTGGCCGGCCGTCGCCGAGCGCATCGAGCGCCTGGGCCTGTCCATCGAAGAGTTGCTGCAATCCAAGGGGAACAAGTGATGAATGCCGCAATCGCCAACACCGTGGTGTCGGCCCACGGCCTGCGCAAGGCCTACAAGAACAAGCTCGCGCTGGACAACACCAGTTTCGAGATCGAGGCGGGCAAGATCATCGGCCTGATCGGTCCGAACGGCGCGGGCAAGACCACCGCACTGAAGGCCATCCTCGGCCTGACGCCGTTCGAAGGCCAGTTGAAGGTGCTGGGCCTGGATCCGCGCAAGGACCGCGACGAACTGATGAAGGATGTCTGCTTCATCGCCGACGTGGCCGTGCTGCCGCGCTGGATGAAGGTCAAGGAGGCCATCGACTTCGTCGCCGGCGTCCATCCGCGCTTCGACCGGAGCAAGTGCGAACGCTTCATCGCCAACACCCAGCTCAAGCCCAACCTGCGCGTGCGCGAGATGTCCAAGGGCATGATCGTGCAGCTGCACCTGGCGCTGGTGATGGCCATCGACGCCAAGCTGCTTGTGCTCGACGAGCCCACGCTGGGCCTGGACATCCTTTACCGGAAGCAGTTCTACCAGCGCCTGCTGGAAGACTACTTCGACGAGCAGAAGACCATCATCGTCACCACCCACCAGGTGGAGGAGATCGAACACATCCTCACCGACGTGATGTTCATCCGCGACGGCAAGATCGCGCTGACCTCGCAGATGGAGGATGTGGCCGAGCGCTACACCGAGCTGCTGGTCAGCGGCGACGCAGTGGAGCAGGCGCGCGCCCTGAAGCCGATCGACGAGCGCGCCCTGCCCTTCGGCAAGACCGTGCTGCTGTTCGACGGCGTACCGAAGGGCCACCTCGCCGCCCTCGGCGAAACACGCACCCCTGGCCTGGCCGACCTGTTCGTCGCCATCATGAAAGGAACCTACGCATGAACGCCATGACTTCGACATTGGGCAAATCCTCCAAGCCGGGCGCGTTCACGTGGCTGCTAAAGCGCGAGTTCTGGGAGAACCGAGGCGGTTTCTTCTGGGCACCGGTCATCACCGGCGGCATCTTCGTGGTGCTCAACCTGATCCTGGCGGTCATCGGCAGCATCGCGGCACGGGGTGAAATCAACGGCGGCGGTTTCAGCATCGAGGAAGCGCCGGAGAAGGCGTACCAGATCGTCGGCGGCATCGGTGATGGCATGCTGCTGGGCGGCGTGATCCTGGCCTGCGTGGTGCTGGCGTTCGTGGTGTTCTTCTACGCGCTGGGCACGCTGTACGACGACCGCCGCGACCGCAGCGTGCTGTTCTGGAAATCGTTGCCGGTCTCCGATACGCACATGGTGTTGTCCAAGCTGGCCTGGGCACTCTTGCTGGCACCGCTGCTGGCCGTGGGCGTGGGCATCCTGATCGGCCTGGCGATGTGGCTGATTTCGGCCCTGACCATTTCGATCAACGGCCTGCCCGCTGGCGGCGCGGTGTTCACCCACTCGCATCCGCTGCGCATCATCGGTGGGGTGCTGGCCTCGCTGCCCGTCTATGTGTTCTGGGCGTTGCCCGCGGTCGGCTGGCTGATGTTCTGCTCGGCCTGGTCGCGCAGCAAGCCGTTCCTGTGGGCGGTGCTGGTGCCGGTACTTGCCTGCGTGATCATCAGCATGACCGACATCCTGCCCGGCCTGGAGGTCCGCCACGACCTGATCTGGTACACCGTGGTCTACCGCGGACTGGCGAGCGTGATCCCGGGCGCCTGGTTCCCCACCCTGCCCGGTGGTGCCGCCAACCCGCATGCCGACTTCAACTCGCCGGACGAACTGGCCAATGCCATCGACCTGACGCGCAGTTGGCACGCCTTCGCCACGGCGGACCTGTGGATCGGTGCGGTGATCGGCGTCGCCCTGATCGTCGGCGCGATCTACCTGCGCCGCTGGCGCGAAAGCGAATAAGCACACCCATGTATTCCCCAGGCGGGCCGAGACCGGCCCGCCACTCCCAAGGACACGGACATGCATAATGCTATTTCCCTGATGCGCCCTCTCCTCGTGGTCGGTGTGCTGGCGCTCGCCGCCTGCCAGCCGGCAGACAAGGACGGCACCCCCACCGGCGTCGCCTCAAAGGCGATGGACGAAGTCGCCAATGGGCTCGGCGAAGCCAGCAAGGAAATGGACAAGGCCCGCGAGGAGATCGCGACCGCCCGCGACAAGCTGGCCCTTGCGAACCTCTCGCTCAACCGCGACACCACACGGCACTTGCCCGAGGCAGAGATAACGCCGGCCGGCGAACTGCTGATCGAAGGCAAGCAGATCGCCACCACGCCGGAACAGAAGGCACTCGTTCTGGCATATCGCAAGGAGCTTCTGGGGGTGGTCGGCGACGGCATGGCCATCGGCATGGAAGGCGCGCGCGTCGGTATCGATGCCGCCGCCTCGGCGCTGAAAGGCGTGCTCGCCGGGCAGTCCGGCGACGAGATCGGGCAGCAGGTCGGCGAGCAGGCCAAGGCGAAGATCAAGCCGATGGTCGCGCAACTCTGCACGCGCATGCCGGGCCTGCTGGCTGCGCAGCAGGCTCTCGCCGCTGCGGTCCCCGAGTTCAAGCCCTACGCCAACATGGACCAGTCCGACGTCGACGACTGCGCAGACGCCAACGGCGACGGTACCTGGTCCTTCTGAGCACCGCGCACGGTGCCCCGCATCGCGGGGCATCCGATTTCCCCTTAACCCAGCGTCCCCACGCGGAGAACCCGACATGCGCTTCCACCCCGTCTTCATGCCGCTGTTGCTGACCCTCCTGCTACCGTTCGCCGCCCCCGCAGCGTCCGCCAAGGACACGCCTGTCCGCGACGAGATCAGCGCGGACCTCGCCGACGCACGTAAGGAAGTGCGGGCGGAACTCGCCGCTGCCCGTCGCGAACTTGAAACCGACAACCTGGAGCTCGGCGCCCATGTCCATTTCGGCAAGTCCGACAAGCGCGCTTCCGATGCGGATCGCGCGTTGCCGAAAGCGGAAATCACGCCCCGAGGCGACTTCCTGATCGAGGGCAAGCCTGTCGCCATCGACGACCGGCAGCGTCGCGACCTGCTGCTTTACCGACGCCAGGTGATCGACATCGCAAAAGCCGGGATCGACATCGGTGAACGCAGCGCGGAGGTCGCGCTGGAGGCAGTGGACCGCGGTGTGTTCAGCCTGCTGTTCGGCGCGATGACCGGGAACCTGGAACGCCGGATCGAGAAAGCCGTCAGCGAGACCGTCGAACCCGGCGTCCGCCGGATCTGCCGCAGCCTGCCCGCGCTCCGGGACAGCCAGCAGCGGCTGTCCGCAAGCCTCCCGGCGTTCCGCCCCTACGCGACGCTGGACGTCGACGATGCCGAGGACTGCGAGAAGGACATCCGCCAGACGTTCGCATCGCGATGACGGCCTGCGGCCTGCACCCGCGTCCAGGCCGCCGATGCCTCCCTCGGTCTGATTCCGGAAACTCCCTCATGCGTATCGCGTCGCTCACCATTCCCCTCCTTGGCCTGCTGACCCTGTCTGCGCCCAGCCTGGCCTCGGATCGCTACTGCAAGCACGAAGCTCCGCGCCAGCTCACGCTCGACGTCGGCGATGCCCGGACCGTGGTGTTCGACGTCGGCCCCCACGACCTCACCGTTTCATCGCGCGCGGGCGCCCCCGCCGCCATGACGGGCAGGGCGTGCAGCAGCCATGCCGACCGGCTGGATCGCCTGAAGCTGGAACAGCGTCGCTCCGGCGACAAGCTGATCGTGCGCATGTACCAGGAAGGCCGTTTCAGTGGCCTGTCCTTCGGCAGCAACTACGCGTACATGAACCTCACGGCCACCCTGCCCGACCACCTGACGGTACAGGTCAAGGTCGGCTCCGGCGAAGCCACCGTTACCGGCGCGCCGGTATTCAGCGCGGATGTGGGCTCAGGCCACGCGGTGGGCCGCAACACGCGCGGCCTGGCCGCCGCTTCGGTGGGCTCGGGCAGCATCGAGCTCCATGGAGCCGGCAGCCTCAACGTCGTATCGATCGGTTCTGGCCAGGTGGAGGCGGAGGCCATCAAGGGGGTCGCCAAGGTGGGCAGCATCGGCTCGGGGGGTTTCAGCCTGTCGCACGGCGGCAGCGTCGAGATCGGCTCGATCGGTTCCGGCGGTGCCGAACTCCGCGACATCGCCGGCGACATCGCGGTGGACTCGGTGGGATCGGGCGGCGTCGAAGTGCGCAATGCAAGCGGTGGATTGACCGTGCGCTCGATAGGCAGCGGCGACATCGACCATGAGGGCGTGAAAGGCGCTCTCGATCTTCCCAAGCGACGTTGATACCTGAGGAACGAACATGACCCGTATGCCCGCACTCGCCCTTACCGTGCTCCTGCTCGCCGCGTGCTCGCCAGACCGTGACCCCAGCGACGGAACGGCGAGCTCGAATGCGCTCTGGGGGCAGAACGTGAAGCTCGACGCGACCGGACATCCCCGGGCGGAAGTATCGGCGAAGGGAGATTTCATCGTGGACGGCAAGGCCGTGCCGGTGAACGATCAGCAGCGCGCACTGCTGGTCGCCTATCACCGCGAACTGGGCGGTATCGCCGATGCCGGCATCGCCACCGGCAGGGAAGGCGCCAAACTGGCCGGCAAGGCGGTCGGCGCGGCCGTGCGTGGCATCTTCAGTGGCAATCCGGACCAGATCGACAAACAGATGGAAGCCGAAGCCAAGAAGGTCGAAGCGGAAGCCATGAAGATCTGCGACCGCCTGCCAGGCCTGTACAAGGCGCAGCAGGATCTCGCCGCCGCGTTGCCGGCCTTCACGCCCTACGCGAGCATGGAACCCGACGACGTGACCGAGTGCCGCACTTCGCACAACGATAGCCACGAAGCGGGCAAGGACGTGGGGCGCGCCATCGGCCAGGCCGTCAAGGCCACCCAAGGCAATGCAGCCCAGGAAGCGGATGCGGCCGCCGCCGAGCCGGCGGAAGCTCCTTCCCCCTGATGCTGCGCCGGTGGTCGCGTCGTCCACCCTCCCCCACGCCGACACGCCCGTGCGAGGCCATCCATGAAGTGTGCGTACCCGATCCTGCTGGCGACACTGATGACGATAGCCCCCGCGCGGGCGGCGGATGTGCCAGATCCTGCGCGCGAGCAAGCGTTTCAGGACCACATCGCCTACATCGCCACGTTCGCGATGCCGGTGATGATCGAGAAGTGCGCCCTCATGGATGAAACTTACCTGGCGCGCGCCGCGCCCGCGTACTTCCGGTATGTCAATGGCCATCAGGACCAGATCGAGCGCGGACGCCTGCTTACGCTGGCGGAATTCGGCCCGGCCGATACGCTGGCGACCTACCGTGCACGCACGCTGTCGCAGCGCCTGGGGCGGCTGGACACCGGGACGCCTGAGCAGAAACGGCAGATGTGCGAGGGTGCGCTGGCGATGCTCATGGGCAAGCGGGTCCCCGGCGAATGGCCGCCGCGCGAGTGATCCACGGCCCGCGGATCAGCCGCCTCCCGCCCCCGGCTTGCCATGGATGCCACCCTTGGCGAGCACGGCGGGATCCAGCAGCCGCTTGAGCGTCTTTTCCGGTAGCCCGGTGACCTCGCGCGCGACATCCAGTACCGCCCGGTTCTGCTTGTAGGCCTGCTTGGCGATGGCCGCGCCCTTCTCGTAACCGATCACCGGATTCAACGCAGTCACCAGGATCGGATTGCGATCCAACGCCTCCCGCACGCGGTCCGTCCGTACCGTGAGGCCGGCGATGCAGTCGTCCGCCAGCAGTCGGGAGACGTTCGACAACAGCTGGATGCCATCCAGCAGATTGTTGGCGATGAGCGGCAGGGTGACGTTGAGCTGGAAGTTCCCGGTCTGGCCGGCGACCGTGATCGCCGTGTGGTAGCCCATCACCTGTGCACAGACCATCACCGTGGCTTCGGGAATCACGGGGTTGACCTTGCCCGGCATGATCGAACTGCCCGGCTGCAGTGCCGGCAACTCCACTTCGCCCAGGCCGGCGAGCGGCCCGGAGTTCATCCAGCGCAGATCGTTGGAGATCTTGGTCAAGGCCACCGCCAGCGCACTGAGTTGGCCGGACAGTTCGACCGCATCGTCCTGCGCCGCGAGACCTTCGAACTTGTTGGCGGCGCTCTCGAACCGCGTGCGGGTGCGGGTGGACAGGACCTTGGCGACCCGGGCACCAAACCGGGCGTCGGCATTGATGCCCGTCCCGATCGCGGTGCCGCCGAGCGGCAGGCGGCGCACCCGCTTCAATGTGTCTTCGATGCGGGCCTGCGCGGACGACAGTTGCGCGGACCAGGCCGAGAATTCCTGGCCGAAGGTGAGCGGCATCGCGTCCATCAGGTGCGTGCGGCCCGTCTTGACCACCCTGGCCAGCGTCCTGCCGCGCGCATCGATGGTCTTGCGCAAGTGCTTGATCGCGGGCAGCAGGTCTTCCATCACCGCGAGTTGCGCCGCAACGCGCAGCGCGGTCGGGATGACGTCATTGGAACTCTGCCCCAGGTTGACGTGGTCGTTCGGATGCACGACCGCCCTGCCGGCGCGCGAGGCGAGCGTGGCGATCACCTCGTTGGCATTCATGTTGGAGGAGGTGCCCGAGCCCGTCTGGTACACGTCGATGGGAAAATGCGCGTCGTGCTCGCCGGCGGCCACGGCCTGCGCCGCCATCTGCACCGTCGCCGCGATGCCCTTCGGCAACAGGCCCAGGCCCGCATTCACCTCGGCGGCAGCGCCCTTGACCAGACCCAGTGCGCGGATGAAGCCGCGCGGCATCGGCCGGCCGGAGATCGGGAAGTTCTGCACCGCACGCTGCGTCTGGGCACCCCAGAGCGCGTCCGCAGGAACCTGCAGTTCGCCCATGCTGTCGTGCTCGATGCGGGTGCGGCCCGCAGACTTCTTGCTGGTCATCGACCGTCTCCTGCGAGGATTTCACGGCGTGCTCGCCGGTGCGGGACCGGCGGCTGGCGGGCCCACAGGATACGCCAGGCCGGTTCGTCGCCTTCCCGGGGTAAAATGGAACGCTCCCTTTCAAGCCCACCCGCGCCCATGTCGGATTCGTCCCTGCTCGCCCTGTCCCCGCTCGATGGCCGCTATGCCGGCAAGGTCGACGCGCTGCGCCCGATCTTTTCCGAGTACGGCCTGATCCGCGCCCGCGTGAAGGTCGAGGTGGAATGGCTGCTGGCGCTGGGTGCCGAAGCGGGCATCACCGAGCTGCCGGCGTTCTCGGCCGCCGCGACGACGAAGCTGCGCGCATTGGCGGACGGCTTCAGCGTGGCGCATGCGGCGCGCGTGAAGGAGATCGAACGCACCACCAACCATGACGTCAAGGCGGTGGAGTACTTCATCAAGGAGCAGCTGAAGGACGATGCCGAACTCGCGCCGGCGCTGGAATTCGTCCATTTCGCCTGCACCAGCGAAGACATCAACAACCTGTCCTACGGGCTGATGCTGGAACAGGCGCGCCGCGACGTGCTGCTGCCCGCGCTGGACGGCGTTGCCGCGACGCTGCGCGCGCTGGCCCATGCGCAGGCGGCGCAGCCGATGCTGTCGCGCACGCACGGCCAGACCGCCTCGCCGACCACGCTGGGCAAGGAGATCGCCAACGTCGTCGCCCGCCTCGAGCGCCAGCGCACGCAGATCGCCGCGGTGGAACTGACCGGCAAGATCAATGGGGCGGTCGGCAATTACAACGCGCACGTGGCCAGCTATCCCGACGTCGACTGGCCGGCATTCGCGCAGCGTTTCGTCGAAGGCCTGGGCCTGGTGTTCAACCCGTACACCACCCAGATCGAGCCGCACGACAACGTCGCCGAGATCGGCGATGCCGCGCGCCGCGCCAACACTGTCCTGATCGATCTGGCGCGCGACGTCTGGGGCTACATCTCGCTGGGCTATTTCAAGCAGCGGCTCAAGGAAGGCGAAGTCGGCAGTTCCACCATGCCGCACAAGGTCAACCCGATCGACTTCGAGAACGCGGAAGGCAACTTCGGCATCGCCAATGCGCTGTTCGAACATTTCAGCGCCAAGCTGCCGATCAGCCGCTGGCAGCGCGACCTCACCGACTCCACCGTACTGCGTGCCCTAGGTACCGCCTTCGGTCACACGCAGGTCGCGCTGGATTCGCTGGCCAAGGGCCTGGGCAAGCTGGAAGTGAATCCGCAGCGCCTGGATGCCGACCTCGATGCGGCGTGGGAAGTGCTGGCCGAAGCCGTGCAGACCGTCATGCGTCGTCACGGCCTGCCGAATCCGTATGAACAGCTGAAGGCGTTGACGCGCGGCCAGGGCATCACCGCCGACTCGATGCGCGCGTTCGTCGAATCGCTCGACCTGCCGCCCGACGACAAGCAGCGCCTGCGCGACATGACGCCAAGCCGCTATACCGGCCTGGCCGAACGCCTCGCACGCGACATCTGATGCACCGGCAAAGGGAACGGCGATGCACCTGCTGATCAACATCGACGTTCCCGACCTGCCTGCCGCCGAAGCGCTGTACACGCGCGCATTCGGGCTCACCGCCGGCCGCCGCTTCGGCGCCGGGGGTGTCGAACTGCTGGGCGCACAGGCCCCGATCTACGTGCTGCAGCATCCGTCCGGCAGCATTGCCGCCGCGGACGCGCGCCGCGACTACGCCCGCCACTGGACGCCCGTGCACCTGGACGTGGTGGTGGACCATCTAGAGCCTGCCCTCGACCGAGCCCTGGAGGCCGGCCTGGTGAAGGAAACCGACATCCGCGACGCGAACTGGGGCCGCATCGTCCGCCTGGCCGATCCCTGGGGCCATGGCTGGTGCCTGCTGCAGTTCGTCAATCGTGGTTACGACGAGATCACTACATGACCCTTCGCTGCCTCTTCGCTGGCGGGCTGCTTGCCCTCGCGCTCCCTCTCGCCGCCGTCGCCGCGGATGCTCGCCCCCCCGTAAAGGCCTGTGAAGACGACGCAGGCTGGAACGAGCCGGCCACGCCCCTGAAGGTGTACGGCAACACCTGGTACGTGGGCACGTGCGGGATCAGTGCCCTGCTGCTGACCTCGGACGAAGGCCATGTCCTCATCGATGCCGCCACGCCGCAGGCCGCTCCACAGATCCTCGCCAACATCCGTGCCCTCGGCTTCGAGCCGGCGGACGTGCGCGCCATCGTGTTCTCCCACGAGCATTTCGACCATGCCGGCAGTCTGGCCGAGCTGCAGGAGGCCACGGGCGCACCCGTGTACGCACGCGCGCCTGCCGTCGCCACGCTGAAGCGCGGCGCCAGCGACCGCAACGATCCGCAACACGAGGTACTGGACCCGTTCGCACCGGTCGGACAGGTGGTCGTCGTCGCGGATGACGGCGTCGTGCGCGTCGGTCCGCTCTCCCTGCAGGCCGTTCCCACACCGGGGCACACGCCGGGGGGGACGAGCTGGACCTGGCGTTCGTGCGAGGGCGACGACTGCCGGCAGATGGTCTATGCCGACAGCCTGACCGCGATCTCCGACGACGTGTACCGTTACAGCGACGACGCAGCGCATCCAGGTTACGTAGCAGCGTTCCGCGACACGCTTGCGCGGGTCGCGGCCCTCGACTGCGACATTCTGGTCACTCCGCATCCCTCCGCCAGCCAGCTGTGGTCAAGGATCGGGCCGCGAGCGAACGCGCCCCTCGTGGACCGCGACGCCTGCCGGGTGTACGCGCGGAAAGCCTCCGAACGCCTGGACAAGCGCCTAGCCGACGAAGCCGCCAGCGGAACGCCGGCGCGGCCTTGACCGGCATCAATGTCGCAGGTGGCGCGATCGGTGACGCTGCCCTTCCCCCTTCCTGCCCGGCGCATCGCCCCGCGAACACGACCCCATGACCAAGAAGACGCTCCCCCGCGCCGCCTCGCTTCCGTTCGAAGTCGACGCCACCCGTGACCATCCCCTCGGCATGCCGGCCGAGCGCTTCCTGCGCGACTACTGGCACAAGCGTCCGCTGCTGATCCGCAACGCATTCCCCGGCTTCGAGACCCCGGTGCAACCGGAGGATCTCGCCGGCCTGGCCTGCGAAGACGGCGTGCTGGCGCGGATGATCAGCCTGGACCGCGCCACCGGCGCGTGGGATGTCCGCACGGGCCCGTTCCAGGAAGAGGATTTCCCCGGACTGCCCGACCACGACTGGACCCTGCTGGTGCAGGACGTGGACAAGTGGGACGCCGACGTACGAGCGCTGCTGGAGCAGTTCCGCTTCCTGCCGCGCTGGCGGGTGGACGACATCATGATCAGCTTCGCGGCCACCGGCGGTTCGGTCGGCGCGCACGTGGATCACTATGACGTGTTCCTGCTGCAGGCCCAGGGCGAGCGCCGCTGGGCGATCGACGCCCGCGTGGCGATGGGGCAACCCGCGCCGGACCTGGGTTTCCAGGAGGACGTGGCGATCAAGCTGCTGCGCACGTTCCAACCCACCCACGAATGGGTGCTTTCACCCGGCGACATGCTGTACCTGCCGCCGCTGGTCCCCCACCACGGCGTGGCCGAGAACCCGTGCCTGACCTTCTCGGTGGGCATGCGCGCCCCGTCGTCGGCCGAACTGATCGGCGACTATCTGGACACGCTGATCGCAGAAGCGGACGAGGCCGTGCGCTACCACGACGAAGACCTGACCGTGCCGCAGGATCCCAACGAAATCGATGCGCGCGCGATGGCGCGCGCAGTCGAGGCCCTCAACGCCTTGCGCATGAACGATCCCGACCTGGTCGGCGACTGGTTCGGCCGCTTCATCACCACCTACCGTGCTTCGGGCGATGTCATGCCGCCTCCGGATGCGCCCTCGCGCATCGAGATGGAATGGGACCTGCAGCGCGGCGCGCACCTGCTGCGCCACCCGTTCTCGCGATTCGCATGGCGTCGGCGCAGCAAGGGCGCCACCCTGTTCTGCAATGGGGTGGATTACGTGCTGCCGGTCAGGGAAGCCCAGCAGTTGGCAGGCCTCGAGAGCCTGGACGGCGCTACCTACGGTGCACTCAGCGAGGACGCGCGCGATGCGGTGATGGGATTGGCGGCGCAGGGCCATTATCAGCTCGCGTTCGGGGATGACGATCCGGACACCGGGGACGAGGACGCATGAACGCCGCCGGGGACTACCGCGTCGCACCGGTCGACTACGCCACCGACGCCCGCCTGGTCCACCAGGTCAGGGACGTGGTGTTCGTCCAGGAACAGCAGGTGCCGCGCGATCTCGAGCGGGATGCGATGGACCCGCTCAGCTACCACGTGCTCGCCCGCGATGCCTCCGGCACCCCCATCGGCACGGCGCGGTTGACGCCAGCGCACCGCATCGGCCGCATGGCCGTCCTGGCGGCATGGCGTGGGCGCGGCGTCGGCGATGCCCTGCTGGGCGCCCTTCTGGACGAGGCCCGTCAGCGGCAGTGGCCCGATGTGTCGTTGCACGCCCAGGTTTCCGCCGAGGCGTTCTATGCGCGCCATGGCTTCGTGCCGGAGGGCGAGCGCTTCCTCGAAGCCGGCATCGAACACCAGACCATGCGCCGTGTGGTGGCGGGCGCCGCCCGCATCACCCGGCGCGCTGAAGCCGTGGCCATCACCACGGCCGTGATCGCGCAGGCGCGCCGCGGCCTGGTGGTCTACAGCCGGGCGCTGGATCCGGGGCTGTGGGACGCACCGACGGTCGTCGAGGGCCTGCGCCGCCTCGCCACGCGCCAGACAGGCGCCCACGTGCAGCTGCTGCTGCAGGATGCGGCCACGCCGCAGCGGGCACTGGCGCCGCTGATCGCTCTGGGGCAACGACTGCCCAGCGTGTTCTCGTTCCGCGAAGTGCAGGATCCCGTCGACCTGCCCTACACCGCCGCGTTCGTCGCCAACGACGACCACGGGTACTACTTCCGGCCGCTCGGGCATCGCTTCGACGGTGAGGCCGGGCTGGCGCATGCCGGCCGTGCACGCCAGCTGCGCGAGGACTTCTCGCAGATCTGGGAGCGTTCGCGGCCCGTCAGCGAATATCGCGCGCTGGGCCTCTAGCACGCTGCGCATGCGGTCGCATCCGGCAGCGCCAGCGGCCCGCACCCTGCGTCTTTAGTCCAATCCGGTTACGCCCCCTTCCCGGCATGGGGGTATAATTTCCGGGTTTTCGTCCATGTCCGTGGGACATCGCGCGACATGGACCGCAAGCGCCCCTCGACTACCCCACCGAACCCCATCGTGGACAATCTCCTGAAGCAGTTCGCGCAATCCTCGCAGCTCAACGGAGGCAATGCCTCCTACGTCGAAGACCTGTACGAGCAGTATCTCGTCGCCCCGGACAGCGTGGGCCCCAAGTGGAAGGCCTACTTCGACGGATTCAAGGGCCACGAGGCGGGGGATGTCCCGCATTCGGTCGTGATCCAGCAGATCACCGAGGCCGCCCGCCAGGCTGCCAACAACGGGCATGTCGTCGCCGCCGGCGGCGATGAACGCGAGCGCAACATCGGCCGCCTCATCACGGCGTACCGGTCGCGCGGCCACCTGGGGGCCCAGTTGGACCCGCTCGGCCTGACCCCGCCGGTCAATCCCCCGGACCTGGACCTGTCCTTCCACAACCTGTCCGACAAGGACCTCGACAGCGAATTCAGCACCGGCAACGTCGGCGGCAACTCGCGCATGAAACTCCGCGACCTGCTGGCGCGCCTGAAGGCGGCCTACACCGGCCCCATCGGCGTCGAGTTCATGCATATCTCGGAAGTCGACCAGCGCCAGTGGCTGTACCAGCGGCTGGAGACCGCCGGCGGCCAGTTCGGCCTGTCCGACGACGCCAAGCGCCGCACCCTGGAGCGCCTGACCGCGGCCGAAGGCCTCGAGCGCTACCTGCACACCAAGTACGTGGGCCAGAAGCGCTTCTCGCTGGAAGGCGGCGATGCGCTCATCCCGCTGCTCGACACCATGATCCGCAGTGCCGGCGAAGGCGGGGTCAAGGACATCGTGGTCGGCATGGCCCACCGCGGCCGCCTCAATGTGCTGGTCAACACGCTGGGCAAGAGCCCGCGCAAGCTCTTCGACGAGTTCGAGGGCAAGTTCGAACACGACAACAACCTGGCGCACGCCGGCGACGTGAAGTACCACATGGGCTTCTCCGCCGACATCGCCACGCCGGGCGGCCCGGTCCACCTGGCGCTCGCGTTCAACCCGTCGCACCTCGAGATCGTCGACCCGGTCGTGGCCGGCAGCGTCCGTTCGCGCCAGGAGCGCCGCAACGACGCCGCACGCCAGGCGGTGCTGCCGATCATCATGCACGGCGACGCCGCGTTCGCCGGCCAGGGCGTGGTGATGGAGCTGTTCCAGATGTCGCAGGCGCGCGGATTCGCCGTCGGCGGCACGCTGCACATCGTCATCAACAACCAGATCGGCTTCACCACGAGCAACAAGGAAGATGCGCGCTCCACGCTGTACTGCACCGACGTCGCCAAGATGGTCGGCGCACCGGTCTTCCACGTGAATGGCGACGACCCGGAAGCGGTGGTGTTCGTGGCGCAGCTGGCCTACGACTTCCGCCAGCAGTTCAAGAAGGACGTGGTCATCGACCTGGTGTGCTACCGCCGCCACGGGCACAACGAAGCCGACGAGCCGGCCGCGACCCAGCCGGTGATGTACCAGACCATCCGCAAGCACGCGACCACGCGCGAGATGTACGCCGCCAAGCTGGAAGGCGCCGGCGTCATCCCGGCCGAAGGCGGCAAGGCGCTGGCCGACGCCTATCGCGACAAGCTGGACTCGGGCGAGTACACCACCGAACTCGCCAAGCAGAAGGACGACGAGCTGGCGATCGACTGGTCCAAGTACCTCTCCGGCAAGCTCAGCGATCCGGTCGATACCAAGGTCAAGCGCAAGTCCCTCGATTCGCTGGCCAAGATCATTACCACGATTCCCGCCGGCGTCGCCCTGCACCCGCGCGTGGCCAAGATCTACGAAGACCGCGTGAAGATGGCCGCCGGCGAGCAAGCCGCCGACTGGGGCTTCGCCGAGAACCTCGCCTACGCGACGCTGCTGGCCGAAGGCAACGGCCTGCGCCTGGTGGGCCAGGACGCGGGGCGCGGCACGTTCTTCCATCGCCACGCGATCCTGCACGACCAGAAGACCGACAGCTATTACCTGCCGCTGCGCCAGCTGGTGGAACAGCCCGAGCAGGCCACCATCATCGACTCGCTGCTGAGCGAAGAAGCGGTGATGGCCTTCGAATACGGCTTCTCGACCACCGATCCCAACACGCTGTGCATCTGGGAAGCGCAGTTCGGCGACTTCGCGAACGGCGCACAGGTGGTCATCGACCAGTTCATCGCCGCCGGCGAGGCCAAGTGGGGCCGCATCAGCGGCCTGACGCTGCTGCTGCCGCACGGCTACGAGGGCCAGGGCCCGGAACACAGTTCCGCACGCCTGGAGCGCTTCCTGCAGCTGTGCGCGCTCGAAAACATGCTGGTCTGCGTGCCGACCACGCCCGCGCAGGCATACCACATGCTGCGCCGGCAGATGCGCATGACCACCCGCAAGCCGCTGGTGGTGATGACGCCGAAGTCGCTGCTTCGCCACAAGCTGGCCGTGTCCACGCTGGACGAACTGGCCAATGGCGAGTTCCAGCACCTGATCCCCGACGCCACCGCCGACGCCAAGAAGGTCAAGCGCGTCGTCGTATGTTCGGGCAAGGTCTATTACGACCTGCTGGAAGATGCGCAGAAGCGCGGCCAGGACGACGTGGCGCTGGTGCGCGTAGAGCAGCTTTACCCGTTCCCGCGCGAGCAACTGGCCGCCGAGCTCAAGCGCTACGGCAAGGCCACCGAAGTCGTGTGGTGCCAGGAAGAACCGCAGAACCAGGGCGCGTGGTACCAGATCAAGCACCACCTGCAGGCCTGCCTCACCGACAAGCAGTCGCTGCATTATGCAGGCCGTACGCGTTCGCCCTCGCCCGCCGCCGGCCATTTCGCCGAGCACGTCGAGGAACAGCTGAAGCTGGTCGCCGACGCACTGGTCAACAAGCTCGGCAACGACAACGTCGCCGAATGAGCCCTCCCTTCTTCATCGAACACCATCACCAGGACGTCCCATCCCATGGCCACTGAAGTCAAAGTTCCGGTTCTGCCCGAGTCCGTCTCCGATGCCACCATCGCCGCATGGCACAAGAAGGCCGGCGACGCGGTCAAGCGCGACGAGAACCTGATGGATCTGGAGACCGACAAGGTCGTGCTGGAAGTCCCCTCGCCCGTCGACGGCGTGCTGAAGGAAATCAAGTTCAAGGAAGGCGACACGGTGACCAGCCAGCAGCTGCTGGCGATCATCGAGGAAGGTGCGGCCTCCGCTGCGCCCGCGCCCGCTCCCGCCGCCGCCGAAGAGAAGAAGCCGGCCGCTGGCGCCCAGGAAGTACAGCCGAAGGCCGAAGCCGCCAAGGCCGACGCCGCTGCACCGTCCAGCACCAAGCCTGCCCCGGCCGGCGCCGACGCGCTGCCGCCGGGTGCGCGCTTCACCGCCATCACCCAGGGCATCGATCCGGCCGCCGTGGAAGGCACCGGTCGCCGCGGCGCCGTGACCAAGGAAGACCTGGTCAACTACGCCAGCGGCAAGACCGCGGGCGTGTCCGGTGGTGCGCGTCCCGAAGAGCGCGTGCCGATGACCCGCATCCGCACCCGCATCGCCGAGCGCCTGATGCAGTCGAAGAACTCCATCGCCATGCTGACCTCGTTCAACGAAGTCAACCTCGGCAAGGTCATGGAGATGCGCAAGGAGCTGCAGGACGATTTCGTGAAGGCCAACGGCATCAAGCTCGGCTTCATGAGCTTCTTCGCCAAGGCCGCCGCGAACGCGCTGCAGCGCCACCCGATCGTCAATGCGTCGGTCGATGGCAACGACATCATCTACCACGGCTATGCCGACATCTCGATCGCCGTCTCGACCGAGAAGGGCCTGGTCACGCCGGTGCTGCGCAATGTCGAGCGCATGGGCTTCGGCGACATCGAGAAGGGCATCGCCGATTACGCCAAGAAGGCGCGCGACGGCAAGCTGGGCCTGGAAGACCTGCAGGGCGGCACCTTCACGATCACCAACGGCGGCACCTTCGGTTCGTTGATGTCCACGCCGATCGTCAATCCGCCGCAGAGCGCCATCCTGGGCATGCACGCCATCAAGGACCGCGCCATCGTCGAGAACGGCCAGGTCATTGCCGCGCCGATGATGTACATCGCGCTGTCCTACGACCACCGCATCATCGACGGCAAGGACGCGGTGCTGTTCCTGGTCGACATCAAGAACCAGCTGGAAAACCCGCACCGCATGCTTCTCGGCATGTGATGCACCTAGCCCCTCTCCCATCGGGAGAGGGGTTGGGGGCGCCCCATCAGCAGCTTGGCGCCCGTGAAGATGAACGAGCCGCAGCGAGTTGTAGAGACGAACTAACGGCTGTTCATTTCCTCCACTCGCTGTGGCTCGTTCATCACTGCGGCTTACGGATAAGCGACTGCGGCACACCCTCATCCGGCGCTTCGCGCCACCTTCTCCCGGCGGGAGAAGGGAAAGCAAAGGACTTCCAAATGGCTGAACAATTCGACGTCGTCGTCATCGGTGCCGGTCCCGCCGGCTACCACGCCGCCATCCGCGCCGCACAGCTGGGCATGAAGGTCGCGTGCATCGACGCCGCGCTGGGCAAGGACGGCAAGCCCGCCCTCGGCGGTACCTGCCTGCGCGTGGGCTGCATCCCCTCCAAGGCGCTGCTGGATTCCTCGCACCAGTACCACAACCTGACCCACCAGTTCGAGCAGCACGGGATCAGCGTCAAGGACGCGAAGATCGACGTCGGCACCATGGTCGGCCGCAAGGACGCGATCGTGAAGCAGTTCACCGGCGGCATCGCGCAGTTGTTCAAGGCCAACAAGGTGACGGCCTACTACGGCTTCGGCCAGCTGCAGCCGGGCAACGTCGTCAAGGTGAAGCAGCACGACGGCAGCGACGTGGAGCTCAAGGGCACCAACGTCATCATCGCCGCCGGTTCGGATTCGATCGAACTGCCGTTCGCCAAGTTCGATGGCGAGACCATCGTCGACAACGTCGGCGCGCTGGACTTCACCGAAGTGCCGAAGCGCCTGGCCGTGATCGGCGCCGGCGTGATCGGCTTGGAACTGGGCAGCGTGTGGAAGCGTCTCGGCGCCGAGGTCACCATCCTCGAAGCCCTGCCCGATTTCCTTGCCGTCGCCGACAGTGAAGTGTCGAAAGTCGCCGCGCGCGAGTTCAAGAAGCAGGGCCTCGATATCCGTCTTGGCGCCAAGGTGTCGAAGACCGAAGTCACGGGCAAGGGCAAGAAGAAGGAAGTCGTGGTCACCTACAGCGACGCCGAAGGCGAGAAGACGCTGACCGTGGACAAGCTACTTGTCGCGGTGGGCCGCCGCGCCGCGAGCAAGGGCCTGCTGGCCGAGGGCACCGGCGTCAAGCTCAACGAACGCGGCCAGGTGGAAGTGGACGCCCACTGCCACACCGGCGTCGACGGCGTGTGGGCGATCGGCGATTGCGTGCGCGGACCGATGCTGGCGCACAAGGGCTTCGAGGAAGGCATCGCGGTCGCCGAGCTGATCGCGGGCCTGCCCGGGCATGTCAACTTCGACACCATTCCGTGGGTCATCTACACATCTCCCGAGATCGCCTGGGTGGGCAAGACCGAACAGCAGCTCAAGGCCGAGGGCGTGGCGTACAAGGCCGGCTCCTTCCCGTTTGCCGCCGTGGGCCGCGCCGTGGCGATGGCGGAGCCGAGCGGCTTCGTGAAGGTCATCGCGGACGCGGAAACCGATCGCGTGCTGGGCATGCACCTGGTCGGCGCCAACGTGTCCGAGCTGGTGCACGAAGGCGTGCTCACCATGGAGTTCAAGGGCTCCGCGGACGATCTGGCCCGCATCTGCCATGCGCACCCGTCGCTGTCGGAAGCGGTGCACGATGCCGCGATGGCCGTGCACAAGCGCGCGATCCACAAGGCCAATTGAGGCCCGCACGGCGGCGAGGCCGTCGCCGTGATCCGCATGCGCCAGGCGAAGCCTGGCGTTTTGCGTTTCAGACAACAGGCAACACAGGACACCCGACATGAAGAGCATCTGCGTCTACTGCGGCTCCAACGCCGGCAACAAGCCGGCCTACACTGAGCGCGCCATCGCGCTGGGCGACCGCATCGCCAAGGAGGGACTGCAGCTGGTCTACGGCGGCGGCAACGTCGGACTGATGGGCATCGTGGCCGACGCGGTGCTCGCCGCTGGCGGCGAGGTCACCGGCGTGATCCCCGAGCAGCTGGTTAACTGGGAAGTGGCGCACAAGGGCCTGACCCGTCTGGAGGTGGTGGCCAACATGCACGAGCGCAAGAAGCGCATGTTCGACCTGTCCGACGCCTTCGTCGCCCTGCCCGGCGGTTTCGGCACGCTGGACGAGATGTTCGAAATGCTGACCTGGCGCCAGCTCGGCATCGGCGACAAGCCCTGCGCCTTCCTCGATGTCGAAGGCTTCTACACACCGCTGATGGGCATGATCGACCGCATGGTCGAAGAGCGCTTCCTGCACCCGGAACAGCGCAACGACCTCTGGCACGGCGACGACCTCGATGCGATGGTCGCCTGGATGCGCGCCTATTCGCCGGCGCAGGCGGACAAGTGGATGGACGAGAAACGGCGCAAGTCGTTGCGTTGAGCGGAGCGCTCTTTTCGAAGTGAATTGATCTGCCGTCCGGGTTGACCTGATCAGTCACTGGATCCCGGCTTTCGCCGGGATGACGGGAGAGATCTCAGACAGAGAGCCAGTCCACTGTCGCTCCAGCGTCGAGCCTGTCGGCCTGGACGGATGCTTTGTAGGCCGTCATCCCGGCGAAAGCTGGGACCCAGCGACTTTCGCTTGAAAGTGAAACGTGCAAGAGCGCAGGATCGCGTCGGGACCAAACAGGGCAAGGAGTGCCCGATGCGACAGCGCAATCCCTGCGTTTACATCCTGGCGAGCCAACGCAATGGGACGCTCTATATCGGCGTCACGTCCGATCTGGCGTCACGCGTTTGGCAGCACAAGAACGACCAGGTCTCCGGCTTTACTCGCCGCTACCGCGTCCACACGTTGGTCTGGTACGAGTCGCACGACACAATGCCGTCTGCCATCGCGCGGGAGAAAGCCCTGAAAGAGCGGAAGCGCGAATGGAAACTGAGACTCATCGAGGACACGAATCCGTACTGGCTTGACCTGTATGGTGGAATCGCATGAGCCTGCATGCCGGACCAAAGTCGCATGTCGACGCTTTGGCATTTATCCGGCAATGACCGCAGAATCCAGGTCACTGGGTCCCGGCTTTCGCCGGGATGACGGAGCACACGCATGACCCTGCCTTCCACCGCCTTCAACGCCTTCCGCATCCACAGTGACGACCCCGGCTATCGCAGCGGCATCGAGTCGCTCACGCTCGATGCGCTGAATCCCGGTGAAGTGGTCATCAAGACCGCCTACTCATCGGTCAACTACAAGGATGCGCTCGCCGGCACAGGCGAAGGCAAGATCCTGCGTCGCTTCCCCCTGGTCGGCGGCATCGACGTGGCCGGCCACGTGGTGGCCTCCAACGATCCCGCCTTCAAGGAGGGCGATGCGGTACTGGTGACCGGGTCCGGACTCAGCGAAACCCGCGACGGCGGCTACGCCGACTACGCGCGTCTCGATGCCAAGTGGGTCATTCCCCTGCCCACCGGCCTGAGCCTGCGCGAAAGCATGATCCTGGGCACGGCAGGGTTCACCGCCGCACTGGCGCTGTATCGCATGCGGGAAAACCGCCAGACGCCCGATCTCGGTCCGCTCGCGGTCACCGGTGCCACCGGCGGCGTCGGCTCACTGGCCGTCGATATCTTCAGCAGGGCCGGGTTCGAGGTGCACGCGATCAGTGGCAAGCCCGAGAACGCGGCCTACCTGACGTCGATCGGCGCCACCGAGGTACTGGGTCGCGATGCGCTCGCGACGGCGCGCCCGATGGAATCCGCGCGCTTCGGCGGCGGACTCGACAACGTCGGTGGCCCCATGCTCGCCAGCCTGCTGGCGCAGACCACGCCGTATGGCAACGTGGCGAGCGCCGGTCTTGCCGCGAGTGCCGACCTGCCCATAACTGTGATGCCCTTCATAATTCGGGGTGTATCGCTGCTCGGCGTGGCATCGGCCGGCACCGCGCGCGACATCCGCGAACAGGTCTGGCAGCACCTCGCCAGCGACTGGAAGCCGCGGCACCTCGAGACCATCTGCACCCGCGAAACCACGCTGGAAGGGTTGCCGGAGGTGTTCCGCACCATGCTGGACGGGCGCTCGTTCGGACGCACGCTGGTACGAATGGGATGAACGGCATCGGCGGCGCGACGGACGTTGTCCGTTGGCCGCCCAGCCCATTGTGTTGTCACGGACAAGGTCTAAAATCGGTGTCGGGGAACACTGGGGACATCCATGGCAAAGATTCTGATCGTCGACGATTCACCGTCGCAACTGCTGGGCATCCAGCGCATCGTCGAGAAACTGGGGCACGAATCCATCACCGCCGAGGACGGCGCCGCGGGCGTGGAAGTCGCCAAGCGCGAGCTGCCCGACATGGTGCTGATGGACGTGGTGATGCCGAACCTCAACGGGTTCCAGGCCACGCGCACGCTGAGCCGCGAGGCCACCACCAAGCACATTCCGGTGATCCTGGTGACCACCAAGGACCAGGATACGGACCGCATGTGGGGCCTTCGCCAGGGCGCCAAGGCATACTTGACCAAGCCGTTCTCGGAAGACGAACTGGCCGAGGTCATCGAGCGCATCTTCAACGCGCGCGAACTGCCTTCCGCGCCCTCCGCCTGACGCCGGTCGCGATTGCACGCTGAAGAGCAGGCCCCGGCCTGCTCTTTTCGTTTGCGTGTCCGCTCAACGTGGCGCGATGTAACCGCCCGGTACACCGCGTGGCGAAAGCACCAGCTGCCACAACTGCGAGCGGCGGCTGCGGAACGTGGCCATGGACGCGGCCAGGTAGAACCGCCACATCCGGCGGAAGCGCGCGTCGTAACGCGTGTCCAGCGATGCCCAGGCCGATTCCACGTTGTCCCGCCACGCCTGCAGCGTACGGTCGTAGTCGGCGCCGAAGTTGTGCCAGTCCTCGATGACGAACCGTCCTTCCACCGCCGCGGCGATCTGCGCCGCCGATGGCAGCATGGAATTGGGGAAGATGTACCGCGCGACCCAGGGATCTGTCCGTTGCACCGATCGGTTCCCCCCAATGGTATGCAGCAGGAACAGGCCTTCCGGCGGCAGGCAATGGCGAACGACGTCGAAATAGCTGGCGTAGTTCTTCACTCCCACGTGTTCGAACATGCCCAGCGAGAGCGCCGCGTCGAAGGGCTCCCGCAGCGCCCGATAGTCCTGCAGGCGGATCTCGACCGGCAATCCGGCGCACAGCTGCCGGGCATACGCCGCCTGCTCCCTGGAGACCGTGATCCCCACGCCTTCCACGCCATAGCGCTGCACGGCGAACTTGAGCGCTTCACCCCAGCCACAGCCGATGTCGAGCACCCGCATGCCGGGCAGCAGGCGGAGCTTGCGGCAGACCAGATCCAGCTTCGCTTCCTGCGCTGCGTCGAGATCGGTGGCGTCGCGCCAGTAGCCGCAGCTGTACACCAGGCGGCGGCCCAGCATCGCGGCGTAGAGATCGTTGCCGAGGTCGTAATGGCGGCGCCCTACTTCGCCACTGCGATGCGGCGACTGCAGGTTGGTCAGGCGGGCGCGCAGCGCATCGAACAGCTCCCCTGCACCGTGCACCTGTTCGTCCACGCCGGCGGCAAGCAGGCGGAACAGCAGACCATCGAGCGAGGCGCTGTCCCACCAGCCGTCCATGTAGCTTTCGCCCAATCCCAGCGACCCCTGCCCCAGCACCCGGGCATGGAAGCGGGGGTCGTGGATCCGGATATCCCAGGGGCGGTCGCCCCCGATCCGCACATCCGCTCCGGCCAACAGGTCTGCGATCCTGCGCTCGAAGCGGGCGTGCGGCATGTCGGTCAGCGCGCGAAGAGCTCCGCGTACGCCGGGGCGACGTGCGGCAGCAGCAAGGCAGCAGGCACGTCCATCGTCTGCGTACCGTCGGCGTACGGGCCCACCTGGTAGGGGGGGAAGACGAAGCGAAGGGCCGTGATGCGGCCTGCCGCATCCAGCACCGGCACGAATTCGCTGAAGTTGGCAGCGTCGGGTTCGGTGCCTTCGTCGATCATCCGGAACGTGCTCTTGATCAGGGCGGCGCGGTCCACCGGGGCGAGTTCGTCCTCGTCGGCACGGTTCACCACGGCGGTGTGCAGCTGTTCGCGGACGTAATCGCTGACGGTCTGCCAGCCCTTGGCGCCCGGGATCAGCGCGGCCGCGGTCAGGCGCGCGTCCTGCTGCGGCAACCAGACGAAGCGCGCGATCAGCGGCTGGCCGTGTGCGCCGCCCGTGTAGCGGCTGCCATCCGCCGCCACCGCGACGATCTGCGGGGTATCCACTACCTGCTCGAATGCCAGGGAAAGCTCGTAGGGTGCCGACGGCTTGTCGTTGCCGAAGGCGTCGACGGCCTGCATCAGTTCGGCGCGCTCGGCGGCCGTGTAGTCCGACAGCGCCTTCGCCAGCCCGGGATGGCGATTGACGGCCGCGGGATAGCTGATGCCGATGACATAGCGGTCGTTGCTTTCGATGACATCCTTCAGTTCGACCGGCGCTCCGGCAGTGGCCGCCGGCGTGGCAACGGGAGGCGGCGGTTCGCCGGCCGCGTCGGGTGCCGGCGGCGTCTCGCGCTGGCAGGCCGCCAGTGCGAGTGCGGCGACCAGAACCAGGCTCGCGTGGCGGGAGAGGTGGCGTGACGGGGGGGCGAGTGACACGTTCGGGCTCCTTCCGAGTGTGATGGCGATCATTCTAAGGCGGCGCCCGCGCAGCCTCCATCACGCTCAGGCATCCACCAGATCAGCGTACTGGGGATGACGCTGGACGTACGCGGCGGAATAGGAACACGCAGGCACCACGCGCCATCCCTGTGTGCGGGCATGGTGCAGCGCCGCCTTGACCAGCGCGGCCGCGATCCCCCGTCCGCCGATCGCCTCCGGCACACCCGTGTGCTCGATGATCATGCGCCCGTCCCGCAGGGAATAGACGAGCTCGGCTTCGTGACCCTCCAGGCGGGTGGAAAAGCGGCGGGAGGCCGCATCGTGATGCAGGTCGAAGGCAGGCAGGTCGTCGGTCATGGCGTCTCCGTGGTGAGTGGCTCAATGGCATTGTGACCCACTGCCCAGCCGGCGCCGTGGCAGAACTGGACGCAGCGCGTCACATTCATGCTTGTGAAAGGCATGAGGAGCACCAGTGAGCGTGATCGACTTCGCAGTTTCGACATTGGCACGATTGCTGCTAGGTACGGACCATAGACCTGCCTCTCGGAGTTCCGCCATGAGCATGATCGACACACTGCCCGACGTCTCCAACGCCAACGATTTCACGCTGCTGGAAGGTCTGTTCCAGCTCACGGTGACCGGCCATACCGACGCCTGGGAATTCGAACGCCTCAACAACGCCGTGTACGAGCGCCTGATGTCGGCCTACTCCGGCAGCGAGAAGGCGGGCGTACACGCAGTGCATTCCCTGGTGGACTGAGTCGCCGCACCTCTTCATCGGGTGCTCCGGCGCGGCGCAGGGGTCCGCCTTCGGGTGTGACTGCCGCGTCGGAGTCCCGTCCCACCTGCTTCGTCGAAGCAGGCAGAACGAAACCCTCCCATCGATCCCGCCGCGGTTCACTATTCGCCGCGATGATCCCGTTTGCCCTGGTTGCGACGATCCTGCGTGCCTGCGCTACCCTGGATCGCTTTGAGCCGGCTTTCCGCAGCATGCAGTTCCATCGCCTTGTCCGCTGCCTCGTTCGATACGAAGCCCGCTGCCGCCGTGGCACCCTGCCCATCCTGGTCCAATTGCTGCCATGACGCGGGCTGCCGATCATGCGCCTGCTTCTGCTCGAGCAACGACCGGGCGTTGGCCAGCGCCTGCGCCGGGGTAATCTTCCGGGGCGCACGTTTGCGCGCGGTCGCCTTCTTTGTCGCCCCCTTGCGTACGCTCGGCGTCCGCCTCGCTACCGTTGTTGCGGCGACCTTTTTCACCGCCTTCGAAACCGCCTTCCTCGCTGGCTGCTCGACCGCTTTCCTCGGGGCGGCACTGCCTGTGGTCTTCTTCGCTACGTTGGGTGCCGCCTTCTTCGTTGCCGGAGATGTCGGCGCCTGCTTCGCGGCCTTCTTGGTCGCGGCCTTCTTGGTCGCAGCCTTCCCGGGCGCGGTCTTCTTGGCCGTCACCGTCCTGGCCGAGGTCTTGGCCGGGACCTTCTTTACGGGTTTGCTTGCACGCTTATTGGACGCTGCCTTGCCTGCGACTTTCTTGACTGCCTTTTTCGCTACAGCTTTGCGGGTCGCCATGTGCGGCTCCACGGGTGGGACACGACCCCGGGATAGCATGGCCCACCTTCAATGCAGGTGAGCAAAGCCGCAAAGTCGGCTTAACCGAAGCTCGGGCGCGAGAGCTCCTGCAGGAAGTGTTGCACCACCTCCGCATCCATCACCACCAGGAAAAGCACCCCGTAGGCGGCACCCGCCAGGTGGGCACCATGGTTGATGTTGTCGCCGCCGCGCTTGTCCATCCAGATGCTGTAGGCGATGTACAGCACGGCGAACACGATGGCCGGCATGGGAATGAAGAACACCCCGATCGTAGCCCAGGGGGCCAGCAGGATGAAGGCGAACAGCACCGCCGACACCGCACCGGACGCGCCCAGGCTGCGGTAATTCGGGTCCTTCTGGTGCTTCAGGTAGGTCGGCAGGATCGACACCACCAGTGCCGAGAAGTAGAACAGCGGGAAAACCCACGGCCCCTTCTGCTCGGCCATCCAACCTTCGATCTGGCGCCCGAAGAAGAACAGCGTGAACATGTTGAAGAACAGGTGCCAGATGTCGGCGTGGATGAAGCCATACGTCACCAGCCGGTCGTACTGGCGGTGGCGATCGATGGCCGGCGGCCACAGGATCAGTCGCATCAACAGCGATGGCGTGCGCAGCGCGATGAGGCTCACCACGCAGGTCGCCGCGATCAGCAGCAGGGTGATGGGGGCGGTCATGATGGTTCCTCAGGCCGCGGTGCGGTAGTTGTCCTGCATCGGATAGGTACGTGCGTACAGCGCGAACGCCAGCGCCGCGACCAACGCGAACCCCGCGAAGAAGAACATCAGGAACGCGTTCTCGGTCCAGCCCTGCCCTTGGATCCAGCCGATCACGGCCGGGTCGCGCACGCTGGCATTCGTCAGCAGCACCCACAAGCCGCCGAAGGTGCTGGTGAGGTACCAGAACGCCATGATCACGCCCTTCATCGCCATCGGGGCCTGGCTGTAGGCGAACTCCAGCGCCGTCGCCGACACCAGCACTTCGCCGAAGGTCAGCAGCAGGTAGGGCAGCGTCTGCCATGCGAGCGAGACCTTTTCACCGTCATCCATCTGCAGCTGCAGCAGGCCTGCCACGATCCAGGACAACGCGGAGATCGCGATGCCCCACCCCATGCGGCGCAGCGCGGTGACGTTGAAGCCCATCTTCCGCAGTGCGGGGTACAGCACCAGGTTGTTGAACGGGATCAGCAGCATGACCATCAGCGGGTTGAGCGACTGCATCTGCGCAGCGGCCGCGGATATCTGCTTCGTATATTCCTCGGTGCCCATCAACGCGGTGGGCGGCTGGATCAGGAAGCTGGGCCACCACCATGCGTCGCCCGGCACGAACATCGCCCGGCCCTGGATGACCCAGGTCGACGCCTTCTGGTCGAACAGCGACCAGAAGGGCGTGACCAGGGCGAATACGATCAGGATGCGGAGCACCGAACGAACGCCTTCGATGGCGGCATCCGGGTGCAGGCCACGCGCCCGTTCGAGCTGCAACGATGCGCCGAAACCGACGCCGGCAATGATCGCGCCGAGCGCGAGGCAAGCGGTAATCACGAAACCCCAGGCGTCGGGCCAGAGGCCAACCCCTGCGAACTTCAACGCCCACAGCACCAGCATCGCCGCGGCGCCGATCACGCCAACGGCGGCGATCGCGGTGCCCAGGCCACGCTCGTTGCCCAACAGCGCGCTACGCACGATGTTAAGAAAAGAGTCCGGGTCGGTTCCGCGCGACGGCGGCACATTGACGTACTTCTTGCGCCCCGCCCAGAAGATCAGCGTGGCGATGAACATCAGGATGCCCGGGATACCGAACGCCCACGCCGCTCCCCAGTTGCGCAGCACCAGCGGCATCAGCAGCGAGGCGAAGAACGAACCGAAGTTGATGATCCAGTAGAACGCATCGAAGACGACCTTCGCCTTGCTCTTGTTGGTCTGGTCGAACTGGTCGCCGCAGAACGTCACCACCAGCGGCTTGATGCCGCCAGACCCCAGCGCAATCAGGAACAAGCCGGTATAGAAACCGGTGGCGTTGCTCTCGAACAGTGCCAGGCACGCATGGCCCGCGCAGTAGATCAGCGAAAACCACAGGACGGTGTTGTATTTGCCGAAGTAGCGGTCCGACAGCCAACCGCCCAGCAGCGGGAAGAAATAGACACCGATGACGAAACTGTGGAAAAGATCCTTCGCCGCACCCTCGCGCGCCGCCTGGTCGGGCAGGTACGCCAGCAGCACCGAACTGATCAGGAACGGCACCAGGATGTTGCGCATCCCGTAGAAGCTGAACCGTTCGCACGCCTCGTTGCCGATGATGTAGGGAATCTGGCGGGGCATGCGGCCCGGGCTGGCTTCTGCGGTCGTGCTCATCCGATCTTCCGGTGAAAGAATCCCGGAAGGTTACCGTATCGGGCTGCGGCGGGTCGAACCGCCAGACCTGCGTTCGCCCGTCCGACAGGGGCTGGGACTGACCGCGATTGCCGGGCATCATGCGCCCTGCCCTGTTCAGGATATGACCATGCTGCGACCGCTCTGCACCACGCTGTTGCTGGCCCTCGCGCCGCTCGCGCAGGCCCAGCCTGCCCTTACCACGGTGTCGGAGCGATCGGGATTCGTCGACACCGGGCGGTACGATGAAGTGGTCGCACTCTGCGATGCCTTCGCGCGGCAGTATCCGAAAGCCGTGCGCTGCACCACGTTCGGCACCACGCCGGAGGGTCGGCCGATGAAGGCGCTGGTCGCATCCACCAGCGGTGCGCTCACGCCGGAACAGGCGCAGCGCCGCCAGTTGCCCGTCGTGCTCGTGCAAGGCGGCATCCACGCCGGCGAGATCGATGGCAAGGATGCGGGCTTCCTCGCGCTACGCGAGGTACTGGAAGGCAAGGCCGCCGCAGGCGCCCTCGACAAACTGGTCTGGGTATTCGTGCCGGTGTTCAACGTCGATGGCCACGAGCGTTTCGGCGCCTGGAACCGCCCCAACCAGCGCGGCCCGAAGGAAATGGGCTGGCGGACCACCGCGCAGAACTACAACCTCAACCGCGACTACGTGAAGGCCGACACGCCGGAGATGCAGGCCATGCTGCAGCTGGTGCAGCGTTGGGACCCCATCGTTGCCGTGGACCTGCACGCGACCAACGGTGCCCGGTTCGAACACGACATCTCCATCCAGGTCGAACCCGTGCATGCCGGCGATGCCGGATTGCGCAAAGCCGGCCTCGCATTGCGCAGCGGCGTGATCGACGATCTGGCGAAGCAGGGGTCGCTGCCGCTGCCCTACTACCCTTCGTTCGTGGTGCAGGACGATCCCACCTCCGGCTTCGAGGACAGCGTGCCGCCGCCGCGCTTCTCCCATGGCTATTTCCTGCTGCGCAACCGCATCGGCATGCTGGTGGAAACGCACTCGTGGAAGGAGTACCCGGTACGCGTGCGGATCACCCGCAATACCGTCGTCTCGGTGCTGGAGCACGTCGCCCGTGATGGCGCTGCGTGGTACGCCGCCGCGAAGCAGGCGGATGCGTCCGCCGCGCAGCTGGCCGGCACCGCCGAGCCGCTGACCTGGGCCGCGGCACCGACGTCCCGCACGGTCGACTTCCGTGGCTATGCCTACACCCGGACGAAGTCCGACGTCTCGGGCGCGTTGATGACGCGCTATGACGAAAAAACACCGCAGGTCTGGAAGGTGCCGCTGAAGGACGACATCCGTCCCGGCGTCGTCGTGGAGGCGCCGCGTGGCGGCTATCTGGTCCCCGCCGCGGAAGCCGCCTGGGTCGCGCCCGTTCTGAAGACGCATGGGGTTGACTACCTCCTGCTCGGCAAGCCGTGGCAGGGCGACGCGCAGGTGTTCCGCGCGACGAAGAGCAGCTTCGGCGGTACGTCCGTCGAAACGCACCAACGCCTGACCGTCGAGGGCGACTGGGCGCGTGAACAACGCACCACCCCCACCGGTGCGTTGTTTGTGCCGATCGCGCAACCCAAGGCGCGCCTGGTGATGGCGTTGCTGGAGCCTAGAGCGCCGGATTCGCTGCTGGCATGGGGGCGCTTCAACAATGCCTTCGAGCGCAAGGAGTACATGGAGGACTATGTGGCCGAAAGCGTCGCGCGCGAGATGCTGCGCGACTCCGCGATCAAGGCCGAGTTCGAGCGCAGGCTGCGCGAAGACAAGGCCTTCGCGGCCGATCCCGCCGCGCGGCTGGAGTTTTTCTACCGCAGGCATCCGTCATGGGACGAGCGCTACCAGCTGTATCCGGTGTTGCGCATCGACACGGTGCCTTAGGCTCTGACGCTCCTTCAGCCGCGGCGCATGTCGGGACCCTGCAGCCAGCGCGGCCACGGACGTTCACCGAGCCTTCGCCATGCGGTCGCGATCCGCGCCAGCCCGTCGGCATGGCGAGGCGCGCACTCAGCCCAGCCGCCGCATCCCGTAGCGTGCCGGCGCATTGCCGAGAGTCGTTTCGGTGAGCGGTGCGCCCATCGCTGCGAGTACGCTGCGCTGCTGGTCCAGCGGGGTACGCAGCATGCCGTTCTCGTACGTCGCCAGCGTCTGGAACGCGGGCAGCGCCCAGGCGCGTTCCAGCAATCCGGCCACGCGCGGCCACCGCGACGCATCGACGTCATGACGCACGAAGACGGCGTTGCGGAAGAAGGCGGCAAGCGTGATGTCGGCGATCGAAAGCTCACCGAAGATCCAGCCCCGCTCCGGCAGCTGCGACTCCAGATAGTCCAACGCAACGGGCAGTTCTTCGTCGCGGGCCTTGCGGACGACATCGTCGTCGGTACCCTCATTGAAGAGAAAGCGCCGCACGCCTTTCTGGAAGAACATGCGCCAGACGATGACGTCGCCCAGCTGGGAGTCCGCATATTCCTCGAGCCAACGCGCCTGGGCCCGCGGCACGGCGCCTGACGGATACAGCGACGGGTCGGGATAGCGGTCCTGCAGGTATTCGCAGATCACCGTGGAGTCGTTGAGGACCAGCCCGCCATCCAGCAGCACGGGGATGCGCCGGAGCGGACTCAGGCGACTGAACTCCTCGTTGCCGACGAACGGTGCGATGGGATCGATCCGGTACGGGATGCCCTTCAGTTCGAGACAGACCAGCACCTTGCGCACATACGGCGACAGGTAGTTGCCGATGATCGTGACGGGTTCGCTCATGTACGGCCTCCGCTCGGGTGCAGACAGCGTGCGCAGCCCAGCCCGAACGGTCAACCCCACGCGGGGCCCGCGGCGGCGCACGCGCGCATGCGCCGGGCATGGAGAAACGTCCGCGTATCGACGCTTCCCGCGTTGACGGACCATTACGTCCGCCATCGCTAAGCTGACGGGCCATCACCTGCGGGGAGCACGCCATGTTCCGTCCCTTGCTGACCACCGCCTGCCTGCTGGTGCTGGCAGCGTGCCAGTCGCCGCCTGCCGCGCCGGCCGCCGATGACGCCCCAGCCGCGACGCCGCCAGCGACCGTGATCGAAGGGCGTGCGACGTATCTGCAACGGATAGCGCCCCCGCCGGGCGCGGTGCTGAGCGTGGAGTTGATCGACAACCAGCTGGCCGACACGCCGGCCGCCATCGTCGCGCGTGCGGACTTCACCGACCTCCAGGGTCCACCGTTCGCCTTCTCCCTGCCCTATGACGCCTCCCAGCTCCGCCGCAACGGACAGTACGGCCTGCATGCCGGCCTGCGCGATGCCGAAGGCAGGCTCTGGTTCGTCACCGACACGCGCGTGCCGGTCACGCCAGGCGCGGCGTCACCCGTGGAATTCCGGATGGTGCAGGCAGGCGCCGAACCGACCCCGCCGATCGGCACCACCTATTGGCAATGCGGCGACCAGCGCATCGGCGTCCGCCCCGACACCGCGAAGCACCAGGTGGCGCTGGATATCGGTGGCGACGTCCTGACCCTGCCCCATGCCACGAGCGCATCCGGCACGCGGTATGCCGATGCCGCAGGCAACACGTTCTGGAGCCAGGGTACGGACGCTACCCTGACGCTTGTGGGCGAGCCTGCGGTGCCCTGCCTCGCGGCGGAACAGGGCTCGCCCTGGGATGCCGCGAAGGCGCGTGGCAGCGTGTTTCGCGGGCTGGGCACCGAGCCTGGCTGGTCGGTCGAGGTCGGCGGCGGTGAAATGCCCCGGCTGCAGGCCGAACTGGACTATGGCGAACAGAGGGTCGACGTTCCGCAGGCCCGCAGGACGGCCGAGGGTTACGCCGGCAGTACCGGCGATGGCCGGGCCGTGTCGCTCGTCACGAAGAAGGAAAGCTGCAACGACGGCATGAGCGACAACACCTATCCGGCCTCCGTGATCCTGACGGTCGGCGACAACACCTACCGCGGCTGCGGCCGCTTCCTGACGGAATGATGCACGCATGAGTCGACGTTCCCGCGCACGCCGCCAGAACCGCCAACGCCTTCCCCTCTTCGCCTTCCTTGCGCTGCTCGTACTCGGCGCGGGTGCGTGGTGGTGGTCCCAGCGCGACGAGGCTCCCGCCGCCGCTACGGCCACCCGCGACGCCGCTCCCGATCCGAAGCACACCAGCGCCGTGCTGGCGCTGCCGCCGGTCGAACACACACGCCCCCGCGATCTGGCCGGCAACGTGCCCGACGTCGCGCCTCCGGCGACGCCCGCACCGTCCGCTCGCGACGCGGACGCGCTGCCCGCCTTCCTGCCGCCGGAAGCACGGCAGACGCTCGCGCTGATACAGCGCGGCGGCCCCTTCCCGCATCGGCAGGACGGCAGCGTGTTCCAGAACCGCGAAGGACGCCTGCCGCGCCGGGAGCGAGGTTATTACCGCGAGTACACGGTCGACACGCCGGGGCTGGACCACCGGGGCGAGCGCCGCATCGTCGCCGGCGGGCAACCTCCGCGCGAGTACTACTACAGCGACGACCACTACGAGAGCTTCCGGCGTTTCGAGATCGGCAGCGGAGCGGCGCGATGAGCGACTCCGGTTTCGACCCCGGCCTTACCGATCCCGCCCGCGCCGGTGTGTTTTTCGTGACGGAGGACGACCTCGGCCCCTTGGCCGCCGTCGGCCGCGATGCCGGCCTGCTGGCACGCCGCATCGACCTGTCCGGCTGCGACGGCAAGTCCGCGCTGCTGCTCCGCATCGCGACGGTGCTGGATTTCCCGCAGACATCGGGCCGCAACTGGGACGCGCTGTCGGACAGCCTGCGCGACCTGTCCTGGCTGGAAGCGCCGGGCTATGTACTGCTGTTCGAGCAGGCGCATGAACTGCGCGACCGCGCCGAGGCGGATTTCGACACCCTGCTCGACGTGCTTGACGAGGCTTCGCAGGCATGGGCGGTGGATGACGTGCCGTTCTGGGCCTTCATCGCACTGCCGGAAGAGGACTTCCCCGACCTCCAGTAACGGTGCCGGGCAGTGATCGCCGCTATCTGCGAAAATGCGGCATGCTCGATTTCACCTCTCTTCCGCTGGCGCCCGGCCTGCAGCAGGGCGTCCAGGCGCTCGGCTACACCCAGCCCACCCCGATCCAGGCCCGCAGCCTGCCTGCCATCCTCGACGGCCGCGACGTCATCGCGCAGGCGCCGACCGGCAGCGGCAAGACCGCCGCGTTCGGCCTGGGGCTGCTGCACCGGCTGGATATCGCCACCGTGCGCACCCAGGCATTGGTGCTGTGCCCGACGCGCGAACTGGCCGACCAGGTCGCGCAGCAACTGCGCAAACTCGCGGTCGGACTTCCCAACCTGAAAGTGCTGACGCTGTGCGGCGGCATGCCGCTCGAACCCCAGTTGCGCTCGCTGGAGGCGCACGACCCGCAGGTGGTCGTCGGTACGCCCGGGCGCATCCAGGAACTGCTGCGCAAGAAAGCGCTGCATCTGGGCGGCGTGCGCACCTTGGTACTCGACGAAGCCGACCGCATGCTCGACATGGGATTCGAGGAGCCCATCCGCGAGATCACCGGCAAGACCCCGAAGGACCGCCAGAGCCTGCTGTTCTCGGCCACATTCACTGACGCCATCCGCGACATCGCCCGCAACACGCTGCGCGACCCCCTCGAAGTGACGGTGGACGCACCACAAGCGCAGTCGGCGATCGAGCAGCGTTTCCTGCAGGTCGATCCCGCGCGCAAGCAGACCACGCTGGCGGGACTGCTCGCGCAGCATCGCGTCGAGTCCGGGGTGGTCTTCTGCAACATGCGCAAGGACGTGGACGAAGTCGCGATCTCATTGCAGCACTTTGGCTTCTCCGCACTCGCCCTGCACGGCGACATGGAGCAGCGCGACCGCGACGAGGTGCTGGTGCGCTTCGCCAACCGCAGCTGCAACGTGCTGGTCGCCAGCGACGTCGCTGCGCGCGGCCTTGACATCGAGGATATGGCGCTGGTGGTCAACTACGACATACCCAGCGACGCGGACACCTATGTGCACCGCATCGGCCGCACCGGCCGTGCCGGACGCGATGGCCTGGCGATCAGCCTGTGCACACCGCGCGAGCTGCCACGCGCAGCGGTCATCGAGGAACGGCTCGGCGCTCCCCTGTTGTGGGACCGCAACGCACCGCCCGCCCCCAAGGCCAACACTGCGCCTCCGGCCGCGATGACCACGCTGCGGATCGACGCCGGCAAGACCGACAAGCTGCGGCCGGGCGATGTACTGGGCGCACTGACCGGCGATGCGGGCCTGTCGGCGTCTGCCATCGGCAAGATCAACGTCTTCCCGACGCGTACCTATGTGGCGGTCGCACGCGACAAGGCCGCCGCCGCGCTGTCGCGGCTCAACGCCGGCAAGATCAAGGGCCGCAGCTTCCGCGTGCGCAAGCTCTGAAGGTGCGCCCACGACGTACTGCAGGGCGACGTCATGTTGAGGCCCACAAACAAAAACGCCGGCGCTTGCGCACCGGCGTCTTCTTGAACCATCGGGTTCAGCGCTGGATTACAGCGGCTGCACCTGGTCAGCCTGCATGCCCTTCTGGCCCTGCACGGCGACGAAGGAGACCGACTGGCCTTCCTTCAGCGACTTGAAGCCATTGCCCTGGATCGAGCGGAAGTGCACGAACAGGTCGGGGCCGCTCTGCGGGGTGATGAAGCCGAAGCCCTTGGCGTCGTTGAACCACTTGACGGTACCGGTCTGACGATCAGACATCTTTACTAACTCCTGAAACATGGATGAAAGGACCACAACCCCGGCATATGACCGGGACGGGACTGGGTTTGCAGGCGTTGGTAAAGCGGGAAGATGTAGCAGATGTATCTACCGCATCAGGCTCACGATTCACGGTGACCCTGGCAAGCACAGTGCCGCGCACTCTACCGGGCTTTTCATGTAAAAGCGAATCCCTTTTGCAAGAAAGCTGAACAGGGCTCTTTCCCGGCAGGCTTTAACCGATTGCAGCCGACGGCGGGCAGGCTCCGCCGCCGGCGTATCATGGCGCCCCGTTTTCCGAACCCCTGCCATGGCGCTCAAGTCCACCGTCGTCAAAGCCGAACTGCAGATCAGCGACATGGACCGCCACTACTACGGCACCCACAACCTGACCCTGGCGCAGCACCCGTCCGAAACCGATGAGCGGCTGATGGTCCGGCTGATCGCCTTCGCCCTGATGGCGCAGGACCGCCTGGAATTCGGCAAGGGCCTCAGCAACGAGGAAGAGCCCGACCTGTGGCGCAAGGACTACACGGGGTTGATCGAACAGTGGATCGACCTGGGCCAGCCCGACGAATCGCGTATCCGCAAGGCGTGCGGGCGGGCCCACGAGGTCATCGTGGTGAATTACGGTGGGCGCGCCGCCGACCTGTGGTGGGACAGGAATGCGGCATTGCTGGCCCGTCACCGCAACCTGACCGTGCTGGACATCGCGCCCGAGTCGGTGGCTGCCATCACGGCGCTCATGGTCCGCAGCATGCGCTTCAACGTGATGATCCAGGACGGCGAGATGCAATGGATGACCGACGACCAGGTGGTCGCCATCACGCCGACCGTCCGCCAGGCGGGTCTCGCGCGGGCCGCCTGACCGCATGGCGCCCACCCACGACGTACTGGTGGTCGGAGGCGGTGCGGCCGGCCTGATGACCGCCTTGACCGCCGGCCGGCGCGGCCTGCGCGTGATGGTGATCGAACACGCCAACAAGGTCGGCAAGAAGATCCTGATGTCCGGCGGCGGGCGCTGCAACTTCACCAATACCGGCACCACGCCGGCCAACTTCCTGTCCGCCAATCCGCACTTCTGCAAGTCGGCGCTGGCGCGCTACACGCCGGGCGATTTCATCACACTGGTCGAGCAACACCGCATCGCCTACCACGAGAAGGAACTCGGGCAGCTGTTCTGCGACGTCTCGTCCAAGCTGATCGTGAAGCTGCTGGTGGACGAATGCCTGGCCGCCGGCGTGCATATCGAGACGGGCTGCAGTGTCGGTAACGTCGAACAGACGGACGGCGTGTTCCGCCTGGACACCCCGCTGGGGCGCGTGGCCGCGCCGTCGCTGGTGGTGGCCACCGGCGGACTGTCCATCCCGAGCATGGGCGCGACCGGTTTCGGCTACGATCTTGCGCGCCGGTTCGGCCACGACGTGCTGCCTACGCGCGCCGGCCTGGTGCCGCTAACGCTGAGCGGCAAGCACCAGGAGCGCCTGGCCGACCTGAGCGGCGTGTCGTTCCCGGTCGAGGCACGCTGCGGCAAGGCGCGCTTCCGCAACTTCATGCTGCTGACCCACCGCGGCGTCAGCGGCCCGTCGATCCTGCAGATCTCCTCGTACTGGCAGCCGGGCGACGACCTGCGCCTGGACCTGCTGCCGGACCGCGACACGCTGGCATGGCTGCAAGCACAACAGCAGCAGCGGCCGGATGCCGAACTGAAGACCGTCCTGTCCGACGCGTTGCCACGTCGTTTCGCGCAGCGCCTGTGCGAGGTCTGGCTGCCCAACCGCCCTATGAAGCAGTTCAACGCTCCCCAGCTGAAAGAGGCCGCCGCCCTGATCGCCGACTGGCCGCTGGTCGCCAGCGGAACCGAGGGCTATCGCACGGCCGAAGTGACCCTCGGCGGCGTGGACACCGACGGCGTCTCCAGCAGCACGATGATGTCCAAGCGTGTGCCCGGCCTGTTCTTCGTCGGCGAAGTGCTGGATGTCACCGGCTGGCTGGGCGGCTACAACTTCCAGTGGGCGTGGGCATCGGGCCATGCTGCGGGCACGGCCGTCTGACGCAGTGCGGCGTTTCTCTCCGGGAGCGGTTTGTTAGCCTTTGGAAACCGGTGTCATCATAAGGTTTCCATGGCGGCCTCCCCTCCTCCTTCCCGTCGGCAGTTCCTGGCGCAGGTCGCCGGCACGTCCGGGCTGGCCCTGCTGGCCTCCACGTTGCCCTTCGGCGCCAGCGCGCAGCGCCAACCCGTCGCCACGACACGCAGTGGCCGCGTTGCAGGGACCACCGACGGCGGCGTCCAGGTGTTCCGCGGCATTCCTTACGCCGGCGACACCACCCGCCGACGCTTCCAGCGCGCCTTGCGCGAGACCGGCTGGACGGGCGTGCGGGATGCCTCCCGCTTCGGCGCCTCGGCTCCGCAGCGCGGTGACGCCGACGGGCAACCGGTCAGCGAAGACTGCCTGTTCCTGAACGTCTACACGCCGGCTCTGCGCGATGGCGGGAAGCGCCCGATACTGGTCTACATCCATGGCGGTGGCTACAACAACGGCTCAGGCTCGCATCCGCTCTACGACGGCGCGAACCTCTGCCGTCGTGGCGACGTCGTCGTGGTCACCGTCAATCATCGGCTCAACGCGTTCGGCTACCTGTATCTGGGCGAAAGCGGCGACGAGCGCGTGCGGGAGTCGGGCAACGTCGGGCAGCTCGATCTGATCGACGCGCTGCGCTGGGTCCGCGAGCACGCACATGCATTCGGTGGCGATGCCGACAACGTCACCGTGTTCGGCCAGTCCGGCGGCGGCGCCAAGATCGCCACGCTGATGGCCATGCCGGAGGCCGATCGCCTGTTCCACAAGGCGATGACGATGAGCGGCCAGCAGGTCACCGCGGCCGGCCCGCGCGCCGCCGCGCAGCGCACGGCGCTGTTCATGGCCGAACTGGGCCTGGGCCCTCGCGATGTGGATCGCCTGCTGACGATGCCGATGGCCCGCCTTCTGGACGCCACGCGGGTGCGCGACCCGTCGCGCGTGGAGGACACCGCGCTCTACTTCGGCCCTGTGCTGGATACGCACCAGCTTCCGCGGCATCCGTTCTACCCCGATGCGCCCGCGCAGTCCGCCGACATCCCGATGGTCATCGGCAATACGCGCGACGAGACGCGCGCCTTCCTGGGCAACGATCCGGCGAACTTCAGCCTGACCTGGGAAAAGCTCCCGCAGAAGCTCCGCGAGCAGCAGTTCGTGGATGTGTCACCGGACGTGGTGATCGCCGAATACCGGCGCCTGTATCCGGACTACACGCCGTCGGAGGTCTTCTTCGCGGCGACCACCGCCGGGCGCTCATGGCGCGGCGCCATCGTCGAGGCCCAAGCGCGCGCGCGACAGGGATCGCCGGCGTGGGTCTACCAACTCGACTGGCGTTCGCCGGCGAACGGTGGAAAGCTGCGCGCGTTCCACACGCTCGACATTCCGCTGGTGTTCGACAACATCGCGAAAGAAGGATCGAAGACAGGGACCGACGCCCGCGCCCGCGCCATGGCGGCGCGCATGAGCGATGCGTTGATCGCCCTCGCCCGCCACGGCGACCCGAACCATGCGGGCATCCCCGCATGGCGTCCATACACCCTGCCACAGCGGCAGACCATGGTGTTCGACGACGAATCGTCCCTGCAGAACGATCCGCGTGGCGGCGAGCGCAGGCTCTACGAGCGCGTGCCCTTCATCCAGCGGGGCACCATGTAGCGTGCGCGTGGCGCACGCTACGACATGACGTCGGCGGCGATCTCGAACGAACGCAGGCGCTTGCCGTGGTCGAAGATGTTGGCGGTCAGCATCAGTTCATCCGGGCGATGCCGCTGGATGAAGTCGGCGATGCCCTTGCGCACGGTATCGCGGCTGCCGACGACCGCGCACGCCAGCGCCTGCGCGACGCCGGCCTTTTCGTGCGGCTCCCAGAAGGCCTCGATGTCGTCGATCGGCGGCGGCACCCGTCCCGCACGGCCGCGACGCAGGTTGACGAAGGCCTGCTGTTGGGTGGTGAACAGGTAGCGCGCTTCCTCGTCCGTCTCGGCGGCCACGACGTTCAGGGCGAGCATCGCGTGCGGCCTGGCCAGACGCTTCGAGGGACGGAAATCGCGGTGGTACAGCAAGAGCGCCTGGTCCATCGCGTCGGGCGCGAAATGCGATGCAAACGCATAGGGCAAGCCCAGCGCGGCCGCGAGTTGCGCGCCGAACAGGCTGGAACCGAGCAGCCACACGGGCACCTCGAGTCCCGCACCCGGCACGGCACGCACGGCCTGCCCGTCCTGTACCGGCTCGAAGTAGCGCAGCACTTCCTGCACGTCCTGCGGGAACTGCTCGGCACTGTCGAAGTAGCGCCGCAAGGCGCGTGCGGTCGCCTGGTCGGTGCCCGGTGCGCGACCCAGGCCGAGGTCGATGCGGCCCGGATACAGCGACGCGAGCGTGCCGAACTGCTCGGCCACCTGCAACGGTGAATGGTTCGGCAGCATGATGCCGCCGGAACCGACGCGGATCGTCGACGTCGCACCGGCGACGTGACCGATCAACACGGCGGTCGCGGCGCTGGCGATGCCCGGCATGTTGTGGTGCTCGGCCAGCCAGTAGCGGGTGTAGCCCCAGCGCTCGGCGTGCTGCGCCAGGTCGCGCATGTGGACGAACGCCTGCGTGGTGTCGCTGCCCTCGCAGACGGGGGCAAGATCGAGGAGCGAATACGGGATCATGGAACGGCCTTGCGATGACGATGACATCGTCATGGGGATCCGCGGCGACGGATTCCACCGCCGCGTGCGGGATGCTGTATCCCGCTCAGCCCATCAGGTCGAACGGGCCGCCCTGGGCCAGGGCACGCTGGTAAGCAGGTCGCGCGTGGATGCGCTGCAGGAAGCCGGCGAGGTTCGGGTAAGCATCGAGTCCAGCGCGCACGGCCGCCGCTTCCACCGGGAAACTCATCTGGATGTCGGCCGCACTGAACTGATCGCCCGCGAACCACGCGGCCTTGCCCAGTTCGGCGTTCATGTAATCCAGGTGCAGCTTCACCTGGGGCCCGACGAAGGTCCTCATCGCCTTGTCGGCGATGCCGCGTGCCACCGGCCGTGCGAAGAACGGCATGGGGGCTTTCTTCAGGCGCGAGAACACCAGGCTCAGCAGCATCGGCGGCATCGCCGAGCCTTCGGCATAGTGCAGCCAGTAGCGATAGCGCAGGTGCTCGGCGGTGCCCGGCGACGGCGCGAACCGGCGCGCGGCGTCGTAGCGTTCCACCAGGTATTCGAGCACCGCACCGGACTCGGCCAGCACGTGCTCGCCATCCACGACCACCGGCGATTTGCCCAATGGATGCACCTTCTTCAATTCCGGCGGCGCCAGCATCGTCTTCGGGTCGCGCTGGTAGCGCACCACGGCGTAATCCAGGCCCAGTTCCTCAAGCAGCCAGAGCACGCGCTGGGAACGGGAGTTGTTGAGGTGGTGGACGGTGAGCATGCGCCAGCGCTCCGCGTGGGGTCCGCCATCCTACCTCGCGGCATATGCCGTTGTGGGAGGAGCAGAGAAAGCGATCGCGACTCACGTCGCTCCCACACTGTCATCACGCCCTATGAACTGCACGACAGCATCGAACATCCCGCGCGGTCGCGTGCCCAGTCCGGCCGGCGCTGCGCGAACCGCTCGCGGCCGGGCTGGTCGTCGTAGGGCCGGCGCATGACGGCCAGCAGATCGTGTACCCCGGACAGGTCGCCGCCTTCGGCCGCCTCGATCGCCTGCTGCGTCAGGTAATTCCGCAGCACGTAGCGGGGGTTGGCCAGGCGCATGCGCTCGCGGCGCGTCGCGGGATCGAGCGGCTCATCGTCGAGCCGGCGCGCGTACGCTGCCAGCCAATCGCGGAGCGCCGGCGCCACACGTTCGCGCTTGCCGGCGTCGTAGAACGCGTTGTCGAACGAAGCCAGCGAGGCATCGCCCAGGTCCGCATCGATCAGTGCACGGAAGAACAGGGTCATGTCGACCTCGCCCTGCTGCAACAACACCTGCAGGGCCTGCATATGCTCGAGATCGCCGTCGCGACATGCCGCCAGGCCCAGCTTGCGCGCGACGGTCTCGCGTTCCTCGGCCGCATGGGTGTCGGCAAAGGCCTGCAGACCGTCCTGCAACGCGTCCACGCCTTCGAACAGGGGCGAGAGTGCATGCGCGAACCGGGTGAGGTTCCAGCCCGCCACGCGCGGCTGCCAGCCGAAGCGGTAGCGACGGCCCTGCGCATCGGTGGTGTTCGGCGTCCAGTCCGGATCATAGTCATCGACCCAGCCGTAGGGGCCGTAGTCGATGGTCAGGCCAAGCACCGACATGTTGTCCGTGTTCATCACCCCATGGACGAATCCCACGCGCATCCAGTGCGCCACCATCACCGCCGTGCGTTCGCAGACCTCGGCGAACCACGCGGCATACAACGCCTCGCCTTCGCCGGACAGGTGGGGAAAATCGCGGCGGAGCGTGAAATCCACCAGCGCGCGCAGGAGATCGGTTTCGCCGCGCGAGGACGGCAACTGGTAATGGCCGAAGCGCAGGAACGACGGCGCCACGCGGCAGACGATCGCGCCGGGTTCAGCTTTCGGATGACCGTCGTAGAACATGTCGCGCACCACCTGTTCGCCGGTACCGACCAGGCTCAGGGCGCGCGTCGTCGGTACGCCGAGATGGTGCATGGCCTCGCTGCACAGGAACTCGCGGATGGACGAGCGGAGCACCGCGCGCCCGTCGGCGGTACGCGAATACGGCGTCGGTCCGGCGCCCTTGAGCTGCAGCTCCCAGCGTTCACCCCGCGCATTGACCACTTCGCCCAGGGTGATGGCGCGGCCGTCGCCAAGCTGGCCCGCCCACTGGCCGAACTGGTGGCCGCCGTAGTTGCCGGCGTAAGGCTGCATGCCCGGCAACAGGGCATTGCCGCCGAACACCTGCGCGAAGACGTGGGACGCGACATCCGCCTCTTCCAGATCCAGCAGCGCCGCGACGTCGGGCGAATGCGCCAGCAGCGTCGGCGCGGCAACGGACGTGGGCTGGGCCGGCGACCACACCGCGCCTCGAACCTCGCGACGCCGGTATCCCTGTTCCAGGTCCCCCGGCAGTTCGCGGACGAAGCGATTGTCGAAGCGCAGCGCGTCCAGGCCGCTCATGCGACGTCCGCAGGCGCGTCCATCTGCGGCGTCAGGTCGGGCCACAGCGCCACCCGCTCGTCGAACACGAAGCAGGCACCCTCATAACCGAAACCGCCGACCTGCTCGAAGTAGCCGAGGATGCCGTCGTCGAGTTGCAGCACGTTGTCCATGCCATCGGCCTGCATCCACAAGGCCGCCTTCTCGCAGCGGATGCCGCCGGTGCAGAAGCTGACGACGGTAGCGTCCTTCAGTGCATCGCGATGCGGCGCCAATGCGGCCGGAAGATCGGTGAACTTGTCGATCGGCAGCGTCAGCGCGCCGGCGAAGGTGCCGTGTTCGGTCTCCTGTGCGTTGCGCGTGTCCAGCATCACCACGCGGCGTCCCGTGTCGTCGTGGCCCTGCTCCAGCCAGCGCGCCAGCGTGCGCGGTTCGACGACCGGCGCGCGAGCGCTCTCCGGGGTCGTGCCGGGACGGCGGAAGCTGATGATTTCCGGCTTCACCTTGACCTTGAGGCGGGCGAAGGGAGCCCGGCGGCTGTAGCTGTACTTCACGCGCAGGCCGGCGAAGCGCGCATCCTCGTGCAGCGGTGCGAGGAAAGCGGCGATGGCCTCCGCCTCACCGGCCAGGAACAGGTTCAACCCTTCGCCCGCCACCAGGACCGACCCGCGCAGCGACAGCGTTTCGGCACGCGTGCGCAGCGTGGCCGCGAATGTCTCGGGCGCGTCGATGGGCGTGAAGTGATAGGCGGCGATGTTGGTGACCATGTCGCGATTTTACCGCCCGTCGGCCTTTCCCCTTTATTCAACCAGATGGTTGACAGTCGGTGATGGTCGAGCCAATACTCAACCATATGGTTGAACATGATGCCCAGCAACTCGATGCCGTCTTCCACGCCCTGGCGGATGGCACGCGCCGCCGGATGTTGCGCAGCCTGCGGGGGCAGGCCCGCAGCGTGGGCGAACTGGCGGCACCGTTCCGGATCTCGCTGGCGGCGGCGTCCAAGCACATCAAGGTCCTGGAGCGCGCCGGACTGGTCACGCGCCAGATCCGGGGCCGCACCCACCTGTGCCACCTGCAACCCCAGGCGCTGGCCGATGGCGAGGCGTGGTTGCGCGAGTACGCGCAGTTCTGGACCGCCCGCCTCGACGCGCTCGATACCGTCCTGCAAGCGGACACCCCACCTTCCGCCACGCCTACCCGGGAACAGCCATGACCCCTTCCGCCCCAGGCACGGTCGATGTCACCGTGCAACGCGCATTCACGGCCTCTGCCAAACGTGTTTTCGACGCGTGGCTGACGCCGCGCCTGCTGGGCCAGTGGATGATGGGTCCTGACATTCGCGAGGAGAAACTGCTGCGCCTGGACGTGGATGCGCGCGTTGGTGGCCGCTTCTCGATGCTGGTCGAGCGCGACGGCGAACGCATCGACCACGTCGGCGAGTATCTCGTCATCGATCGGCCGCACCGGCTGTCGTTCACCTGGACCATCGCCGGCGAGGCCGATCAGGACGGCAGCCGGGTCGATATCGTGCTCACGCCGACACCCGTCGTCTGCGAGCTGCGCCTGACCCATACCCTTCCGCGCGCCTGGGCCGACTATGCCGACCGCACGCAGCAGGGCTGGAGCACGATGCTCGAGGCCCTGCAGCGGCTGTTCTGATCCTTGGTATTGAACTCAGACCGGGCAAGCCGCGCCGGCGTCAGAGCAGCAACCAGGGTAATGCCAGCGTCACCGCGACGATGAAGAGCATCGCGGCCAGGATGCCGACGACGTACAGCGGCCGATCGCGCAGCAGCCCGGCGAACGTCTCGGCGCGCCCTTCGCGCTCGGCGGTGGCGCGTTCGGACCATGCGTGCTCGCGACGCTTCGCCTGATAGCCCGCCATCAGTGTCTTCGCGCGCGCCAGCTGTTCCGCATCGTCGATCCAGAGGCCGCCGGCGGAAATGCCCCACGGGCTGGGCGGGGTTTCGTAGAAGTCGATCGCGTTGGCGCGCAGCAGTTGGCGCACGTCGTCGGCTTCGTCTACGGGCACGTTGCGCAGATTGAGGAACAGTTTGGCCATCGGGACAGTCTAGCGGGTCGACGTCGGGCGCACCGGCGTGCGGTACCCTGCACACCCCTCTCATCCGGACGACTCATGCGCTCCCTGCTGCTCGCCTTCTCGCTGACCCTGCTCGCTGCCTGTACGCCTGCCGGCCCGCCGCCTGGCGGCAGCGTGGCCGACCTGCAACGCATCGACACGCAGGCAGGCAGTGGCGCCATCGCCACCCGCGGCAGCGACGTCACCGTGCACTACACCGGCTGGTTGTACGACGAGACGGCGCCACAGCAGCGCGGCATGAAGTTCGACAGCTCGGTCGACCGCGGCGAGCCCTTCACCTTCCTGCTGGGCGCCGGCCAGGTCATCAGGGGCTGGGACGACGGGGTGGCCGGCATGAAAGTCGGCGGCAAGCGCACGCTGAAGATCCCGGGCGACCTCGCCTACGGCAGCAGCGGTGCCGGCGGCGTCATTCCGCCGAACGCTTCGCTGGTGTTCGACGTGGAACTGCTGGACGTGAAGCCACACGAGTGAGGGTGTGGGTCATGCAGGAGCGACGGCACTCGTGGGTGCGACGCAACTCGCGAGTTTCCGACAGGTGAGGAGGCGGACCTCTTCCGCAAGAAGGACGCCCGACGTCTGTCGACCGGCGCGCTGAGATGCATCCATAGCGACTTACGTCGCTCCCAACATCTGCCATCCCCGCCGTTCGCTACTCCACCGGCGCCAGCCGCAGGTCGTGGAAGTCGAAACTGAAATCGGTCAGCGGCGAGATCGCTTCCATCCGCGCCTCGCGGATGCCGCCGTCGGGTTTCAGCGAATACGTCAGGAAGGCGTCGGCGTTGAGCCAGCGTTCGCGCCAGCGCACCACGAAGGTGTCGTGCTGCCAGTGCTGCAGGTCGCCGACCAGTTCCGGCGTGCGGCTGAAGCGCAGCACCAGGCGCTCGCCTTCCTGGGCCACGACGACATCGCCATACCACGGGTCGCGCAGCGCGCCAGCGTATTTCGCCAGCGGCAGCGAGGGCTTCGACGTGGCGTCGCGCGCGGCCTGCAGTTTCTGCCAGTGTTCGTCGGCGTTGCCCTTGGCCTGCGCCACCTGCGCCTGGTAGGCGGCCAGCCAGTCGGTGCCGCTGTTCGCAAGGTAGGCGTCCAGTACCTTCAGCGTCACGGCATTGAAGGCCGCACCCACCTCCTGGTTCGTCAGTACCACGACACCGAGCTTGCGCTCCGGCACCAGCGTCACGCGCGACACCATGCCCGGCCAGCCGCCGGTATGCCACACCAGCTTGCGGCCCTGGAAATCCGAGACCATCCAGCCTTCGCCGTAGCCGAGAAAGTTCGGCTTGGCGGCCTTCAGCGCCTCCACCTTGGGTTCCGGGATCGGGATCGGCGTGACCAGCGACCACATCGCCTTCTGGCGCTCCGGCGTGAACAGCGCATGCTCGCGCCCCTGCGCATCCCGATAGGTGCCGCCGGCGAGCTGGGCGTTCATCCATTTCGCCATGTCGTTCACGCTGGCATAGATTCCGCCTGCGCCGGCGACATTGCGCCACGTCATCCGCGGCGCCGGCTGCAGCGTGGTGAAATCGGCCATGGCGTGGCCGGTGGCGACATTGTCGCCCGGCTTCAGCGCATCGCTGTTGTAGCGCGTCTCGCGCATGTCCAGCGGCTGGAAGAAACGCGTGCGCAGGAACTGGGCGTAGGACTGGCCGCTGGCCTGCTCCACCACCAGCTGGGCCACACCGTAGAGGATGTTGTCGTAGGCATAGCGTTCGCGGAACCCGCCGCTCAACGGCACATCGCGCAGGCGCTCGGCCACTTCGCGGTTGCTGTAGGTGGTGGTGGGCCAGTACAGCAGGTCGCCCGCACCCAGTCCCAGCCCGCTACGATGAACCAGCAGGTCGCGGATGCGCATCTCGCGGGTGACATAAGGATCGGCCATGCGGAACCATGGCAGGTGGTCGATCACGCGGTCTTCCAGGGAGAGTTTGCCTTCGTCGGCCAGCATGGACAGCGAGGCCGAGGTGAACGCTTTCGTGTTCGAGGCGATGGCGAACATCGTGTGCGCGTCGACCTTGGCCGGTTTGCCGAGCTCGCGCTCGCCCCAGCCTTTCGCCAGCACCACCTCGCCGTCCTTCACCACCGCCACCGCGATGCCCGGTACATCGAACGCCTTGCGCACCGATTCGACGTAGGCATCGATATCCTGCAACTCGGGCGGCGGCGATGGCGCCCCGGCGAGCGCCACCGGCGCGGCAAGGCAGAGCAGCAAGAGCGCGCGGCGCGCGACCGCAGGCGACATCGACATCGGCAGATCCCCTTCACGTGTTGCGCACGACGATACCGCAGGCCGTGCATCCGCCGGGAGTGCTGTCCGGGCACGGCATACTATGCGGATGCCTTCACCACGTAGCGATGCCCCACCCCTCCCGCACACCGTCGCCGTCATCGGCGGCGGGCCGGCAGGCCTGATGGCCGCCGAAACGCTGCGCGCCGCGGGGCTGCAGGTCGACCTGTACGACGCGAAGGGCTCGGTGGGAAGGAAGTTCCTGATCGCCGGCAAGGGCGGCATGAACCTGACCCACTCGGATCCGTTCGAGGTGTTCGTCACGCGCTACGGCACGCGCACGCGTGAGGTCGCCGCATGGCTCCGCGACTTCGATGCGGATGCCTTGCGTACATGGGCGAGCGGATTGGGCGTGGAGACATTCGTCGGCACGTCCGGTCGCGTGTTCCCGTCCGATCTGAAAGCCGCACCCCTGCTGCGCGGCTGGGTGCGGCGACTTCGCGAACAGGGTGTGCGGTTCCACGTACAACATCGCTGGCTGGGCTGGGACGATGCGGGCGCGCTTCGCTTCGCCACCCCCGACGGCGAAGTCGCCATGCTCGCCGATGCTGCGTTGCTGGCCATGGGCGGCGGCAGCTGGCCGGAGCTGGGGTCCGATGGTGCCTGGGTGGCGCCTCTGAAGGACAAGGGCATCCATGTCGCGCCCTTGCAGCCATCGAACTGCGGCTTCGACATCGACTGGAGCGAACACCTGGCGACGCGCTTCGCCGGCGCGCCCCTCAAGCCCGTCGTCGCGCATTGGCATGACGCCGGCGGCACGCCGCAGCAGCGCCAGGGCGAATGCGTCATCACCGCCACCGGCATCGAGGGCAGCCTGGTCTACGCGCTGTCGCCGATGCTGCGCGACGCCCTCGCACGCGACGGCGAGGCCACGCTGGTGCTGGACCTGCTGCCGGGGCGCGAGGAACGCGATCTTGTGCGCCGGCTGGCCAAGCCACGCGGTTCGCGCAGCCTGAGCGAGCACCTGCGTCGCGAAGCGGGCGTGAGTGGCGTGCGTGCGGCATTGCTGTACGAAGTGCTCGACAAGGCTGCGTTGTCCGATCCCGCGAAGATCGCCGCGACGCTGAAGCGTTTCCCCTTCCGCCTGCAGCGTCCCCGCCCGATCGCCGAGGCCATCAGCAGTGCCGGCGGCGTGGGGCTGGACGCGGTGGACGGGCGCCTGATGCTGAGCGACCTGCCCGGCGTGTTCGTGGCCGGCGAAATGCTCGATTGGGAAGCCCCCACGGGTGGCTACCTGCTGACGGCCTGCTTCGCCAGCGGTCGCCACGCCGCGCTGGGAGTGGTCGACTGGCTGGCGAACCGCAGCGCCTGAATGGTCGTCCGCAGGGGCTGCGGCGCGCACCCGGGAAGTGCGTGCCGCAGCGGCTGCGGAACGTGGGGCGCACGATACGCGATGGATTGTTGAGGCCCGGTTATCGTTTCAAAGCAGTTTTATTACAGACATTTACGGCGCGATGTGCATGCTGGTCCTCACGCCGCTTCCACGTTCACTCTGCTTCGTCGCGCGCCGTTTCGCCGACGCCGGACACACGCCTGGCCTTGGCGGCCACGTGCATGTTGTCGATCAGGTTGGGATACCGGCGGCCCGCGGCTACGGCACGGGCGCGCGCCTCTTCCACCTGGGCCGGGCTCAGCGTCGAGGGGCCACCGCGTCGTATCGGTGCGGGACGCTGCCAGGGTGGCGGATTGCGCTTCGCCATCGGTCAGAGGGCCGCCGTCACCACGATCTCGATCAGCCATGCGGGACGCGCCAGGGTGGCCTGCACGGTCGCGCGCGGCGGCGCATTGCCTTCCGGCACCCATGCATCCCACACGCGGTTCATCGCTTCGAAATCCTGCAGGTCCTTGATGAAGATCTCGGCACGCAGGATCTTCGTCTTGTCCGTGCCTGCGCGGGCCAGCAATGCATCGATCTCGCCGAGTACCTGCTGGGTCTGTCCGGCGATCCCCTGTGTCGCGTCCTCGGCGACCTGCCCGGCCAGGTACACCACGCCATTGTGGATGGCCATCTCGGACAGCCGCGTGCCTACATCGAACCGCTGGATCATGGGGGTTTCCTCCGTCGTGAGGCTGCAGCTTAGCGTCGCGAAGCGGCCCCCGCACCGGGCTGCATCCGCCAGAGCCACGAGCCCGCCAGCCACATCGCCGCGACGATCAGTGCGATCAGCAGCTTCTGTACCCACCCCTGCCCGGCCGGCGGCCACAGCGCGTGCAGCCAAAGCAGCGCATAGCAGGCGCTCGACCATGCAGCCGCCACCGGAAAATGGCGGCGCCAACGAGCGTCCAGCCGGAAACGCCACGCCTGCAGCAGCATCCCGGTGGTGACGCACAGGAACGCGGTGATCGCGCAGGTGTGATGGAACCAGGCGTGGAAGTCCGGCGCGACCTGCGGCAACCACGAATCGCCTATCGCCACGCCCGCCAGCGCGAAGGCGCCCGTGCTGAACAGCAGCAGCGGTGCCGCGCTGCGCGCCGTCGCCGACAACTGCGCATGCAGCGCCCACGCCAGCACCACGATGGCCACCGCCAGCGTGCAATAGAGGCTACGCAGCAGCAGTCCCCAGGGCCCGAGCAGGTACTGGCTCAGCGTTGCGCGCTGCCAGTCCAGATCGCCACGCACCATCTGCAACGATCCCGCGACCAGGAGGAAGCCGAGGGCGGCGGCCATCGCGGCCATCGCAGCCAGGCGGACACGTCCCGCAGGAATGCGTGGGTCGAGGGTGGAGGCAAGACGGGACATCGGGGCATCGCAGTGAGCGTCGACGCCGGATTATCGTCCAGCCACTCAAGAATCCGCGGGCGCCGCCGCTCTACGGGCATGGCTCCGCAGCGTGCCCGCCATCACGCTTTGGCCTACACTCGACCTGTCCCCGCCACTGGGGCATGGTCGCCACGAGCAAGGGAACTCACGCGCCAATGCCGTCCACCACGCCGCCGCCGGGCACCGATCCGGCGCGCCATACCCAACGTCTGCCGCGCCGGATCCATCGCCTCCGCACGCTCGGCATGGGGCTGGCCGCGTTGCCGACGGGCATGGTACTGCTGGAGAACCAGGCGGGTCCGGGGGCATGGGCGTTCCTGCTGTTCACCACCGTCGTGTGGCCGCAGCTCGCCTTGTGGCTGGCGCTGCGCCATCCGGAGCCGTTCCGGGGCGAGATCCGCAACCTGCTGGTGGACTCGATCCTGGCCGGCATGTGGGTGCCGCTGATGGCCTTCAACCTGCTGCCCAGCGTCCTGCTGGTCACGCTCACCACCGTCGACAAGATCAGCACCGGCATCGACCGCCTGTGGTACTGGTCGCTGCCGCTGATGGCAGCCGGCGCCGTGGCGGTGGGGGCAGCCACGGGCTTCGAGATGCAGCCGATGACGAGCATGGCGGTCATGGTCGCCTGCCTTCCCATGCTGATGATCCATTCCATCGCGGTCAGCCAGGCCAGCTACCACCTCGTGCGCAAGGTGAAGCGGCAGAACCGCCAGCTGGACGAACTGAGCCGGCGCGACACCCTGACTGCACTGGACAGCCGCCGCTACTGGCAGGAACAGGCCGCATTGTTGCTGGACCAGTGCGCCGCGACCGGCGAGCCCGCCACCCTGCTGATGATCGACATCGATCATTTCAAGGCAATCAACGACCGCCACGGCCACGCCGCGGGCGATGACGTGTTGAGGGCGACGGCGGAGGTCATCCGCCACAGCATCCGCCAGCAGGATGCGGCGGGACGGCTCGGCGGGGACGAATTCGCGGTGCTGCTGAGGGGCACCGACGTGGCGGCCGCGGGCATCGTGGCGCAGCGCATCCGCGAGGGCGTGCAGGCGTTGAACGTGCAGAGCGCGCCCGGGCTGCAGCCCACGGTCAGCCTGGGCCTGGCCAAGGCGACGGCAACAGGATTGCGCACCTGGCTGGAGGCCGCCGACCGCGCGCTTTGCCAGGCCAAGAGCCGCGGCCGCAACCAGATGGCCGTCGATGATGGCCTGCAGGCGGCCGTCGACCTGCCCTGAGCGAAGCCCTCAGCTTCCCAGGTGTTCGGCGCGGTCGCGCTGGGGCAGTTCGAGCACGTTGCTGGCGCGGACGTTGTCCTGCTCGCTGTCGTAGACGCACACGCGGTTGCGCCCATTGTGCTTGGCGCGATACAGCTGCTTGTCCGCATGCGACAGCAGCTTGGCCAGGCTGTAGCCGGAGTGCTGGCTCGACGTCACCCCGAAGCTGCCGGTGATGGCGAAGACGTGGCCGGTCTCGCGGGTCTCGATCTGGGCGAGCCGCACGCGGCAGTCTTCCGCCACCCGCGCGGCGGCGCGCAGGTCGCAGCCATACATGAGGATCGCGAACTCTTCGCCCCCGAGACGGCCGAGCACATCGATGCGCCGACAGAAACCCTTGCTGGCCTCGGCCACTTCCTTCAGCGCCCAGTCGCCGGTGCCATGGCCGAAGCGGTCGTTGATGTTCTTGAAATGGTCCAGGTCGAACATGATCAGCGCCGCCTGCTCGCCGTTTCGCGCGCATTCGGCCAGGGCGCGCTCGGCGCGCAGGGTGAAGTGGTGGCGATTGCAGATGCCGGTCAGCGCGTCCGTTTCCGCCATCTTCTTCAGCGACAGCTGCACCCGCTTGATCTTGAAGGCCCAGTAGCCGATCGACGCAATCAGCAGCACCAGCAGGATGACGATCAGCCGGGTGTTCTGCGCGGCCTGCTGGTCGACCTTGCGCTGCAGCTGCAGCACCTGGTTTTCCTGGTCGAGCATGCTGATCTGCTGCGTCTTCTGGAGAATCTGCTGGCGCACGATCTGGTAGGCCAGCTGGCGCGTCTTCACGTCGTTGAGGTACGCCTTGTCGGCATCGGCATACTGCCGGTAGCGCACGAGCGCGCCTGCCGGATCGCCCTGCCTTTCCGCGATCTCGTACAAGGTCTTGTACGCCACGACCAGCGGCAGCGAGGTCATGCCTGCACCACGCTCCACGGCTTCGTTCGCATGCGACTTGGCGGTGCGCATGTCGCCCAGCTTCAAATACATGCTGGCGAGCATGGCGTGGTATTCGCTGATGACCAGCGGATAGCCGGTCGCGGTGACAGCGGGCAGATACCGTTCGAGGAGCTCGATCGCCTGGTCGACCTTTCCATCCTCGACCCATTTGCGGGCAAGGTAGGTGCGCGTAAGGCCGCCCAGGATCGGCTCTTTCTGCTCCTCGCACGTCTTGATGGTGCTGAAGATCGCCTCTTCCGAGGGTGACTTCTTCAACCCCAGCGCGGCCTCGGCCACCAGGTTGCCGGCCGCGCACCTGTTGCGCCCATCCGGCGCATCCGACAGTACCTGCTGCGCATACTGCTCACCGAGGGTGTACTCGCCGACCTGGTTGTACAGCAGCCCGGCGACGAGCAGCCCGCGGTGACGGACATCCTTCTTCTCCACCTTGGTGGCCAGCGGCAGGATGTCGTTGAGCGTGGTCAGCCCTTGCTCGAACTTGCGGGTCAACGCATAGGTATTGACCAGCAGCGATCCGGTCCAGAACAGCATCTCCGGGTCCTGCGTCTCCTGCTGGATCTGGCGGAGCTCCCGTATCGCGAGCTCCGACTTGCCCTTCATCAGGAATCCATGCGCCCTGAGCAGCCGCAGATTGAGACGCTGCTCCGGGGTGGCTTCCTCGACGCGCTTTTCGAGCCGATCCAGCACCTCGTAGAAGCGGGCCGGCTGGGAGGTCTTGATCGTCTCCGCCTGCTCGATCAGCGCATCGATGCCCGGCGCCATCTGGGCCTGCGCCGGTGCGACGAACGCGCATGCCAGCGCACACGCCAGCCAATAGGTACGTCCTTTCCCGAGCATCATCCCTTAGTCTCCCGACCGACTGCCGCCACCGGAGCCCGCTGGCCGCCGAGGTTACTCCTTTTCAGCCGGATCCTCTTCCCCACCCGTCTGATCGTCCGCGTCTTCACGCGACTCGTCTTCTTTGCCCTCATCCGGGGCGAGGATCATGCAGAACATGGCCGGCCGGGCGTCCAGCAGCCGGGTCAGCGATGCGACGTCGCGATCGCGCAACGCGGCACGCTGGTCGGCCTCGACATCGAGGGCGGCGACGGCGGCCAGATAGTCGGCCGTCGCCTGCGACGAAGCGGCAGCACCCATGGACTCCAGGAAGCGGATGGCATTGGACACGCGGATTTCCCCAAAACAATGATGGTTGAAGCGATTCTGCAGCGCCCGCGCCGTACGCGCAGGCCTGCCCCCTTGGCGTGACAATACTCACTTTCAGGCGGGCTTGCCACGCCCCGGGCGGTCCGGCGCCCTCAGCCGCCCAAGGCGCGCAGGCGCGCCAGGACCTGCTCGTTCCTCCGCAGCGGGACGGCAGGCGGAACCACCAGGGTGGTCGCGGCCGAAAGCGTCGCCGTGGGCAGTTGGTCCAGCGGCAGCCGGTCCATGCGGGGGCGCGAGATCGGCAGCGTGGCAGCCTCGTAGGCGATCACTTCATGGCCTGCCGGGTAATCGCCGAGCAACAGGTCCACCAGCACCTGCTTGGTAGCGGCGTCGGTGGACAGCCGCCCGGTCGAGAGATCGCCCGCCACGCCGATCTGCCACAGGACCAGATACGCAGACGGGTCCACCCTGCGCTCGTAGAACATGAACTGGCTCGCTTCGAAATGCTGGCAACCCACTGCGCCCGGGTCGATGCCCAGGTCGGCGTAGAGGCAGTCTTCCGCCGACACCGCGGCTTCCATCACGGCCTCGAACCCCTCGGCGCGCGCCTGCTCCACCGCCCGGTGCGGGACCTGCGCGAACACGCCGGGGTGGCCATAGAAGGCACCGCATACACGTCGCCCCCGCCGCACCTCCGCCAGCATCGCCTCGACCATCTCGCGGTAGGTCTCGCGCCGCGGCTTGCCCTCCCGGTAGAGCGGCTGGAGGCTCCTGACATCGGCATTCATGCCCTGCACCCACAACTCGACGATCGGGTCCGACATGGCACTGAAGACGACGTCTGCCTGTTCGATATGGCTCCGCGCACGCGGTGCCAGGTGCGCTCCCAGCGTCATGCCCACGCCCACGCACGCGAGCCGGCCCCGCCCCGCGTCTGCTTCCTCGAGTCCCGTCACTGCCCTGCCCCTGCCTGAGCGGCGAACCGCCGCATCCACTCATCCCGCGTCATTTCCCAACCCCGGAACGCCGATCCCCCTGGCACCTCCGCCATCGCGTGGAACCCCAGCCGTCGCATGACGCCCGCACCGGCGTCATTGTCGCGCGCGTGGCGACTGAACGTGCGCGGCCACGCGCCTTCTTCGAACAGGTGGCCGGACAGGAACGCGATGGTCTCCTGCGCCACCTTGCGGCCTTGCCAGGGCGCCAGGACCATGACGCCGATTTCGGCCGCACCGGAATGCGGGGACAATGCGATCAGGCCGACGACTTCGCTGTCGTCCCCGCCGCATTCGATCACCCAGCAACACGCACGTCGAAGATCCGCGTGCGCATTGGATCGGAGGAAGGCGTCGAACGCGCGCCGCGCGTCCGATGCCGTCATCGGCTCGCCGACATGACGCATCAGCGCGTCGTCCGTATAGATGGCGACATAGAGCGCTTCGTCCTGCGCGGCCAGCGGACGCAGGCGGAAACGCTCCGTCGCGAGTGTCGGCAGCGTCACGCCCTGGCTCCTCCAGCGTCCGGGCTGCTCGCACTGCGCCCAGCACGGCCATCGCGGGCGGGCATCGCCTGCGCCCTCACGCCCGTTGTCCCCGTGCCCAGCGCACGATCGCATCCGCCTGCATCGCCCCGCTTTGCCGCGCGATCTCGCGCCCGCCCTGCAGCATCACCAGTGTCGGAATGCTGCGGATGCCGAATCGGTTGCCCAGTCCGGGACTGGCTTCCGTGTCCACCTTGGCCAGGCGCATCGCCGGCTCCAGCGCCATCGCGGCACGCTCGAAATGCGGCGCCATCTGCAGGCAGGGCCCACACCAGGGCGCCCAGAAATCGACCAGCAACGGCAGCGTGCTGCGCAGCGCGTGGCGGTCGAAATCGGCCTCGCCCAGTGCCAGCGGCCGGCCAGTGAACAAGGCCTGGTGGCAGCGCCCGCAGCTGGGCGCCTCGGCGAGCCGCGCCGGCGGCACACGGTTCATCGCCGCGCAATGCGGGCAGGCGATCAGGTGGGCGTCGGCGCTCATGCGGGCATCCTATCGTCGGTGCGTACGGCGCGTCACCGCACAACGTGCCAGGCGACCTGGCGTCCAGCCAGGTAGGTCACCTTCGTTCCGTCGAACACCGCCATCTGCTCAAGCTTGATCTGCACGTTCTGCCCGCCCCACTCCGGCACATCCGCCTTCACGTTGCCCTCGATCGCGTAGACAGTGTCCGCATGCAGCGGCCAATCGCCTTGTCCCGGTGTCGCGCCCTGGTTGTCCCACATGCCGATCGTCGGCCCCGGTGCGTGGCCCACGAACCCGACTGGATGCGAATAGGTGGACGCGCGCAGCTGCTGCCGTGCCACCTCGCGCTGCGTCGCCGCCAGGATCTCGTTGCCGGTGCGGCCGGCGACGAACTGCCCGGTCAGCACGTCCTGCCAGCGGTTGCCCCGGGCGAGCGCGGCACGCAGGCCGGCGGGCACGTCCGTTTCACCCGTACGGGCGACATAGGCCATTTCCTGAGTATCGGTGCACAGCTTGAGGTAGCACAGGCCCACGTCGGTATGCAGTACATCGCCCGGCTGGATCACGCCCTCCTCGCCGCAGAACGGCGCGTCGTCGGTGCAGGCGGTACCGGCGCGCTGCAGGTTCACGTCCGGCATGAACCAAGGCGCCAGACCCAATGACTCGAAGCGCTGGCGGATGTACCACGCCACGTCGTCGGTGGTGGTGACGCCAGGCGTGATGACACGGCCCGAGAACGCTTCCGCGACCACGCCACGGGCGAGCGACACGATATGCGGATAGGCGGCGAGCTCACCCGGCGTGCGGGTCTCCATCCAGCGGACGACCAGCGTTTCCGCGGACACCAGCCGATCCCGCAGCGCGGCCGGCAACGCCGAGCGCAGGCGCTCGTGCAACGCATGCGTCAGTCCGTCGGCGACCGCCCATTCGTCCGACACGTCGATACCGATCCTGCGCGGATCGCGCGCCGTGATCAGGGCGCCGAGCGCATCCCATTGGGCCTTCAGGTCGCCTTCGGCCCACGCCGTCTCGTACGGCGCGCCAAACGGATAGCGATTGATCGACAGGCGCTGCACGCTGCCGTCGGGCTGACGATGGAACACCAGCATCGTGGTGCGCCTCGCGGCGTGTGCGGGTTGCGGGACCAGCGTGAAGTACACCGGATCCTCGGCGTATTCGCGCGCGATCACCACCCACATGTCGAGATCGGCGTCCTTCATCAGCCGTGGCAGCAACGTGTCCAGCCGTTCGCGGAGCATGCGGTTCTCCGGATCGACCCGGTCGCGCGGCGCCAGTACCGCACCGACCTCGATCACGTCCCGACCCTGCGTCGGCACCGGGGCCGCCTGGGATGCCGGCGCCATGCCGGCCAGCAACAGCAGCAAGGGAATGGCGACGCGCATGCGGGGACCTCGGGCGAAAGAGCCGTGACGCTAGCCGTCGCACCCCGATGGCGTCAACGCGGCGAAGCGCTCTTTGTGCATCCCAGCAGGACCGGCTCGCGGCCTGCAGGCGCGGATGCGGGACCTATTCCGCCAGCGACCACTCGCCGAGGCGCGTGTAATCCGCCTCGCCTTCGATGCTCTGCAACAGGTGCACCGCCTGCGGGTGCAGCACTACCGGCGGCACGTCCACCGGCGTGGTGCGGGGCGGCACATAGGCCAGCGTCAGGTGTGGCACGAAGCTGCGGCCGACATGCTGCTTGAAGCCCGCGCGCAGCAGCCGCTGCTGCAGGCTGCGCCAAAAGGCGACGACCGTCGGCGACGGGTGCAGGGCCGCAAGCGTCAGCGCCGGATGCTTCGGGTTGCCCAGGCACAGCAGGTGATCGAGGGTGATGCCGACCGGTTCCGGCTGCCAGTCGCGCATCGCCTCGTGCGCGGCGGCCACCATGTCGTCGCGCGGCCCATCGCTCTCGCCGAGGAAATGCAGCGTCAGATGGAAGCGCTCCGGCCGCACCCAGCGCGCCAGCGGGAACGCGGCCCCGAGGTCCTCGACGCGGTGCCGCAGCGCCTCGCGCTCACCGGCCGACGGCAGCAGCGCAAAGAACAGGCGATGCAGCCGCCCCGGCTGCGGGCCGCCGAACAGATCGCCTTGCTGGGAGGACGCGGGTGTGGCGGGCATGACGGGAACGGCATCGGACGACGACGATGGCCTGCATCATCGGTGCGCACGCAGCATGATGCAAGCCGGGCATACGCGTAGCTTGCGCCACGCGCAAGACTGTTTTCCTGCGTCAACGGGAGAAATACCTGCCGGACGCCGCCACTCGGACGGCGTCCCGATGCGATATCACCAGATCCGCACGCGATCCTGCGGAGCGATGTACAGGGGGTCGCCCTGCTTGATGCCGAACGCGTCGTACCAGGCGTCGATGTTGCGCAACGGTGCGAATGCGCGGATGTGGCCGGGGGAATGGGTACCGTTGACGAGTTGCTGGCGCAGCGCATCGTCGCGCCACAGGGTGCGCCAGACCTGGCCCCAGCCCATGAAGAAGCGCTGGTCGCCGGTGAAGCCGTCGATCACCGGCGCCGGCTTGCCGGCCAGCGAGCGGTGGTACGCCTCCAGCGCGATCGTCAGGCCGCCCAGGTCGCCGATGTTCTCGCCCATCGCCACGCGGCCGTTGATGTGCATGCCAGGCAGCTGCGGGAACGCGTAGGCCTCGTACTGCGCGCCGAGCTTGGCCGCCTGCACTTCGAACTTGGCTGCGTCCTCGGCGGTCCACCAGTCGCGCAGCACGCCCGCGCCATCGGATTTCCTGCCCTGGTCGTCGAAACCATGGATGATCTCGTGGCCGATGACGCCGCCGATGCCGCCATAGTTCACCGCCGGATCGGCGTCGGGGTCGAAGAACGGCGGCTGCAGGATGGCGGCCGGGAACACGATCTCGTTCTTCACCGAGTTGTAGTACGCGTTCACCGTCTGCGGCGTCATGCCCCACTCGCCCTTGTCGACCGGCTGGCCGATGCGTGCGCGGCGGTACTCCCACTCGAACTGGCCGGCGCGCTGCGCATTGCCGAACAGGTCGCCGTTCTTCACGACCAGCGCGCTGTAATCACGGTACGTCTCAGGGTGGCCGATCTTCAGGCCGAAACCGGCGAGCTTGGCGTGCGCCTCCTTCTTGGTCGCCGGGCTCATCCACGCCAGCGCATCCAGGCGCGCGCCCATGGCCGCCTTCACGTTGGCGACCAGCGCGTCCATCTTGGCCTTGGCGTCCGGCGGGAAGTACAGAGCCACGTAGTCGCGGCCGATCGCTTCACCCATCGCCGACTCGGCGAACGATACGCCCCGCTTCCAGCGCTCGCGCTGCTGCGGTTGTCCTGACAGGAACTTGTCGCGGAACTCGTACTGCGCCACCGAGAAGTCCTTCGATAGCAGCGGCGCCGCGTTGTCGGTCGCGTGGAACGCCTGCCAGGCCTGCAGCGTGGCGACATCGGTCCCGGCGAAGATCGCGGCGATCTTCGGGATCGCGCTGTCCTGGCGGATCACCGCGCGGCCCGCGCCCTCGACGCCTGCCGCCCGGAAGAAGTCCGTCCAGGGGAAGCCGGGCGAGGTCGACGCGAACTCCGCCAGCGGACGCGGGTTGTAGGTCTTGTCGCGGTTGCGGCTCTCGGCGCGCGTCCAGTGCGCGTCGGCGATGCGCGTCTCCAGCGCCAGGATCGCCGTTGCGTTCTCCTGCGGCTTCTCCCAGCCGGCCAACTGCAGCATCTGCGCCATGTACGCCACGTAGCGCTCGCGCTGCGGCTTGAAGGTGTCGCGCAAGTACATTTCGCGATCGCCCAGGCCAAGGCCACCCTGGCTCAGGTAGAGCGCATACCGGTCCGGATTCTTCTGGTCGTCGCTGACGCTGAGGTTGAAGAAGCTGTCGTAGAAGCCGCCGCGTGTACCCATCAGGCGAGCCAGCGCGCTCCTGTCCCTGGCTGCGCGGATGTCGGCCAGGACCGGCTGCAGGGGCTTCGACCCGAGCGCTTCGACCCTCGTCTCGTCCAGGAAGCCCCGGTACAGCGCCGCAATCTTGGCGGGGTCGCCCGCCGTCGCGGGATCGCCCAGTGCATAGCCTTCCACCAGCACCCGCAGGCGGGCTTCGGACAGGTCGCGCAGGATGGCGAACCCCCCGTAGCTGGAGCGGTCGGCGGGAATCTGCGTCGTGTCGGCCCAGGTGCCGGAGACATAACGGAAGAAGTCGGTGCCGGGCTTCGCCTGCCGGTCCATGCCCGCGGTGTCGATACCCCAGGTACCGAAGCGTTGGGCCGCAATGGTCGGAACGGATGTCCCGGCGGTGTCGGGCTCGGCGAACAGCGACTGCAGCATGCAGCCCTCATCCAGGCAACTGCGGTCTTCGTGGGCCGCGAGCGGGGCGGCGGTGGCGAGGGCCAGCAGGGTGGCGGCGGACAGCAGGGTCTTCTTCAACGGGATCCTCCGGGACAGGGCGCGCGCGCATCGCGCGCGGGCAGGCCCCTCAGGGTACCCGCCAGCCGCCTGCGCCGACCCCTGCCGAAGGTGATGCCAGGGAGGTCGATGCGGTGCCCCCGCCCCCTGACGCCCGGCGATCGCCGGGCGTCGTGGAGGCCGCAGGACCACGGGGGCGATCAGCGCGATGCGTCGGCGTTCGCGTTACCGGCACAGCGTCGTCCGCAACGACGTGCCTCCTCGCTCGCCATCGTGCCGTCGTCCCGTACGAAGCCGCCGCTCGACGGCTGGCCATACGACAGGCGCAGGCCGATGCTGCTCCCCTGCGTGCCGCCGCTCGCCTGTTCGTGACCGAACAGCAACGACAGCAACCAGCCGCGGCGCAGTTTCATGTCCACGCCCGCCGCCAGCGACAGGGCGTCGTCGTTGTAGCTCTGCAGGTCCAGTCGATAGTCGGTCGGATGCGGCCAGACCACGTAGTTCATCGTGGCATCGCCCCTGTCCTCGATCGCCTGGCGGTATTCGAGGCTCCAGAACGGTCGGTAGCGGCCATTCGCGCCGCCTGGCTGGTAACTGCCCTCCAGGCCCAGTGCCAGCGCCCGGTTCTCGACCACCTGCCGGCGGTACGCCAGATCATAGATATCCAGTCCGTGTTCGCGATACGCGTCCAGCGTGGTGCGACTCGCATCGAGGCGACCGTAGCCGGTGAGGGTCATACGATCGCTGCGGTGCTCATAGCCCAGTGCCAGCGAACCGAACCACTGTTCGCCATCGCGCACCGCCGTCGCCGTGGCGTCGGCGTCCTCGCTCCAGCGACGCAGGTCGAAGTCCAGCCGTCCGGTGGCGAGCATCGCATCCACGAAGACGTGTTCGCCGCTGCGCCACAGGCCATACAGCGCAAGCGAACGCTGGTCCGCCTTCAGCCGCGAGGCGTTGCCGTCCAGGTCGCTGTCGTTGCGCGCCAGGCTGCCGGCCACGCCCACCAGCAGATGCTCGCCGAACGCGCGGTCCGCACCCACCGTGATGCCGTCGGTCTGGACGTCGTAGCCACCCGCCCCGCCCCGCTTGCCGAACGTCGCGGTGCCCGAGGCCCAGCCGCCCCACCCCTGCGGCAGCGCCGGCCACGCTTGGCCGGTCGCCTGGCCTACCGGCACCGAAAGCCCCTGGCGATCCTCGTCGCCGGCATACGCGAGCGTCACGCTGTTGCTGGAACCGTTCGCACCGCTGCGCACCTGGCGCAGGCGGTCGCGGATGTTGGACTGCTGTACGTTGGCGAAGCGCACGCTGGCATCCACCTGCGCCTGCAACAGGCCCACCACGCCCGCATCGCGCGTGGGATCGGGCCGCACCTCCACCTGCAGGCGCATCTCCACGCTGGCAGCGGCGTAGTTGCCGGCCGCGGCCTGCGTGGCGGTGATGACCGTCTCCCCTTCCGCGTGCAGCGTCACCGTACGCCCGCTGATGCTGGCCACGGCGGGATCGCTGCTGGCGAAGGTGAACGCGCCGCTGCTGGGGCTCTGCGGGTTGGCCAGGTCGAATGCCGGCTCCCCATATACCTTCCGCAGCGTTTCCGGCCACACCAGCGTCGGCACCGCCGCGGCGATGTCGACATCAAGCCGCACTTGCGGTGCGGCCTGGTGGTTGGCATCGCCCGCCTGGTCCGCGGTCAGGCTGCAACGGCCGACTGCGCGCATGGTGACGGTCGAACCGCTGACTGCGCAGACCTGGGGCGTGGCGCTGGCGAAGACCACCGCGTTGCCCGATGCACCGCCCGCGGCCGCCACGGAGAACGTGCCGTCCGGAGTGAACACCGGGGTCGCCGGAGTGGCGGCGAAGCCGGAGATCGCCTGCGCCGCCTGCGCGACGACCAGCTCATACGGCTGTGCAGCGGTGAAGCCATTGGCATCGCGGACTTCGACGGTGAACGCGAAGCGGCCGGCCTGCGTCGGCGTACCCGCCAACACGCCGGCGGCGCTCAGCGTCACCCCTTGGGGCAGTTGGCCCGCCGTCACCGCATAGGCGTAAGGCGCGGTGCCGCCACTGACCGACAGTGTCTGGTCGAACGCACTCGCATGCGTCCCCTGCGGCAGTGCCGACAGCGAGAACAGGATCTGCGGCGCCGCCACCTGCAGCGTGTACTGGCGCTGCGCGGTGAACGGACCGGTGCCGGTACTGCTGTCGGTCGCGCGCACGGTCACCGTGAAGCTGCCTGCCACGGTCGGCGTACCGACGAGACGTCCGTCCGATCCCAGGCTCACGCCGTCCGGCAGCGCGCCTCCCACCACGTCGAACACATAGGGCGATGCGCCGCCGCTGGCGATGAAAGCGTGCGCGTATGCCGCGCCGCCGATGCCATTGGGCGGATTCGTCGCGTCCAGCACCACGCTGGGCGGGGCCACCGTAATGCTGACCAGCGCTGCCGCGGTGGTCTGGTACGCGTCGGTCGCGGTGTACGTGAAGCTATCCGGGCCGGCATACCCCGGCGTCGGCTGGTAGGTGATCGTGGTGCCGTTCACCGTCGCGGTGCCGTGCGACGGCGCGGTATCCACAGCCACCGAGTCGGGCGTGCCGGTGATCGGCAGTGTCACCGGCGCGGCGGGCGCGTTGTAGGGCAGCGACACGCTCGCCGGACCCACGGTCAGCGCCGGCATCGGCGTGACCGCGTTCGAGGCGGCCGATGCCGCGCCCATGCCGACGCTGTTGGTCGCGCGTACGGTGAAGGTATAGCTGGTGCCCGGCGTGAGACCGGTGAAGCGGACCGGACTGCCCGTGCCCGTCGCCGTCGCACCGCCCGGACTCGCGGTCACGGTGTAGCCGGTGATCGGGGCGCCGCCACTGCTCACCGGCGCGGTGAACGCGACATCGAACTCGCCCGGCGCGGCCATCGCTGCCGTCCCGATGGTCGGAGCACCCGGCAACACGGCGTTGACCGTGAACGAGCGGGTGACCTGCGTCGCCGCGAGGTAGCTGCCGTCGCCCGCCTGGTCGGCGTTGATGGTGCAGGTGCCGGACGTGACGAACGTCAGCGCGCCGCCGGTGGTGATCGTGCAGACCCCGGTGGTCGACGAGGTGAACGTCGGCGTCAGGCCGGAATCCGACGTCGCCGTCAGCGTCGGCGTGGTACCGAAGTTCTGCGCGCCGGGGTTGTTGAAGGTGATCGTCTGCGTCGCCGCCGGCGTGATCGCATTCGACGACGAGGACGCCGGTCCCACGCCCGCCACGTTTTCCGCCTCCACGGTGAAGGTGTAGCTCACCCCGTTGGTCAGTCCAGTCACCACGATGGGCGAGCTGGCGCCGCTGACAGGCGCTACATCGTTCGGGGTCACACTGACGATGTAGCCGCTGATCACCGTTCCGCCGGTGTTGGTCGGCGCCACGAACGCCACGCCGGCCTGCGTGTCGCCCGCGGTGGCCACGACCGACGTCGGCGCACCCGGTATCACCGCATTGACGGTGAACGAGCGGCTCACCTGCGTCGCCGCCAGGTAGCTGCCGTCACCGGCCTGGTCCGCATTGATCGTGCAGGTGCCCGCGGAGACGAACGTCAGCACGCCCTCGGACGAGACCGTGCACACGCCCTGGGTCGACGACGTGAAGGTCACGTCCAGTCCGGATGTGGCGGACGCGCCGCCGTTGAGGATGCGGAGATCCGGGCTGGTACCGAAGTTCTGCGCGCCGGGATTGGCGAACGTGATGGTCTGCGGCGCCGCAGGCTGGATCGCGTTGGAAGCGGCCGAGGCGGCGCCGGTGCCGGCACTGTTGGTCGCCGTCACGGTGAAGGTGTAGCTCACGCCGTTGGTCAGACCGGTGACGGTGATCGGCGAGCCTGACCCCGTCCCGGTGCTTCCGCCGGGATTCGCCGTGACGGTGTAGCCGGTGATCGCGCTTCCACCCGTGCTGGACGGCGCGGTGAAGGTGATGGTCGCCTGCTGGTTGCCCGCACTGGCCGTGCCGATGGTCGGCGCGCCGGGCACCACCGCATTGACGGTGAAGCTGCGGGTGACCGTGCTCGCCGCATTCGTCGACGCGTTGCCGGCCTGGTCGGCATCGATGGTGCACGTGCCGGCCGCGACGAAGGTCAGCGCACCGCCCGTGGTGATCGTGCACACGCTGGTGGTGGACGAACTGAAAGCGATGGCCAGGCCGGTCGCGCCACCCAGCGCATAGTCCGAGCTCGCGGTCAACGTCGGCGTTGCGCCGACGTTGTAGTTGCCCGGTTGCGCGAAGGTGATGACCTGGTCCGCTTTCGGCGTGACGCTGTTCGAGGCCCCCGATGCCGACCCCGTGCCGATGGCATTCGTCGCCGTGACAGTGAAGGTGTAGGCCGTGCCGTTGGTGAGCGACCCCACCGTGATCACGCATTCGGCCGGTCCGGCACAGGTACCGGTGGCGCCGCCGGGGCTGGCGGTCGCGGTGTAGGTCGTGATCGCCGATCCACCATTGGCGGGCGCGGTGAACGTCACCGTTGCCTGGCCATCGCCGGCGGTCGCCGTGCCGATGGTGGGCGCCGCAGGGGCCGTCGGAATGGCGACCGTATGGGTGCTGCCGCCGCTGTAGGCCGCAATGCTGTTGCCGGCATTGTCGGTGACGTTGGTGCTGCCGTTGAGGTTGATCTTGAGGGTGCCGTTGCCGGTGATCGACGCGATGCCGACGTCGATCGAACTGCCGCTGGAGGCCGACACGCTGGCGATCGTGCCTGTCGCAGATCCCGTACCGACCAGGGTGAAGTCATCGGTGGAAACGTTCACGACGGGTTCGCTGAAGGTGACCGTGAAGGCCATGCTGGTATCGGTCGACGCAGGCGATCCGCTGACCGCGATGCCGGAGACCGACGGCGCGACGCCGTCGATGACCAGGTTCTTGTTGGCGCCCAGCGAATTGGCGGCGCCGGGCGCTGCCAGCGTCAGCGTCGCATTGTTGCCGGCGGCGTCGCGGATGGTTCCGCCATTCAATGCCAGAGCCGACGTGGACACATAATCCAGGTCGGCGCTGGCGTTGCCCGACACGACGGTGTAGCTGAAGCTGAGGGTGCTGGTGCCGCTGCCACTGGCATAGGTGGTGGTGCGGTCGGTGGCACCCGTTTCGAGGGTGAGCTGCGGAGTCCCGGAGACGGTGACCACCTCGCTGAAGTTCACCTGCACGCTGATGACATCGCCGATCCGGTACGTCCCGTTGGCGGTCGACGATGTCACCGAGGCGACCGATGGCGCGGTGCCGTCGATGACGAGGTTCTTGTTGGCGCCCAGCGAGTTGGCCGTGCCGGGAGAGGCCAGCGTCAGCACCGCGTTGTTGCTGGCCGCATCGCGGATCGAACCGCCATTGAGCGCCAGTGCGCTGGTCGAGACGTAATCCAGGTCGGTCGAGACATCGCCCGCCTGAACCGTGTAGGTGAACGTCAGCGTACCGGTGCCGCTGCCGCTGGCATAGTTGACCGTGCGATCGGTGGCGCCCGTTTCCAGCGTCAGCTGCGGCGTGCCGGTGACCAGCACGTTCTCGTTGAAACCTATCTGGATGCTGACGACGTCGCCGATCTTGTAGGTGCCGTTGGCCGTGCTGGAGCTGACCGAGGTGACGGCAGGCGGCGTGGCATCGGGGGGTACCGCAGGATCGATGACGATGTTGTTCATCGAATGCCAGGTACCGGTCCCGCCCAGAGCTCCACCCGCGGACACGTACATGCGGACGTCGTCGACGTACTCGAACGCATTGCCCAGTGCGATGGTCATCGGAATGCCGCTGGGCGCATACCCTTCGAACGTCGTCGACGCGACCTGCACGCCGTCCCGGTAACCCACGACGGTATTCGTTACCGACTGCGTCTCGCCCCAGTTGTAGTAGCGGAAGGACGTCAACTTGAATTCGGCGCCGCCTGCGGAACGGATGGCCATGCCCTTCGCGGCGCCGTTGGCGCCATCGTCGTACGTCACGGCGGAATAGCTGCCGTCGCCGCTGAAGAGCCAGGTGTTGTCGCGCCAGTGGATCGCACCCAAGTTCGATCCCGCCGTGTTGGCGATGTTGTAGACCTGGATATCGAGACCGACGATATCGCCGCTGCCGCCATCACCATCCGATGCAACACCATCCCCCAGTCCGGCGTCGCTGGTGAACGTCAGCGTCGCGGCGCCGGCATGCGTGGCCATGGCGGCCATGCCCGCCAACACCATGACGCCGAACAGGCGGCCGAGCAGGCGGACGCGGCGCGCGGCGCCGGAAAGAGTGGACATGTGGACCCCTGGAAAACGTGAAGGTGCATCGCATCACGGCACCCCCGAAGGCTGCCGTCCCCTGGCCACGCATGTCAGCCCCGCCTCACGGAGGGACCTCCCCGACATGCACGATCCAACCTCGATCGGAGGCGCATCGACGCCCCCTGCTGGTGCGGCATGGTAACGGCCACAGGCGGCATGCTCCAGCAACCGCGTCCCACTGCGCCAGCGTCCGGGCAGATGCAAGGCGTGTGCCTGCGAGCGCCTCGTTGCGTCCCGCCACCCTCAAGACTGGCCGCGCGAGGCCGCTAGTAATTGTCGATACGCTCGCATCCCCGGGTAACGCCCCACCCCATGACCGGCACGTACAACGAGATCCTCGTTCTCTCTTCCCTGCTGGTCGCCATCCTCGCGTCCTATACCGCCCTCGACATGGCGGGTCGTGTCGCGACCACGCACGGCACGGCCGCACGCTGGTGGCTGGCCGGTGGCGCGTTCGCGATGGGCCTCGGCGTCTGGTCGATGCATTTCGTCGGCATGCTGGCGTTCCACCTGCCCATTCCGCTGGGCTACGACCTGGCCCTCACCGTCTGCTCGATGCTGGCCGCGATCGGATCCTCGGCCTTCGCGCTCTGGCTGGTGTCGCGGCCGCAGTTGCCGCATCGCCGATTGCTGCTGGGCGCGGTGCTGATGGGGACGGGCATCGCACTGATGCACTACATCGGCATGGCGGCGCTGCAGATGCAGCCCGGCATCGAGTACCACGCCGGCTGGTTCACCCTGTCGATCGCCATCGCGGTCGCGGCCTCCGGCGCGGCGCTGTGGATCGCGTTCCACCTGCGCAGCGGCGGCCGCCGCAAGTACGCGCTGCGCGCGCTCGCCGCCGTGGTGATGGGCTTCGCCATCGTCGGCATGCACTACACCGGCATGGCGGCGGCGCGATTCCCGGCCGACAGCTGGTGCGGGGCGGCCCGGGACGGCGGCGTGCCGGCGCAGTGGCTGGCGATCCTCGTGGTCGTCGCGACGGTCGCCATCATGGGCATCGCGCTGATCGTGTCGGTGCTCGACCGGCAGATGCATGCGCGTACCCACCATCTGGCGCACTCGCTCGCACGTGCCAACGAGGAACTGGTGCAGGCCGCCCTGCACGACCCCCTCACCCGCCTGCCCAACCGCATCCTGCTGCAGGACCGGATCGACCAGGCCATCGAGAAGGCCAGGCGCAAGCGCGAGCAGTTCGCCGTCATGTTCCTCGACCTCGACGGTTTCAAGGGCATCAACGACGCCTACGGCCACCAAGCCGGCGACACCCTGCTGGTGGAGGTCGCGGCACGCGTGCGCGGCCTGCTGCGTGGGCCGGACACCCTCTCCCGGCTCGGCGGCGACGAATTCGTCCTGGTCGTGGCCGGCACCGACCCGGATGACGCGGCCATGGTGGCGCAGCGCATCATCGATGCGGTGGGCGCGATGGCCCTGCAGGTCCACGGCGTCGAGCTGCATGTCACCGCGAGCATGGGCATCGCGCTGTATCCGTCCGATGGCGAAGACGAACGCGAACTCATGGCGCATGCCGACGCCGCGATGTACCACACCAAGGACAATGGCCGGAACGGCTACACCTTCTTCGCGCCCACGATGAACATCAGCGCCCACCAGCAGGTGAAGCTGCTGAACGATCTTCGCCGTGCGGTCGATCGCGGCGAGCTGGTGCTGCACTACCAGCCGAAGTTCGCGGCGCCGGACTACCGCATGGTCGGCGCCGAGGCCCTACTGCGATGGCAGCACCCGGAACCGGGCCTGCTGCCGCCGGGCGCCTTCATTCCCGCCGCCGAACGTAGCGGCCTGATCCTCGCACTCGGCGACTGGGTGCTAAACGATGCCTGCCGCCAGATGCGCGCGTGGCGCGAGCAGGGCCACGACATCGCCCATGTGGCGATCAACCTGTCTCCGTTGCAGTTCTCCTCGCCGACCCTGGTCGACACCGTCGCCGGTGCGCTGGAAAGGCATGGGGTGCAGCCGGCCTGCCTCACCCTGGAAATCACCGAGACCACCGCGATGCGCGATGCCGACGCCAGCCTCGGCATCCTCGAGGAACTCACGCGGATGGGGGTGAAGATCTCCATCGACGACTTCGGCACCGGCTATTCGAGCCTGCTCTACCTGAAGCGGCTGCCGGCGTCGGAACTGAAGATCGATCGCGCGTTCGTCCGCGAACTGGAAACCAATGCCGAAGATGTCGCGATCGTGGCGTCGATCATCGCGCTGGGCAAGACGCTCAACCTGCGGGTGGTGGCGGAGGGCGTGGAGACGACCGGCCAGCAACAGCACCTGCGGCAGCTGGGGTGCGATCTTTACCAGGGCTACCTGATGGGTGAACCGGTGCCGGCAGACCGGCTCTTCGTCCCGCAGGCGGAGACGCTGCCCGCCTGACAAGGCATCCGCGACACGGGCTCAGGCAGCGTCGGCCACCTGCGGCGCTTCCATCGCCCCGCTTGCCTGGGGTGCCGCAAGGGCAAGACCGCGGGCCAGCGAACCCATCGCCGCGGTATCGCCGGCACCCTGCTCGTCGAGCGCCTGCATCAGCCGTGCGGACAGATCCCACTCGCGGGCGACGGCCTGCCCCACCCGTGGCGCCCAGCGGTGCAGCAGGCCCGCGACCACGTCCGCAGGAGGCAACGAGCCCTTCGTCGCCGCGCAGGCATCCCGCAGCACCTGCACGACCACGACGGCACCCAGGCCTTGCAGCAGGGCCAGCAGCTGGGCAGCGAAGACGTCCTCGCGTCCGCCCGGCCGCACCGCCTGCGCCGCGATCAAGGCCGTGCGCTGCGTGTGATCCCAGATCAGGTCCGGCAAACGCCCGAAGACGCCGCCCTCCACGCGCATCACCGGCTGCATCAGCGCGACCGCGACCAGATGGCGAAGGCCATCCACGCCGACCATCGCGACCGCCCGGTCCAGGCTCTCGACCGGCGCTTCGTGGCGGCGATACAGCGCACTGTTGGCCAGCTTCAGCAGGTTGGCCGCGAGCGCGGGGTCGCGCCCGATGATCTCGGCGATGTCGCGACTCGACGCGTCGGCGTCGTTCAGCGTGCTCAACAGTTGTGGCAGCAGCTGCGGTCGCCGCGGCAGCCGCTGGGGATCCGTGACGAAGCGTTTCAGCGCCTGCCGCGCCGCGGCGATGATGGGCTCACTGTCGTCGGGTACCGGCGGCAATGCCGCATCCAGTCCCGCCAGCCGGAGCAGCGGCCCGGCCCAGTCGCGCGCGACCGCAGGCGACGCAACAGCGCCTGCCGGAAGGTCTCCGGCGGGCGCGACCGGGGACGCCGGGCGCGCGGCCGGAGCCTCGCGTTTCCACCATCCCGTCATTTTCGCAAGCAGCGGCACAGGGACCTGCCTTCGTGGGCATGTTCGACCTCATCCTATCGGCGGCGAGGCGCACAACTTGAGCAGGTCCATGCGCATGGCCGCTATCACGCCGGCATGACAAGCGCTTCTCGCCCCGACCACATTGGTGAACGCTTCATCTTCGCGGTCACGCGATGTTGATCGCCATTCGGCGACCTTGGAAGCACGAGGGCATCAGGCCCCGTTCCCTTTTCCCCTTGGAGTTTCCCCCATGGATACGCAGAAGAAGATCCAGCACAGCCTCAATGACCTGATCGAGATCGCGCGCGACGGCCACGGCTTCTACACCGAAGCCGCAGGCAAGGTGAAGGATGCCGAACTGGCCGCGCTGTTCACGCGCATCGCCGGTGTGAAGCAGGACATCGTGGCGCGCCTTAGCGCGGTCGTTGCGTCCACCGGCGGCAAGCCTGCCGAACACGGCACGCTGGTCGGCAGCATGCAGCAGTTCTACGGCAAGGTACGCGCCACGCTGGGCGACACCACCTACGGCTACGTGGCCGAACTGGAAGAGTCCGAAGACCGCCTGCTGAAGGCGTTCAATGAGACGATCAATGACGAGGACACCCCGGCGACCGCGCGTGCGGAAGCCCAAGCCCTGCTGCCCAGCGTCCGCGAGTGCCACAACGTGATGCGCGACCGCAAGCAGGTCCTGAAGCACGCCAGCTGATCCATCGGCTGCCTCCCCGACAAGAGCCCCGCGGAAGCGGGGCTTTTCTTGTTCCGCTGTGCGCCAGCGTGCAACAGGCCGCACATGCCCGTCGCTAGCGCTTCTTCGTTTTCGCTTTTGTTTTCGTTTTTGTTTTCGTCTTGGCGCCGGTCTTCGACGCCAGCGCTGCGGCGATTGCGGTGAGATCCTGCTTCCTGCGCGCGTAATCCCCCCATGGATGGTCGCCCAGGCGCGCCATGCGACGCGGGGCGGACGCCAGGGTATAGGCGTCTCCCCCCTTCAGGCGACCCAGCTCCTCCCAGCGCAAGGGCATCGCCACCGGCGCGCCTTCGCGTGCGCGCAGCGAGAACGATGCCACGCTGGTCGCACCCCGGCCATTGCGGAGGTAATCGATGAAGATGCGTCCCTTGCGGAATTTCTTGGTCGCGGTCGCGACATAGGCGAGCGGATCGGCCGCCGCCATGGATTCGGCGAACGCGTGCGCGAAGTCCTTCACCCGGGTCCACGGACACGCCGGCTTCAGCGGCACCACGACGTGCAGGCCCTTACCTCCGGACGTGCGCACGTAGGAGGCCAGTCCGAGCGCACGCAACAGCGTTCGCACTTGCCGGGCGGCGGCCACCACGCGACCCCACGCCACATCGGGTCCGGGGTCGAGGTCGAACACGACGCGGTCCGCCAGCTCGGGGGCCTGCGCATGCGCGCCCCATGGATGGAATTCGATCGCGTTGAACTGCGCCAGTTCGAGCAGCCCGGCCTCATCGTGCACCACCAGATAGTCCGCGCGTGCGCTACCCTCTTCTTCCAGCGGCACCACGTCGACGCGCTCCATGCCCGGTGTATGGTGCTTCTGGAAGAAGCACGGCCGGCCTGCGCCCTGCGGACAACGGACGACCGACAACGGGCGACCCTCGATTTCCGGAAGCAGCCATCGTGCCATCGCACGGTAATAATCGAAGACCTGACGTTTGGTGATGCCACTGTCGGGGAATACCACGCGTTCGGGGTGCGACAGTGCGACCGGCTGCGCATCGGTACTGCGGGAAGCATCGGTCGCCGGCATCGTCGTGTCCTTTGCGCGTCGTAACGGGGGCGTTCCGCGCAGGTCCGAGGGCCGCTTGTCGCGCCTTATCGCCTTCAGGGAGGATTGCCGCAGCAGGCCCTGGTTGCCCAGCCCGTGATGGAACACCTCGGCCACCAGGGTCGGCGTCACCCAGCGCGCGCGCCGCAGTTCCGGATCGTCGACCTCGACGCGCGCCGTCGGGGTGCGGCGCACGCGCGGTGCCAACTGCGCGGCCAACGCGTCGAGCAGGTCGCGACTGAATCCGGTTCCCACCCGTCCCGCGTAGCGCCAGCCGTTCGCACCGTCGGGCAACGCCAGCAGCAGCGCACCCAGACCGCTGCGACTGCCCTTCGGCGCCGTGAACCCGACGACCGCGAATTCCTCCGATGCGCGCTGCTTCACCTTCCGCCAGCTGTCCCCGCGTCCGCCGTGGTAGGGCGCGTCGGCGCGCTTGCTGATGATGCCTTCTAGTCCCCGCTCCAGTGCCATCGCCAGCGCCTCGTCTCCCCGCCCCACGATATGCGAGCTGTAGACCAGGCGGTCCGGCGGCGACTTCAGGATTTCCGCCAGCAGCGCCTTGCGCTGGTACTGCGGGCTGCGCATCAGGTCCACGCCATCGACCTGCAGGATGTCGAAGATCACGTAGGACAGGGTTGCGTTCTTCTCGCCGGACAGGGTCGCCTGCAGCAGGCCGAAATCCTCCTGCCTGCCCGCACCGGCCACCAGTTCTCCATCCAGTACGGCGTCGTCCAGTGCCAGCGCGCGCAGCGCCGCGACGATGTCAGGCGCGCGTGCCGTCCATTCGATCTCGTTGCGGGACCAGAGGCGGACGTTGCCCTTGCTGATCTGCGCGATCAGGCGATAGCCATCCCACTTGGCCTCGTGCAGCCAGGCATCCCCTTCCGGCACGTGCGCCTGCAGCTTCGCCAGCTGCGGAGCACGGAATCCCGCATGCTGGCGGCTTGCGCGCGCACCATCTAGCCGGGCCGCGCGCTTGGCCCACCGATGGCTGGCCTTCGCGACCGACGCTACACGCTTGCGTGCGCGGCCCGCGACGCGGGAAGACGTCGCGCCTGAAGGTGGTACCACGTCCTGCAGAAGATCGTCCGCCTCGTGCGTACCCGCATGGTCGTCGCGCTCCTTGAACAGCAACCACTGCGGCCTGCGCGACGGCGTCTGCGTGCGCACCAGGTGCCAGCCACCCTTCAACTTGTCGCCGAACAGGCGGAAGCGCAGGTGACCCTTGGCCAGTTGCGCTTCCGCATCGCCGTCCGTGGTCCACACGCCACGATCGAAGGTGGCCACGTGGCCGCCCCCGTACTGGCCTTTCGGGATATCGCCCTCGAAGTCGGCGTAGTTGATCGGATGGTCTTCCACCTCGGCAGCCAACCGCTTCACCGCGGGATCCAGACTGGGCCCCTTCGGGACCGCCCAGCTCTTCAGCGTGTCGCCCACCTGCAGGCGGAAGTCGTAGTGACGATGGCTAGCATGGTGAAGCTGCACCACGAACAGGGGCCTCGCGCCACGCGCGCGACGCCCATCCGCTGACGGTTCCGGCGTGCGATCGAAGCGGCGTTTGCGACGGTATTCCTGCAGGCTCATGGCGGTCCTCGGCCGCTGTTATGCCGCGCGCACCGTCAACGGGGCGTGCAAGGACGCAGCCAACCCGCCCTCACCGCGACAAGAGGGTATTGCGCGCCAGCCACGCGTGGAGCGAGGGCGACATCGCATCATCCAGGTCTATCCCGAGCGCGGCGTACGCATCGAGTGCGTCGCGCAAGCGTGCCAGCGGCGGCCACGCCGCGGCGGCCGGCCAGGCATCGGGCGCCCCGAAATGCGCGACCGCCGCTTGTTCGCCGCTGTGCAAGCGCTCACGCTGTTCCCGCAGGCGGCGCGCGATCCACGCACGCATGGGCGCGTGCACGACGAAGCCCTGCGATGCCAGCTCATATCGCGCCTCATCGAGTATCGACAGGGCACCCCGGAACCACTCCGTGTGGCCGGCCGCCTGTGCGGGCACCTGCAGCGGCGGCGGTGCGGCATGGTCGCGCAGCGCACGCTTCCAGCGCGTTTCCCAGGCACGGGCTTCGCGGAGGCTGCCGGCCTCCGCCAGCCAGCCGCGATCCAGGTCGAAGAACGCGTAGTAACGCGGCGAAAACGCCTGCATCCGCGCCAGCGGATCGGTCGCGATGCCGAGTTTGGCGTGGTCCTCGTAGGCGCAGGGGAGCACGTAAAGGCAGGCGCGCCCGCTGGCGCCCGTGCCGACGCCGTCCACTGGCACGACGCGCCTGCCTGTCGCCATGCGTCAGCGCGACGCCGCCTTGCGTGCGCGCTTGGCAGGACGCTTCTTGGCGGCCTTCGCGGTTTTGCGGGCAGGCTTCCCCTGCGCCGCCTTCTTCGTCGCGGCCTTCTTCGCAGGCGTGCGCTTCTTGCTGTCCAGGCTCTTCTGCAGCAGGGCCATGAAATCCACCACGTTGGTGGTGGCGTCCTCGTGTTCCACGTCGTCCTCCACGATCTTCGTGGTGGCCCCGCGCGACTTGATGCGCTTCTTGATGATGGCTTCCAGGCGCTTGCGGAATTCATCCTGGTAGTCGTCCGGCGTCCACGGTGCCGACATCGAGGCGATCAGGGTCTCGGCCATCTCGCGCTCCTTCGCCGTGATGCGGTAGTCGGCCGCCTTTCCGCCCGGCAGCTTGTACTCCTCCGGATCAACCAGTTCCTGCGGGTAGCGCAACATCAGCAGGACCAGCGCATCGCCTTCCGGTACAACCGCGCACAGGTATTCGCGCGTACGGATCACCACCCGCGCCACGCCGGCCTTGCCGGTGCTCGCCAGCGTGTCGCGCAGCAGCACGTAACCCTTTTCGGCCTTCTTCCCCGGCACGAGGATGTAGGGCTTCTCGAAGAACCTCAGGCCGATCTCCTCCCGGTCCACGAACGCTTCGACGTCCACCGACTCGTGCGTCTGCGGTGCAGCGGAAGCGATGTCTTCCTTCTCGACCACCACGTAGCTGCCCTTGTCGTACTCGAAGGCCTTGATGATGTCCTTCCACGGCACCTCTTCGCCGGTCTCGGCGTTGACGCGCTCGAAGCGGATCGGCTTCTTGTCGCGCGAGTCGAGCATGCGGAAGCTGATGTCCACCTTGCGCTCGCCGGACATCAGCGAGACCGGAATGTTGAGGAGGCCGAAGGACAGCGTGCCGGTCCAGATGGGGCGTGCCATGGCGTGCCTGCGCGGAACGAGGGGCGTCCATCGTGTGCAGCGCCCGCGGAAACCGATGTGAAGACGTCGGCGCCGGCAGCCGGACCGTCGCTCAGCGCAGCTGGCTGTCCTTGCTGCCGCGGCGGTTGTACAGGCCGGCACCGTGCTCTTCCTGGTCGGCCGCTTCCTGGCAGGCGACGCACAGGCGGACACCCGGCACGGCTTTCCGCCGCGCGGCGGGAATGGGTTTCTCGCACGCCTCGCAGTGGGTCAGGCTGGGACCCGTCGGCAACGCGCGGCGTGCGCGCTCGATGCCATCCTTCACGGTCGCATCGATCTGGTCCTGCACGGCGCCGTCGCCGGCCCATCCGGTTGCCATGGTGGTCTCCTCGCGGATCTCGGTTGCCAGGCCAGCTTACGCCGCCACCGACAACGGGATTTCACGAACAGGAATGGGGGCGCACCGGCGCCGCATCAACCGTGCGCCAGCGCGTAGTCGATCGCCGCCGCCACGGCCGCCACCTGCGCATCGTTGCACTGCTGTGGCGTGGCCTTGGGGCTGTCCGGGTACACCTCGGTGATGGTGGTGTAGCGCGCATCGGTGATGCCGGTACACAAACCCAGCGAAGTGACCGGATACTCGATCACACCTTCGGCGACGACCGGCGAACCGATGATCTCGCCCTTCGCATCGGCCGGCGCGATATGCGTCACCGCCGCGACCGCGGCGATCACCGCACGCTGGAAGTCGGGCTGGCGGCGCTCGCTGTCGTCCACCAGGTAGAAGCCGTCCGGGATCTCGCCCGGCTCGTAAGGCTTGCCGTCGCGCGCGGCCAGCGCGGGACGGAATTCGGTCTCGTCGCTGTCGGTGGTCTCGTGCAGGTCGATATGCATCCGCACGCGCGTCCTGAGCGGTGCGACCAGGTCGATCAGCGCGGCGGATTCCTGGGCCGGACTGTCGGCCCGGAAGGAACGGTTCGGGTCCAGCGCATCGGCGTTCCAGCGATGGATGCGCTCGTAGCCCCACGGGCTCACGCAAGGCACGACCAGCAGATTGGCCTTGCCGGCGTAACCTCCGGCGCGCTGCTCCAGGAACTGCAGCGCCCCATGCACGCCACTGGTCTCGTAGCCGTGCACGCCGCCGGTCACCAGCATCGTCGGCAGTTCGTCGTTCCAGTCGCGGCTGCGGACGGCGAACAGCGGATAGCGTTCGCCGGGGCCGTAGTCGAGCGTTCCATACTGCTGCACGTCGAAGCGGTCGCGCAGGGCGTCGACCGCCACCACGACATCGTCGACGTAACGCCGCCGCACGCGCTGCTGCCCGCGCCACTGCGCCTTTTCCGCCGCGCCCCAGGGCTTGCCAGGCGTACCGATGGGATGGAAGCGTTCGAGGGTGGTCATGGCGACGATGGCATGGAATATCGGGGGCCGCACTATACCAGCGGGTCCGTCGCCTCCCGCGCACTGTCCTCTTCGCGCCAACGCGGTGAAAATGGCGCGACGTCTCCCGCATGAATGCCCGATGCCCCGCTACGCCGGCCCCCTGCTCACCCGCGACACCGCCGCTGCCCTGCTCGCCGCCCGCGAGCGCGGCGACACCCGCTGGCCGGGCTCGCTCGACCTCGGCCGTTCGCAGGACGAGGCATGGCTGGAGGCCGACGGCTGGCGCTGGCACGGCGTCGCGTACCCGTATCCAGGCAGACTCAAGGACCGCACGCTGTACGGGTGGGACGGCGAGGACTTCGCGCCGGTGTCGCGCTATGCGGGGTCGCTGATCAAGCTCGTGCCCACCGAGTGGGGGGTGCCGACGTTCGAGATCGACGGCATCAAGATGCTGCCGACCTCGAAGGCATCGCCGCTGGACGATGCGCGCCGCAAGGTCGCCCTGGTCGAGCCGAAGGGAAAGACCGTGCTCGATACCTGTGGTGGCCTGGGTTATTTCGCCGCGTGCTGCCTGGAGGCCGGCGCCGCGCGCATCCTGTCGTTCGAGAAGAATGCGGACGTGCTGTGGCTGCGCACGCTGAACCCCTGGTCACCGGATCCGGACGATGCGGCCGCCGCAGGTCGCCTGCAGCTGTTCCATGCCGATGTGTCGCAGGCGATCGCGCAGGTGCCGGATGCGTCGGTGGATGCCCTGCTGCACGATCCGCCCCGCTTCGGCATCGCCGGCGAACTGTACTCGCAGGCGTTCTACGATCAGCTCGCGCGCGTGGCGCGCCGTGGTGGCGCCCTGTTCCACTACACCGGCAGTCCCAACAAGCTGACCAGCGGGCGCGACGTGCCCGGCGAAGTGCTGAAACGGCTGGAGAAAGCCGGCTTCCGGGCACAGCGGGCGCTGGACGGCGTCATGGCCGTGCGTCGCTGACGCGCTGCATCAGTACTCCAGTGCGACGGCGTAGAGTCGAAGCCGTCCTGCGTAGGTGCCCTGCCGGTTTATCTCGAAGTACCACCACGGGCCGTCGGGATCGATGCCGTTGGTGTCGGTCACGATCACGGTGCTCTCCTGCATGATCGTCGGGGACTCCGGCACCGCCACCAGCGGCGTGCCATAGCTCGCGTAGGTCTCGAAGCCGCTGCCGTGCTTCAGCGTGACCGGCGTGACCACGAACTGCAGGTCGCCGCCCGCATCGTCGGTGATTTCAAAGAGGAAGCGCAGGCGGATGCGTGTGCCGGTGAAATCGTCGGGACGACGCATCGTGAACGACATCGCCCCGGTGTTTCCCGTCCAGTTCACGCCGCGCGTGTGCACGTCGAACGTGCCGAACGTCGACCGCGACAGCGCATGCGCAGGCACCGTGATGTTGTGCGCGAAGCGCGGGCAGCGCGCCGGCTGCTGCAGGCACAGCAGCGACACCCTGTCGACGACGGGCGCCCCCTTCCGCAGCAGTTCGTCGGAAGGGGGCGCGGCGAACGCCTGCCCGCAGGCAACCACGAGCAGTGCCGACATCATCGTGCGGATGGCCATGTTCCGTTCTCCATGAACGCGCCCTCGCGCGATGCGCGGGCTTGCACTCAGGCCCAACGCGGCGACGTGGCGGGAGCGGACAGGGCCGGGCTGCCCACGCCGTGCGTACGGCGCGACCGCCATCACGCCGTGGCGATGGTGCGCTGCAGCTTTCCCCTTTGGCCAATGTCCCGGCCGGAAGCGCTGTGGCCCACTGCCGGCACTTCACACCGGAGGTGCCGTCGATGTCGATCGCTGCGCTGCTGTGTCGTCCCGTCCCGCTCATCCCGTCCCGTCGCGCGGGCCTGTTGCTCGCTTCCCTGTTGCTGGTGGTGGCCAGCAGTCCGGCACTGGCGTTGACCGAAGTCACCGGCTTCGGCAGCAATCCGGGCAACCTGCGCATGCACAAGTACGTTCCCGCGGGGCTGCCCGCGGATGCGCCGCTGGTGGTCGCCCTGCACGGCTGCGCGCAGTCCGCGTCCAACTACGATGCCGAGACGGGTTGGGAGTTGCTCGCCAACCGCTTCGGTTTCGCCCTGTTGCTGCCCGAGCAGCAGACCGGCAACAACAGCAGCCGCTGTTTCAACTGGTTCGAGACGGCGGACACGGCGCGCGGCCAGGGCGAACCGCTGTCGATCAAGCAGATGGTCGACCGCATGATCGCCGACCATGCGATCGATCCCGCGCGCGTCTACGTCACCGGTTTGTCCGCGGGTGGCGCGATGACCTCGGTGATGCTGGCGACCTACCCCGACGTCTTTGCCGGGGGCGCGATCGTGGCGGGCCTGCCCTACCGCTGTGCGACGAGCCAGAGCGCGGCGTTCAGCTGCATGAACCCTGGCAGCGACCTGAGCCCTGCCCAATGGGGCGCGAAGGTACGTGCTGCCAGCAGCTGGACCGGGCCCTGGCCGATCGTGTCGATCTGGCATGGCGATGCCGACTACGTCGTGCGCCCGGCCAACCTCACCGAGAGCCTGGAGCAGTGGGCCGACGTGCACGGCATCGATACCGTGGCCGACGCCACCGACACCGTCAGCGGCTTCCCGCACAGGGTGTACAAGGACGCGGCGGGCAATGCCAAGGTCGAAACCTACGTCATCACCGGCATGGGCCACGGCACGCCGGTCGATCCCGGCAGCGGCGAAACGCAGTGCGGCACCGCGGGCGCCTACATCCTCGACGTGAACCTCTGTTCCAGCTACTACATCACCCGCTTCTTCGGCCTGGACAACCTGGACGGCACGCCGCCGACCGTCGCCCTGACCTCACCCGCCAACGGCGCCAGCGTCAGCGGTACGGTGGCACTGGCGGCCTCGGCCAGCGACGACATCGGCGTGGCGCGCGTGGACTTCCTGCTGGACGGTGCGCTGCTCGGCAGCGATGCCAGCGCGCCCTACAGCCTCGCCTGGAACAGCGGCGGCACCGGCAACGGCGCGCACGTGCTGCAGGCGCGCGCGCTCGACCTCGCCGGCAATACCGGCACCTCCGCTGCCGTGAACGTCACCGTCATCGGTGGCACGAGTGGCGGCTCGCCGGTCACGGTCGTGTTCAACAACGAGGATGCCAACGATGGTTACGTGAAGGCCAGCGCCACCGGCGGCAGTCCGGCCGTCGGCACGCTGGAGGCGTACTACGGCCTGGCGATCGGCCGCGGCACCGACGGCAACCACAATCGCGCGGTGCTCTCCTTCGATACGTCATCGCTGCCGGACAACGCGGTGGTGACGTCCGCCACGCTGACGGTGGCCTACCGCAGCGCGAGCGGCGATCCGTGGAGCAATCCCGCCGGCAACACGCTGGTCGTCGATGTCCGCAGCGGCTGCCTTGGCGCATGCCCCATCGAAGCGGCGGACTGGGCCGCCGCCACGACCACCGCCAGTAGCGCGCAGGTGCCGGCCTTCAGCGGCGGCAACCAGACCAGTACCGTGTTCGATACCGCCGGGCGCGCGGCGATCAACCGCACCGGGCGCACGCAGCTGAAGTTGCGCTTCGCCGCCAATCCCTCGGCGACGCACTATGTGTGGATCGACCGCGGCGCGACCGCCAAGCTCTCGGTCACTTACACGCTGCCGTGACCGGCAAGGCCTGCCGCCGCTTCACGGCGGCGGCAGGATCTTCCAGAACATGCCCGCGCCCAGCTTCACCGACTGCAGTGGCTTGCGCTGCGCGGCGGGCTGGTTCGCGCGGAACATCTCGCGGATGTCGCCCATCACCTTGTCCGACTCCATGAAGTAGGAGTGCGCCAGCACGCTCTGGTCCACGCCGGAGACGTCGATGGTGTCCACGCCGGAGACCAGCACGACGCCTTCGCTGGTGTCGCCGGCGCGCGGCCCGCGGTTGACCTGCTTGGACGCCTTCAGCGCCAGGTCCTCCGACGACGCGTAGAGCGTGACCCGGCCACTCGCCCGCTGCAGCGCAGGCGCCAGTTCGGTGCGGAATACCTTTGCGTCGATGTCCGGTGCGGCGAGGATGATGCCGCGGAAGCGCCCGCGCAGTTCCGGCCGGCGGGTGACCAGGTTGCGCACGGCCTGGGTCAGCCCGCGCGTGCCCATGCTGTGCCCGATCACGTACAGGTTCTGCGCGCCGGAGCGGTCGGCGAGGTCGGACAGGAAGTTCTCGATGTACGGTACCGAGCGCGCGATGCTCTGCTCGTCGGTGAAGTAGCCCGACAGCGCGGCCTGCGAAGGCCAGCTGTAGAACACCGGTGCGCCGTCGAAGCGCAGGTCGTACGCCAGCTGCGCCGTACGCCGGGCCGCGTCGCGGAAGCTGACGTTGTACCCGTGCACGAACACGAAGGCATTGCGTCCGCGGGAGGCGCCCACGCGGTCGTACAGGCGCGCGAAGAAAGGGGATTTATCCAAGCGGGTGACGTCCTGCAGGATGACGTGCTGCTTGGGATCCTCCTTGAATTCCAGCAGGTACCAGCGGGGCGATTCCAGTTCGCCCGCGACGTGGACCTTCGGGATGCTGATGCGCGCGGTGCCATAGGTGAGCTGGCGCGCGAGCGAAGGCGTGAAGCGATCGCCTGCGGGCAGCGAGGCGAATGCCGCCGCCGGCGCGCGGTTGGTGGCGTAGAACACGTCGACGTTGACGAAGTCCTGCTGCGGAGGCCGGCCCGACTGCGCAGCCTCGCGGGCCCGCGCTTCGCGCTCGGCCGCTTCGCGCGCGGTCGCATCGCGCTGCTGGCGCACCCGCGCTTCGGCCTCGGCGGCACGGCGTTGGGCTTCGGCGCGCGCGGCCGCTTCGGCCGCGCTGCTGGGCGGCGGCGGCGGCGGCGGTGGCGGTGGCGGTGGCGGTGGCGGCGGTTGCGGGCTCTCCACGGGCGGAGGCAACGGCGTCTCCTTGACGCGTTTCGCACAGCCGGCCAGCACCAGGGCCGCCAGCACCAGGCAGAGGATTCGCCGCATTCTTCACCCCATGGAAGGACGTCGGGACCGCACCCGTCCCCCGGGGGTGGCCGACGGCGGGATGGTAGCGCAGGGGCCGGCGCCGCAGCGAGCCGGCGGGCGCCGCATTCGCCAGCAGCGCGCCTGCGGGCTATCGTGTACGGGTACGGGCCGCCTCCGCACGCCCTCCCCTCACTGGAAGAACGCCCATGCCGACCCCCAACTACTCCTTCGAGAAACGACAGCGCGAGCTGGCCAAGAAGAAGAAGAAGGAAGAGAAGGACGCCAAGAAGCGCGCCGAACGCGACGCGGCCCGGACCGATGCGGGCGCGGAAGACACGCCGGCCGATACCCGGGAATGACCGAAGCGGCGGCGCCGCCCCCGCAGGTCTGGGTCGATGCCGATGCCTGCCCGGGTCCGGTGAAGGAAATCCTGTTCCGCGCTGCCGAGCGCGCGCAGGTGCCGGTCACCCTGGTCGCCAACCAGTGGCTGCGCACCCCGCCCTCGCGCTTCATCCGCGCCCTGCAGGTACAGGGCGGCTACGACGTCGCCGACGATGCCATCGCAGAGCGTGCGCGCCCGGGCGACCTGGTCGTGACCCAGGACATCCCGCTGGCCGCGCGCGTGCTGGCCAACGGCGCGCAGGCGGTAGACCCGCGCGGTGAGCGCTTCACGCCGGACAACATCGCCGAGCGCCTGTCCATGCGGAACTTCATGGACGAACTGCGTGGCGCCGGCGTGCAGACCGGCGGACCGGCCGCGTTCAGCGCGCGCGATCGCCAGGGCTTCGCCAACCAGCTCGATCGCTGGCTGGCCACGCGTCGCTGAGCCGCCGCCATGCCCGACGTCGAACTCCGTGCGCCGCTCCACCTGCTGCTGCACGTGCTGGTGCCGGTGGCGCTGGCGCGGCTGTGCTGGCCCAGGGACTGGAAGCGCGCCGCGCTGTGGATGCTGGCGGCGTGGGTCATCGACCTGGACCACCTGCTCGCCGATCCGGTCTATGCGCCCGGCCGCTGCAGTATCGGCTTCCATCCCCTGCACACCTGGCCGGCCATCCTCGTCTACGCAGGGCTGGCGCTGCCGAAGAAGACCCGCTGGTTCGGCATCGGCCTGCTCATCCATATCGCCCTCGATGGCATCGACTGCCTGCTGATGCAGGCATCGCACGCAACCTGACCCGCCCGTTCAGTTCCGGCGGCGCGCTTCAGGTACGCGCGGGACCCACGGCGTACGATGGCTGCGCTGCACCTTCCGCGTCCCGTCCGACCGCCGCCACCGTCGCCCGCTGCGCTTTCCTCCATGCGTTTCCGCCACGAGCACGGGCGGAGCGCCACCCCGGGAGCGCTCCATGCCTCGCGATCCGTTCCAGCCCCCCTGCCAATCGACGCCGCCCCGCTTCCGCGGAGGACGACACCGGTGAGTACCGCGGTACCGCTCTGCGAACGCTGCGACGCGGTCTGCTGCCGCCTGACCGTGGTGCTGCAGCCCGAGGACGGCGTGCCTTCGCACCTGACCACCCACACCGACGCCGGCCTGCACGTGATGGCGCGCGATGAAGAGGGCTGGTGCGTGGCGATCGATGCGGCACGCATGTGCTGCTCGATCTACGACACGCGTCCGGACATCTGCCGCCGCTTCGTCATGGCCGGCCCGTACTGCCACGATGTCCGCACGGACTACCGTGACCGCACGTCGCGCGGCATTCCGCTCACGCTGTACTGACGCGGCACCGGCATCTGCCTTCAGGCGGCGAACACCGGCTCGAGCATGCGGAACGTGCCTGCGTCCGCGTCCATTTCCACCTTGCCGCCCACGGGCACGATGAACTGCTGCCGTATGTGGCCGATCATCGCGCCGCGATAGACCGGGATCTTCAGCGGCTTGAAGTAGTCGTCGAAGATCTGCGGAAGCGTCAGCGAGCCGTAGCCGCCGCCCGGGTCGCATTCGGTGCATTCGCCGAAGACGATGCCTTCGACCTTGTCCAGCGCGCCCATCAACCGCAACGTGCTGAGCATGCGGTCGATGCGGTAAGGCGCCTCCGACACATCCTCCAGGAACAGGATCTTGCCTGCGAAATCCGGCAGGTACGGCGAGCCGGCCAGCGCGGTCAGCACCGTCAGGTTGCCGCCGACCAGTTCGCCCTGCGCCTTGCCGCCGGTGATCGTGACCGTGCGGTTCCTGCGTTGCACCAGCTCGTCGCCCTTGTCCGCGCTGTTGGCGTACTGCATCTGCTCGCGCTGGAAGAAGACCCGGCGGAACTGGTCGGCGTTGAACGCGTTCCAGCTGCCGATGCCGATGGGGCCATGGAAACTTGTCAATCCGGCCTGCGACAGCAGGGCGTTCTGCAGCGCGGTGATGTCGGAATAGCCGAGCAGGATCTTCGGATTGCGGCGGATCATGCCGTAATCGAGCAACGGCAGCAGGCGCGCGGCACCGGAGCCGCCCCGGGCGCAGATGATCGCCTTGACCCCGCGGTCGGCGAACATCGCATTGAGGTCCCCCGCGCGTTCGGCATCGTTGCCGGCAAGATGCCCGTAACGCGACGCCAGGTGCGGCGCCACCTTCACCTTGAGCCCCAGCGCTTCCATCGCCTCCTGCGCGAGCTGCAGGTCGAACGGCTCGTCGGTCGCGCCGGACGGACTGACCAGCGCGACGGTGTCGCCGGGATTCAGCGGCGGCGGCAGCAGGCGCGCGCGCGGCGTCGCCGCGAAAGCGTGCTGGCCGGCCGCCAACGGCAGCATCAATGAGGTCGCGGCCAGCGCGGCCGATCCGAGGAACTGTCGTCTGTGCATGTCATCGCCTGTCGTGGGACGGCGACCAGCTTAGCAAGACCACGTTCCTCGCCCGGTCGGTAGCGAGGCGGACGGGCCCCTCACCGCCTGCAGGTGTTGATGCCGAGCAGCCCATACAGCGGGCAGACATTGAACAGGCCCGTCACCAGCGGCACCACGCCGATCCATGCCCATGCCGGACCGCCCACCAGCGCCCAGCCGATCAGCAGCGAGCCGACGACGATCCGTACCCATTTGTCGAAACCACCCACGTTCGCCTTCATCTGCGTGTCCTCCGGGATGAGGTGCCAGCGTGCGGCGTGCCGCTGCGCCCCGCATTGATCCCGATCAAGATCAGGGGCGGCGAGCCGCGTTTTTCTCACCCGGCCTGTCGATTCCGCGCTCCCCGGGGCGTCGCAGGGATGAGGGCCGGCATTCCGTCCGGCCAGGCGCACACCATGGGCAGACTCGTTGCAGCGGCCATGATCAGTCTCGACGGCGTCATGCAGGCGCCGGGCGGGCCGGAGGAGGACGCCAGCGGCGGCTTCGCGCACGGAGGCTGGGTGTGGCCTTATGCGGGCGAAGACGAGGCGATGGATGGCCTGTTCGCGCAGCCGTTCTCGCTGCTGCTGGGCCGGCGCACCTACGACATCTTCGCCGGCTACTGGCCCAACGTGCCGCGCGAGGCACCGCATGGCGGCATCGCGGACGCGTTCAACGGCGCCACCAAATACGTGGCCACCCATCGGCCCGCCACGCTCGCCTGGCCGCACAGTCACGCACTGGGCGCGGATGTCGCGGCTGCCGTGCGTGTGCTGAAGCAGCGCAGCGGCCCCGACCTGGTTACCCAGGGCAGCAGCGACCTGCTGCACCAGTTGCTCGCGACCGATCTGGTCGACGAGTTGCGCCTGCTGGTCTATCCGGTCCTGTTGGGCCGTGGCAAACGGCTGTTCGGCGACGACAGCCTGCCCGCCGCATTCCGGCTGGACGCCACGCGCAGTACCCGGGCGGGCGTGATCGTCAGCCGCTATCTGCGCGATGGCGATGTCCGCACCGGCACGTTCGCCGATCGCTGACAGACCTTCGCTTCACCCGGCTTTTCCGGCCGGACGGCATGATCGCCGCGCCGGCTTTCCTCCCTCCGACACTGGAGTTTCGCCATGACCCCGAAGAACACGATCTGCCTCTGGTACAACCGCGACGCGGAAGAGGCCGCGCATTTCTACGCGAAGACCTTCCCCGACAGCGCCGTGAAGGCCGTGCACCGCGCACCCGGCGACTATCCCTCCGGCAAGGCGGGCGACGTGCTGACGGTGGAGTTCACCGTCTGCGGAGTGCCTTGCATCGGATTGAACGGCGGCGACGCGTTCACGCACAGCGAAGCGTTCTCGTTCCAGATCGCGACCGATGACCAGGAGGAAACCGACCGGCTGTGGAACGCCATCGTCGGCAACGGCGGACGCGAAAGCGCCTGCGGCTGGTGCAAGGACAAGTGGGGCTTGAACTGGCAGATCACGCCGCGCGTGCTCACCGACGCCATGGCCAACCCCGACCGCGCGGTCGCCAAGCGCGCCTTCGAGGCGATGATGACGATGCGCAAGATCGATGTGGCGGCCATCGAGGCGGCCGTGCGCGGCGGCTGAGCCGCGCGCGCCGGGCCACGCGCCTACCTGTCCGTCGCCCGGAAGTCCGGCCTGCCGGCCTGCGCCAGGGTGAACGCATAGATGTCGGTCCACACCTCGTCCAGCTGGCTGCGGCTGGAGCCCATGCCGTGGCCGGCGCCGAAATCCAGCCGCAGCAGCACGGGCACCTTGCCGTCCTGCGCGGCGGCCAGGCGCGCGGCGTACTTGGCGCTGTGGAAGGTCGCTGCGCGCGGATCGTTGAGGCCGGACACCACCAGCGTGCGCGGGTACGCCGTGCCGGCACGGATGTGCTGGTACGGGTCCAGGTCGAACATGGTCTTGAACGAGGCCGCATCGGTGATCGGTCCGCCCCATTCCTCGATGTCCGCGTAGTTCTGCTCGGAGACGTAGCGCACCGGATTCATGAAGCCGACGTTGGCGATCGCGCCGGCGAACAGGTCCGGGCGCTCGTTGATCGCACCGCCCAGCATCACGCCGCCAGCGGAAGTACCGATCAGCGTCATCGTCTTCGATGAGCCCACCTTGTCGCGCATCAGCTGCTCGGCCACGTCGATGGCGTCGCGCCAGGTGGTGGCCTTGGTGCTTGCCTTGCCGGCGTAATGCCAGTCGCGGCCGAACTCTCCGCCGCCGCGCACGTTCGCCAGCGCGTACACGCCACCGCGGTCGAGGAAGGCGAGCACGCGCGCGTTGAAGCGCGGCAGCGCGGCGTAGCCGTAGGCGCCGTAGGCTTCCAGCAACACGGGTGTCGTGGCATCCAGGGTGGCGCCCTTCTTCATCACCAGCGTGTACGGCACCCGGGTGCCGTCGCGCACGGCGATCTCACTGCGTCGCGCTGCGTAGCCGGCGGTGTCGAACGGCAGTGGCGGCACCAGTGCGAGGTCCTTCAGCTGGCCGTCGCGCAGGTCGAGGCGGTAGACCGTCGATGGCGTGAACCAGCCGGTCATCGCCACCAGCACCTCGGGCGACGGCGCCCAGCCCTGCAGCGCAGTGACCTGGCCGTCGAACGGCAGCGCGAGCTTGACGGCCTTGCCGTCCTCGCCCACCCGCCACAGTCCGGAGGCCGGGCCGTCGATCGTGCGCACCAGCAGCCCGCCCTGCACGGCGAGGATCGATTCGATCACCGGCGTGCCCGGCAGCGCGACGATGCGCGCGGTCTTCAGGTCCGGCGCCGTCGCCGAGGTCTGCAGGATCTTCCCCCCGGAGGCCTGCTTCTTCGAGACCAGGTACAGGCGGTCGCCATCGACGCTGGAATCCACCACCACGTCGTCGAACCCGGCGACCGGCGTCCAGGTCGCGTTGCCCGTCATCGCGGTATCGGCATCGGCACGGTAGATCGCGATCTCGTTGCGGCCGTCGCGGACGACGGCGAGCGCCGTGCGGCTGTCCGGATCGAAGATCACCGGCACGAACTGCTCGGCCTTCGCGCTGATGCCGCCCTGCCCGCGGCGGGCCAGCAGCACGTCCGGCGCGGTGCTGCCCAGGCGATGCAGGCGCGCTTCGTTGCCGACGAAGTACGTGGGCGTGCCCGGTTCGCCGACGAACTTGAGGTAGCTGAAGGCCTCGCCGTTGCGGGTCCAGCTCATCATCCAGGCGTGCGGAATGGCGACGGGCAGGAAGCCCCCGGTCGCCACGTCGAGTACGCGCAACGTGGAGTGTTCGGTACCGCGCCTGGACAGCGCGACCAGCACATGGCGACCGGTCGGCGACGCGGCCCAGCGATCGATCACCTGGTCGCCATCGGCATTCTTCAGCGTGGTCGGGTCGAGCAGCACGCGGGTGCGGCCATCGGCCTCGCGCACCATCAGCTTGGTGTCCTGCTCACCGGCCGCACGGATTTCGTGGAAGACGCGGCCGCCGGCCTGTTCGGCCTGGCCGACGGTGGTGAGTTCGCCGGAGCGCGCGGCCACGTCGGCCAGCAGCGAAGCGCGACCGGGCATCGCGGCGAAGACGCCCTGGGTGTGCTTGGCCTGCGCCTGCAGCCAGGGCATCCAGTCGGGGTCCTTGCCGCTTTCCATCCAGCGGTACGGATCGGTCACCTGCGTGCCGTAATAATCGTCGGTAACCGCCTGCACCTTGGCCACAGGCGCCTGCGCCAGGACCCCGACGAACGGACACAGCGCCACGAGCATCAACAGCGGACGGACCCCATGTGCAGTCGGCATTCGGCTTCTCCGGGTTGGGCCCACGGTCCCGCGGGCTGACCCGCCTATGTACGAGGGCGCCGGCGGGAACCGGCCAGCCGTCGCGTGCGACTCAACCGGTCGCCCTCGCGGCCGCTATCGACGTTGCTGCTAGCATGGCGCGTCACCGGTGGGGAGACCGATGCCTGGAATTCCGCATGTTCCTTGACGCACGGCGTACCTGCGCCCTGCTGGCCGGTGTGCTGGGCGCACTTCTCCTGTTTCCCGCCCACGCACTCGACGCGCGGCGGGCGATTGGCCAGTTCACCCACGTCTGGTACGAGAACCAGCTGCCCCAGGGGACCGTCCTCTCCATCGACCAGCAGGCCGATGGCGCGATCTGGCTGGCGACCTACGGCGGCCTGGCGCGCTACAGCGGCGACGGTTTCGAGACCATCGACCCGCGCGTCGCACCCGCGCTGAAGAGCTCGGCGATCACCGCGGTCAGCGCGGATCGCGAAGGTGGCCTGTGGGTCGGCACCCTCAACGGTGGCCTGTACCGACGGCAGGGACGCGCGCTCGAGCAGGTGGCGTTGCCCGCCGGCATCGAGAGCGTCTTCGGGATCGTCCGCGACACGTCGGGCAGCCTGTGGCTCACCACCAATGCGGGCGTGGTGCGGACCGCGAACGGCGCGCCCCGCCTGCTGGGCGATGCCGATGGCTTCCCGCCGCGCGGGTTCTACCGCGGCATCGTCGCCGACCGCGACGGGGGCGTCTGGATCGCGGCCGATGGCGTGGGCGTGGTCCACTGGCACGACGGCCGCGCACGGCTCTACGACGAACAGGACGGCCTGCCCAGCAATGCGGTGTACAGCCTGGCCGTCGACGCGGCGGGCGCGGTGTGGGTCGGCACCCAGTCCGGTCCGGCGTTCTTCCGCGAGGGGCGCTTCCACCGCCACCCGCGTGCGGCGGCGCTCGATGGGCGACGCATCTACACGCTGTACGGCGACCGTGACGGCAGCGTCTGGTTCGCACCGCTCGACATGGGCCTCTGCCGACTGGTCGCGGGTGACTTCAGTTGCGACGACACGCTGGCCGGCCTGCAGGGCGAGACCGTGCGATCGATGTTCGAGGATCGCGAAGGCAACCTGTGGATCGGTACTACCTCCAGCGGCCTGCACCGGCTCAGCCCCTCCAAGCTGGTCACCGTCACCGGACAGATGGTGTCCAATGCAGTGCGTGCCGTGCACCAGGTGCCGGGCGGCGCGCTGTGGGTCGGCACCGATGGCGCCGGCCTGTCCCGCTACGAAGGCGCAGTACTGCGGCCGGCCGCGGCCTACAACCGACAGTTGTCCAGCCAGCTGATCCGTGCGATCCGTTCCGACACCCGGGGCCAGTTGTGGGTCGCCGGCACCGAGGGCGTGACCCGCTTCGACAGCGCCGGCCGCGCCCGCACCTTCGGCCTGTCGGACGGGCTGCCCGGCACGATCGTGTTCGCGTTCGCGCCCGCCCGCCAGGGCGGCATGTGGACCGGCACCCTGCAGGGCGTGGCCCGCATCGACGGCGAGCGGGTCGACGTGGTGGACGGCACCCGCGGCGACGACACCCGGGCCCTCTACGAAGATGCCGACGGGCGACTGTGGATCGGCCTGCGCAGCGGCCTGCGTTGCCTGTACCTCGGCAAGGTGGACAGCTGCGGCACCGATGGCCTGGCGGGCAGCAGCGTGTTCGCATTCCATCCCGCCGTCGACGGCAGCCTGTGGCTGGGCACCAGCGTGGGCATCGTGCGGATCCGCGACGGCAAGGTCACCCGTTATCTCCAGCGCGCCGGGTTCCATGGCGATGCGGTGTTCGCCCTGCTGGACGATGGTCGCGGGCACCTCTGGTTCAGTTCGAACCGCGGCATCGGACGCCTGGCGAAGGCGGACTTCGACGCGCTCGACCGGGGCGAGGTGCAGCAGCTCGCGCCGCGCTGGTACGGCACCAGCGACGGCATGCTCAATGCGCAGGGCAACGGCGCATCGCAGACGCCGGCGGACCACAGCGACGACGGCCGCCTCTGGTTCGGCACCGCGAAGGGCGTCGTCATCGTCGACCCCGACCGCATGCAGGGCAATGCCCAACCGCCGCCGGTCTCGATCGAGCGCCTGCTGGTGGACGGCGTGGACGTCGAACCGGCTTCGATCATGCGGCTGGGGCCCGGCGTGGAACGCCTGGAACTGCAGTTCGCGGCGATGAGTTACGTGGCCCCGTCGGCGGTGCGCTACCGCTATCGACTGGACGGCTTCGACCGCGCCTGGAGCGAGCCTGGCGCCGGTCGCGCCGCGTACTACACCAACCTGCCGCCGGGCGATTACGTGTTCCGCGTGATGGCCAGCAACAACGATGGCGTGTGGAATGAACAAGGCGCGCAGTTGCGCTTCACCCTGCTGCCGCAATGGCACCAGACCTGGTGGCTGCACACGCTGGCGGCCCTGGCCGCGCTGGGGCTGGTGGCGGCGCTCGTGCGGCTGCGCCTGCGCACCGCGCGCGAACGCGAGCGCGCGTTGACGCACGAGGTCGCGCAGCGCACCGACGCGCTGCGCGAGGCCAACGAACGCCTCCAGCATCTGGCCGCCAGCGATGCGCTCACCGGTATCGCCAACCGGCGCGAATTCACCCGCCGCCTGCGGCTGGCCTGGGACGACCACGCCGCGCGCGATGCGTCGCTGGCGGTGCTGTTGATCGACGTGGACGACTTCAAGGCCTACAACGACAGCTACGGCCACCTGGGGGGCGATGCGGCGCTGGCGACCCTCGCGGCGGCCCTCGCCACCAGCCTGCGCGGCAGCGACGACCTGGCGGCGCGCTACGGCGGCGAAGAGTTCGCCATCCTGCTGCCGGATTGCGACACCGACACGGCACTGGGTCTCGCGCGACGCCTGGTGGACGACGTGCAACGTCTCGCCCTGCCCCATCGCGCGTCCAGCGTCGCGGACGTCATCACCGTCAGCATCGGCGCCGCCAGCCGGCATCCTGCGCGTGGCGGCAATCCCGACGCCCTGCTGCACGCGGCCGACGCCGCGCTGTACCAGGCCAAGGACGAAGGGAGGAATCGCGCGTTGCCGGCGAGCTGACGCGCGACGGTGGCGGACGCCGCCAGCGTTATCCCAGGAAGACGCTCACGTAGTCGGCTACGGGACGCCGCAGCAGCGTCGTATTCACTGCCAGCGGCACCCGACCTTCATGCCATCGGCCGACGCGGATGCCCGCCTGCCGACCACGCTCGAATGCAGCGTCCGCGAGCGGCTGCGCCATGTCGAGCCAGAACAGATTGGATGCGTCCGGCGAACTGCGTTCGCGTACCTTGCCGCTGGCCACCAACGTGGCGATCAGTTCGCGCGCCTGCGCATGGGCCTTCGCGATGTCCGCCAGGAACCCCGGCAATGCGTCGAGCGCCAGCAGTGCAGGCATCCATCCCTGGTACAGCGTGCCACCGAACACGTGGCGAAGCGCGCGCGCCTGGGCGATGTCCCCCTTCGACCCTGCAAGCACTGCACCGAACGGCGCATCCAGGTACTTGTACAGCGATACGTACACGGTATCGAATTCCGCCGCGTATGCGGGCAGATCGAAGCCGGGCGGCGCCATCAGCAGGCGCGCGCCGTCCAAGTGCAGGCGCGCGCCATGCGCCCGTGCCAGCGTGGCGATGTCGCGTACCCGGGCGAGCGGGACCAGTTCAGCACCGGCCCGGCGCACGGGGCTTTCGAGCGAAACCGCCCCGATCTTCATGGGATACGGACCGCTCTCCGAAGCGCTGATCGCGGCACGCACCTCATCCAGCGACGGGCTGGCGCGACCGGCCGCCAACGGCAACAGGTTGAGCGAGGACAATCGCTGGGCGGCATCGCTCTCGTCGCGGTACACATGGCTCTCCTGTTGCACCAGCACGCGCTGGTGCTCGCCGCAGAGCACGCGCAGGGCCACGTTGTTCGCCAGGGTCCCGGTGGGAAAGAACGCACAGTCTTCCTTGCCGAGCATGGTGGCGAAGGCCTGCTCGAGACGGCCCACTGCCCCCTGCTGCAGGTAGCCGTCCCGCACGTCGGCCTGCGTGCGCGCCAGTTCCGCCAGCTTTGCCGCCATCGCCACCGGATCCGGCGGCGCGCTGTCGCCGACGAGCCACACGCTGCGCGCATCCACGGGCGGGAACACCGGGCCGGCCGGCGGCACTCCGCCCGCCGGAACGACGTCCGCGGCAGCCGCCAGCGCTGCGCCCAGCGAGCCTTGAAGGAAGGTGCGTCGGTCCACGGACATGCTCCGGCGTTGGCCATCGGGGTCTAGCCCGCATCGTACGGAGCCGTTCCTGCGGGGCGATGTGCCATTGGTGATGACCGTCGGACGAAGCGGATGCGGCAACCGGCACGCATACGTGGGCCGACCGCGCCCATGACGTATGCGCCATGCCGGTAACAGGGCGATGGGTATACTCGGCCACGATCGGCGGGTGCTCTTACCCGCCCACGAATCACGGAGCGATGTCATGGGTCTCGTACAGGCGGTGGTGGGTGCGGTCGGCGGCGTGCTGGGCGACCAGTGGAAGGATTTCTACACGGTGCCGCAGGGCCTGCCGTCCACGGCGGCGCTGTTCGCGGCGGTGCCGCAGGGCACCAATGCCGGTCGCGGGTCCAACACCAGCGGCTCCACCAACATCATCACCAACGGCTCGAAGATCGTCGTGCCCGAAGGCTACGGCCTGCTGCTGATGCAGGACGGCGCGATCACCGCCTTCGTCGCCGAGCCGGGCGGTTACGAATGGCGTTCGGACGACATCAACTCCAAGTCGATCTTCGCCGGCGACGGCATCGTCTCGACCTTCATCACCCAGAGCTGGGAACGCTTCAAGTTCGGCGGCCAGCCGGGCTCGCAGCAGGCGGCGTTCTTCGTCTCGCTCAAGGAACTGCCGGACAACCGCTTCGGCACGCAGTCCGAAATCTACTGGGACGACGGCTTCCTCAACACCCAGGTCGGCGCGGTCACGCGCGGCTCGTACACGCTGAAGATCGTCGACCCCATCCTGTTCGTGAAGAACTTCGTGCCGGCCAGCTACCTGCAGCCGGGCAAGGTGTTCGACTTCACCGACCTCGACAACGCCGCCGCCACCCAGTTGTTCAATGAAGTGGTGGGTTCGCTGGCGCCGGCCTTCAGCCTGTACACCAACGATCCGTCCAAGGGCAACCGCATCACCAAGCTGCAGCAGGATTCGCTGGGCTTCGCGCAGAGCCTCTCGGCGGCCGTCGAACAGGGCTACCAGTGGAGCTCCAGCCGCGGCCTGGCCATCGTCAAGACCGCCATCGTCTCCATCGAGTACGACGCGAACACGCGCGAACTGTTGAAGACCGTGCAGCGCGCCGATGCGCTGTCCGGCTCGCGCGGCAACTCCAACCTGCAGGCCAGCGTGGCGCAGGGCATCCAGTCCGCCGGCGAGAATGGCGGTGCAGCGGGCCTGATGGGCATTGGCATGGCGTCCGGGATGATGGGCGTGGGCGGCCTGCAACAGCCGGCCACGCCGGCCGCACCCGCGGCGGACGATCCGGTCGCCAAGCTGAAGAAGGCCAAGGAGATGCTCGACCTCGGCCTGATCACGCAGTCCGACTACGACGCGCTGAAGGCGAAGGCCCTGGGCCTGTAAGCGGACGCGCGCATGTCCACCCCGAACCGTCCGGCGCCGCCGCCGTTGCCGCCGGCTCCTCCTGCGTTGGGCCCCGGCTCGCCGCAGGAGGTACCGCCCTTGCCCGGGAGTTTCCCGGTCGATCCCGCCACCCTGCCCGACGCGATCCGCGAGGAAATCGAAGCGCCCGACCCGCTCGCCATCGACACCGCGGCGGCAGAGCTGAAGGACGGCCTGAACCGCTGCCCGAAGTGCGGCGCCACCGACATCCGCCACAAGCTGGGCAGCGACGTGCTGGTCTGCCTGTACTGCCGCAACGAATGGGTGGGCGCGCGGGTCGAGGAGGCCTTCGGCCTGGGTGAAGGGCTGGACCAGCTGCGCGGCACGGTGATCGCCAGCGGTGCCCGCGCGATCGACGCGGACACCGCCAGCCTGATGACCTTCAAGTGCACCGGCTGCGGTGCCGAGGTCACGGTGAACACCGAGAGCGCCATGACGGCGCGTTGCCACTGGTGCCGCCACGTGTTCGGGGTCAACGAGCAGATCCGCAATGGTGCGGTGCCCGACGCCGTGTTGCCGTTCCACATCAGGAAGGATGATGCGGTCGCGCGCATCCGCCAGTTCGTCGACAAGCGCAGGCTGTTCGCGCTGAAGGCGTTCAAGGACGAGTTCTCGCCCGAGAATGTCGTCGGCGTGTACCTGCCCTACATGATCGTCGACGGCAATGCGAGCGCCGAGGTCGCCGGCAAGGGCGAGATCCTGACGCGCACCTATACCCGCGGCACCGACAAGAACAAGAAGACGTACTACGACGCCGACGTCTACCGCGTGGAGCGCGCGGTCGAGTTCACCGTCGACGACCTGCCGCTGGAGTCCTCGCGCGAGCGCGGCAACCTCGATACCAAGGTCAACACGCAGAACATCATCAACACCATCCTGCCGTTCGACACCAAGAACGCAGTGAAATGGAATGCGTCCTACCTGTCCGGCTTCACCTCCGAGAAGCGCGATACCGACGTGGAGCAGTTGCGGCCGAAGCTGGAAGACCAGCTGCTGTCGATCGCGCGCGCACAGGTGGAGGACTCGGTGGGTCGCTACGATCGCGGCGTGCGCTGGGAGCAGGAGCGCCTGGACGTGCACGGCACGCGCTGGGTGTCGATGTACCTGCCGGTCTGGCTGTATTCGTACCACCAGCCCGGCAGCAACGGCGGCCTGCTGCACTACATCGCGGTCAACGGCCGCACCGGCGAGACGATGGGCAGCGTGCCGGTGCAGCAATGGAAACTGCTGCTGACCGCACTGACCGTGGGCACCTTCCTGGAGGGCATCGCCCTCTGGATCATCTGGGCAGGATCATGAGCGACGACAACGGCCTATGGCTGCTGGCGCTGGGCCCGACGGGCGCCGCGGCGCTGTACTGGGCCATCTACCGCTACTACCGGAACACCGACAAGTCGCACGCGTTCGAGCATGAGACGGACGTGGTGGCCAAGCCGGTGACCGGCACCGACCGCAAGATCGACGAGGTCAAGGGCACCCAGCGCACCCGCATCGACGGCGACAACGTGCGGGCGTACCGGCAGCGCGTGCAACGCGTGGGCGACGACGTCCGCTGACGACGCGTCGTGGCGGATGCGTAAAGGCGCGCCGCAGGCGGGGAAGCCCGCGGCGGTTGCGGCGCCCGACCTGCGGCTCGCCCGGCGCAACGTGTCCGGCGGTCCACGCCGGGACAGCGCTAGGACATTTCCAGCCTCGCGTGTGGCGACGCCCGGTGCGCGGCGCGGTACGCCGTCGGCGTGCAACCCATCGCCGCCTTGAAGGCCCGGTTGAACGGACCCAGCGACGCGAACCCGGCATCGCCGCTGATCTCCAGGATGGTCGCATCGTCGTCCGTATCCGCCAGCCGGCGGCATGCATGCGCGATGCGGTGGCGGTTGATCAGCTGATTGAAGTTGCGTTCGCCCAACCCCTGGCGGATCAGGCGACTTAGCCGGTGCTCGGCCGTGCCGAGGCGACGGGCAAGATCGGCGACCTTCAGGTCGGGCTCGCGATACACCTGCTGCGCGTCGAGATGGCGCTGCAACGCGCGCACTAGGCGCGCATCGTCCTCGCTGACCGTACCCACCGGCGCGCGCGCCGCACCGATGGTGTCCGGCGTGGAGAGCGGTGCGCGGCGGCGATGCCGGACTGCCGCATGGGTGAACAGGATCATCGCCATCGCGCAGACCGGAATCACGCCACTGCGCAGCGCCGCCAATGACGGGCTGGCGCTGGCCAGCGCCCCCAGCAGCGTGGTGCCCAGCACGCAGGCGGCGAACAGCAGCATGAAGGCGAGCCGCAGGCGGCGTTCGGCACGCGGCAAGGCCGACCAGTCGCCGCGCAGCGCTTCCAGGAAGGTCAGCACCAGCAGGGTGGAACTGGCCAGCGTGAGCAGGCCATCCACGCCCGATACCCACGACGACGCGGTCCCCTGCGCAGCGAGGGTGCCGCCGCGGTAGGCGGCGATCAGGACGGCCACGCCACCGGCCACCAGCACGTGCACGCGCCCCACCCCGCCTTCGCCGCGGAACAGCGCCCGCGACACCAGCCAGAAGCCGTTGCACGTGGCGCTGCCACCGATCGCGACGGCCCACACCATCCACGCCGGGGCATCCGTCATCCACGACGACATCAGCGAGAGCGCCATGGAGCCGCTGACGACCGCGAATATCACGTCCAGATCGCGCTTGGGCCGCTGCCAGAGCAGCACCAGCAACGACCCCACCGCCACCGCGACCGCCATGGCGGTCGCGCCTGCCTGCCAGCCTTGCATCGTGTCGTCCTCCCGGGTTGCGGCACAGCCTGCGGCACGCCCGCGCGACCTCCAAGCGCCATCGGTCATGCCAGGTGCGGGCATGCCGAATCGCCATGCCCATCCGGCTGGCCGATTTCCGAATTGGCGAGACGCCCTCCCGACGCCTGCGCATCGTGCCTGCCTTCCTTTTCCGGAGCTTCGCCATGCCCGTCCCGCGTTCCCCTGCGACCCCCTCGCGCTTCCTGTCCGCCGGCGCGACCGCCTGGTTCATCGCCGCCACCCTCGGGCAATGGGCCTTCGTCCTTTTCATCGTGCTGTTCTTCGGCGGGCCGGTGCTGGACGGCGACCTGTCCCCACTGAACGCCAAGCCGCATGTCACGGGCCATGTGCCCGGCGATGTGGCGGGCAACGTGCAGTTTGTCGGTCACGCGTTGCTGGCCGGCCTGGTGACCTTTGCCGGGGCGTGGCAGCTGGTCCCGGCGCTGCGGCGGCGCTGGCCTGCGGTGCATCGCTGGAACGGGCGCATGTTCCTGGCCGTCGCGCTGGTGGTGACGCTGACGGGGTTCTACCTGGTATGGGTGCGCGGCTCGCAGCTGGGACCGGCCAGCAACCTCTCGATCTCGCTGAACGGGCTGCTGATCGTGGTGTTCGCGGCGCTCGCATGGCGGAGTGCACGCAGGCAGGAATTCGCGGCGCACCGTCGCCACGCGCTGCGGGCCTACCTTCTGGTCAACGGCGTCTGGTTCCTGCGCATCGGCATCATGCTCGCGGGCCTGGTGCTGGCGCCGCTGGGCATCCGGATCGATTACAGCGGCGCGCCCTTCCTGCTGGTCAGCTTCGGCAGCTGGATGGTGCCCATGGCCGTGCTGGCACTGTACTTCCGCGTCGAGCGGTCGCCGCATGCGCGCAGGAAAATGGCGATGGGCGGCCTGCTGGCGCTGCTGGCCCTGCTCACCGCCGCCGGCAGCCTGGCGGCCATCGCCTTCATGTGGTGGCCGTTCCTGTGACCGCCGGCGCGCCGGCAGGCGGTCGCGCGGGCCATGGCCGGAACCCGCGCGGGCCATCGGCCGTCCGCTGCACGCCACGCCGCGTTCGGGCACACTGCGCGGCCGTCACGTGATTCGGCCGCGCGCCCGCACCCCACAAGGACTTCGTGAAGACCCCTGCCAGCCTGCTGATGCTGATCGACGAAGGCGTCATCGACGAGGTCCTGCGCCCGCTCAAGAGCGGCAAGGAGGCGGCCGTCTACGTGGTGCGGTCCGGCGACGACGTGCGTTGCGCGAAGGTCTACAAGGACATGGCGCAGCGCAGCTTCCAGAAGCGCGCGCAGTACCAGGAAGGCCGCAAGTCGCGCGGCAGCCGCGAGGCCCGAGCGGTCGCCACCGGCAGCCGCTACGGCCGCAGGCAGCAGGAAGCCGAGTGGAAGAACGCCGAGGTCGACGCGCTGTACCAGTTGCGCGAAGCCGGCGTGCGCGTGCCGGAACCCCATGGCTTCTTCCACGGCGTGCTGGTGATGGAACTGGTCACCGACGCCGAGGGCTTCTCCGCCCCGCGCCTGGGCGAAGTGGAGCTGACCCCCGAACAGGCCCGCGCGTACCACGCCATCCTGGTGCGCCAGGTGGTGCGCATGCTGTGCTGCGGCCTGATCCATGGCGACCTGTCGGCGTACAACGTGCTGGTCGGTCCCGATGGCCCGGTGGTGATCGACTTCCCGCAGGTGGTCAGCGCCGCCGGCAACAACGCCGCCCGCAGCATGCTGCTGCGCGACGTCAACAACCTCACCGCCTCCCTCGGCCGTTGGGCGCCGGAACTGCTCGATACGTGGTACGGCGAGGAAATGTGGGTGCTGTACGAAGCCGGCACGCTGCTGCCGGACACCCCCCTGACCGGCCGGTTCACCCCGGACGAACGCAGCGTCGACCTCGACGGCGTGCGCGATGCGATCAACGACGCGCGCGAACTGGCGCTGATCCGCCAGCAGGGCCGCGAGGCGCAGGACGAGGATTGATCGGGCACCAGGTGGAACCGCGGACGCCGGTGCACGGCCACGCACCGCGCCCGCATCAGGCCCTTCGTGCCAGGCGACGCTCGATGTCCGCCATCACGCCTGGCAGCGCCGCCGCGTCGACCGGCGGCGAGAACCAGTACCCCTGCGCAGCGAAGCAGTGCAGCCTGCGCAGCGCCGTGGCGGTCTCGGCATCCTCCACGCCTTCGGCCACCACCTGCATGCCCAGCTTGCGTGCCAGGCGGATCGTCGACCCCACGATGGCTGCACTGGCTTCGTGCTTGCGCAGGTTGACGATGAAGCTCTTGTCCAGCTTCAGTTCCTCCACCGGCATGTCCTGCAGGTACGCCAGCGAGCTGTATCCCGTGCCGTAGTCGTCGATCGACAGCTTCACCCCCTGCGCTGCGAGCGCATGCAGCGTCGCCAGGCTGGTGGCGGGGTCGGACATCGCGGCCGATTCGGTCACTTCCAGCACCAGCCGGTGCGCCAGCACTTCGGCACGCGCAAGCTGGCCGCGCACCTCCGAGGACAGCGTGCCGTCCAGCAGGCTGCACACCGACAGGTTCACCGCCACCGTCAACGCCATACCCGCCCGCTGCCACGCCGCGCACTGCTCCAGCGCCAGGTGCAGTACGTACTGCGTCACCTCCGGCATCAGGCCGGTGTGCTCCATCAGCGGGATGAACTGCCCGGGCGGCAGCGTGCCCTTCTGCGGATGCTCCCAGCGCAGCAACGCTTCCACGCCGATCACGCGCATGTCGTGCAGCCTGACCTTGGGCTGGTACTGGAGCCGCAGCTGGCCATCGGCCAGCGCATCGCGCAGTTCGTTGAGCAGCAGCAGCGTGCGCGGGTCCTGGCGCGGGAGATCCTGCGCGAAGCGGGCGATGCCGTCCTGCTGCTGGCGTGCGCGGCGCATGCCGAGGGTCGCGCGATGCACCAGCACGCCGGGCTCATCGCCATCGTCCGGGCCGATGGACAGTCCCATGCTGGCCGCCATCCGCAGCTTCGCCCCGTCTAGCCAGACGGCATCGCGCAGGGACTCCTGCAGCCGGTGCGCGACGGCGAACGCCTGCGCCGCGTCCTGCAACGCCGGCATCACCACGCAGAATTCGTCCGCGCCCATGTAGACCAGCGCGTCGCGGGGCGACAGCGCGACGCGCCAACGGTGCGCGAGTTCGCGCAGCAGCAGGTCGCCGGCAGCGTGGCCGTACGCCTCGTTGACCGCACCGAAACGGTCGATGTCGATGACCAGCACCGCGGTCTTCCGGCCGGCGTCCATCGCGCGCGCCACCACGTCCAGCAAGCGGCGACGGTTGGGCAGGCCGGTCAGCGGATCGGTCTCCGCCGCCACCACCAGGGCGTCATGCTGACGGTCGACCTGGCCACGCAATCCGCGCAGCCGCCACCACAACAGCAACGCGGCGGTGCCGATCACCGCGACGACGATGATGGCGGAGGTCACTGCATCCGGCCGTGCGGGCGCCAGCAGGCTCAGGGGCGCCGCCAGCATGGCCAGCGCCACGAGCGAGAAGCGACCGGCCGTGCCATCCACCCGGGATGCATCCCGGATCGCCAGCAGGCGATGCCGCGATGGATGCAGCGCCGCGGCGCCCCAGCAGACGTAGGCCAGCAGCCACAGCGGGAACAGCAGCGTGGGCGGCGTGGCGCCGCCGAAACTCATCGCATGGTAGACGGCATCGGCGACCGTCCAGGACACCAGGCCGAGCACCAGCAGCTTCAACGAAGGCGAGCGCGTCTCCGGTGCACTGGCCAACCACGCCGCCAACGCCAGCAGGCCCAGGTCGGCGACCGGATACAGCGTGCGGAAGCGATGCGGCGCGGGGAACGGCGGCGCCTGGTCCAGCGTGGGCTGCACGAACAGCCACCAGCCCAGCAGTCCGGCGCACAGCAACACCACCACGCCATCGAGCAACCCTTTCCACGCGATCGGCCCACTGGTGCGGTGGCGGATGAAACCGAGCAGCCCCGCCGCGAACGCAGCGGTCGCCGCGGTGTACAGCGCATCCGCGGCGGAGAGCCCGCGCGCCGACGTGCCGGCCGCATCCATGTCCGATTGCACGAACGCGCCCGCGACGAACAGCGCATGGGCCGCCGCCAGCCACCACCACGGCCCGCGGCGCCGCCCATGCACCTGCGCCGCCCCGATGACCAGGCCGAGGGTGCTCCCGACCAGCAACGTGCCGCCATACCAGCGCCACTGGATCAACCCCAGCGCTGCGACGGCCAGCATGAATACCCACCACGCGTGACCCAGTCGCCCGCTCGCAAGCGGAAACCACTCGCGCCGCGTGGCCGTGATCGCTTCCACGATGGCGTGACGGCTCATCGGGCGCATCCGGCCTCCGCGCGTGTGCGACAGGCGACGACGATCATCACCACGCAGTTCGGATCCATCCGCCAGCCTCGGGAGCCTATCGACACAGTCAAAATCTAGCACGCGTGTACGACACGCCCGCATCGCATCGATGAGGTGTTTCGCTTCTTAATGTGACATGCGCGACTACTGTGACTCGAGCTCGCACCGACGCACGGACATGACCCCTGTCTGCGTCATCCGATCAGCGCCACGCACGCTTGGAAGTGATCGCATCACATGGCCCTGCCGCACCGGGTCGCGGCCTCGGTTCCGCGGGCCCGGGTGCACGCATCAGCGATTGAACAGCGTCAGCGCATTGCTGCTGCGGATCTTCGCTTTCTCTTCGTCGGTCAGGTCCAGGCGTTCGAACGCGTCGACAGTGCGGCCGAGGCCGATCTGCGGGTAGTCGGAGCCGAGCAGCACGTGGTCGAGGCCGACGTTGCGCAGGGTCCACAGGAATTCTTCTTCCACCGGCGAATCGGCGACCACCAGCACGGTGGCGGAGATGTCGAAGTACAGGTTGTCGAAGCCGAAGCCGTCGGCGGTGCGGGCCAGCGCGAGGATGTTCCAGAACCGGAAGTTCAGGCCGCCGATGTGGGCGAGGATGAACTTGGTCTTCGGCACGCGCACGACGAGATTGAACAGCTTTTCGCTGTCGCCGGGCAGGATGTTGGCGTTGTCCATCAGCACGGTGAGGCCGAGTTCGCCGGCCTTGCGCACCAGGGTTTCCACGCGCGGGTCGGCGATGTCGAAACCCTGGGTGTGGGCGTGGATCTTCAGCACCTTCACGCCGGCGGCGGCCACGCGCGCGAGTTCCGCCACGGCGGCATCGCCGTCGTAGGGGTGCACGGTGGCGATGGGCAGTACGTCGGGATGCGCCGCGGCCAGCGCGATCACGCTGTCGTTGCCGGCACGGATCTTCGCCAGCTCGCCCTGCCGGGCCTGGTGCGGACCGCCGAACCACATCACACCGATGCCCGACAGTTCCAAGCCGGCGGCGCGCACGTCGTCGCGGTACTGCCGCAGGGAGGTTTCACCCTCGCGCAGGTGCACGTGGACATCGAACACGGGGGCAGCCGCCGTCGCGTAGGGCGTGGCACACAGTAGAAGCATCAGGGCGAGCAAGCGCAGCATCGTCGTCTCACAACATGAGGAAAGGGACACAGGGTGCCACGACACGTTCCGTATCGCGTTCACGCGGCACCGCCTCGCCTCCTCGCACACGCCGTCAGCGGCAGATGAAGAAGCAGCCCAGCATCGACTTGTCCAGGCTCACCTGCATCGCTTCGCCGTCCTTGAGGTGGACGGTCTTTGAGAAGGTGGTGTTCTTCTTGACGTCCTCGAACCAGTAGGCGACCTGGTCGTTCGAGCCGATGTGCCGGTTGCCGACGTACACATCCGTACGACCCACCACCTCGCTGCGGGTCGCGGTCTCCTTGTACGAGAAGTCGGCGATCAGCAGATACTCGCCGGGCGGCAGTTTGGTGAAGCGGAAGCCGCCCTGGTCGTCCAGGATGGTGGCGAACATGAAGTGCTTGGCGATGCGCTCCGGAATCCGGTCCGGCATCTTCTCGCTCTGCTTGACCGTCTCGAACCATTGCTTGAACTCATCGCTCATGTGGATCAGGCCCACCCGCTGGCTGCCCTTCGGCGGGTACTGTTTCTTGGCCAGCAGCGCGCCCTTGAAGAACGCGTTACCCGCAATGGACCCGGTGCCCATCAGGCGGATCTCCGACGTGGCCTCGGCGAGGCTCTTGCCGCCGGTGAAGCGCTTGCCGGCCAGGCAGTCGAGCATCGCGCTGCGCGCCTGGTCCAGCCCGTCGTAGGACAGGCCGAAGGCGTCCACGCCGTCTACCCGTGCGGTCATGCCGGTCTCCTTAACGCGCATGGAGCCCATGGTCTGCGCCAGGTCGCCGACGGGGATCATGATGAAGCCGCCGCCCTGGCCGCCGGCGGGCGGCATCAGCGCGCCGCGCATCGTGGCTGGCGGCAGGCCGTCCTGCTGCACCTGCACGCTGACCTCGCGGGCGGCCGGCGGTGCGGCGATGCGCGGGCCGTGCAGCAGGATGGCGGCCGTCGGCGATTTCGCGGTGGGGCCGACCAGGGCCAGTTGCGACTGGTCCTTTTTCGCGGACATGAACCGGGCCACGCAGCCCTTGCCGGGCGCGCCCTCCGGCTGCTGCAGGAACCATGCGCCGTCGGCGTTGCGGGTAATCAGGCGGCCTTCGTCGTCGCCGGGCGTGGCGGCATGCGCGGGAATGCAGACGGTGATGGCCAGAAGGACGATCAGTGCGGAGATGCGGCAGAGGGGCGTCATCGTGGTCGTTCCATGTCCAGGGTCGACGGAATTGTGAGGCATCCCGCGCTCCCGACGAGGGTCTTTCGTCACGCCGGACAGGTGGGTCCGGCCCAGTGGTTGGTCCGGACGACGCCTGTGCCGCCCTTTCGCGTCCGGACGGACGGCGCTTGACACATTTCGATAGTTAGCTAACTATCGCATCATGAGCCAGGTTTTCCGCGCCCTTTCCGATCCCACCCGCCGGCAGGTGCTGCAGTTGCTGCGGCAGGGCCCGATGAGTGCGGGCGAGTTGAGCGATCAGTTCGATGTGTCGAAGCCGACGATGTCGGCGCATTTCGCGGTGTTGAAGGAAGCCGACCTGGTGCATGCGGAAAAGGTCGGCAAGTCGGTGATCTATCACTTGAAGCTGTCGGTGCTGGAAGACGCACTGCTCGGCTTCGTCCATTCGTTCGGCGCGGGCAAGGCTGCGCCGAAGCCAAAGAAAGGATCTACGCGATGAACAGAGAAGTGCTTTCCAGTCTGGCGTGGGGCATCGGCATCGTGGTGCTGGCGCTGTGCGCGACGTTCGCCCGCCAGCAGGGGGTGATCGACGGCGAGATGGTCGACCGCATCGTGATGGGGGCGATCGGGTTGATGGTGGCGTGGTTCGGCAACCAGATGCCGAAGCGGTTCGTGCCCAGTGCGCGGGCGCGGCAGGCGCAGCGGGTGGCCGGCTGGTCGATGGCGCTCAGCGGCCTGGTCTATGCGGGGTTCTGGATCGCGGCGCCGAAGGACGTGGCGGTGATCGGCGGCACGCTGGCGGTGCTGCTGGGTATCGGGGTGACGGTGGCGTACTGCCTGTCGCTGCGGAACAAGGCGCGGGTGTCGGGCGCCTGAGCCGGCGCACCGGTCGCTTCCTTCTCCCCGTGCAGCGGGGAGAAGGTGCCGAAGGCGGATGAGGGGCGCTTTTCAGTCGGCCCACGCGACACCCCGCGCAGCCCGGGCAAGGCCGCAGGCCGCACCCGGGGGCGATATCTCAACCTCCCCGATGCGCCGGTGATGCTTCGCTTCTCAGGGCGATGAAGCGTGCGCGTCAGTCGCCTGCGCCCGACAGGCACGCCTGCATCCACGAGGCTGCCAGCAACGCGTCGCGCTGCTCGTCCGCCATCGGCACGGCCTGATAGTCGGCGAAGCAGCTGCCATCGGCACGCGTCAGATCAGCGAGCTTTCCGTCGCAAAGCCGCAGCGGCCTGTCGATGCGCTGCCACCCTTCTTCGCATTCGGTATCGGTCTCGGAACTTGGACGACCGCAGATGTGCGTGCGTCTGGCGTCGGTGGAGGAGATCGCCTGCGCGATGACTCGGCCTGCGTACGCCTTTCCGGAGGCGAAATGGAACCAGGTTCCGCAGATGCGGTCGCCGCGCTGGAACAGGCGGTAGCGGCTGCACTCTTCCGGCGATGTCGTGCCTTCGCACGCTTCCCACTCCCCGGCGAAGGCGCTCTCGGTCGCCGTTGTCGGAACCTTCTGCGGTGTCACCGACGCGGCACGGCTACCTGCCGGCTCGGCACCGAATCCCGTGCACCCGCCCACGCTCAGCACCATCACCACGATCCAGCTACGCATCCAGACTCCCTCTCGACCGGCGTTACCCCATCCTACGGCGCCGGAGGTGCATGGCGGCGATCCGACCTTCGCGGCCCCGTAGGCTGGGTTGCAAACCCAGCTGAGCGCGGCAGGACCGAAGCACACGCCCCGCCCGTCGCCATACCCGGCCCTTTCGGCCGATGGGCCAGCCGATGTGTGAGTAGAACCACCCTCTTCCGCTGACGCATGCACCTCTTTGGTGAAACGTTGGATGTTTTTCGGTGTCGCGACACCGTTAGTGTGAGAAGAACCACCCTCTGAGGTGGAACGTTGGACCTTACTGAGAGAAGAAACACCGATTTAGGCGGAACGTTGGACCTTTTTCGGTCTCGCGACAGCCTTAGTGAGAGAAGAGACACCGTAAGTGTTAGAAGAAACACTCTCGGAGGGGCGTGTGAGGCCCTTTTTGGCTGTCGCGAGGATGTTTGTGTGAGAAGAAGGTGGGCCAGGGCCCACACTACGCACTCCCGGCGGGTGATACGCCGCGATGATCGGCGTTCGTGGATGGGCAACGCCCGGCTGAAACCGGATTCTATCTGCGCCCAGCGGTTGGCATTGTCGGCGTCGCCATCAGGCAACCGCCACACGCAATGCAGATGGTCGGGCAACACCACGATGGCCAGCAGATGGAACGGTCGCGCCGCCTTGGCGGCTCGGAATGCATCGCGCAGCAGGTCGATATGCTCGACCAGCAGGCGACGGCGACGCTCCAGCAGGTTCACGGTGAAAAAGCAGGTGCCGCCCGGCACCCAGACGCGGCGGTAATTCGACATGGCGGCAGCGTGCCGGAGGCATCACGCGATCACCGTCGCCGCAGACCCCCCCCTCCATGTCGGAGAAGTCCGACCCGCGCAAGCCGCACGCCGGTGGGCCAGGGCCCACCCTACGCCATCCATCACCGCCCGGCGCGCCCCGCCATCCCATCCTTACGGGTTTACACATTTTGGCACTGTATCGCGGCGCAACTACGACAAGAAACATTCCCTGCTGAATATCGGTTTTAGAAACGCCTCGTCGTGTACACGCAGACCGCCTCGAACACGACTAGGCAATGCAGCTGCAGAAGGCCTCGTTAAAAGAACTTTCCATTTACCCGGGTAATTCTGCCTAAGAATAAATAGGAAGAATGACAACGGCGTCCAGCTACGTTCTGTACCAATTCTCATCTGAGAATCGTGGCCTATGTGTACATGCCCGAGCGGATGACACTCATGATTGAATCCCCTGCGATCGAGATCAAATCGAACCGGCGCCACATGCTCGCGTACCGAAGCTGTAGACAGATAGATCTCATAATTCAATTGATTGTCAGAGGAGTAAACGTCAGACCCAGTGACGCCGCGCGCTTTGGAGAATTCTCGCAGCGAAATTACATCCAACGGACATGGAAGATAGGAGTATGAGTGGGCCTCTTCGTCAAAAGAGAAAACAGAGTGATCTTCAAGCTTGTAAGAAAACCACTTCTTATCAACGATAGTTCGCCACTGATCCAAGTAGGGTAGCGGCCTCACAACAATCGGATCTGGCAACTCATGAGAGCCAACTTCAAATTTAAGATCAACTTCTCGAAGTATTGGACCGATATGATTTACTGAAGCACTCGGCGTAACCATCAGGCCAAACCTTTCTTCGCTTTCTTACCCTTCGCAGCACGCAATGAATTTATCTCTTTTAGCTTTCTCAAGAGAAACTCTTCGTACTCCTCTGGAGACATTGAGATCTCCAACTCGCCGAGCGACCTCTCAACATCCGAGACCTTTCCATCCAAAAGATCTCGCCTCATTACCATTAACTCACTCGGCCCCGGGTACGTGAACTTCAAGGAAGGGGAGTTTGCCAACGACGCAGCGATTTCATCCACAAAAACCTGCGCAGCAACCCCCATGCCAGTAACTCGGAGCCACCCTTTGGCGCGCGTCATTGCAGTAAATGCAATATTTCTATTTCTAATACTTCTTATAAAGAATACACCATCCACACCAACTATATATACAACAAAGCCCTCATTTCCCTTTGCCTTATATACAGTAGAAAAAGTAATCTTTCCAGACTCAGTGAAGTCGCGCAAAGCAAAATTATCGCTTTGCATGTTATTCATCTCAACCCCATGCCTAGAAAGCATCTTCGCCAGGATAGAGTAGTAAACTTTTGAGTTTCTATCGTCCGCAGATATAACAAGAATATCCTCTGGAGAGAGCCCGTCAACTTTTATATCATTGACGATCTGGCCAGACACCCAGGAAACTTCATCCTCAATATCATCAAACCTCTTAGCAATCACGATCTCATTTTTTGGAACCACTTCCGAGATCGAGCTTGGCGAGTTTCGCTGTGGACGAACTATTTCTACTTTAGAACCCTCTCGAAGCTCACCCGACTTCAGTTCGTACCCAAGGTCGACCCAATGATCCTCACTTTCCGGCAATTGCACGACCTTGTTTCCATAGAGGCCTAAACCTATGGAGTGCGCACAAACAAGAACTTCAAGGGGATTTCTGTAGCACTTGTGAAGTACAACATCCTCCTGAAAGTGAGCCAGCGCATTTCCCGTCTCATCAGCACCAAATATGGTAGCCGCACTGGGAGTTTCTACTTGGAAAATTGTCTGCAACTCATCGTACGCCAATACGATTCTCTGCTCTTTCGCCAACCCAAGACACAACCTCATAAAGCTGGGAGAGAAATCCTGGCCCTCATCTACAAAAATGTAATCCCACACTGGCACTACACGCCCAGTAGAAAGTAAGTCTTTGCATGCGAAATCGAATGCCTCCTTCGACTGAGCGGACGCCGCACCATAGGTCAACGGAGCCACGCCTAGCATTCTGCAGGCATTGAAGTAGACACCAGGATTTGTCTGGCCACCCCAAGCATGCAAGACCTGCAGCTTCTCCCAATCCGGATCTCGATCATCGAACTGGCGATAGAATCTTGTAATTAGCCTCTTAACGTGTTGATACAAACTTTTCGTATAAAACGTGTAGGCGATTACAGCATCCGGATTTCGAAGATGCGTTAGCGCTGCCTTCATCGCAAGAACCACCGTCTTTCCCGACCCAGCAAGCCCACGAATTCTCTGCGGCCCATTGAGCGGAGCTAGATAACCGTGCTTTTGATCCTTGTCGAACCTCCTGATCTCTGCCTCAAGATTGGCAACAAGAACAACCTTGGATGTTGCAGGCTTGTCCTTAGTATTCCTCTCGCGAGGTCGAAGCAAGCCCTTAGCGCCCTCAATGACAGAAGATATTTCCCCAAATTCTGCGCGCGATAGATTCTCTCCACCGTCCTCAAAGTACTTCTGCAGATCGTCTTCACCTTCAAGAAGATCCACATCTTTCGGCTCAAAGTCTGCTGGAAATTTCCCCTCCGCAAAGAGCGCTAAGCGCAATGGAAACGTCAACTCTCTCCGAGACCTCTGCAGCGCCTTTGATTTAATAAGCCTTGAGAAGACCAACGTCGTAGCACGTTCAGCCTTCTCAAGGTCTGCTTCGATGGATTCAATGTCCGCTAAAGAACGATGCTCAATTGGGACAATAAGAAGGACCCCGTGATTCTTTGAAACAATCAGCATATCTGCCGCAACAACTTCATCCTCTTCCCGATATAGAGGAAATCCCGAGTACACAATTGCCTCGTCCAGACCGTACTCAGTCGAGTTGCGCTCGATGTATGTGAGCAACGAGTAGGCGACCGAGTGAGCCGGAAATTGTTGTTTGCGATAGTTCCTTTCCATCCCCGAACTGTCCTCAAATGTCTTGTCCGGCATCGTACAACGCGACGTCATGCCCCGCATGCAATTCCGGACCCTCAGAACCCGCACTTGAGGGAAGGCCATTGCCATAAGCGCGTCTGGAAAGCGAACGTCGAGCCATGGTCATCGCACAATTTCCGGGTTAATGTCGCGAGCCCCAGTCCACTCACCTCGCTCCATGAAGTCGCGCATTACTGACACGCGCCAAGCCGCATGCCTGCAGCCTTGAGTCGTCCGCTAGACAGGGAAGACCTCCACATCAAACGCAACGAGCGCAGCATCGCCTCCCTGGTGAGCTTGCTGGTGCACGTCCTGTTCCTGGCCGCCCTGCTGTACTCCTCAAAGCTCACCCTGTCCCAGCCCGAGAGCAGCAGCGCCGGCGGCGCGCGCGTCAAAGTGGACTTCCTGGGCGACCCCACCGACGCCACCCCCAACCCGCCCGTCCCCCCGACCGGCACCCAGAACCCCAGCGAACGCCCCAAACCCCTCAAACCCCTCGTCACCACCCGCGTCACCTCCCCCGTGGACGCCACCCGCGTGACCGAGGCCGACAACCCCGTCGCCCCCGACGAAGCCCAACCCCAGCCCCCCGCCAGCCAACAGGCCATCGCCCCGCCGCGGGACCGCCCGGCCTCCAGCCCACCCGCCTGGCGCCGCTCCGCCCAGTGGGGCCAGCCCCCCGGCATGCTCACCCAGGACACCGCCCCCGAAAACTACGGCCCCACCGTCGGCACCGGCCAGCGCCAGGGCAACAACCAGGGCAACGCCGCCGCCCCCAGCATGGAAGTGGACGGCCACCAGATCTACTACGACCTGCGCAACGAACTGAGAGTCGCCGACTGGCAGGCCCAGGGCATGAAGGAAGTCTCCTTCCCCCTGCCCGGCCGCCGCGAACTGATGGTTTGCGCCCTGGAGATCGTCGCCACCCGCGGCTCCGGCGGCTGCCGCCTGATGCAACCCGGCGACCCCGATCTGGCCAACATCGGCGACGCCCGCGACGTCGTCACCGTCATGCGCATCTACCGCCGCGGCGAACTGATCTGGAACGGGCCTGGGGTGTACCGTTAAAGCCCGACTTCGCTGCCGTTCCCTTCTCCCTGCATGGCGGGGAGAAGGTGCCCGGAGAGCCTGCCCCATACTCGATACGGGGGCGGATGAGGGGCCGAGCGCGATAACGAACCGGGCGCCGACGCATTCCCACTCCCTTCGCCCCTCACCCGCCTTCGGCACCCTCTCCCCGCTTCGCAGGGCGAGGGAAGCCACCGCGGACTCGCAGGCTGGGTTGATAAACCCAGCACCGGATAACTCCGCGCCCGGGATGCTGGGTTTATCAACCCAGCCTACGAGAGCAGGTCCGTGGCGCCGAAAAGACAAAACCGCCGAGGCGGGCTCTTGACCACTCAGCGACTGCACGCCTTTCACTCACGCCGCAATCCGCTCGATCCGGCCGATCGCCTTCCCCAGCACACGGTGCGCCTCTTCCAGGTCATAGTCCGCCTGCAAACCCAGCCAGAAACGCTCGCTCGTACCCAGCGCTGCCGCCAGCCTGACCGCCGTGTCGGCAGTGACGCCGCGCTTTCCAAGCACGATCTCGTTGATACGGCGCGGCGGCACGTCCGCGGCACGCGCCAGCGCGTTCTGGCTGATGCCCATCGGCAACAGGAACTCTTCCAGCAGCACTTCACCGGGGTGGATATTGGGTAGGGTCTTCATGGAAGAACTCCTCTGATGACAGTTCAGTGGTAATCGACGATTTCCACGTCGTGCGCGTCGCCATCCTTCCAGCGGAAGCAGACGCGCCATTGATCGTTGATCCGGATACTGTGCTGGCCCTTGCGGTCGCCCTTCAACGCCTCCAGCCGGTTCGCTGGCGGAATGCGCAGATCGTCCAGCGTGGCCGCGTTGTTCAGCATGCGCAGCTTGCGGCGGGCAACAGCCTGCATGTCGGCCGGCAGACGCCGCGAGGGCGTTCCTTTCCAGACTCTTTCGGCTTCCTTGTCGGCGAAGTTCCGGATCACGCACCAACCATAACGCTACCCGTCATGTAACGCAACCCGTCATAGCCCCGCTCCCCCTTCACGCGCCCAAAGAAAAACCCCGCCGAGGCGGGGTTCGTCTTCTGTGGCCTACATGTTCCGCCGGTACTCGCCACCCACGTCGTACAGCGCGTGGCTGATCTGGCCCAGACTGTGCGTCTTGACCGCTTCCACCAGCGCTTCGAACACATTGCGGCGTTCGCGCGCCGCGCGCTGCAGGTAGGCCAGACCGTGGCCGTCGTGGGTCTCCGGCTCGGCGTGTTCCTCGAGCGCCGCCGCGTGGCTGTGGTCGGTCTCGCCTTCCGGCGCCAGCGCGTTGCGCGAGGCCTGCCAGGCGCGGACGTTGGCGATCTGCTGGCCCTTCTCTTCCTCGGTCGAGCGGATCAGCTCGATCTCGGTGGCGATCTCGCCGCCGTGCTCGCGCGGCAGGAAGGTGTTCACGCCCACCAGCGGCAGGCTACCGTCATGCTTCTTGTGCTCGTAGTACAGCGACTCTTCCTGGATCTTGCCGCGCTGGTACATGGTGTCCATCGCGCCGAGCACGCCACCGCGCTCGCTGATCGCCTCGAACTCCTTGTAGACCGCCTCTTCCACGATGTCGGTCAGCTGGTCGACGACGAAGCTGCCCTGCCAGGGGTTCTCGTTGAAGTTCAGCCCCAGCTCCTTGTTGATGATCATCTGGATGGCGACCGCGCGGCGCACGCTTTCTTCCGTCGGCGTGGTGATCGCCTCGTCATAGGCGTTGGTGTGCAGGCTGTTGCAGTTGTCGAACAACGCGTACAGCGCCTGCAGCGTGGTGCGGATGTCGTTGAACTGGATCTCCTGCGCGTGCAGCGACCGGCCGGAGGTCTGGATGTGGTACTTCATCATCTGGGACCGTTCGTTGGCGCCGTAGCGCTCGCGCATGGCGCGCGCCCAGATGCGGCGGGCGACGCGGCCGATGACGGTGTACTCCGGATCCATGCCGTTGCTGAAGAAGAACGACAGGTTAGGCGCGAAGTCGTCGATCTTCATGCCGCGCGCCAGGTAGTACTCCACGATGGTGAAGCCGTTGGACAGGGTGAAGGCGAGCTGGCTGATCGGGTTCGCCCCGGCCTCGGCGATGTGGTACCCGCTGATCGACACCGAGTAGAAGTTGCGCACCGCGTGGTCGACGAAGTACTGCTGGATGTCGCCCATCATGCGCAGGGCGAACTCCGTGCTGAAGATGCAGGTGTTCTGCGCCTGGTCTTCCTTGAGGATGTCGGCCTGCACGGTGCCGCGCACGGTGGCCAGCGTCTCGGCCTTGATGCGGGCGTAGGTGGCTTCATCGACCAGCTGGTCGCCGGTGATGCCCAGGAGCCCCAGGCCCAGGCCGTTGTTGGTCGGCGGCAGTTCGCCGTGGTACTGCGGACGCGCGCGACCTTCGAAGAACGCATCGATCTTCGCGCTCGCTTCGGCCCAGCGCGCGTCGTCGGCCTTGAGGTACTTCTCCACCTGCTGGTCGACGGCGGTGTTCATGAACATCGCCAGGATGATCGGCGCCGGGCCGTTGATCGTCATCGACACCGAGGTGGTGGGCGCGCACAGGTCGAAGCCGGAGTACAGCTTCTTCATGTCGTCCAGTGTGGGGATGTTGACGCCGGAGTTGCCGATCTTGCCGTAGATGTCCGGGCGCGGCGCGGGATCTTCGCCGTACAGGGTGACGCTGTCGAAGGCCGTGGACAGGCGCGCGGCCGGCTGACCGACCGACAGGTAATGGAAGCGGCGGTTGGTGCGCTCCGGCGTGCCTTCGCCGGCGAACATGCGGATGGGATCCTCGCCGGTGCGGCGATACGGATACACGCCGCCGGTGTACGGATAGCTGCCGGGCAGGTTCTCTTTCTGCAGGAACGTCAGCAGTTCGCCCCAGCCCTGGTACGGCGGCGGCGCGATCTTCGGGATCTGCTGGTGGCTGAGCGATTCGCGGTAGTTCTCGATGCGGATGGTCTTGCCGCGCACCTGGTACTCGTTGACAGGGTCGGTGACGGCCTTGTGCCGGGCCGGCCACTCGCGCAGCAGCTTGAGCGCTTCGGACGACAGCGACTGGAGGGCATCGTTGTAGCGCTGGCGCAGGGTGAGCAGCGAACGGTCGATGGACTGCTGCTCCGTGGGAGCGACGTGAGTCGCGACTGATCTCGCTCCCACGACGGCATCCGATGCATACAGCTCCAGCGCCTTCGGCAGTGCCGGATCTTCCAGGTCCTTCAACGCATTCCAGTAGTGCTGCGCGCGGCTGGCCGTTTCGGCTTCGGTCTCGATGCGGCGGTTGATGCCGCGGCCCTGCTCCGCAATTTCGGCCAAGTAGCGCACGCGGCTGCCGGGGATCAGCACGGTGGCGCGCGGTTCCTTCAGCTCGGTATCGAGCGCGGGCGTCCACTTCTCGGCCGGCAGCTGCAGCTTCTCGCGCAGCAGGCGGCACAGGTTGGCGAACATCCAGCTGACGCCGGGGTCGTTGAACTGGCTGGCGATCGTGGGATACACCGGCACGTCGGCGTCCGGCGTCTGGAACGCCACGCGGTTGCGCTTCCACTGCTTGCGCACGTCGCGCAGCGCGTCTTCGGCGCCGCGCTTGTCGTACTTGTTCAGCACGATCAGCTCGGCGAAGTCGATCATGTCGATCTTCTCCAGCTGGCTGGCCGCGCCGTAGTCGCTGGTCATCACGTACATCGGGAAGTCGACCAGGTCGACGATCTCCGAATCGCTCTGGCCGATGCCGGCGGTCTCGACGATCACCAGGTCGAAGCCGAGCGACTTCAGGAAGGCGATGCAGTCCTTCAGCACCGCATTGGTCGCCACGTGCTGGCGGCGCGTGGCCATCGATCGCATGTAGATGCGGTCGCTGCGCAGCGCATTCATGCGGATGCGGTCGCCGAGCAGCGCGCCGCCGGTACGGCGGCGAGTGGGATCGACCGAGATCACCGCAATACGCATCTGCGGGAAGCAGGACAGGAAGCGATTCATCAGTTCGTCGGTGACCGACGACTTGCCGGCGCCGCCGGTGCCGGTGATGCCGACCACCGGCGTGGGCCGCGCGGGGAACGGTGCGTGCGGGCCCTTGGCCCACTGCGCGCGCAGCTTCTCCAGGTCGGCGTCGGAATAGCGACCGTCCTCGATGGCACTGAGCACGCGGCCGATGCCGGCCTCGTCGGTGAGCCTGGGCTGCGCGGGCGCGGCGTCGCGATCGGCGGCGACCTGCACGCGGCCTTCCTCGGCGCGCTTGACCACGTCCTGGATCATTTCGACCAGGCCCATCTTCATGCCGTCGTTCGGGTGGTAGATGCGCTCCACGCCGTAGGCCTGCAGTTCGGCGATCTCTTCCGGCGTGATGGTGCCGCCACCGCCGCCGAACACACGCACGTGGCCGGCGCCGCGCTCCTTCAGCATGTCGACCATGTACTTGAAGTACTCGACGTGCCCACCCTGGTAGCTGGACAGCGCGATGCCGTCGGCGTCTTCCTGCAGTGCGGCGCGAACCACGTCCTCGACGCTGCGGTTGTGGCCGAGGTGGATCACTTCTGCGCCCTCGCCCTGGATCAGGCGGCGCATGATGTTGATGGCCGCGTCATGCCCGTCGAACAGGCTGGCGGCGGTGACGAAGCGCAGCGGCGTAGCGTCGGCCTGGGCGGCGGGGAACTGGCTGGCGGGTGTACTCACGCGTGCTCACTTGCAGGACGGACAGACGCGGGATTGTAGCCGCTCGCGCGTGACCACCTCACCAATTGCACACCAGTGGACACCGCACGCGCACCCTACGGTGGCGTGCGGTCACGCCGTTCGCGTCAGCACAGGCCGAACGGCAGCTCGCGCGTGGACACCACGCGTTGTCCCACGGCTTCGCCGCGCAGGAAGCGCAGGGCGGCATCGAGCGTTTCCGGCGCGATGGTCACGCGATGGTGGCCGAGCCCGTTCGTGCTGAGCAGCGTGGCCTGTGGCCAGTAGCGCGCATAACGCTCGCCTTCGCACCACGGCACGTCGGTGTCTTCCAGGTCGTGCACGACCAGGCCGGGCCGCGCGATCTGCGGCGCGGTGGCCTGCGCGTGGAGGTCGCGGATGTCGTGCGCGGTGAGTTCCTGGTACTCGTCGAACAGCCGCCGGCTGAGGAACTGCGCCAGCCCCACCATGCCGCCGAAGCGGCGCGCGGCATCGAACGGATCGGCGGCGGGCGCCAGCAGGATCACGCGCTCGGCCTGCAGCCCGCGCGCCATTGCGATCGCGCTCGCGGCGCCGCCGAGCGAATGACCGACGACGGCGGCCAGCGGACCGGTGTGGTCGGCGACCCGGGCGATCGCTTCGGCGAACATCGGCAGCGTGGCGCGGCGTCCGCTGCTGCGGCCATGCGCGGGCTGGTCGAACGTCACCACGGCATGGCCGGCGCGGCGCAGCGGTTCCACCCACGGCAGGAAGCGCAGGCCGAAGCTGGACCAGCCATGGGCCAACAGCACGGTCGGTTGGCGAGCCGGATCGCCCCACGTATAGGTAGTCAAGCGTTCGCGGCCGAAGGCCAGTTCGCCCAGCCGCGCACCGCCGGTGTCGGCCTGCCTGGCCCGCGTGCGGGCACCGGGCATGGGCGTGCAGAACAGCTGGAACGCCCTGGTCAACGTGCTGCGCGGGGCGAGCCAGCTGCCGACGGCGAGGCGGGCGCTCAGCAGGCGCAGCGCCAGGGGTTTACGAACGGTCGTGCTATTTTGACGGGCAGTGACAGCGGCCATGGCGGTGGACCTCGGGGGCGTCAGGCGGGGGTGGAGACAGCGGGGGCGCCGTAGGACGCCAGCAGGCGGTCCAGCGAACGGCGGGCGAGCAACGGCGCCTGTTCGGCGTCGTAGAGCCGGGCGTCGTGCAGGCCCTGGGCGACGGCGAACAGTTCGAACGCGAGCAGGACCGGATCGGTCTTCGGCGACAGCTCACCGGTGTCGATGCACATGCCGATCGCCTTGACCAGTTGCTGGCGCAGCTGCAGCAGCCAATCGACGATGCGGTCGCGCAGCAGGCCCGGGCGGGCGTCGTATTCATGGGCGGCGGCCAGGATCACGCAACCATCCGGGTTGTCGCAGACCCACTGGAACCAGTGTTCCATGATGGCGCGCAGGCGCGGCAGGCCGCGCGGCTGGCTGATGGCCGGCCCGATCACGGCGCGGGCGTAGCGCTCGGCCGTCCACTCCAGCACGGTCAGCTGCAGGTCTTCGCGGGAGCCGAAGTGGGCGAAGACGCCGCTCTTCGACATGCCGGCGGCCGTGGCCAGCTCACCGATCGACAGGCCTTCCAGCCCGTGCCGGGCGGCGATGTCGTAGGCGCGCGCCACGATCATCTCGCGGGTGGCATTGCCTTTGTGCGTCGCGGCCTGGGGACTCATGGCCACAGAAATAGCACGGTCGTTCGAAACTCACAATAGGCCGGAAATCCCCCCGCGGCCGCCGCCTGTCATCTCGCGCGAAGGCGATTGGATTAAACTGGCGCCCAGCGACGACCACGGCGGAATCCGGAAACGTCGCTTTTTTCTTTTCTGACAACCCGTTAGCCGTGAAGGCAAGCCCGCGCCGGTTCTCCCCGCGCACCGGAGCCCATCCATGATTTTCGAAACGCTCGACACCTCCGGCCACGAACAGGTCATCTTCTGCCACAACCCGGACGCCGGGCTGAAGGCCATCATCGCCATCCACAGTACCGTGCTCGGCCCGGCGCTGGGCGGCGTGCGGCTGCGCCCGTACGCCGACAGCGCGCTGGCGCTCAACGACGCGCTGCGCCTGAGCCGCACCATGACCTACAAGAACGCGCTGGCCGGCCTGAACGTCGGCGGCGGCAAGGCGGTGATCATCGGCGACAGCAACGTGGACAAGACCGAGGTGCTGTTCCGCAGCTTCGGCCGCTATGTCGATTCGCTGGGCGGCCGCTACATCACCGCCGAGGACGTCGGCACCGACGTCAACGACATGGAAAACGTCTACCGCGAGACCGAATACGTGGTCGGCGTGCACCAGGTGCACGGCGGTTCCGGCGACCCCGCCCCGTTCACCGCCTACGGCGCGCTGCAGGGCCTGATGGCCACGCTGAACCGCAAGTTCGGCAACGAAGAGATCGGCAAGTACAGCTTCGCCGTGCAGGGCCTGGGCCACATCGGCATGGAATACGTGAAGCTGCTGAAGGAACGCGGCGCCAAGCTATTCGTCACCGACCTCAATCCGGCGCTGGTCGAGCATGCGGTCGAGGAATACGGCGCCGAGGCCGTCAAGCCCGACGAGATCTACGACCTGCCGGTCGACGTGTTCAGCCCCTGCGCGCTGGAGTACGCGATCAACGAACAGACCCTGCCCCGCCTGAAGGCGAAGGTGATCTGCGGCACCGCCAACAACCAGATGTCGCACGTCACCGGCGTGGAAGCGGCCAAGCGCGGCATCCTGTATGCGCCGGATTACGCGGTGAACGCAGGTGGCGTGATGAACGTCTCGCTGGAGATCGATGGCTACAATCGCGAACGCGCCATGCGCATGATGCGGACCATCTACCACACCGTCGGCAAGATCTTCGACCTGGCGGAGAAGGAGAACATCGCGCCGCAGTACGCCGCCGACCGCATCGCCGAAGCCCGCATGACGGCGATCGGCAAGCTGAAGCTGCCCCTGGGCCGCACCGCGCCGCGCTTCATGGGGCATCTGCGCGGCGAGCATTGACGTAGGACGTTCCAACGACAACATGGATTGGCCGCAATAGGAGGGAGGACCGAATGCGACCGGATACCGTCAGCGGGTTTCCGCTGGGCGAAGAATTGGATGCGCTGCGCGAGGCCGTGCAGCGGTTCGCGCAGACCGAGATCGCGCCGCGTGCGGCGCAGATCGACCACGACAATGCGTTCCCACAGGACCTGTGGCCCAAGCTGGGCGAGCTGGGCCTGCTGGGCATCACCGTCGACCCCGAGTTCGGCGGCAGCGGCATGGGCTACCTGGCCCACCTGGTGGCGATGGAGGAGATCTCGCGGGCGTCGGGTTCGGTCGGCCTGAGCTACGGCGCACATTCCAACCTGTGCGTGTCCAACCTCTACCTCAACGGCAATGCCGCGCAGCGCGCGAAGTACCTGCCGAAGCTGTGCAGCGGCGAGTGGAAGGGCGCGCTCGCGATGAGCGAACCGGGCGCCGGCTCCGACGTGGTCGGCTCGATGAGCTGCCGCGCCGAGCTCAAGGACGGCGTGTGGGTCGCCAACGGCAACAAGATGTGGATCACCAACGGTCCCGAAGCCGACGTGCTGCTGGTCTACATGCGCACCGCCGGCAAGGACGCGGGCAGCAAGTGCATGACCGCCTTCATCGTCCAACGCGGCATGAAGGGCTTCTCTACCGCGCAGAAGCTCGACAAGCTGGGCATGCGCGGCAGCAACACCTGCGAACTGGTGTTCGAGAACTGCGAGATCCCCGCCGAGAACGTGCTGGGCGAGGTCAACCAGGGCGTACGCGTGCTGATGAGCGGCCTGAACACCGAGCGGCTGGTGCTGAGCGGCGGACCCATCGGCCTGATGCAGGCGGCGCTCGACATCACCCTGCCCTACGTGCGCGAGCGCAAGCAGTTCGACGCCGCCATCGGCACGTTCGGGCTGATGCAGGGCAAGCTCGCCGACATGTACACCGCACTGCAGTCCAGCCGCGCCTTCGCCTACCAGGTGGCGCGCGGTTTCGACGAAGGACAGGGTTCTCGCGCGGCGGCGGCAGGCTGCCTGCTGCATGCGTCGGAAGCCGCGGTGCAGGTGACGCTGGAAGCGATCCAGTCGCTGGGCGGCAACGGCTACATCAACGAGTACCCGGCCGGCCGCCTGCTGCGCGACGCCAAGCTCTACGCGATTGGTGCCGGCACGAATGAAATCCGCCGCATGCTGATCGGGCGCGAACTGTTCGACGGGCGCGGCTGAAACCGGTTGCGCGGCACTGCCGCGCCGCGTGGCCGGGCGCCTCGGTCACTCGTGCGCGGTCACTTGCCTGCGCATGCGGCGTTCGATGTCGCGGATGACCTGCGGGATGTCGGCGGGTGGCTGCGGAGGCGCCAGGTGATACCCTTGGGCCGCGTGGCACCCCATCGCGGCAAGCAGCGACAGCGTATGCGCGTCCTCCACGCCCTCCGCCACGACGTCCAGGCCGAGTTCGGCCGCCAGTTCCAGCGTCGACCGCACGATCGCGTCGTCGGCCATCGTGCGCCCCATCCGTGAGACGAATGTACGGTCCAGCTTCAGCACCCGGATGGGCATCTGTTGCAGGTAGGCGAGCGAGCTGTGCCCGGTGCCGTAGTCGTCGATGGACAGGATGACGCCGAGCGCGTGCAGAGCACCGAGGGCATGCAGGGAGCGGACGGGATCGCCCATGGCACTGGACTCGGTGATCTCCAGTTCCAGCGCATGCGCGGGCAGGCCGTTCGCTGACAGGCGCCCGGCCACCCAGTCGGCAAGATCGGGGTCGGCCAGGTTGCGCGGCGACAGATTGACGGCCACCTCCAGCGACAATCCCTCGCGTCGCCATGCCGCGCACTGCGCGAGCGCCAGATCCAGCACCACCTGCACCAGGTCGCGCGCCATTTCGGTCTGCTCGACCGCACCGATGAACGCGGAGGGCGGCAGCAGGCCTTCGCGCGGATGCTGCCATCGCACCAGTGCTTCCACGCCCGAGACGCGCCCGCTGGCCAGGGCCAGCTTCGGCTGGTAGTGGACCACCAGTTCGCCGCGCCGGATGGCTTCGTGGAACTCGTTGAGCAGCAACAGGCGGCGAGAGTCCTGCGTATCCAGCTCGTCGACGAAGGCTTCGACGCGCGACTGCCGCTGCTTGGCCGCGCGCATGGCGGCGCTTGCGCTCCGCATCAGGCGCTCGGCATCGGTGCCGTCTTCCGGCGATGTGGCCACCCCGATGCTGGCGGCCGCGTGCAGGCTGATGCCGTCGAGCGCCAGCGGTTCCGCGAGCGAGGCCTGCAGGCGCCAGGCGCACTCGATGGCGCGCTTGCCGGCCGACGGGCCGCGAAGGAGCACGCCGAATTCGTCTCCGCCCAGGCGCGCGAGCAGGTCGCCTGCCTCCAGCTCGTCACCCCAGCGCTGTGCGAGCGCGCACAGCATGCGGTCGCCCACCGGGTGGCCGAAGGTGTCGTTCACCCCCTTGAAGCGGTCGACGTCCAGCGCGAGGAGCGCGACGTTCTCCCGGTCCGCGAATGCCTGCGACAAGCGGTGTTCCAGTTGCCGGCGGTTAGGAAGCGCGGTCAGCGCGTCGGTCTGCGCCCAGTGGCTGAGCCGCCGCGCCTGTTGCCTCATCCGCGCGAGCAGGTGGCGCACCCGCGTCCAGGTCAGGGCGGTGATGATGATGCTCGTGACCGCCACCCCCGCAACGTCCACGGGGATGCCGAAGGCGTACTGCACCAGCAGCACGCCCGGCGCGATGAGCGTCGCCAGCGCCAGCGTGGCGAGACGTCCGGGCGGGAAGTCGCCGGTTTCATGATCCCTCGGCGCGTGCAGCGCATGCAGGGAAGGATGCATCAGTGCTGCCCCCCACAGCACGTGCGCCAACAACCACATCGATTTCAGCAACGCCGATGGCTCGGACACGCTGCTCACCGTCATGTGGAACAGCGCATCGGCGCAGGCCCACGCCGTGAATCCGGCGGCAAGCAGCAGGAAGGCCGGCGAACGCGCCTCGCGCGCCGTCGCGATCCATACCAGCAGGCCGAGCAGCAGCAGGTCGACGATCGGATAGAACGCGCGCAGCAGCTGTGGAGCGGCATAGGCGGCGCCTGCGGTATAGGTCGGCAGGACCAGCAGTTCCCAGGCCACCAGCGTCAGCCCGGTGAACACGATCAACCCATCGAGCATCCCGGCCCGCTGGCGGCTGCCGGCGGGATCCCGCGCCAGGCCCAGCAGTGCGGCGACGAACATCGCGTAGGCCGCGATGTACAGCAGGTCGGCCAGGTTGACGCTGCGACCGAAGGAACCATCGTTGTCGGTGGCCGCCTGCGCCACTTCACCGGCCGTCAACAATGCATGCGCGACCAGCATCCACACCCACGCGATGCCATCGCGGGGCCGATTCGACCGCACGCCGATCACGCACCCCGCCAGGCCGTAGAACGCGATCAGGAAATACGCGATGTCCGATGCCAGCGGCGAGACGATCAACGGATGCGCCACGGCCATCGCCACGCCGATGCCGAGATAGGCCCGACACCGACGCGCACGCGCATCAGGCCGGGTCGTCTCGACGCTGGCGGTCGTCGCGCCTTCTTCCTGCAAAGCTCTTGTCACGCGCCGCCCACCCTGGCTTGATCGCGCATGCATTAGAGGCATCGCCCTCGACGCAGGACAAGCCGAACGGCGCTAATGTCACTAACGTCACTCTAACGGGGTGCAGTGCCGGTCCTCGTGCGTCGATGCGTCAGGGCAGCGACGGCCACCCGGACGCATCCAGCGTGTCGCGATACGCGTGCCACGTGGCGTAGGCAAGCCAAGGCATCAGTACCGCCAGTCCCAGGAATGCCGTGGCGAAGCCGATCGCCGTCACGGTCGCCAGCAGCAGGCCCCAGAGCAGCATCACCCGCTTGTTCCGCATCACGGCATGGACGCTGGAAACGGCCGCCGTCACCATGTCGACGTCGCGGTCGGCGATCATCGGAAGCGAGAACGCCGTGACCGCGAAGGTCAGCGTGGCGAACACGGCCCCGACGCACGACCCCAGGGCAAGGAACTCCCAGAACACACCCGGATCGCTGCCGTCGAAAGGGAAAAAGGCACTGACCATCATGCCGGCGCGCGACCACAGCAGGATGATCACGCCCTGCCCCAGCGCGTAGACGCCCGCCTGTCCCAGCACGCGCCGCGCCAGCACGAAGGAATCGGCCAATCTCGGCGCGCGCCCCTGTTCCAGCGCGCGACTGACGCAGTAGAGACCCACGCAGATCAGCGGAGCGACGAAAACGAAACCCGACAGCAGGGTCGCCAGCAAGGCGAAGCGCCCCAGCGCATACCCCAGCCAGGCCACCCCGATGCTCACCAGCACGATCGCCCCGCCGAACGACAGGGTCAGCGCCGGGGCACGGCAGACGTCGCGCCAGCCCGCGCGCAGCCAGCGCCACGGCGCACCCGAGTCCAGCGCCTTGCACGGAACGACGAACGCGCGCGGCGCCGGTTCGGTCGATGGCTCGTTTGACATATCCAATCCCCTTGCGCCACAGCATACGCCGGCGGCCGGCTGCCTCCTGTACCAACGGCCGATTTGCCGGCCGTCGGCCCGGGGCGGGATAATCGGGATCTCACTCCACGCGGGAAGTCCTCCATGTCCGACATCGTCATCGCCGCCGCCAAGCGCACCGCCATCGGTTCGTTCCTCGGCCAGTTCAACGGTGTGCCCACCCCGAAGCTGGGCGCCGCCGCCATCGCCGCTGCGCTGGAGCAGTCCGGCATCCCGGCCGCCGACGTGTCCGAAGTGATCATGGGGTGCGTGCTGCCCGCCAACCTGGGCCAGGCACCGGCACGCCAGGCCGCGCGTGCGGCGGGCATCCCGGACGCCGCCGGCGCCACCACCATCAACAAGGTATGCGGCTCGGGCATGAAGGCCATCATGCTGGGCCACGACCTGATCAAGGCCGGCTCGGCCAGCATCGTCGTCGCCGGCGGCATGGAATCGATGAGCAACGCGCCCCACATGCTCCCCAACTCGCGCGCGGGCAACCGCTACGGCAATTTCCAGGCGGTCGACCACATGGCATGGGACGGCCTTACCAGCCCGTACGACGGGCAGCCGATGGGCGTGTTCGCGGAGGCGACCGTGGACAAGTTCGGGTTCAGCCGCGAGGAGCAGGACGCCTTCGCCATCGAATCGGTCACCCGTGCCCAGGCAGCGCAGGCGTCCGGCGCGTTCAACGACGAGATCGTCCCGGTCAAGGTCGCCACGCGGAAAGGCGAGGTCGAGGTGGCCACCGACGAACAGCCGGGCAAGTCCGACATCGCCAAGATCCCCACGCTGAAGCCCGCCTTCAAGAAGGACGGCAGCGTGACCGCCGCCAGTTCGTCGAGCATTTCCGACGGCGCCGCCGCCACCGTCCTGCTGAGCGCCGACGAAGCCGCTCGGCGCGGCCTGACGCCGCTGGCGAAGATCGTCGGTCATGCTACGTATTCGCAGGCGCCGGAGTGGTTCACCACCGCCCCCGTCGCCGCCATCGACAAGCTGCTCAAGCAGGTCGGGTGGACGATCGATCAGGTGGACCTGTTCGAGGTCAACGAAGCCTTTGCCGTCGTCGCCATGGCGCCGATCAAGGAACTCGGCATCCCGCACGCCAAGGTCAACGTCAACGGTGGCGCCTGCGCGCTGGGCCATCCGATCGGTGCGTCGGGCGCCCGTCTGGTGGTCACCCTGGTCAACGCGCTGCGCGTTCGTGGCGCCAAGCGCGGCGTCGCCACGCTCTGCATCGGCGGCGGCGAGGCGACGGCGATCGCCGTCGAGATCGCCTGAGTTTTTGCGCAGTTGCGGGGGGCGAAGCGGCCGGCTTTCGCCCGCCCCATAAGGTTTAACAACGGATTGACAAAGATAACCGGCCAACCGCTTGACAGCCGTAATGGGCTTGTCATCATGTTGCAGGCGCGCAATTGCGCGTTGCCTAACTAACGACGAGGAAATGCAACGATGACCATGAACAAGGCTCTGATCGCGCTGGCTCTGGGTTTCGCCCTGGCTGCGTGCTCGAACCAGGACCAGGCTGCTGACGCCGCTGCCGACGCCGCTGCGACCGCCACCGAAGCCCAGGCTGCCGCTGACGCCGCCGCTTCCGCTGGCGAAGTGACCGCCGACGCCGCCCAGCAGTCGGCCGACGCCGCTGCCACCGCCGCCGACGCCGCTGCCACCGCCGCGACCGACGCTGCCGCCGCCACCACGACGGAAGCTGCTGACGCTGCTGCCGACGCCGCTGCCCAGGCTGCCGACACCGCCGAAGCCGCGACCGACGCTGCCAAGGAAGCCACCAAGCAGTAATCTGCTGGCGGTTGCCTGATTTAGCGTTAAACTGAGAAAGCCGCCAGTTCGCTGGCGGCTTTTTCTGTATCCGGGTCTGGCTCCCGGTTCGCCTCGTCGGTTTGAGACGGACGGACGTCGCCATCCCGGCGCCACTTTCTTCCACACTACCGATTTGGGGATCCACATGAAGATCAAGAGCACCGTGCTGCTGGTTGCCGCCGCCCTGGCCCTGAGCGCCTGCACCAAGAGCGAAAACACCGACGCCGCTGCTGCCGACGCTGCCGCCGCTGCCGACCAGGCCGCCGCTGCTGCGGGTGATGCCGCTTCGGCTGCCGGCGACGCCGCTTCCGCCGCTGGCGACGCCGCCGCTGCCGCGACCGCCGATGCCGCTGCTGCCGCGACCGCCGCCGCATCCGACGCCGCCGCTGCCACCCAGGCTGCTGCCAACGACGCGACCGCCGCCGCTGCTTCGGCCACCGCCGACGCTGCCCAGGCGACCGCCGACAAGGCGGCTGAAGTGGCCGACAAGGCCGAAGCCAAGGCTGAAGAAGCCAAGAAGTAATCGCGTCGCCTTCGTGCGAACCGGAGAGGCCCGCGCAAGCGGGCCTTTCTTTTTGCACTGCGGTTTGGCGCATGCAGGGCTTTGTGGTCTGATGCCGCCTTCCCCGCACTGTCCTGTCGCATGCCTGCCATCACCTCGCATCTCGATCCGCGCTCGCCCGAGTTCGTCGCCAACGCCGCTTACCACCGCGTGCTCGTGCAGGAACTCGACCGCCGGCTGGCGCGTGCCGCGGATGGCGGTGGCGAGAAGGCCCGCGCCAAGCACACCGAACGCGGCAAGCTGCTGGCGCGCGAGCGCATCACCGCCCTGCTAGATCCCGGCTCTCCGTTCCTGGAAATCGCGCCGCTGGCCGCAGAGGACATGTACGACGGTGCCGCGCCGGCGGCCGGCATGGTCTGCGGGATCGGCCGGGTCATGGGCAACGAGGTGGTAGTCGTCGCCAATGACGCCACCGTCAAGGGGGGCACCTACTTCCCGATGACGGTAAAGAAGCACCTGCGGGCACAGGAAGTGGCGCGCGAAAACCACCTACCCTGCATCTATCTGGTCGATTCCGGTGGCGCCTTCCTGCCGCTGCAGGACGAAGTCTTCCCGGATCGCGAGCACTTCGGCCGCATCTTCTACAACCAGGCGCGCCTTTCCGCGGAGAACATCCCGCAGATCGCGGTGGTGATGGGCAGCTGCACCGCCGGCGGCGCTTACGTGCCCGCGATGTGCGACGAGAGCGTGATCGTGAAGGAACAGGGCACGATCTTCCTCGGCGGCCCGCCGCTGGTGAAGGCGGCGACCGGCGAAGTGGTCGATGCGGAGGCGCTGGGTGGCGCGGACGTGCACACCAGCATTTCCGGCGTGGCGGACCACTTCGCCGAAGACGACCGCCACGCGCTGGAGATCGCGCGCGGCATCGTCGGCCACCTCAACCGGCGCAAGGCCATGCCGGTCGCCGTGCGCGAGGCGCGCGAGCCGCTCTACGCCACCGACGAGCTCTACGGCATCGTGCCGAAGGACACGCGCCGACCGTTCGATATCCGCGAGGTCATCGCGCGCATCACCGACGGCAGCGAGCTGGACGAATTCAAGGCGCGCTACGGCAAGACGCTGGTCACCGGCTTCGCCCACCTGCACGGTTATCCGGTGGGCATCGTCGCCAACAACGGCATCCTGTTCGGCGAGAGCGCGCTGAAGGGCGCTCACTTCATCGAACTGTGCAACCAGCGCGGCATCCCGCTGGTCTTCCTGCAGAACATCACCGGATTCATGGTCGGTCGCAAGTACGAGAATGCCGGCATCGCGAAGGACGGTGCGAAGATGGTCACCGCCGTCGCATGCTCGAGCGTGCCGAAGTTCACCGTCGTCGTCGGCGGCAGCTTCGGCGCGGGCAACTACGCCATGTGCGGGCGCGCCTACGGTGCGCGCTTCCTGTGGATGTGGCCGAACGCGCGCATCAGCGTGATGGGCGGCGAGCAGGCGGCGAGCGTGCTGGCGACGGTGAAGCGCGATGGCATCGAGGCCCGCGGCGGCGCGTGGAACGCCGACGAGGAAGAAGCCTTCAAGGCGCCGATACGCGACCAGTACGAATCCCAGGGCAGCCCGTGGTACGCCACGGCCCGGCTGTGGGACGACGGCATCATCGAACCCGCCGACACGCGCCGGGTGCTGGGCCTGGGCCTTTCCGCCTCGCTGAATGCACCGATCCCGCCGGCGAAGTTCGGCGTCTTCCGGATGTAGCGCGGTGACGGCACGGATCGTGCTGGTCACCGGCGGCGGGCGCGGCACCGGCGCCGCCACCGCGCTGCTGGCGGCGGAACAGGGCTATGCCGTCGGGGTCAACTTCCGTCGCGACGAAGAAGCCGCGCAGGCCGTCGTCCGCAAGATCGTCGACCGCGGTGGACAGGCGCTCGCTCTGCAAGCCGATGTGGCCCGCGAGGCCGAGGTGGTGGCGATGTTCCGCCGGCTCGACGACGCATGGGGTCCACTCGGTGCGCTGGTCAACAACGCCGGCATCCTGGAAACACAGTCCCGCGTGGACGCGCTGGCGTCCGCGCGCATCGAGCGCATCCTCGCCACCAATGTCATCGGCACCCTGCTGTGCTGCCGCGAGGCGGTGCGACGCATGTCCACCCGGCACGGCGGTCACGGCGGCGCCATCGTCAACGTCTCGTCGGTCGCCGCCAGGACCGGGTCGCCCGGGGAGTACGTCGACTATGCCGCGTCGAAAGGCGCGGTCGACAGCCTGACCGTCGGCCTGGCGCACGAGGTGGCGCAGGAAGGCATCCGCGTCAACGCGGTCCGGCCCGGCTTCATCCATACCGACATGCATGCCGATGGCGGCGAGCCCGGCAGGATCGACCGGGTCAAGGCCTTCGTGCCGATGCGTCGGGGCGGACAACCGCATGAGGTCGCGGAAGCGATCCTGTGGCTGCTGTCGGAGCGGGCCAGCTACACGACAGGGGCCTTCGTCGACATCGCAGGCGGGCGCTGATGCCTTGTCAGGGTTGTGAGCGGCGCGTACACATGCCCTACTGCGCGATGAACCGGACTTTCCCCCGCTTGGCGATCGGCCTGATTGTCCGCACGGGTCACAACGTGGAACTCCGCCAGCCGCGATAGTCCGGTGTCCACGTCAACTGGAGCATCCCCTGCATGTCCATCTGGAAAGACCAAGGCCCCGCGAAGAAGGACGCCGCCCCCCTGCCGCCCGAGCCGTCGCCGGTCCCGCTGCGCGATACGTCTGCCGCCGACTTTTCCCCCGCCGTCACCGCACCGCCGGGCACGCGGCCGGTCGAGCGCGTCGCGCCAGCGGAATCGCTGAAGGAGTCTTTGATCGCGGCAGACCTGACCATCGAGGGCAAGATCGAGGGTACGGGCCACATTCGCATCGCCGGCCGTTTCAAGGGCGACGTGAACGTGCAGGGCGACCTGACCATCGAGACCGGCGCCAAGCTCAACGGCGGCGTGCGGGCGAAGAAGGTCACCATCGCCGGCGAACTCGAGGGCAACATCGAATCCGCGGCGCGCGTCGAACTGCTCGCCTCGGGCGTGCTGGTCGGTGACGTCAAGGCGGGGTCGCTCACCGTGGCCGCCGGATCGCGGATGCGCGGCCAGGCCGACTTCGGCTGGGATGAGCCCGCGGCCAAGGCCGGCAAGTCCGGCAGCACGGAGCCCGGCGCCGCCGCATGAGCCAACCCCGCCCCGGCACTGCCGGCGCCACCCGTACCTGCCCGCACTGCAAGGCGACCATCCTGGAGAGTGCGGCGGTCTGCCCCGGCTGCCGCCACCACCTGCGCTTCGAACCCGGCGCGGGCGCCAACGCGGCGCCCGCGCTGACTCCGCTGCGGATCGAGGGCACGCTGCAACCGCCTGCCGAAGGCGCGGCCTGGGAATACAGCGTCGTGCTGTCCATCCGCAACGACCGGGGTGAGGAAGTGACGCGGCAGGTCGTCGGCGTCGGCGCCATGCAGCCGCACGAGCAGCGCAGCTTCGTGCTGTCGGTCGAACTCAACCCTGCGACGGGGAAGGCGACAGGTCGGCGCACGCGGCACTGACGCCCTCCCCGCCGCCACGCTGCCCGGCTACACTCGGTGTCGACAAGGACGCCAGCAGGGGGCTGGATGATCGTCGGCATCGATCTTGGGACCACGCATTCGTTGATCGGCTACCACGGGCCCAACGGTCCCGTGCTCATTCCGAACGCGCTGGGTGAACTGCTGACACCCTCCGTGGTGAGCGTGGACGCGGACGAAACGCTCATCGTCGGACGCGCCGCCGTGGACCGCCTGATCACCCACCCGCAGCGCACCGTCGCCAGCTTCAAGCGCTGGATGGGTACCAACCGCGTCACCCGCCTCGGCCAGCATGCGCTGCGCCCCGAAGAGCTGTCGGCACTCGTGCTGCGTGCGTTGATCGCCGATGCGGAGAGTCACTTCGGCGCGCCGGTCACCGAGGCCGTGATCAGCGTTCCCGCGTACTTCGGCGACGCCCAGCGCAAGGCCACCCGCATCGCCGGTGAACTGGCGGGCATCAAGGTCGAACGGCTCATCAACGAGCCGACCGCCGCCGCCATGGCCTACGGACTGCAGCAGCGCGACGGCGGCGGCCGCTTCCTCGTCTTCGATCTCGGGGGTGGCACCTTCGATGTCTCGATCCTGGAAATGTTCGATGGGGTGATGGAGGTCCACGCCAGCGCCGGCGACAACTTCCTCGGCGGCGAGGATTTCCTTTCCGCGCTGCGAGACGCCTGCCTGCGCGAACTCAGGATCGAACCGAAAGACCTGACAGCCAGCGAGGACGCCCAGCTGAGGCGCCGACTGGAGTCGGCCAAGCGCGAACTTTCGAACACATCCGGCGGCCCGGTCGATGTGGATTTCGTGGTGGGCGGAGCGTCGAGCCGCTGGCAGGTCGACGAGGCGGGCTTCTCGCGACTGTGCGAGCCGCTGGTCCAGCGCATGCGCGCACCGTTGGAGCGGGCCATGCGCGACGCGCGGCTGGCGCCCGGGCAGTTGGACGACATCATCCTGGTCGGCGGTGCATCGCGGATGTCGCTGACCGCGCGCCTCGTGTCGCGCATGTTCGGTCGCCTGCCGTTGCGGCACATCAACCCGGATGAGGCGATCGCGCTGGGTGCGGCCGTTGCGGCCGGAATGAAGGCGCGCGACGAGTCGCTGGAAGAGATCATCCTCACCGACGTGTGTCCGCATTCGCTGGGCGTGGATACCGCGCAGGACGACGGACATGGGCAGGTCACCACTGGCCTCTTCTCCCCGATCATCCATCGCAACGCGACGGTGCCGGTCAGCCGCGTCGAACGCTACCAGCCGATGCGCGACCTGCAGACGCAGGTGGAGTTCAACATCTACCAGGGCGAGAGCCCGCGGGTAGAGAACAACGTCAAGCTGGGTACCATCTCGGTGAAGGTCCCGGCACGCGCAGCGCGCGAGAATCCGGTGGACATCCGATTCACCTACGACGTGAACGGTCTGCTGCAGGTGGAAGCCACGATCGTGGCGACCGGCCAGACGCATGAGGTCGTCCTGCAGCAGAACCCCGGCGTACTGACGCCGGACGAGATCCGCCAGCGCCTGGCCGCGCTGTCGGAACTGAAGGTGCATCCACGCGACCAGCAGGAGAATCTCCTGGTGATCGCGCGTGCCGAACGCCTGTACGAAGAGCTGCTGTGGGCACGTCGCGACCTGCAGGATGCGCTGGTGCGCTTCCGCGCGATCCTGGACGGCCAGGACCCCCTGCAGATCCGCGAACACCGCAGCCAGTTCGCCCGGATGCTCGAGCACATCGAGTCGCAGGCGTGAGCGTGTGGCCTTTCGAGGCGCTCGGCATCGACGCAGACGCGGACGAACGTACGGTCAGGCGCGCGTACGCCCGACTGCTGAAACGCCACAGGCCCGACGATGATCCCGAGGGCTTCCAGCGCATCAACGAGGCCTACCAGGCGTGCATGCACCGGCTGGGCGGCAATGCGCCCGCAGCACGATCCGACACGGGCATCGACACATCGCCCGCGCTCCCTGCCGTCGAGCGGGCCACGATTCCCGCCGAGCCTGATCCTGTCGACGCTCCCCGGTTCGAGATCGGCATGTTCATCACTGCGCTATCCGACGTTTCGCGCACGGCCAGCGGCCGCGATGTCCTCGGATGGCTTCAAGCCCACCCGGCGTTCTATTCGGTCGGCGCGCGCGAAGCCTTCGCCCACCAGATCGTCTACGCGTTGCTTCAAGCGCCGGCCCTGCCACCGCGGCACATGGCGGCCGTCCTCCACTTTCTGGAACTGGACATGCCGGGGCCCGCACGCGCGCGTCTTGAACCGTTCGTCACGGCACTGGAGCGGCACGCGCACATGACGCTCGAGGATGCCCACGCAATACGCAGACCCTATACGGAAGCCTCGCCACCCTCGTCGTCCAGCCACTTGGCGTGGATGTTCGGCGGTGCCATCTGGATCGGGTTGCTGGCGATGCTGTCCGTGTCCCGCTGCTCCGGAGCCGCGGCGTGAGCGACGCGTTTTCCCTCCTCGGACTGCCGCCGGACGCCGACGAGCGCACCATCAAGCGTACCTATGCGCGCCTGCTGAAGACCACACGTCCCGACGAGGATCCCGCCGCCTTCCAGCGCCTGCACGAGGCCTACCAGGAAGCGCTGTCCGTGCAGCGCGATGGCGTGCTCGAGTTCACCGCGGATGATCCGCACCCCGAGCCAGCGACAGCGCAGGATGCGTGGAAGCAGGATGCCGCGGCGATCCTTTCGCAGGCAGGCGCCTTCGACCCGTTGCCGCCAGCCGAACGGTTCGACGAGGACAGCGTGCGCGAGGCGCTAATGGCGCGGGCCGGGACGGACCTGCCCTCGGCGTTCCGCGACCACCTCGAACACCATCCCGGCTTGTACAGCCTCGACGCGAAGCAACGCGTCGGGCAGGCGATCTTCGGGAGCCTCCTCCAGGAGGATGTCCAGGTGAGGCCGGCGATACTGGCGGTGCTTGCGGACTTCTTCGGTTTCACCGCGCCGGAATGGATCGGGCGACGCCAGCAGGTGCTGGAGGCGGTAGCTTCGGAGAATACGGACGCGTTCGACGAGGACAGGCCGCTCACCATCCGGCAATTGAAGCGTCCGTTCCGATGGCCGCTCGCATTGCTGCTCGCCTGCGTGCCGGGCTTCGCATTCCGCGCCGCGCGCCTGTCGCAGCGATTGACCGCGGATTACGGCGACGACGTGCCCGGCCTGGAGGGCGAGCAACAGGCTTTCTACGAACGCCTTGCCGACCCGTTCTATGCCGGCCCGTGGCGCTGGGCCACCGTGCTGTTGACGGCCACGCTCGCGACGCTTGCCATCGTCGGCCTGTGTGCCCTGGTCGGACTCCCGTCCGAGCGGCAGCAACGCATGATGGCGCTGACCTTCATCGCCGTCGCCGCCATGCTGTGCATCTGGCATGCGATGCGTGCCCTGTGGGCCTGGCGGGAACGGCCCGCCAGCGCGCGGTCGCCCTGGCTGGCCCTGATGCCCGTCTGGCTGTCCGTCGCCGGCCTGCTGATGGCGTGGTGGCTGCCGCACGTGCCGGCACTGGCGTTCGCGCTCGTGCTGCCGGCCGCACTCGTGCATTTCCGCCAGTTCTTCGATGCATTGCGTTTCGCCATCGGCACCAGCTGGCTCGTTCGCGCCCTGCCCATGCATGACCTGCCTTCGCCGTGGTTGCTGGCGTTGGCGAGTGCGGCGATCGGCATGACGTTGTGCGACTGGGCCTATGCGGCGCGCCACCGGATCAGCATCGCGGCAGCGGCCGGCAATCGCTTGACCACGGTCGTTTCATTCATGGTGTTAGCGGGACTGGGGATCGCGGGGCTGGCGATCCGTTACGGCTGAACGGCACGCTCAACCACACCCGTCGCAGCCGCCGCAGTCCTTGCCGGCGATCCGGCCGTTGACCACGCTGCCCGCCGGTGCGATCCATCTCCCCAGGGCCTGCCGCCAGTTCGGGCTGCCTTCGCGCAACAGGGGCAGCGCCAGTGCGATCCGCGCCCTGCGCAACGGCCCCGGGAACTGCTTCTTCAGCACCACCCACGCGCTGGCCACCACCAGCATGGCGATGACGGCGTACTGCAGGGAGAGCGAGAGGTCCATGCTCAGCCGGCGCCCAGCGCACGGGCGAGCTGGTACGTCACCAACGACGCCAGATACGCCAGCGCGAACAGGTAGAACGTCGCGAAACCCATCTGCTTCCACGAGTTGGTCTCGCGCTTGATCGTCGCCAACGTCGAAATGCACATCGGGGCGTAGATGAACCACACCAGCAACGACAGTGCGGTCGCGAGCGACCAGCCGTCGCTGATCACCGGCGTCAGCGCCTGGATGGCGGCATCATCGTCGGCGGCGGAGAGCGCGTAGATCGTGGCCAGCGAGGACACCGCGACTTCGCGCGCGGCCAGGCCGGGGATCAGCGCTATGCAGATCTGCCAGTTGAAGCCCAGCGGCGCGAAGAACACGGCCATGGCATGGCCGATGCGTCCCGCGAAGCTGTAGTCGATGGCCGGCCCCACCGCGTCGGCCGGTGCCGCCGGGAAGTTCAGGAGGAACCACAGCAGGATGGTCAAGGCAAGGATGATGCCGCCGACGCGCTTCAGGAAGATCATCGCCCGCTCCCACAGACCGATCATCAGGTCGCGTGGGTGCGGGATGCGGTAGGACGGAAGTTCCAGCAGCAGCGCATGCTCGCTCTTGTCGCGGCGCCACTTCTTCATCACCCACGACACGATCAATGCGCTGGCGATACCGGCGGCATACAGGCCGAACAGCACCAGACCCTGCTGGTTGAAGACGCCCCAGACGGTCTTCTGCGGGATGAACGCGCCGATCAGCAGCGCGTACACCGGCAGGCGCGCCGAACAGGTCATCAGCGGTGCGACCAGGATCGTGGCCAGGCGGTCGCGCGGGTCCTGGATGCTGCGCGTCGCCATGATGCCCGGGATGGCGCAGGCGAAGCTCGACAGCAGCGGGATGAAGGAACGTCCCGACAGACCGGCCGATGCCATCATCCGGTCCAGCAGGAACGCAGCACGCGGCAGGTAGCCGCTTTCTTCCAGCGCCAGGATGAAGGCGAACAGGATCAGGATCTGCGGCAGGAACACGATCACGCCGCCCAGACCGGCAATGACGCCGTCGACCAGCAGACTGTTGAGCGGACCTTCCGGCAACAAGCCGCCGACCCACGCACCCAGCGCGCCACTGCCCGCCTCGATCAGGTCCATGAGCGGCGTGGCCCAGGCGTATACCGCCTGGAAGATCAGGAACATCACCACCGCCAGCGCCAGCAGCCCGAATACCGGATGCAGCAGCCAGCGGTCCAGCGCGTCCTCGATCCTGCCCGTGCGCGTGGGCATGCTCACCGCCAGCGACAGCAGGCGGCGCGTTTCCGCGTGCAGGTCTGCACCTTCCCCAAGTCGCAGGCGGGGCTCATGCGGATGTGCGGCCACCGCATCGATGCGATCCACCAGCGCACGCGCGCCACCGTGCCTGACCGCGATCGTTTCGACCACGGGCACGCCGAGCTCCCGCTCCAACGCCGCCAGGTCGATGGTGATCCCGCGTCGCTGGGCGGCGTCCATCATGTTGACCGCGAGGATCATCGGCTTGCCGAGTTCACGCACTTCCAGCGCGAAGCGCAGGTGCAGGCGCAGGTTGGTGGCATCCACGACACAGACCAGCACATCGGGGGCGGATTCGCCGGGATAGAAGCCGCGGCAGACATCGCGCGTGACCGCCTCGTCCAGGCTGGCGGCGTGCAGGCTGTACGCGCCCGGCAAGTCCAGCACCGCGTAGCTGCGGCCGGAGCCGGCGGAATGCAGCCGCCCTTCCTTGCGCTCCACCGTCACGCCGGCGTAGTTCGCCACCTTCTGCCGGCTGCCGGTCAACTGGTTGAACAGCGCCGTCTTGCCGCAGTTCGGGTTGCCGACCAGCGCCAGCCGCAACGTCGATGCTTCGGCCGCGCTCACGTCGCGCCTCCGTTGCGCAGGCGCACGCGCGCGGCTTCGGAACGGCGCAGTGCGAACCGGGTAAACCCGACCTGCACGAGCAGCGGCTCGGCGCCGAACGGACCTTTCGCGACCACTTCGACTTCCTCGCCGTTGACGAAGCCCAGTTCGCGCAGGCGGCGGGCAATGGTGTCCTGCGGACCGTGGTCCTCGACGGCGTCGACGATGGCGGGGGTGCGCCAGGGGAGTTCGGTCAGGATCACGCAAAGCCCTCAAATGCGAATTGTTCTCATTGTAGCACCGCCGCACTGCACGACGGCCGCAACGGACTGTGCCGCTATCATTCGGCGACCCAGCACGGAATGGCAGGCATGGCGGTATCACCGCAGATACACCCTCTGGCAGTGACCCGCACCGGCGCCGTGGTGCGCCTGCGGCTGGACCGCCCCACCCTCCACAACGCTTTCGACGCCGGCCTCATCGCCGCGCTGACGGCGGCCCTGGAGCAGATCGCCCGCGACGCCACCGTCAGGGTGGTGGTACTGGAAGGCAGTGGCGCGTCCTTTTCGGCCGGCGCCGACCTGAACTGGATGCGCGGCATGGCCTCGGCCAGCGAGGCGGAGAACCGCGACGACGCCCTCGCACTCGCCCGGCTGATGCGCACGCTGGACGAACTGCCGAAACCCACCGTGGCGCGCGTTCAGGGCGCTGCGTTCGGTGGTGGCGTCGGCCTGGTGGCCTGCTGCGATATCGCCATCGGTGTGCCGGAGGCGAAGTTCGGCCTCACCGAAAGCAAGCTGGGCCTGCTGCCGGCGGTGATTTCCCCGTATGTCATCGCGGCGATCGGCCAACGCGAGGCCAGGCGCTGGTTCGCCACCGCTGAGGTCTTCGATGCCGCCACCGCGTTGCGGATCGGGCTGCTGCACGAGGTGGTGGCCGCCGATGCGCTGGATGCCGCCGTGGAGCGGCAGGTCTCGTGGCTGCTGATGGCCGGCCCGCATGCGGCCGCGTCTGCGAAACGCCTGGTGGCGCGCGTCGCGAGCGGCGTGGACCGCGACCGGCTGGATGCCGACAATGCCGACCTCATCGCCGCGCTGCGGGTTTCGGAGGAAGGCCAGGAAGGCCTGTCCGCCTTCCTCGACAAGCGTGCGCCCCGCTGGGCGAAGGATTGAATCGATGATCGACCATCTGGGAATCGAAGTCGCGGACTACGCGCGCAGCCGTGCGTTCTACGAGCGCGTGCTCGCGCCGCTGGGCTATGGCATCGTCATGGAGGTGACGCGCGAAATGACCGGTCGTTATCAGGGCTGCGGTTTCGGCCCGCCAGGTCGCCCGCATTTCTGGGTCGGCACGGGCAGCGGTGCGCCCGGTCGCGGCTCGCATATCGCCTTCACCGCGGGCAGCCGCGCGCAGGTCGATGCGTTCCACGAAGCGGCGCTGGCCGCCGGCGCACGCGACAACGGCGCGCCAGGCCTGCGCGCCCACTACCACCCCACCTATTACGGCGCCTTCGCCATCGACCCGGACGGGCACAACATCGAAGCGGTGTGCCACTTGCCTGCGGATACCGACGCCTGATGTTCTCCAAGATCCTGATCGCCAACCGTGGCGAAATCGCCTGCCGCGTCATCCGCACCTGCCGCCGGCTCGGCATCCGCACCGTGGCGGTCTATTCCGAGGCCGATGCTGACGCGCAGCACGTCCGCCAGGCGGACGAGGCGGTACTGATCGGCGGGCCGCGTCCGGCCGACAGCTACCTTCGGGGCGACGCCATCATCGAGGCTGCGAAGCGGACCGGCGCCGAAGCCATCCATCCGGGCTACGGATTCCTGTCGGAGAACGCCGACTTCGCCGATGCGGTCGTGGCGGCCGGCATGGCGTTCATCGGCCCGTCCGGTGCGTCCATGCGCAAGATGGGCAGCAAGGCCGGCGCGAAAGAGCTGATGGCAGCCGCCAGCGTGCCGGTCGTCCCTGGCTACACGGGCGAGGACCAGTCACCGAACACCTTGTCGCGCGAAGCCGCGCGCATCGGCTTTCCGCTGATGATCAAGGCGGCGCACGGCGGCGGCGGCAAGGGTATGCGCGTCGTGCATCGGCTGGAAGACTTCATCGCGCAGCTCGAGAGCTGCCAGCGCGAAGCCGCCAACGCGTTTGGTCGCGACCGCGTGCTGCTGGAGCGCTACGTGCAGTCGCCGCGCCACATCGAGATCCAGGTGTTCGCCGACACGCATGGCCACACGCTGCACCTCAACGAGCGCGAGTGCTCGGCGCAGCGCCGCTACCAGAAGGTGCTGGAGGAATCGCCATCGCCGTTCCTCACGCCCGCCCTGCGCACCGCCATGGGCGACGCCGCCGTGAAGGCAGCGCAGGCCATCGACTACGCCAACGCCGGCACGGTGGAATTCATCGTCGATCCCGACGGCCGGTTCTATTTCATGGAGATCAACACGCGCCTGCAGGTGGAGCATCCGGTCACCGAGCTGGTCACCGGGCTGGACCTGGTGGAATGGCAGCTGCGCGTGGCGGCCGGCGAGCCGTTGCCGCTGGCGCAGGACGCCATCGTGCAGCGGGGCCATGCCATCGAAGTCCGCCTGTATGCGGAGGATCCGGAAGCCGGTTTCCTGCCGGGATCGGGACGGCTGGAGTCGCTGGTGCTGCCGACGCCGTCGCCGCACGTGCGCATCGATGGCGGCGTGGTGGCAGGCGACCTGGTCACCATCTTCTACGATCCGATGATCGCCAAGCTGATCGTCTGGGGCGAGGATCGGCCGACCGCACTTGCCCGCCTGCGCGATGCGCTGGCCGACTGCGACATGGTGGGGCCGAAGTCGAACATCGGCTTCCTCGAACGGCTGGCGCGCCACCCGGCCGTCGTCGAGGGCCGCATCGACACCGGCTACCTCGACCGTCACCTGGAAGAGTTCATGCCCGCCGCCACGCTGGCGCACGACCAGCAGGTGGGCGCGGCCGTGGCCGTGCTGCTGGAACAGGAAGCGTCGGCGCGCGGTGCAGGCGCCGTCTCCACGGATCCGGGCTCGCCGTGGGCCATCGCCGACGGCTGGCGGCTGGGGCATGCCGGGCGTCGACCCCTGGCCTTCCTGCACCGCGACCAGCGCTGGGACGTGCTGGCCCACGGTCATGCGGGGCGCTACGCCGTGGATATCGAGGGAGCGAGCTACCCGGTGGAGGGGGCGCGCCTGACCGCTGGGCTGCTCGAGTTGCGTATCCATGATGAGGCCCGGCGCTTCCGCGTCCACCGCCACGGCAGCCGCGTCACCCTGCACGACGGGGAGCGCCGCGCCATGCTGGAGACGCTGCCGGCGTACCGGCGCGTGTCCGGCGGCGACAGTGGCGGGGACGGCCGCATCATTGCGCCGATGCCGGGTCGCGTGGTGGTCGTCAAGGCGAAGGCGGGGGACAACGTGGAAGCAGGACAGGAACTGCTGGTGATGGAAGCTATGAAGATGGAGCTGGCCGTCAAGGCGCCGCGTGCCGGCGTGGTCGCGGAACTGCGGGTGGCCGCCGGCGACTTCGTCGAGGCCGATACCGTCCTGGTGGCGCTCGAGTGAGGTTCGCCCGGCCGTCATCGTCGCGTGTCGCCTTCGTGCTGCTGGTGGCCTGCACGCTGGGCGGCTGCGTGATGTTCGAACAGCCGCCGGCGCCCCTCGCCTGCGACCCCGCGCTGGTCGGTCGCTGGATCCCGTTGCCGGACAGCCCGCAGGACCGGGTGCCGTTGGGCAAGGACGACTACGCCGACGTCGACGCCACGTGCCGCGTGCGCCTGCACGACGAAGCGCGCACCGATGCGCCGCAGTTCACCGCACTCGGGTTCGAACTGGACGGCCAGCGTTACCTCGCCCTCGGCTATCGCGAACTGGAAGGCCTGTTCGGTACCGGCAAGGCCGCCGCGCCACCGATCCCGAAAGGCATGCCGCCCGGAGCCGTCACGCTGCTGAAATACCGCATCCGCAACGATACGCTGCAGATCGCGATGCTCGACACGGTGGACATCATGCAACGCGTGCAGCAGGGTTCGCTGAAGCCGCGCGAGGCCGACGCCAGCACGTATGTGTTCGAAGGCAGGCCCGAGCAACTTCGCAAGCTGCTGACGGACGAGCCCGCCCTGTTCGACGCCTTCGACGGGCGCGACAAGACGCTGCGCATGCGCCGTGCGAAGGACGGGAAGCGGTGATGGACACCCTGCCCGCCCCCGCGGATTTCGTCCGCATCGTCGAAGTCGGTCCACGCGATGGCCTGCAGAACGAGAAGACCCTCGTGGCCACCGCGGACAAGGTGGAGTTGATCGACCGGCTGTCGCGCACCGGCCTGCCCAGCATCGAGGCGACCAGTTTCGTCAGCCCGAAATGGGTGCCGCAGCTGGCCGACGCCGCCGAGGTCTTCACCGCCATCCAGCGACGCCCGGGCACGGCGTACCCGGTGCTGGTGCCGAACGAAACCGGCTACGACCGCGCCCGCGCCGTCGGCGTGGACGAAGTCGCGGTGTTCACGGCCGCCTCCGAGGCCTTCAACCGGAAGAACATCAACGCCTCCATCGATGAGTCCATCGAACGGTTCCGCCCGGTGCTTGAACGTGCCGCCGCCGATGGCATCAAGGTGCGCGGCTACGTCTCCACCGTGCTCGGCTGCCCGTACCAAGGCGACGTGCCTGTGGCCGACGTGGTGCGCGTGGCGCGTCAGTTGCATGCGATGGGCTGCTACGAAATCTCGCTGGGCGACACCATCGGCGTCGGCACGCCGCGCAAGGCCGCCGACATGCTCAAGGCTGTCGCTGCAGAAGTCCCGCTCTCCGCGCTGGCCGTGCATTTCCACGACACCTACGGCCAGGCGCTGGCGAACATCCTGGCCTGCCTGGAGGTGGGCATACGCGTGGTCGATTCTGCCGTCTCTGGCGCCGGCGGTTGCCCGTATGCCAAGGGCGCCAGCGGCAACGTCGCCAGCGAGGACGTGATCTATCTGCTGCACGGCCTGGGCATGCGCACCGGCGTCGATCTGGACCTGCTGGCGGAGACGGGCCGCTGGCTGGCGAGCCGTCTGGGACGCGAAACCGGCAGCCGCGTCGGCAAGGCATTGGCCGCGGCATGAACCAGAGCCGCGCCAGCGACGTCGACGTGATGGCGCTGGCCGCCGCACTCGAACGCGCGGCCGCGGCCGACGGCCCGCACGCCGATCTGTTGCGCCAGGCGCGCGACGCACTGCTGGCCAAGCAGCACGACGCGGAGACGGAACGCTCGCGCTATCGCAACCTGTTCGACGCCGTACCCGACCCGGTCAGCATCATCGCCGAGGACGGCACCATCCTGGACCTCAACCAGGCCGGCATGCTGGCGTACAAACGGCCACGCGAAGAGATCGTCGGCCGCAACATCAACGTGCTCAATCCCGACCTGCCGCGCGACCACCTGGTGCCCGTCTGGGAGACGCTCAACCGCGGCGAGACCTACGTGATCGAGGTCACCAACATGCGCGGTGACGGGACGCGGTTCCCGGTCGAAGTGCACTCGGCCAACATCAACTTCGACGGGCGCAAGAGCATCGTCGCCGTCGCGCGCGACATCAGTAGCCGCCGGCTGGCGGAAATGCGCTACCGCGAGCTGATGGAGACGATCGACAAGGGCATCGTGGTGCACAACCGCGACATGGAAGTGCAGTACTGCAACGGTGCGGCGATGCGCATCTTCGGCATCCGCGAAGACCAGCGCGCGGACCAGGAACTGGCGCTCGGCCGCTGGCATATCGTCGACGAACACGGCCGCGAGATGGCGCGCCATGAACTGCCGGCCCAACGCGCGCTCGACTCCGGCCAGATGATCGAGAGCGTACTGCTGGGGCTCTACCACCGCGAGAAGAAGCAGCTGCTGTGGCTCACCGCCACGTCGGTGCCGCAGTTCGCACCGGGCGCCAGCGTGCCGTCGCAGGTGAGCACGCTGTTCAGCGATGTCACCGAGCTCAAGCGCGACAGCGCGCTGTTCGACCGCGCGCAGTCGCTGGCGCACATCGGCGGCTGGGAATGGGACCTGGGACGCGACCGGATGTACCTGACCGACGAGGCCCAGCGCATCCTCGGTGCGGCACGCCCGCTGGTCACGCTCGCCGACATGCTGTCGTGCCTGCGCGAGACCGACCGCCGCCGCCTGCGCAGCGCGCTGGACCTGATCACCGCCGGCGGCCAGGGGTTCGACCTGGAACTGCAAGGCACGCAGGCCGACGGCCACCCGTTCTGGATCCGCGTGATCGGCGACGCCGAACCCGGCGATCCCGGCGCATCCCGCATCACCGGCACCATGCAGGACATCTCTCAGGACAAGCAGGCCGAGGAGATGCTGCGCATCCAGGCGCGCACCGACCCGCTGACCGGGCTGATGAACCGCGATGCCGTGCTAACCGAGCTGGGCGCGCGGCTGGCCGATCCGGAGCGCGCGCGCGTTGCGGTGCTGTACATCGACCTGGACCGCTTCAAGATGGTCAACGACGTGCTGGGCCACAACGCCGGCGACGAACTGCTGGTGCAGGCGTCCGACCGCATCCGCGGCGCGGTCGGCACCGACGGCATGATCGCCCGCTTCGGCGGCGACGAGTTCCTGGTGATCTGCGATGCCGGCGACGACCCGCACCTGCCCGAAACGATGGCACATGCCGTGCTCGGCGCCTTCGCCGACGCCTTCCGCTTCGGCAAGGACGAATTCGCCATCACCGCCAGCATCGGCCTGGCGATCGCGCCGGGCGATGGCCTGCGTCCGCAGCAGCTGATCCAGAACGCCGACATCGCGATGTACGACAGCAAGCATCGCGCGCGCAACGGCTGGCAGAGCTTCACCCAGGAGCTGGCGCAGCGGCAACAGGACCGCCTGCAGATTGAGACGCAACTGCGCCGCGCCGTGGACAACGAGGAATTCCGCCTCGTGTACCAGCCGCAAGTCGACCTGCGCAACGGCCGCATCATCGCCGGCGAAGCGCTGATCCGCTGGCAGAACCACCAACTGGGCGAGCTGCGCCCGGACGTGTTCATCAGCCACGCCGAAACCACCGGCGACATCGTGCGCATCGGCAGCTGGGTGCTGCGCGAAGCCTGCCGCCAGGTCGCCACGTGGCGCGACATGGGCCTGGGGATCGTACGGGTGGCGGTCAACGTGTCGTACCGGCAGTTCGCCGGCGACGACCTCGCAGAGCGCGTGCGCACCATCCTCGAAGAATTCGACCTGCCCGGCAGTGCGCTTGAGCTCGAGTTCACCGAGCGCGTGCTGATCGAGGATGCGCCCGCCACGTTGCGCACCTTCGCCGACCTTCGCCAGCTGGGCGTGCTGCTGACCATCGACGATTTCGGCGAAGGCTACAGCGCCTTGAACTACCTGCGCCGCCTGCCGATCCACGGCCTGAAGCTGAGCCCGCTGTTCACCGAGGGCGTGCCGAACAACCGGTCCGACGTGGCGGTCTGCCAGGCGGTCTCGGCGATCGCGCGCAGCTTGGGCCTGGGCCTGGTCGCCGAGGGCGTGGAGTCGGAGGCGCAGCGGCAGTTCCTGCTGAATCTCGGCGTGCCCGTCGGCCAGGGCTTCCTGTTCGCCCCCGGCCTGTCGCCCGACGAGTTCGCCCGCCGCCTTGCCGATGCGTCGCTGGAGCGGGTGCTGCACGCCTGAGCGGCGCTCGCCTGCGTGTTGTGGGAGCGACGCCAGTCGCGATGGGGCTTACCGTAAAAGGTTCGCGACTGACGTCGCTCCCACACGAGCTACTCCAGTCGTGCCACCCCCCACCCGCCATCGCGTAAAATGCCGGCCTTTCCGCAGCAGGTCCGTCGCATGCAGCTCTCTGATACCCGTGCCGTCATCACCGGCGGCGTTTCCGGCTTGGGACTGGCCGTCGCCCGGCACCTGGTCCAGCACGGCGGCAAGGCTGCGCTGTTCGACGTCAACGACGACAAGGGTGCGGCCGCCGTCGCCGAACTGGGCGACCTCAACGTCCGCTACTTCCGCACCGACGTGACCGACGAAGCCGGCGTCACGGCGAACATCGCCGCGGCCCGGGAATTCCTGGGCGGGTTGAATGCCGCGATCAACTGCGCCGGCATCCTCGGTGCCGGACGCGTGCTGGGCAAGGAGGCCCCGATGCCGCTGTCCACCTTCCAGGCGACGGTGATGGTGAACCTGGTGGGCAGCTTCAACGTGGCCAAGGCGGCCGCGGACGCGATGCAGCACAACACCCCGAACGCCGACGGCGAGCGCGGCATCATCGTCAACACGGCGAGCGTGGCGGCCTACGAAGGCCAGATCGGCCAGGCGGCCTATTCGGCCTCGAAGGGCGGCGTGGTCGGCATGACCCTGCCGATGGCGCGCGAACTGTCGCGCTTCGGCATCCGCGTGATGACCGTGGCGCCCGGCATCTTCTGGACCCCGATGGTCGATGGCATGCCGGAGGCGGTGCAGCAGTCGCTCAGCGCATCGATCCCTTTCCCGTCCCGCCTCGGCAAGCCGGAAGAGTTCGCCGACCTGGTCGCCTACATCCTCGGCAATCCCTATCTCAACGGCGAGACGATCCGCCTGGACGGCGCCGTGCGGCTGGCGCCGAAGTAAGCCATCGCTTTCCTCTTTCCTTTCCTACTGACGGTTCATCCATGAAGGCTTTTGACATCAAGAAGGGCAACGTCGTCGAACACAACGGCGGCGTGTACCAGATCCGCGACATCGAGCGCAGCTCGCCGCAGGGCCGCGGCGGCAACGTGCGCTTCCGCTTCATCATGTACAGCGTGCCGGGCGGCAACAAGCTGGATGCCAGCTTCGACGCCGACGACAACCTGAGCGAAGTGGAACTGCTGCGCCGCCAGGCGACTTACTCCTACAAGGACGGCGATGCGTTCGTGTTCCTCGACGACGAGGACTACACGCCGTACACGCTGGACGCTAACGTCATCGGCGACGACGCCGGCTACATCACCGACGGCCTGAGCGGCTGCTACGTGCAGGTGATCGACGAACTGCCGGTCGCGCTGCAGCTGCCGCAGCACGTGACGCTGGAAGTGGTGGAGACGCCGCCGGAACTGAAGGGCGGCACCGCCACCAAGCGCCCGAAGCCGGCCAAGCTCAATACCGGCATCGAGATCATGGTGCCGGAGTACATCACCAACGGCGAACGCATCCTGGTCAACACGACCACCGGCGAATTCGGCGGCCGCGCGGACTGACCCGCGGTTACGGCGCGCCTGCCGCGGCCAACGCCCGCAGGCGCGTACCGATCGCGTCCACGTTCGATTCGATCCCGCGCAGGGCTTCCCGCTGATCTTCGGGAAGCCAGCGCTCCAGGTCCTTCCGCAGGACCGCATCCTCGCCCCGGAGCCTGTCGACACGCACCCGTGCTTCGACGGCGATGCGCTCGCGTTCCTCCGATTGCGGCAATCCGTACCCTGCCGGCGCGAGTTCGGCGGGCTGGCTGACGAAGCTGGTATCGCCCAACCACGCTCTCAGCGCCTGCACGGCGTGTGCGGCATCGGCAGGCACGTCCCGGCCGAGGTAGCGCCGCTTCAGCTCATCGCGCAACAGCACCTGCTGGCGGCGCAGCGCGGCGTTCTCGAGCACGAGCAAAGCCGCGCTCGCCTTCAGGTCGGCCTGCGACAGCCACGGCGCCCGCTCTGTCGGCGAGAGTGCCAACCATGCCTGCGCATCGGCGTGTGGGAGGGCAAGCGCCTGGCGGGCGACGGAATACAACGCTTCGTAGCGCGCGCTCATCGGTTCGAAGTAGTAGCCGAGACGGCGCGCCTTTTCGCCATCCTCCAGTACGCGACGGTCCGCGATGCCCGCCCGTTCCAGCTTCCTCAGCAGCCCTGTCGGCGTGATGCTCGCCAATGGCTCCCCGGCAAGTCGTGGCACGCCATCGTGCAGCAGCTTCCAGGTTTCCACAGCGCAGTTGTTGCTGATGAAGTAGTAGCGCCCGTCATAGCTCCAGTGGAGTTGTGCGGCACGCTCGAGCAGCGAGGCGATCTCGTCACGCTGGAGCCGCAGCGGAACGGATTGCAGGCCACGCAGTTCGACCTTCGTGTATTCCTCGATGACCTGGTCCAGCGGCAGCAGGAATACGCGCGACGGATACGAGCCCGTCAGCCCCTGCCAGCTCGAAATCTGCACGTCGCCCACGAAGGCGCGGAACGACAGCACGCGATGATGGGCAAGGTCCAGCCGGCAATCCGGCCCCGGCACACGCCCCGGCGCGCAGACGACCAGGCGCAGCATGCTGTGGCCCCAGCGGCTCATCGCTTCGCTGTTGCCCTCGGCCAGCACGTAGTCGACTTCGTAGATGCGCGCGGGATCCAGCGCCAGCAGCGAGGCATCGCCGCGCGCCGCATCCGCCTCGAGGAAAGGCAATCCCTGCGCGCATTCGGCCGCCGCGGACGACTCGCCGAAATGCGATGCGAAATGCCGGTACAGCGCCGGACGCCGGCATGCGTAACTGCCGTCCAGCACGAAGTGTTCGAGATTGACGGCAACGAACTCCGACGGCCGCGTCAGCTCGTAGGCATCGGGGCTCCGGGCGGTGAAATCGTTGCGGCTGCGCCGGCCGGCGACGCGGAACACGCTGCGCTGCCAACCGGCCAGCTCGCGCAGGCGCGCATCCCCGGACAACACGTTGCGATGGGTGCGATCATAGGCATGCGCGAGTTCGTGGACGAGCGCCTTGCGCGCCGCCGGGACGCGTGCGTCATCCAGCAATGCGCGGTCGAGCCACAGCCGGTGGCCGACACGGCGGCCTTGCACGTCGTGCGGAAGATCGGCGCGCCACCCCAGAATGAGGTCTGGCGGCAATCCGTCTCGCCACCTGCGCGGCAAGCGGGCGAGTACATCGTCGACGAGCGCCTGCGTGGACGCGACCTGGGCCATGTCGAGACCCGCAGGATCGACGCGAAGGGCGAAGGCAGGAAGCGCGTGGCCCAGCAGTGCAAAAGCCAGGACCACGCCGATGCGTCGGCTCCATGGCCGACGCGAGAACATCAACGCGCCAGGATGGCCTGGGCCAGCTGCATGTCGCTGGCGCGGCGCGCGGCTTCATCGGTCTCGCGCAGGTGGCGCAGCGCGGCTTCCAGCTGCGCACCGCGGATGCGGCCATTGCTGGCGACGAAGCTGGCTGCGTCTTCGCGGGCCTGCAGCACGATCTTGTCGTCGCCGGACGAGCTGTCGGAAGATGCCGACGAACCGGCGGACGAGGCGCCCGCAGAGCTGCCGGCGAAGCTGCCGGCCAGGGCCGGGACGGAAAGTGCCAGCAACACGCCGGCCAGGATCAAACGGGACATGGATGTTTCCGGAGGGGACGCCGTCACCGGCGCGGTGCGCAAAGCCTACCTGCAATCGACGCGTGCCGGATGAACCCGCATCACCCTTGCGCGTCGAACAGCTTGCCCGGATTCATCAATCCGTTCGGATCCAGCACCCGCTTGATGCCGCGCATCATGGCGATCTCTTCCGGGCTGCGCGTGCTTTCCAGGTAGCCCTTCTTGACCAGGCCGATGCCGTGCTCGGCCGAAATGCTGCCGTCATGCCGCTTCAGCGAGGCCGCCAGCACCTTGGTGACCTGCTCGCACTGGGTGACGAATTCCGCGTTCTCCATGCCGTCCGGCTTCAACACGTTGATGTGCAGGTTGCCGTCGCCGATGTGGCCGAACCAGACCACCTCGAACTGCGGATAGGCCTGGCCCAGCAAGGCCTGGGTCTCGGCCAGGAAGGCCGGCATGGCGGAGATGCGAACGGACACATCGTTCTTGTACGGCACGTAGCGGGCCAAGGCCTCCGTAATGCCCTCGCGCAAGCGCCACAGTTGCGCGGCCTGCGCGTCGGACTGGCTGATCACGCCATCGCTGACCCAGCCCTGCTCCATGCAGGCCTCGAAGGCCGCCATCGCCGCCGCTTCCCTCGCCTCGTCTCCGATCGCGAATTCGGTGACCACGTAGTACGGATGGCTCTCGTCGAACGGCTTCTGCGCGCCGTGCGCCAGTACATGGTGCAGCGCGCGATCGGTGAAGAACTCGAACGCTTCCAGTTGCAGGCGCTCGCGGAAGGCGGCGAAGACCTGCATGAGCACCTCGAACGACGGCAGCGCCAGCAGCATGACGTTGGTCGGCGGCGGCGGATCGGTCAGCCGGACGGTGGCCTCGACGACGATGCCCAGGGTGCCTTCCGAGCCGATGAACAGATGGCGCAGGTCGTAGCCGCTGGAGTTCTTGATCAGCGCCTTGTTGAGTTCCAGGACATCGCCGGTGCCGGTGACGACCTTCAGGCCGGCGATCCATTCGCGCGTGTTGCCATAGCGGATCACCCGGATGCCGCCCGCGTTCGTCGCGATGTTGCCACCGATGGCGCAGGAGCCACGCGCGGCGAAATCCACGGGATATACAAGACCGTGCTCGCGCGCCGCGTTGTGCACGGCTTCCAGCGGCATGCCGGCCTGCACGGTCAGCGTGCGGTCGACCTTATTGAAGTCCAGCGCCTGGTTCATGCGCTCAAGGCTCAGCACCAGTTCGCCGTCCGCGGCGACGGCACCTCCGGACAGGCCCGTGCGTCCGCCCGACGGGACGACGGCGATGCGGTGCTGGTTCGCCCAACGCACGACAGCCTGGACCTCCTCGACCGTCGCCGGCAATGCGATCGCCAGCGGCGACGGCGTCCAGCGGCGGGTCCAGTCGCGACCGTAGTGCTCCAGGTCGGCGGCATCGTTCTTCAATCGCAGCGCCGGAACGGCGTGCTGCAGGGCTTCCAGGCGCGGATCGCTCATTGCGGGGGCAGGACTTTCGGGGGCGCCCAGCGTGCCAGCGATGCGCGGTGGCGTCCAGCCGAGACGGACCTTGGTTTCAGCCGCAACCACGCGGAAAACCGCAACCAGACGTTCCATGGCGCGCCGCACCATCGATGCCGCCCATCTGGCATAGTGGCGGCCCTTTCCCCTCCGCTGCGACCTTTCCGGCAATGTCGATCAAGAAGACCTCGTACCCGAAGCAGGACATCCGCGTGCTGTTGCTGGAAGGGGTGAGCCAGACGGCGGTCGAAACGTTCCGCGCGGCGGGCTACACCCAGATCGAGTTCCACGAAAAATCGCTGCCGGAAGACGAGCTGAAGCGGCGCATCGCCGACGCGCACATCGTCGGCATCCGCTCGCGCACCCACCTGACCGATGACGTCCTGGCGCAGGCGCGCCGCCTGATCGCGGTGGGATGTTTCTGCATCGGCACCAACCAGGTCGACCTGGACGCGGCGGAGCTGGCCGGCATTCCCGTGTTCAACGCGCCCTACTCCAACACGCGCAGCGTCGCCGAGCTGGTGATCGCCCAGGCCATCCTGCTGATGCGCGGCATCCCGCAGAAGAATGCCGAGTGCCACCGTGGTGGCTGGAGCAAGTCGGCCGCCGGCAGCCATGAAGTCCGCGGCAAGACGCTGGGCATCATCGGGTACGGCCACATCGGCACGCAGGTCGGCGTGCTTGCCGAAGCGCTGGGCATGCATGTGCTCTTCCACGACATCGAAACCAAGCTCTCGCTGGGCAATGCCCGCGCCGCCGTGAGCCTGGACGACCTGCTGGCCCAGAGCGACGTGGTGACGCTGCACGTGCCTGAAACGCCGGCAACCCAGGGCATGTTCGGCCAGGCGCAGATCGCGGCGATGAAGCCGGGCGCGCACCTGATCAACGCCTCGCGCGGCACCGTGGTCGACATCGACGCACTGGCCACCGCCCTGAAGGCCGGCGCCGTGGGCGGCGCCGCGGTGGATGTGTTCCCGGTGGAGCCGAAAGGCAACGCCGAGTCGTTCGAGTCGCCGCTGCGGGGCCTGGACAACGTCATCCTCACGCCGCACGTCGGCGGCAGCACGCTGGAAGCGCAGGACAACATCGGCATCGAAGTGGCGGCCAAGCTGGTGCGCTACAGCGACAACGGCAGCACGCTGTCGTCGGTGAACTTCCCCGAGGTCACCCTGCCCGGCCACGACGGCAGCCGCCGCATCCTGCACATCCACCGCAACGTGCCGGGCGTGCTGTCGCAGATCAATGACATCTTCCGCGACCGCGGCATCAACATCGACGGCCAGTTCCTGCGCACCGACCCGAAGGTCGGTTACGTGGTCATCGATGTCACCGCCGACGAGGAACAGACCGCCAGCCTGCGCGATGCGATGGCGGCGATCGACGGCACGCTGCGGGTGCGCGTGCTGTATTGAGCGGTAACCGTCGCGCCTCCAGGGTCAGCGCTGCCGCGCTCGATCGCATAAGCACTGCAGGAGCGGGCCATGCCAGCGATGCTCTCGAGACCTTGCGCTGAAAGCATCGCGCCCGTGGGGCGCTCCTACAGCGAATCCCCCTGGCCCACGGAGGTCTGCATCGCCAGCCATTTGCGCGCCATGCGGCTGAGGGACTCGTCCGGCTCCGCGGCGATCGCTGCGATCTCCCGCCAGGCCAGGTCCAGCGACTCCTCGCTGACCACATAGTCTTCGCTGCCATTGGCCCGAACGACGTAGCGGACGTCGTAGTGCCAGTGGCCCGGCACCCCTTTGCGCTCGGGGATCCAGTGGCGGTCGAGATCGAAGATGTCGCCTTCCACCGACAGGTCGGACAGGCCGGACTCTTCTTCCGCTTCCTTCAACGCAACGCGTGCCATGTCGCTGTCACCGTCTGCATGGCCGCCCAGCTGCAGCCAGCGCCCCAGCTTTCGATGGTGGGTCAGCAACGTGCGGTGCCCGTCCGCACTCACCAGCCACGCGCCCCCGGTCAGGTGTCCCGCCAGCCGGTCGCGGAGGAAGGGATCGGCCGGATCATCGAGCACGGCGAGGAAGTGGGCCACCACTTCGCTTTCGCCGGGCCAGCGTCGCCCATAGGCAGCCAGGTGTTCGCGGAGGACGTCATGGGGGGTGGGCACGGCGTGGCGGTCTCAGGGGCAGGAACTGGACTGCGATTATCGCCGGCCATGCTGCACCCGCGCTTGTGATCCCCCGCCCGCTTTGGCAAGGTACGGCCTTCCATGGGGCAAGCCTCCATGACCGTTGCCACCGCCCGGCGGATCTCTTCGTCGGCATCCAGTCTTTCAAGGGGACGCTGCGAATGCTCAAAGCTCTGTTCAGGGTCAAGCCGGTCGCACCGGCAGGCCATGTCGATGCCGGTGAACCGGTCGAAGGTAGCCTGGATGGAGAAAGCGGGTTCAAACGGACGCTGACGGCCAAGCATCTGGTGATGCTGGGCGTGGGTGCGGTGATCGGCGCGGGCATCTTCGTGCTGACCGGCCAGGCCGCCGCCAACCATGCCGGCCCGGCGATCATGCTGAGCTTCGTGCTGGCCGGCATCGCCTGCGCCCTCGCCGGCCTGTGCTACGCGGAGTTCGCGGCGCTGATGCCGGTTTCCGGCAGCGCCTATTCGTACTCGTATGCCACGCTGGGCGAGTTCATCGCCTGGTTCATCGGCTGGTGCCTGGTGCTGGAGTACCTGTTCGCGGCCTCGACCGTCGCGGTGGGCTGGTCGGGCTACCTCAACAGTTTCCTCACCACGGTGGGCGTGCCCATCCCCGATGCGCTGGCCAATGCCACCTTCACGGTGGCGAACGGGGAATTCATCCGCTCAGGCGCCATCCTCAACCTGCCGGCGGTCTTCATCGTCGCTGCCGTCAGCGGACTGTGCTACGTGGGCATTACCCAGTCGGCGTTCGTCAACGCCATCGTGGTCGCCATCAAGGTCACCGTGATCCTGCTGTTCGTGGCCTTCGGCCTGCAGTACGTGGATCCGGCCAACTGGCAGCCCTTCATCCCCGCCAACGAAGGGCCGGGCAAGTTCGGCTTCGAAGGCGTCACGCGCGCGGCCGCCATCGTGTTCTTCGCCTACATCGGCTTCGACGCGGTTTCCACCGCCGCCGGCGAAGCGAAGAATCCCCAGCGCGACATGCCGATCGGCATCCTCGGTTCGCTGGCGATCTGCACGGTCATCTACATCGTGGTCTGCGCGGTGCTGACGGGCATGATGCCGTATACGCAACTGGGCACCGCCAAGCCGGTCGCCACCGCGCTCGAGGCCTATCCCAGCCTGCTGTGGCTGAAGACGCTGATCGAGATCGGCGCGATCGCCGGCCTGACGTCGGTGATCCTGGTGATGCTGATGGCGCAGCCGCGCATCTTCTACAGCATGGCCAAGGATGGTCTGATGCCGAAGATCTTCGGCAAGGTTCACCCGAAGTTCCAGACGCCCTACGTGGGCACGATCATCGTGGGCGTGATCGCCTCGGCGCTGGCCGGCTTCCTGCCGATCGGCCTGCTGGGCGAGATGGTGTCGATGGGCACCCTGCTCGCGTTCGCCACCGTGTGCGCGGGCGTGCTGATCCTGCGCTACACGCGGCCGGAGATCCCTCGCCCGTTCCGGGTGCCGCTGGCGATCGTGGTCTGCCCGCTCGGCGTGCTGGCATGCCTTTACCTGTTCGTCCAGCCCTTCATGGAGCACTGGAAGCTGTTCGTCGGCTGGACCCTGCTCGGCCTGGTGATCTACTTCAGCTACGGCTTCTGGAACAGCAGGCTCAGGCAACAGGCTTGATGGTTCCCAAGGCCGGCGAACGCATCGCCGGCCTTTTTGGTTGTACTCCTCGATAACGTCCCGGGATCACGCACGATGCTCCGACAATTGCTGGCCACCAAGCACCCCCACGCCGCCCACCAGGAAGCCGACGGCCTCAGCCTGCGCCGCACGCTCGGCCCCTGGGGCCTGACCGCGCTGGGCATCGGCGCGGTGATCGGTGGCGGCATCTTCGTGATCACAGGCCAGGCCGCGGCCAACCACGCCGGCCCGGCGATCATGCTGTCGTTCGTGCTGGCCGCCATCTGCTGCACGTTCTGCGCGCTGGCCTATGCCGAATTCGCCGCGATGGTGCCGGTGTCCGGCAGCGCCTACACCTACACCTACGCGACGCTGGGCGAACTGACCGCCTGGTTCATCGGCTGGATGCTGGTCCTCGAATACGGCGTATCGGCCTCGGCGGTGGCGGTCAGCTGGACGGGCTATCTGCTGAGTTTGCTCGAACACGCGAACATCTATCTGCCCGAAGCCTTCGTCAGCGCGCCGCTGGATGCGCAATTGCGCCCCACCGGCGCGATCGCCAACGTGCCGGCTGCCCTTCTGGTGTTGCTGCTGACCTGGCTGTGCTATGTGGGCATCCGCAAGTCGTCGGCCATGAACATGGCGATGGTGGTGCTGAAGACCGGCCTGATCATCCTGGTCATCATCGCTGGCTGGCAGTACGTCGACCCGGGCAACTGGCAGCCCTTCATCCCGGCCAATGAAGGCCCGGGCAAATTCGGCTGGGACGGCGTGCTGCGGGGCGCGGCGATGGTGTTCTTCGCCTACATAGGGTTCGAGGCGGTCTCGGTGGCGGCCCAGGAATCGCATCGCCCGCAGAAGGACCTGCCCGTCGGCATGCTGGCCTCGTTGGCCATCTGCACCATCCTCTACATCGCCATGGCCGCGGTGATGACCGGCCTCGTACCCTATACCGCGCTGGGCACCGCCGAACCGGTGGTCACCGCGGTGGCGGCGCACCCGGAGCTCGACTGGCTGCGCATCACCGTGGAGATCGGCGCGCTGATCGGCCTGTCGTCGGTGGTGCTGGTGATGATCATCGGCCAGCCCCGCATCTTCATGATCATGGGGCGCGACGGCCTGCTGCCGCCGGTGTTCACCAAGATCCATCCGGAGTACCGCACGCCGCACATCAACACGGTCATCACCGGCATCGGCATCGCCCTGCTGGCGGCGCTGTTCCCGCTCGACATCCTGGGCGAACTGACCTCGATGGGCACCCTGATCGCGTTCGCCTCGGTCTGCGTGGGCGTGCTGGTGCTGCGCCGCACGCAACCGGACCTGCCGCGTCCGTTCCGCATCCCCGCGGCCTGGCTGGTCTGCTCGCTGGGCGTGCTGAGCTGCATGGCGCTGCTGTCGGCGATGACGGCGCACAACTGGATGCTGATGGGCGTCTGGACCGCGGTCGGCTTCCTGATCTATTTCGTCTACGGCTACCGCCACAGCCGGTTGCGCACGCCGCCGCGCTGAGCGGGGCCGGCATCGGGGCAAAGGAAAAGGCGCGGTGTACCGCGCCTTTTTTTTGTTTTCCGTGAACCGGACGTATCAGGGCTTCTTGGCCCAGGCGCTGCACCAGCCCTTCGCGGCGACCGAGTTCTTCGGGAACAGCGTGCACGGGCCATGAGTCTGGCCTGCCGGTGCTTTGAAGAAGTTGCAGTTGGCGCAGTGATCGCCACTCTTGTGCTTCGGGTGCTTCACCGTGGCGGCGTTGTCGCTGTAGGCGAGTGCCTTGGCGGTGGGGTTGTTGCCGTCCAGGGGCGGAAGGGCGGCGGGGGCCGCGGCCTCGGCGCGTACCGCGTGCCAGGCCAGCGGGGCCACCGCAGCGGCCGTCAGGGTAATGGTCAGGAAACGTCGGCGGGAGGCATCGTGGCTCATCTGGCTGGGCACCTGCGGAAGGGAACGGAAGTGTCTCCCCACCGCCCGATCCGCCGCATTGAGCAGGATCAATCCCACCGGGTCTTCGCGGTGCTTCCGCTAGAATGCGCCCCATGAACGCCCTGCCCTACGACGCCGACCGACTGCGCGACCGAGCACAGTCCATCATTTCCAACGTCCGCGAGCTGTCGCAACTGGGCTGGACCCCCGCGACGAGCAGCAACTTCTCCGAGCGGCTGGACGAACGCCATGCCGCCATCACCGTGTCCGGCCGCGACAAGGGCCGGCTGGTGGAAGCCGACATCATGGTGGTGGACTTCGAGGGCAAGGCCGTCGGCAGCGACCATCGCCCGTCGGCCGAGACACTGCTGCATACGCAGCTGTACCGCCGCTACCCCGAGATCGGCTGCGTGCTGCACACGCATTCACTGGTGCAGACGGTGGCCTCGCGCCTGTTCGCCGGCGCCGGCCATGTCCGGCTGGAGGGCTTCGAACTGCTGAAGGCCTTCCACGGCAACCACACCCACGAGATGGCCATCGACGTGCCGGTGTTCGCCAACACCCAGGACATGCCGACCCTGGCCGCGCAGGTCGACGCGCTGCTGGATCGGCAGCCGCTATGGGGCTACCTGATCGACGGCCACGGCCTGTACGCATGGGGCCGCACCATGGCCGAGGCGCGGCGGCACCTGGAAGCCTTCGAATTCCTGTTCGCGGCCGAACTGGAGCTGCGCAAGCTCGGCTGCCGGCGCTGATAGCCCGCGGTTATCGCGGCGTTCCATTTCCGCAACAGGGCGTGGGACCGGGTTTGCTACCCTAGCGTCCCCCCTCGCCGCCTCACGCCCTTGCCATGAGCCGACTGCGCATCTTCCGCGAATCCGATCCTGCCACGCCGGAGTTCGCCAGCTACGACCCCGACTTCATCGCCACCGAACTGAAGAAGATCGGCGTGACCTTCGAGCGCTGGAAGGCGAACAAGGCGATCGCCCCGGGTGCGCCGCCGGAAGAGGTGATCGACGCGTATCGTGCCGACATCGACCGGCTGGTCGCCGAGCGCGGTTTCAAGACGGTGGACGTGGTCAGCATCGCGCCGGACAACCCGCAGCGCGAGGCGATGCGCGCGAAGTTCCTGGACGAGCATTACCACAAGGAAGACGAAGTGCGCTTCTTCGTCGCCGGCTCGGGGTTGTTCACCCTGCACGTGGGCGACAGGATCTACGAGGTCGAGTGCGTGCAGGACGACCTGATCGGCGTGCCGGACAGCACGCTGCACTGGTTCGACATGGGTCCGGAACCCAGCTTCGTCGCCATCCGCTTCTTCACCGAGCCGGATGGCTGGGTGGGTCATTTCACCGGCACCACGCTGGCGCAGCAGTTCCCGCGCTACGACGGTCTCACCGACGGGCACTGACCGCGCGAGCAGGGCCGGGCCTGCCCGGCTGCATCGCCATCCGAAGAAGCGCGGCGGAGCACGCTCCGCCCTACCGACGACATCGAAGGACACCATGCCCGTTTCCGCCATCCTGACCGACATCGAAGGCACCACCAGCAGCATTTCGTTCGTGAAGGACGTGCTGTTCCCGTACGCGCGCCGCGCCCTGCCCGGCTTCGTTCGCGACCACGGCGGCGAGCCCGAGGTACGTCGCTGGCTGGATGTGGTCGCGACCGAGCACGGCAGCATCTGCAGCGACGACGTCATCGTGGAAACGCTGCAGGGCTGGATCGACCAGGACCGCAAGCACACCGCGCTGAAAGCGCTGCAGGGCCTGGTCTGGGAAGCGGGCTACCGGGATGCCGATTTCACCGCGCACATCTATCCCGATGCCGCGCCCGCGCTGCACGGCTGGCATGCGTCGGGCTATCCGTTGTACGTGTACTCGTCCGGCTCCGTGCCGGCGCAGAAACTGTTCTTCGGCCACAGCGACGCCGGCGACCTGACCGCCCTGTTCTCGGGCTGGTACGACACCGAAGTCGGCGGCAAGCGCGACGCGGGAAGCTACCGGACGATCGCCGGGCGCATGGGCGTTGCGCCCGGGGAGATCCTGTTCCTGTCCGACGTGGTCGAGGAACTGGACGCCGCGCGCGAGGCCGGCCTGCAGACGTGCCTGGTGGACCGGCGCGAGGACTATCCGCAGCCGCGCCTCGGGGAGGACGCGCACGGCCACCCGCGCGTCGTCTCCTTCGCCGACATCGCGCTGCCCGCCGCGTGAGCGACGCCGCGGTGCGCCGGGCCACGCTGGCCGGGCTCGCGGCGATCCTGCTGTGGGCGTCGCTGGCGCTGCTGACGACGGCCACCGGCAACCTGCCGCCCTTCCAGGTGCTGGCGATCAGCTTCGGCATCGCGGCAGTCCTCGGCCTGTCGCGCGCGGCCCTGCGCGGCCACACGGGCTGGCGCGAACTCCGGCAACCGCTGCCTGCCCTCCTGCTGTCCACGCTGGCGTTGTTCGGCTACCACGCGCTGTACTTCATCGCGCTGAAGCGCGCGCCGGCAGTGGAAGCCAACCTGCTGAACTACCTGTGGCCGCTGCTGATCGTCGTGTTCGCCGGTCTGTTCGGCGGCGTGTCGGTACGTGCGGGCCAATGGCTGGGCACGGCGCTGGGACTGGTGGCGGCGGTGTTGCTGGTCACCCGTGGCCAGGGCCTTCACGTGGCGCCTGCACATGTACCGGGCTATCTCGCGGCGCTCGGCGCAGCGCTGATCTGGTCCCTGTACTCGGTGCTGAATCGACGCCATGCCGAAGTGCCGACCGCCGCGATCACCGTGGCCTGCGCCGGTGTTGCCATCCTGGGCGCCGTCGCGCACCTGGCCGGCGAACAGACGCTTGTACCCACTGGCCGCCAATGGGTGGTGCTGGCGGTGATGGGGGTCGGCCCGGTGGGCGCCGCGTTCTGGCTGTGGGACCACGGCACCAAGCGGGGCGACATCGCCCTGCTGGGCAGCTTGTCCTACCTCGCTCCGCTCTTGTCGACGCTGTTGCTGGTGGCATCGGGCCGCGTGCAGGCGCACGCGGTGCACGCCGTGGCGATCGTCCTGCTGCTGACCGGTGCCTGGCTCAGCGTGAAGGCAGGCGGCGCGCGGCGCTGACAGCGCCTGCCGTCGGTAAGCGCGTCAGACGCCGAGCATCGACGCCACCGGACGCGGCAACAAGCAGGTCACCGTGTTCCCGCCGTGGGACGCGCGCGTGGTATCGGACGAGGACACCGAACACTTCTTCGCCAACACCGGCCAGCGACCGCCCTGGCGCGCCGAGGCGCAGGCGCTCGGCACGACGTTCGACTTCTCGCCCGGCGAGGCGCTGCACATCCCGTTCGTGTCGGGCCATCACGTCCGCAACGGCGACGACGACATCTCGATCTCGCTGTCGATCATCTTCAACACCCCGCAGACCCGGGCGCTGATCCGTGCGCTCGCCTTCAACCACCTGACCCGGCCGCTGATGCGGCGCATGGGCCTGCAACCCCGGCGCGTGGCGCTGGATGGCGGCGGCGTACCGTTCAAGTCCATGGCCTGGCGAGCGGGCGCCCGGTTGCGGCGGCTCGTCCCTGGCTCCGCCTGACACGAGGCGACGCCGCGTCAGCCGTGGATCTTCTCGCCGCGCGCGAGCATGGCGACCAGCTTCTCCACGCGCGCCTGCTTCGTTTCCGCCTTCACCGCCGTCTGCACGCGCCAGCACACGGCATAGCGGTTGGTCCGGTCGAGCGTATCGAAGAAGGCCTTGGCCTTGCGGTGCCGGGCCAGCGCCAGCGCCTTGGCCAGTTCCGGCGGCACCTCCATGGATTTCGCACCGTCATAGGCCGCGTCCCAGCGCCCGTCGGCCCTGGCGGCGTCGACCTCGCGCTGTCCCGCCGGTCGCATGCGTCCTGCGGCGGTCAGGGCTTCGATCTTCGCGACGTTGATCTTCGACCAGATGCTGCGCGCGCGACGCGGGGTGAAGCGCTGCAGGAAGAACTGCGCGTCGAAACCCTTCTTCTGACCATCGATCCAGCCATGGCACAGGGCGACATCCAGCGCTTCCGCGTAGGTCACCGAAGGAATGCCAGTGCCCTTCTTGGCGATCTTCAGCCATACGCCGGCGGACGACGCGGCATAGCCCTCCAGCCAGCGCTCCCAGGCCGCGGCGTCTGCGAAATGTTCGGTCGGGAGGTCGGGCGCGGCCATGCTCAGGGCTCCGCCGTCTGCAGACGGTAGGTGGTGTGCGCCGTCAGCTCGCCGCGCCAGCGGTCATGGGCGCGCACGTCCACGCGATGCTCGCCTTCGGCCAGGCCGGTGGGCAACGCACCGCGCCACAGGTGGTGCGACGGCTCGGCTTCGGGCGAGCGGTCGTAGCCGCGCAGTGCATCGGCCAGGTCGTCGCGCATGTTTTCCACCAGCAGCGACGGATCGGGCTGGTCGACACGCTTCATCGGTGTCCACGCGCCGCGGTCGACACGGTATTCCACGCGCGTGTCGGCGTCGCCCATGTAGACGTTGGCGTAAACGCCCCATGCGGGATACGCGCCCTTGCGCAGCACCCTGGGCGCATGCAGGCCGATGCCGCTGTCGTCGACCGCACGTGCCGGGTGCCACGACAGCGTGTAGTCACCGCCCGGTCCCACGCTCAGGCGCGCGTACCCGTTCGGCGTGCCATCGGCCATGGTCGTGTCGGGAATGCCCTGCGCATCCTTGACGCCCGACCAGTAAGCGCCGCAGGCCGCGCCCACGTTGTACTCGTGCAGGGGACGTGGCCCGTGCCAGCCGGTGGCGGCGTCGTGGTACCAGTGCCGCTGCGTGTGGGTGTGCCCGCTCAACAGCAGCACGTGGGGGAAGTCCTTCAGCATCGCGAACAGGCGCTCGCGGTCGGCGGCGCGGAATCCGCGTGCGCCGTCTTCGAAGAACGGGATATGCACGCCGATCACCAGCAACCGGTCCTTGCGCACGGTCGGCAGGTAGGCCTGCAGGAACGCGAACTGGTCCTCGCGCAGGCCGCCGGAATAGGCCGGCGACTTTCCCGGCTGGTAGAGGATGTCGTCCAGTCCGATGAAGGTCGCCGCCTCCTCTTCCCAGGCGAACGTGTCCGGCCCCAGGTGATGGCGGAAGCTACGCAGCGATGCCTCATCATCAGCCGCGTCGAGATCGAGGTCGTGGTTGCCGGGGATGAACAGCCAGGGGACCCGCAGGCTCATCGTCGTGCGCAGGATCTCCGGATACAGCGACAGGTCGTCATCGGTCACGTCGCCCAGCGTCAGCCCGAGCGAAGCACCGTGCGTGCCGACCAGGGGCTGCACGATGTCGCGCCAGTAGTAATCCACGTCCCGCACGGAGGAGGTCTGGCTGTCGGCGAATAGCAACACGTCCAGGCGCGCCGGTACCGCAGCCTGTCGCGGCCGCAGCGCGAAGTGCGTGCAATCGGGTTGGCGCTGTGGAATGCCGCCGTATTTCAGCGCGGGGCCGGCGTGGTACTGCAGGTTGCGCCAGCGCGCCGGCAGCCCGTCCGGTCGTACCGCCACGTCGTAGCCCGCCGGCTTGATGAGGAAGACCGTGCGGCCGTCGACATAGTCGAGCGTGTAGTCGCCCCGCGCATCGGTGACGGCGATGGCGATGCCGTTGGACACCTTGACGCCCGGCAGCCCGGGCTCGCCCGCATCGCGGACGCCATTGCCGTTGCCGTCCTCGAACACCTGCCCCCCGCCGCACGGCGGCGGCAAGGCGTGGGCCGGAACGGCCAGGAAGGCCAGCAGCAGGACGATGAGCGAAGCGCGCACGGGAATTCCAGCGGGGGGTGATCGCCGGATTATGGCGCAGGGATGACGTCTTGCAGGAGCGCCCTGGGGCGCGCTGCTTTTTCGTCGTCCGCCGCAGAGAGCATCGCGCCCCAGGGTGCTCCTACAATCGGCCGGTGTGCATGCCTACGCGCCGTGGCGCTCGCGCAGCACGCCGACCGCTTCGGCGAACGACAGGCCGCGCGAGCGCAGCAGCACGATGAGGTGGTAAAGCAGGTCGGCGCTCTCACCCAGCAAAGCCGCTTCATCCTGTGCCACCGCCGCAAGCGCGGTTTCCACGCCCTCCTCGCCTACCTTCTGCGCGATGCGGCGTACACCGGCCTCGAACAGCCGCGTAGTGTAGCTGTCGGCGGGGCGCTCGCGCTCGCGCTGCGCGACCAGCGCATCGAGCTCGGACAGGAACGCGGCCGGCGCCGAGGGAAAGCAGCTCGCGCGCTGCAGGTGGCAGGTCGGTCCGCGCGGGTGCGCGAGGACCAGCAGGGTGTCGTTGTCGCAGTCGGCCTCGACCGAGACAACGTCCAGCACATGGCCTGAACGTTCGCCCTTGGTCCACAGGCGCTGCTTGCTGCGGCTGAAGAAAGTCACGCGCCTGTCGGTGAGCGTCGCCTCCAGCGCTTCGCGGTTCATGTAGCCCAGCATCAGCACGCGAAGGTTGGCCGCGTCCTGCACGACGACGGGCAGCAGCCCTTCACCCTTTTCCCAGTCGAGGCGTGCCGGATCGAATGAGCTGGATTGGTTGTCAGTCGCCACGTCGCACCTCGATGCCCTGCCCTGCCAATGCCTGCTTCAACGCGGGAATCCGGATGTACCCACTGTGGAAGACGCTGGCCGCCAGCGCACCGTCCACATCCGCCTGCTCGAATACCGACGCGAAGTGCGCGACCTCGCCGGCGCCTCCCGAGGCGATCAACGGCACCTCGCAGAGCGCACGCACGGCCTGCAACTGCGCCAGATCGTAGCCACGGCGCACGCCGTCCTGGTCCATGCAGTTCAACACGATTTCGCCGGCACCGAGGCGCTGCGCCTGCACCACCCAGTCGAGCGTCCGCAGGCCGGCGCCCTGCATCTTCGACGGATCGCCGGTGTAGCGGCGCACACGCCATTCGCCATCCGGCTCGCGAATGGAATCGATGCCGACCACCACGCACTGCACGCCGAACGCGCCGGCCAGTTCGCCGATCAGGTCGGGACGCTCCAGCGCCGGGGTATTCACCGATACCTTGTCGGCGCCGCTGTAGAGCACGCGCCGCGCTGTCGCCACGTCGCGGATGCCGCCCGCCACGCAGAACGGGATGTCGAGCAGGCGCGACACCCGCTCGATCCAGGCATAGTCCACCGAGCGGCCCTCCGGACTGGCGCCGATGTCGTAGAAGACAAGCTCGTCCGCGCCTTCGTCCCGGTAGCGCAACGCAAGGTCGGCGATGTCGCCCATGTCCACGTGGTCGCGGAATTTCACGCCCTTGACCACGCGCCCCTCGCGCACGTCCAGGCACGGGATGATCCGCCGGCTCAGCATGCCAGCGCCTCCGGCAGCGTGAAGCGACCTTCGAGCAGCGCGCGGCCCAGCACGATGCCGGCGCAGCCCGCCTCGCGGGCGCCCTCGACGTCGGCGACGGCGCTGACGCCACCCGACGCCTGCACCGCCAGCGACGGGACGGTGTCGTGGAGGTAGGCGTAGAGCGCCAGGTTGGAGCCGGTCAGCATGCCGTCGCGCGCGATGTCGGTGCACAGCAGGTGGCGCAGGCCGGCGTCGGCGTAGCGCACGGCGAGTTCGTCCAGCGTCTCCGACGCGGTCTCGGTCCAGCCATGCACGGGCAACCGCCAGATGCCGTCGCGGTCACGGCGCGAATCCAGCGCCACGGTAATGCGCTCGCTGCCGAACTCGGCCAGCCACGCCAGCACGGTGTCCGGCTCGCGGACCGCCAGCGACCCGATGACCACACGGTCGGCGCCTGCATCGAGGATACGGGCCACATCGTCGCGCTGGCGCACGCCACCGCCCGTCTGCACCTTCAGCGGCGTGTTCCGCGCGATCTCGCCCAGCAGCGGCGCAAGCGTGTAGCCGCCCGCACGCGCCGCATCCAGGTCGACCAGGTGCAGCCACTGCGCGCCCTGCTCGGCGTAGCGCGACGCGACCTCGAGCGGCGCGCCTTCGTAGCGCGTCTCGCGCGCGTAGTCGCCCTGCGCCAGGCGCACCACGCGGCCATCGCGCACGTCGATGGCGGGATATACGATGAAACCGGTCATTGCAGTCCGTACTCGATGAAATTCTTCAGCAAGCGGGCGCCGATGGCCCCCGATCGCTCGGGATGGAACTGCGCGCCGGCCACGTTGCCGCGTTGCACGATCGCGGCGAAATGCTGGCCATGCTCGCTGCTGGAGAGACAGTCGTCGTCGACCGGCGCGGCATAGCTGTGGACGAAGTAGGCATGGTCGCCGTCCTCTATTCCCTCCACCAGCGAGCTGTCGCGTCGCCGCTGCAGCGTATTCCAGCCCATGTGCGGCACACGGATGCCGGGCGAGGCCTGCAGTTTCCGTACGCGTCCCGGCAACAGGCCCAGGCACGGGGTGTCATCTTCTTCCGAGTGCGCGAACAACAGCTGGACGCCCACGCACACGCCCAGCAAGGGTTTTTCGAGCGTGCGCAGCACATCCACCAGCGCCAGGTCCTCGAGCCGTTTCATGCAGACGGCCGCCGCGCCGACACCCGGCAGGATCACCCGGTCGGCGGCGCGGATCGCCGCCGCATCCCCGGTCAGTTCCGCGTCCACGCCGAGGCGTTCCAGGGCATAGCGCACCGATCCGATATTGGAGCCGCCCGCATCCACCAGCACCACCCGCATCACAGCGCGCCCTTGGTGGAAGGCAGGTCGGCGCCTTCGCGCTTGATCGCCTGGCGCAAGGCCCGCGCCAGCGCCTTGAAGCTGGCTTCCACCTTGTGGTGGTCGTTGTCGCCCTCGACCTTCAGATTGAGGTTCAGGCCGGAGGCGTCGCAGAGCGAACGGAAGAAATGGGGCACCAGTTCGGTCGGCAGGTCGCCGACACGCTCGCGCTTGAATTCGCCGCTGAAGACGAAGTACGGCCGCCCGCTGAAATCGAGCGCGGCACTGGCCAGCGTCTCGTCCATCGGCAGCGTGAAGCCGTAACGGCCGATGCCACGCTTGTCGCCCAGCGCTTCCTTCAGCGCCTGGCCGAGCGCCAGGCCGGTGTCCTCGACGGTGTGATGCTCGTCGATGTGGAGGTCGCCGTCGGCACGCACGTCCAGCGCAAAGCCGCCGTGCTTGCCGATCTGTTCGAGCATGTGGTCGAAGAACGGCAGGCCGGTCCTCGCGACAGGGTCGGCCACGCGGTCGAGGTCCACCTCGACACGGATCTTCGTCTCCTTCGTATTGCGTTGGACCACCGCGCGACGCGGCGCATCCGCCAGTGCGTGCGCGATGCCGGCCCAGTCCCACTCGCCGCCGAACTGCGCCGTCTTCAGCTGGAAGCCGCGGATCTTCAGGTTGTCGGCGAACTGGATGTCGGTCGGACGGTCGCCGACCATGCCCGAGCGTGCCCAGTCGATGCTGCGGTCCTGCAGGTAGGGAATCATCAGCCCGATACCCGGCTTGCGCGTGGGCCTGTTCTCGTGCGGCCAGCTGTCGTCGATCAGCACGTCGCGGAAGCGGATGCCCTGGCTCTCGAACACCTGCATCATCAGCGCCTGCGGGCCGTCGAAGCTGGCGCGGGGATACTGCTCGCTGCCCAGGCCGTCCTGGTTGCTGACGATGACGAATTCATAGCCGGCGTCCCGCAGTTTCAGCAGCGCCGGGATGACGCCGACCACGAAGCGCACCTTTTCGTACGCATCGATCTGGAAGTCCTCGGGCTCCTCGATCAGGGTGCCGTCGCGGTCGATGAAGAGGATGGGCGTCACGCGGCTTGCTCCCGCACGTCGAGGGCCGCGATGACGCGGTCGTTCTGGGCCGGCGAACCGATCGTGATGCGCAGGGCGTCGCCCAGTTGCGGCGCGGCGCGCTGGTCGCGCACCACCACGCCCGCGGCCAGCAACGCACGGAAGGCACCTTCGGCATCGTCGAAGCGTGCCAGCAGGTAGTTCCCCTGCGAGGGATAGACGCGACGCACGCCGGGCGTCCTTTCTAGCGCGGCCTGCAGCCTCGAGCGCTCGCTGCGCACGCTCGCGACGCGTTCGCGCGTCTGCGCCAGTGCCGCGTCGGACAAGGCCTCCAGCGCGAGGTCGGCACAGGGCGTCGGCACGGGATAGGGCGCCTGGCAGCGCTGCAGCACGGCCACCAGCTCCGCATCGCCGATCACCACCCCGATGCGCGCCGCCGCCAGTGCATGCGCTTTGGACAGCGTGCGCAGGACGGCGATGTTGGCGTGGTCATCCAGCAGCGTCGTCGCGGACGGGCCGTCGGCGAACTCGCCATACGCTTCGTCCACGACCACCAGCGCGCGACCCTCCAGGGCACGCGCCAGGGCGGCGACTTCATCGAGTGGAATGGCGGAGCCGGCCGGATTCGACGGTGAGCACAGGAACACGAGCTTGGCGCCCTGCCCCAGTGCGGCCTCGCGGATGGCATCGAGGTCGGCGGCCAGACCCGCGTCGCTCTCCCGCAACGGCACTTCGATGATGGGCGCACCCTGCAGGCGCGCACAGACGGCGTACATGCCGAATACCGGTGGCGTCACCACGATCGCGTCCTGTCCCGGCACGCACAGGGCGCGCACCAGCAGGTCGATGGCCTCGTCGCTGCCGCGTCCGACCAGCAGCTGTTCCGGCCCGACGCCATACAGCTGCGCCAGCCGCGCGCGCAACGCCGGCGGCTGGGGATCCGGATAGCGGCGGCTGCGGCCCTGCCCGTCCGCCGGGTTCGGCCAGGCGGACTCGTTCGCGTTCAACCATACATCGCCCTGCAACGCTTCGCTGCGCGCGGACTTGTAGCCGGCGAACCCGCGCAGGTCCGGGCGGACCAGGGAAAGGACGGCGCTCATGCGGCCACCTTGCGCAGGCGCAGCGCGACCGCGTTGGCATGCGCGTCCAGCCCTTCGGCGCGCGCGAGCGTCAGTGCGCAATCGCCGATGGCCGCGATGCCGGCCCGGCTGGCCGACTGCACGCTGACGAAATTCTGGAAGCTGGCCACGCTGACGCCACTGTAGGCGCGAGCAGCGCCACTGGTGGGCAGCACGTGGTTGGTCCCGCTGCAGTAATCGCCCAGCGCCTCCGGCGTGTAATCGCCGAGGAAGACCGACCCGGCCGCTTCCACCTTGTCCAACCAGGCACGCGGCTCGCGCAGCGCCATGATCAGGTGTTCCGGCGCATAGCGGTTGCTGATGGCGAAGGCCTCCTCCAGCGTCGCCACCTTGACCAGGCGCGACGCCGACAGCGACTGCCGTGCGATGTCGGCACGATCCAGCGCCGCGAGTTGCGCAGCCAGTTCGGCCTGCACGCGTTCGATCAGCCCCTCATCGTCCGACAGCAGCAGCACCTGCGAATCCGGGCCGTGTTCGGCCTGCGACAGCAGGTCGGCCGCCACGAAGGCCGCATCCGCGCCGGCATCGGCGATCACCAGGACCTCCGACGGGCCGGCCGGCATATCGATGGCGGCGGCGCCGGCCTGGGCGACCTGGCGCTTCGCCTCCGTCACGTAGCTGTTGCCGGGACCGAACAACTTGTCGCACGCCGGCACACTGTCCGTGCCGAAGGCCATCGCCGCGATCGCCTGCGCGCCGCCCAGCTTGAAAACGCGGCGCACGCCGGTCAGCCGGGCAGCCACCAGCACCGCCGGATCGGCGCTGCCATCCCTTCGCGGCGGCGTGCACAACACGACCTCGCGACAGCCGGCCAGACGGGAAGGAATTCCCAGCATCAGCGCGGTGGACGGCAACGGCGCGGTGCCGGCGGGCACATACAGGCCCACGCGCGGAATCGGCAGGATCATGCGCTCGCAGACGACGCCCGGCGCCGTTTCCACCGCATAAGGCTGCGCCATGCCGGCACGGTGGAATGCGTCGATGCGGTCCGCCGCCTGCTGCATCGCCTCGCGCAGGTCGGCGGGCACGGCCGCGTGGGCAGCGGCGAATTCTTCTTCGCCGACCTCGAACGCGGCCAGTTCGACACCATCGAAGCGTGCGGTGACCTCGCGCAGCGCGGCATCCCCCCGCGCCCGAACGTCGGCCAGCAGGCCGGCCACGGCATCCTGCGTGCGTTGCGCGACCGTCTGCACGGGGCGCGCCAACAGCGCCGTGCGTGCAGCGGCGTCCAGCACGCTCCAGTCGTATATGGGGGCGGGCGAAGCGCTCATGCCAGCGACCTCTCGACCGACAGCACCATCAGGCCCTGTGCCCCGGCGCGTTGCAGCTCCTCCAGCCGTTGCCAGGTCACCGCACCATGGCACATCGCCTGCAGCGAGACCGGCCCCTCTTCGCCGCCCGGCAGCGTGACCAGGCCTTCGCTGTCGGTGAGCAACCGCGACAGCGCCGGCACGGTGTCGCGCTCGGCGCGGAACATCAGCAGCTTGCTGTCCTTCAACTTCAGCACACCGTCGAGGCGACGCAACAGCATGTCGGCGAGTCCGGCGCGGGCATCGTCGAACTCGCGCGCGGGACCCGCCAGCACGGCTTCACTGTCGAGCAGCGTCTCGACCGGCTTGAGCTGGTTGGCGGCCAGCGTGGCGCCGCTGGAGACGAGATCGCAGATGAGGTCGGCGGTGCCGAGCTTCGGAGCGATCTCGACCGAGCCGGACAGCTCGACCACCGCCGCATCGATACCCCGCGCCTGCAGCCACTGGCGCAGCACCGACGGATAGCTGGTGGCGATGCGCAGGCCCTGCAGTTGTGCAGGACCGGTCCATTCCCAGCTGTCGGGGACGGCCAGCATCAGCCGGCAGCTGCCGAAGCCCAGCGGGCGCAGTTCGCGGTATGCCTGCGGCAGGCCGATCAGGGCGCGCTCGCCGGCCTGTTCGTCCAGCTCGTTGCGGCCGACGATGCCGAAGTCGCAGACACCATCGGCGATCAGGCCGGGGATGTCATCGTCGCGCACGAGCAACAGGTCCACCGGCAGCGATTCGCCGTAGCAGAACAGCTTGTCGCGGCTCTCGCGCCAGCTCAGGCCGCAGGCGGCCAGCAGCGTGCGTGCCGGCTCGGCCAGGCGACCGCTTTTCTGGATGGCGATGCGCAGGCGATCGCGCGTCGCGGGGATCAGGGAAGGACTCATGAGGGAACTCAGTGGGAGGCGGAAGCCGTCGCAGCCTGCTGGCGCTGGACGGCAGTGGCGTAACCGCCGGCGCCGCGCTCCAGCGTGCGGGCGACACGGCCGATGGTGGTCACGCTGACCTGGGTCAGGTCGTGGATTTCGCGGTACGGAACGCCCTTGAGCAGCAGGGGCACGACGCGCCAGCGGTCGGACATGGCCTCGAGCTCGGCGGGCGTGCACAGGTCCTCGAGAAACGCCCGCACCTCGCCAGCCTCCCCCAGCGCAGCCAGCGCCTCGGAAAGCGCCTGCAGCGGGCCGTCGGAGGCATCCGGAAGGTCGTGGGCGGAGCGGCGTTTCATGCGACCGGTTGATCCAATGTATTAATGCGTTATTACATTAGTCGGATTGTTGCACGGCGTCAACCACACCCGCCCCTGTCTGGATGCCGCCGCCAATTGCGTTGTCACCGACAGGAACGCACGGGGACCCTCGATGGACGGGAGCGGACAGGGACGATGAGTACACTGCCAAGGACGCCCGAACGCCGGACGGGGAGCCCCGCCGGCCTGCAGGGCACTCCCGAGGGGACGGGCATGCCGGCATCACGCAGATCGCGCTTCTCGTGCCTGGGGCTGGCGGGATGGCTCCTGCTGCTCCTGCTCTTCCCGCTGATGGCGGCCGCTGCCACCCCGGCGCGCATCGGACCGGCCACCCGCTACCTCCCGCTCGCACCGCAGACCACCTACCTGCACGACACCGCCGGCGCCGCCACGCTGGACGACGCGCGCCGCCAGCTCGATGCCGGGCGCTTCGCCGCGCTTCCCGACGGCGATGCCTCCTTCGGCTTCCAGACCGGCGCGTTCTGGTTCCACGTGCGCGTGACCAACGAGAATCCGCGCGAGCAGCGATGGCTGCTGGTACAGCAGTACGCGCTCAGCGACCGAATCGATCTGTATGCGCGCTACCCGGACGGACGCACCGTGCATCACGCGGGCGGCGACACGTTCCCGTTCGAACAGCGCAGCATCCGCTACCGCCATCCGAACTTCTGGCTCGACCTGCCGACCGGCGAAGAGGTCGACCTGCTGGTCCGCGTGCAGAGCCAGAGTTCGATGCAGGTGCCGCTGTTCCTGTACACGCCCGCCGCCTTCGCCGAACTCTCGCGCGACGGCCAGCTCGGCATCGGCATCTACTACGGCATCCTGATCGCGCTGTTCTTCTACAATCTGGTGCTGTGGCTGGTGCTGCGCGACGGCAGCTACTTCTGGTACCTGTTCCACATCACCGCGTTCGGCCTGGTGCTGTTCACCCTCAACGGGCTGGGCTTCGAATACTTCTGGCCGCACTCCACGTGGCTGGCGGACAAGGCCGTGCCGCTGTCGGTCTGCCTCGCCCAGATCGGCATGCAACAGTTCTCGCGTACCTTTCTCGACCTGCCCACGCGATGGCGGTGGGGCGACCGCATCAGCAAGGCGATCATCGCGTTCTTCGTGCTGCTGGGCATCGCCGCCACGCAACTGCCCTACCACGTGGCCACGCCGATCGCCTCGGCGGCGGTGTTTCCCAGCATCGTGTGGATCGCGGTGGTCACGCTGATGGTGGTGCGCACGGGCTACCGCCCCGCCAAGGTGTTCCTGCTGGCCTGGGCGATGTTCCTGCTGGGCACCGGCATCTTCGTGGCGCTGGCGTTCGGCCTGCTGCCGAAGACCTTCATCACCGAGTACGGCGTGCAGATCGGCTCGGCGCTGGAGATGCTGCTGTTGTCGGTCGCGCTGGGCTACCGCTATGCCGCCCTGCGCAACGAGAACGAACGCATCGTGCGCGACGCGAAGAATTCGCTGGAGGCGCAGGTCATCGCGCGTACCGGCGAATTGCGCCAAGCGATGTCGGAACTGGAAAGCGCGCACCACCGGTTGCGCGAATCCAGCCGTCTCGACGGCCTGACCGACCTCTACAACCGCACCCATTTCCGCGAAGCCTTCGAGCACCTGCTGTCGCAGTCGCGCAACTCGCAACGGCCGATCTCGCTGCTGATGATCGACCTGGACCACTTCAAGCGCATCAACGACACGTACGGCCATCTGGTCGGCGACGACTGCCTACGCTGCACGTCCAACACCCTGGCCGAAACGCTGCGCCCGCATGGCGCGCTGCTGGCGCGTTTCGGCGGCGAAGAATTCATCGCCGCCCTGCCCGGCATGGGCCTTGGCGAGGCCAGCGTGGTGGCCGAAGAACTGCGCCTAGCCCTGCGCGCGCATCCGTGCAGCAGCGGCGAACTGGTCATCGCCGTATCGGCCAGCATCGGCGTGCACTGCGTAGACCTGGAGGCCCGGGACAGCCTGGAGTCGGCGCTGCAGGTGGCCGACCAGGCGCTGTACGCCGCCAAGGCAGAAGGGCGGGATTGCGTTCGGACGTTGTAGGGCTCGGGACTTCAGGTGTGGGAGCGACGTAAGTCGCGATAGCTTTAGAAGCTCGCGACTTACGCCGCTCCCACATCCACCCTCCCGTGTGCTCAGCGGTTCCGGACGGCCGCCAGGATCTCGCCAGACTCCACCAGCCGGACGGCGGTGGCGACTTCGCCATCGAGCGCCCGGTCGCGATCGAGGAACGGGATCTTCGCGCGGATCGCCGCGTGCGCAGCCGCCACGGCGTGACCGGGATGGAATGCGTCACTGGAGGCCAGCGCCACGCGCAATGCTTCGACTTCGGCAAGAAATGCGTCATGCCCGCTCGCACCATGCTGCGGACCACCCGACACCTTCACTGCCAATCCTGCCGCATCGGTGCGATCCGACAGCGCACGCGCGGCATTGATCATGTCGCGGCGCAGGTCGAGTGCCTGTGCGGCGGTGTACAGCTCCAGCGCCAGCACCTTGCCCAGGTCCTGCACCATCGCCAGCACGTGGCGCGCTTCGTTGGCACCCATCGACACATGATCTTCCGCGTTGGCGCTGGTCGGCACCGAGAACACGCTGGCCGGGTGCGCGCGACTCGCCAGATCGTTGACGATGGCCGCCGCCGAGTACTGCACGATCATGTGGCCCGATTCGGTGCCGTCCTCGTTGCCGATCAGGAACGCCGGCAGGCCGTCGTTGGTGGACGGATCGACCAGCTTGTTGAGACGGCGCTCGGAAATCGAGGCCAGCGTCGGGATGGCGGCCTTCACGTAGCTCATCGCCAGCGCCAGCGGCATGCCGTGGAAATGGCCGGCGGAGATCACCTGCTCTTCCACGTGATCGGCCTGCTTGTCGGGGAACACCAGCGGATTGTCGGTAACCGCGTTGAGCTCGATCTCCAGCACGCGCTTGGCCTGCTCGACCGCATCACGCACGGCGCCATGCACCTGCGGGATGCAGCGCAGCGAATAGCTGTCCTGCGGCTGGTGCTTCTTGCCACCGCGGAACGGCATGAAGCGGTCGTAGAACTTCTCGCGGCCGTGGCGCTGGTCGGCTGGCACCCAGTCCCAGCCGATGTCGAAACGCAGCGCCTGCGCCTCGGGCGTATCCCAGCTGCGCGGCAGCCACGGACGGAACTTCGGCACCAGGTGGTACGGGATGTCGGCCAGCGTCGAGCCGTCGAGCAGGTCGCGCAATCGCGCGGCCACATGTACCTGGCCCGGATGCGGACGCAGCGCATGCACTTCCTCGGCGAACGCGCCGAGACGGCCGGCGAAGGCATCGATGGTCATCGCGGCCGCCAGATCGGCGGTGTCCAGCAATTGGTCGAGCCGGTAAGTCGCCAGCACGCCCATCGCCAGCATCTGCGCCGTGCCGTTGTTGAGCGCCAGGCCCTCCTTGTACGACAGGCTCACCGGCGACAGGCCGGCACGCGCCAGCGCATCGGCACCGGCCATCCGCTCGCCCTGGTAGAACGCTTCGCCGCCCCCCAGCAGCACGATGGCAAGATGCGACAGCGGCGCCAGGTCGCCCGACGCCCCCACCGAGCCCAGCGAAGGCACCACCGGAACGATGCCCGCGTTGAGCATCGCCGCCAACGCCTGCAGCGTCTCCACGCGGATGCCGGAGTGGCCCTTCAGCAGGGTGTTGATGCGGATGCCGAGCATGGCGCGGACGATCTCCGGCGCCATCGGCTCGCCCACGCACACGGCATGGGTGACGATGAGGTTGTACTGCAGCTCTTCGTGCAGCGAGCGGCTGGACTTCACCGCGCCCGGCAGCTCGTCGCGCAGCGGATGCGCACCCAGCAGCTTGTCGGCATTGCTGCCGAAGCCGGTGGAAACGCCGTAGATCGGCTCTTCGCGGCGGACCTGTTCGGCCAGGAAGTCGGCGGCGCGCGACACATCCTTCAGCGCCCCCTTGTCCAGCTCGACGCTGGCACCGAAGGCGATCTCGACCAACCGGTCGCGCGTGAGCGATGCACCATCCAGCAGGATCGGCTTCATGTCAGCGTCCCGCCAGTGCGCGGGCCTGTTCCAGCTCGACCTTCAGGCTGCTGGCCAGTTCCTCGCGCTTCACGTCGAACTGCTGCTCGCGCAGCAGGTCCTTGACCGTCACCACGCCGCGCGCGAGTTCGTCCTCGCCGGCCAGCACCACGAAGCGGATGCCGGCCCGCGAAGCGTACTGGAACTGCTTGGCCAGCTTGCGGCTCTCCATCTGCACTTCGGTGTTGATGCCCGCCGCACGCAGGCGGCGCGCGATGTCGAGCGATCCGGCCAGCTGGCCATCGTCCATCAGCGCGACCATCGCCTGCACGCTGCTCTCGTCGCTGCCCGCGATCAGGCCGGCTTCGCGCAGCTGCCAGAAAAGGCGGGTCAGCCCGATCGAGATGCCCACGCCCGGCAGCTTCGACTTGGTGTAATGGCTGGCGAGGTCTTCGTAGCGGCCGCCGGAGCAGATCGAGCCGATCTGCGGGTAGCCATCCAGCTGCGTCTCGTAGACGGTGCCGGTGTAGTAATCCAGGCCGCGTGCGATGGAGAAATTCAGGCAGTACGCACTTTCCGGTACGCCCAGTGCCTTGACGAGGTCCAGCACTTCGCGCAGTTCGGCGATGCCCTGGTTGAAAGTGTCGCTGCCCTGCCCCAGTGCGTCGAGCCTGGCCAGCGCATCGGCGTGGCCGGTGATGCGCACGGCGACGAAATCGAGGATGCGGTCGACGCCCTCGGCCGACATGCCGAAGCCTTCGCCGGTCAGCGTCTCGCGCACGTAGTCGGCACCACGCTTGTCCAGCTTGTCGACTTCGCGCAGCACCAGCGCCTGCTGTTCGCCGTCGGTGACGCCCTGGGCTTCGAAGAAACCGCGCATCAGCTTGCGGTTGTTCAACTGGATGGTGAAGTCGCCGATTCCGAGTTCGCTGAAGACGGCGTGGATCACCGCCAGGATCTCGGCATCGAAGCGCACGCTCAGCGCGTCCTTGCCGATCACGTCGATGTCGCACTGGTAGAACTCGCGGAAGCGGCCGCGCTGCTGGCGTTCGCCGCGGTAGACGCGCTGGATCTGGTAGCGGCGGAACGGGAAGGTCAGTTCATGCTCGTGCTCGGCCACGTAGCGGGCCAGCGGCACGGTCAGGTCGAAGCGCAGGGCCAGCTCGGGCAGGCCTTCGCCCTCCTTCGCCAGGGCGCCGGTGGACTGGACGAAGTAGACCTGGCGCTCGGTCTCGCCGCCGGACTTGGTCAGCAGGGTCTCGGACAGTTCGAAGACCGGCGTTTCCACCGGCAGGAAGCCGAAGCGCTCGTAGTTCCGGCGGATGGTGTCCAGCATGCGCTGGAAGGCGATCTGCTCGCGCGGGAGCAGCTCCATGACGCCAGGCGGGGTACGGGGCTTGATCAAGGGACACTCCGGCTTTCGTGAACGCCGCATTTTACGTGGCCGCCGCAGGCCCCGCAGCTTTTACGGGGGCCGGCCGGGCAGAGATCCGGATCCGGCATCCAAGTCTTGCCTCGGCCGGGACCCTTCACTACAATGGCGCGCTCAGTCGGGGTGTAGCTCAGTCTGGTAGAGCGCTACGTTCGGGACGTAGAGGTCGCAGGTTCGAATCCTGTCTCCCCGACCAATAGATTCAACTAGTTAGGCCGCCTGAGAGGGCGGCCTTTCTTGTTTTTTTTTTGCGGCCGTTCTCAGCATGCTTGCACAGGAACTACACCGGCGCTTCGGGGGAGCAAGTGAACGTTCGGCTGAAAGAGTGGATGAGGCTCGACTACTTCAATCCAGAGCCGATACTTGTTGCATTGCGCGCCTATGGTCAGAGCGAAGAGTTACTGAGCCAGCCATACAAGGTCGCCTCGCTCCGCACGCAGGAACTGAAGCCATATCTTGAGCGACGTCAATGCACTCTATTCGCATACTTCATGTCCCATGTTGTTGGATCCCAAGTTGACGTCGCATATTGTGAGGCCGACGACTACGACTCCGTAATGCGATACCGGATGGGCGATGAGATTCGATACGTACCTGTACAGATGAAGGAACTGGTACCTGAATTCCTAAATCCCCAGCAGTCGCTGCAGCAACTACTGGACGGACTTAAGTGTCGCTATCCAGACTCTGCAGATCTCACCGTTGCAGTGCATGTGAACCGCGATATGAAGATCAGATGCACTGACTTGAATCTGGATGGCTTTCGATTGAAGAGTCTTTGGCTGTTTGGCGGGAACTCGGAAGACCAGATCGAGTGGCGAGTCATTGGAGACCTGCTATCGCCGTTCAGCGCCAGCAAAGTGCTGCGCTATCCCGGCGCATAGAAAGCCGTTACCTACGAAACGCGAGTTGGGAAAACTCGACGACCTCAACAATGAACTGGCCAGAGATTTCAGCCCAGTGCCGTAGGATGCGTTGAGCCAGAAGCGATACTCATCATGAGTCATTCGTGCCACCGACGATGGGTATCGCTTCGCTCAACCCATCCTACGTATTGGACCCGCCTGAGAAGCCTCAGCGCAGCAAGTCCGGATGCCGCACCTGCCCTTCCCCACGCACCACAAACCGCTCCACTGTCAGCGCGTCCAGCCCCATCGGTCCATACGAATGCAGGCGCGTGGTCGAGATACCAATCTCCGCACCCAGCCCGAGCTCGCCACCATCCGAGAAGCGCGACGATGCGTTGACCATCACCACGGCTGACCGCAATGCGTTGAGGAACGTCTCCGCATGCTCCGCATCGCGGGTGACGATGACCTCGGTGTGGTCCGACGTGTAGCGTCGGATATGCGCGATGGCGGCGTCCAGATCGTCCACCACGCCGACGGCGATCACCAGATCGAGGAACTCGGCAGCGAAGTCCTCCTCGGTCGCGGCCACTGCGCCCGCCATCAGTGCCCGCGCCGTATCATCCGCGCGGATCTCGACACCCCGCGCACGCAGCGCTTTCGCCGCACGCGGCAGGAACGTCGGCGCGATATCGCGATGGACCAGCAGCGTCTCCAGTGAATTGCAGGCCGATGGCCGCGATACCTTGCCGTCCAGCAGCAGCGCCAGCGCCAGGTCTTCGTCGGCGCCCGCGTCCACGTACTGGTGGCAGACGCCCTTGTAGTGCTTGATGACCGGCACGCGCGCATGCTCGGCGACGAAGCGGATCAACCCTTCGCCGCCGCGTGGAATGACCAGGTCGATCGCGTCGCTGAGCTGGATCAGCTCCAGGATGGTCTCGCGACGCAGGTCCTCGACCAGCGTCAGCACCGCCTCCGGCAACCCGGCCTCGCGCAGCGCACGCTTCAATGCCCCCGCGATCGCAGTGTTGGAATGGATCGCTTCCGACCCGCCGCGCAGGATCACCGCATTGCCAGCCTTGAGGCACAGTGCCGCGGCGTCGGCGGTGACGTTCGGGCGTGCCTCGTAGATCATCGCGATCACGCCCAGCGGCACGCGCACGCGCTCCACATGGATGCCATTGGGCCGGTCGTAGGCGCGGGTCACCTGCCCGACGGGGTCCGGCAGGTCCGCCACTTCGCGCACGGCGGCGGCGATGCCCTGCAGGCGTGCGGCATCCAGACGCAGGCGATCCAGCATGGCGCTGCCGATGCCTTTCGCCGACGCCGCCTCGAGATCGCGTGCATTGGCAGCCAGGATCGCGGCTTCATCGGCCAGCAGGGCATCGGCCATCGCACGCAACAGGGTGTTCTTCCCTTCCGTCGGCAGGGATGCGATGGCCGTCGCTGCGTCGCGACATTGCAGGGCCAGCGTCTTGATGTCGGTCATGCGATTTCCTTGCTCAGGATCGGTCATGGAACCCATGGCCTTGTAGGAGCGCTCTCGGGCGCGATGATTTCCGATCTGGAATCCCGGGCTGGAGCATCGCGCCCGAGGGCGCTCCTACAAAGACATCGGATGCGCGATGGACGTGCCTCACAACAGCACCAGGTCGTCGCGATGGACGACGTTCTCGCCGTAGGTATAGCCAAGAATGCCTTCGATCTCCCGCGAATGGCGGCGCGCGATGCGGCGGATGTCGACCGCGGAATACTGGCTGACACCTCGCGCAATGCGGCGGTCGCCGTCCCCATCGCGCAGCACCAGTTCGACCATGTCGCCGCGCCGGAAGTCGCCCTCTGCGGTCGCTACGCCGCCAGGCAGCAGCGACGCGCCTTTCTCGCCCATGGCGATCGCCGCGCCTGCGTCGACCACGATGGCCCCCGCTTCCACCGGCACGTTGCGCAACCAGTACTTGCGGGCCGCCAGCCGGTTCTGTGCCGGACGGAAGCGTGTACCGAGCAACGCGCCACGCGTCAGCGCAGACAGCGTGGCCGCCTGCGTGCCGTTGAACAGGAACGTCTCGATGCCGGCGGCCGCCGCCTTGGCCGCCGCCTCGAGCTTGGTGTGCATACCGCCGGTGCCGACACCACTGCCTGCCCCGCCGGCCATGGCGAAGAAGGCCGGCGTCAGCGCTTCTACCTCCAGGATCGGCTGCGCATCGGCGTGCGTGCGCGGGTTGCCGGTGTAGAAGCCATCGATGTCAGTGGCGATGAACAAGGCATCGGCATCGACCAGCGCGGCCACGACCGCGGCGAGGTTGTCGTTGTCGCCGAGCTTTAGTTCATCGACGGAGACGGTGTCGTTCTCGTTGATCACCGGCAGTGCGCCCAGGGCCAGCAGCGCCTGCAGCGTGGCGCGCGCGTTGAGGTAGCGGCGGCGGTTGCGCAGGTCATCGTGGGTCAGCAGCACCTGCGCGACCGGACGGTCGAAGAAGCGCTGCCACAGCGCGATCAGCTGTGCCTGCCCCAGCGCGGCCAGCGCCTGGCGTTCCGCCATCGCGACGCCGGACTGCGGCTTGCGATGCAGCAGGCCGCGGCCCGCGGCCACCGCACCGGACGAGACGATGACGACTTCGCGCCCGGCTGCAATGCTGGACGACACGAATTGCGCCAGGTTCAGCGCGTGGCGCGGACTGAGCCCCTCGCCTTCCGCCGCCAGCAGGCTGCTGCCCACCTTGAGCACGGCGCGACGCCAGGCCGGCAACGGTTGTTCGGTGAACGGTGGCGGCGTGGCGAGGGTCATCGGATCAGCTCAGCGGGTGTTCCATTCGTAAACCGTCAGGTCTGACGTATCGGTCAGCGCCAGGGGATCGCGCGCGGCGATCGCCTTGGCCTCATCCAGCGAGGCGACATTCACCAGCACATAGGCGCCGCCGCTCCTGTCGCTGAAGCCACCGGTCATTTCCAGCTGCCCGGTCGCACGCAGTTCGTCGAGAAACGCGAGATGCGGTGCGATCACCGCGTCGTCGAACGACGGGCGACGCATCGCCATGACAAGGTAGCGGATCACAGCGCGTCCCAGCGGGCGAGCAGTTCATCGAGGCGCAGATCGGCGGCCGCACCGGGCGACAAGCGCGCGGCGAGGCTGCCTTCCGGCGTGCGTCCCTGCCCCGCGCTGTCGGCCGATGCTGCGGCCGCCTTGTAGGCCTCGCGGAACGGGACGCCGGCCACTGCGGCCTCGACGGCGACATCGGTGGCGTACATGCCGGAATCTATCCCGGCACGCAGCCGGTCCTCGCGCCATTCGAGGTTGGCCAGCAGCGCAGGCAGCAGTTCCAGCGCCGGCAGGCCGCGTCCGAAGCCATGGAAGATCGCGCCCTTGCTGGCTTGCAGATCGCGGTGGTACCCCGACGGCAACGACAGCAACTGCTCGATCTCCGTGCGCGCCGCCGCCACGCTGGCGTGGGTGGCGCGCATCAGTTCGATGACGTCGGGATTGCGCTTGTTCGGCATGATCGAACTGCCCGTCGTGTACTGCGCAGGCAGCGCGACGAAGCCGAATTCCGCGCTGGTGAACAGCGACAGGTCCCAGGCGATGCGGCGCAGGTCCAGGGTCGCGCCGCCCAGCGCCTCGAGCGCGGCCAGCTCGAACTTGCCGCGCGAGAGCTGTGCGTAGATGGGACTGACCTGCATGCGCGCGAAGCCGAGCGCGGCGGTGGTGTGCTCGCGGTCCAGTTTCAGGTTGACGCCGTAGCCCGCCGCGGTGCCCAGCGGGTTGGCATCGACCAGCTTCAGCGTGTCGCGTGCGCGCGTGGTGTTGTCGATGAAGGCTTCCGCCCAGCCCGCCCACCACATGCCGGCGGACGAGACCACGGCCCTCTGGATGTGGGTGTACCCGGGAAGCGGCAGCCCGCGCTCGGCCTGCGCGCGGTCCAGCGCCACCTTGGCGATCTCGCGCGACAGCACGGCCACGCGCGCCAGCTTCTCCTTCAGCCACAGGCGCGTGGCGACCAGGATCTGGTCGTTGCGGCTGCGGCCGGTATGGATCTTGCGGCCTGCATCGCCCAGCCGCTCGGTCAGCCGGGCCTCGATGGCGGAGTGGCCGTCTTCGTAGCGTTCGTCGAGGACGAAGTCGCCGCGACGGAAATCATCCGCCAGCAGCGCCAGCTCGCGCTTGAGGCCCGTCAGTTCGTCGCCGGACAGGATGCCGATGCGCTGCAGGCCTTCGGCATGCGCCGTGCTGGCCTGGATGTCGTGCAGGAAGAACTCGCGGTCCAGCACCACGTCGTCGCCGGCCAGGAAACGCTGGATCTCCGCATCCACTGCCACGCCGGGCTTCTGCCACAACAGGTCGCTCATGCCGTCGTCTCCTGCGGAATGCTGTCGCGTTCGTCGAATCCGAACGCAAGGTTGAGGTTCTGCATCGCCTGCGTCGCCGCGCCCTTCAGCAGGTTGTCGAGCGTCGCGACCACCACCAGGCGCTTGCCGCCCGGCGCCAGGGTGAAGCCGCCGATCTCGACGCCATGCCGGCCGGCGATGCGACTGACCCACGGCGCCTCGTCCAGCACCCGTATCAACGGTTCGGCCGCATAGCGATCGCGGTAGAGCGCACGGATGTCTTCGATCTTCGCCGGCTGCTGCAGCCACAGGTTGACCGTCATGGTGATGCCGCGGAAGTGCGGCGCGACGTGCGGCATGAACTCGACGGGCAGGCCCAGGTGGCGGCTGACCTCGCGCTCGTGCATGTGGTCCGTCAACGCGTAGGGCATCAGGTTGTCGCGCAGCAGGTCGGTGTTGTTCTTGTCCGACGGCGAGGTTCCAGCGCCGGAATATCCGGACACGCCGAAACATTGCGGCGGACCCGCCAGGCGACCGAGCAGCGGCGCGATCGCCAACTGCATGGCGGTGGCATAGCAACCGGGATTGCTGATGCGCTTCTCGCCGGCGTACGTTTGCCGGGTCAGTTCGGGCAGGCCGTAGTACCAATGCTCGTCGAAGCGGAAATCCGCCGACAGGTCGACCACCACGGTGTCCGGTGCCTGTGCATCGATGGCGGCGACCAGCTCCGCCGCCTTGCCGTTCGGCAAAGCGAGGATCACCGCATCCGCCCCTTTGCCACCGACCTGCTCGTGGCTCAGGTTCTCGTAGCGCAGCTCGCCTGCGAACTCGGGAATGTGGTCGCTGACCTTCTGCCCATCCAGCTCGCGCGAGGACACGAACGCCAGCTCAAGGTGCGGATGGCGGGCGATCAGGCGGATCAACTCGGCACCGGTATGGCCTCGGGCGCCGACGATGCCGACGGTCTTGGTGGTGCTCATGGGGAATCCTGTTCGTGCCGGGCGAGCTTCGCCAGCAGGTTGCGCTTCACCGCCGGCCATTCGCCATCGATGATCGAGAAGACGACGGTGTCGCGCGGCGATCCGTCGGTATGCCGCTTGTGGTTGCGCAGCACGCCGTCCTGCTTCGCGCCGAGCCGGGCGATCGCCGCACGCGAGCGATGGTTGAACCAGCTGGTCTCGAAGACCACGCTGATGCAGCCCAGTGTTTCGAAGGCGTGCGCGAGCAGCAGCAGCTTGGTCTCGGTGTTGACACCCGTGCGCTGCACGTCAGGCGCGAACCAGGTGTAGCCGATACTGAGCTTGGGCACGTCGGCTTCCAGTCCGTAGAACCGGGTGCTGCCCACGATGCGGCCGCCCACATCCCGCACCACGAACGGCAGCACGCGGCCGTCGGCCTGCGCGGCGAGCGCCGCATCCACATAGCCCGCCGCATCCGCGGCTTTCGGCACCTGCGTGAACCACAACGCGGCCAGTTCATCCCCGGCCAACGCGGCGCGCAGGCCTTCGACGTGCTCGCGCGACATCGGTTCGAGGCGCGCATGGCACCCCGTCAGGACCGGTACCTTCTGCCAAGCCGTTGGGATCGAAGCGCCCATCTCAGTCCTTCAAGGTCGGCAGGCGCGTGCGGCAATGCGCCACGCAGCGCTCGATGTCGGCGAAACCATCGATGCCGTACCAGAACACCTTCCACTTCTCCTGCTTGTAGCAGCCGTCGGACTCGGCGTAGTAGAAGATGTTGACCTGGTTGTTGTGGCGGGAGCGCCAGAACAATTGAGGATTCTCCTCGCGCATCACGTGCCACACGGCACGGCCCAGGCCTTCGCCCTGCGCATCGTCGAGCACGGCGAACTTATCGAGATAGGCAAAGCCTTCCTCGCGGGTGAGGATCAGCGCGGTACGGTAGTTTTCGCTGATGTAGACGCGGTACGGCGTGGTGCGCTCGAAGTAGTCCGGCAGCAGCGTGCGGCCGAAGCTTGATTCGATCAGCGTCTTCAACCGCGGCAGGTCCACGCCTTCCCAGCTACCCTCGAAACGCAGCACGCGCTCGCCCTTGCGCACCAGCGTGCCGGAGCCGCGATGGGTGAAGAGTTCCTTGGCCAGCTCCGCCGGCTTGGTGATGGAGACCGACGAGGTCAGCGGCAGCCGGTCCAGCAGATCCTTGATCTGCTCGATCTTCACCCGCATGCCGCCGTTGATCCAGGGCTGCGCCATCAGCTCGTCGTACTCGGTCGACAGGTTGATCGAATCGATCACGCGCCCTTCCGCATCCAGCAGGCCGCCGGTGCCGGTGAGGAAGATGATCTTGTACGGCTGCAGCACCTGCACCAGCTCATTGGCGGCGAAGTCGGCGTTGATGTTGAGGATCTGGCCGCCGACGGTTTCGCCCATGCTGGCGATGACCGGGATGGAGCCGGCCTTCAGGCTCGCCTCGATCGGCGCCTGGTTGATGCGGGTGACCTCGCCAACCAGGCCGTACGTGGCCTGGTCCTTGTACTCGGCTTCGAACACACCCGAGACGATGGACGTCGCGCGTGCACCGACCTGCTGCAGGGCTTCGACCAGCGCGAGGTTCTGCTGCAGGAACACCTTGCGCACGATCGCCAGCACTTCGGGCGTGGTCACGCGCAGGCCGTTGACGGTCTGTTTGGTGATGCCGGCCGCCGTCATTTCCTCATCCAGCTGCGGCCCCGCGCCGTGCACGACGATGGGCGTCAGGCCGACTTCCTGCAGGAAGGTCAGCGAGGATGTCAGCGACTCCAGGTCGTCGCGCAGCACGGCGCCACCCACCTTCACGACGGCGAAGCGCTTGGCGTCCAGCTGCGAGAAGCGCTTGACGTATTGCGAGATCTCCTTCGCGCTGGCCATGCTGGACAGCAGGCGGATGATGGTCTGGCGGGTTTGCTTGTTCGATTCCATGTCTTCTTGCTTTTCGTAGGGTGGGCCCTGGCCCACCACATCATCGGTTGCGCATGGCGGGCCTGGGCCTGCCCTGCGACGCTACTGGAGGATCCTCGCCACGCTGTCGGCGTATTGCTGCAACTGCTCCAGCGATACCCACTCGTCGGCGGTATGGGCTTGGGCGATGTCGCCCGGACCGTAGACGAAGGCGGTCAGGCCGGCGGCGGAAAACAGCGATGCCTCCGTCCAGAAGTCCACGGCATTCCCGATCGGCAAGCCGAGTTCGTCGGCAAGGTCGCGCGCGGCCAGGCGGCGCTCCTCCGCCCGCGCGACATCGCCGGACGGCAGCGACGGGCCCCGGAAGGTTTCTTCGTAGTCGGCCAAGGCATCGGAATTGGCGAAACCACGGAACGTCGCGTGCAGGTCGGCGGGGTCCTGCGAAGGCAATGGACGGAAGCCGAACCGAACCTCGGCGCTGGGCGCGATCATGTTGGCCTTGATGCCACCCTCGACCCGACCGATGTTGAATCGCAGGCCGGTCAGCCCGCCGAAGCGCAGGTGATGCTGGGCCTGCACGAAGTCCAGCGCCGACGTGCCCCAGCGCATCGCGTTGTGCAGGGCGCTCAACGACAGCGCGTTCTCGGCAGAGGCGTGCCCGGCCTGCCCCGTGAACGCCATCCGGACGGCACTGATGCCGCGGTGTGCGAGCACCGCCTGGCACTGCGTCGGCTCGGCGATGATCGCTTCGCCGAAGCCATGGTCGCGCGCCAAAAAGGCTGCGATGCAGCGCGCATCGTTCGCTTCTTCGTCCGTCGTGAACAGGAACGCCGCATCACCCTGCGTCACCTGTGCGGCCGCCACGAGTGCCGCGGCCGCGCCCTTGATATCGCAGGCACCCAGGCCAATCGCGCGTCCGCCTTCGACGCGCAGCGCGTGCGGATCGGCGCTCCATGCCGGCGAGGACGGCACGGTGTCCAGATGCACGTTGAACACGCGCTTCGGCTGGCCGCGCACGGCGAAGAACGACACCGCGCCCGCGCCGTGATCAGTCACCTCGATACGGAAATCGGGCAGCTGGGTGCGCAGGTAGTCGAAGATCCCGCCGGTATCGATGTCGCGGGGTGGGTTGCGGGTGTCGAACGACACCAGCGCTTCGAGATGAGTCAAGGTGCTGGTCAGTAATTCCGTCATGCGAGTGATCCGTAAGGATTCTGTCGGGCTTCGATCCATACGCGTTGATCGGGGTGATGTTCGCCAATGACGTCCACCGCATGCACGATGTCGTCTTCATTGGTGAACACCATCGTCTCCGCGAAGCGCGTCAGTTCGATGCCTTGATGCGCTTGGAACGCCGCGCTTGAGATAGCGGACGCGCTGCACCAAATGCTGTCGCGGCCCGGAAGGGCCATGGCGATCGCATCCTGCAAACCATCAGGTGTCAACGCGAGGAAGACCATCAGCGATTAATCTCGGCCCACAGGGTCGAGCTCATGCCGAACAGCTTGATGAAGCCTTCGGCTTCCTCGACACCCCAGTCGGCCGACTGCGCGTACGTCGCGCCCTTGGCATTGAGGATGTGCGGGGACTTCACAGCGACCGCATCGACACGGCCGCCGCGGGTCTCCAGCACCACTTCGCCGTTGACCGTGGCCTGCGAAGACTGCAGGAACGCCTCCAGGTCGGCCTTGAGCGGATCGTGGTAGAAGCCTTCGTACACCAGCTCCACCCACTTGCGCGCGATCTCGGGCTTGAAACGGTTCTGCTGCTTGGTCAGCACGGCCTCTTCCAGCGCGCGGTGCGCCGCCAGCAGCGACACCAGGCCCGGCGCTTCGAACACGATGCGGCCCTTCAGGCCGATCACGGTGTCGCCGGTGTAGACGCCGCGGCCCACGCCGTAAGGCGCGAACAACGCATTCAACTTCGCCAGCAGCGCAGCGCCGGCGACCGGCTGGCCGTCCAGACTGACCGCCTCGCCGTTCTTGAAGCCGACCGTGACGCGCAACGGTTCCACCGGCCATTCGGCGCGCGGTGCGCACCAGCCACGGGCGCCTTCGCCCGGGGCGGACCAGGTGTCGATCTCGCCGCCGGACATGGTCAGGCCGAGCAGGTTCTCGTTGATGGTGTAGCTCTTCTGCTTGGCACGCACGCCGAAGCCACGCTCTTCGAGATACGCCTGTTCGTAGGCGCGGGTCTGGGTGTGTTCCTTCTGGATCTCGCGGATCGGCGCCACGATGCGGTAGTCGCCGCTGGCCTTGACCGCGAGATCGAAGCGCACCTGGTCGTTGCCCATGCCGGTGCAGCCGTGCGCAATCGCGTTCGTGCCCAGTTCGGCCGCCCGCTTCAGCGCGGCGTCGACGATCAGGTAGCGGTCGGACACCAGCAGCGGATACTGCCCCTGGTAGCCCTCGCCGGCCCACACGAACGGCCGGACGAAGCCGTCCCAGATCGCCGGGCCGCCATCCACGGTGACGTGGCTGGCCACGCCCAGGTCGGCGGCGCGCTGTTCGATGTAGGCGCGTTCTTCGGCATCCACGCCGCCGGTGTCGGCGAACACGGTGTGGACGTTCCAGCCGCGCTCCTTGAGGTAGGGCACGCAGAAGCTGGTGTCGAGGCCGCCGGAGAAGGCAAGGACGATGTCTTTGGACTGGTTCATGGGGGCGTGTTCTGTTCGGGAATCGGAGGGGTTACTGCTGCATCAGCGCGGCCATGATGGCCTTCTGCACGTGCAGGCGGTTCTCGGCTTCGTCGATGGCGATGCACTGCGGCGAATCCATCACGCCGTCGGTGGCCTTCACGTTGCGGCGCAATGGCAGGCAGTGGCTGAAGACGCCGTTGTTGGTCAGCGCCATCTTCCGCTCGTCGACGATGAAGTGCTTGTACTGGTCGCGGATCGGCTTCTCGGGTTCCCAGTTGCCGAAGAACGGCAGCGCGCCCCAGCTCTTGGCGTACACCACGTCGGCGCCGGCATAGGCGCTGTCGATGTCGTGGCTGACCTGCAGCGAACCGCCGCTTTCGGCTACGTTCTGCTCGGCCCAGCCCATGTAGCGTTCATCGAGCACGTAGTCGGGCGTGGGGCACAGCAGGGTCACGTCCATGCCCATGCGGGTGGCGATGGTCAGCGCCGAGTTGGCGACCGCGGTGTTGAGCGGCTTGGGGTGGTAGGTCCAGGTGAGCACGTATTTCTTGCCGCGCAGGTCGGACGTGCCGAAGTGCTCCTGCAGCGCCAGCGCATGCGCGAGTTCCTGGCAGGGATGGGTGATCGTCTCCATGTTGATCACCGGCACCGGCGAATACTTCGCGAACGACTTCAGGACGATGTCCTCGCGGTCGTAGGCCCAGTCGACGAACTTCGGGAAGGCGCGCACGCCGATCAGGTCCACGTAACGCCCCAGTACCTTAGCCACCTCGGCAATGTGCTCCTCGGTGTCGCCATCCATCACCGTGCCCAGGTTGAACTCGATCGGCCACGCATCCTTGCCCGGCTGCAGCACCACGGCGTGGCCACCCAACTGGAAAGCACCCAGTTCGAAGCTGGTGCGGGTGCGCATGGACGGGTTGAAGAACACCAGCGCGATCGACCTGCCCTTAAGCGCATCGCCCAGCTTGTGCTGTTTATAGAGGGCGGCCTGCGTGAGCAATGCATCGAGATCGCTGCGGCTCCAGTCCTGCGTGTTCAAGAAGTGCTTCATTACGGCATCCTGGTGTCGGGAATGTGGCAAAACGGGCTTCAGAAACGAAAAAACCCAGCCTCTGGCTGGGTTTCCGGTGAACAAGCGACGACGTCCGGGGTACCCAGCTAGATGCAGGATTCCGGTCGACGGGCACGCGACGTCATGCTCGAGGCCTGGGAGGCCGCGCTGGCTGCATGGGCGTGGGCGTTCATCTTCATGGGCGCGAATGCTCGCATGTGCTGCGGCGCAGCGCAAGGACGTATTCGGTTGCGCCTGCAACCGTGCAGGACATCAGGGGCCGCTCGCCGTGGGCTGCGAGGGCGTCACGTAGGGGGCGACGGAAATGCGGATGCGCAGGCGGTTGCCCGGATCTTCCGCCAGGCGCGAGCGGTATTTCACGCCCTTGTAGATGTAATCGACGTCGTACGCGATGGGGCGCTGGAACTCGCGCTCGATGGGCACGACCCGACAGTTGACCTTGACGGTGGGCAAAGTAACCGGGGGCGCCTGCTCCGGTTCGTCGTCCCCGCCGAACCAGCCCCGCACCGAGCTGACCATGCGGCTCCATCGGCTTTCATCCTTCTCGGGCGCTGCCGCCTCGGGCTTTGCGGCCGGGGCCTCGTCGCAGCGCTGTTCGGTGCGAGTGGCGCGAAGGGTCTGGTACACCGGCTCCACGCCCAGCACCTGCGCATAGTCGAGGCGGACGTTCTCCGCCGGGACCACCCGCTCCTGCGCCATGACGGGCGAGGCGAGCAGGCAGCAGGACAGGATGAGGGTGGCGCGGAGGCGGTGCATGGTGCCTGCAAGAAGATTCCAGGGGCCCCAGTGTAGGGATCGCGCCTTGAGTTGGGCTGAACATCGGCCGCAAGGAATGCCACCAGGCCCTCGCGCATGGCGCAGGCGGTAGAATTCCACCGCTCTCCCCTGCCCTGTTGCCATGACCCTGCGCCTGCACAACAACCTCACCCGCCGGGTCGAGGACTTCCAACCGCTCGGCCCCGTGCCCACGATGTACGTCTGCGGGCCCACCGTCTACAACTACGTCCACATCGGCAATGCGCGCGGGCCGGTCGTCTTCGGCGTGCTGGCGGCACTCCTGCGGCGCCGTTTCGGCCAGTTGCGCTATGCACGCAACATCACCGACGTGGACGACAAGATCAACGCCGCCGCCAAGGAGCTGGGCGTGGCGATCTCGGCCATCACCGACCGCTACGCCGCCGCCTACCGCGAGGACATGGCCGGGCTGGGCGTGACCGGGGAGTTCGCCCCGGACATCGAACCCGCGGCCACCGATCACATCGGCCACATCATCGCGATGATCGAGCAGTTGATCGCCGGTGGGCACGCCTATGCCGCCGAGGGCCACGTGCTGTTCGCGGTGGGCAGCTTCGCGGACTACGGCAAGCTCTCGCGCCGCGACCCGGAGGAGATGCTGGCCGGCGCACGCGTGGAAGTCGCGCCGTACAAGCGCGACCCGGGCGATTTCGTACTGTGGAAGCCGTCCACGCCGGACCTGCCGGGCTGGGAGTCGCCCTGGGGCGTCGGCCGGCCGGGCTGGCATATCGAATGCTCGGCGATGGCCGCCGCCCACCTGGGCGAGACCATCGATATCCACGCCGGCGGTGTGGACCTGCAGTTCCCGCACCACGAGAACGAAGTGGCGCAGAGCGAGTGCGCGCACAAGCACGCAGACGGGTCGCACAAGACGTTCGCGCGCTTCTGGCTGCACAACGGCATGCTCAACTTCGGCGGCGCCAAGATGAGCAAGTCGCTGGGCAACATCGAAAAGGTCCATGACCTGCTGCAGCAGCACCCGCCGGAAGCACTGCGGTACGCATTGCTGTCGGCGCACTACCGGCAGCCGCTGGATTGGTCCGAGGCGCTGGTGGAGCAGTCGAAGAACACGCTGGACCGGCTGTACGGAACGCTGCGGGATCTGGTCCACGTCGATGCTGGTGCGGCCACGCCGCAGGTCATTGAGGACGCACTGGACGACGATCTCAATACGCCGCAGGCGCTGGCCGAGGTGGCGCGCATCGCCGCCGAGGCCCGCAAGGCCGGCAGCGACACGGAGAAGCGACGATTGAAGAGCGAACTGCTCGGCGCCGGCCGCGTACTCGGCCTGCTGCAGCAGGATCCTGCCGAGTGGTTTGCCCGTGGCACCTCGTCAGACGACGATGCCCGTATCCAGGCATTGATCGACGAGCGTACGGCAGCGAAGAAGTCCCGCGACTTCGCACGCTCTGACGCCATCCGCGACCAACTGGCAGCCGAAGGCATCCTGCTCGAAGACACGCCGCAGGGCGTGCGCTGGAAGCGCGCGTGAGCCGATCTTTCCTTCTCCCGTCGGGAGAAGGTGGCACGAAGCGCCGGATGAGGGTGCGGCAACATCAGGATGCCGGCACCACAAGGACTCCGCCGTACCCTCACCCCAACCCCTCTCCCGACGGTAGAGGGGCTTCTGAACCAGACTCGCTCACCTCATGACCGACACGATCTTCCCGCTCGAACCCACCGCCGCCGAGGCGCAGGCAGCCATCAAGGACGAATTCGCCTTCTTCAGCGACTGGTCCGAACGCTATCAGTACCTCATCGACCTGGGCCGCAAGCTGCCCGCCTTCCCCGAGGAGTGGAAGCGCGAGGAGCATCGCCTGCTCGGCTGCCAGTCGATGGTCTGGATCGTGCCCGAGGGCGATGCCGCGAAACTGGATTTCCATGCCATCAGCGACTCGGCGATCGTTTCGGGGCTGATCTTCCTCGCCCTGCGTGTCTATGCGGGACGGCCTGCGTCGGAGATCCTGGCCACCTCGCCCGACTACATCGCCGACATCGGCCTGGCCAAGCATCTCTCACCCACCCGCAGCAACGGCCTGGCGTCATTGCTGGCCTTCATCCGCGAGACGGCCGCGAACGCGAAGTGAGCGGAACCGGCAAGCCCTCTGCGTTCTCGCTGCTCCGCAATCGCGGGTACGCGGCGGTGCTGGCGTACCGCATCTGTGCGCTGCTGTCGTACCAGATCGTCGCGGTCACGGTAGGTTGGCATATCTACGAGCTGACCCGGGATCCGTTCTCACTCGGCCTCGTGGGGCTGGCGGAAGTGCTGCCGTTCTTCTGCGTGGCGCCGTTCGCCGGGTATCTGGTCGACCACCTGCCTCGACGGCCGGTGGGGATGATCGCGTGCGGTGCGTTGGCGACGACCGCCGTGATCCTGGTGGCGGTGTCCGCGGGCTGGCTGCCGTTCGAGGGCACGTGGCCGATCTATGCGGCCATCGCGCTGACCGGCATGGCGCGTTCCTTCCTGAGTCCGGTCTACAACGCGCTGTTCGCCAAGGTCCTGCCACGCGAAGACTTCGTGCGTGCCGCCGGCCTGGGCAGCGTGATCTTCCAGGCCGCGCTGGTGACGGGCCCTGCACTGGGTGGCCTGCTGGTGGGCTTCGGCGGTAAGACGCTGTCGTATGCGATGGCCGTCGTGTTCGCGCTGATGGCGGCGACGGTACTCGCACGGCTTCACGTGGAGGAGCCCGGACCGCCGGCAGTCAGCCTGCCGGTGTTCGCCAGCATTGCGCAGGGCGCGCGCTTCGTCTGGAACAACCAGATCATGCTGGGCGCGATGGCGCTGGACATGTTCTCGGTGCTGCTGGGGGGCGTGGTGGCGATGCTGCCCGCCTTCATCCACGACATCCTGCATTACGGACCCGAGGGCCTCGGCATCCTGCGTGCGATGCCGGCGGCGGGTTCGGTCTGCGTGGGCCTGTGGCTTGCCCGCCATCCCCTGCAGAAGCACGCCGGGCGCGTACTGCTGTTCGCCGTGGCCGGCTTCGGCCTGGCGGTCATCGCATTCGGCCTGTCGCGCAGCTTCTGGCTGTCGGCGGCGATCCTGCTGTTCTACGGCATGTGCGACGGGGTGTCGGTGGTGGTGCGCTCGACCATCCTGCAGTTGTCGACACCGGACGAGATGCGCGGGCGCGTCTCGTCGATCAATGGCATCTTCGTCAGTTCGTCGAACGAACTCGGCGCGTTCTATGCAGGCACGATGGCGAAACTGCTGGGGCTGGTGCCGGCGGTGATCCTGGGCGGGTTCGCGATCCTCTCGGTGGCCGGCGTCACCGCCTGGAAGGCGCCGCGGCTGCGCCGACTGGACCTGCGCGAACTGCAGTAGCCCGGTGCTTGGCCCGGAATGAAAAAGCCCCGCCGGAGCGGGGCTTTTTCATTTCGCGGATGCAGGGAACTCAGTCGCCCTGCTGCTTCTGCAGGTGTTCCCAGCGCTCCTGGGCATCGATGGTGCGCTCGGCGGTCAGGCGGGCTTCGAGGCGGTCGAGGCCGATCTCTTCGCCGGTATCGACGCAGTAGCCGTAATCGCCGCCTTCCAGGCGCTTCAGCGTGCTGTCGATCTTGCCGATCAGCTTGCGGTAGCGGTCGCGGGTACGCAGTTCCAGCGAGTTCTCGGTTTCGCGGGTCGCACGCTCGGCTTCGTCGCCGATGTCGCGGACTTCGTCCTTGAGGTTCTCGATGGTCTGCTTGGATTCCTCGACCAGGTCGGCACGCCACTGCAGCAGCCGCTGGCGGAAATACTCCAGCTGCAGCGTGCTCATGTACTCCTCGTCGGGCGAGGGCTTGTAGCCGGCCGGCACGATCGGTCGACCGGTGGCTTCATCGGTCTTGTAGGGCACTTCTTTCACCTTGCCGCGCACGACCGGCGCCGCAGGCCGAGCGGCGACGGCCACCGCTACCTTGCCCACGGGGCGGGCAACGGGCGGACGAGGCGTCACGGGGGTTTCGGCGGGGGTAGAGGCTTTGGCGTTCTTGGTATTCGGTTTCGGGACTGGCACAGGCTTCGGGGGGGACGGAACCTTGGCGGCGGGCGCCGGGGCCGGGGCAGCCGCCTTGGGGGCGGATGCAGGCACGGGAGTCTTGGTCGCAGCCGCGGTGGGGGCGGACTTTGCCGGAGCCGGCGTTGCGGCGGGCTTCGGTGCGGATTTGGGAGCGGGCTTCGCGGCCTTCGCCGGAGTCTTTGCCGGTGCCGCCTTGGCGACGGGCGCCTTGGTGGCCGGCGCGGGCGCGGGCTTCTTGGCGACTGCGGGTTTGGTCGCCTTGGCCACCGCCTTCTTGACCGGCGCCGCCTGCTTGGCCACCGGCTTGGCGGCCGGCTTCTTCGCCGGTGCCGCCTTCTTGGCCGGCACGGCCTTCTTGGCAGCCGGCTTCTTGGCGACGGGCTTGGGGGCCGCTTTCTTCGCTACCGGCTTGGCGGCCGGTTTCTTGGCGACAGCCTTCTTCACGACAGGCTTCTTGGCGACGGTCTGAGCGGGTTTCTTGGCGGCCTTGGCGGCCTTCTTCGCAGGTTTCTTTGCAGCCACGAACAGCGCTTCCTTGTTCTTCCCGAGCATCGGGAAAGCGCGCTTTTATAGCCTACCCGGCGGGCAGCGGCAACCCGACGCGGTATCATCGGGCCATGCTCGCCCGCCTGCTCATCCTGCTGCTGAAGGGCTACAAGCGCTTCATCAGTCCTATGCTAGGACCGCGTTGCCGCTTCGTGCCGTCCTGCTCCGAGTACGCCATGGAGGCGATCGGCCGGTTCGGCCCACTGAAGGGCGGCTGGCTGGCGGTGCGGCGGATAGGCCGTTGCCATCCCCTGCATCCCGGCGGCCACGACCCGGTCCCCCCGCGCACCGGCGCCTCCCCTCCCCATTCCTGCACAGGACACCACTGATGCCCGCTACCGTCATCGTCAACGCCCGTCTGGTCAATGAAGGCCGCGTCACCGAGGGTGACCTGCGCATCGAGAACGGGCGTATCGCCCGCATCGCCGCCGAAATAAGGCCCCGGGGCGACGACACGGTGATCGACGCCGCCGGGCGCCTGCTGCTGCCGGGGATGATCGACGATCAGGTGCATTTCCGCGAGCCCGGCATGCCGCACAAGGGCGACATGGCGACCGAATCCGCGGCAGCCGTCGCCGGCGGCCTGACCACGTTCATGGACATGCCCAACACCAGCCCGCCGACGCTGGACGCGGCCGCGCTGGAGGACAAGTACCAGCGGGCCAAGGGCCGGGCCTGGGGCAATTACGGCTTCTACATGGGCGCCAGCAACGACAACCTGGAGGCGATCCGCACGCTGGACCCGAAGACCGCGCCGGGCATCAAGGTGTTCATGGGCGCCTCCACCGGCAACATGCTGGTCGACAATCCCGACACGCTGGACGCGATCTTCCGCGAAGCGCCCACGCCGATCATCACGCACTGCGAAGACACGCCGATGATCGACGCCAACCTGGCGGCGTTCCAGGCCAGGTACGGCGATGCGCTCAGTGCCGAACACCACCCGGACATCCGCAGCCGCGAGGCCTGCATCAAGTCCACGCGGCTGGCGATGTCGCTGGCGCGCAAGCACGGCACCCGCCTGCACGTGCTGCACATCTCCACCGCTGATGAGCTGGCGCTGTTCACGCCGGGACCGCTGGTGCATCCGGACGGTGCGCGCAAGCGCATCACCGCGGAAACCTGCATCCACTTCCTGCGCTTCGACCGCGCGGATTACGCGGCGCTGGGCAACCTGATCAAGTGCAATCCCGCCATCAAGGACGCCAGCGACCGCGAAGCGCTGATCAAGGCGCTGGTGGAGGACGTGATCGATGTGCTCGCCACCGACCACGCCCCGCATACGCTGGAAGAAAAGGAAAAGCCCTACGTGCAGGCGCCCTCCGGCCTGCCGCTGGTGCAGTACGCGCTGGTGGCCGCGCTGGAACTGGTGCATGAGAAGCGCATGGACGTCGCCCGCGTGGTACAGAAGTTCGCCCACGCCCCCGCGCAGCTGTTCGACGTGAAGGAGCGCGGCTATCTGCGCGAAGGCTACTTCGCCGACCTCGTGCTGATCGACGACGAACCTTTCACCGTGAAGCGCGAAGACGTGCTGTCCAAGGTCGGCTGGTCGCCGTTCGAAGGCCGCACGTTCCGCTCGCGCATCGGCGCTACCTGGGTCAATGGGCGCATGGTCTGGAATGGCGAACACCTGGTCGGCACGCCCAACGGCCAGCGGCTGGAGTTCGCGCGTTGAAGTTGGCGGTAGCGGCGCTTCTCGCCGCGGTCTGTGCAGGCTGGATTCCCCTCGTAGGCGCCCAGGAAAGCGCGTCCGTGGCGCCCGTCCCGCAGGAGGAGCGCGTCGTGTTCCCGGCGAGCGTGTCGCAGGGCGCGCTGGTGTTCGGCAAAGTGCCGCCGGGAAGCGAGGTGCGCTTTCGTGAACGCCTGTTGCGCACCACCGGCTACGGCACTGTCGTGTTCGGCGTGGGGCGCGACGAAGCGGGCCCACTGAGCGTCGCCGTCACGACACCCTCCGGCCGCATGCAAGCCGTCGAGATCGCGGTAACGCCACGCGACTGGCCGGTCGAGCGCGTCAACGGCGTGCCGCCGAAGACCGTCAATCCGCCCCCGGAGATCGCCGCGCGCATCCAGCGCGAGCAGGCCCTGGTCACCGCCGCGCGCGACCGCGACGACGCGCGTGCGGATTTCGCGCTGCCGTTCCAGTGGCCCGTGCAGGGTCGCATCAGCGGTCGCTTCGGCAACGCCCGCGTCTACAACGGCCAGCCCGGCGCCGGCCACTCCGGCATGGACATCGCAGCGCCGACCGGCACGCCGGTCAAGGCACCCGCCGCCGGCATCGTGACGTTCGCATCACCCGACCTCTATCTCACGGGCGGCACTGTGTTGCTCGACCATGGACACGGCGTAAGCTCGAACTTCCTCCATCTGTCGCGCATCGACGTGAACGTCGGCGACCGGATCGAAGCCGGACAGGTCATCGGAGCCGTCGGTGCGACCGGGCGCGCCACGGGGCCGCATCTGCACTGGGGGATGAGCTGGTTCGACGTGAGAATCGACCCACTGCTGGTGCTCGAACGCGGGAAGTAGGCACCCGTTGTTCGCCCCATCGGCGCGCTGCGGCGCGTTGATGGTCCATGACGCTTCTGGTTCCGGTGGGCGCGGTTCGATGTGCGCATCGACCCACTGCTGGTGCTCGAACGCGGGAAGTGACCCAGCCTGCCGTTGTGGGAGCGACGCAAGTCGCGAAGCCTTGCTTTGAGAGCGATCGCGACTTACGTCGCTCCCACATCCGGCAACCGAGGCCTCAGTCGTTGCTGCCGCTGACCCGGGCGACCGCGTCGTGCGGGTGCAGGCTTTCGTAGTGCGCGACGGTGGCGTCGTAGCGGGCGATGCGCGCATCGCCGGCAAGCACCGACGCCACCCGACGGGCTGCGTCTTCGCAGAACATCAGATTCTCTGCGTTGAGGCGGGCGAACGCCTGTTCGTCCACGCGCTTGACGGCCGTCTGGACCGGCGTCGCCAGCGCGGCTTCGAGCGCATCGACCAAGGCCACCAATGGGAGTTCATCGAACTGCGGACGCAGCTCGACGCGCACGCTGGCGCGACTGCGCTGCGCATGCGGCGTGGCGGCCAGCCCGCGCTCGGAGGCGAGCCAGTCGTGCACCACGTTGACCGACAGCGGATGCGCCGCGGCGAAGTCCTCGGTGAACCGCTCGGCATTGGCCTGGCGGGACAGCGCAGCCGACGCCGGGCAGGTGCTCGAATACTCCACGGAGAACGCCAGTGCCAGGATCAGGTGGCCGTCGGCGAGCGTGGCCTCGATCTCGACCGGATAACGCTTCCAGCCGGCGTAGTCGCTTTCCAGCGCCTTCCGCTGCAGCAGTGCTTCGTAGCGGATGCGCAGGCGCGCCTGGGTGGCCAGGCCGGCCTGGGAGTCGACACTGGTCTGCAGCAGATGGCGCAGGCCGGCCGGGGTGATGGCTTCACGCGCCAGGCCATCCTGGAGTTCCAGGTACAGCCGGGACATGTGGATGCCCCGTGCATCAGCATTGGCCAGGTTCACCGACAGGTCGATGCTCGCCGCCACCTGCAGCTGACCGCCCTGCCCGTCCGGAATGCGGACCGGCAGCGCGATGTTATCCATGCCCACCCAGTCCAGCGGACGCGCCAGCGGCACGCGCTGGTGGGCGACGTCGGGAAGGTCGGCGCGGGGCGCCAGGGGGAGCGAGGAAGTCATCATCGTGCACGGGGGAGTGATGGCGCGCATTGTACCCCCTGCCCCGAATCACCAGATGAAACAGTCCGTTACGACGCCTTTCGCAGGCTATCGCGACGATAGGCAGCGTGTTCAGCCGCCGCGCGCGGCGCGCCAGCCGGTGAACAACAGCGCGGCCTGCGATGGCAGCGGAGCAGGTTCGCCCCGGCGCGCGAAACGGAGAAGGCGGCCCTGCACATAGGCGGACAGCAGGCGACGCTCGCGCGCACCCTCGCGCAGGGGCCAGGCTTCGAGCAACGCGGTGGCCCAGGCCCGGAGCTGGCCCGCTTCATCCGCGCCTTGCCGCAGGCTCACCGGCACGGCTGCGCCGCCGACCTCCATCAAGCGGGCAGCCAGCATCTCCGCAACGATCGCCTGCGAGGCGGGGATGCGTCCCAGCACTCCGTCCTCCACGGCAGCAACCGCTTCGCCGTAACGCGACAACGCGGCGAAGCCCGCCTCGCGATCCCGCGCTACCGCGCGCGCTTCTGCAAGCGTGGGCAACGCATCGGCAAGCCGCGCCCAGTCGGCGCGCACCGGTTCGAGACGACGGCCGAGCGGATGTCGCGAACGTTGCGAGGCCCAGCCACGCAGTTCCTCGCACCACCAGGCCAGCTTGGCGTCCGCCGGCAGGGGGTCGCCAGCGATGTTCAGGATGTCCTCGAACTCCTGCAGCAGCGCGAACCAGGCCACCACGATGTCGCGTCGTGCTGGCGCCACGAATACCTCGGCGACCGACCATTCCGGCCATCGGGCGCGCCATTTGTCCAGGAAGCTGTCGAGGGCGGCGGAATCGGACATGCAGTGGAACTCTGTAGGAGCGACGTCAGTCGCGACGGTGAGGCTGGCGCGCACGGGCGACTGGACGCAATACGTTTTCTATTCGCGACTGAAACAATCGAGGACTGCAACCGTGCGGTCGCGACTTACGTCGCTCCTACAACGGCCGGATCGAGGGCCAGGCCGACGGTTCGATGAGGGCCTCGGGCGACTCGACCATGACATCCGCTTGCCACTGCGCAGGCTCCTCATGCGCCTGCCGGTATCCCCACAATGCCGCGATGGACGGCATGCCGGCGGCACGCGCCGACTGGATGTCGCGCTCGTCGTCGCCCACGTACACGCAGTCGGTGATGGCGGTGCCGATGCGCTCGGCGGCGACCTGCAACGGCAGTGGATGCGGCTTTTTTTCGGCCAGCGTGTCGCCGCCGATCAGCACGGCGCATCGCGTTTCCCAGCCCAACTGCGGCAGGATGTCGCGCGCAAGATACTCCGGCTTGTTGGTCACGACGCCCCACGTGCTGCCCGCCGCTTCCAGCGCATCGAGCATCTCGGCGACACCGTCGAAGAGCACGCTGTGACGGCCGAGTTCTTCCTGGTAGATCGCCAGGAATTCCGGCACCAGCGCTTCGCGGGGCGCCTGCTCCAGGTCCGGGAACGCCGCGGCCAGCATCGCGCGCGCACCCTTCGATACGTGCGGACGCAGGGCCGACAGGGCCATCGCGCCGATGCCGCGCGATGCACGCATGCGGTTGGCGGTGGCCAGCATGTCCGGTGCGCTGTCGAGCAACGTGCCGTCCAGGTCGAACAGCGCCGCGCGCGGGAAACCGGTCATCGTCACGGCTTCACCGCGCTGGCGAGATAGTTGACGTCGGTGCGCGAGGCCAGCCGCGCCCGCTGGCGCCAGGGCTCGTAGGCCAACCCGGTGACGTCCTGCAACTGGAAGCCCGCCTCGCGCAGCCAGGCAGCCAGCTCCGATGGCTTGATGAATTCCTTGTAATGGTGCGTACCCTTCGGCAGCACGCGCGCGACGTACTCTGCGCCCACGATCGCCAGGGCGAATGCGGCCGGCGTGCGGTTCAGCGTGGACAGGAAGAGGTGGCCGCCCGGCTTCAGCAGGGCATGGCACGCGCGGATGATCGCCGCGGGATCCGGCACGTGTTCCAGCATCTCCATGCAGGTGACCACGTCGAACGTCCCGGGCCGTTCCTCGGCCAGCGACTCGACCGAACGCAACTGATAGTCGACCTGCAGGCCGGACTCGAGCTTGTGCAGCCGCCCTACCTTCACCAGTTCCGGGGCGAGGTCGATCGCGGTGACGTGAGCACCCTCGCGGGCGAGCGCCTCGCTGAGAAGACCGCCGCCGCAGCCGACGTCCAGCGCGGCGGCACCCGGCAGGTGGGCGCGTTCGCGGACATACTGCAGGCGGACGGGATTGAGTGCGTGCAGCGCCTTCTGGGGACCATCCGGATCCCACCAGCGATTGGCGAGAGCGCCGAACTTGTCGAGTTCGGCCTGGCTGAAATTGTCGTCGCGGGGCGCAGTCGAGGTCGTCATGCCGCCATTGTAAGACGACGCCGGCCATGGCGCCGTCACGCATCGCTCAGGACAGACGGATGCCGGCGATCCGCTCGCGCCACTGCCGCACATTGGCGATGACGCCGTCGATGTCGATATCCACCAGCACGCGCTGCCGCAGCTTCGGCCGGCCCGCGATCCAGACGTCGCTGACCTGCTGCCGTCCGGTCGCATAGATCAGCTGCGACACCACGTGGTGCAGCGGCTGGGTCTCCAGCGCCGACAGGTCGACGCAGACCAGGTCGGCCTGCTTGCCGGGTTCGATCGAGCCGATGCGGTCGTCGAAGCCGATCGCCTTGGCACCGCCCAGCGTGGCCGCGCGCAGCGCGCTGAACGCATCCAGCGCTGCCGCATCCTGGGCCACGGCCTTGGCCAGCAACGCCGCAGTACGGGTTTCGCTGAACATGTCCAGGTCGTTGTTGCTGGCGCAGCCGTCGGTACCGACCGCCAGCGTCACGCCAGCGCGCTCCAGCGCGCAGGCGGGGCAGAAGCCCGAGGCGAGCTTGAGGTTGGATTCGGGGCAATGCACCACGCTGACGCCGCGTTCGGCGCAGAGATGGATCTCGGCCTCGGTCAGCTGGGTCATGTGGATGGCGATCAGCCGGTCGTTGACCAGGCCCAGCCGGTCCAGGCGCGCGATCGGGCGCTGGCCGTGCTTCTCGATCGACTGCTCCACTTCCTGGGCGGTCTCGTGCAGGTGCAGGTGAACCGGCACGTCGAGCTGGTCGGACAGCATCCGCACGCGTTCGAAATTGGCGTCGTTGACCGTGTATGGGGCATGCGGGGCGAACGCCGTCGCGATCAGCGCATCGTCGCGCCACTGGTCGTGCACTTCGCCGGCCTTCTCGAAGTACTCATCGTCCGACGCGGCCCAGGCAGTCGGGAAATCGATGACCGGCAGGCCGACGCGCGCACGGAAGCCGTAACGCTTGTAGGTCGCCGCCTGTACGTCGGGGAAGAAGTAGTTCTCGTTGACGCAGGTGGTGCCGCCGCGAAGCATTTCGGCGATGGCCAGGGTGATGCCGTCGGCCACGAAGTCCGGGCCGATCACCGCCCCCTCGATGGGCCAGATGTGCTGCTGCAGCCAGACCTTCAACGGCAGGTCGTCGGCCACGCCGCGCAGCAGCGTCATCGGGTTGTGGGTGTGCGCGTTGACCATGCCGGGGATCAGCACCGCGTCCGGACGCGATACCGTCTCGCGCGGCGCGAAGCGCGCGCGCGCGTCGGCCACCGGCAGCACGGCGACGATGCGGCCATCGCTCACGGCGACCGCATGGTCTTCCAGCACCGCGCCGTGCGGAACGACCGGCACCACGAAGCCGGCTTCGATCAACAGGTCACAGGCAACGGGCGTACGGTCGTTCATGGGGCCTCGGCTCAGAATCCCAGCGTATAGGTCAGGCCGATGGCGCCGGCCCCGAACAGCAGCCAGCACAGCAACATCAGCGCCAGCGCGCGGCCGTAGCCCAGCCGCGGCACGGCGGGAAACAGGTACGCCAGGCTGGCGTTCCAGCACAGCATCACTCCCAGGCCGGCGAGCAGTACGCCGACGGCCCAGACGCCGAGGTACAGCGAGAGCTGTCCCATCACTTGACGCGGCTGACGTATTCGCCGGTACGGGTGTCGACCTTGATCACTTCTTCCTGGCCGACGAACAGCGGGACGCGCACGACGGCGCCGGTTTCCAGCGTGGCCGGCTTGCCGCCGGTACCCGCGGTGTCGCCCTTCACGCCCGGGTCGGTCTCGGTGATCTGCAGCTCGACGAAGTTCGGCGGGGTCACCTGGATCGGGTTGCCGTTCCACAGGGTGACCACGCAGTCTTCCTCGCCCTTCAGCCACTTCTCGGCGCCGCCCATGCCGGCCTTGTCGGCCTGCACCTGCTCGAAGGTCTCCTGCTGCATGAAGTGCCAGTACTCGCCATCGGTGTACAGGTACTGCATGTCGGTATCCACCACGTCCGCCGCTTCGACCGAGTCGGTGCTCTTCATGGTGATTTCCTGCACGCGGCCGCTCTTGATCAGGCGGTACTTCACGCGGGTGAAGGCCTGGCCCTTGCCCGGCTTGACGTACTCGGTATCGGTGATGATCGCCGGGTCGTTGTTGATCAGGATCTTCATCCCGTTCTTGACGTCGTTCATGCCGTAACTGGCCATGCTGCTGCTCCTGGAGGTAAGGCGTACCCGCCGCGCGAGGCGGCCGGCCGGATAGAATGCGGGGACCCGCCGGACCCGGCGGGTGCTTGTTTTCAGACCCGACATGATAACCGCAGCCCCCGACCCCCGACAGCCCGCTGCCCGGCCGGCCCTCCGCTGGCAACAGGCCTGGCGCGATGCCGTGCGCGATCCCCGTGAACTGCTGGCATTGCTGGGGCTGGAGTCGCTGGCGGATCGCGTGTCCGACCAGGCCGCATCGCAGTTCGCCCTGCGCGTGCCACGCGGCTTCGTGGCTCGCATGCGCGCCGGCGATCCGCACGATCCGCTGCTTCGCCAGGTGCTGCCCCTGGACGACGAGATGCGCCCCGCATCCGGCTACGGGCTGGATGCCGTCGGCGACGGCGCCGCACGCACCGGGAACGGCGTGATCCAGAAATATCGCGGCCGCGCCCTGCTGGTGGCGACCGGCAGTTGCGCCATCAACTGCCGCTACTGTTTCCGCCGCCACTTCCCTTACGCCGAGGAAACCGCCGCACGCGACGGCTGGCGCGAAGCCGTGGACGTGATCCGCCGCGACGACAGCATCGAGGAAGTGCTGCTGTCGGGTGGCGACCCGCTGTCCCTGTCGGACGCGAAGCTCGCCGAGCTGACGGACGCCCTGGCCGGCATTCCGCACCTGCGCCGGCTGCGCCTGCACAGCCGCCTGCCGGTCGTGCTGCCCGAGCGCATCGACGAGGGCCTGCTGGCCTGGCTGGGCCGCCTGCCCTGGCCGCTGACGCTGGTGATCCATGCCAACCACGCCAACGAGTTCGACGGTGCGGTCGACGCCGCGCTGCGCCGCCTGCGCGATGCCGGCGTTCACCTGCTCAACCAGGCGGTGCTGCTGCGGGGGGTGAACGACGACGTCGACGCGCTGGCCGCCCTGAGCGAACGCGGCTTCGCCGCGGGGGTGCTGCCGTATTACCTGCACCAGTTGGACCGGGTGGCCGGCGCCGCCCACTTCGAAGTCGACGACGTGCGCGCGAAGGCGCTGCATGCGGACCTGGCCGCCCGCCTGTCCGGCTACCTGGTGCCGAGGCTGGTGCGGGAAATTGCCGGGGACACGGGCAAGCGACCGCTGTGAGGCGCCCTCGCCGGGCCGTGTTCGCATCTGCGACGGCTGCATTGGACTCACCTGCCGCGTTCAGGTATTAAACGCGCACCCCTCGCGGACACGCTGCATGCAGATCGGCAAAGACACCACGCTACGACTGACCCTGGTGGACGACAGCGCGGAGGACGCGGAAGCCATCGTCTCCACGCTGCGCAACGGCGGTATCGCCGTGCGCCCGCTGCGACCGCTGGACGCCGGCGAACTGGGGCAGATGGTGGCCGGCCAGCCGATGGATCTGCTGCTGGCGTCCCGCAGTGCCAAGGGCATTCCCCTGGCGACCGTGCTGGCCCAGGTCGACGCCAGCGGCAAGGACATCCCCGTGATCGTGCTGGCCGATGCGATCAGCGAAGCCGACCTGCTCGCCGACCAGGCGGCCGGCGCACGCGCCATCGCCTTGCGGGGGCGTGCGGAGCATGTGCTGACGGTACTGCGCCGCGAGTGGGCCGACCTGGATGCGCGGCGCTCGCAGCGCCGGCTGGAAAGCCAGATGCGCGAAACCGAGCGCCGGTGCGATGCATTGATCTCGTCCTCGCGCGACCCCATCGCCTACATCCACGAGGGCATGCACATCCGTGCCAACGACGCCTACCTGGAGATGTTCGGCTTCGAATCGTTCGAGGATGTGGAAGGCCTGTCGCTGCTTGACCTGGTAGGTCCGCAGTACGTCAACGATTTCAAGGCGCTGCTGAAGAAGCTCAGCAAGGGCGAACCGCCTCCGCCGCGCTTCGAACTGGAAGCCCGCAGCATCGACGGCGACAGCTTTCCCGCCACGCTGGAGTTCGCCACCGCGACCTACGAGGGCGAGGCCTGCGTGCAGGTAATCTTCCGCCGCCGCGAGGAGTTCGACCCCGAGCTGGCGCGCGAAGTCGAAGACCTGCGGCAGCGCGACATGGTCACCGGCCTGCTCAACCGCCCCACTTTCCTGCGCGAGCTGGAGAACGCCGTGGCCCAGGTGGCGCGCGGCGAAGACCAGTACGCCCTGCTGCTGCTCGAGCCCGACCACTACCAGCGACTGCTGTCCGAGATCGGCATCGACTCGGCCGACGCCCTGGCCGCCGCGCTGGCGGCGCGCCTGTCAGAGAAGCTCGACGAAGGCACCCTCGCCGCCCGCTTCGGCGAGCGCACGTTCGCAGTCCTGCTGCGCGGCAACCATGCGCAGACCGCGGCGCTGGCGGAAAGGCTGCGGGCGTCCTATGCCTCGCACGTCTTCAACGTGGGCGAACGCTCGGCGTCGGTGACGGCCAGCATCGGCGGCGTACAGATCGGCGAGAAGATCGCCAGCGTCGGTCCGGTGCTGACCCGCGCCACGGATTGCCTGCAGACCGCCACCAACCTGGGCGGCAACCGCATCGAGATCTTCGACCCCGGCGCCGTCGACCGGGCCGAGGAAGAGCGCGTCCAGAACTGGATCCAGCGCCTGCGCGAAGCCCTGCAGGACGGCAGTTTCCGCCTGCACTACCAACCGGTGGTCAGCCTGCAGGGCGAACCCGGCGAGGTGTACGAAGCGCTGCTGCGGCTGGAATCCAACGGCGAGGTCGTGCTGCCGCAGTCCTTCATCGGCATCGCCGAAGAAAATGGCCTGCTCGATGCGATCGACCGCTGGGTGGTCAACCGCGCCATCGAAGTCCTGGCCGAACGCAAGCGCGCCGGCCATGACACGCGCCTGGTGGTGAAGGTCAGCCCGGCCTCGTTCGCCGACAACCGCCTGCTCGACCTGATCGCCAGGCAACTCGCCGCGCACGACGTACCCGGCGACCGCCTGTGGCTGCAGACCCCGGAGGCCAAGGTGTTCACGCACCTGCGCCAGGCCCAGGCCTTCCAGTCCGCGGCGGCCAAGCTGGGCTGCCAGGTCGGCCTGGAACATTTCGGTGCGGGCCTGGATTCGTTCCAGTTGCTGTCGCACTTCCAGCCGACCTTCCTCAAGATCGACCGCGTCTTCAGCGAAGACCTGGGCAAGAACACCGAGCACCAGCAGAAGATCCGCGAGATCTCCGAACGCGCGCAGGCGCTGGGGATCCTGACGGTAGCCGAGCATGTGCAGGACGCAGCGACCATGGCGTTCCTGTTCACCGCCAGCCTGGACTACGTGGAAGGCAACTTCCTGGCGGCGCCCGGTCCGGCAATGAATTACGACTTCAGCTGATCGGTCGGCTACCCGTGCACCGCAATCGAAAAACCCGCCTTCCGGCGGGTTTTTTTTACGTGCGGGCCGGCCGGTATCAGGCCACGGTCGCCTGTTGTGCGCGCAGCGCGGCGATGCGGTCTTCCAGCGGCGGGTGGCTGAGGAACAGCTTCTTCATGCCCTGGCCGATGCCGCCGGCAATGCCGAAGGCCTCCACCTGCGCGGGCAGCGTACTCGGGCGCTGCTGCTGCGACAGGCGTTCCAGTGCGGCGATCATCTTCTGGCGGCCTGCCAGCGTCGCACCACCATGGTCGGCGCGGAATTCGCGGCGACGCGAGAACCACATGGCGATCATCGTGGCGAACAGGCCGAACACGACTTCCAGCGCCATCACGATGATGTAGTAGCCGAATCCGCGGCCGCCACCCTCGCGATTGCCGGAGAGGAAGCTGTCGACGATGCCGCCCACCACGCGCGCCAGCACGATGACGAACGTGTTCAGAACGCCCTGCAGCAGCGCCATGGTCACCATGTCGCCGTTGGCGACGTGGGCGACTTCATGGCCCAGCACCGCTTCCGCCTCGTCCTGGTTCATCTGCCGCAGCAGGCCCGTGGACACGGCTACCAGTGCATTGTTTCGGTTGGCGCCGGTAGCGAACGCATTGATCTCGGGGGCGTCGTAGACCGCGACCTCGGGCATGCCGATGCCGGCCGCCTGGGCCTGGCGCTGCACCGTGGCCACCAGCCAGCGCTCGGTATCGTTGCGAGGCTGTTCGATCACCTGCGCACCGGTGGCGCGCTTGGCCATCCATTTCGAGGTCAGCAGGGAAATCAGCGAACCGCCGAAACCGAACACGGCGGCGAACACGAGCAGGCCGCCCATCTGATTCGGGTTCACGCCGAAGAGGGACATGACGATACCCGCGAGCACCAGGACGGCGAAATTGGTGGCGAGGAACAAGGCAACACGCGTGAACACGGTTCGGATCTCCCAGGGTCGTGCAAAAGTGAACGCGGACGCCGCAGAATTGCGGCTGCGGTGTAATGAATTCAAGCGACTTCCTGACTGCCGGTTCAGCTTGCCCTTGCTTCCGACGAATGACCGAGAACGATCCCTCCCTCCGCTATCGCGGCCGCTTCGCGCCATCGCCCACCGGCCGCCTGCATTTCGGCTCCCTGGTCGCCGCCTTGGGCAGTTGGCTCATCGCCCGGCATCACGACGGCGAGTGGCTGGTGCGCGTGGAGGACCTCGATCCTCCACGCGAAGTCGCCGGCGCTGCGCGGCAGCAACTGGCGACGCTGGCGTCGTTCGGCCTTGTCTCGGACCTGCCGGTCGTCTGGCAGAGCGCGCGTCACGACCTGTATGCCGATGCGCTGTCCCGCCTGCTGCACGACGGCCACGCATTCCCTTGCCCCTGCAGCCGCAGCGATCTCGTCGCCACGGGCGGCATCCATCGCCAATGCATCGCGCCCGGCCCGGGTCGCAGCGCCGCCGTGAGACTGCGCGTACCCGATGGCACCCGCGTGGTCTTCGAGGACGCGCTGCAGGGAACGTTCGACCAACGCGTCGACCTAGAGGTAGGCGACGTGGTCCTGCGGCGTGCCGATGGCTTCTGGGCCTACCAGTTGGCGGTGGTGGTCGACGATGCCGATCAGGGCATCACGCACATCGTGCGCGGGTCGGACCTGCTCGATTCCACACCCCGGCAGATCCTTCTGCAGCGCGCGCTCGGCCTGACGATGCCGCAGTACCTGCACCTGCCCCTGATCCTAGACGCCGACGGCAACAAACTGTCGAAATCCATGGCGTCGCTCCCCGTCGACGACGACGCCCCGCTGCCGGCACTGCGCGCGGCCTGGCAGGCGCTGGGCCAACCGGCGGCCGTGCTCGAGGGCCTTTCGAACGTTGCGTCGTTGCTGCACGCCGCGCATCGCGAATTCCGCCCGGATCGTCTTCCAAAAGTGATATCACTGACGTTCGCTGCAGCGCACAACAATCCTGTCGCAGGCGCTGTCTAGAATCGGGTGGCCGTCGGCTTGCGGCGGTCCAAGGAGAGTCCCCACATGACATCGCGCGTCGCCCTGGTCACCGGTGGCACCGGAGGTATCGGTACCGCCATCTGCAAGAAGCTGGCCGACATGGGCCACAAGGTCGCCACCAATTACCGCAACGAAGAGAAGGCGCGCGCGTGGCAGGCGCAGATGAAGGCCGAGGGCTATGACATCGCGCTGGTCAAGGGCGATGTGACTTCGCCGGACGAAGCGCAGGCGATGGTGAAGGAAGTCGAACAGACGCTCGGCCCGGTCGACGTGCTGATCAACAACGCAGGCATCACCCGCGACGGCACCTTCCACAAGATGTCGGCGACCCAGTGGGGCGACGTCATCAACACCAACCTCAATTCGGTGTTCAACGTCACCCGCCCGGTCATCGACGGCATGCGCGAACGCAAGTGGGGCCGCATCATCCAGATCAGCTCGATCAACGGCCTGAAGGGCCAGTACGGGCAGGCCAACTACGCCGCCGCCAAGGCCGGCATGCACGGCTTCACCATTTCGCTGGCGCGCGAGAACGCCAAGCTCGGCATCACCGTCAACACGGTGTCGCCCGGGTACGTGGCCACCGACATGGTGATGGCGGTACCGGAGGACGTACGGGCCAAGATCGCCGCGGACATCCCCACCGGCCGCCTCGGCAAGCCCGAGGAAATCGCATATGCGGTGGCGTTCCTGGTGGACGAACAGGCCAGCTGGATCACCGGCTCGAACCTCGACATCAACGGCGGCCACCACATGGGGTGGTAAGGCCCGGCAGGTCCTTGCCCACGCATTCCCCCGACGCCCCGAAAGGGACGTCGTCCGTGTCCATGCTGCGCAGCAATCCGGTTGGCTGAACAGGGCGGGCCTGCCGTGTGGCCTGTTGCAAGGGCTGTTGCGCTGCGTCATGCTGGCCGCCATACGCGTTTAGAGCGAAGACTCAATGGCTGCGATCCGCATCATCAAGAAGTACCCCAACCGTCGCCTGTACGACACCGAGATCTCCAGCTACATCACCATCGAGGACGTGCGCCAGCTGATCGTCGATGGCGAAGACTTCGAAGTCCGCGACGCCAAGAGCGGCGACGACCTGACCCGGACGGTCCTGCTGCAGATCATCAGCGAACAGGAACAGGACGGCGAACCGATCCTGTCCACCCAGTTGCTCAGCCAGATCATCCGTTTCTACGGCGATTCGCTGCAGGGCTTCATGGGCAATTACCTGGAGCGCAGCATGCAGCTGTTCATGGAGCAGCAGCAGCAGTTCCGCAGCCAGATGGGCAACCTGCTCGGCCAGACGCCGTGGACCATGATGAACCAGCTCACCGAGCGCAACATGGAACTGTGGCAGGAATTCCAGCGCAACCTGACCGGTGGCATGGGCCGCCCGACCACGGTCAAGCCGAAGGATCCGCCACGCGAGACGCCGAAGCCGCGCTCGCGCTGACGTCCCACGTGGTGAAACCCGGCCCGCGCCCCGTTGCGCGGGCCTTTTTTTGAGTCGCGATAGGAATTCCGCATGACGCAACGCATTGCCGTGGTGACCGGTGGCTTGGGAGGGCTGGGGCTGGCGATCTGCCAGGCGCTGGCGCGCGAGGGCCGCAAGGTGATCGCCGCCGACCTGCCCGCATCGCCCGAGCGGCTCGAGCACTTCGGCCGCCATACCGCCGCGCTGGGCATCGAGACCGCCGTCGTCGACGTGGCCGATTTCGATGCCTGCGCCGCCTTCGTCCATGACGTGGAAGCCCGCCACGGCACGCTCGACATCCTGGTCAACAATGCCGGCATCACCCGCGACGCGACGCTGCGCAAGATGGACAAGGCGCAGTGGGACGCGGTGATCGGCGTGAACCTGGACAGCGTGTTCAATCTCTGCCGCCACGTGGTGGACGGCATGCAGGCGCGCGGCTTCGGCCGCATCGTCAACATCAGTTCGGTCAGTGGCCAGACCGGCAACTTCGGCCAGGTGAACTACGCCGCGGCCAAGGCCGGCCTGCACGGCTTCTCGATGTCGCTCGCGCGCGAAGTCGCGCGCAAGGGCGTCACCGTCAACAGCGTCTCGCCCGGCTATGTGGAAACGCCGATGACCCGCGCCATGCCCGATGACGTGCGCGAGCGCACCGTCGCCTCGGTGCCGGTCGGCCGCATCGGTCAACCGGACGACATCGCACGCGCGGTGGCCTTCCTCACGGCGGACGATGCCGGCTACATCACCGGCGCCAACCTGCCGGTCAACGGCGGCCTGTTCATGAGCTTCTGACCGGATTGCCGTTCGAACACCGACACCTCCAGGACCCTTTTCGAGAACTTTCCATGAAACTCACTCCTCCCACCTTCGGTGTCTGGCTGATCGCGCTGCTGCTCGGCGGCGGCGGCATCGCGGCCAAGTTCGGCTACGTGCCGGTGCTGGCCCCGCATGCCTTCTGGCTGGTGGTCGCCGGCTTCGGCCTGCTGGTCGCGGCGACGGTCTTCAGCAAGCTCTGACGCCGCCGGGTTGTCCGCGTACGGGCAGCGCGATACCGTCGTCCCGCCACGGTCCGTGGCCTGCCCGGGAGAGGCCACATGCATCGTTTCCGTTCACCGACATGGCGGGGGGTGGTCGTGGTGGCACTGTCCGGCCTTGCGGGTTGCGCCACGCAGACTGCTGCGCGCCTCGACGCACCACGCTGCAAGCATGTCGGCTGCGTCGAACCTGTGGCTCTTGCGGTAGCCAAACCCGGCTCCAGCGTGCTGCTGGTCGGATGCGAGGGCTCGGTCCGCACCGAGCGCCGCTATGTTCTCGAACCCGCTGGCTGGACGCTGCAGACGTACGAAACCGGCATGTCGGGCCCCTGCCCTGCGGCAGCGGCGCCCTGACCGGTCATGGAGATACTCGGGTCGTTGTTGTTCGACCTCTGGGCGAGGCCGCGCTTCGCAATCCCCACACTGCTGGGTATCGCCGCCGGCGTCGCCGTGTTCTACCTGACCGGCAAGGAGCCCGCCTCCTCCGCCATGGCGTTCGGCTGCGGGCTGCTGGGCCTGACGATCGGCTTCGTGCTGCACTACTTCCGTAATGCGCCACGCGATCCGCTGGACTGAGCCCTACTCCAGTTCGAAGCGGTCGAACGCGATCTCCAGCGTCTCGAACAGGATCTCCGCCAGCAGAGCATCCATCGACGAGGTCTGGTAAGCCGCCGGCCGCGCGCGCAGAAAGCGCCAGCGCATCACCGGATTGCCCTGCTCATCCAGCAGCGTCACGCTGATACTGCGCCGCGCATCGCCGCCGTTGCGTGCTTCGTCCCACCACTGGTACCACGCCAGCGAGCCGGTCACACCCCGACGCAACACCAGGTGTCCGTAATGCGTCAGCGTGGACAGCTTGGTCGCTTCGAGTGTCTTGTCGTTGCCGTTACGGTATTCGTTGAGCTGCAGCCGCGCATCGGGGAACGTCACTTCGGACACGCCGCCCTGGGCGCCGTCCTCTCCGGTACCGAGGTCGACGAGGAAGTTCATGCCGGTATACGGACGGTCACGCACTAAGGCCATGGGCAGGTTCCATGTGAGGGAGGGAGACAGGCCAGCCAGGGGCGGTCGATCTCCTTCTCCAACGCAGTCACATCACGCCAGCGGTCAGCCGTGTTCCTTCCACGCCTGCTCGAGATGGATCGTCGAACCCCGTCGACGAAGCTTGGAGTGCTTACCGCGCCGTCGCCCATGGGGCCGGGACGACCTCACGATCCCGATGGCGAGAGCCCTAGTCCCTGGCCTGCTGCCCGATCCAGAGACGATTGCCATCCGGATCGTCGATCCGGAACTCACGCATGCCATAGAACGTCTCGTCGAGGTCGGGCACCTCCAGGCCGCTGGCGCGCGCCTGCCGGTGGAAGGCATCGACGTCGTCCGGATACAGGTACAGCACCGCACCACGCGCCCCGTCGGGATTCACGTTGATGGACTGGTCCAGCATCACCCTACAGTCACCCCACCGCAGCTTCGCCCAACCCCAGTCGTCACGCCGGTCCTCGACGAGGAAGCCGAGCGCCTCGTAGAAGGCGATCGCCCGCGGCAGGTGGCGGACAGGTTGCATGGGGATGATGTGGGGCATGGAAACTGGCTCTGCGTAGGATGGGTTGAGCCGAAGGCGATACCCATCGTCCTCGACGTTCGTGTTCGCGACGATGGGTATCGCCTTCGGCTCAACCCATCCTACGACGCGTTCCTGCCGTGAATGACCAGCACATCGTTGCTACTAATGCCGTTCCGCATGCGAGCAGGAAGAAGCCCACCCCCATTCCCAGCAGCACGCCCTGCTCATGCTTGTAGAACAGCCAATGCAGCTTCCAGCGAAGCCCTTGCAGCGTGGTCAGCGTCGCATCATCGCGAGGCAGCATCTGACGGACTTCGTGATACTCCTTGACCAACCCTTGGCTGAGGAACGGCGGGTCTGCGAACAGAGGCCAAGCCCACGTCAACACGAGAACACCGACGACGAGCTGGAGAACGCCGACGCAGAGCCCGAGGAACACTGCGGCCCTCGCTTCAGTTGGAAACTTCAACACAGTCGACCTGTGCGGCGTCAAACCTGCGCCCTACTCTGCCGACCACACCACATCGACACCCTCGGACTCGCCCACCGCAGTGCGCAACAGCGCGACGAACTCGGCGCTCGCCCCCAGGCCTTCCAGCGCATCGATGGCCGTGTGTTCCACGTAGTAGTCCTGGTCCCTGGAAGATTCCTCTTCCATGTAGTCCACCAGCATCTGGAAATCCGCGTCCGAGATGTTGCCCAGCGTGCGGCCACTGTCCTTTTCCGACAAACGAATGCTCATGCGGTGTTCCTTTCCTCGAACGTGGGAGTGATGGTCAGCGTGGGGCGCCGTCGGCGCCCTTGCGCAGGAAGGCGGCCAGGCCGCCCAGTTGCAGCCCCTGCACCTTGTCGACGACGGGTGCGAACTTGCCGATGTCATCCGGCGTATAGCCTCCGGCGCGGTACCACAGGGTGATGCGTGTGCCGCCCTTCTCTTCGGTGAAACGCCATTCCAGCACGCCCTGCAGCCCCATGCCCTGCAGGGGCCCCAGGCCTCCGGTCATGCGCATCAGCTTGCCGGGATCGGTGAACACAACCGTCATGTGCCACGCCTGCTGCGCACCATTGATTTCGCAGAAGCAGCCACCGACCTTGTCGCTGATGGAGAGCTTCGAGGCATCACCCCACCACGTATGGTCGGCTGGCCACCAGCGGCCTACGTCATCGGTCAGCGCTGCGTACGCCACCTGCGGCGACACCGGCACCCATTCCGCGTTCTCGATCGTGAAGCCATCCGGCTGCGCGTCCTTGATCGCTGCCTGCGCCGGCGCGATGGCGGCGAGCAGAACAATGACCGCCAGCGCCTTCACTGTGCCGCTCCCTGCGGGCAGAACTTCTGGCGGTACTCCTTCGCCTTCGGCATCAACGCGGTGAGGTTCTGGATGCGCGTGCCGGGATTCGGATGCGTGGAAGAGAACTCCGGCGGTGCCTGCCCGCCACTGGCTTCGCTCATGCGCTGCCACAGGGGAACGGCTTCCTCCGGGTTGAAACAGGCCGCGGCAGCCAGCATCAGGCCCACTTCGTCGGCCTGCGTTTCATGCTCACGCGCGTACGGCAGCAGATAGCCATACCCCATCGCGGCCATCACCATCTGCTGCTGTTGCGGGTCCATGCCGCTCATCGCGCCCGCCATCTGGCCGATCTGCGTGAGCTTCTGCTGCGACATGCGCTGGGCGCCGTGGCGCAGCAGCGCGTGGGCGATCTCGTGACCCATCACCACGGCCACCGCATCGGCGTTCTGCGCGACGGGGATGAGTCCGGTATACACGGCCATCTTGCCGCCGGGCAGGCAGAAGGCATTGGCCTGCTCGGACTGGATGACGTTGACATCCCAGTCGAAGGACTTCCAGTTGCCGCTGGGCTGGGTTCCTTTCTCCGCCGCGATGGCGGCCTCGACCTCGGGCACCTTCGCGATCAACCGCTGGGCGATGGTGCGCACCTGCTGGGCGATCTGCGAGTTGGGATCGACCGGCTGCTCCTGCTGCAGGATTTCCTCGTAGGCCTGCAGGCCGAGCGCCTTTTCCTCTTCAACGCCAATCGAATTGTCGATCAGCACCTTCTCGCCGGTATACGGATCTACCACGCGATTGCTCAGGTAATAACAGCCGCCATAGATCAGGAAGCCAAGCAGGATCAGCCAGCGCAGGTTGCCCAGTCCGCCGCCGCGACGCCCGCCACCCTGCCCGTACTGCGAGCGCCCGTTAGGATCTTGCCTCATCACCCTCTCCCTGGCGGCTAGATGCCGCGAACGACGCGGAAGCCCACCCGCGCATTAGTCATATCCGAATCCGAGGACGAACGCCACGCGGCACGCGCCTGCGCCGGCGAACTGGCCCAGGAGCCACCGCGCACCACCCGCGACCGGCAGCCGGGATTGAACCACGCCGCGCCGTCGGCCGGCGCACGCCGGTAGCTGGCATGCCAGCAATCGCCCACCCATTCGCTGGTATTGCCGTCCAGGTCCTTCAGGCCGAAGGCATTGGCGCGGAAGCGCCCCACCGGCGCGGGGCCCCAATAACCGTCGCCATAGCCGACGAAGGCGTTGTTCCAGTTGCGTCCGCTGGGCGAGCGGTCGTTGCCCCCGGTGAGGTTGGCGACACCGCGCGGTGGCTGGCCGTTGCCCCACGGATAGCGGCCCTGCTGGCCGGCGCGCAGCGCGTATTCGTACTCGGCTTCGCTGGGCAGGCGATAGCCGTGCCCGGTCTGGCCCGCGAGCCATTCGGCGTAAGCCTCGGCGTCGTACACGCTCACGTGCAGCACCGGCATGTCGTCGCTGGCGGGCTGGCCCGCATAGTCGGACTGCCAGTCGACGCCACTGCGGCGCACGAAGTTGCCGCTGCGCTCGTCGTACACCACCGAGTGTCCGCGGCGGGTGGCGCGCGGGCGGTACTGGGTGGCCTCGACGAACCGGCGGAATTCGCCCACCGTCACCGGGTGCCGCGCCATGGCGAATCCCCGGTCGAATCGCACGTAATGGGCCGGCTTCTCGGCATCCGCCGCGCCGGCCTCGTCTTCGGCCGCGCCCATGCTGAAGCCGCCGTGCGGCACCACCACCATTTCGGGACCACGCCCGCCATGGTGCAGCGCGTCGGTGAAGGCCTGGCCGGGACGGAACAGGCCGTAGTGGGTCGCCAGGTCGATGCGCTGGCGGAAATCCGCAGCCACCCGGTCACCGGGTTCGGCGATGCGCAGCACCTCGGCCAACTTCACGCGCGCGTCCTTCAGCCCCAGCGCCGTCGCCAGATCGCGGATGCCGGCATCCCTCAGCGCGATGATCCGCGCCAGGCGGATGCCCTCCACGCGCAGGCGCGCATCGGCGACCGTCGGGGCGTCGTCGCGGACGGCGGCAGCATGTCCCAACCACGTGCGCGCGGTGGCGAAGTCACTGGCCTGTGCCGCCACCTCCGCCCGCCGGATCATCGCGCTTTCCACCGCGGCGATGCCCTGCCGCGCACGCGCCTGGCCCGGCTTCCACTTCAGGACTTCGCGGAAGCCGGCCAGTGCGCCGCCGCCCGCCTCGCCCAGGCTGCCCTCACGCAGCGCACGCTCGCTGGCCATGTTCAGGCGCGTGAGCTGGTCGGCTTCGTCCACCCGCGCCAGATACGCGCCCACCGCCGGATCGGCCGGCGCCACGGTGCGTGCCACGGCCGCGATCTGGCGGGCGCGGCGCAGCGACTCGGTCCGGTCCTCGGCATGGCGCACGGCCTGCGCGCCCTGATCCAGCAGGCGATCCAGACTGCGGTCCAGTCCCGCCTTCGCCCTCGCATCGTTCGCATCGATGTCGCGCAACGCAAGGTAGAGGGGAATGGCGTCATCGGGACCGTCGAACAGGCGCCCCTCGGACAGTGCATCCGCAGCGCGCTTGTGCGCCTCGGCGACGTCCTCGGGCGCCAGCGCCACCGGGGGCGGTCGCCAATTGAGCTCCTCGACCCCGCTGTCATCGCCGGTGACCGTGACACTGGGCATGCGCAAGGCATCGCGGGCCGCGCCTGCGTCCTGCGCCTCGGGCGCATCGCGCGAGCAGCCCGCCAGCCATGGCAGCGACAGCAACAATGCGGCGAGGATCGCGCGCAAACACCCTCCGTGATGGGAGCCTGCGCCCCCGTGAGACAATGCGGGCAGACACTACCTGCACAGCCCGGACCTTAGGTTATTGTCCCCTGACTGAGCAATCGAAGCATCACGCGGAGAACACGTGCCCCACTGGATCGACACCCCCGCCGCATTGGATGCGCACCTGCAGCGCCGGCCCACGCGGATCGGGCTGGATACCGAATTCGTGCGCGAGCGCACCTACTGGCCGCAGCTCGCCCTCGTGCAAATCGCCCTCGACGACGACGTGCTGCTGGTCGATCCGCTCGCGCCGGGCATGACCGCGGCGCTGCGCCCCTGGCTGCTCGATCCCGCGATCACCAAGGTCATGCACAGCGCCAGCGAGGATCTGGTGGCCTTCAAGGTGGCGTGCGATGCATTGCCGGCGCCCCTGTTCGATACCCAGATCGCCGCGGCGATCGCGGGCATCGCCGCGGGCCTGGGTTACCAGAAGCTGGTGGAACGCGTCACCGGCGTCGTGCTGGCCAAGGGCGAGACGCGCTCCGACTGGCTGCGTCGTCCGCTGAGCGAATCGCAGCTGCACTATGCCGCCGACGACGTGCGTTATCTGTTCGCCGTGCACGATGCCCTGCAGGCGCAGCTGGTCGCCAGCGGCCGTCTTGCCTGGCTGGAAGAGGACTGCGCGCGCTTCGTCGAGAATGCCGCCAGCGACGACGTCGAACGCTGGCCGCACCTGTCGATGCGCAGCGCACAGTTCCTGGACGCGGAAGCGCAGCAGCGGCTGGTACGCCTGCTGCGTTGGCGCGACAGGCAGGCGCGCACCAGCGACAAGCCGCGCAGCTGGATCCTCGACAACGAGCTGGCGGTCGCGCTGGCGCGCACGCCGCCCGCGGACAAGGCCTCCCTGTTGCGCCTGTTCGACACCCAGCCGAAAGCACCGCGCAAGCTGGCCGACGCGATCTGGCAGGCCCTCGACACGCCGTTGGACGACGAGGCCGCGATGCCGCTGGCCCGCACCGCCACCGACGGCGACAAGGCCCAGCTCAAGCGCCTGCAGGATGCGGTGTCGGCACGCAGCGTAGAACTCGGCTTGCCCGACGGCGTACTCGCCTCGCGTCGCTACCTGGAGGCGCTGCAGGAGTCCGGCCGGTGGCCTGCCGCACTGGCGGGCTGGCGGCGCACCGAACTGGCAACGGCCCTGGACCCCATCCTCGACCGTTCAGGCTTGGCACCGGCCGCGGCCGCGGGCTAGAATGGCGCCGCTCTTGTGGGGCCATAGCTCAGCTGGGAGAGCGCGTCGTTCGCAATGACGAGGTCGGGAGTTCGATCCTCCCTGGCTCCACCATCCAACACGAAAGGCCAGGCGAATGCCTGGCCTTTTTTGTTGCCTGCGCGCCGCTATCCGCAGTCTCCAAAAGAAAAACCCGCCGGCAGCGAGCCGGCGGGCTGGGAGAGCAAGGTGACGCGTGGATCAGAACTTGTAGTTGACGCCCAGCAGGTACGTGCGGCCCCACTCGATGTATTCCAGCGGACGGTCCTTGGTGCCGGCGTAGGTCTGGTAGGCCTCGTCGGTGAGGTTGCTGACCTGGAACAGGAAGCTCAGTCCGTTCAAGGCATGGCCGTCCGGGAACGAATAGCTCACCTGGGCGTCGGTGACGTCCTCGCCGACCACGTAGCGCAGGGTGCGGTCGCCGTCGAAGTTGCCGATCTCGCCGATGAAATCCGAACGCTTGCGCTGGCTGACACGCGCTTCGAAGCCGTTGCGCTCGTAGTACGCGGTGAAGTTGAACGTGCGCTCGGACAGACCCGGCAGCGCGATGTCCTGGCTGCCGACGCTGTTGGTGGACCCCGGCGGCGGCGGGATGGTGATGTCGCTGTCGTTGAAGCTCGCGCTGGCGATCACGCCGAAGCCTTCCAGCGCGTCGCTGAACAGGTCGAGCGGCAGCGATGCGGTCAGCTCGATGCCCTGCATCTTGCCGCCCTTGCCGTTGTAGGGCGCCGTGAAGCGACCGGTGCTCTGCGTCGGCGGCTCGCCCGGACCGGGCACGTAGTCGACCAGGAAGTCGCTGAAGTCGAAGCCGTCACGCGATTCCGTGTAGATGTAGGTGCGCAGGTCCTTGTAGAAGAACGCCGCGGCCACGTACGCCTTCGTGCCGAAGTACTTTTCGTACGACAGGTCGAAGGCGTAGGCGCGCCAGGGCTCCAGTTCCGGGTTGCCGCCGCTGCCGCCCGGCTCGCCGGTCGCGGTATTGACGCCGAACTCCAGCGAAGCGCGCAGCTCATCCACGCGCGGACGGGCCACCTGCTCGGCCAGGCCGACGCGCAGCGTCTGGTCGGCCGGCAGCGAGAACGCCAGGTTCATGCTGGGCAGCACTTCGGTGTAGGTCTTGCCACGCTCGACCGGCTGCACGTTGCTGCCCGCCGGCTGGGTGCTGTCCCAGTACCGCGACGTCGACGACTGGTCAACGTGCTGGATCTGCACGCCGATGTTGCCGCGCACCGGCACGGAACCCCATTCGGTATCGAGGTTTGCGCGTGCGAAGCCCGTGGAGATCTTCTCGTTGACGTCCCATGCCTTGGGAATCAGGTAGGACAGATCGTCGACAGGATTGAACGTCATGTAGCGCGCGACCGCAGCCGGCACGTTCCAGGACGGGATGTAGCCGATGCCGGCGAACCGCAGGTCCACCAGTCCGTACTGCAGGTCGGACCCGACGGCGGTGACGCCCTGTGCGCCGAGGTTGATGTTGCCCTCGGGCTGGCGCTTGCTCTTCTCGCGATCGGCATAGTTCAGGCCGACATCGAGATCGGTGAACCAGCCCAGCGCTTCCGGCAGCGGGAACGACGCCGCCAGCTTGACGCCCTTCAGTTCGTCCTCGACCTTCGGGGTCTTGCCGTAGCCCGAGCCGTAGATCGTGTTGGCCAGGAACAGCTGCGACGGATCCGAGTAGTCGAAGCCCGGGTTGATCTGCGAGAAGCCGCCCGAACGGAACGTCAGGTCCACCGAATCCAGCTGCGGCGCCGGCAGGCGCTGGGTGTTGTTCTCGAGGTTGATCTCGTCGCGCTTGGTCTTCGACCAGCTGACGTCGGCGGTCAGGCGCACCGAACCGACATTGAACTCGTTGTTCCAGCCGAAGGCGTTGATCTCGTCTTCGCGGTAGTTGTACATGCCGCGCACCAGCGGGTACACGTTGTTGGCCGTGCCGCCGGTGAACGTGTCGTTGCCGTTGATGACGGGGTTGTCGACGTCCAGGCGACCGTAGCCGCCGTTGTAGTCGCCGATGTGCACTTCGAACTGGTTCGCGGTGCTGACCTGCTCGGCTTCGGAGTGGAACAGGTCCAGCGTGCTGGTCCAGGCGTTGGACGGACGGAACTGCAGCGTGGCCATCACGCCATCGCGCTTGGTTTCGCCGGTTCGGCGCAGCGCCTTGATGCCGTCGGAGTAGAACGTGCCTGCCGGCACGCCCGGGCGCCAGTTGTCGCCGATGGCCTGCCACGGCTCATACAGGCCGACCTGGTTTTCCTGGATCGGCGTGGTCGCGTGCGAGTAGCCGATCGAGAAACCGAAGGTGCGCGCTTCGTTCTGGGTGATGTAGCTGGCGTTGATGCGCTCGCCGTAGCCGGACGCATCGGCGGCATTGCCCAGCGAGTTGCGCTGGCCGCGGATGCCGACGGCGCCGACCGGTGCATCGAAGCTCAGCGGACGCACGGTCTGCATGTCGACGGTACCCGACAGGCCCTGGCCGACCAGGCCGGCATCGGGCGTCTTGTACACGGTGACGCCGCTGACGAGCTCGGACGGGTACTGGTCGAACTCGACGCTGCGGTTGTCGCCGGTGCTGACCATCTCGCGACCGTTCAGCAGCGTGGTGGAGAAGTCGGGCGACAGGCCACGCACGCTGATCACCTGCGCACGGCCGGCGACGCGCTGCGCCGCGAGGCCAGGCAGGCGCGCCAGCGATTCGGCGATGCTGACGTCAGGCAGCTTGCCGATGTCTTCGGCCGAAATGGCTTCGACGATGGACGTGGAATCGCGCTTGACCGAGATCGCGCTCTCGATGCCGCGACGGATGCCGGTCACGACCACCGTATCCAGCTCGGTGGCATCGGCCTGTTGGGTCTGTTGTTCGGTCGTGGCGGCGGTCTGGGCGTTCACACCGGTCGCGGTGAGCGCGATGGCAGACGCCAACGCCGCGCTCAGCAGGTTGCGCTTGAGTTGCATGTTCCCCTCTCCAAGGACGTTGTATGCGACGAACCGGGTGCGTCGCGCCATGCGATCGCCCGGGTCTTACACGCCGGGACACGGGGCCCCGGAACGTGCGGCCATGGTAGTGGCGCACGCAGTCGCACAAATCGCCCTGCATACGTATTCATGCATATTTCCGCGACCCGCCGTAACGCGCGTTCCGTACGGAAAAACAGGCGAAAGCACGGCATCGCCGGCATGCGCGCGCAGGCGTCGGGAAGGTCCGTCCACGACGCCACGCCCACGCGCATGCACGGTGGGTGCGTACCGTTCGAAAAAGGAAAATGTCAGCGCGCGCGTGCGAAGAACACGCCGCGGGGCGGCAAAGACAACCGTGTTCCCTCCAGCGACACCCGCGGCAGGCCGTGACCGTCCAGCGCGTCCACCGACATGCCTTCCGGCAGCGACCAGGTGACCGGTTGCGCCGACAGGTTGAAGACCGCCAGCACGCGCTGCCCGTCCGCTTCGCGCACGAAGGCGAGGACGGGTTCCTGCGCGTCGAGGAAACGGATGCTTCCGCTTCTCAGTGCGGGCTGCGTGCGTCGCCACGCGAGGAAGCGGCGCACGAGGTTGAGCACCGACGCGGGATCGGCGTCCTGCCGGGCGACGTTGATGGCGCGGTGTTCGTCGGGAATCGGCAGCCACGGCGACGCCCGGCTGAAGCCGGCCTCGTCTCCCCCGTCCCATGGCATGGGCGTACGGCACCCATCGCGCCCCTTGAAGTTGGGCCAGAAGGTCTTGCCGTAGGGATCCTGCAATGCTTCATACGGCACGTCCGCTTCCGGCAGGCCCAGTTCCTCGCCCTGGTAGAGGCAGACGGAGCCGCGCAGCGAGCACACCAGGGCCACCAGTTGTGCGGCCAGCGCGGGCGAAGCATCCCCGCCTCCCCAGCGCGTCACCGCGCGCTGCACATCGTGGTTGGACACGGCCCAGCACGGCCAGCCTTCCACCATCGCCGCTTCCAGCCGTTCGACGGTGCCGCGGATGTAGGCGGCGCTGCCGTCCTCGGTCAGCAGCTCGAAGCTGTAGCCCATGTGCAGGCGCTGGTCGGTGACGTACTCGGCCGTGGTGGCCAGTGAATCTTCGGACGATATCTCGCCGAGCGCCGCGGCGTCAGGATATGCGTCCAGCAACCCACGCAGGCGCTCCAGGAAGGGAATGTTCTCGGGCTGCGTGTTGTTGAAGTAGTGATACTGGTAGGCGTACGGGTTGTCGGGACTGAATCCGCGGCCCACGCGCTGGTCTTTCGGCTTGGGAGGATTGTCGCGCAGCTGCGCGTCGTGGAAGCAGAAGTTGATCGCATCCAGGCGCAGGCCATCGACACCGCGGTCCAGCCAGAACTGCACGTTGTCCAGCGTGGCCTGTTGCACGGCCGGGTTGTGGAAGTTCAGGTCCGGCTGGCTGGCGAGGAAGTTGTGCAGGTAATACTGCTCGCGACGCGGTTCCCAGCGCCATGCAACGCCGCCGAACAGCGACATCCAGTTGTTGGGGGGCGTGCCGTCTTCCTTGGGATCGGCCCATACGTACCAGTCGGCCTTGGGATTGTCGCGGCTCTCCCGGCTCTCCTTGAACCACGGGTGTTCGACCGAACAGTGGCTCAGCACCTGGTCGATCATCACCTTGACGCCCAGCGCGTGCGCCTTGGCCAGCAGGCGATCGAAGTCCTCCAGCGTGCCGAACAGCGGGTCGACATCGCGGTAGTCGGCGATGTCGTAGCCGAAGTCGGCCATCGGCGACTTGAAGAATGGCGAGATCCAGATGGCATCCACGCCCAGCCCGGCGATGTAGTCGAGCTTCTCGACGATGCCCGGCAGGTCACCGACGCCATCCCCGTTGGTGTCCAGGAAGCTGCGCGGGTAGATCTGGTAGATCACCGCGCCACGCCACCAGTTGTTCTTCGTCATCGATGCACCCGTCGCAATGCGTAACGCACCCCTCCGGTGCGCTCGGCGGGCGCCACTATTCCACGCCGTGCCGGACTGCGTGCGCGCGGGTCGCGGTCGCCACGCATGAATACGTATGCAGATCGGCACGACCCGCGGCGATACGCCATTCGCGCCATCGCACCCCGACCACGCACTCCCTGTCGCAAAACCCATGCGTGCCAACGGTTTGCATGCATCTCGCAGGCGATGGCATCGCAAGGATGGGCGGCAACTCGCGCCTGCGTGTTGTTTGCGGTGCAGCATGGAATCGGACGCGCATGTCGGCAAGATGCCGCGACGTTCGCCATCGCGCGCGCACTTCCACTGAAACACGCAACCCAGGGATCCGAATGACCGCCAAGCCCCGCCTGTCCTTCTGGCAGATCTGGAACATGTCGTTCGGCTTCCTCGGCATCCAGTTCGGGTTCGCGCTGCAGGGCGGCTTCATGTCGCGCATCTTCCAGACACTGGGGGCGGAAAAGGATGCACTGCCGCTGTTGTGGATCGCCGCGCCGTTGACGGGACTGCTGGTACAGCCGGTGATCGGCTACTTCAGCGATCGCACTTGGCACCCGCTGCTCGGGCGGCGCCGACCTTATTTCCTCGCCGGCGCGATCCTGAGTTCGATCGCGCTGGTGTTCATGCCGCACTCGCCGACCCTGTGGATCGCCGCAGGCCTGCTATGGGTGCTGGATGCGAGCATCAACATCAGCATGGAGCCCTTCCGCGCGCTGGTGGCCGACAAACTGCCGGAGAGCCAGCGCTCCTACGGCTTCGTGCTGCAGACCTTGATCATCGGCATCGGTAGCTGGGTGGCCAGCAACCTGCCGTGGTTCATCACCCGGTTGGGCGTGTCCAACGAAGCGGGCCCGGGCGTGGTGCCGCCCTCGGTGAAGATCGCCTTCGCCATCGGCGCCTTCGTGTTCATGGCCAGCATCCTGGTGACCATCCTCACCACGCGCGAATATCCGCCGGATGATCTGGAGCGGTTCAAGGCCGAGAAGCGCGCGCAAGGCAACGTGGCCAGCGAGATCGTCCGCCATGTCGTCCACATGCCGGCGCAGATGCGCCGCCTGGGCGTGGTGCAGTTCTTCAGCTGGCTGGCGTTTTTCGCCATGTGGAGCATGGCTACGCCCGGCCTGACCGAACACGTGTTCGATTCGGCCGCACCGGATCCGGCGGCATTCGACATGACGGTGCCCGCGCAGGCGGCGGCGTTCCAGTCGGCCAACGGCGCCTTCCAGGACGCGGCGGACCTGGTGGGCTCGTACATGGGCTACTACGGCCTGTCGTCGATGCTGGTGGCGCTGCTGCTCAGCTTCTACGCCGCACGCCTGCCGCTGAACCGCAAGGCCGTGCACGCCGGCTCGCTAGTGCTGGGCGGGATCGGCTTCCTGTCGATGTGGTTCGTGCCCCACCCGTCATGGCTGATCGGGTCGTTCGCGTTGGTCGGCGTGGCCTGGGCCAGCATCCTGTCGATGCCGTACGCCCTCCTGTCCAGCCATGTTCCGGCGGAGAAGATGGGCATCTACATGGGCATCTTCAACATGTTCATCGTGGTGCCGCAGATCGTCGCCGCGACCCTGCTCGGCCCGGCCCTGCGCCACTTCTTCGACAACCAGGCGATCTTCGCCCTCGTGATCAGCGGCGGCAGCCTGCTGCTTGCCGCCCTCTCGCTGGCCGGCGTGCACGAAGCCGCCGACGCTCCCTCTTCCGCCCCGCCGCAGGTGCACTGATGCGTTTTCCCGCCCCCCGCCCGCTCGCCGTGTTGCTCGCAGGCCTGCTGTGCGCGCCCACGCTGGCGTTCGCCGTCGTTCCCGTCGACGAGGTCTACGGCACGACCGAACCGTTCGCGAAAGAGGCGGTGTACTTCGTGCTGACCGACCGCTTCGTCAATGGCGATCCGTCGAACGACCATCGCGACCAGGGCGGGAAGCACCCTACCTTCGATCGCCCCACCCCGGGCGTAGCGACAACATCGGCTACCTCGGCGGCGACTTCAAGGGTGTGCTGGACAACGCCGGCTACATCCGCGACCTCGGCTTCACCTCGGTATGGGTCACTCCCATCGTCGACAATCCCGATGAAGCGTTCACCGGCGGCGAGGAGGTGAAGTGGGAAGGCATGTTCACCGACCGCGGCAAGACCGGGTACCACGGCTACTGGGGCGTCAACTTCTACAAGCTGGATGAACACCTGCCCAGCGAAGGCCTGGATTTCGCCGGCTTCACCCGCGCCATGAAGGATCAGAAGCTCGACGTGGTGCTGGATATCGTCGGCAACCACGGCTCGCCCGCGTACTCGATGCCGAAGATGCAACCGCAGTACGGCAAGGTGTGGGACAAGGACGGCAAGCTGATCGCCGACCACCAGAACCTGGACCCGGACAAGCTGGATCCGCGTCGCAAGCCGATGCACGCCTTCTACAACACCGGCGGCGGCCTGGCGCAGTTGTCCGACTTCAACGAGAACAACCCGGCGGTGATGGAGTACCTGGTCGGCGCGTACGAGCAGTGGATCGACCAGGGCGCGGCCGCGTTCCGCGTGGACACCATCGCATGGATGCCGCACGCGTTCTGGAAGGAATTCGCCGACCGCATCCGCGCGAAGAAGCCGGGCTTCTTCATGTTCGGCGAGAACTTCAACTACGACGCCGCCAGCATCGCCGGCCATACCTGGGCCCGCAATGGCAGCTATAGCGTGCTGGACTTCCCGCTGAAGGCCAAATTGACCGAGGTGTTCGAGAAACCGGGCACCAGCTACGAGGAACTCGGCAAGGCGCTGTACCTGGAAGACGGTCCGTACGCCAATCCGTACGATCTCATGACGTTCTACGACAACCACGACATGGCGCGCATGAAGGCCGCGGACACCGGCTTCATCGACGCGCACAACTGGCTGTTCACGGCGCGCGGCATCCCGGTGATCTATTACGGCTCGGAAGTGGGCTTCGAGCGTGGCAACGCCGAGCACGCCGGCAACCGCAACTACTTCGGCCAGGAACGCATCGACGCGGCACCGCAGAGCCCGATCTTCGCCCCGTTGAAGCGCATCGCGCAGCTGCGCCGCGAAACACCTGCCCTGCAGCGCGGCTTGCAGCTCAACGTACGCCTGAAGGGCGACCAGGCGATCTTCTACCGCGTGCTCCAGCACGAAGGAACCACCCAGACCGCCCTGGTGCTGCTGAACAAGGCGGATACGCCGGCAAAGATGTCCGTGTCCGAGTATCTCGAGCCAGGCCAGTGGCGCGACGCCTTCACCGGCAAGACCCAGCGCGTGCGCAACCGCCTGCAGGCGGACGTGCCGGCCCACGGTGTGCGTGTGTTCCTGCTGGATGATGCGATCAACCGGCCCGATACGCGGGCACGTCTCGCGGAGCTGATGGCACGCAAGTCGCCGAAGGCGAATTGAACCAATGCCTTCTGTGGGAGCGACGCAAGTCGCGACCGTCAACCAGAAACGACCTGTACGCGCGTCGGCGCGCTGGAGAGGGCACGTTCCCGGAGACGGGGAACGCCAGCAGAGCTGATGGCGCGCGGTCCCGACTTACGTCGCTCCTACAACCGCAGACTCACTTGGCAGCGGTCGATCCGCGCAGCGCCAGCTTCACCGGAATGGTCTGGCTTTCCGCCGGTTCACCATTGATGAGCGCCAGCAATGTCTCGACCAGCAGGGCGCCCGCCAGCTTGGTGTCCTGTTGCACGGTGGACAGGCCGGGATTCATGAAACTTGCCAGCGGGATGTCGTCGAAGCCGGCCACAGCGACATCGTCGGGCACGTGCCGGCCGTGTTCGAGCAGCGCCTTCATCGCGCCGACGGCGATCAGGTCGCTGGCGCCGAAGACGGCGTCGAACGTCGCACCACTCGCCAGCAACGTGCTGGCCGCCTCGTAGCCGGATTGCTCGGTCGTGATCGCATCCACCTGCAGTGCAGGGTCTGCCACCAGACCGGCGGCTTCGAGCGCCCGGCGATGGCCGAGGTAGCGTTCGAAGAATTCCGGATAGTGGTTGGACGCATGTCCGAGGAACGCGATGCGGCGGCGCCCCTGCGCGATCAGGTGCGCCGTGATGTCATGGCCGCCCTGGGTGTTGTCGCAACCGATCGAAACCCCCGGCGTACCGGGCTGCACGGCGCCCCAGCGGACGAAATGCGTGCCCTGCTCCACCAGCCGCTCCAGCCGGCTGCGGGCTTCCAGATAGTCTCCATAACCCAGAAGGATGATGCCGTCGGCCTTCTTGCTGTCCTCGTAGTCGGCCTGCCAGTCAGTCGACAATTGCTGGAACGAGATCAACAGGTCGTAGCCGCGCAGTGCGCATGCACGGGTAATGCTGCCCAGCATGGACAGGAAGAACGGGTTGATCGCCGATTCGTCGGGCGTGGGATCTTCGAAGAAAAGCAGCGCCAGCGTTCCGGAATGCTGCCGGCGCAGGTTGGACGCGTTCTTGTCCACCTTGTAGTTGAGCTGTTCGGCGATGGCGAGGATGCGCTTGCGTGTTTCCTCGTTGACCATCGGACTGCCCCGCAGGGCGCGCGACACGGTGGGCTGGGACACGCCCGCGAGGTGGGCGATGTCCAGCGAGGTGGCCTTCCCCTTGATGGGCGCGATCACGGACGGCTTCGGATACGGACGGCGGAGGACAGGATCATGCCACGCCGGGCCGCAGGCGGCGATCCGGTCGGGGCCTCCCCTTCCGCCGTGGGAGCGACGCAAGTCGCGAAAGGGCGCCGGCAGCGCCTCATCACGACGTACCTCGCTCCCCCAAGAGCGGGCTCGCAGCTCAGGGCGTGCCCTGGTCCGTTCGAGTCGCACCGTGCAGCTGCACGCCATCGGCGTCGGTGATGCTGACGGAGACCTCGATGCCGTGGCGCACGCTCTCGGTGACCACGCAGAAGTTTTCGAACTGGGCCAGGATCCGCTCCAGCGAGGCATGCGTCGCCCCCGCCTCGGCCAGCCGGATATCGGCATGGATGTGTCCCACGCGCAGTCGACCCTGTTCGTTCCGCACCAGTTCGGCGGTCGCGTGGGTCACCAGCTTGCCCGGCGCGTTCTTGAACTTGCGCAGGGCGAACAACAGGCTGGCCGACAGGCAGTTGGCCACGGCCGACAGCAGCAGGCGCGTCGGGTTCGGACCTTCGCCCTTCCCCAGCGGCTCGGGCTCGTCGGTCATGAGGTCGGCGATGGTCGTCTCGTCGAAGCGGATGCGGAAGGCGTAGTCGTCTTCCTGCTCCAGGGTGAGGCTGATGTGCTGGGTGTCACTCATGGTCGGCTCACGCGGAGTACTCGAGGGTGAGGCCAGCATACGGCACGGGACGCCTGTCCCGGGTGACCGACGGACGCATCACCGCGCCTTCCCTGCAAGCCGTTGCTTGCGTTGCAGCAGCCCGTAGTACAGCAACGGGATCACCACCAGTGTCAGCACCGTGGATACCAGGATGCCGAAGATCAGCGAGATCGCCAGGCCGTTGAAGATGTGGTCGTCCAGGATGAAGAACGCACCCGCCATCGCCGCCAGCGCGGTCAGCGCGATCGGTTGCGCACGCACCGCGCAGGCGTCGACGACCGCCGACTCCAGTGACTGCCCGCGCTCGACCAGATGGTTGATGAAGTCCACCAGCAGGATCGAGTTGCGCACGATGATGCCCGCCAGCGCGATCATGCCGATCATGCTGGTGGCGGTGAACTGCGCGCCCAGCAGGGCGTGGCCCGGCATCACGCCGATCACGGTCAACGGGATGGGCGCCATGATCACCAGCGGTACCACGTAGTTGCGGAAGTAGGCCACCACCAGCAGGTAGATCAGCACCATGCCGGCCGCGTAGGCGATGCCCATGTCGCGGAAGGTCTCGTAGGTGATCTGCCACTCGCCATCCCACTTGATGCCGAAGGCGGTGGTGTCGGGGGGCTGGCGGATGAAGAACTGCGCCACCTGCTGTCCGTCGATGGCGTTGTCGGCGATCTGGCCTACCAGATCGAACATCCCGTACAGCGGACTGTCGACCGTGCCGCTCTCGTCACCCATCACGTAGACCACGGGCAGCAGGTCCTTGTGGTGGATGGCACCGTCCCACCAGGTGGAACGCGCCCGCACCAGTTCGGACAACGGCACCAGTTGGCCATTGCCGCCGCGTACCCGCAGCGCGAGCAGGCCGTCGAGCGACGCCTGGTCGGCCAGCGGCAGGCGCAGGCGGATGGGGCGCGGATACTTCGAGCCGCCATCGATCACGTGGGTGGCGTCCAGTCCCGACAGGCCCGCGGCGATCGTCTCGGTGATCGCCGACTGCGGAACCCCCAGGCGCGCCGCGCGCACGCGGTCGATCACCAGGATGTCGCGACGCGCATCGGCTTCCACGCTGGTGTCCACGTCGACGATGCCGTCGGTGGCCATGAAGCGCTGCTCGAGCGCCCGCGCCACCTGCCGCTGGCGCGCGTAGTCGGGCCCGTACACCTCGGCCACGATCGGCGACAGCACGGGCGGCCCGGGCGGCACTTCCACCACCTTGACCGACGCGCCATGGCGACGGCCGATCGCGTCCACCTGCGGGCGCAGGGCGACGGCGATCTCGTGGCTCTTGCGCTCGCGGTCGTGGCGGTCCACCAGGTTCACCTGCAGGTCGCCCACGTTCGCACCCTCGCGCAGGTAGTACTGCCGCACCAGCCCGTTGAAGTTGATCGGCGCGGCCGTACCGGCGTAGCCCTCGTAATGCAGGACTTCCGGCGTGCGGTCCAGCACGCCGGCGAGTTCGGTCAACAGGGCGTTGGTGTCCTCGAGCGTGCGGCCTTCGGGCAGGTCGACCACGATCTGCAGTTCGGACTTGTTGTCGAACGGCAGCATCTTCAGCACCACCAGCTTGAACACCGCCAGGCTGGCGGCCAGCGCCACCAGCACGGCCATCGCCACGAACAGCAGGCGCCGGCGCCGCGCACCCGTGCCGGCATCCAGGAAGGGCGTCATCACGCGCTCGAACAGGCGATGCAGGCGCGCGGCCATGGTGCCTTCCGCGTGCCCGTGGGCAGCGCCCTCACCCGCAGGCGCGACCGCATGCCGCTTGAGCAGCTTCAACGACAGCCACGGCGTGACCACCAGCGCGATCATCAGCGACAGCAGCATGCCGACCGAGGCATTGATCGGGATAGGCCGCATGTACGGCCCCATCAGGCCGGTGACGAAGGCCATGGGCATCAACGCCGCGATCACGGTGAAGGTGGCCAGGATGGTCGGACCGCCCACTTCGTCCACCGCGGGCGGAATGGCCTCGGCCAGCGACATGCCGCCCTGCGCCATGTGCCGGTGGATGTTCTCGACCACCACGATGGCATCGTCCACCAGGATGCCGATGGAGAAGATCAGCGCGAACAGCGAGACGCGGTTGAGGGTGAATCCCATGGCCCAGGACGCGAACAGCGTGACCGCCAGGGTCAGCACCACCGCGCTGCCGATCACGATGGCCTCGCGGCGGCCCAGCGCGAACAGCACCAGCAGCACCACCGAGCCGGTGGCGAAGACCAGTTTCTTGATCAGCGTCTGCGCCTTGTCGCTGGCCGTCAGGCCGTAGTCGCGCGTGGTCTCCACCTGGATGCCGTCGGGAATCACGCTGCCACGCAGCGCCTCCACCCGCGCCAGGGCGGCGGATGTGATGTCGGCCGCATTGCTGCCCGGCTTCTTGGCGATGGCCAGCGTCACCGCGGGCGCCACGCCACTGGAAGGTCCCGAGCGTTTGGCGGGCGCACCGTGCCACACGTAACTCGACGGCGCATCGGCCGCATCGCGGACCGTCGCCACGTCCTCCAGGCGCACCGGCTGGCCACCCGACACGCCCAGCACCAGGCCGGCGACGTCCGCGCGATCGGCCAGGAACTGGCCGGAGGTCACCTGCACCACCCCGTCCGCACCGACACGCTCACCCGCCTGGCGCGCCAGGTTGGCGGCCTGCAGGGCCGCGGACAGATCATTCACCGCCAGGCCATGGCTGGCCAGTCGCGCCGCATCGAGCTGTACCATGACGGCACGCTCAGGCGCACCCAGGGTGAATACATCGCGCGTGCCGGGGATGCGCTTGAGTTCGGTTTCCAGCGTGTGGGCCACTTCGGCCAGGTCGCGTGCGCCGCGCTGCGGATCGTCCGTCCACAGGGTCAGTGCCATCACCGGCACGTCGTCGATGCCCTTGGGCTTGATGATGGGCTGGCCCACGTCGAGGTTCGCCGGCATCCAGTCCTGGTTCGAGAACACCTTGTCGTACAGGCGCACCAGCGCGGGCTGGCGCTTCACGCCCACGTCGAACTCCACCGTCAGCACAGACATGCCGGGCCGGCTGATCGAATAGGTGTGCTTGATCTCCTCGATCTCGGACAGTTTCTGTTCCAGCGGATAGGTCACCATCTGCTCGACCTGGTGCGCATCCGCGCCCGGGAACGGCACGATGACGTTGGCCATGGTGACGTCGATCTGCGGCTCTTCCTCGCGCGGCGTGATCATCACCGCCACCAGCCCCAGCAGCAGGCCGAGCAGCGCGAGGATCGGCGTCAGCGGATTGGCCTGGAAGCTGCGCGCGATGCGACCGGAGATGCCTAGCCGCGGGGGGTTCGGGAGCGATGCCATGTCAGTCGTCCTTGCGCGCCGCCACCAGCGCCTGCTGCGCGGCGACAGGATCGGTGGCGATCCTCTCGCCGGGTTTCAATCCCGAGATCACGTCCACCTGGTCGCCGGCCGCATCACCCAGCCTGACCTGACGCAACGACAGCCGCCCGTCCCTAAGAACGTACACCGCCGTCACCTCGCCGCGGCGCACCAGTGCGCTGGTGGGAACGCGCGGGAATGCTGCGCCCTTCACGGCCGGGAACACCACTTTCGCGGTCAGCCCGGGTTGCGGCGGCACATCGAGCGCCGGCAGCTGCACGCGAATCCGCACGGCGTGGGTGGACGCATCCGCGGCCGGAAAGACGGTGACGTCGGCGGCATCGATCCGGCGCCCATCGTCGAAGGTGACCACGGCGGTGGGGTCGGCCCGGACCGCCTCCGCTTCCGACTGCGGCACCGCCACTTCGATGCGCAGGGCGCCCGGTGCGAACACGGTCATCAGGGTCTGGCCGATGCCGACGCTCTCGCCCGGCTCGATATCGCGGGTGGCGACGATGCCCGCGTAGGGCGCGCGCACCGTGGTGTAGTCGGTCTGCTGGCCGGCGTTCGCCAGTTGGGCGCGGGCGGCGTCGCGTGCGGCGGCCGCCGAATCGCGCGCCATCCGGGCCTGGTCGAGCTGGGCCCGGGAGACGAACTGGTCCTTCGCCAGGTTGGCGAAGCGCCGGTAGTTGGCTTCCGCCTCGGTCGCGGATGCTTCGGCCGCGCGCAACTGGGCGCGGGCGGCGTCGACACCGGATTGCTGTTCGACCGCGCTGAGCCGTACCAGCACGTCGCCTGCCGCCACGCGGTCGTTGACGTCGCGCGCCACGGCGACCACGCGCCCGTTCGTCTGCGCCGACAGCGTGGCCTGTTGCACGGCTTCCACCACGCCCTCCCAGGCACGGCCGCCCGCCGCATCGGAAGTCTTCACCTGGAACGTCTGCAGTCCCTCGATGCGCGCGGCAGTCGGGGCGGGCTCTTCGCGCCCGCACGCGGCAAGGGCGGCCACCAGCAACAGAGGCAACAACGGGCGCGACGACATCGCGATGCGGCTCACGGCAGGCCTCGCGCTCACTTGAATGCGCAGCCGGCGCGTACGCCCAGCTTGCGGAAGACGATGGCCGCCGGACAGAAGCCGGTCACGCTGGCCTGAAGCATGTTCACGCCGATGAAGAGGGTGAACCAGAGCCACAGCGGCGAAACGAAGTGAGCCAGCGCCAGGCTGGCGAGGGTCATCACGCCAGCGAAGCCGAGGACGGCACGGTCGAGGTTCATGAGGGGTTCTCCGGAAACGGAATGGGGGAAATCAGCGGGTGCGCATGATGCCGAGCAGCTTGAGCACGTATTTCTCGTAGATCGGTTCGGTGTTGCCGGACTTCATCTTCATCAGGAAGTACTTTTCGAACGCGATCTTGGCTACGTGCACCCATTTGCCGACCTTGGCCCAGGTGACGTTGCGTGGCGGGATCTGCGGAAGTGCCACGAAGGCGGCGCCGGTATCGCCCATGTCGGCCAGACAGATCGCGTTCCACGTCGCTTCGGCGGTGACCGGCCTGCCGGCCAGCTCGGCCTGGATGTTGTGCGCCACGGCGGTGACCATGGACTCGATCATGAAGCCGGTCTTCGGCGCGCCCGTCGGCACCGGCGTGGCCTCCACCGGCGGGATCGCCACGCACACGCCGAGCGAGAAGATGTTGGGATAGGCCGGGTTGCGCTGATGCTTGTCGATCAGGATGAAGCCGCGCGGATTGCACAGCCCTTCTCCCTGGCGCACCGCCGACACGCCGGTGAAGGCTGGCAGCACCATCGAATACGCGAACGGCAAGGTGTGCATCTTCCTCGGCTGACCGACATCGTCCATTTCGGACACGTCCATCTCGCCGTCGCGCACCGCGGTGATCTTCGCGTTGGTGATCCACTGGATGTGGCGCTGGCGGAATTCCGATTCCATCAAGCCCCTGGAGTCACCGACACCGCCCAGGCCCATGTGTCCGACGTACGGTTCCGGGCTTACGTAGGTGATCGGCACCCGGTCGCGCAGCCTGCGCTTGCGCAGGTCGCTGTCCAGGATCATCGCGAACTCATAAGCCGGACCGAAGCAGCTGGCCATCGGCGCGGCGCCCACGACGACCGGGCCCGGATTTTCGAGGAACGCCTGGTAGGCCTGCCAGGCAGTGGTGGCATGCGGCGTGGTGCAGATCGACTGGGTGAAGCCGCCTTCAGGCCCCAGGCCCGGCACTTCATCGAACGCCAGTCGCGGACCCGTCGCGATCACCAGATAGTCGTAGTCGACAGTGCGCCCGTCGCGCAGCCGCACACGGTTGTGGTCGGGCTCGACCTGCTCGGCGCCGACGCCCTCGAAGGCGATGTTCTTCTTCGCCAGGTAGCGGGCGACCGGCATTTCGACATCGGACGGCTTGCGCCAGCCCACGGCGACCCAGGGATTGGACGGCGTGAAGGAGAAGCGGTCGCCCTCCCCGATCACGGTGACCTCCGGCCCCTGGCCCAGGGTGCCGCGCAGTTCATAGGCTGCGCTCATGCCCCCGATGCCTGCACCCAATACGACGATGCGTGCCATGTCTTCCCCTCCAGGTTCGATGGCCACCCCCGGCGGGAGTGCCGGTCGGCTTGCAATACAAATTAGCATCTACTAATATTAGAGTCAACTAATATATTGGAGGCACCCATGGCACGCACCGTCCAGAATCTGGTGATCGAGGCACGCAGCCGCATCCAGGAGATCGCGCCCGACCAGCTTGCGGCACAGGACGACTGCGTCCTGATCGATGTGCGCGAACCGGCCGAGTACGTGCAGGGACACCTGCCGGGCGCGATCAACCTGCCGCGCGGCGTGCTGGAATTCCAGATCCACGCGCACCCGGCGATGGCCTGCGACACCAGCGAAGCGCTGGCCTTGCCCGACCGCGAGCTGATCCTCTACTGCCTGACCGGCGGACGCTCGGCGCTGGCGGCCGACAGCCTGCAGGCGCTCGGCTTCACCCGCGTGCGCTCGCTTGCGGGCGGGCTCACCGCATGGCGCAATGCCGGCCATCCCCTCACCCCGGAAACCGCATGACCCGCAGCCTCTCCACGTCCACGTTCGACATCGCCGCCATGCAGGCGCATGCGGGCGATGCCGCACAACTGCTCAAGGCCCTCGCCAACGAGAAGCGGCTGCAGATCCTGTGCCTGCTGACCGCGGGCGAGCGCTCGGTGGGCGACATCAACGCCCTGCTCGACCTGAGCCAGTCCGCGCTGTCGCAGCACCTGGCCGTGTTGCGCGAAGAAGGCCTGGTGCAGACGCGCCGCGAGGCCCAGAACGTGTTCTACGCACTGATGCCGGGGCCGGCTGCGCAGGTCATGCATACGCTGCATGGCATCTACTGCGCACCGGCCGAGGCGCCAGCGCCCCGGAAGCGCACGGGGAGGTCGTGATGCTGGGCGTGCTCAAGGCCCTGTTCGACCGTCGTGGGGCGCAGGCTTCTCCGCAGGAAGCGGTCGCGTGCCTCAACCGCGGAGCCGCACTGGTCGACGTGCGCGAACAGGGCGAGTTCGCACGCGGTCATGTGCAAGGCGCCCTCAACATCCCGTTGGGCGAACTGCGCGCCGGCAGCACCGCGCTGCTGGATGCCCGCCTCGCCGCCGGTACGCACGAGGTCGTGCTGGCCTGCCAGAGCGGTACGCGCTCGCGCGTGGCCCAGGCCATCCTGTCCGGCGACCCCGCGCGCACCTATCTCAACCTGGCCGGTGGCATGGCGGCGTGGCAGAGCCACGGCCTGCCCATCGTGCGACACGATTGATCCGACACCACAAGGTATTCCCATGTCCAGTGCAGACCGTTACCAGGAACTGACCACCCGCATCAACCGGCACCTCGGCCCCTTCCGCACGGCGGCGCCCGAGGTGATGCAGGGATTCGGCGCCATGGCGCGCGGCGCGATGGGCGCTGGTGCGCTCGACGAGAAGACCAAGGAACTGATTGCGATGGCGATCGGCGTGGCGGCGCGCTGCGACGGCTGCCTCGGTTTCCATGCCAAGGCGCTGGTGCGCCTTGGTGCCACGCCGGAGGAGTTCCAGGAGATGCTGGGTGTCGCCGTCTACATGGGCGGTGGCCCATCGCTGATGTATGCAGCGCATGCGCTGGAAGCGTTCGAGGAGTTCTCCGCGGAAGAATCCTGAGGGCTCTTTGATCAATACTCGGGGCCTGCGATGATGGCCCACCGCTGTCAATCAGGAGCCGTGCCATGACACACGCCAGCGTGCATGCGCAGTTCGACAACGCCACGAACACCATCACCTACGTGGCCTGGGACCCGGCCACGCGCCAGGCGGCGATCATCGACCCCGTGCTGGACTACGACCACCGCTCCGGCCGCGCCTCGCACCACAGCGCCGACACGTTGCTGGGCTTTGTCGCCGACCACGGACTGACGGTGGACTGGATCCTGGAGACGCACGCGCACGCCGACCATCTCAGTGCCGCCCCCTACCTGAAGGACAAGACCGGCGCGGCGATCGGCATCGGTTCGCGCATCACCGAGGTGCAGCGAACGTTCGCCCCGGTGTTCGGGCTGGATGACGTGAGTGGCGAGGGGCGCGAGTTCGACCGCCTGTTCCGCGATGGGGACACGTTCGCGCTCGGGGGGCTGCAGGTCGAGGTGATCCACACCCCCGGCCACACGCCCGCCTGCGTGTCCTACCGGGTCGGCGAGGCGGTTTTCGTGGGCGACACGCTGTTCATGCCCGACTACGGTACCGCGCGTACCGATTTCCCCGGCGGCGATGCGCGCACGCTGTACCGCTCGATCCAGAAACTGCTCGCCCTTCCGCCGAGTACCGTTCTGTACCTGTGCCACGACTACAAGGCGCCGGGACGCGACCACTACGCGTGGCAGACCACCGTGGCCGACGAGAAAGCGCGCAACGTGCACATCGGCGGCGGTGTGGACGAAGACAGCTTCGTCGCGATGCGCGAAGCGCGCGATGCCACGCTGGCGGCGCCGACGCTGCTGCTGCCGTCGCTGCAGGTCAACATCCGCGCCGGCCGCCTGCCGGCACCGGAAGACAACGGGCGACGCTACCTGAAGATTCCGATCAGGATCTGACCCGATCATCCACCCGGCGGGATCGATGCCGGATGGGTGGCCACGCCGCTTCCGCAATCGGCGCTGAGCAAGCGCGACTGCTTCAGCCAGGCGGGATCGGGATAGTAGGCGAACAGGAACGAACCGCCGCGGATGCTGTCGATCAGCGGCTTGGCCACGGCACTGCCGACCGCCGGGCACCCCAGGCTGCGGCCGAGGCGTCCCTGCATGCGCACGAGCGCGTCGCTGACATAAGGGGCGCCGTGTATGACGATGGCGCGCTCACGCGCCCTGTCGTTGAAGCCCGGCTCAAGCCCCTGCAGGCGCAGGGAATAGCCGTTGGATCCGCTATACGCTTCCTGGGTGACGAACGCCCCGAGGCTGGACATGTAGCTGCCGGTCGCATTGGAGAAACGGGTGGCGAGGTTCTCCCCCGTGTTGCGCCCGTGCGCGACGCGCTCCTCGAACAACAGGCGTGCGCGCTCCAGGTCGAACACCCACAGCCGGGGCTGCGTCGACGGCAACGAATAGTCGATCACGCTGAGGCGCCGCATCGGCACCGGTTCGCCGCGCCGGATCGTGCACGTCAGCGCATGCGCCGCCATCGACAGCACCTCGCGGTCGAGCGACGGCGCGGCACGATGCAGCGCATCGACCAGGCGTTCGGAAGGCGCGGGAGGCGGCGAAGCGGCCCGTACCGCGTACGTCGGGGCGATACCCGCAACGACGAGGCACAACGGCAGCACGCGGTGGAAACGGTTCATGACGGAATCCGGGGCATGGGAAGCAGCTTCCCGATTCCGTCCGGGAGGCTCAGCGTACCCCTGTCGTGGGGCTGCTTTCGTCCGATTCCAAGACGGGCACGGTCGACGGGTCATCCTGCGTTGCGCGCACGCCGGGCAGATCGGACAGCAGTACGGTCGTCCCAGGCTTGAGGACGGCGTACAGGCGGCGGGCGAAATCCTGCGGAATCCAGAAGGAATCGCCCAGCGCGCGCAGCGGCGGCATCGGCGCGCCCTCCTCGCCCAGCACCCGATGCGCGACCCAGCGATGTTCCTTGTGCCGGGGATCGAGCAGGCTGGGGATGTCCTCCATCTCGGTCGTCATCACCAGCAGCACGGTGCCGTTGAGCTCGAAGTCGCGGACCCGCTGCACCGGTGCGGCACCGATGAGCACGCCGTTGCGCAACACCGATACCCGCTGGTCGTACAGGCTGACCAGGATGCTGACCGGCCCGTCCGGGGACGCCGCCTCGTTCCAGTACACCTCGTACGCCGACAATGGCGGATGTGCCACCTGCCCTCCTGCGGTCACCGGGGCCAGCACGGCGGGATGCACCAGGCTGGCCGGCGATGCCTTCGCATTGGCCACGACCACCGAGTCACCGAAGCGCGTGATGCCGAACAGCTTCTCGGCGAAGGCCTGCGGCAGGCGGACGCAGCCATGCGACGCCGGATAGCCCGGCAAGTGTCCCCCGTGCAGCGCGATGCCGTCCCAGGTGAGCCGCTGCATGTAGGGCATCGGTGCATTGTTGTAGAGGTTGGAACGGTGATCCTTGTTCTTCTGCAGGATGGTGAACACACCGGTCGGCGTGTCCTTGCCGGCCTTGCCCGAACTGATCGTGGACACGCCGATCGCGATGCCGTTGCGGTAGACGTAGGCACGTTGCTCGTCGAGGCTGACCACCAGCACCACCGGGCCTTCCGGCGCGATCTGCGGGTACCAGAGGAATTCGCCCGGCTTCAGCGCACGGACATCGGCCTGCGGTACGGCGGACTGCGCGTGCGTAATGGTCGGAACGATGCTGGCGAGTACGGTGGCCAGCAGGAGGGTCTGCAACAGGGTGCGCTTCATGGGCGAGAGCTTATCGCAGGTGGGTCGTGCGCCGAGGACGGCGACGCCCTCCTGCAGGAGCGACGCGAGTCGCGACCGTGCACCAGCGACAGCTTGGAAGCCCTCTCGACATCATCCCCGGCGCACATGAAGACGCCGACGTGCATCAGACCGTGCGGTCGCGACTCATGTCGCTCCTGCAGGGGCGATCCGTCGCCGGGCTAGACCGAGAGGCGCTCGCGCAAGGCGTCGTAATCGGCCGGAATCGGATCGGCCTGCGCGGGACGCGCCAGCAGGTCGGCCAACGCGGGCGGCACTTCAACCTCGCGGCCGATCAGCGGTTCCACCACGCTCTCGAACTTGGCAGGATGCGCCGTGGCCGCGACCGCCCAGTCGCCCTCCTCCCCCTGCGCACGCAGGTCCTCGAGTACGTTCACCGCGGTCGCCGTATGCGGGCAATGCACCTCGCCATGATCCCGGAACCTGCGCGCGATGACCGCGCGTATGGTCGCGTCGTCGACACTGGACGCCGTGAACGCCGTCCGCAGTGCCGCGTCATCGCCTGCGTAGAGCCAGCGCAGGCGCTCGAAGTTGCTCGGCGCACCCACATCCATCGCGTTGGCTAGCGTCGACACGCTGGCCGCCGGCGCATAGTCGCCCCCCGCGAAGAAATCCGGCAGCACGCGATTGGCATTGGTCGCCAGCACGATCCTGCCGAGCGGCACGCCGAGTGCGCGCGCCAGGATCGCCGCCATCGCGTTGCCCAGGTTGCCGGTGGGGATGACCACGTTCAATGTCCGCCCCGTCTCCGCGTGGTGCGCCAGCGCTGCATGGGCGTAGTAACTCATCTGTGGCAGCAGCCGGCCCAGGCTGATGCTGTTGGCGGAACTCAGGGGCACCTGCGCTTGCAGGTCGGCATCGTTGAGGGCGCGCTTCACCAGCGCCTGGCAATCATCGAACGAACCCGCCACGCGCAACGCCGCGATGTTGTCGCCGAAGCAGCCCAACTGGTGCGCCTGCCGCGGCGACACGCGTCCGTCCGGATACAGCACGACCACGCGCAGGCCCGGCTGGCGATGGAAGGCGGCCGCCACTGCCGCACCCGTATCGCCGGAGGTCGCGACGAGGATCGTCAAGGGCGTGGCGTGCCCGCGACGCAGGCGCGCCATGCTCGCGGCGAGGAAGCGCGCGCCGAAATCCTTGAAGGCAGCGGTCGGTCCATGGAACAGCTCGAGTACGTGGTCTCGCGGCGTCCCGAGCGGACGCAGCGGCGCCGGGAAGTCGAAGGCCTCGCCGCAGATCGCGGCCAGTTCTCGTTCCAGTCCATCACCCGCGAAGAACGGCGCCAGCAGGGCCGTTGCCGTTCCCGCGATGTCGCGCCCGGGCGCGAGCTCGCGCGCCTTCGGGAGTGCCTCGGGAACATACAGCCCGCCGTCAGGCGCGAGGCCGGCGGCGATCGCCTGGCTGAGCGAGGTGGCAGGTGAAGCGTGTCGGGTCGAGATGAAGTTCATGGGGTTCGCAGGCAAGGCACCACGCATGCAGTCGCGGCGGCCGGTGGAAGGAATCAGTGGGCGGACAGGAGTTCCGCGCCCGTGGCGTTGATCGGCGACACCCAGGCCTGGCTGTCGAAGCCGGCCGAGGCGAAAGCGGCCTGCACGGACGGTGTTGCCGCTTCCGCTTCGCCACGCGACTCGAACCAGGCGAACACGCTGGGGCCCGCACCCGAGATGCTGGCGCCCAGTGCGCCTGCGTCCAGCGCGGCGCGTTTCACGGCATCGAAACCGGCGATCAACGGTGCACGGCGCGGCTCGACCAGCACGTCGCGCAGGCCGTCGCGTACCAGCATCGCATCGCCGGCGTGGCAGCCGGCGAGGACCAGTGCGAGGTTCGCGCTCTGGGCCACGAACGCCTTGAGTTCGTACGCTCCCTGCAGGGCGGCTCGCGCGCGACGCGTCTCCAGGATGGCCTCGGGATGTACGAGCAGGCTGTGCCAGTGATCGGGCACGGGTATGCGCACCAGCCGCTCGGCCGTCGACAGCACCAGCCCGCCCAGCAGCATCGGGCCCAGGTTGTCGCCATGCTTGCCGCCGCTGGCCACCGCCTCGCCCACGAGTGCGTGCGGATACAGCTGCTCGCGCGTGAGCGGCGCATCGAGCAGCGCGTTCGCGGCCACCAGCGCGGCCACGCAGGATGCGGCGGACCCGCCCATGCCCGAGCCGAGCGGAATGCCCTTCTCGATTTCCACCTCGAATCCGAACGGCAGTGCCAGGGCTTCGCGCAGGGAGATCAGCGCCGCACCCGCGGTGTTGCCGGGCGCATCCAGCGGCAGGTCGACAGTGGCACCGCGGATCGCCGAGATGCGGACGTCCGCCGCGTCGATGCGACGCACGGTGACGGTGTCGCCGACGCCTTCGATCACGTGGCCCAGGATGTCGAACCCCACGCCGACGTTGCCCACCGATGCCGGCGAAAACGCACTTGCCTGCTGCCTCATGCCCACGCTCCGTCCCTCGTCGTCGGATCCCTCACAGCTTCGCCCCCTGCCCGGCCGCCACGCGCAGCACGTCGGCGAAGACGCCCGCGGCGGTGACCTCGGGACCAGCGCCGGGGCCTTGCACGATCAGCGGATTGTCGCAGTAACGGCGCGTGGTGAACTGCACGATGTTGTCGGTCAGGCGCAGGTTGCCGAAGGCGTGCCCCGACGGCAGCTCGACCAGCCCCACACTCGCATGGCCTTCGGCATCGAGTCGTGCGACGTAGCGCAGCACGTTCCCCGCGGCGCGCGCGTTCGCAAGCCGCTCACCGAACGTGGCATCCACCTCGCCCAGTCGCGCCATGAAGTCGTCGACACTCGCCTGCCGCAGCCCTTCCGGCACCAGGCTCTCGACCTGCACGTCTTCCAGCGCCAGTTCCCGGCCCGCTTCGCGCGCCAGGATCACCAGCTTGCGCGCCACGTCGGTCCCGGACAGGTCATCGCGCGGATCGGGTTCGGTGTAACCCAGGCCGCGCGCTTCGGTGACCAGCTGCGAGAACGGCACGCTGCCGTCGAACCTGTTGAACAACCAGGCCAGGGTGCCGGAGAAGATGCCTTCCACGGAGACCACGGTGTCGCCGGTATCCACCAGGTCGCGCAGTGTCGAGATCACCGGCAGTCCCGCACCGACCGTGGCTTCATAGCGGAAGCGGGCACCGCTGGCCGCAGCGGCGTCGCGGATGGCGTGGTAACGCGCCAGCGGACCGGCACCGGCCTGCTTGTTCGGCGTGATGACGTGGATGCCGGCGGCCAGCCATTCGGCGTAACGGTCCGCGACCACCGGGCTGGCGCTGCAGTCCACGATCACCGCATGCGGCATGTGCGCGGACAGCAGGTGCTGTGTGAAGCGGTCGAGGTCGGCCGGTTGCGTACTGGCGTCGAAGCGGGCGCGCCAGTCGGCGCCGATGCTGCGCTCGTCCAGCAGCATGCGCCTGCTCGAGGCGATGGCGCGCAGGCGCAGGTCGACGTTGGCCTTGCCCAGCAGTTGCGGTTGCGCCGCGCGCAGTTGCTCGATCAGTGCGCCCCCGACATTGCCCGGGCCGATCACGCCCACCGCGAAGGTCTGCGGCGACAGCCAGAAGCCCGCATGCGCCGCACGCAGCGCCTTGGTGGCGTCGGCGCTGTCGATCGCCACCGAAATGTTGCGCTCGGAAGACCCCTGCGCGATCGCCAGGATATTGACCTGCGCGCGCCCCAGCGCGCCGAACAGGCGCGCCGATACGCCGGGAGTGCCCGCCATGCCATCGCCGACCGCGGCGAGCACGCTCACGCCATCGCGCCGCTGGACGCGCTGGATCTGCCGGGTGTCCAGCTCGTGCGCGAAGGCGTCCAGCAGCGCCGCCTGCCCCTTTCCCGCCTCGCTGGCCCGGACCACGCAGCAGATCGAATGCTCGGACGAGCCCTGCGAGATCATCACCACCGACACATGCGCGTTGCGCAGCGCCGCGAACACGCGCTCCGCCGTGCCGGGGACGCCGATCAGGCCGGTGCCTTCCAGGTTCAGCAGCGCCAGGTCGGCGCTCAGCGTCAGCCCCTTGACCGGGCCGACCGCATCGCGTTCGGCGGTGATGCGGGTGCCGGGATGTTCGGGATGGAAGGTATTGCGGATGATGATCGGCAGGCCGCGTTCCATCGCCGGCGACATGGTCTGCGGGTGCACGACCTTGGCGCCGAAATATGCGAGTTCGCAGGCTTCGTCGTAGCTCAGGGCACCCAGCTGCACGGCTTCCGGCACCACGCGCGGGTCGGCCGACAGCACGCCGTCCACGTCCGTCCAGATGTGCAGTTCGGCGGCGTCGTACAGGGCGGCGAAGATGGCGCCGGAGTAGTCGCTGCCGTTGCGGCCGAGCGTGGTGAAACGGCCCTCGCGGTCGCGCGCGACGAAGCCGGTGGCCACGACGCGGCGCTGGGGGTGTGCGGCCTGCCACGCCGCCAGTCGCTGCGCGCTGGTTTCCCAGTCGACCACCACGCCGAGTTCGCCGTGGTCGACGCGCAACACATCGCGCGCGTCCAGCACGGCGCAGTCTTCGCCCTGCAGCGTCAGGTATTCCCCGAGCAGGCGCGCCGAACAGACTTCGCCCAGCCCCTGCACGCGCTGCAGGACGAGTTCCGGCAGCCCGCCGATGACGATCAGTGCGTTGAGGATTTCCTCGAGCCGGGTGAAGCGCTCGTCCACCCATTCGATCACCGGTCCCGATGCCTCGCCGAGCAGCGCGACGGCCGCACCGCGATGGCGCGCGCGCAAGGCGTGCCAGGCCTCATGCCATTCCGGGCGATTGGCCGCGGCCAACTCGCACAGCTCGATCAGCGCGTCGGTCACGCCCTTCATCGCCGACACCACGGTGACCTGCACGTCTTCGTCGCGCGCCAGCAGCAGCTGCGCCACATGGCGGTAGCGCTCGGCATCGGCAACGGACGTGCCGCCGAACTTGTGGACGACGGTGCGCGGTTTGGCAGGTGGGACTTCGGCGTTGCGGGACGACATGGGTCAGGAACCTCGGGTAGGAGGCCCGGCACGCATCAGGAAGTGGGGAGGCCCTGCATCCTGATCCGGGTGCGGGGCCGTGGTTTGCTTATTACGCGAACACGACCAGCCGCACCCGACGAGTCAGGGTGGTAATGGTCGTAATCAGGGAGCGTCCGCCGCACGCATGCGCCGACGCTGGCATGGGGGCCGGGGTCGGGGTCGCACAGGGGTGGACGGAAGGTCGCATGGCGCAAGAGAACCACGGAACCCCGGGGGGCTGTCAAGCGCTGCGACGCAACAAAGCCAATGATTTCAGTTGGATGCAACTGAAACCAATACACTTGCCTACAGCGCACGTGTCATGAAGACGCTGTTCGGGTCTTCGACGTAATCGCCGAAGGGGGCGCATGGATGGAAACCGGCACGCGCATACAGGGCATGCGCGGGGGCGAAGTACGCCATCGCACCGGTTTCCAGACTGAGGCGCGCATACCCCCGCCTGCGCGCCTCGGCCAGGATGTGATCGAGCATCGTCGCAGCGACGCCACGTCTCAGGTGCGTCTGCGCGGTCCGCATCGACTTCACTTCACCGTGGGTCGCGTCCAGCGCGCGCAGCGCACCGCATCCGGCCAGCGTCTCACCGTCCCAGAGCGTCCAGAAGGCGATGTCGGGTTGCCGCAGCGCGTCCAGGTCGAGCGCATGCACGCTTTCGGGCGGCGAGGTGCGATGCATCCAGTCCAGGTGCTCCTGCAGCAGCGCAATGACGTCAGGATGGCGGAGGTCATCGAGGCGGATGTCCATGGGTGCGAACAGGTGGGGGGGCGTTGTTCCACAGTGCCATGAGGATCGTCGGCGTGATACGGCCGGGCGCCGGATGCGTCGTACGTGGCGGCGCTTCGTGCGAGAATCGGCGCCGATGGCCCCGTAGCTCAGCTGGATAGAGCGGTCCCCTCCTAAGGGACAGGTCGTGCGTTCGAATCGCGCCGGGGTCACCATCTTTCCCATCGCCCGCGCCGCCTGCGCACCTCGGCGAATCGACGATCTATCCGTTCCCGCATCGGCAATCCGAATAAAGCCCGGCACCGAATCATCGGCGTTCCGCGCAATCATCGATGGGCCCGGAATCGCTGGAAAAACACAGACTTACGCAAGGTCCGGCGGGCCGTCTCTGGTAGAATCGCGCACCTCTTTCGATGCTTCGCCGTCCGGCGGCATCCCGTGCAACGACCCTGGAGCTTCCATGCCTGCTGACCTCCTCAAGGCCCTCGGCCTTACCACCACCAACTCCGGCACCTACCTCGGCAGTGGTGAGTGGTCCACGACCACCGACGCCGGCCTGCTGCAGTCGATCAACCCGACCACCGACGAGGTGATCGCCGAGGTCCATGCGAGCAGCCAGGCCGACTACGAGAAGATCGTCGCGCGCGCCCAGGCCGCCTTCAGGATCTGGCGCACCACGCCGGCGCCGCGCCGCGGCGAAGCGGTGCGCCTGTGCGGCGAAGCGCTGCGCAAGCACAAGGACGCGCTGGGCTCGCTGGTCGCGCTGGAAATGGGCAAGAGCAAGCCCGAAGGCGACGGCGAAGTGCAGGAGATGATCGACATCGCCGACTTCGCCGTGGGGCAGAGCCGCATGCTGTACGGCTACACCATGCACTCCGAGCGCCCCGGCCATCGCATGTACGAGCAGTACCAGCCGCTCGGCCTGGTCGGCATCATCAGCGCGTTCAACTTCCCGGTCGCTGTGTGGGCATGGAACGCGTTCCTGGCCGCGATCTGCGGCGACATCTGCATCTGGAAGCCGTCCAACAAGACGCCGCTGACCGCGATCGCCAGCATGAAGATCTGCAACGAGGCGCTGAAGGCCGGCGGGTTCCCGGACATCTTCTTCCTGATCAACGACGCCGGCGTGGAACTGGCGCAGCAGTTCGTCGACGACAAGCGCATCCCGCTGATCAGTTTCACCGGCTCCACCCAGGTCGGCCGTACCGTCGGCGAACGCGTCGCGCGCCGCATGGGCCGCAGCCTGCTGGAACTGGGCGGCAACAACGCGATCATCCTCGATGAAAGCGCCGACCTGAAGCTGGCGATCCCCGGCATCGTGTTCGGCGCCGTCGGCACCGCTGGCCAGCGCTGCACCACCACGCGTCGCCTGATCGTGCACGAATCCATCTACGACACCGTGCTGTCCACGCTGGTCAAGGCGTACAAGCAGGTGGAAGGCAAGATCGGCGATCCGCTGGATCCGGCCAACCTGATGGGCCCGCTCAACAGCCAGGGCGCCGTGCAGCAGTTCCTCGATTCCATCGCCAAGGCCAAGGCCAGCGGCGGCACCGTCGAAACCGGCGGTACCGCGATCGACCGCCCGGGCAACTTCGTGCTGCCGGCGATCGTCACCGGCCTGAAGAATTCCGATGAAGTCGTCCAGCACGAGACCTTCGCGCCGATCCTGTACGTGATGAAGTTCAAGACCCTGGACGAAGCCATCGACATGCAGAACGCCGTGCCTCAGGGCCTGTCGTCGTCGATCTTCACCCAGAACCTCAAGGCGGCCGAGCAGTTCCTGTCGGCGGCCGGCAGCGACTGCGGCATCGCCAACGTCAACATCGGCACCAGCGGCGCCGAGATCGGTGGTGCATTCGGTGGCGAGAAGGAGACCGGTGGCGGCCGCGAGTCCGGCTCGGATGCATGGAAGGTCTACATGCGCCGCCAGACCAACACGATCAACTACTCCGACTCGCTGCCGCTGGCACAGGGCATCAAGTTCGATCTCTGACCCGAACGCGGCCGGCCGGCATGCGTGCCGGCTGCCCTGAACGGGCCGGCTTCTGGGATAATCGCGCCACCCCTTCCGGGTGGCGCTTTTTTTTGTCCGCCCGGTCCAGCGCCGGCGCGCCTCCCTGACCCCTGCACGGAGCCCCTGATGAACCAAGCCCGCACCACCAGCAGCCTCGCCATCGCCAGCCTCGTGTCCGGCATCCTCGGCTGGACCCTGTTGCCCTTCATCGGCACCCTCGTAGCCATCATCACCGGTCACATGGCGCGCGCCGAGATCCGCCGCAGCGCAGGCACGCTGGACGGCGACGGCATGGCCATCGGCGGCTTGATACTGGGCTGGGTGTCAGCGCTGCTGTGGGTGATCGGCATCGCGGTGATCTTCCTCTTCCTGGGCGGCATGGCCTGGCTGGCGACGCTGAACTGACTCCGCGCGCGTCCATGTATTCGTTCGCCCGCCCCTTCCTGTTCGGCCTCGACGCCGAGACCGCCCATGGCATGGGCCTGAAGGCGCTCGACCTGGCCTACCGCACGGGCACCACCCCGCTGGTGGCGCGGCCGATCACGCCGATGCCCACCAAGGTCATGGGCCTGACCTTCCCCAATCCCGTCGGCCTGGCCGCCGGCATGGACAAGAACGGCGCGCACATCGATGCCCTGTTCGCGCTGGGCTTCGGCTTCGTCGAGATCGGCACGGTCACGCCGAAGCCGCAGTCGGGCAATCCGAAACCGAGGATGTTCCGCCTGCCGGAACACCAGGCGGTCATCAACCGGCTCGGCTTCAACAACGAAGGCGTCGATGCACTGGTGCGCAATGTCGAAGCCGCGCGCCGCGACCGCGGGCTGCTCGGCATCAACATCGGCAAGAACAAGGACACGTCCAACGAGCGTGCCGCCTCCGACTACCTGTACTGCCTGGAGCGCGTCTACCCGCTGGCGGACTACATTACCGTCAACATTTCATCGCCCAATACCGCCGGCCTGCGCGAACTGCAGGAAGAGCAGGCGCTGCGCCAGCTGATCGGCACGTTGCGCGAGGCGCAGGAAGAGCTGGCCGCGCAACACGGTAAGCGTGTTCCGATGCTGGTCAAGATCGCGCCGGACCTGTCGGACAGCGACATCGACGCCGTCGCCCGCGTGCTCGGCGACATGCAGGTCGATGGCGTCATCGCCACCAACACCACCGTCTCGCGCCTGAGCGTGCAGGAGCATCCGCAGGCGCGCGAGACGGGGGGACTGTCGGGCGCGCCCCTGATGGGCCAGGCGACGCTGGTGCTGCGCCGGTTGCGCACGCGGCTGCCGCACAGCATTCCGCTGATCGGCGTCGGCGGCATCCTGTCCGGCGCCGATGCCGTGGCCAAGATGTCGGCCGGTGCCTCGCTGGTGCAGTGCTACACCGGCCTCGTCTACCGCGGCCCCGAACTGGTTCGTGAATGCGTGGAAGCGATCCGCCGCCGCCGCGAAGCCCCGAGCGGCGGGCCGGTAGCGCCGGAATGACCACCGGCTACCGCGTCACCCCGAACGCCTCGCTGCGCGAGCGCACCACCTTCGGCGTGCCGGCGCGGGCGCCGTGGCTGATCGAGGTCGACGATGCAGCTGCGCTCGACGAGGTATTCGCGCTTCCCCAGGTGGCCGAAGGCGGATCGCTGGTGATCGGCGGCGGCAGCAACCTGTTGTTCGCCGGTGACGCACCGGGCGCCGTGATCGCCATGGCCACGCGCGAGGTGCGCATGCTGTCCGACGATGGTGGCCATGCGCTCGTGCGCGCGGATGCCGGGGTCGACTGGCATCCGCTGGTGATGTGGACGCTGGACCAGGGCCTGTGCGGCTTGGAGAACCTGGCGCTGATTCCCGGTACCGCGGGCGCATCGCCGATCCAGAACATCGGCGCTTATGGCACCGAAGTGGGCGAGTTCATCCATGTCGTCGAGGCCATGGATCGCCGCGACGGCACGCGCGTGCGCCTGGACCGCGACGCGTGCGCCTTCGCCTACCGCGACAGCGTCTTCAAGCACGATCCCGACCGCTATCTGGTGACTGCGGTGGAGTTCCTGCTGCCGCGCGCGCCTGCGTTGCGGCTGGATTACGCGGGCATCCGCGACGAACTGGCGGCGATGGGCATCGCCACGCCGACCGCCCGCGATGTCGGCGAAGCGGTCATCCGCATCCGCCGGCGCAAGCTGCCGGACCCCGCCGTGGTCGGCAACGCCGGCAGCTTCTTCAAGAATCCCATCGTCTCGCAGGCGCAGGCGGATGCGTTGCTGGTCGATTACCCGACCTTGCCCGTGTTCCGTGGCGATGCCACGCACAACCGAAAGCTGTCGGCGGCCTGGATGATCGAAGCCTGCGGCTGGAAGGGCCACCGCGATGGCGATGCCGGCGTATCCGCAGCGCATGCGCTGGTGCTGGTCAACCATGGCGAGGCCACCGGCGCGCAGTTGTTGGCGTTGGCGCGACGCATCGCGGACGCGGTGCATGCGCGCTTCGGTGTGCGCATCGAGCCGGAACCGAAGATCATCGGCGCCCGCTGGTAGATCGCCCTGCACATGCCCGCCCTGCCCGCCCACTATCGCGCCGCCGTGCTGATGCTGGGCAGCACGGTGTTCTTCGCGCTGATGGTGGTGGCGATCCGACTGGCGTCTGCGACCCTGCACACGTTCGAGATCGCGTTCTTCCGCAACTTCTTCGGCCTGCTGGCGGCGGCCCCGCTGATCCTGCGGCACGGCCCCGGCTTCCTGAAGACCACGCAGTTCCCGCGCTACCTGTTCCGCTGCGTCATCGGCATCTGTTCGATGCTGGCCGGCTTCTGGGCGATCGGCCACCTGCCGCTGGCGCAGGCGGTGTCGCTGTCGTATTCCACGCCGCTGTTCGTCACCCTGGCCGCCGCCGCCCTGCTCAACGAACAGGTTCGCGCACGCCGCTGGACTGCGGTGGCACTCGGGTTCGTCGGGGTGTTGATCATCGTGCGCCCGGGTACGTCGCAGTTCACCGCCGACGCGATGATCGCGGTACTCGCCGCGGTGATGAGCGCGCTGGTCGCGATCCAGATCAAGCAACTCTCGAACACCGAACCGGCCGACCGCATCGTCATCTACACCACCCTGCTGTGGGTGCCGATGTCGCTGGTGCCGGCGCTGGCCGTGTGGGAATGGCCGCAGGGCATTACCTGGGCCTGGGTCGTCGCCGCCGGCGTGCTCGGCACCGGCGGCCACATGCTGTGGACGCGTGCGCTCAAGTTGGGCGAAGTATCGGCGCTCACGCCGATCAGCTTCATGCAGCTGCCGGTGGTGGCGGTGTTCGGGTGGCTGTTGTTCGACGAGTCGCTGGACCGGTGGACGCTGCTTGGCGCCGGCATCATCTTCGGCGCCAACGCGTACATCGCCCATCGCGAGGCGGTGCTGTCGCGGCGCTCGGCCTCGGAGGCCGCCAGCGCGGCCGCCAAACCCGGCGAGTGACCGTTCCGGCGACTCAGCCCCGCCTGGCGGGCTGCTTGCCGGGCCGGTCGCCGGCGCGATAGCGCTGCACGAAATCCGCGTCGTCGTCATCCAGCGTGTTCGGGTCCGCCGCCAGCAGGGGGGCGACGTATTGCCCGTACAGGGCCTGGGCCTCGGCCTTGCGTCCCAGCTCGTTGTACGTGTCGATCAGGTTCCAGGCCGCGATACGGGTTTCCAGGTCCGTCTCGCCCAGCACGCGCCGGCGCAGTGCGAACAGGCGCTCGTACTCCGGCACGGCGTCCGCGGTCCGACCGAGCACGCGCAAGGCTTCGGCACGGATGACCATGGTGACCTGCGCTTGCGGGTGCTTTTCGCCGAGCGTCTTCAAGGCCAGCGGCTGCACGTCGCCCAGCAGGCGCAGTGCCGCTTCCGCCTGGCCGGCATTGAGCAACGTGCCGGCATGGTTGACCAGGGTCGACAGCGTGTCCGGGTGCGCGGCACCCTGGGTCCGGCTGCGCGCGGTGATGACCTGCTCTTCCAGCGGCAGTGCGGCGGCGAAATCGCCGAGCCTGGCATACGCGGTCGCCAGGTTCAGGCGCGTGCGTACCGTCTGCGGGTGGTCGCGGCCAAGCACGCGTTCCCGCGCGGCGAGTACCTCGCGCAGCGCCGGAACCGCGGCTTTCACCGCCTGCTTGTCGCCGCCGTCGATCATCATCGTGGCCAGCGTGCTGCGCGCCTGCAGGGTGGTGGGATGTTCGCTGCCCAGCTTGGTGATGTAGCGCGCGGTGAGGTCGCGCTGCATGGCGATCGCCGCGTCCTTCTCGCGATTCATGATGCGCAGGACGGCCAGGTTGCCCATGGCGGACAGGGTTTCGTCGTCATCCGGACCCAGCGTCGCGGTGCGCAGCGCCACCACATTCTCCATGTTGGCGCGCGCCTCGGGCAGTTCGCCCAGGTTGCGCTGCACGGCGGCGAGGTTGTTGGTGGCCTCCAGCGTGGCCGGATCGCGCTCGCCGACGCTGGCGAGCAGGCGCTCCTGCACGGCCTGCACGACGCCCTTGGCGCGCGGGCGATCGCCGCGTGCGGAGATGACCTGCGCCTGCGCCAGTTCCAGCTTGACCCGCACGCGGTCGTTCACGGGCAGCGCGAACGCGCGCGGCAGCGCCTTCTGCAACACGGTCTCGGCCTGGTCGATGTGCGCGCCTTCGAGCAGCGCCTGCACCTGTTCGTTGCGCGCACGCAGCGTCTCGGGCGCACCCTCGCCCAGCGCGGCCGCGCGATGCTCGGCGACGCGGCCGAAATGCTCGGCCGCCTTGTCGTAACGTCCGATGGCGGCGTACACGCGGGCGACCGATTCACGCAGGCTGGCCGCCACGTCGGGCTGGTCGGCGAAATCGCGGGCGATGGCCTCTTCCGCGTTGGCGAGCAACTGGCGATCCACCAGGTCGCGCGCCAGGTCGCCGGTGCTCGCCTTCGCCAGCGTCGCACCGAACGCCGATGAGGCGCCGGGATCCACGCTCGCCACCTGGCGCACCAGGCCTTCGGACAGACCGACACCCATGGTCTCGATGTCGATGCCCTCCAGCATCGACTGCTGGAAGGCGGCGACCTTCTCCAGCTCCGCGCTGCGCGCCTCGGCGACGCTGCGCTGCGTCCGCGCCTGTTGCAGGCCATACAGCGACAGCGCCAGCCCCCCCAGCAGCGCCAGCAAGCCGAAGCCCGCCGCCACGGCTGCCGTGCGATGGCGGCGCAGGAACTTCCGCCACGCATAGCGCCGGCTCGGCGGTACCGCCGCCACCACACGGCCATCCAGATAGCGCTGCAGGTCGTCGGCCAGCGCCGCGACCGCGTCGTAGCGCGCGTCACGGTCGTGCTGCATGGCCTTCAGCACGATCCAGTCCAGGTCGCTCCGCAGCCGCGCGCGCATCCGCGCCAGCGACAGGCCGCGTTCCTGTGCCATCTGCCGGGCCTGGTCGGCGGGCAGCGCCGCCAGTCGCGACGACGGCGCCACCGCGGTCGGCGTGTCCGCCGCCCAGGTTTCGCCCACGGCCTCCGGGCGTACGCCGGTCACCAGTTCGCACAGCACTACGCCGAGCGAATAGACATCGCTGCGGGTGTCGACCTGGGCGGCGTCGCCCTGCGCCTGTTCGGGGCTCATGTACTCGGGAGTGCCTGCACGCTCCAGCGCGGCGTCGCCGGCCAGCGACGCGGCCATGGCGATGCCGAAATCGATGATCTTCGGCACCGGCCGCCCGTCCACCGTATCCACCAGCAGGTTGCCGGGCTTGAGGTCGCGGTGCACCACGCCCTTGTGGTGCGCATGCTGCACGCCCTCGCAGACACGGATGAACAAGGCCACGCGCTCGTCCAGCGACAGCTGATGGTCGCGGCAGTGGCGCGTGATGGGGCTGCCGTCGATCAGCTCCATGGCGAAGAACGGGTAGCCCTCCTCCGTGGTGCCCGCGTCGTAGATCTGGGCGATGGCGGGATGGCGCATCTGCGCCAGCACCTGCCGCTCGACCTCGAACCAGGCCAGGTGGCGCGCCTGCAGGCGCTGGGAGCGCATCAGCTTCAGGGCGACGTCGCGGCGCACCGGCTCCAGCTGCGCAGCCCGGTAGACCTCGCCCATGCCGCCCCGCCCCAGCAGGTCCTCGATGCGGTACCTCCCCAGCCGCGCGCCCGGCGCCAGCGTGCCGTCGGGCGCCGTCGGGGCGTCCTGCAGGCGCGTGGCCAGGCTCTCGGTGGGTGCGAGGTCGTCGTAAGGTTGCGATGTCATGCCACTTTCCCCGGTGCGCCCGGCCATGGTAGCGGAAGCGTGAGTTGACCGACCTATCCGTTACACTCGGGCCCGCACCTGTCAGCCGTCTTCGCATGTCCCGGGATTCCCACGATCCACCGACCACGCAACGGACCATCCTGAGCGACGGCCCGCGCCCGGCGTCGCACCGGTCCGCGTGCGTGGTGGTCATCCATGGCGAAGGCCTGGGCCGGCGGGCCGACATCGACACCGCGCGCGTGCGGGTGGGCCGCTCCCAGGAAGCCGACCTGCACATTCCGCACAACAGCGTCTCGCGCCTGCACTGCGAAATCTGGCGCGAGGGCGACAGTTACCGCGTGCGCGACCTCGGCGCCACGAATACAACGCGGGTCAACGACGACCCGGTTGGCGAGGCGGTGCTCGCCGACGGCGACCACATCACGCTGGGCGAAAGCATCCTGAAGTTCATCAGCCACAGCAGCGTGGAAGCGCACTACCACGAGGAGATCTACCAGCTCGCCACCCACGATGCGCTGACGGAGATGTACAACCGCCGGCATTTCATCGAGACCGTCGAGAAGGAGATCGCGCGCGCTATGCGGCACCAGCGCGAACTGACCATGTGCATCATCGACGTCGACCTGTTCAAGCCGATCAACGACCGTTACGGCCATATCTCCGGCGACCACGTACTCAAGCAGATCGCGGCGCTGGTGCGCCGGCACGTGCGCAACGACGATGCCGCCGCACGCATCGGCGGCGAAGAATTCGCGGTGCTCCTGCCCGAGTGCGGACCGGACGCCGCCTACGGATTCGCCGAGCGCCTGCGCGAGGCGGTGGAAGCGGTGGTGTTCCGTCCCGGGGGCCACGCGCAGACGATCACCGTCAGCATCGGCATCGCCGCGCTGACGCCCGACCGCGACACGGTGAGCCGCATGATGGCCGCGGCCGATGCCGCCCTGTACCGCGCCAAGAGCGAAGGCCGCAACCGCGTCTGCATCGAGCACTGACCGGGGCGCGGCTCAGCGGGCCAGCGGATCCACGCCGAAGCCGCCTGCGCGCCATGCGTCGATGCCGCCACGCAGCGGCAGCACGTCGTGGAAGCCGGCCGCGCGCAGCTTGCCGGCCATCCACGCCGCGGACACTTCCTCGGGGCACGCGCAGTAGATGACGATCTTTCCGTCGCGCGGATAGCCGGCGAGGATGCCGTCGAGCCGGCGCTCGTCGGCGAAGATCGCCCCCGGGATGATGTAGGGATCCACCGCGCGGAAGCCTGGCGCACGGATGTCGAACAGCGCCGGGGCATTTCCCGACTGCATCAGCGCATCCAGGTCCGACGGTTCGATGCGCGCGGCGTCCAGCGACTTCAGCAGGCTGCGTCGACGCCACCAGCGCCACGCGACATAGATCGCCAGCACGGTCCCGACCAGCACGCCGGCGCCGGCGCCCAGTTGCGACAGCGTGTCGATCACCGTTTCGACCTGCCGCGAGAACACCACGCCCAACCCCAGCCCCAGCGCGGCCCACAGCGTGGCGCCGAGCCCGTCGTAGCGCAGGAAAGACGGCAGTCGCGCCTGCATGGCGCCTGCCAGCGGCACCGACACCATCGACAGCCCGGGAATGAACTTGGCCACCGACAGTACGCGGATGCCGAAACGGCCGTAAAAGCGCTCGGTGCGCTTCATGCAGGTGTCGCGCGACAACGACAGCCGGCACAGCGACTGCAGTGTACGGTTGCCATAACGGCGACCCGCGTAGAACCACGCGCTGTCGCCGATCAGGCTGGCGGCCACCGAGACGGCCAGCACGCCGAGCAGCGGCAGCCACATCGTGTCCGGCTGCAGCGCCAGTCCGGCGCCGACGAGGATGAGCGTGGGCATCGCCGGCACGGGCAGGCCCAGCGACAACGCCAGCACGTTGACGAAGACCAGGGCCACGCCGTACTTGTCCACCACGTCCTGCATCGCGCTCCCCGTCCCCCTCATCATCGCCGCGCGTGTCGGCGAGCGGCCATGTTCGATCCACGCCCGCGCGGCGGCAAGGCACCGGCCCGCAACGATGCGTTGCCGGGCCGCGATGACCGCCGATGCCGGACGTGCCACGTGCTGCGACGCGAGATCGCTGCATTTACCTCAGCGGCGACGGCGCCGAGGAAGGGGGGCATCGCGGCCAATGTCGGGGGTATCGGCAGCCAAACCCGGCGCCATCACGCCGGCTTAATGCCGCCGGCGTCGCGACGCACCACCATCCGCCCCTGTACGGTCGCCGCCCCCACGCGTGCCGCACGCCAAGGCAGTCCATCCCGTTGAACGTCCCGCCTGACTCTCGCCGGAGGATCCGATCATGGTTGCACCCGTACGACCCGCCCGCCTGCCGCTCGCCCTTGCGGCCGCCACGCTGACGCTGGCGGTCGCCGCCCCCCTGAAAGCGGAGGAAGGCGACTACAGCTTCTGGCAGACCCTGGTGAACCTGGTCTCGCCTCCGAAGGCGGACAACAAGGTGACCGCCGCCCAGCGCACCGGCCACTATCCGCTGCTGTCCAATCCCTCCGGCTTCAACGACGGCTTCCAGCCGGGCCGCTACGACGCGTGGCAGACCATCCAGCTGGCGCCGTCGACGGGCGCCGTGTGCGGCGACGGTTCGCCGTTCAAGTTCTTCGTCAACCGCGTCGCCGATACGCGCAACACCATCATCTACATGGAGGGCGGTGGCGCGTGCTGGGACTACGCCAGTTGCAGCGGCCAGGGCGGCATCCGCGGTGCACGCAATCCGAACGGCATCCCCGACGACTACATGAGCCTGCTGAATCCCGGCGCGAGCCTGGTCAGTCCGTTCGTCACCCGGGTCAGCCCGTTCGAGTCGGTGAAGACGCAGGGCTGGAACATGGTCTACGTGCCCTACTGCACCGGCGACATCTACAGCGGCGACAAGGTGGCCGTCTACAACGACCCGAGCGGGCACAATGCCCCCCTGGTGTGGCACCACAACGGCACACGCAACGTGCGCGCGGTGGTCGGCTGGCTGAAGGACAACCTGCCCCGCCCGACGCAGATGCTGTCCACCGGCTGCAGCGCCGGCGGCGCCGGCAGCCTGACCAGCTACCACCCGTTGCGGCGCGACATGGCGCCCACGCGCAGCTTCCTGATCGACGATTCCGGCCCGATTTTCCCCACGCCGAAGAACGGCAATCCGGTCGACTACCCTTCGCAGCCGCTGATGGCGCTGATCCGCAGCGCGTGGGGCCTCGACCAGCCGAACGGCCCGCTGCCCTATCTCGCCAGCGGCCTGCCGCAGTTCGACCTCAACGAACTCGGCACCCTGTATCCCGCCCTGTCCAGCAAGTACGCCAGCGACCGCATGGGCCATACGCACTTCTGGAAAGACCTCAATTACTCGTCGTACTCGTACGAACGCTTCTATCCCGACATCGCCAACGCACCGGACCAGGCCACCAAGGAAGCACGCATCCATGCGCGCTGGAACACGGATACGGCACGCCTGCGGGATCGCCTCAATGGCTTGAACAATGTCGGCGGCTACTTCCCGCAGTACCGCGCGCTCAACGAAAGCCACTGCACCACCATCGTCGATTTCAAGAACGCCGACGTTCAGGCGCAGAACCTGGAATTGAAGCACTTCATCGACAGCGTGCTCGACGGCCAGGGCAAGGTGCTCGATGCGAGCGAACAGGACGACAAGGACGACAAGGCCAAGCCGTTCAACCTGCTGTACTGGCTGGTCGACCAGCTGATGGGCTGAGGTCCGCGCCCGAGGGCCGTCGTGAGGCGACGGCCCCGGTGCACGAGGAGTACGCATGAGGAAACTGCTGACACTGCTGGTGCCGCTGCTGGTGTTCACCGCCGCCGCGCTCTGGTGGACGCACGCCGCGTCCGGGGGAGTGCCGACGACGCCCCCTGCCCCTGCGGGTTCCGCAGGTGCCCCCTCCCCGGCGCTCGACACCCTGCAGGCCACGCCGCAAGCGCAGGCCTATCGCGAGCGCCAGCGCTTCGAGGCCGAGGCGAAGGACTTCTTCGCGCGCGCCGCCTCCCTGCGCGCCGTGGAGCGCAGCGAGCGGGCGGACGCGCTGAAGCGGCAGATCGACCGCTACGAGGCCGCCGCCGGATTGTCCGCGGGCGAAGCCCTGCTGTTGCGGACTGCGCTGGTCAAGGCGACCGTGGACGACCCCGCGCAGCAGGCGGCAGAGGTGGCCGTGATCGCCGACCGCTATCGCGCACACGCTGACCAGCGCATGGCCGCTTTCGCCGCGCAGCAGGCCAACGACCCACGCTTCCAGTCCTACAAGGCACGCGAGGCGCAGGTCGTTGCCGAGGTCATGGCCGCCACCACGATTCCCGCCGGCCTCACCCGCGACCAGTACCTGCGCCAGCGGCTGCAGGAAGAGCGCGAGCGCGCGTACGCGCCTTGAAAAGCATGAAGAAGGATGTGGGAGCGACGTAAGTCGCGAGAGACCACCGGCATCGTTTCATCGCGACTTACGTCGCTCCCACAGGAGCCCTAGCCTTTTACCTGCCACGGCCGCTCGCGGATGCGGTACAGCACCAGGTAGACACCCGACACCCAGGCGATGCCGGCGGCGAATCCGCCGAGGATGTCGGACGGATAATGCACGCCCAGGTAGATGCGCGAGACGCCGACCAGCACCGCGAAGCTGCCCGCCAGGGCGACCGCCACCCAGCGCCAGCGCGTGTGCCAGCACAGCAGCACGACCACCATGGCCAAGGTGGCCGAACCCATCGCGTGGCCACTGGGAAAGCTGAAGGTGTGCTCGGGCGCGATGGATTCCCACAAGGTGGGCCGGTCGCGCTGGAAGAACTGCTTCGTGGCCATGTTCAACAGCGCCGAACCTGCTAACGACACGCCGGCGAAGGTGGCCTCACGCCAGCGTCGCGCGATCAGCAGGCCGGCCGTCAGTGCGATGTCGACCGGCACCACGCCCCACTGGTAGCCGATCGCAGAGATGAAAATGAAGAACCGGTCCAGCGCCGGCCCCGCCATCGCATGCGCGCGCCACAGCAGCGGATCGTCGAAGTAGAAGGCTTCAAGTTCGTGGACTTCGTCCGCCAGTTCGACGAACAGCCACAACGGGGCCAGCAGGCAGAGGAAGAGGAGGACGAAGCGCCCGCCATGTTCGCGAAACAGCCCGGCGATGAAGCGCCGGCCGTTCGCCAGCGTGTCAGCCGGCAGCACGCGCGTACTTGGCCTCGACGTAATCGTCGATCAGGGCGACGAACTCGTGGGCGATGTTCTCGCCACGCAGCGTGACCTTCTTCTCGCCGTCGACGAACACCGGCGCGGCCGGCGCCTCGCCCGTGCCTGGCAACGAAATGCCGATGTTGGCGTGGCGCGATTCGCCTGGCCCGTTCACCACGCAGCCCATCACGGCGAGGGTCATGTTCTCGGCGCCGGGATGGGTGACCTTCCACTCCGGCATCTTGCCGCGCACATGTTCCTGCACGACCTTGGCCAGCTCCTGGAAGAATTCGGACGTGGTCCGCCCGCAACCCGGACACGCGGTAACCATGGGCGTGAACGCGCGCAGGCCGGTGGTCTGCAGCAGTTCCTGCGCGACGATCACTTCCTGCGTGCGCGACTGGCCGGGTTCCGGCGTCAGCGAAATGCGGATGGTGTCGCCGATGCCTTCCTGGAGCAGCACGGCCAGCGCGGCGCTCGACGCCACGATGCCCTTGCTGCCGATGCCGGCCTCGGTCAGGCCCAGGTGCAGCGCGAAATCGGTGCGGGCCGCCATGTCGCGGTACACCGCGATCAGTTCCTGCACGCCGCTGACCTTGGCAGACAGCACGATGCGGTCGCGCGGCAGGCCGATCTCGACAGCGCGTTCGGCCGAATCCACCGCCGAGCGGATCAGCGCCTCGCGCAGTACGCGGCCGGCGTCCCACGGGATGTCGCGCGTGTGGTTCTCGTCCATCAGCTGCGCCGCGAGCGCCTGGTCCAGCGAACCCCAGTTGGCGCCGATGCGCACCGGCTTGCCGTAGCGGATCGCGAACTCGATCAGCTGGGCGAACTGGGTGTCCTTCTTCTTGCCGAAGCCGACATTGCCCGGATTGATGCGGTACTTGGCCAACGCTTCCGCACAGGCCGGCTCGCCCGCCAGCAGCTGGTGTCCGTTGTAGTGGAAGTCGCCGATCAGCGGCACCGAGATGCCCATCATCTCGAGCTTTTCGCGGATGCGCGGGATGGCGGCGGCGGATTCGGGGTTGTTGACGGTCAGCCGGACCATTTCCGAGCCGGCCCGCCAGAGTTCGGCGACCTGCTTCACGCTGCCGGCGACATCGGCCGTATCGGTGTTGGTCATCGACTGCACCACCACCGGGCGGCCACCGCCGACGACGGCATTGCCGATCTGGACGGCCTGGGTGATGCGGCGCGGCCAGGGCGCGGCGTCGGTGGGAGGAGTGGGGCGGGTGACGGCGTCGTGCATGGCGGCATTGTAGCGTGGGCCGCCCGGGGGGCTCGTGCACGCCCCTGCGACGCCATGCCGCAGGCCCGGCCCGCGCGCTTGCACTAGCATGTGACCATGCCGAATACGCTGCTGACCCTGTCGCCCTCGTTCCTGCGCACGCTCTGCAACCTGCGTTGGGTGGCGATCGTGGGCCAGGCGGTGACCGTGCTGGTGGCGCTCGGTCCGCTCGGCATCGATCTGCCGCGCTGGCCGCTGTGGGCCGGGATCGGTGCGCTGGGACTGTTCAACGTCTACGCCACCTGGCGCAGCCGCCGGCCCGGCGAGGAGCGCGCCGCCGAAGCCTTCGCCCACATGCTGGTGGACGTGGCGGTGCTGTCCTGGCTGGTGGCGTGGAGCGGCGGCATCGGCAACCCGTTCAGCTCGATGTTCCTGCTGCTGATCGCGGTCTCCGCGCTGGCCCTGCCGTTGCGCTGGGTGCTGGCCACGGGCGTGGCGTGCCTGCTGGGCTACGTGCTGACCGCCGTCTTCGGCCGGCCACTGCCGCACCTGCATGGCGACCACTTCAACGTGCACCTCTGGGGCATGGCGGTGAACTTCGTGCTTTCCGCCGGCGTCGTGCTGTACTTTTCCACGCGCCTGGTCGCCGCGCTGCGCCTGCGCGAACAGGAACTGGCCCGCCTGCGCGAGCGCTTCGCGCGCAACGAGGGCATCGTCGCGCTGGCCACGCACGCCGCCGCCGTCGCGCACGAGCTCAACACCCCGCTGGCGACGATGACGCTGCTGACCGAGGACATCCGCGAACACGCGAGCGAGCCCGACATCCGCGAGGATGCCGGCACCATGCGCCAGCTGATCGACCTCTGCCGCGACCGCGTGCGCGCACTCGCCGCCTCGGCCGACATGGGCGTGCGCCAGCGCGTCGACCTGGACGATGTGGTGCAGCGCTGGCAACTGATCCGCCCGACGGTGGAACTGCAGCGCACCGGCGCCCTGCCGGCGTGGCTGGCGACCGATGCCTCCACCGGTCACCTGCTGCAGGCGCTGTTGAACAATGCCGCCGACGCCAGCCGCCAGGCCGGCTCGCAACGCGTGGACCTGGACCTGCGCTGCGAAGGCGACGAGCTGGTCGGCACCGTGCGCGACTATGGCAACGGTTTCCACGAAGCGTTGCCGTTCCAGTCCGAGCAACTCTTCCGCACCAGCAAGCCGGAGGGCATGGGCGTGGGCCTGGCCCTGTCGCACGCCACCATCGAGCGACTGGGTGGACGCATGACCATGCGCGCGGTGCCGCCGAAGGGCGTGCAGGTGCAGTTCCGCCTGCCGGTGGCGGGCAATGACGAATCTCCCTGATGAGAGGCATCCGATGAAAGGCCTACTGGTCGACGACGACGAACTCTATGCGCGCACCCTGCAACGCAGCCTGGCGCGCAAGGGCATCGAGACCGAGATCGCGCTGGACGCCGCCAGCGCGTTGGCGAAAGCGCGCGAGTGCATACCGGATTTCGCGCTGGTCGACCTGAAGCTGGGCAACGATTCCGGCCTGTCACTGATCGAGCCGCTGCGTGCGCTGCGCGCCGACATGCAGATCCTGCTCGTCACCGGCTATGCCAGCGTCGCCACCGCGGTGGAGTCCATCAAGCGCGGTGCCGACGACTACCTGCCCAAGCCGGCCACCGTGCCGACCATCCTGCGTGCGCTGGGGCTGGAGACCCCCGCCGTGCCGGGCGACGAGGCGGATGCGGCAGAAGACACCATGACCCCGCTGAGTCGGCTGGAGTGGGAGCACATCCAGCAGGCGCTCGCCGAAACCGAAGGCAACATCTCCGCCGCCGCACGGCTGCTGGGCATGCACCGCCGATCGCTGCAGCGCAAGCTGGCCAAGCGTCCCGGCCCCGAGCGCCGCTGGATCGACGAATGACCGTCAGGGCGCCGGCTCGCGATCAGGTTCGCTGCCCGCGCCCATCCCCATACCCATACCCGCGCCAGCGCCCATGCCGGCCATGCCCATCCCGGCGCCGCCTGCACCGCCCCCTCCGCCCTGCCGTCCCTCGCCTTTCGCGCCCTCGCCCTTGCCCTTGGAGGCGACCGGCCGCGCCGGACCTTGCCGCGGTATCGCCAACGAGGGCGGGATGGGTTCCAGGTCCAGCACGCCGCGGATGAAGTCGCGCAGCGACACCACCAGCGCATCGGTGCGGATCGGCCGGCCCGCCGCCAGATCGGTGGCTGCCTGCACGGCCAGCCGCACCTGTTCGTCGGTGCCCAGCAGGATGATGTCCGACAGCGCCGCCTCGACGGCATCACGGATGCGCCGTGACCGGTCGCTGCCGTCGTCGACCAGCTCGACGCCCGCGTCGCGCGCCTGCGCACGCAGGTCGCGCAAGTGGCGAGGATCGACGTCCAGCGACCCGGTGAACGAACCGCCGAGCACCTTGTAGGCCGCGATCAGCGTGCGCAGCCGTTCGTTGATCTGCCGATTCTCGCGCGCCCGCCGCTCCTGCACCGTCTGCATCACCAGCAGGCGGATGCCGACGCCGATCACCGTGATCAGCGCCAGCCCCGCCAGGGTAGTCAACAGGCCCTGCCATGAACTGAAGTCGAGACCGCGCATGGCAGCCATCCTCCGAGTGTCCGGCCGCTACCTTACCCAACTCCGTGTTGCCGCCGTGCATGGCCCTCAGAACGTTTTCCGCAGCACCACTTCCCAGCTGCGCGGATCGCCCAGGTAGGCCATCGTGCTGCCCAGCGCGTACACCACATGGGTGCGGTCGCCGAGGTTGCGGCCACGCACGGTCAGTTCCGTACTGTCGTTCCAGCGGAAGCCCACGTGCGCACCCCATGTCGCGTAGCCTGCGGTCGACAGCGTGTTGGCGGCATTGGCAAAGCGCGACGACACGCCACGCATGTCCACGCCGGCAGACCAGCGTGGCGTGAAGCGGTAGTCCAGCCACACGTTGCCCACGCGCGATGGGGTGTTGGTGGGGCGATTGCCGGCGCGCGATACCGGTACGCCGCCAACGTTCTCGTAGAAATCATCCAGCGTGGCATCCACCCAGGCCAGGTTGCCCTCGACCTTCAGCGCCTCCGTCGGCCGCCAGCCGAAGGTCGCTTCGATGCCGCGGGACGACTGCTGGCCGACCGGCAGCGTCTGCCCCGGATTGGAGGGATCGGTGATGGCGAGGTTGCGGCGCACGATGCGGTATGCCGCCAGCGTCGCGAAGTTCCGCGCATCGCGCGACTGGAACTTCGCGCCGATCTCGCCCTGGCGACCCGTGGTCAGGTCGAAGTCGCGTAGCGTCGCGAAGTTCGCGGTGCTGAGGATGCCTGCCGGCGGATCGGCCGCGGTGCTGTACTGCGCGTAGACGCTCGCCTGCGGCGTGATGGCCCAGTTCAGCGCGACACGTCCGGTGGTGGGCGAGTATTCGCGCTCGAATCGGGCGGGATTGGTCGCACTGACCGCGCGATGGTTCACCACGTCCAGCACGATGCGGTCATGGCGCAGGCCGGTCAGCAGCGACAGCGACGGCGTCAGTTCGGTCAGGTTCTCCGTGTAAACCGCCTGCGTGTGCAGCCGGTTGGTGCGGTCGGGCGTGTAGACGATCGCCGTGCCGGGTACATCGAGGAAGCGTCCCGGCGTGACCGCATCGAGCCGCACCGTATCCACCGTGGCCGGGAGCGACAGCGGGAAGCGCGTCTGCCGGTTGTAGCTGACGTCCAGGCCGGTCGCCCATTGCGTCGGCAGGCCGAACAGTTCGCCTTCGTGGCTCCATTCCAGCCGGTTGCCGTAGACCTGCTGGTCGTGCCGCTGCAGCAGCGTGCCGGAACGGATCACGCCGTCGTTGCCGGCGGTCAGGCGGTAGCTCTCGACGTTCCGATAGTCTCGCAGCGCGTCGTAGTGATAGAGGGTGTTGCGCACGGTGTCGTGCTCGCCAGGCGTCCACTCCAGCAGCGAACGCGCCCAGCGCACGTCCTGTCCGTAGTAGCCGTCGGCGACGTTGTAGTTGCGGCCGATGGTCTGCGGCAGCACCGACAGGCGACTGGTGGCGGGCTGGCGCACCGGCGTGCCCCAGTATGGACGATGGCTGTCCTCCTGCTGGACCTCCACCGCCAGGGTGTGTCGCAGGGTCGGCGCCAGTTGCGCCAGCCACGAAGCGGCGAGTGTCGATGCCTCGCGCTGCTGACCGTCGATCCAGCTCTCGCCATCACGCGTGCTGGCATCGACACGGATCGCCTGGCGCGCATCTCCGCCGCCGATGCGAAGGTTGGCCCCCATCGCCAGCGTGCCGTCGCGGAACGAGCCCCACGACGCCTGCACGGCGGCTTCGTCGCGGTCCAGTCGCGCCAGCCGGGTGACGTAGTTGATCGTGCCACCGACCGCACCCGCGCCATACAGGAAGCTCGACGGACCGCCGATGGCTTCCACCCTCTCGTATTGCCACGCATCCACCGGTCGGGCGGCGATGCTGGCGTACTGCACATCGATGCCATTGAACAACTGCGTGATCTGGCTGCCGGAGAAACCGCGGTATGTCACCGCATTGCCATTGCCCGGCGGCGACGCGACGGTGAGGCCGGGAATGCCGGCCAGCGCTTCCTGCGTGGTGCGCACGCCACGCGCATCGAGCGCAGCGCGGTCGATGACGGTGACCGACGCCGGGGTTTCCAGCAGCGTCAGCGACAGGCGCGTGCCGGTGCCGGAGACCTGCTCGAGGCCGGCCTGGTGGCCTTTGACCTCGACCGTGTCGAGCTGGGTGACGCGGGAGCCATCGGGCAGCACGACAGCGTCGGCGGCACGCGCGGAGGGGGAAAGCGAGAGGGTCGCGGCAATGGCCACGGACAGGCACGACGCGCGCGGCGTCGCCCGGGATATCAGGAACATGGAAACTCCAAAGCACAAGGACACGGCGCACGGGCCGCACGATCAACGAAGGGTCTTGTGGTTCAGAGGAGGATCGGCGGTCCTTGTCCGCCGAGGCCGCGCAGCCGCAGGCGACGCGCGGGCGGTAGCGCAGGGACGCTGGAGAGGATGCCGCCCGAAAGACGGGGAAACAGCAGCGCGATGCAGAGCAGCAGCAACGGCAACACCGCCGCGAGGGTGCAGTACGCGCAGTCGGCACCCATCGCCATGCCGGCGGGCGACGGCGCCTTGCCAAACGGCGCCTTGGCGACCGGCGATTCGGCCCGCGTATCGACCCACTTGATGCCATCGGTCGTACACAACTCGGTCCAGCCTGCCAGCATCTGCGATCCCGTGGCGGTCACCCACCGCGTTACCGACGGCGCGAACGCCATCAGCAGCGCCGCCAGCAAGGCCAGCTGCAGCATCGGTCGGAGGAAGGCGGACGAACGGATCACCGCGCGATTTTATGCGGGACAGATCATCGGAGTCAGGTGCGACGAAGTGCCGCACCTTGGCGCGTCAGGGGAATACGACGCGCGCACCCAGCAACCGTGGCTTTTCGCCGGCCACATCGGTCCACGCCAGCCACGCGGCATCGTCGTGCCATTGCAATCGCGGGATGCCGCTCGCGCGTCCACGTGCGGACAGGGTGGCGACATCGACGCGCCGCGCTCCGGCCCAGGCGTGGTCGTAGCGTGCCAGTACCAGCGTCTGGCGTTCGTCTTGCGCCTGCTCCAGCCAGCTCACCAGGAGATGGCCATCGCCATGGACCAAACCCAGGCGACCCAGCACCTGCATGCCCTTCGCCAGCGTCACCGGCGCACCGAACGTATCGCCGGCGTCGTCCGAACGTGCCGCACGCAGTTCCGGCACGCCACCTGCTTCCGTGTACCAAGCGACCCAGACCGTGGCACCGTCCGCCACCGCCATCGGCCCGTTGACGGGACAACCGGCGATCTTCCAGCCATCCGCATGCACGTCGCGAGGCGACGTCCAGCGCTGACCGTCGAAGCGAACGATGCGCGTATCGCGGATCTCGCCATCGCCACGTCCTCTATAGACGACCACGACGCCACGATCCGTCACCGCGGACGAAGTGGTGCAGCAATCGCAGGTGGATGCGTCCAGTGGCCACTCTCCCACCTGCGTCGCCCTCGGATCGTAGGTCGCGGCACGCAGCATCATCGCCGCACCGCCTGCGTGGTCGTGTCCTCCGCCGTCGTGCCCCGCATGTCCGGACGCCGCCTTCTGCCGGCTGTCGAGCCATGCGATACCCAGCCGGTCGCGCGCCTGCGGCCAGAACGTCACGAAACCATGGTCACCGGGCGTGCCGGACGGATGCACCCGCTGCGGCGTGCTCCACGTCGCGCCGCCATCGCCGGAACGCACCAGGTCGATGCCGTAGTCCATCCGCGACGGCCCGGTACTGCGCAGCCAGTGCGCCCACAGCGAACCGTCCGGCAGGGCATACACATGCGGGGTGTCGGCCCAGTTGACGAACCATGCGTCGCCTTCGGCGATCGTGCGCGGCGACTCCCAGCCCTGCGTTCCGGCAGGCCGACGGCTGAAACGCAGGCGATGGCTTGCGCCATCCATCGGTTCGATCCAGCTCAACAGCAGCGCACCGTCCGGCGTGGAGACGAGGTCGGGCTGTGCGGCGCCCAGCGGCGAAGGGAGGTCCGCCACGTCCACGACCGGTGACGGCACAACGGCCACGGGCACAGGTTCGCCCGGGGGCGAACAGGCGGCCAGCGAGGCGAGCAACACCGGCAACCACGGACGGGACCAGCGGGACTTCAGCATGAGGGACGATTCCGGCCGACGGGACCGCGCCATTCCAGCACGGAAGCCGCCTCACTGGGTGCGACCGTCTGTCGCAGGCATTCGCGGTGCGCTTCGTCGCGAGCGTTTATCCTTGCACCATGACCGACACCGCCCGCGACATCCTCACGCCCACCCAGCTCAACACGCTGGCGCGCGACCTGTTGGAAGGCGCGTTTCCGCTCGTGTGGGTGGAAGGCGAGCTGGGCAATGTCACCCGTCCGGCCTCGGGCCATCTGTACTTCACGCTGAAGGATGCGCGTGCGCAGGTGCGCTGCGTGATGTTCAAGCCGAAGAGCCAGTGGCTCAAGTTCGCACCCCGCGAAGGACTGCGCGTCCTCGCGCGCGGCCGACTGACGCTCTATGAAGCGCGCGGCGATTACCAGTTGGTGATCGACAGCCTGGAGGAGGCCGGCGAAGGCGCGCTGCGCCGCGCCTTCGAGGAGATGCGGGCCAGGCTCGCAGCGGAAGGCGTGTTCGACGACGCACGCAAGCGTGCCCTGCCCGCCCATGTGCGACGCCTCGCCGTGCTGACGTCGCCCACCGGCGCGGCCGTGCGCGACGTGCTCAGCGTGCTGCAACGGCGCTACCCACTGGTGGAGGTCGATGTACTGCCCGTGCAGGTGCAGGGCGAGGCAGCGGCGGCGCAGATCGTCGACATGCTGCAGCGCGCCGCGCGCAGCGGGCGTTACGACGTGTTGCTGGTCGCCCGCGGCGGCGGCTCGCTGGAAGATCTCTGGGCTTTCAACGATGAACGCCTCGCGCGCGCCATCGCGGCCTCGCCGGTCCCCGTGGTGTCCGCCATCGGACACGAGACGGACTTCACCCTCGCCGACTTCGCTGCCGACCTGCGCGCACCCACGCCCTCGGTCGCGGCCGAGCTGCTGGTGCCGGACCGGCGCGACCTGTTGTCGCGCGTTCGCACGTTGCAGCGCCGGCTCGCGACCACCCAGGCACATCGCATGCGCAATGCCATGCAGCGCGCGGACCGCGCCGCCCTGCGGCTCCACGCGCAGCGCCCGCAAGCACGGCTGCAGATGCTCGGGCGCCGCCAGCAGGATGCCGTCCGTCGCCTCCACGCCCTCTGGCGTGACCGCCACGCGCGCCGCCTGGCCGCGTTGCGCCATGCCGATGCGGTGCTGCGTGCGCATGCGCCGCAGCGCCGCCTCGAGCAACTGCGCGCCCGCCTGCTCGCGTTGGCCCCGCGTCCGCAGGCCGCCGCCGTGCGCGCACTGCAGCGGGACACCTTGCGCCTGCGTGCACTCGCCCGCTCCCTGGAAGCCATCAGCCCCTTGGCCACCGTCGCCCGCGGCTACGCACTGGTGACGAAGGAGGACGGCACGCTGGTGCGCTCGGTGGCGCAGGTGCGGCCAGGCGACCGGCTCGAAGCGCAGGTCAGCGATGGCCGATTGACGCTGCGCGCCGACTAGCGCCTTCGCTCACCCTCGACGTCACTGCGGATTCTTTTCCCGTCGTCCCGACGACGGGCTGCCCCCATCTACAGGAGCTTCACCATGATCACCCACGAACAACTGGTCGAGATGTTCGACAACATGGCCAGGGAGACGCCCTGGGACCTGCGCAAGCCGCTGGTGTGGGGTTACTTCTTCACCCACCATGCGCGGCCTGCGCTGGAGGCGGTGGTGCCGGTGCTGCAAGGACAGGGTTACCGTGTCATTGCGCTGTACTTGGAAGACAAGGACAGCCGCAAGGATCCGGACCTGTGGTGGCTGCACGTCGAGAAGACCGAAGTCCACACGCCCGACAGCCTCCACGAGCGCAACCAGGCGCTCTACCGGTTCGCCAGCGAGCATGGCCTGGATGCGTATGACGGCATGGACGTGGGCGCGATCGACTGACATCGCGGTGTTGTGGCCGATGTCGCAGCATCGCCGAGCGCCACCCTTCAACCCCGTTTCCGTATCCCATGCGTTCGACTCCCCGTCCCACTCACGGAGTCACGCCATGTCGCACCGTCTGACCCTCACCCTGCTGGCCGTCGCCCTGTTGGCCGCGTGCCAGTCCAGCCCCACCGCGCACTCCACGTCCGACGCCGAGGCGGCCGCAGCCTCGGATGAGGCGCGTTTCGCCCGCCAGGCAGCGGAGGCGGCTTCGAACGAACAGGCCACGCTCGACAGCGTGGTGGTCACCGGGGAGCGCCTGCGCCGTGAACAGGCCAAGACCGCCATCGCCGGCGTGCAGGCCTATGCGCCTGCATCGCCGCCTCCCCCGCCAGCCCCGCCGATGGCGGTGCAGTACGCGCACGCTGCCGCCGTCCTGGCGCCGCAGGCCGACGCGGCCAACACCGAGAATTACGCGGAACGCAACGACAATCCGGTGCGCCGCACCGTGGACGAACCCGTGTCCACCTTCTCGGTGGACGTGGACACCGGCAGCTACAGCAATGTGCGCCGCATGCTGCGCGAGGGCCAACGACCCCCGGCCGATGCGGTGCGCGCGGAGGAATTCATCAACTACTTCCGCTATGGCCACGCCGCGCCGACCGACCGCAGCCGCCCGTTCAACGTGACCACCGAACTCGCGCCCGCGCCCTGGAACGCGCAGCGGCAGTTGCTCATGGTCGGCATCAAGGGCTACGACGTGCCGAAGGCGACCTTGCCGCCGGCCAACCTCGTGTTCCTGCTGGACACGTCCGGTTCCATGGAGTCGCCCGACAAGTTGCCGCTGCTGAAGCAGTCCTTCGCCCAACTGGTCCCGCAACTGCGTGCGCAGGACCGTGTCAGCATCGTGGTTTACGCGGGATCGGCGGGCCTGGTGCTGCCACCGACCCCCGGCAACCGGCACGATGAGATCCTCGGCGCGCTGGACCGCCTCCAGGCCGGCGGCAGCACCAACGGAGGCGACGGCATCCGCCTGGCCTATGCGATGGCGAAGCAGGCCTTCGTGAGGGACGGCGTGAACCGCGTGATCCTCGCCACCGACGGCGATTTCAACGTAGGCACGGTCAGCCAGGATGCGCTGGAGACGATGGTCGCCGACCAGCGCGCGTCCGGCATCGCGTTGACGACGCTCGGCTTCGGTACCGGCAACTACAACGACGCGCTCGCCGAGAAGCTGGCCGATGTCGGCGACGGCAATCACGCCTACATCGACACGTTGCAGGAGGGACGCAAGGTGCTGGTGGACGAAATGCAGTCCACGCTGCTGACCATCGCCCGCGACGTGAAGATCCAGGTGGAGTTCAACCCCGCCGTCGTATCCGAGTACCGGCTGATCGGCTACGAGAACCGCGTGCTGGCCAACGAGGATTTTGCCAACGACAAGGTGGATGCCGGCGACATCGGCGCAGGCCATGAAGTCACCGCGCTGTACGAGATCACCCCGGTGGGCAGCGGTGCCGAACGGCTTCCCGCATTGCGCTATGGCGGCAAGCAGGCAGGCGAACGGGCGTCCGCCACCGAGGTCGCGCACGTGCGCCTGCGCTACAAGCTGCCCGGCCAGGACAGCAGCCGCCTGATCGAAACACCGATCGCACGCAACGCGCTGACCTCGCAACCGAGCGACGCCTTCCGGTTCGCCAGCGCCGTTGCGGCCTATGCCGACCTGTTGCGCGGTGGCCAGCGCATCGATGGCTGGAATTGGGGTGACGTCGCGCGCGCGGCGCGTGCAGCGAAAGGCCGCGACCCGTATGGGCTGAAGGGGGAGTTCGTCGACATGATCGACCAGGCCCACCGGCTGGTCAGCGCGGAAACCGGCAGGCCGGCCATCGCGGGCGAGTGAGCGGGCCGGGAGGGCGGAACCATCCCGCCCTCCCCCGCTGCATCACGCGGGGTCGGTCACGTGGGTCTGCTCGAGGCTCGCCGCCGGCCTGCCGAGCAGGTAGCCCTGCCCGAGGTGGCAGCCCAGTTCGATCAGCGACTGGCGCTGCTCTTCGGTTTCCACGCCCTCGGCGATCGTCTCGATCCCCAGCGTGCTGGCCAGCGCCAGGATCGCACGCACCAGCGCCAGGCTCTCCGGTCGCGCCTCGCTGCCCAGCCCCGACACGAAACTGCGGTCGATCTTCAGCACGGAAATGGGGAACCGGTGCAGGTAGGACAACGCCGAGAACCCGGTGCCGAAGTCATCCAGCTGCGCGAGGATGCCGTGCTGGCGCAACGTACGGAGGATGCGCAGCGTGCGTGGCGCGTCGTCGAGCAGGGCGACCTCGGTGATCTCCAGCCGCAACCGCGACGGATCGGCGCCCTGCGCTTCGAACATGGCCAGCAGGCGGTCCCCGAAGTCCGGCGAGCGGAAGTGCCGCGGCGACACGTTGACCGAGATGTAGCCTTCCACGCCGCGCGCGATCTGGCGCACCACCTGCTCGTAGAGCAACCAGTCGACCTGCTCGATCAACCCGCTGTCCTCGCCCAGGCCGATGAACTCGGCCGGCAACAACAGGCCGCGTCGCTCATGCTGCCAACGCAGCAATGCCTCATGGCCGATCACGCGCCCGTCGTCCATGCGGCGGATCGGCTGGTAGAACGGCAGGAAATCGCGATGGTTGATCGCCCGGCGCAGGTCGGCTTCCAGGTCCAGGCTCTGCATCGCGGCTTCGCGCATCGCCTCGTCGAACATGGCGCAGCGGTCGCGTCCCTGTTCTTTCGCGCGGTACATCGCGGCGTCGGCGTCGCGCAGCAGTTCTTCGCCATTGCGATAGCGCGGGTGCCAGACCGCGATACCCAGGCTGGCGGAGGGGAACAGCTCGCGCCCCGCCACCCACATCGGCAGGCCGAGCACCGCCAGCAGGCGCTGGGCGAAATCGCGCACGTTCTCCACGCCCTCGGCGTACTCGACCAGCAACGCGAATTCGTCGCCGCCCAGGCGCGCCACCATGTCCTCTTCGCGCACGCTCATGGTGATCCGGCGCGCGACTTCCACCAGCAGCTCATCGCCGGCGGCGTGGCCCATGCTGTCGTTGACCAGCTTGAAGCGGTCCAGGTCGAGGAAGAGCACCGCGAACGCCTGCCCGTCGCCGTGGCGGGCGCGCTCGATGGCAGCGGCGAGCCGGTCCAGCAACTGCGGTCGGTTGGGCAGGCCGGTCAGCGCGTCGTGCGTGGCCTGGTGGGTCAGCTGCTGCTCGATGCGGAGGCGCTCGCCGATCTGCGCACGCAACTGGTGGTTGGCTTCGTTGAGTTCGCGGGTACGCTCGTCGACCCGGCGCTCGAGCTCGGCATGCGCGCTGCGCAACCGTTCCTGCGTGCGCTGGCGATCGAGTCCGTTGCCGATATGGTGCGCCACGAACGTCAACAGGTTCTGGTCGTGGGACGTGAACTTGGCTTCCTGGGAGTAGCTCTGAACGACCACCGTACCCACGACGTCCTCGCCCCGGAACAGCGGCACGCCCAGCCAGCTGTACGCCGGCGGGCCATGTTGCTGCAGCTTGCCGGCGTTCGCCAGTTCGCCGATCACCTCGCGATCGGCCAGCAACGGGCGGCCCGTGGCGATGACGTACTCGGTCAGGCCGTTGGTCATGCGACGCGCCTTGCGCATCGGGTCGCGTTCGTCGATCGAGTACGGGAAGTTCAACTGGCCGCCGTCGTCCGAGACCAGCGCGATGTAGAAATTGCGCGCGTCGATCAGCTCGTCCACCACCACGTGCACGTCGGCGTAGAAGCGCTCGAGGCTTTCGGAGGTGATCGCCAGCTCGGTGATGCGGAACAGTGCGCGCTGCAGCTTCTCGGCGCGCTTGCGCTCCATGATCTCCGCCTGCAGTTCGCGGTTGGCGCGCTGCAGTTCATGGGTGCGCACCGCCACCCGGTGCTCCAGCTCGACGTGCGCGTGCTTGCGGTCCAGCGCCGTGAGGATGTGCTGCGCCACGTACCCCAGCAGCGCTCGGTCCTCGTCGGCGTAACTGGCCGGCGTGTCGTAGCTCTGCACCACGATGGCGCCGCAGACGCGGTCGTCGCGCCGCATCGGCACGCCCAGCCAGTCCAGGCTGTCCGGCCCGTGCGAGGGATCGCGCACCACGCCCAGCTTCTGCCGGATCACCGCAGAAGGGCCGCGCAACGGCTGACCGTGGCGCAGCATCGCGAACGTCATGCTGTTGGCCATTTCCTCTTCGCCGAACTCGCGCTCGGGCTCGGCGATGTACGGGTCGCGCTGGTCGGCGAAATACAGGAACCGCACCGTGCGGCGCTGGTCGTCGTAGAGCACGATGTAGCAGTTCTCTGCATACATCAGCGAGTTCACCACCGCATGGATGCGCCGGAGCATCTCCGGCATCTCCAGGTCGGCACCGGCCAGGTCGGCGATCTCGTACAGCGCCTGCTGCAGGCGCTTGGATTTCTCGAGCGACACCACGCGGGCCTGTGCGCGCAACGCGTCCAGCGAGGTCACCAGCAGCGTGCGCGCCAGCAGCACCCAGGACGCCTCGTCGGCCGCCGCCAGCGGCTGCGGCAACGAGAAGGCCAGGGCGACGCGCGCATTGCCGTCGGCGTTGTCCCAGGCGTGCACGCGCAGGTCCGCGTCGTCGCCGTCGCCCGTGGCGTCCACCAGCGCGTGTTCCGCCCGCCGCTTCAACGCAGCCGAGGCGCCAGGCGTCGCGCCGTTGCCGTTCCCCAGCGCCCAGTCGCGCCAGCAGACCGCCAGCTCGGCGCCGGCCGGCAACAGCCCACGCAGGATCAGCGCGATGCGTTCCGCCGGCGAAGCGTCCGCGCTTGCCGTGTTGTCGGCGCTGATCGATGGCGTGAGCATGCCCTGGTCCCGATCGAGTCGGTGCGTAGTGTCTGGAAGTCCCCCGTGCCGAGCATACCGCCTGCCACCCCCTGAACGGAAACGGGCGACACAACCCCGTGCAGCGCGATGGGCCGTTCGTTTCCCGCATGCGCGCCGTCCCTGCCCCCGCTGCCATGGCCACCCCGCGCCCGGCACCATCCGGGCACGCAGGGATGAACGCGGCGACCGTCGCGCGTCGCGCCGACTTCACGCGCGTACGTGGACCGCTTACGCTGGCGGCAGTGAACGACCTCGCAGAACCCGCCGACGAGACCCTGATGCTGGCCTACGCCGCTGGCGAAGCGTCGGCGTTCGAACAGCTGTACGCGCGGCACCGTGGCCCGCTGTATCGGTTCCTGCTGCGGCATCTTCGCGATGCCGCGCTGGCCGACGAGTTCTTCCAGGACACCTGGCAGCGCGTGATCAGCGCGCGCGAGGGCTGGAAACCGGACGCTCCGTTCGGGACCTGGCTGTACCGGATCGCGCACAATCGCCTGAACGACCATTGGCGGGCATCGAAGCACCGTCCTGCCGCGCCCCACGATGCGGAGGAACGGACGGCGCGCGTACCCGATCCCGATACGCCGGAGCGCCAGCTGTCCGAATTCGAGCAACGGCGGCGGTTGCAGCTGGCCATGGATGAATTGCCGCCGGAGCAGCGCGAAGTGCTGCTGCTGCGCCTGGAACAGGAATTGACCCTGGAGGAGATCGGCGAGATCACCGGCGTAGGCCGGGAAACCGTGAAGTCGCGCCTGCGGTATGCGATGGACCGGCTGCGCACGAGGTTGAACGAATGAGCATGCCCCCCGAGCCCCTGACCCCGGAAGAGCGCGCCCTCGCGCAATCGCTGTCCCGCGTGGGACCGCAGGGTGGCCCCTCGGCCGACCTGGACGCACGCATCCTGGGGGCCGCGCGCGCCGCCGTGCAGCCTGCACGCACCCGCGGCGACCGCGTACCGACGGCACGCCGGCGCTGGCCGCTGGGCATTGGCGTGGCGGCGTCGGTCCTGCTTGCCGCCGGCATCGCGTGGCAGCTCCGTCCCACGCACGAGGTTCCGGTCGCCAGCGAGATGCCTTCCACCCCCGACTATCCGAGCGGCGGCGCATCCGCGGATCAGGAGGTTGCGGCAGCGGACGCGGGAGCTAACCCGGCTGCCGATGCCGCAGCGGCGGAACCTGCCCGGGTCGCCGAAGGACTCCTGCCCCCGCCGCCGGCGAAGGTACTCACCCCGCCTGCCGGACGCCCGGCCAGCGGGCCCGCACGCCAGAATGCGGAAGCGGCCGCGCGCCAGGAGGCCGCGCCCAAGCGTACCCCGCGTGCGCTGCTTCCCACCCCCATGCCCCCCAGCCCACCCGCGCCAGCCGCGCCCCCCCAGGCGTTTCCGGCCGAAACAGCGGATGCTTATGCGCGCACGTCCGCCGCCGACAGCAACGAGGCGATCGCCGAGACCGTGGCGCGTGAGCAGGAGCGCGAGCAGCGCATCGCCGTGAAGCAACAGCAGGAGCTTCGTGCCCGAGACAACGAGGAACGGCGTGAGGCCACCACCAAGGTTGACGATGGCGCCACCCTCGACACCATCTCGGTCACCGGCAGTCGGGTGAAACGGCGCGAGAACCAAACGAAGACCCGCGACATGGGCACCGTCCAGGCGCCGGTCGCTGCCGCCCCCCCGCCCCCGCCCCCCCCGGCCGCGAGCGCCGGCAGCGTCCAGCCCAGTGCCGCGCGCAACGCCCTGCGCCGCACCGACCTGCAGGTGCCGGTCGACGCGGATACGCGGCTGCCACCGGAGGAGTGGCTGGACCGCATCCGCCTGCGCCGCGATCTGGGCGACGACGCGAATGCGCTGCGCAGCCTGCAATTGTTCGTGCAGGAGCATCCGTTCCAGCGCGTGCCGGACGACCTTCGCCCCCTGCTCGGCAATCCGTGAGCGATACCCTCGCCGCACGCGCCTCGCACTGGCTCGAGGTGAAGCACAGCCGTTTTCTCGCACAGGGTGCGCCGGTCCCGTCGGCCGAGGCCGCCCTCGCCTTCCTGCGCGACGTCGCCGACCCGGCCGCCACCCATAATTGCTGGGCCTACCGCATCGGCCAGGATTACCGTTCCAGCGACGACGGCGAGCCGGCCGGCACGGCGGGCCGGCCGATCCTCGCCGCGATCGATGGCCAGGGCTTCGATCGCGTGATGGTGGTCGTGACGCGCTGGTACGGCGGCATCAACCTGGGCGCAGGCGGCCTGGTGCGCGCCTATGGCGGGGCGGCGGCCGAGTGCCTGCGGCTTGCGCCGCGCGAGCCTTTGGTCGCACTGGCGACATTGGCGCTGGCCTGCCCGTTCGACGATCTCGGGCACGTGCACGCGGCCCTGATCGCCCATCAGGCGACGAAGCAGGACGAAAGTTTCGACGAGACAGGCGCCCGCCTGAGGGTGCAATTGCCCGCGGATCGTGTGGAAGCCTTGAAAACCCAGCTGCGCGACGCCACCCGTAACCGGGTGCGCGTGGTGGAGCCCGCCTGAACCCGGCGGTGCGCATCAGGTGTTTGTGGAAGGGGCTTCCGGTACGGCGGAGGCGGGGCGGCCTGGCTGGGGCTGAAGCCTCTCCCACAACCGCTTTGAAGACGGATCCCCGATGAGCACACCGAGCGAGACCCCCGACAGCGCCTCTGCCGGACCGAAAGCGAAGCTGGGCACGCTGCGCGCGCTGTGGCCGTTCGTGCGCCGGCATGCCGGGCTGTTCACTGCCTGGCTGCTGGCTCTGGCTCTGGCGTCGGCGGCGACGCTGAGCCTGCCGGTCGCATTCCGCCAGATGATCGACAACGGATTCACCGATGGCGCGAACATCAATCGGGCCTTCCTCTTCCTGTTCGTAGTAGCGGTGGTGCTGGCCCTGGCGAGCGCGGCGCGTTTCTATTTCGTGTCGCTGCTGGGCGAAAAAGTGGTCGCGGACTTGCGCGGGCAGCTGTATGGCCACCTGATCGGCCTCGATGCCGAGTTCCATGACCGCACGCGCAGCGGCGAGCTGGTGTCCCGCCTTTCCGCGGACAGCGAACTGCTGCGCACGGTCGTTGCCACCAGCATGTCGGTCGCGTTGCGCAGCAGTGTCACCGTGATTGGCAGCTTGGCGATGCTCTTCTTCACCAGCCCTCGGCTGGCCGCATTCGCGCTGATCGGCATTCCGCTGGCGGTGCTGCCCATCGTGCTGGGGGCACGCCGACTGGAGAAGGCCTCCCGCGCCAGCCAGGACCGTGTCGCAGACGCCAATACGCTGGCCAGCGAAACGCTCGGTGCAGTCCGCACGGTGCAGGCGCACGCCCGCGAGCCGTACGAGCGCGGCCGCTTCGGCGACGCCATCGCGACCGCGGTCGACACGGCGCGCCGCCGTATCCGCGCGCAGGCGTGGGTGACTGCTGCGGCCATCACGCTGATCTTCGGCGCGATCACGCTGGTGCTGTGGTCCGGGGCGCACGATGTCATCGACGGCACGATGAGCGCAGGCACGCTGGGGCAGTTCGTGCTGTACGCCCTGATCGGCGGCGGCTCGGTCGGCGCCTTGGCCGAAGTCTGGAACGAACTGCAACGCGCCGCTGGCGGCATGGGCCGGATCGCCGAACTGCTCGATGAAACCCCGGCCATCCGCGCGCCGGCAGCGCCCCGCGCCCTGTCGGCGCCGGTCAAGGGCGAGATCCGGTTCGACCACGTCGCGTTCCACTACCCCTCGCGTCCCGACCTGCCCGCGCTCGACGATTTCGACCTAACCGTCAACCCGGGCGAAACCGTCGCACTGGTCGGTCCCTCCGGTGCCGGCAAGAGCACGGTGTTCTCGATGCTGCTGCGCTTCCACGATGCGCAGGCCGGCAGCGTACGGATCGACGGCGTCGACCTGCGCGAGCTTGACCCGGCGCACTTGCGCGAACAGATCGCCCTGGTGCCGCAGCAGCCCACCATCTTCGCTGCCAGCGCCGCCGAGAACATCCGCTACGGCAAGCTCGACGCGACCGACGCGGAACTGCAGGCCGCCGCCGAAGCCGCCGAAGCCGACGACTTCATCCGCGAACTGCCGGGCGGCTTCGAGAGCCAGCTCGGCGAACGTGGCGCGCGCCTGTCCGGCGGCCAACAGCAGCGCATCGCCATCGCGCGCGCGCTGCTGAAGGATGCCCCCATCCTGCTGCTGGACGAAGCCACGAGCGCGCTGGATGCACAGAGCGAGCGCGCCGTGCAGCACGCGCTGGAACGTCTGATGGACGGGCGCACCACGCTGGTCATCGCCCACCGCCTGGCGACGGTGCTGAAGGCCGACCGGATCGTGGTGATGGACCGTGGCCGCATCGTGGCGCAGGGCACGCACGAAGCCCTGCTGGCGGAGGATGGCCTGTACGCGGAGCTGGCGCGGCTGCAGTTCCTCGACTGAGCCGGTACGCGGACATGGCCCGCGCCTGCCGAGGCGGTGTTGTCGCCGTGCCGGAGCGGGCGATGCCCGCGATGCCCTGCGAAAGAGGATTCCTGCTTACGCTGCCGCGTCGGCCTGAACGAGCGGCACGAACTTCGTCGGCCGGCTGGGGAACGCGTGCCGCACGATGCGCCAGCACACCTGGCCGAACTGCGTGAGCAGCGTACCGGTGTTGTAGTGCTGGCCGTATCGCGCGCAGATGGCGCGCACTTCCTTGGCCATCTCCGCATACCGGTTGGCCGGGATGTCGGGGAAGAAATGGTGCTCGATCTGGTGGCTCAGGTTGCCCGACAGCACGTTCATCAGGAAGCCGCCGCGCAGGTTGGACGACCCCCGCAGCTGGCGCAGGTACCAGTGGCCGCGCGACTCGTTCTTGATGCATTCCTTCGGGAACGTCTCCGCATTGGCGGTGAAATGCCCGCAGAAGATGATCACGTACGTCCACACGTTGCGCAGGCCGTTGGCGACCATGTTCCCCAGCAGCACCGGCAGGAAGAACGGACCGGCCAGCGCGGGATAGATCACGTAATCCTTCGCCAACTGCTTGCCCATCTTGCGCACGACCGGCGCCGACTTGCGGCGCAGCTGCGTGTTGGTCATCTTGCCGCTCCACCAGCGGCCCAGCTTCAGGTCCTGGATGGCGATGCCCCACTGGAACAGCAGCGCGAACACGACCGCGATCGCCGGCTGCATCAGGTAGAACGGGCGCCATTTCTGCTCGGGGAAGATGCGCAGCAGGCCGTAGCCGATGTCGTCGTCCAGCCCGCGCACGTTGGTATAGGTGTGGTGGCGGAAGTTGTGGGTGTGCCGCCAGTTGTCGGCCGTACCGACGATGTCCCAATCGTAGGTCTTGCCGTCTAGCTGCGGGTCGCCGAGCCAGTCGTACTGGCCATGGATGACGTTGTGGCCCAGCTCCATGTTTTCCAGGATCTTGCCCAGGCCCAGCGACAGCGCGCCCAATGCCCACAGCACCCAGAACAGCCAGCCCACCGCGCTGTCGGCCAGCCACAGACCACCCGCCACCGCTGCCGCGAACAACAGCACGCGGCCGCCCAGGTTGGCGAAACGCACCGCCTTGACGACGTTGCGGATGTAGCGCGCGTCACGTGCGCCGAGCGTGGCGACGGTCTGCGCACGCAGGGCGTCGAGCTCCTCGCCGAACCGATCCAGTTCGTCGGCGCTGAGCTTGCGGTTGCGGGGAAAGGAGGACGTGGCCATCAGAGATCCAGCTCGAGGTCGGTGGCGGCGCTGTGGATGCACAGCTTCAATGCCTGGGTGGGTTCGTGGATCAGCGCGCCGCTGGGCAGGTGGCGCGTGCTGCCGGCGGACTTGCCGCAGGCGCAGGTGTTGCAGATGCCCATGCGGCAGCCCGACGGCGGTTTCAGGCCCTGTTGCTCCAGAGCGACCAGCAGGGATTCGCCGCGCGGCACGCGCAGTGTGCGACCGCTGCGTTGCAGGCGGATGTCGACCTCGCCTTCATCCACCACCGTCACCGGCGCCGCCGTGAAGGCTTCGGCCTGGAAGCTGGCCACGCGGGAGGCCAGCAGGTGGCGAGCGGCGTCGACGAACCCGCCGGGGCCGCAGGCCATGACCTGCTGCGCGGACAGGTCGCCGGCCTGCGCGGTGAGCAGCGCGTCGTCGATGCGGCCTTCCGCTTCGTCGCCGGCCGCTGCGGCATCCCGCGTCAGCAGCAGGCGGAAGCGGAACGCCGGATGCGCCGACGCCAGTGCACGCAGCTCGTCGAGGAAGCAGGCTTCCTCACGTCGGCGCACCCAGTACAGCAGGGTCAGGTCGACCGGCATGCCCTGCCCGGCCAGCTCGCGCACGAGCGCCATCAGCGGCGTGATGCCACTGCCCGCCGCCAGCAACAGGAACGACCCGCGGGGCGAGGCTGGCAGCGTCATCTCGCCGAAGGCCGGTCCCAGATCGACGATGTCGCCGATGCGGGCGTCGCGGCTCAGGTACTGGCTGACGCGGCCGCCTTCGATGGCCTTCACGGTGATCGGCAACAGGCCGTCCGCGCGCGGCGGTGAGGTCAGGCTGTAGCTGCGGGTCACGCGGATGCCGTCGATTTCGATACCCAGGTTCACGTGTTGCCCGGCGCGGTGGCCGGCCCAGTGACGGTTGGGCTTGAACAGCAGCGTCACGGCATCGGCCGATTCGACCTCGCGCGTCACCAGCCGGGCCAGCGGGCGCTCCCATGTCCAGGTGCGGTGGAAGCGGCTGGCCCAGAAATCGAAGATATCCGGCTTCACCAACGGGCGGAGCAGGCGTTTCAGGGGACCGGGCCGGCGGGGGGTCGGACGGATCTGAGCATTCATGGCCTCACTATACCGCTGTGAAGACGCATGTGTATACACTTGTATATTAATTTACGGGGCTATGATGCCCCTACCCTTCCGTATGCCCGGCGCCCTCGCGTGATCCCGAACCCGCAACCGCAGCTCCAGGACGACCACGGCCCCGGCCGCAAGGCGTCCATCTCGCGCGAGGACCTGATGGCGGCCGCCCTGAAACTGGTCGGCCCGCACCGCAGTGTCTCCACCCTGAGCCTGCGGGAGGTGGCCCGCGAGGCCGGCATCGCGCCCAACAGTTTCTACCGCCAGTTCCGCGACATGGACGAACTGGCGGTGGCGCTGATCGACCTGGCCGGCCGTTCGCTGCGCAAGATCATCGGCGAGGCGCGCCACCGGGCCACCAGCAGCGACCGCAGCGTGGTGCGCGGCTCGGTGGAGGCGTTCATGGAGCAGCTGCGCGCCGACGACAAGCTGCTGCACGTGCTGCTGCGGGAGGGCAACGTCGGTTCCGATGCGTTCAAGCATGCGGTGGAGCGCGAACTGCAGTTCTTCGAGGAAGAACTGTGCATGGACCTGGTGCGGCTCGCCGCGCGCGACAACGCCCCGCTGCACGAACCCGCGCTGGTCTCCAAGGCGATCACACGCCTGGTGTTCGCGATGGGCGCCACCGCGATGGACCTGCCCCCCGAGAAGGATCCGGAGCTGATCGAGCAGCTCTCGGAAATGGTCCGCCTGATCATCACAGGATCGCGCGCCCTCGCTGCGCGCGGCGGCGCCCGCTGATCCGCCACCATCTCAGGGCAGGATGCGGATCGGCGTACCGACCGGCACCCGCTGCCAGATGGCGTCCATCTCTTCATCGGTCACGGCAATGCAGCCTTCCGTCCAGTCCACCCGCGAACCGGGTGGCGTCGCGCCGTGGATCATGATGTCGCCGCCGGGATCGACGCCGCGGGCCTCTGCCTGCTGTCGGTCGGCGTGGTCCGGATAGGAGATGCGCAGCGACAGGTGGAAGCGGCTGCGCTCGTTGCGGTAGGTGATGCGGTAATCGCCTTCGGGCGTCCGCTGGTCCCCTTGTTGCCGCTTGTGCCCGACCGGCGCGCCGCCCAGCACGATCCGATAGCGGGCGATGACGTGGCCGGCGCGCAGCAGGTCGAGGCGCCGCTGCGCCTTGTAGACACGGATCGCGTCTGCCCGCTGCGCGGCAGGCACCAGGGCGGGCGGTGATGTCCCGGCTTCATGCGCCTGCGCTGTCATCCCGAACGACGACAGCAGGATGAGCAGCCAGCGACTCATGCCGGCAATGCCCGTGCGAGGAGTGCGGCCGCATCGACGTCGGCGGGCAGCGTGCCGAATACCGCGCCATGCTCGCCACCGAGGCGGCTGCGGACGAACAGCGGTGCCGCCGGGCTGCCGGTCCGCAGCAGCACGGCGGCCTGCAGCGCGAGCGCCAGCCGCTCGACGAGCATCCGTGCGCCCGCCTCCTGCATGGACGCCAGACCGGTGCGCAGTCGCTCGACGAAGACGTCGTAGGCCGGGTCGATGCCGCCGGCGGACGCCAGTTCGCGGGTGACCGCATCGGACACGCCGGCATCACGTGCCAAGGCACGCAAAACGTCCAGGCACTGGATGTTGCCGCTACCCTCCCAGATCGAGTTGAGCGGCGCCTGTCGATATAGCCGCGGCAGGATCGACTCCTCCACGTACCCTGCACCGCCCAGGCACTCCTGCGCCTCGTTGACGACGCCGGGCGCGCGTTTGCAGACCCAGTACTTGCCCACTGCGGTAGCGAGGCGCGCAAAGGCCGCTTCGTGCGCGTCGTGCGCAGCGGCATCCACCGCACGTGCGACGCGCAGCGAGAATGCCGTGGCAGCCTCGGATTCCAGCGCGAGGTCGGCCAACACGTTGCTCATCACGGCATGGTCGGCCAGCGGCCTGCCGAATGCGATGCGATGACGCGCATGGTGCAGGGCCTGCGCCAGCGCCATGCGCATTTCCGCGGCCGACCCCACCATGCAATCCAGGCGCGTCAGCATCACCATCTCGATGATCGTGGCGACACCTCGCCCCTCCTCGCCCACGCGCCACGCTCGCGCACCCGTGAATTCCACCTCGCTGGACGCGTTGGCCCAGTCGCCCAGCTTGTCCTTCAGGCGCATCAGCCTGAAGGCGTTCTTGCTGCCGTCGTCGCGGCGGCGAGGCATCAGGAAACAGGTCAAGCCCCCCGGCGCCTGCGCAAGCACCAGGAAACCGTCGGACATCGGAGCCGAGAAGAACCACTTGTGGCCGACAAGCGCATACGTGTCGTCCCCCTGCAGGGTGGCGACGGTGGCGTTCGTGCGCACGTCCGAGCCGCCCTGCTTCTCCGTCATCCCCATGCCGAGGGTGATGCCGGCCTTGTCGACGATGGGCACATCGCGCGGGTCGTAATGGGGTGCGGCGGCCTTCGTTGCCCATTCGCTAAGGCGGCTTTCGCGCGCCAGCACGGGCACGGCGGCGTGGGTCATCGTCAGGGGACAGCTGGTGCCCGCCTCCGCCTGATGGTGCAGATAGCTGAGTGCAGCGCGCGCGACATGCGCGCCGGGGGCCGGCGCGTGCCACGACAGCCCGGCGACACCGTGCGTCTTCGCCACGTCCATCAACCGGTGATAGGCGGGATGGAACTCGACCAGGTCGATGCGACGGCCCGAACGGTCATGCGTGCGCAGGCGCGGCCGGTCGCGGTTCGCGTCGAACCCGAGCCGATACAGCTCGTCGCCCGCGAGTGCGCCGTAGCCGGCAAGCCGCGCAGCGAACGCCCCACCTCCTTCGCGTACCGCGGCCTCACGCAGCACCACGTCGTCCTTCCACAGGTCGCGCGGCTCGAACGGCGGCGGCTGGTTGTCGACACGATGCGTTTCGAAGGGGGACTCGTCCATCACCGGCTCCTGCTGACGCGTCCGATTCTCGCGCAAATCACCGCGTGGCGCGGCCGGCAGGCGGGCCGCCGCCGTCCTGCCTAGACCGATGGCGCCACGTCGCCGAGTGCACGCAGGAAATCCGCCTTCAGCTTCAACGTGCCGAAGAATCCGTGCTGCGTGCCGCTCAACACCCGCAGCATGTGTCCCCGCCCGCCAGGCAGTCGACCGGCCGGCAGGAAGGCGACGTCACGCGCGTGCGCTACCCAGTCGCGGTCGGACTGGAAGATCGGGGTCAGCCAGCGGCTCCAGAACTGATAGACCCCGACATGCGCCTGCCGCTGCCGCTGGTAGGCGTGCAGCGCGGCGGGAACACCGGTGTGCGTGCGCAGCGCGTCGCGCAACGCCATCGCATCCATCAAGGCCATGTTGACGCCCTGCCCGAGCTGCGGACTCATCCCGTGGGCCGCATCGCCCACGACGACGAGCCGGTCGCGGTGCCACCGGCCCAGGGTGATGTCGCGATAGCTGGCGCGCGCCAACTGGTCGGGATCGAGGGTGTCGGCGAGGCGCGCGTCCGCCTCGGGCCACAGCTGAGCGATCTCGTCGCGCCAGGCGGGCAGTCCACGCGTGCGCCAGTCATCGAAATCGGCGATGGGCAGGCTCCAGAAGAAGCTCAGCCGCGGCGTGTCGTCACCGGGCCGCGTGCCTACCGGCAGCAGGCCGATCATCTTGCGTGCCGCCACGTAACGCTGCCGAAGCTCATCGCCCCAGGCCCAGTCGCCTTGCGGCACCAGCCGCCACAGTGCGCCCCAGGGGTAGACTGCTTCGCGCTTCACCGCACCGGTGGCGCCGCGCAGCTTCGACGCCGATCCGTCCGCCGCGATCACCAGATCGAACGGACCATGCCAGCGGCCGTGCTGGTCGCGGATGCGGCGGGTATCGTCACCGACCGCTTCGATGGCGTGGCCCCGATGCACCTCACCGTGCGCCGCCCAGGCCTCCGACAGTAGCGAGAACAACGCGCCACGTTGCATGCCCAGGCCGAACAGCCGGGCATCCAGCCCGGCGTAGCGCATGTCCATCACCGCGCGACCGCAGGGCGTCTCACCGTACAGGCGGTTCACCCGTCGGCCGTGCGCCATCACGTCCTGCAGCAACCCCAGTTCCCACAGCACCTGCAGTCCGGTGGGCTGCAGCAGGAAACCGGCGCCGACCGGCCCCAGTTCCGGTGCGCGCTCGAACACCTCCACCCGGTGTCCGTCACGCGACAGCAGCACGGCTGCGGCCTGGCCCGCGGTGCCGTAGCCGATGATCGCGATGTGCTGGGCATCCATGGCGCGAAGCGTCCCTTGGTCGTGCGGCGAACCGGTGCAGCGGAAACGACAGGCGTTAAAAAACCCCGCCGGAGCGGGGTTCAAGAAAATCGTCTTGGATCAGGCTGCCGGCGTGATGTTGGATGCCTGTGCGCCCTTCGGGCCCTGGGTCAGCTCGTAACTGACGCGCTGGCCTTCCTGCAGGCTGCGGAAGCCCTTGCTGTTGATGGCGGTGTGGTGCGCAAAGACATCGGCGCTGCCATCTTCTGGCGCGATGAATCCGAAGCCCTTGGCATCGTTGAACCATTTCACGGTACCGTACGGCATAGCGCTTGTATTTCCTTTATCTGGATGCGGGTGGAATGTGTGGCATGACGTCACACCCGCCGAGTATGCAAAGCCCGGCGCGCGTTGACAATCACCCTCGCGCCAACGCGGCCACCAGGGCGGGGATGCCGGCAGAGGCGGCGGCGACGTTCGCCAGCACCTCCTCCATCGTGATCTCTTCATCGGTGCCGCAGCCGGCGGCCCAGTTCGCGACGATCGCGAGGCAGGCGTATTCCAGGCCCATTTCCCGTGCCAGGCCTGCTTCCGGCATGCCCGTCATGCCGACCAGGTCGCATCCGTCGCGACGCATCCGACGGATCTCCGCACGCGTCTCCAGGCGCGGCCCCTGGGTAGCGCCGTAGCAACCGCCATCGACCAGGGCGACACCCGCCTCATGCGCGGCCGCCAGGATCTGCTGACGAAGTAAATGCGTGTACGGATCACCGAAGTCCACATGCAGCACGTCCGTCCCGGGCTCCTCGCAAACGGTCGAGACACGACCCCAGGTGTAGTCGATCAGCTGGTCCGGGCATGCCAGCACGCGCGGACCGCAGGCATCGGTGATGCCGCCCACGGTGTTCAACGCCAGCACGCGCGTCGCGCCGAGGTCCTTCAGCGCCTGCAGGTTCGCGCGGTAGTTGATCTTGTGCGGCGGCACCGAATGACCCTCGCCATGGCGCGCGAGGAAGGCCACACGCTGGCCGTCCAGCAGCCCGACACGGACCGGACCGGACGGCGCGCCGAAGCGCGTGTCGAGGTCATGGGCCTGCACGTCCTGCAGGTCCGCCAGCTTGTAGACGCCGGTACCGCCGATGACGGCGAGCGCGATGTCGCCCATGGCTCAGTCCTTCAATGCGTAGATGCCCGGCAGGTTGCGGCCCTGCTCGTGGTAGTCCATGCCGAACCCGAACACATACCGGTCCGCCACCTCCAGCCCCACGTAGTCCGCGCAGATGCCCGCCACGCAGCGGTCATGCTGCTTGGTGGTCAGCGCGGCGATGCGCACGTCGGTGGCGCCCTGCTCCAGGCACCACTGCTTCACGGCAAGCAGCGTGTGGCCCTCGTCGAGGATGTCGTCGACCAGCAGCACGCGGCGGCCATACAGCGCCGTCGCCGGGCGGTGCTTCCACACCAGTTCGCCACCGGTGGTCTCGCCGCGGTAGCGGGTGGCATGCAGGTAATCGAATTCCAGGTCCAGCCCCAACGCACCCAGTTCCAGCGACAGCTGGCCGGCGAACGGCAGCGCACCATGCATGATGGTCAGGTAGACCGGCACTTCGCCGGCGTAGTCGCGCGCGATCGGCGCGGCCATCTGCGCGATGGCGCGGTCGATCGTCGCGCGGTCGACCAACAGGTCGGCGTTGGCCAGCGCGTCGACCAGCTTCGGCCGCGGATTGCCCAGCGTTTCCATCAAGCCACTCCCTTCAGACTGTCGATGACGCGCGATTGCGTCTGGCCGTAGCGGTCATCCGCGATCAGCCCGTCCCATCCCAGCGCACCGCGCCCCAGCACGCCGAGGACGGCGGCGGTGTTCAGCGCGCGGCCTTCCACCGCCTTCAGCGATTCGTCGACCAGCTTCGGCGAGCAGACCAGCACCACGTCGCAGCCGGCATCGAGGTGGTCGTGGATGCGCTGCTTCACGCCACCGGCGGAGAACGCCGCGGCCATGCCGATGTCGTCGGAGAACACCACGCCCCGGAAACCCATCTCTTCGCGCAGCACCTGCTGGATCCAGAACGGCGAATAGCCGGCCGGTTCCGGGGCGACGGCGGGATACTTCACGTGCCCCATCATCACCGCATCGGCCTTGGCCTCGATGCCGGCGACGAAGGGCACGAGGTCCTCGGCCCGCAGCACGTCCAGCGGGCGCGGATCGACGGCATCGTCGAAGTGGGTATCTTCCAGCACCGTGCCATGGCCCGGGAAATGCTTCAGCGTGGCGGCCATGCCGGCGCTGTGCATGCCGCGCACGTAGGCGCAGGTGAACTCGGCCACGACCTGCGGATCGGCATCGAACGCGCGGTTGCCGATGGCGCGATTGCCGCGCGCCAGGTCCACGACCGGCGCGAAGCTCAGGTCGACGCCGCTGGCGATGATCTCGCTGGCCATCAGCCAGGCGTGTTCCTCCGCCCGCTGCAGGGCGAGCGACGGATCCTGCGCGTAGAGCTTGCCGAAGCCTTCCAGCGCGGGCAGGTCGCTGTAACCCTCGCGGAAGCGCTGCACGCGGCCGCCTTCCTGGTCCACGCAGACCAGTTGCGGACGCGGCGCGGCGGCGCGGATGGCCTGCGACAGTTCCGCCACCTGTGCGCGCGAGGCGAAGTTGCGGGTGAACAGGATGACGCCGGCGACGGCGTCGTGCTGCAGCCAGTCGCGCTCCTGCGCGGTGAGTTCGGTGCCGGCGATGCCGATGACGAGCATTGCGGTGGAAGCCTCATGGGCGGCGCCCGGGGGCGCGGGGCCTGCATTGTCGCAGATGCCCGTGCAGCCGTCAGACCGCGCCGTTCACACGGCGGCCGCGTCGCCTCAGAGCGATGCCAGCGCGCCGCGCACGTGGCGTGCGTGCGCGGACAGTGCTTCACGGGTCACCGTGTCCATCCGCGCCCACTGGCGATAGGGCAACGCCATGCGCGGGTTGCGTGCCAGCGAGGCGCGGTTGCGCTCCAGGAAATCCCAGTACAGCGCATTGAACGGACAGGCACGTGCGCCGGTACGCTGCCGACGGTCGTACGGGCAACCCCGGCAATAGTCGCTCATGCGATCCAGGTACGCGCTGCCGCCGACGTACGGCTTGCTGGCCAGCAGGCCGCCATCGCCGAACTGGCTCATGCCCAGCGTATTGGGCAGCTCCACCCATTCGAAGGCATCGATGTAGACGCCCAGGTACCAGCGGTGCAACGCCTGCGGGTCCAGCCCTGCCAGCAGCGAGAAATTGCCGATCACCATCAATCGCTGGATATGGTGCGCATGCGCCTGCGACAGCGACTGGCCCACGGCCTCGGCCAGGCATCGCATGCGCACGCGCCCGGTCCAGAACCAGTCCGGCAGTGGCGTGTCGTGGCCGAAGTGGTTCATTGCCGCATAGTCCGGCATCCTGGCCCAGTAGACGCCGCGCACGTACTCGCGCCATCCCAGGATCTGGCGGATGAAGCCCTCGACGGACGCCAGCGGTGCGTGCCCCTCGCGCCAGGCCTCTTCCGCACGCGCGATCACCTCGGCCGGTCGCAGCATCTTGGTATTCAGCGCAAAGGACAGCAGCGAATGGAACAGCCGCGGCGCCCGCGTGCTCATGGCATCCTGGTACTGGCCGAACCACGGCAGCGCGTGGACGACGAATGCCTCCAGGTCGGCCAGCGCCTCGTCGCGATCGAGGGGCCACCTCAACGCACGGGCCTGCGGCTCGCCGAAGCTGGCGATGCCGGCCGCCTCGATGGTCGCCCACAGCCCGCGATGGTCGTGCGGCCGGCGCCAGTCCGCGGGTTCGGCAGGCGTGCCCGGCCAGGCCGCGCGGTTGTCGTGGTCGAAATTCCAGCGTCCTCCGGCGGGCGTGCCGTCGGGCTCCAGCAGCACGTGATGCTGTCGCCGCATGGCGCGATAGAAGGTCTCCATGCGCCACTGCCGTCGCGCTCCGAACTGCCGGGCGGCCTCGTCCCGGGCGGCCAGGAAGTGGACATCGAGTGCGCGTTCGACGGCCAGATCGAGCGACGCCGTCCACGCCAGGAGCTGGGCATCCAGACGCCACTCGTCCGCGGGCTGATAGGCGAAGGTGCTGGCGCCATGGCGCGCGAGCAGCGCATCCAGGTTGCGGGTCAGGTGCTGGTGATTGCCGGGATCGTCGATCGCCACGTAGTGCACGCGGTGGCCAGCGGCGCGCAGGCGCGCGGCGAATGCGCGCATGGCGGCGAAGATCGCAAGGATCTTCTGCGCGTGATGCAGCACGTAGTCAGTTTCCTGCCGGATCTCCATCAGCACATGGACCACGCCCGGATCGAGGCGGGAAAACCAGAAGTGCTGCGGATCCAACTGGTCGCGGAGCACCAGCCTCAGCGTATGGGCCGGCGACGTGTCCTGCCCGGGCGGCATCATGCACGCGCCTTGCGCTGTCGCCGGCAGCGCTCAGAACAGTGGGCGACTTCGTCCCAGATTTCGCGCCACTTGCGCCGCCAGGTGAAGGGACGACCGCACGTGCGGCAGGGCTTGCTGGGCAGGTCGGATTTGCGGCGCATGGTCGGGACGGTGGCGTGTCACCGCTCGTACGTGGGCGCGCCGCCGATGGATGCGGCAACGGCGGACTCACTCGCGCGGCCAGCGCCCATACGGGTAGCTGGCCAGCGCGAGGTTGTAATAGCGCGGATCGTCGGTGACCTCGGCGCCCAGCCAGCCGGGCCGCTCGAAGGCCTCGTCGGCGTGGCCCAGCTCGATCTCCGCCACCACCAGGCCGGCGTTGTCGCCGAGGAATTCATCCACTTCCCAGAGATGTCCGGCATGCCGCACCAGGTGTCGATGCTTCTCGATCCGTCCGCCCACGCACAACGCGAGCAGCGCACGGGCATCTTCCACCGGAATGGCGTAATCGAACTCCTGCCGGGTTGGGCCGAGTTCGCGCGACTTGAGGTTGAGGTAGGCTCCGCCCCCCTGGATGCGCACCCGCACCGACGCCTGCTGTTCGCCGCGTTCGATCGCGCCGCTGTCGTTGAGATAGCCCTGCGCCATCGGCACGACGTCATGCGCGGCCTCGCGCCAGGCATCGCTCGCGACCAGGAACTTGCGCTCGATCTCGATGCCCATCAGCGCCGCTCGAACAAGGCGATCGACTCGACGTGCGCCGTGTGGGGGAACATGTCCATGGCACCCGCCGACACCAGCGCATAACCCTGCTCGTTGACCAGGTAGCCGGCATCGCGCGCCAGCGAGCCAGGATGGCAGCTGACGTACACGATACGGTCGAACTGCTTCAGCGGCAGCTGCTGCAGCACCTCGATGGCGCCGGAACGCGGCGGGTCCAGCAGCAGCTTGTCGAAACCCTGCCGCATCCAGGCCGTGCCGCGCTGGTCCTGGGTCAGGTCGGCGGCATGGAACTGCGCATTCGCCAGGCCATTGCGCTGTGCATTCTCGCGCGCACGCGCCACCAGCCCGGCATCGCCTTCGACGCCGACCGCTTCGCCCACCCGGCGCGCCATCGGCAGCGTGAAGTTGCCGAGCCCGCAGAACAGGTCCAGCACGCGGTCCTGCGGCTGCGGATCGAGCAGGTCGAACGTACGCGCGATCATCTTCTCGTTGAGCGCCGCGTTGACCTGGATGAAGTCCAGCGGACGGAATGCCAGCGACACGTCCCACGGCGCCAGCGCGAACGCCAGCTGCGGCGCCTCGGGCCACAGCGCATGCACGCTCTCCAGCCCGCCGGGCTGCAGGAAAATGGCGAAGCGGTGCGCGCGTGCGAAGGCGACGAGTTTCTCGCGGTCGCCGTCGCTCAGGGGCTGCAGGTGGCGGAACACGAGGGCGACGCCACTGGCGCCTTCGCTGGCATCGCCGGCGATGAACTCGATCTGCGGGATGTGTTCGCGCGCGTCCAGGCTTTCGACCAGCGTGGCGAGATCGGCGACCTTGCCCCCGATCTCGGGAATGACGGTGTGGCATTCGCGCAGGTCGGCGACAAAGCGGGGATCCTGTTCGCGAAAACCGACCAGCGTCTTGTCCTTCTTGTTGACCCGGCGTACCGAGAACCGCCCCTTGCGCCGGTAACCCCAGTTGGCGCCGGTCAGGGGCGGCAGCACGGTCTTGGGTGCCACGTGCCCGATGCGTTCCAGGTTCTCCAGCAGCACGCGCTGCTTGGCTTCGATCTGGCGCGCTTCATCCAGGTGCTGCAATACGCAGCCGCCGCACGTGCCGAAGTGCGGGCAGCGCGGCGTCACGCGGTCGGGCGAGGCGTCGAGCACCTGGAGCGCCTTCGCTTCGTCGAAGTGGCGGTTCTTGGCGGTCTGCTCGGCCATCACGCGCTCGCCGGGCAGGGCGCCGGACACGAAGACGGCCTTCCCCTCGCGACGGGCGACACCGCGGCCGTCGTGGGTCAGGTCGGTGATGAGGGCTTCGAAAGGGGTCTTGTCGATGCGGGGGGAGCGGGGTCGTGCCACGTGGCGTCAGGCTGCGTGTGTTTGGCGGGGCCGCATTGTCGCATGGCCATCGGCAGCGTCCGCCGACGCTAAGATGGGCCAGTCCCGCAGGAAGCCCGACCATGCCCGCCCTCCCCGGCACGATGCCGTCGATACTGCTGGTGGAAGACGATCCCGTCAGCGCCCTCTTCCTGTCGGCGGCACTCGAAGCGCTGCCCGCCCACGTGCGCGTCGCCGGCAGCTGCGCGGAGGCGCTGGCCTTCGAAGACGCGTTCCATGTCTGGCTCATCGATGCCAACCTGCCGGACGGTACCGGCACGGTATTGCTGCAGCACCTGCGCATGCGCGACGCGTCCGCGGTCGCGCTGTCGCATACGGCCGATACGACGCCCGCCATGCGCGACCGGTTGCTTCAGGCAGGCTTCGCCGACGTCCTGACGAAGCCGTTGGCCGCGCAGGCGCTGCGGGACGCCGTTCGCGCTGCGCTGGATCCGCGAGGAGGCGCTGCATCGCCGGACTGGGACGATACCGCGGCGCTCGGCGCGCTCGGTGGCAACCATGCCCATGTGGCCCTGCTGAGGCAGCTGTTCCTGTCCGAACTGCCCGCCACCCGGTCGTCCTGCCTGGATGCCTTCGGACGTGGCGACCGCGCCGCGTTGTGCGCGCACTTGCACAGGCTGCAGGCCAGTTGCGGCTTCGCCGGCGCCACGGCGCTGTCGGGCGTCGCATCGCGCTGGCATGCGGCCCCCGGCGACGAAGGCCTGCGCGACGCGTTCGTCGCCGCCACCGATCGCCTGTTGGCGACCGGGTCCTGACGGCGTCAGTCGCTCGTGCGCTCGGCGCGCTTCAGCCGCCCCAGATCGCCGATCATCTCCCACGACTTCAGCCCGCGCGGCCCCAGGTGGTGCGCCAGTACCGATCGCATCGGCAGCCGCAGGCTGGCCAGGTCGTCGGGGGGCGGCGCGACATCATCGGCCAGCGCCAGCAACGCCCGACCGGTGGCCGTCTGGCTTCGCTCGTGGTGCCCGCGATCGCTGTGCAGGCGGCGCGGGCCATGCTCCGGATCAAGCCGGTAGCGTGCGGCGGGGTCGACCGGTTCGCCATCGCCATCGCAATCCAGGGCGAAGCCGAAGCCCAGCGCTTCGATCAGGTCGCGCTCGAAGCGCCGCAGCGACCACGCCAGCCCGTCGCGCTGGCGCAACTGCTCGCGCGTGCGGGCGTAGGCGTCGAACAGGTCGGGCAAGGGATCATGGCGAGGCGCGAGGCGCAGCACCACTTCATTGAGGTAGAACGCGGCCAGCATCGCGTCGCCGGCAGGCTGCGGGGCGGCATCGAGCGCTTCCGCACTGACCAGCCTGGCCAGTTCGCCACGCTGATCGCCCTCCAGACGGATCAATTGCAGGGGCTGCAGTGCCGCGCGCACCACGTGCTTCTTCGGGCCCTGTACTCCACGAGCGATCAGGCCCAGGCGCCCGTGGTCGCGACCGAAGACCTCGACCAGCAGGCTGGTTTCGCGCCAGGGACGCGCGTGCAGGACGAAGGCGGTGTCGCTCAGGCGCATGGAGCCGGGTGTCGCCGGAGGTTCACTCGTACCCGAAGGCCTTCAGCGCGGTCTCGTCGTCGGACCAGCCTTCGCGCACGCGTACCCAGGTTTCCAGGAAGACCTTGCGGCCGAACAGGTGCTCCATCTGCTGGCGCGCCTTGCTGCCGATGTCCTTCAGGCGCGCCCCACCCTTGCCGATCACGATGGCCTTCTGGCTTTCGCGTTCCACCCAGATCACCGCGCCGATGCGCGCCAGGTCGCCCTTCGGCGACGCCTCGGTGGTGAAATTCTCGATTTCGACGGTGGTGGCATACGGCAGTTCGGCGCCGAGCTGGCGCATCAGCTGCTCGCGTACGAGTTCGGCGGCGAGGAAGCGTTCGCTGCGGTCGGTGATCTCGTCCTCGCCGAACATCGGCGGCTGCTCCGGCAGCAGTGCCAGCACGTCCTTCACCAAGGCGTCCAGGCCATTCCGCTTCAACGCCGACACCGGATGCAGCGCCGCGAATTCGCGGCCCTGCCCGACCTCGGCGAGGAACGGCAGCAGCGCCGCCTTCTCCTTGATCCGGTCGACCTTGTTGACCACCAGCACCACGGGAATGCCGGCGTCGCGCAGGACGTTGTAGGCCAGCGTATCTTCCTCGTCCCAGCGGCCGGCCTCGACCACCATCAGGGCGGCATCGACCTCTTCCAGCGCACCGCGCGCGGCGCGGTTCATCACCCGGCTCATCGCCGACGCCGAGAACTTGCCTTGCTGCCTGTGCAGGCCGGGCGTATCCACCAGCACGATCTGGCCGGCGGGACGGTCCTTGCCCGCAGCGAAGGTCGCGATGCCCAGCAGGCGATGCCGCGTTGTCTGCGGCCGGTTGGACGTGATGCTGACCTTGGCGCCCACCAGCGCATTCGTCAGGGTGGACTTGCCGACGTTGGGGCGACCGATGACGGCGACGCTGCCGCTGCGGTAAGAGGAGGATTTACTCACCTGACGTACTCATTTCGAAATGTCGAGCTTCTCGAGCAGCGCCGCCGCGGCGACCTGTTCTGCATTGCGGCGCGAGGTCCCCTCGCCGTCCGCGGCAAGCGGCGGGTCGAGCGTGGTACAGCGCGCGAGGAAGAGTTTGGCGTGATCGTCGCCGCTTTCGGACACCAGTTCGTACACCGGCAGCGGACGCTGGCGCCCCTGCAGCCATTCCTGCAGGCGGGTCTTGGCATCCTTTTCCGGGCGACCGACGGGGAGTGCGGCCAGCGACGCCTCGAACCACGGCAGCACCACGGTGCGGCAGGTTTCGAAGCTGCTGTCCAGGTAAATGGCCGCGACGACGGCTTCCAGCGCATCGGCCAGGATCGAATCCCGGCGATGGCCACCCGACTTCATTTCGCCGGGCCCCATCGTCAGGCGCTCGCCCAGCTGGAGCTCGCGCGCGATGGCCGCCAGCGCGCCTTCGCGCACAAGTTCGGCGCGTGCGCGCGTCAGCGCGCCCTCGTCCGCCTTGGGCCAACGCTGGAAAAGCGTTTCGGCGACGAGGAAATTGACGATGCTGTCGCCCAGGAATTCCAGGCGTTCGTTGTGCGGCGCCCCCGCACTTCGATGCGTCAGGGCCTGCGCAAGCAGGCCCTGATCGGTGAAGGCATGACCGATGCGATCAACCGCCAAGCCCTTAGTCCGCGCCGCGATTGGTCATGGCCTGCTCGGTGTTGAAGTTACCGACCACGTCCAGATTGCCCACCAGCGGCCGACGCACCTCGTAGCTGACCTTCATGTTCCAACCCCCCTCCATACGCTCGATCTTCACATGGGAGGGTTTGACGTTGTCGGAGTAGTTGATGTCCAGACGCCTGAAGAACAACTCCTGGATACGGGCAGGATCCATGTCGGCAACCCCCGGCTCGTTTGAAAGTCCCTTCAGTGAGGACTTGACGGCGTAATATTCCTGGTACATCGGAAACAGGCGCATGGCGATATAGGCGGCGAAACCGACCACAGCCAGTACGATCACAAAGCTCAACAACGTCATGCCATTCTGATTGCGCTTCATCGTCATTCCCCCGTCGATCCCCGTTAGCGTTGGTTGCTTACTCGATGCCATTGCCGATGCGCGAGGCATCGAAGCCATTCTTGCAGACCCAGCCCTCGCAGTTCAGCCAGACCAGGAACGCCTTGCCCCGCAGGTTCTCTTCCGGCAGGAAGTGGGTCTGGGTCCAGAACCGGCTGTCCTCGCTATTATCACGATTGTCGCCCATGACAAAGTAGTGCCCCGGCGGGACCACCCACTCGCCCTGGCCTTCGGGACGGGCGCTGCCCAGCCATTCCAGCACGGTGTGCGGGCGCCCCGGCAGCTCCTCCTTCAGCAGCGAAGCCCCCGTTTCGCCTGCACCGCTGCCCTTGCCCACGTAGTCGCCCAGCTTCTGGTACGCGAGGGGCTGGCCGTTGATCGAGACGGTATCGCCATGGAACCCGATCCTGTCGCCCGGCAGGCCGATGACGCGCTTGATCCAGTTGTTCTTCGGGTCGTGCGGCGGCTTGAAGACCACCACGTCGCCGCGCGCCGGCTCGCCGAGGGCCACGACCTTCTGGTTGGTGATCGGCAGGCGCAGGCCGTAGGAAAACTTGTTGACCAGGATGAAATCGCCGATCAGCAGGTTCGGCATCATCGAGCTGGACGGGATCTTGTAGGGCTCGGCGATGAAGCTGCGCAGCACCAGCACCACGGCCAGTACCGGGAAGAACGCGCGCGAGTAGTCGACCAGCACGGGCTCCTCGTCCAGCAGCCCTCCCCTGGCCTGGCGCCGCTTGGCCAGGAAAAGCTTGTCGGCCAGCCACACCACGCCGGTCAGCAGCGTCAATACCACGAGGATCGTTTCGAACCAGACCATACACACTCCGTTGAATGGCCCCTCTCCCGCCGGGAGAGGGGTTGGGGTGAGGCTAAGTCGAAGTCCTCGCGCTCACAGCTTCGCGGACTTCGCCGTACCCTCATCCGGCGCTACGCGCCACCTTCTCCCGCGGGAGAAGGAAGACGCTACTTGCTATCCACCTGCAGCACCGCCAGGAAGGCTTCCTGCGGAATCTCCACGCGGCCCACCTGCTTCATCCGCTTCTTGCCCTCTTTCTGCTTCTCGAGGAGCTTCTTCTTGCGGGTGATGTCGCCACCATAGCACTTGGCCAGCACGTTCTTGCGCATGGCCTTGACCGTGCTGCGCGCGATGATCTGCGAGCCGACGGCGGCCTGGATGGCCACGTCGAACATCTGCCGCGGGATCAGGTCCTTCATCTTCTCGCACAGCTCGCGACCGCGCCGATCGGCGTGGCTGCGGTGCACGATCAGGCTGAGCGCATCGACCTTGTCGCCGTTGATCAGCGTATCCAGGCGCACGAACGGGCCGGGCTGGAAGCGCAGGAACGAGTAATCCAGCGAGGCGTAGCCGCGGCTGACCGACTTCAGCTTGTCGAAGAAATCCAGCACCACTTCGGCCATCGGCAACTCGTAGCTGATCTGCACCTGGCTGGCGAGGTACTGGATGCCGATCTGCGCCCCGCGCTTTTCTTCGCACAGCTTGATGATCGCGCCGATGTAGGCTTCGGGCGTCAGGATGTTGGCGCGGATGATGGGCTCGCGCACCTCGTCGATCAGGTTGGACTGCGGCAGTTTCGCCGGATTGTCCAGCGACAGCACCGTGCCATCGGTCCTGAGGACTTCATACACCACGGTCGGGGCGGTGCTGATCAGGTCAAGGTCGTACTCGCGCTCCAGCCGCTCCTGCACGATCTCCATGTGCAGCATGCCGAGGAAGCCGCAGCGGAAGCCGAACCCCATGGCCTCGGAGCTTTCCGGTTCGAAGCGCAGCGCGGCATCGTTCAGGCGCAGCTTCTCTAGCGCCTCGCGCAGCGCCGGGTAGTCCTCGGCATTGACCGGGAACAGGCCGGCGAACACGCGCGGCTGCATTTCCTGGAAACCGGGCAGCGGACCCGGCGCGGGATCACCGGCCAGCGTCAGGGTGTCGCCGACCGGCGCACCGTGCACGTCCTTGATCGACGCGGTGATCCAGCCCACCTCGCCCGCGCCGAGCTTCTTCAGCTCCTTGCGCTTGGGCGTGAACACGCCGACCTTGTCCACCTCGTGGGTGCGGCCGGTGGACATCACCAGGATCTTGCTCTTCGGCCCGATCTCGCCCTGCATCACCCGCACCAGCGAGACCACGCCCAGGTAGTTGTCGAACCACGAGTCGATGATCAGCGCCTGCAGCTTGTCGGTGTCGCGCGGCTGAGGCGGCGGGATGCGCTGGACGATGGCTTCCAGCACCAGGTCGACATTGAGGCCGGTCTTGGCGCTGACGGCGACGGCATCGTCCGCGTCGATGCCGATGACCGCCTCGATTTCCCGCTTGGCACGCTCGATGTCGGCGGTCGGCAGGTCGATCTTGTTGAGCACCGGCACCACTTCCAGCCCCTGCTCCACCGCGGTATAGCAGTTGGCGACCGACTGGGCTTCCACGCCCTGGGCGGCGTCCACCACCAGCAACGCGCCTTCGCAGGCGGCCAGCGAGCGGCTGACTTCGTACGAGAAGTCGACGTGGCCGGGAGTGTCGATGAAATTGAGCTGGTAGACCAGCCCGTCCTTCGCCTTGTACGGCAGGGACACGGACTGGGCCTTGATGGTGATGCCGCGCTCGCGCTCGATGGGATTGGAGTCGAGCACCTGCGCTTCCATCTCGCGGGCCTCGAGGCCGCCGCAGAGCTGGATGATGCGATCGGCCAGGGTCGACTTGCCGTGGTCGACGTGCGCGATGATGGAGAAGTTGCGGATATTCCGCATGGAATCGGAGGACATGGGGGGCGGCGGCCTGTGCCGTCGTCAGGAATAACGGGCGATTATCGCACGGACGGCGGCTCGGCTTCCCGATCCAAGGGGCAGACAGACCGAAATGGCGACGCCCCGCCGTGGGGCGGGGCGACCGCCTGCGCAGGGCCTCAGCGCTTGTCGAGCGTGATGGCGAGGAACCGCGTCCCGTAGTTCGGGTGCTGGACCAGCAACATGACGGTATCGCCGGCCCTCGCCCGGGCAAGTTCGCGGTCCAGCTCAGCGGGCGTCTCCACCTTCGTGCGGCCCACCTGCAGGATCGCCATGCCGGGAGACAGGCCCGCCTCGCGCGCAGCCGCACCATCGACCCGACTGACGATGACGCCTCCCTGCCCCTCCAGCCCCATGCGTTTGCGGGTCGCCGCGTCCAGCGGCTGGGTCTGGATGCCCAGCGCATTGGTGCCCGAAGGCGCCGCCGGCTGGTCCGGGAGGGTCTGCGGCGTTCCGGCCGTTTCCGTCGACTCTTCCAGCGCACTGAGGATTACATTGATGTCGCGCGCCTTGCCATCCCGGAACACGGTGACGACCGCCTTGCTGCCCGCACCCAGCGGTCCCACCAACGGCGGGAGCTCTTCGCGGGTTCCGATCTTGCGTCCGTTGAATGCGGTGATCACGTCACCCGGCACGATGCCGGCTTTCGCGGCGCCGCTGGTCGGCTCCACCGTGACCACCAGTGCACCGTTGGCATCAGGCAGGCCGAACGCCTTGACCTCGTCGGCACCGATGTTCTGCATGCTGACGCCAAGCATGGCGCGGCTAACCTTGCCAGTTGACTTCAGCTGCTCCACCGCGCTCATCGCCAGGTCGATCGGGATCGCGAAGCTGATGCCCATGTAGCCGCCGGACACCGAGAAGATCTGCGAATTGATGCCGACCACTTCACCACGCGTATTGAGCAGCGGACCGCCGGAATTGCCCTGGTTGATCGCCACGTCGGTCTGGATGAACGGCACGTAGCGCTGTTCGGGGGATGCGCTGCGGCCGACAGCACTGACGATGCCTGCGGTGACGGAGTGGTCGAGCCCCAGCGGCGAGCCGATCGCCACCACCCATTGACCGGGCTTGAGCGTGGTCGAGTTGCCGATGCGTACGGTCGGCAGGCCCTTGGCATCCACTTTCAGCAGGGCGACGTCGTACTGCTGGTCGCTGCCCACCACCTTGGCGGTCAGCTCGCGGCGATCCGGCAGGGTCACCTTCACCTCGTCCGCACCATCGACCACGTGGTGGTTCGTCAGCACGTAACCGTCGGCCGAGATGATGAAGCCCGACCCCATCGAGGTGCCCCTACGCTGCGGCCCCTGAGGGCCCGGACCCGGCATCTGGAAGCCGGGCGGCAGCATGCGGCGGAAGATTTCGGGGATATCGGCCTCCTCGTCCGTGCCCGCGCTGCGCCGCGTGCCGATCCTGGCCTCGACGTTGACCACCCCCGGGCCCACCTGCTCGACCAGTTGAGTGAAATCGGGCAGCCCGGTCACGAGTTGCGGCGCCGCCGACTGCGCGACCGCCGGGGCCGCCGCCACGGAGGCAGGCGCCTCCGCTTGTTGCGCGCAGGCAGCGAGTGGCGCGGTGAGTATCAGCATGGCCAGCAGGCCGTTACGGGCGTGAGGAGTCATCGAACGCATGCCTCGATAAGTGGGAAGTACGGGAGAACTCGCATCCGGCAGATCGCCGCATGCGCGCGTGTCAGTCGCGCGGCGCGTCGACCGGGGCGAAGACCGGGGGCGCGGAAGGCAGGCGGGGCTCGAAGGGGTAGAACGTCCGCATGGCCGAATCCGAGGCGTAACCCGTCGTCACGCCACCGGTTGCAGACGGATAGGCGGACAGGGCGGATCGCGGCCAGGGACGCGAGGCGACGGACGCGGTCTCCTGGCTGCGATGGGAGAACGGATTGATTGTCGACGGCAGCGGCGAGGCGGACGCCAGGGCGGCGACAGGGTCGGAAGACACGCCACGCGAGGTGGCGCTTGCGCGAACCGGGGCGTCGGCACGCGCCACGCGCTGGGCACTTCGTGCGGCCTGCTGGTTGCGGGTCGCGCTGCGACGCGCCGCTTCCTGCCGGCGCGGCACGCTTGCCGCCACCGCGACGGCCGCCGCCGCATAGGCTTCGGCATCCGGCGCAGGCGCGGAAGGCGCTTCGGGCATTGCGGCTGGCGATGTGGCCTGGGCCGACGCCATCGACGTGCCGCTGCTGACGGGAACCTCTTGCGGGGACTGCTGGCGCGCCATGAACAGCGCGACCAGCGCGACGGACGCCGCCAGGGCGCCGCCGCCCCAGCGCGCGAGCAGGCCGCGCGGACGCGTCGGCATGGATTGGGGCGCGCTTGCGGCCGCAGGCGCGGTTTCCGCCGCGATCGCCTGCGCCACGCGCCCGGCGAAACCGGCTGGCGCCGGTGCGCGGCCCCGCCCGCGCAGTACATCGCCGCACAGCTGCCAGCGCTCCCAGCAGCCTGCCAGTTCGTGGTCGTGCTGCAGGCGGCGCAGCAGGAAGCGCGCCTCGTCGGCGATCAGCTCGCCGTCCATCAGGGCGGAGAGCTGCTGGCGATGGTGGATGTCGAGCTTGTCGATGATCGGTGTCTCGTTGCGGGCGGTCATGAGCGGGCACGCTCCCGGGTTGTGCTGTCCACGTCCAGCAAGGGACGCAGTTGTTCGTCGATCGCCTCGCGCGCGCGGAAGATGCGGGAACGCACGGTGCCGATCGGGCAGTCCATCTTCTGCGCGATCTCCTCGTAGCTGAGGCCTTCGACCTCGCGCAGGGTGATCGCGGTCCGCAGTTCCTCCGGCAGGCCATCGACCGCTTTCATCACCGTCGCCTCCATCTCCTGGCGCATCAGTTCGCGCTCTGGGGTGTCGGTGTCGCGCAGCCTTGAGCCGATGTCGTACTGCTCGGCGTCGGCGGCATCCACGTCCGCGGTGGGCGGGCGTCGATTGTGCGCGACCAGGTGGTTCTTGGCGGTATTCACGGCGATGCGGTGCAGCCACGTATAGAACTGGGAATCGCCCCGGAAATTGCCCAGCGCGCGATAAGCACGCAGGAACGTCTCCTGGGCCACGTCCTGGCACTCGCTCCAGTCATGGATGTAACGCCCGATCAGCGCCACCACGCGATGCTGGTACTTGCGCACCAGCAGGTCGAAGGCCGCGCTGTCGCCGCGTTGCACGCGCCTGACCAGCTCGAGGTCCAGCTCCTGGGTTGGATCAACTTCGGCCATGCCGGGCCGCACTCCTGTCGGCTCGGCGGTGGCCGGGCCCTGTGACCGCGCTAGCGGGGGAAAGTTCAACGCCTTGTCCAAACCGTTGCCCTATCAAGAATTTAACCGGCGCAACGGGAACATCCCCGGTGCCGTGGTCACGCCCGTGACGGCGTTCCCTTTCCATATGTGGATTTGACGGGGACGAAACAACCTCGGGATGATAGCGGCCTTCTCCATACGTGAACGGATGGTCCCCTGCATGGCCGCGAACTTCGATGGGCTGCGATTCAGTCACTGGCAGACCGAGCTGCGCGCCGACGGCATCGTCGTGCTCGCGTTCGACCGCCAGGGCGCCAGCGTCAATGCGTTCTCGCAGGATGTCCTGATCGAACTGGCCGACATCATCGAACGCCTGGCCATCGATCCGCCCAAGGGCGTGGTGCTGCGTTCGGCGAAGGCGTCGGGCTTCATCGCCGGCGCGGATCTGAAGGAATTCCAGGAGTTCGACCGCAAGGGCACCGTCAACGATGCGATCCGCCGCGGCCAGGCCGTCTTCCAGAAACTGGCCGACCTGCCCTGCCCAACGGTGGCAGCGATCCACGGCTTCTGCATGGGCGGCGGCACCGAGATTTCGCTGGCGTGCGACTACCGTGTGGCCAGCAGCGATCCGTCCACCCGCATCGGCCTGCCCGAAGTGAAGCTGGGCATCTTCCCCGGCTGGGGTGGCAGCGCGCGCCTTCCGCGCCTGGTGGGTGCGCCGAAGGCGATGGACATGATGCTCACCGGCCGCACCCTGTCGGCGAGCTCGGCCAAGGCGATGGGCCTGGTCGACAAGATCGCCGAACCGGCCGTGCTGGTCGACGCCGCCGTCGCATTGATCGCGTCGCGCCCGCAACGCCCCTTCAAGCAGCGCTTCACCGGCTGGATCAGCAACAGCTGGCTCGCGCGCCAACTGCTGGCGCCGCAGATGCTCAAGCAGGTCGCTCGCAAGGCGCCGAAGGCACACTACCCTGCGCCCTACGCACTGATCAACGTCTGGAAGACCGCCGGCGGCAAGGGCATCCAGGCGCGCCTGGATGCCGAGCGCAAGGCGGTGGTGAAGCTGGCCGGCACGCCGACCGCGCGCAACCTGATCCGCATCTTCTTCCTCACCGAACGGCTCAAGGGCCTCGGTGGAAGGGACCACGGCATCGCGAATGTGCATGTCGTCGGTGCCGGCGTGATGGGCGGCGACATCGCGGCGTGGTCCGCCTACAAGGGCTTCAACGTCACCCTGCAGGACCGTGAGCAGCGCTTCATCGATGGCGCGCTCTCGCGTGCGCAGGAATTGTTCGCCAAGAAGGTGAAGGACGAGAGCAAGCGCCCCGCCGTGGCCGCCCGCCTGAAGGGCGACCTGGCCGGCGACGGCGTGCCGCAGGCCGATCTGGTGATCGAGGCGATCATCGAGAACCCCGAGGCCAAGCGCGATCTCTACCAGACCGTCGAGCCGCGCCTGAAAGCCGATGCGCTGCTGACCACGAACACCTCGTCGATTCCGCTGACCGAATTGCGCGAGCACATCCAGCGTCCGGCGCAGTTCGCCGGCCTGCATTACTTCAACCCGGTGGCGTTGATGCCGCTGGTGGAGATCGTGCAGCACGACGCGCTGGACGAAGCGAACGTCAAACGCCTTGCCGCGTTCTGCAAGGCGCTGGACAAGTTCCCGGTGCCGGTCGCCGGCACGCCGGGCTTCCTGGTCAACCGCGTGCTGTTCCCGTACATGCTGGAAGCCGCGACCGCCTACGCCGAAGGCATCCCCGGCCCGGTGATCGACAAGGCCGCGGTGAAGTTCGGCATGCCGATGGGCCCGATCGAACTGATCGACACCGTGGGCCTGGACGTGGCGCAGGGCGTGGGTGCGGAACTGTCGCCCTTCCTCGGCCTGCAACTGCCCGCGGCACTGGCCACGGTGGAACCCGGGAAGCGCGGCAAGAAAGACGGCCAGGGCCTGTACAAGTGGGAGAACGGCAAGGCCGTCAAGCCGCAGGTGCCGCAGGAGTACAAGGCGCCTGACGATCTGGAAGACCGCCTGATCCTCCCACTGCTCAACGAAGCGGTCGCCTGCCTGCACGACGGCGTGGTCGCCGATGCCGACCTGCTCGATGCCGGCGTGATCTTCGGCACCGGCTTCGCTCCGTTCCGCGGCGGCCCCATCGAGCACGTGAAAGCGGTCGGCCCCGACGCATTGCGGGAAAAGCTCAAGGCACTGCAGGCGCGCCACGGCGACCGCTTCGCGCCGCGCCCGGGCTGGGACAACCCGGCACTCCGTCAGCCAACGGTCTGATCCGCGCATGAAAAAGGCCGCTCCCGAGCGGCCTTTCTCTTCCCGCGCCCAGCGTGGGGCGAAGATGTCAGCCCTCAGGCAACGCCTGCGTCATCACCCAGTCTTCCTTCGGGTCGTCGCCGATGTAGAAGATGGACCGGCCGACGCTCTGGAAGCCGTGCTTGCGCCAGAAGCGGATTGCCTGCGGCGCCTCCTGCCAGACGGTAAGCCATGCCGAACGCGAGCCTCGCAGCTTGGCCGCCGCCAGCAGGTGCGAGACCAGCACGGCGGCGATGCCCTTGCCGTGGAAGGCCTCGTCAAGGTAGATGCGCGCCAGTTCCACGGTGGGCCGCAGCACCACCTCGGTCGGCGGCACCGTGCCCCACCGCAGCTGCGCATAGCCGGCCCACACGCCGTCCTGTTCGACGATCAGGGTCAGCGTGTCGGGGTCGCGGATCTCTTCGGCCTGGCGCTCGGGCGAATACATCGCCGCCACGTGCGCCGCCACATTCTCCGGCGTGCTGCAGTGGCCGTGGGTGGCAAGGAACGTGCGCCGCATCATCGTGGACAGGGCGGCGGCTTCGGAAGGGCGTGCGGGGCGAACGGTGATACCGGCTTTCATGCCGTAAGTCTTGCCTGTTTCCATCCCCAAGACAACGCAGGCACGCACACGGAGAGGTCAGCGCACCTTCACCAGCCGAGACCAGGGGCTCACCAGAGCACGGCTAGCGTCGCGCGAACACCTCGGGCGGCGCGCGTACCGGGCTGCGTTCGGCCGCGACATCCTCGATGACGCCGAGCTGCGCCGAGAAATCCGCCAGCCGCGACCAGACATAGGGCTGCAGGTCATCCGGCGCGCGGTCGTAGACCTGCCGCCACAGCGCATCCATGAACGCGCGCGGATCCTCGCGCAGCGCCCCGCGCTCGATGCGCTGACCCGCCGCGGCCAGGATGGCCCGAATGTCCGCCAAGGTCTCCATGCCTCGAGACTAAGCCGCTTGGATGCCCATCGTGTGACACGAGACGTCGATTTCCGACGATCGGCGCGGTTCTGTGAAGCCGGTTACGGATCGCGCCCGGCGATGCATCCGAATCGCGACCGCTGTACGCAGGAATGACGCGCTGCGCCACGCCGGGGCACCGCGGTCACGGCGTGGGGATGTCTTCGCGGAACAGCCACAGCATCGCGCGCCGGTAGGTTTCGCCGATCGTCGCCGCATGTGTGCCGTCCTGGATCGTCAGCAGGGTCACCCGCCATGGTGCACCCATCGACGCTGTGGACCAGTGCGTGGTCCAGTCGCGCGCGATGCGCTGGCGCTCGGCCGTATCGCGCGTGCCGCTGGCGACTGCCACCCTCAGGTCGGCGCGCGTGTGCGGGCGCGCTGCGACAAACAGCGCTTCACGCGCCGGCCCGGGTGAGGGATTGCTGGCGATTCGTCCCCAGAACAGGTCCGGATCCTGTAATGCGGACCACAGCACGAAGTAACCGGCGCGCGACTGTCCCACCAGCACGCGCCGCGCCGGGTCGGCGGCATAGCGACGCTCGACTTCGGGCACCAGGTGCGCGCGCAGGAACGCGAGATAGCCCGGCGCTCCACCCTGCTCTGCGGTGGGATCGCTGCCCGGCGCCGTGAAATCGACGTGGCGCTTGTTGATGGCCGGGTCGAAGCCACCGTAGGCGATGCCGACGATGATCGCTTCGGGCAATCGCTCGTCATAATGCAGGAACAGATGCGTCGGCGCCAGCAGCGGAAACAGGCTGTCGCCGTCCAGCACGTACACCACCGGGTAGCGCGTGGCCGATCGGGCGTCATAGCTCTCGGGATAGCGGACGTAGACGTGGTGCACGCGACCGGAACCCGGATCGGTCAGCGGGAAGTAGTCGCCCTTCAGGGCGGGGAGGTGTTCCAGCGGAGTCGCCGGAGGATGAGACGCGGCCGCGGGCGGCGCTGCGCGGGCCGTCGACACCGCCATCGTCAGCAGCCCTGCGAACAAGAGGATCGTGCAGCGGATCATGCGGAATTTCCATCACGGCCGTGCCCTGCGGCGATGCCCATTATGGCGACCAGCGACCGCTCCAAGCGACAACGAGGGGGCAGACTATGCGCAGCCATCACGTCCGGCCACCCTCGCCTCGTGATCACCTCCAGTAGCCTGTTGCCCATGACCCAGAGCCCAGAACTGCTGCGCCGGCTGTTGCGCGCCAAGGACCGGATGGATGCCTTCCCCGACCAGGCGTGGGCGGTCGAGCGGCTGGCGGAGGTCAGCGCCGTTTCGCCCGCGCACTTCGCGCGTTCGTTCAAGCAGGCCTTCGGCCTGCCGCCGCACCGCTACCTGCTGACGCGGCGCATCGAACGCGCGGCATCCCTGCTGCGCGATACCGACGCGCCGGTCATCGACATCGCCCTGAAGACCGGCTGGACCAGCATCGGCACCTTCGGCCGCATCTTCCGCGACATCACCGGTGAAAGCCCGCGCGAGTATCGCCAGCGCGCACGCGCATCCGCGACCCTGGCCGGCGCCATCCCCGAGTGCGTGCTGCGTGCGGCCGAACGTCCTGACCTGAAGACCGCAGTTTTGGAGAAGCGCAGGCAGGCCGTCGCAGCTACGGTGGCGCCACCAACGAAGGAGGTCCCATGATCCAGGGCATCGATGTGATCGGCGTGTACGTCCGCGACCAGGACGAGGCGCTCGCGTTTTACGTGGACAAGCTCGGCTTCCGCGTGCAGGCGGACATACGCAACGGCGACTACCGCTGGCTGACGGTGCAGCATCCCGAACAGCCCTCGGTGCAACTCGGTCTGTTCATGCCAGGCCCGCCGCTGCACGACGCCGCCACCACCGCCGCGCTGGACAGCCTGGTCGCCAAGGGCGCGATGCCGCCGCTGGTGCTGACAGTGAAGGACTGCAAGGCCACCTACGAAGCCCTGAGCGCGAACGGCGTTGAGTTCATCCAGGCGCCCATCAGCCGCTACGGCCAGGTCGATGCGGGCTTCCGCGATCCTTCCGGCAACGGCTGGAAGATGATTGAACGCCAGCACAAGGAGATGCCGTGAGCATCGCGCGTCTTTCCCGCCAGAGCCATCGCGGGCTATCCATCGTGTTCACCCTGACTGTCGTGCTCAACTTCGCCTGGCGGGCGGCGATGACGGGCGAACCACCGGCGTGGGTGACGTACTCGCCCCTGCCGCCGTTGTTCCTGCAGTTGATCACCGGGCTTTGGCTGTTCGCCCTGCCTTGGCTGGGCAGCAAGCGAGCAAGCGCCGCGGGCCCGTGACGATGGTGCTCACGCGTCAAGCGCAAAGCCGCTGGTGAAACAGCGCTCGATCCCGAGGAGCGGATCCATGAACGCAAGCCGCTCGGCCAGCAGTTGCAAGGGCGCCGCATGGTCGCCGACAGCGCGATGGCGCACTGAGGGATACAACGTATCGCCAGCGATCGGCGCGCCGAGTGCCGCCATGTGCACGCGCAGCTGATGCTTGCGGCCGGTGACCGGCGTCAGCGCGTAGCGCCAGCGATTGCCGCCGCGCGCGATGACATCGATGCGTGTTTCGCTGTTCGCCACCCCTTGGACTTCCTGCACGCGGAAGAACGGTTCGCCGGCGACGATCCGGCTGGTGCGGATGCAGGGGAACACGAGGTGCGGCAGCGCCGGCGCGATCGCCTGATAGCGCTTCTCGATCCTTCGCTCGCGGAACAGCGCCTGGTAACGCGCGCGGCTTTCCGGCCGGGTGGAGAACATCACCACCCCCGCCGTCTCGCGATCGATCCGGTGCAGTGGCACCAGTGCGGGATTGCCGGTGCGGCGGACCAGGCGCGCCAGCAGCGTTTCACGGGCGTGCCGGCCCGCGGGCACGACGGGGAGGAAGTGCGGCTTGTCCGCAACGAGCAGGTCGTCATCCAGGTGCAGGATGATTTCGTCGAACGGAATGACGGGCTCGTCGGCGACTTCGCGGTAGTAATGGATGTCCAGCCCCACACGATAGGAGCGGGATGGGGTCACCGGGTTCCCGTCGCCATCCACGACGCGCCCGCGCGCCATCCGCTCGATCCATTGCACGCGTGGAATGGCGGGAAAACGTTCGCACAGGCAATCCAGTACCGTCGGCCATGCGCCGGGCGGCAACTGCAGCGTGCCGGGCGACAGTCCGTCGATGTCGGGGGGGCGAACACGCCGCCCGGAGCGCGGCGCAGGGCCAGGCATGGCGCCGCTTTACTTCTTCAGCCCGGCAGCCACTTCCCGCACGCTCAGTCCGAGTTCGAGCTGGAGACGCACGTACTCGCGCTCCTTCCGCGACAGCGCGCGACCGACCTCGATGCGCACGTCTTCGGCTTCCAGGATGCGCAGGATCCTCGGCATGGCCGAACCGATGGCGTCCTGGCCATAGCCGGCTTCACGCAATGCGGCGGTCAGGAGGGTCTCGAGGTCCATGGTGCGTCCGGGTCCGGCAGGGGGTCGCATTGTGCATCAGCCGGGTCGCACCCACCCCACCCGGTCCACGCCTCAGCACGTCGGCCGCGGGCAGCGATCCGCCGGCGAGCGATGCATTGACGGCAATGAACTACTGTGTATACTCACTATACACAGATGCCGACTTGGGACTTCTACGCTTGGCTCGCGAAACCGATAGGGGGGCTTCCCTCGCCACCGCTGCATCGCCACGCAGCGTGCCTCACGCGCACGGGGGTTGAATGGATACGGACCTGCTGCTGTCTCCCCATTCGATCACGCCGATGTACGAGCAGATCATCGCGCAGGTGGTCGCCAAGGTCATGGCCGGCGAATGGAAGGCCGGCGCGCCGCTCCCGTCCATCCGCGAGCTGGCAGCGGGCAGCAGGGTCAGCGTGATCACGGTCAAGCGGGCCTACCTGGAACTGGAACGGGCCGGCGTCATCGTGACGCGGCAGGGCAAAGGCTCGTTCGTGGCCGAGAGTCTCGACGCCACGCAGATGCTCGCCGCCCAGGAATTCCAGTCGCAACTCGCCGGCCTGCTCGAGGCGGCCAGGAAACTCGGCCTCGACCGCCGGCAGGTCCTCGATCGCGTCGAACAGGCCCTGTCCGACGAACCCGACAAACCCCTCATCGATCCCGACGGAAGGAAGCCACGATGACACTCGCCATCGCACTCGAAGGCGTGCACAAGCGGTATGACGACTTCGCGCTGCGCGACATCGACCTCGCGCTTCCCACGGGCCAGGTCATGGGCCTGGTCGGCGTCAACGGCGCCGGCAAGTCGACGCTGTTGCGGTTGTTGATGGGCCTCGTGCGGGCCGATGGCGGCAAGGTCGACGTGCTCGGCCAGCCCATGCCACACGCCCAGGTCTCGGTGAAGCAGGAAGTCGGCTACGCCTCCGACGACATGCGCCTTTACCGCGGGCAAAGCCTGCGCTGGCACATGGACTTCGTCCGCAGCGTCTATCCCGCGTGGGACGAAGCCTATGCGCAGGATCTGCTGAAGCGCTTCGACCTGCGGCCGCACCAGGCGCTCGCCGGGTTCTCGCACGGACAGCGCGTCAAGGCATTGCTGCTGCTGCTCTTCGCCCGCCATCCACGCCTGCTGTTGCTGGACGAACCGACCACGGGACTGGACCCGGTCGCGCGCGGCGAGGTGCTGGACGCACTGGCCGATGTGTTGCGCGACGAGGAACGCTCGATCCTGTTTTCGTCGCACAACACCGCGGACATCGAACAGATCGCCGATTCGATCACCTTCCTGCATGGCGGCCGCGTGGTCGCGTCGCGCGACAAGGAATCCTTCCTCGACGGCTGGCGGCGGATCCTTTGCCGTGGCGCTTCGACCGACGCGCTCAGGCGGCTGCCCGGCATCGCCTCGATCCGCGACAGCGCGCCCCTGCTGGAAGTGAAGACCGGCGCCTTCGACGCCACCACGCTGCCCGCACTGCAGGCCATCGGTCTCCACATCGAATCAGTCGAGCCGATGGCGCTGGAAGACATTTTCGTCACCACCGTCCGCGGAGGGAACAACGCATGAACTGGCTCGCATCCGATGGCGCGGTGGTCCGCAAGCTGATCGTCAAGGACTGGCAGGTCTACCAGAAGCAACTCGCCGGTTTCGTCGCCGGCCTGTTGCTGGCGCTGGGGCTGGTGGGCATGGGCACGCCGCTGCTGGCCTCGGCGGGCGCGCTGCTGTTGCTGGTGCTGCTGCTCGTGGTGGGTTCCTACGCCATCCAGTCTTCAGTGATGCTCGAACGCAAGCAGCAGACCCAAGCCTTCGTCATGAGCCTGCCCGTGACGCCCATGGACGTGTTCTGGGGCAAGTTGCTGGCCAATTTAGCCATCTACCTGGTGCCGTTCCTGCTGGTTGGCGGCTTCCTGCTGGCGCTGGTACTGACCACGCCCCGCCCGGACGGCATGGTGCCGTGGCTGGTCGTCGTGGCGTTGTTCATGCTGGCCAATTTCTGCCTCTCGCTGTGCATGGTGATCGCGGTGGATTCCGAAGGCTGGAACGTCTTCGCGATGCTGGCACTGATGACGCTGATCGGCCCCTTCCTCTACTGGGTCACCTCGATGCCCGGAATTCGCGAACACCTGCGCGGCGATGCCATCGTCTGGAGTCCGCAGGTGCTCGGACTGATCGGCGCCGAACTGGCGGTGATCGGCATCGCCATCCTCATCGCCGGCTGGGTGCACGCGCGCAAGACCTCGTTCCTCTGAGCGGCGCCATCGTGCCGCCCGGGGATCGCCTCCACGCCATGGACAACCTGCGCGCGCTGGCGATGCTGGCCGGCGTGGTCTTCCATGCAGCGCTGGCCTACAGCCCGCTCATGCATCCGCTATGGCCGGCCGCGGATCGGGAGAATTCGTCGGTCGTCGACGCAGTCGCGTGGTTCGTGCACCTGTTCCGCATGCCGCTGTTCTTCGCCATCGCAGGCTACTTTTCGGCACGGCTGGTGACACGCCGCTCGATGGCGGCGTTGTTCCGCCATCGATGCAGGCGCATCCTGCTGCCGTTGCTCGTGCTGACGCCTCCCCTCCTCGCCGGCATGACCTGGCTGACGCAACACGCCGCTGAAACGGCGTCGAATCCACCGCCGGCACTGGCATGGATCCGTGCCTTCATCGATCAGCACGGCGCCATGCCCGCGATGCCGGGGTGGGCGCACCTGTGGTTCCTGTTCTATCTGATGCTGTTCACGCTGCTGGTCTGGGTCGCCTCGGCCCTGGGCCTTGGACGCATCGGCACCCGGCTTTTCGGGATGCCTGCACTCGCCTGGGTCGTGGCGGGCCCTGTGCTGACGGCACCGGCACTGATGATGGTCGGCGCGCCATGGCCGGCGCCGGAATTTTTCGTGCCCGCGCTGTGGGCGCTGGTGTTCTTCGGGCTGTATTTCGCGTTCGGCTACCAGCTGTGCCGCCATGACGGGCTGCTCGATCGCCTTCGTCCCCTTTCGTCGTTCCTGCTGGCCGGCGCGCTCGCCGCCTACGCCTGGCTGTTTCGATGGACCGACGGCTTCGAGACCGAACACGCCTCTGCCTGGGCACACGGCGTGCGCGCGCTGCTGGAAGCATGCGCGGGAAGCTGGATGACGCTCTGGTGCCTGCTGGCGTCCAAGCGATGGCTGGATTCGCGCAGCACCGCCCTGCGCTGGCTCGCCGACAGCGCGTACTGGGTCTACCTGATCCATCTGCCCGTGCTTCTGGCCGTCCAGTACCGGCTGCTGGACGTGCCGTGGCACTGGACGCTCGAGTTCGCGGCGTCGCTGGCTGCCACGTTCCTGCTGTCGTTCGCGAGCTACCAACTGCTCGTGCGGCACACGGTGATTGGCAGGTGGCTCAATGGCGGAACCATGCTCTCCGCGGCCTCGACGACGACATCCGGGCCGCACGCCCGCTGAGCATGCCGTGCGACGCGAACGCGGATCAGGCGAGACCCTGCGCGGGTACGCTCGCGCCACCGCATCCTGAACGCATCATGCGCTGCCTCGCCGGACTTCACGGGGACGTGACTTCGCCGCCCCTAAGTTCGCCGGCAAGACACATGCGCCCCGCAACGAGGACAACCATGACCATGATCAGATTGCGGGCGACGGGCCCGCGCACAGGCTTCGATGCCCTGCTGGCCGCCTTGCATGGCGTGGACGGCGTCGAGCGGGTGGAGGAACTCGCCGACCTGATGCCGCACATGGACGACGATGATTCCAGTTCCGCCGGCCTTTCGGACGACATGCCCGGCGACGACGTGCATGCCGTCGAAGTGGAAGCCACGTCGTCGCATGCCGACCGCGTACGCGCCACTGCGGACGACATCGGCGAGCAGTATGGGCTGGTACTCGAGTACGTGGACGAGTTCTGACCCCGCTTGGCCGGACTGCGCTATACCTCCGATGCCATGCCCGGCCTGCGCCGGCGACGCCGCGGGCGCGGGTTCGCGTACGTGGATCCGCGTGGGCGTCCCGTGCGCGACGACGCGACACTCGCGCGCATCCGCCAACTGGCCATTCCACCTGCCTATACCGATGTGTGGATCTGCCCGGATGCGCGAGGCCACCTGCAGGCGACCGGTCGTGACGCGCGCGGACGCAAGCAGTACCGCTACCACACGGCATGGCAGGCCGAACGCGGCGCCCGCAAGTACGACCGACTGATCGCATTCGCCGACGCCCTGCCTCGCCTGCGCCGTCAGGTCCGTGCCGACCTGTCCCTGCCTGGGCTGCCGCGGCGGAAAGTGGTCGCGCTGGTGGTCGCCCTGCTCGGCCACACGCTGCTCCGCGTCGGCAACGCGAGCTATGCACGGGAAAACGGTTCGTATGGACTTACCACGCTGCGCAATGCGCATGCGCAGTTCATCGCCGCAGGCCATGTGCGGTTCGCGTTCCGTGGCAAAGGCGGTAAGCCGCTCGAATCACGCGTGTCCGATGCGCGACTGGTAAGGCTGGTACGGCAGTGCCGGCAACTGCCGGGACAGGCGCTCTTCCAGTACCGCGAAGAAGGCCGCGTCCATCGCATCACCTCCGGGGATGTGAACGACTATCTGCAGGCGCAGTTGCAGGGCCACTACACCGCGAAGGACTTCCGTACCCTGGGCGCGACGCTGTTCGCGTTCCGCGCGTTGGCGATGCAGGACCCGCCCATGCCCGGCGATGATGCGCAGCGCGCACAGGTCAGGATGGCCGTGCTGCGTGGCGCCGCCGACCTGCTGGGGAACACGCCGCGCATCTGCGAGAAGAACTACGTGGATCCGCGCGTATTCGCGGGCTGGGAGGACGGCGCACTCCAGCGCGCCGCCCGCCATGCGAGCGGGCCCCGGCAATGGGAACGGGCCGCGATCCGCTACCTGCGCCGCGCGCGGGCGTGACGCAGGAGAGAGTGCACAGGAAGGGCGAGCATGCAGCCCGCCTGCGCATCACATCGTATGGGTGGGCTTCTCGCCGTTAAGGCTGCCGGCCAGCATCGTTTCGATGCGGTTCTTGATGGCTTCGCCTTCGCTGTTCTCGGCGAATTGCACGCCGATGCCGGAAGCGCGGTTGCCCTGCGCGCCGACGGGCGTCACCCAGACCACCTTGCCCGCCACCGGCAGGCGATCACTGGATTCGGGCAGGGTCAGCAGCAGGAACACCTCGTCACCGAGGAAGTAGCGCTTGGGCGTGGGCACGAAGATCCCGCCGCCCTTCACGAACGGCATGTAGGCGTTGTACAGCGCGGCCTTGTCCTTCACTGCCAGTGACAGGATGCCCTGCCGTCCACCTGCTGCATTCATCGACGTCTCCGTGTTTCGGTCAGCGGCGCGCCCCGACAGCGCGTCCGCGATCGCCACCGGCCCAGGCCAGCAGCAGTTCCACCATGGCGAGATCGCCGCGCACCGTGGTCCGCAGGAGATCACGGGTGCGGTTGGCGGCGTCGAACCAGGTGGCCAGCTTGTTCAATCGGGCAGGATCGGTCAAGCCGACGGTGCCCGCCTGTTCCAGCGCGAGATCCGCCGCGTGGCGCAGTCGCGCATCGGCCAGCTCGTCGTTGGCCCAGCGCTGCGCGGTCTCCACCACGCCGATCTCGCCCCTCTCCAGCCGCTGCAAATCACGTGCCACCGCTTCGCGCAGCGCCAGGCCATCGTGGCGCAGCCAATCGTCGGCAAGACCGGGGTGGCCGCGTGCCGCGTCCAGGGCGCGGACGGCGTCTGCAGGCGCATGGCCCTGTGCCCGCAGCCAGGCCAATGTCTCGTCGCGGGGCGGCAGGCGGAACTCGATGCGCTGGCAGCGGCTGCGGATGGTCGCCGGCAGGCGTGCGGGCTGTGCGCTGACCAGCCAGAGGTAGCGGTTCGGGGCGGGCTCTTCCAGCGTCTTCAGCAGCGCGTTGCACGCCGACCGGTTGATGGCGTCGGCCGGATCGATGAGCGCTACCTGCGCACCGCCGTACTGGGGCGTGAGCGCCAGCTTCTGCGACACCTCGCGGATCTGGTCGATGACGATCTCTGTGCGCAGCTTGCTGCCATCCTTGGTGGCGACGAACGAGACGATGTGCAGGTCGGGATGCGTGCCCGCGTCGATCAGGCGGGTGCTGCGGTCGCCCGGCGCGGGCTCGCCGTCCGCGTCCCGCTGCTGGGCCAGGACGCGTCGCGCCAGGCGGTCCAGCACGGCGCGCTTGCCCAGACCCGCCGGGCCGCACACCAGCAACCCATGGCCCAGGCGACCGGACGCCAACGCCGCGACGGCGTGGTCGTAGGCGCGCTGCTGCCAGGGCGAGAACGCGGCGCTCATGCCAGATCGCTGTCGGTCAGCGTGCGCAGGTAGGCACCGATGGCGGCCTCGACGGCAGCGCCGACGCCGGCAGGCGGCTGTGCGGCATCGATCACGCGGAAACGGTGCGGTTCGGCCACTGCGCGCGCCCGGAAGCCGGCGCGCACCCGTTCGAAGAAATCATCCTGCTCGCTTTCGATACGGTCCGGCCACAGGTCGCGGCCCGCCGTCCGCGCGCGACCTTCGCGCACGTCGAGGTCGAGCAGCAGGGTCAGGCCCGGCTTCAGGCCGACGGCACGACGTTCCAGCGCAGCGATCCACTCCGGATCCAGGCCTCGTCCAGCGCCCTGGTAGGCGTAGCTCGAATCGGTGAAGCGGTCGCTGATGACGAACGCGCCGCGCCGCAGCGCCGGACGTACGATCTGGCGCACGTGTTGCGCGCGCGACGCGAACATGAGCAGCAGTTCGGTCTCAGCCGCAAGCGGCTCGTCCTGCGCTCCCAGCAGCAGCTCGCGGATCCGCTCGGCCAGTGGCGTTCCACCCGGTTCGCGCGTCAGCACCACGTCATGGCCCGCGGCCTGCAGTCGGTCGCGGATCGCGGCGATGGCGCTGGTCTTGCCTGCACCCTCGCCGCCTTCCAGCGTGATCAGCCGCGGCTGCGACAGCAGGGCCTCGCTCACGGCGCTTCCGCCTTGCGGAGGGTTTCGCGGCGCGTCACCAGGTAGCGCGCCACCGCCGCGTTGTGCTCGGCGAGCGTGGTCGAAAAGATGTGCCGTCCGCTGCCATCGCCGACCGCGACGAAGTACAGCGCGGTGCCCTCGGCAGGATTCACTGCCGCCTTCAATGCGTCGACACCCGGCATGGCGATGGGCGTCGGCGTCAGGCCGCGACGTGTATAGGTGTTGTACGGCGTATCCGTGGTCAGGTCGCGGCGGCGGATGTTGCCGTCGTAGCTGCTGCCGATGCCGTAGATGACGGTGGGATCCGTCTGCAGCGGCATGCCGATCTTCAACCGGCGCGCGAACACGCCGGCGATGGCCGGACGCTCTTCGGCGATGCCGGTTTCCTTCTCGATGATCGACGCCAGGATCAGCGCCTCGTCCGCCGACTGCAGCGGGATGTCCGGCCCACGTGCTTCCCACGCGGCGGCCAGCGCCTTCTCCATAGAAGCATGGGCGCGCTTGAGCACATCGAGGTCGGATTCGCTGCGGGTGTAGACATAGGTCTCGGGCAGGAAGCGGCCTTCCGGATGCTGCCCGGCATGGCCAAGCGCCGCCATCAGTTCGGCATCGCTAAGGTCCGGGGTTTTCTGCTGCAGTGGCGTAGCGTTGCGCAGCGCCGCGCGCAGTTGCCGGATGTTCCAGCCCTCGACGATGGTGAAACGGTATTGCAGCGTGCGGCCTTCACGCATGCGCTGCAGCAGTTCGCGCGGAGTCAGGGATGGATCCAGCGCGTACTCGCCCACCTTGAGCTGGCTGGCCGTATCGGTCCGGCGGGCCAGCAACCGCCACTGCAGGTCGGTGCCGTGGGAAACCCCTTTTTCGCGCAACTTGCGCAAGACGGTCGGGAAGGCATCGCCACGCGCCACCTCGACGGTGGTGTCGGCCGCCACGCCGCCGATCGGCGCGTCCGCGAAACCGCGATGGCCCTGCCACAGCCAGAACGCCGCCCCCGCCACCAGGAGCAGCAGCAGGGCGAAGGCAATGACGATGAAGCGGCAACCGCGCTTGAGTGCTGACGCCACGCAATCCTCGGGGTATGAAGCCAGGCCGTGCAGGATACCCGGTCGCCGTCTCAGGCTGTAGGCGCGCGGTCAGCCTTCCAGCGCCCGCAGCACCCCGCGGGCCTTGGCGCGGGTTTCGTCCAGCTCCTTGTCCGGGACCGAATCGGCCACGATGCCGGCGCCGGTGCGGAACCGGGCCACGCTGCCGCTGCCATCGGCGACGACTTCGGCGCTGCGGATCAGGATGTTCAGGTCCAGGTCGCCATCGCGGTTGAGCCAGCCGAACGCGCCGGTGTAGGCGCCGCGCGGCACCTGTTCCAGCTCGGCGATGATCTGCATGCAGCGCACCTTCGGGCAGCCGGTGATGGTGCCGCCGGGGAAGGTGGCGCGGATGACGTCGCCGGGCGTGGCGTCGTCGCGCAGGTGGCCGCGCACGTTGCTGACGATGTGGTGCACATGCGCGTAGCTTTCCACCGTCATCAGTTCGTCCACCTGCACGCTGCCGGGCGTGCAGACGCGGCCCAGGTCGTTGCGCTCGAGGTCGATAAGCATCACATGCTCGGCGCGTTCCTTCGGGTGGCCGACGAGTTCGCGGATGCGTGCCGCATCATCGTCGCCTTCGAAGCGAGGACGGGTGCCCGCGATGGGCCGGGTTTCGACCACGTCGCCACGCACCGACACGAGGCGTTCCGGCGAGGAGCTGACGACCGTCCAGTGCGGTGTGGCGAACAGTCCCGCGAATGGCGCCGGATTGGCGGTGCGCAGTCGCGCATACAGCGTGGCCGGATCGAGTAGCGTATCAAAGCGCGCCTGCCAGGCACGCGACAGATTGACCTGGAAGATATCGCCGGCGCGCAAGTAATCGAGGATGCGATGGACACCCTCGGTGAAGCGTGACGGCTCGTCTTCGTCGATGCGCGTAGGTGGTCGCAAGGCGGGTAGCGGTGGCATGTCGGCACCGCGTGCGATGTCGACCGCGGTGCGCTCGATCAGGTCGGTCTGCCCCGCTTCCGCCACCACGACACAATCGCCGGTGCTGCGATCACGCAGGACGGCCGCAGGACACCGCAGGGCCAGCGCAACGGGCTGCGTCGCGGGGGCCTGCGGAAGCTGCAGCACCGGTTCTACCTGTTGCGCCAGTTCGTACGCCAGCAGCAACGCCCAGCCCCCGCGGAACGGCCAACGCGGTTCCTCGCGCGGGATGCGCTGCGCCTGCCAGTGTCGGTCGAGCGCGGCGAGGAAATCGCCGGGCTCCACGCCGCCCTGCAGGTCACGAGTGATCCCGTCGGCATCCAGGCGAAAGCCGGTGCCGTCGGCGATCAGCAGGAAATCCCAGCGTCCTTGCGCGGTGCCCGAGGCCACGGATTCCAGCAGGACCGGATAGCGCTGCGGATCGAGGCGATGCAGGGCCAGCAGGTCGATGGTGGCGGGAAGTGCGCGGGTTTCGATCATCGTGGTCCTGGCCCCTCTCCCATCGGGAGAGGGGTTGGGGTGAGGGTACGGAGAAAAGGCGACGGTTCAACGGTCGATGGTTCCGCCGTACCCTCATCCGGCGCTACGCGCCACCTTCTCCCGAAGGGAGAAGCGAGCGTCGTCAGATCCGCTTGAACACCAGCGTGCCGTTGGTGCCGCCGAAACCGAAACCGTTCGACACCGCGACATCGATCTTCTTATCGCGGGCGGTGTTGGGCACGTAGTCGAGATCGCAGCCTTCGCCCGGCTCGTCCAGGTTGATGGTCGGCGGGATGATGCCGTGATGGATGGCCAGCACGGAGAAGATGGCTTCCGCGCCGCCCGCCGCACCCAGCAGGTGGCCGGTCATCGACTTCGTGGAGCTGACCATGATCTTGTACGCGTGGTCGCCCAGCGCGCGCTTCATCGCCAGCGTCTCGGCCAGGTCGCCCAGCGGCGTGGAGGTGCCGTGCGCGTTGAGGTATTCGACCTGGTCCGCATTCAGTCCGGCGTCCTTCAACGCCGACAGCATGCAGCGCGACGGACCTTCGCCGTTCTCGCTGGGCGCGGTCATGTGGAACGCATCCTGCGAGGCACCGAAGCCGGCCAGCTCGCAGTAGATGCGCGCACCGCGTGCCCTGGCGTGTTCGTATTCCTCCAGCACCAGGATGCCGGCACCGTCGCCCAGCACGAAGCCATCGCGATCCTTGTCCCACGGACGCGACGCCCGGGTCGGATCCTCGTTGCGGGTGGACATGGCCTTCATCGCGCAGAAGCCGCCCACCGAGGTCGGGGACGAGCCGCGCTCGGCACCGCCGGCGACCATCACGTCGGCATCGCCGTACTGGATGGTGCGCATGGCGATGCCGATGGAATGGTTGGAGGTGGCGCAGGCGGAGACCGCCGAATAGCCCGGGCCCTTCAACCCCTTCATGATGCTGAGGTGGCCCGGCAGCATGTTGATGATGGTGCTGGGGATGTAGAACGGGGAAATCTTGCGCGGGCCGCCTTCATGCAGCTTCACCGCGGTTTCCTCGATGCCGAGGATGCCGCCGATGCCGGCGCCGATGATCGCGCCGATGCGCTCGGCATTGGCTTCGGTCACTTCCAGCCCGGCGTCGTCCATCGCCATCAGCGACGCGGCCAGGCCGTAGTGGATGAACGAGTCCATCTTCTTCACATCCTTCGGCGGAACGAAGGACGTGGGATCGAAACCGCGGATCTCGCCCGCGATCTTCGTACTGTAGCCCTCGGTATCGAAGGTGGTGATCGGGCCCAGGCCCGAACGCCCGTTGACGATGCCGTCCCAGCTGCTGGCCATGTCATTGCCCAGGGGGGACACCAGGCCCATGCCGGTGACGACGACGCGACGACGCTGGCTCATATCGGATTCCTCATGACTCTTGGCGGCCGCGCCCTACGCGGGCGCATGGGGGGCCGGATACGCGCGGGGCCGCATGCGCGGCCCCGACACGGTTTGCTGCGATCGCCCGACTTACGCCTTGACGTGCGCCTTGACGTAGTCGATGGCCTGCTGCACCGAAGTGATCTTCTCGGCTTCCTCGTCCGGAATCTCGCATTCGAACTCTTCTTCCAGCGCCATCACCAGTTCAACGGTGTCCAGCGAGTCGGCGCCCAGGTCATCGACGAACGATGCGCTGGTGGTGACTTCTTCTTCCTTCACGCCGAGTTGTTCGACGACGATTTTCTTGACGCGTTCTTCGATGCTGCTCATGGATTCGCTCCAGACGGAGATGGGTGACTTGTTGGATTCTGCCGACGCGGGGCGAAGGCAAACCGGGGATAGTGTAGTGGAAACCGGGGACGCCGGGCAGGTATCGCCAAACGCACCCGAATCAACCACTTACAGCTAATTCTTACGGCATGTACATGCCGCCGTTGACGTGCAGGGTCTCGCCCGTGATGTAGCCCGCGGCCGGCCCTGCGAGGAACGCGACCGCATTGGCGATGTCGGCCGGCTCGCCCAGGCGACCCAGCGCGATCTGGCCGGCGAGCGCGGTCTTGGTCTCTTCGGGCAGATCCTTGGTCATGTCGGTGGCGATGAAGCCGGGAGCGACCACGTTCACGGTCACGCCGCGGCTGCCGATCTCCTTCGCCAGCGACTTCGAGAACGCGATGATGCCGGCCTTGGCCGCCGCATAGTTCGCCTGGCCCGCATTGCCCGTCACGCCGATTACCGAGGCGATGTTGATGATGCGGCCCTTGCGTGCCTTCATCATGCCGCGCATCACCGCCTTCGATGTGCGATAGACGCTGGTGAGGTTGGTGTCGAGGATGGCCTGCCAGTCTTCGTCCTTCATCCGCATCAGCAGGTTGTCGCGCGTGATGCCGGCATTGTTGACGAGGATGGAGATGCCGCCGAATTCCTTGGCGATGCCGTCGATCAACGCATCCACGGCGCCAGCGTCGGTCACGTTGAGCTCGCGGCCATGGCCGCCTGCGTTTGCCAAGCGCTCACCGATGGCCTGCGCGCCCGCTGTACTGGTGGCGGTACCGATGACGGTCGCGCCCTGCGCAGCCAGCGCGTCTGCGATGGCCGCGCCGATGCCGCGGCTGGCGCCGGTGACCAGCGCGATTTCACCCTGCAGGGGTTTGCTCATGATGGAGGTCCTCGGGACGGGTCCGCGCGATAGCGGCGGACAGGATAAGGGAACGCGTGTCGCTGCGTATCAGGATTGCCAGTCGGCCAACGCACCCTGGAAATCGCCGACGCCACCGATGGCGCGCGCGTCGAGGCTCTTGTCGATGCGCTTGACCAGGCTGGCCAGTACTTTGCCCGGGCCGCATTCGGCGATGCGCGCGACGCCGTCGGATGCCAGCGCCTGCACGCAGTCGGTCCAGCGCACCGGCAGGTAGAGCTGGCGCACCAGTGCGTCGCGGATCGCATCAACCCCGTCGTGCACCGTCGCGTCCACGTTCTGCACCACCGGCAGCGACGGCGCATGCCACGACAGGCCCGCCATCACCTCGGCCAGGCGATTCGCGGCTTCGCGCATCAGCGGCGTATGCGAGGGCACGCTGACGGCCAGCTTCACGACCTTGCGGATGCCGCGCTCGGTGAGCAGCGCGATCGCACGCTCCACCGCATCGCTGTCGCCGCCGATCACGATCTGGCCGGGCGAGTTGTAGTTCGCGGGCACCACCACCTTGCTGTCCGATGCCAACGTGCAGACTTCAGCAACCAAGGCATCTTCGGCACCCAGCACGGCTGCCATCGCGCCGACGCCCGCCGGTGCGGCGTCCTGCATCAGCTGACCGCGCAAGCGCACGAGGTGCGCACCGTCCTTCAGCGAAAGCGCACCTGCTGCGACCAGGGCCGTGTATTCGCCCAGACTGTGGCCGGCGAGCCGGGCGGGCTGCGCACCGCCCTGCTGCTGCCACGCGCGCCACACGGCAATGCCGCCGGCCATTAGCGCCGGCTGCGTGTATTCGGTGCGGTTGAGCATTTCCTCGGGGCCGCCCTGCGACAGTGCCCACAGGTCCACGCCGGCACCTTCGGACGCTTCGGCGAACGTCTCGCGTACGATCGGATGCAGTTCGGACAACTCCGCCAGCATGCCGACCGACTGCGAGCCCTGGCCCGGGAATACGAAAGCGAGTTGGGGGGAAGTCACTCGGACATCCTGCATGAAAATCAGGCCGCGATGATACGGGCGAACGCTTCGGATTGTCTGTACCGGGGCGTATGCGCATGCGACGACGTGACGCATGCATGAAGATCACATGTAGCAGGAAACGCGATGCCGGAAACGAAGAAGGCGATGCCCTGCGGCATCGCCTTCGCCTGCGGCCAGGGTGTGCGCGTCAGTAGCGCAGCAGCACCGAACCCCAGGTGAAACCGCCACCGAAGGCCTCCAGCAACAGCAGTTGTCCGCGCTGCACGCGACCGGAACGCACTGCCGTATCCAGCGCCAGCGGCACCGATCCGGACGACGTGTTGCCATGCTTGTCGACGGTCACGATCACCTGGTCCATCGACATGTCCAGGCGCTTGGCCGTGGCTTCGATGATGCGCAGATTGGCCTGGTGGGGAATAAGCCAGTCTAGGTCGTGCTTGTCCAGCCCATTGGCATCGAGCGTTTCGTCGACCACGCTGTCCAGCGCCTTGACGGCGTACTTGAACACGTCGTTGCCCTTCATCTCGATGCGGATGCCGTTGTTCGGCTCGTCGGCCTTGAAACCCGTCGACACACCGACCGGATTCCACAGCAATTCCTTCTTGCTGCCATCGGCGTGCAGGTGGGTACTGAGGATGCCGGTTTCGCCATCGGCCTTGAGCACGGCCGCACCGGCGCCGTCGCCGAACAGCACGCAGGTGGTGCGCTCGGTCCAGTCGACGATGCGGCTAAGTGTTTCGGTGCCGATGACGAGCGCGGTCTTCGCATCGCCGCAGCGGATGAACTTCTCCGCCACGCTCAACGCGTAGATGAAGCCGGAGCACGCGGCATTGACATCCATCGCGGCGCAGCCGGTCGCGCCGAGGCGCGCCTGGATCAGGCAGGCGGTGGACGGGAAGATGAGGTCGGGGGTGGTGGTGCCGACGACGATCAGGTCGATCTCGGAAGCATCGACGCCCGCGGCTTCGAGCGCGCGCAGCGCAGCCTGGTAACCCAGGTCGCCGGCCGTCTCGCCTTCGGCGGCGATGTGCCGCTCGCGGATGCCGGTGCGGGACTGGATCCACTCGTCGCTGGTATCGACCAGTTTCGAGAGGTCCTCGTTGGTCAGCACCTTTTCAGGCAGATAGCTGCCCGTTCCGGCGATGCGCGCGTAAATGCGCCCCTTGTTGCCCGGCTCGCTCATGCACGCCCCCATTGCCGGCCCGGATGCGGGCCCTGGTAGTCATCGATCATGCGGAAAGCGCGCCCTGCGTGAGGGCGCGCCGCACGGATCAATCTTCCTCGACCGCCGAGGTCTTGGTGGCGATGACCTTCTTGCCGCGGTAGTAGCCGTCGGCGGTCACGTGGTGGCGCAGGTGGATCTCGCCCGTGGTCGGGTCGGTCGACAGCTGCTTGGCGGTCAGCGCGTCGTGCGAACGACGCTGGCCACGACGGGACGGGGTGACGCGGGATTTCTGCACAGCCATGGGATTGCTCCAGCTCTTGTATCTGTTGGTGAACCGTATGGTTCGTGTTGCCAGACCGCGGTAGCGGCTAGTCTTTCTTCAGCGAGGCCAGCGCCGCGAACGGGCTGACCCTCGCCACCTCTTCTTCGTCCGCCGCCCATTCGCGTTCCACCGCGTCGGACGCAGGATCCACCGCCACCACCGGCACGGCGAGGACCAGTTCGTCCTCCACCAGGTCGGCGGGGCGCAGCATGCCGTCTTCGGGCACCAGCAGCGCTTCGTAGTCGGGCGGCAGCGCGGCTTCTTCCTCTTCGCTGCGCACCAGACCCAACCGCTGCTTCAGCGACACCGGCAACACGAAGCGCTGCAGGCTACGCTGGCACACCAGCGGAAGGCCGGCCTCGATCTGCAATTCCAGGTACGGGACCCGCAATGCGTCGTGGTCGAATTCCACCGTGTAGCGAACGTCGCCCTCGGTGTCGGCCAACAGGCCTTGCAGGCGCGTCATGGCGGACAACGGAAGGCGGCCTTCGAAGCTGCGCCGGTTCGCGACCATGCGCCACGCATCGAGCAGCTCGGGCATATTCGCGGACATAAGCCGCTGAATGTTAAGGATCGAATACCGAACTGTCAAACCACCCCTGGTGGCGAGGATGGCTTGCCGCCGGCCATGCCGGCGGGCAGACTCCCCGCCCCGTCCCCCTGCCGGTGCCCCATGCCACTGCTGCTCGCCTCCACCTCCCGCTACCGGCGCGAACTGCTGGAAAGACTGCGCCTGCCCCTGCACATCGCGCGGCCGGAGGTGGACGAGACACCCGGAGCGACGGAATCCGTGCCCGCAATGGCCGCCCGCCTGGCCCGTGCCAAGGCGGATGCCATCGCCCGACAGCACCCCGGCAGCTGGGTCATCGGCGCCGACCAGGCGGCGGAGCTGGATGGACACCCCCTGGGAAAGCCGGGCCACCGGGAGGCCGCCATCGCCCAGCTGACGGCCATGTCAGGGCGTCAGGTGCGCTTTCACACCGCCGTCTGCCTGGTGCGCGACGACCACGTCCTGGAGGCCCAGGACATCACCACGGTCCGCTTCCGCGACCTCGCCGAAGCGGAAATCGAGCGGTACGTGGATGTCGAGCAGCCGTTCGACTGCGCCGGCAGCTTCAAGTCGGAGGGGCTGGGGATCACCCTGTTCGAGGCCATCGAATCGACCGATCCCACGGCGCTGGTCGGCCTGCCGCTGATCGCCCTTTCACGGATGCTGCGCGAGGCCGGCTTCGACCTGCCCTGATCCGGCCGACCGTCAGCGGATATCGACCGGTTGCTCTGCCCAGGTTTCGACGCTGCCGTCGCCGCCGGTCACCCGCAACCCCAACCAATGCCGGCCCGCCGGCATGTCGCCGGCATCGACATCGGCCCTGAACTGGACCACCGGCATTCTCGGGTCACGCGACGCCCCCTTGAGGAACGTGCGCAACCAATCATTCGCGCCCGCCTGCGTGGTCTCGGCGACCGCGCGACCATCCAGCAGCACTTCCACCTTCGCGACACCAACCACATCCTTCACCGCCCAGCCACCCACGGTGAATCGACGCCCGACACGCGCGCCGGCCGAAGGGACATCGATGTTGGCGACCACGGGCGTGATGCATTCGCCCTGCGCACGTACCGCAGGCAGCGCGAACAACAGGAACCGGCGTGCGCCGTGGTCGATGTTCACCCCCTGCGGCGCCGGCAAGGGACCGACGACCCCGCAGAGATACTGGTAATGCGCGAGCAGGGCACTGAACTTGACGTCCGTCGCGCCGACGACCAGCAAGGTGGGCGCTTCGCGTGACCCGTCATGCTGCAGGCCCCAGAGCTGGAGTTGCGGCGCTCGACCATGCTTGCGGTTCAACGGATGGTCGAGTACCGGAATGTCCGCGTCGTCCAGCGCGAAACCCAGCGCTGCGCCGGTCTTGAAATTGTCGGCGAGCAGCATGGTGCCCTCGGGCATCCTTGCGCGCGTGGCGCGCACCTCCGCGGCCAGGCGGTCCCAACCCGCGAAGTTCTCCGGGTAGTACTTGCTGCCGGCGGACTCTACGCGCACCCCGGGCAACGAGACAGCGAGGTAGTACGCCATCATCGACAGGGTGCCGAGCGCCGTGATGCTCCACGTCGCACGCCGCCACGCCGGCGTCCACTCCTGCAATAACAGCGGCACCACGACAAGCAGCGCCAGGTAGCCCGGCAACGGCCAATGGAAGCTGACCCGCTCGTTGTCGGCGAAGAAACCCAGCACGAAGAATCCCAGCGTCGAAACCGCACCCAGCAGCGCGAAGTAGCGCCACGCCGTGCCGGCGCCTGACCCACCACGGACGCCCCGCAGGCAAACCACGAGCATGGCGCAGAACAGCAATGGCGTGGCCATCGCGGCCTGCACGAGGAGGAAACGGAACCCGTCTCCGTGGAAGCGCCATGGATGACGGTCGAGCAACTGGAAGCGCAGGCCGGCGTCGGCATACTCGAGATTCCAGGCCAGCAGTGGCGCCCAAGCGATCACGCCCGCCGCCAGCGCAACCCACACCCGTGCATCGCGCAGTACCTTGCGTCCTTCCGGCAACCAGAGCAGCGCGAGCAGACCCACGCCTATCACGCCGACGAACCGGTAATGACTGAGCGCCCCCAGCATCAGGCCGAGCGCCAGCTCGGTCGCCGACATCGCATCGACCTGGCGCAGCAGGCGCGCGCCGGCATCCGCGCAAAGCACCGTTGCGAGCGCCATCGGCACATCCGGCAACGCGAGCAGCCCCAGCGTGGCGGAGAGCGGCATCAGCACCGTCAGGGTTGCCGCCTGCCAGCCGATGGCCGGCCCGAACCAGTGCGCCGCAGTGCGGGCCACCCACCAGGGGACCAAGGCTGCGATCAGCAGGAAGGGGGCGCGCACGGCGAGCACGTGGTGGCCTCCCAGTTCCGTACCCAGTCGCGTCAGCCATGCCGTCAACCCGGGCAGATCGGAATAGGCCGCCGCGAGGTGCCGCCCTTCCTGCCAGTAGAACGCCTCATCGACGAACAGCGGCAGGCGCGCGGCGATCGCGACCTTGACGACCGTCACGATTGCCCACACGGCAAGGAACCATCGGCGCGCGCGTTGTTCTTCGTCCATCTCGCTACACTGCCCTCAACCCACGATCGGAAACCGAGAGCGCGATGTCCGCCATCCCCAGCACCCGCCCTATGCTATCCGAAGGCCTCGCCGACGCCCTCACCCGCGCGCAGGCCCAGGTCAACTCGCTGGTGCTCGGCAAGTCGCACGAAGTACGGCTCGCCTTCGTGGCCTTGCTGTCGGACGGCCACCTGCTGATCGAAGACCTGCCGGGCCTAGGCAAGACCACGCTGGCCCATGCACTGGCGGCCACGCTCGGGCTGGCTTTCCAGCGGGTGCAGTTCACGTCGGATCTGTTGCCGGCCGATGTACTGGGCGTGTCGGTGTACGACGCGCAGGCACGCGCCTTCAGCTTCCATCCGGGGCCCGTCTTCACCAACGTGCTGCTGGCGGACGAGATCAATCGCGCACCGCCCCGCACGCAGAGCGCCCTGCTCGAGGCGATGGCCGAGCATCAGGTCACGCTGGACGGCGTGACGCATGCGCTGCCTGCACCCTTTTTCGTGATCGCCACGCAGAACCCGGTCGACCTCTCCGGCACGTATCCCTTGCCGGATTCGCAGCTGGACCGTTTCCTGCTGCGGCTGGCGCTGGGCTATCCCAGCACAGAGTCGGAACGCGCGCTGCTGGCCGGCAGCGACCGCCGCATGCTGATCGCACAGGCGATGCCCCTGCTGTCCTCGGACGACGTGATGGCGCTGCGCCGGGCCGTTGCGGACGTACATGCCAGTGACGCCCTGATCGACTACGTGCAGGCGCTGCTCACGCGCAGCCGCCAGCATCCGGGGGTACGCGTAGGCCTGTCGCCCCGCGCCGGCATCGCGCTGCTGCGCGCGGCGCGCGCGTACGCGCTGCTGCTCGGACGCATGCACGTGCTGCCGGACGATGTGCAGGCCCTGTTCGCCGCGGTCGCAGCGCATCGCCTGGTACCCGAGGCGGAAGCGGCATCGGCGGGTGCACTGGCCAAGGCGATCCTGCACGCGGTGCCGGTGGATTGAGCATGGCGCTCTCCCTGATCCGTCGATTCGCGCGTCTGGCGCGGCCACGGCGACCGGAGTCGTTGCCCGTCGTGCTCGAGCGCAGGCGCATCTACGTGCTTCCCACGCCGTTCGGACTGTTCTTCGCCACCCTGGTGAGCGCGATGATCCTGGGTGCGCTGAATTACAACAACAACCCGGCACTGCTGCTCGCATTGCTGCTCGCTGCCACCGCGATGGCCAGCCTGATCTTCGCCCACCTTCAACTCGCCGGCCTGCACATCGATGCCTTGTCGGCTGATCCTGTCCCGGTCGGCACGCCCCTGCGCCTGCACGTCGCGCTCGCATCACGCGACGCGCGCGTGCGCCACGGGCTACGCATCGATGCGTGCGGCCACCCTGCGTTCACGTCGTTGCCGGCGTCCGACGGCACCGTGGTCGAAGTGGTACTTCCGACGGAACGGCGCGGCTGGTTCGATGTCGACCGCGTGCGCATCTCCACCACGCAGCCGCTGGGTCTCGCCAGGGCGTGGGCATGGGTATGGCCCGACTCGCCGTTGCTGGTGTATCCCGCCGCGGAAGTACAAGGCCCGCCGCTACCGCCTGCGGACAAGGGCGGCACCAAGGCCAGGCTGGATCTGGCGGGCGAGGATGTGCACCAGTTGCGCAACTATCGCGCGGGCGATGCCCGGCGTGCCATTGCCTGGAAACCGTCCGCGCGTCGCGACCAGTTGCTCGTTCGCGACTACGAACGGCCACTGGGGCGCGCCGTGGAACTCGACTGGGACGCGTTGACGATGCTTGGACACGAAATGCGCATCCAGCGACTCGCGCACTGGGTCGAATGCGCCGAACGCGAGGGCCTCCGCTACCGCCTGCGGCTGCCCGGCCAACCTGCGCTGGGCCCGGCGGACGGTCCCGCGCACCGCCACGCCTGCCTGCGCGCCCTGGCGCTGCTTCCGCATGAAGCCCGCTGACGCCCCCACGCTGGATGCACTCAGTCGCCAGTGGACGCTGGCCGCCGCGGGTGCCTGCCTGCTGCCATTGCTTGTCCAGCTGCCGACGACGCTGGCGTTCGGTATCGGGGCTACGGGTGTCGTGCTGGCGCTGGCGTCATGGCGTCGCCCCCTGCATGGCCTGTTGAGGGCATTGATGGCGCTGGCGTTGTTCGCGGCGGTGATGTCGGTGACCGGCATGCAGTTCGGACGCGATACCGGGTGCGCCCTGCTCGCCGGCATGCTGGCGCTCAAGCCTACCGAGACCCGCACGCTGCGCGACAACCGCAGCCTGCTGGGCTTTGCGCTGTTCGCACCGTTCGCCGCGTTCCTCCTCGACCAGGGACCATTGAGCATGGCGCTGGGCCTGGCCAGCGTGTTGGGTGCCCTGGTCGCGCTGCATCGACTCGCCGATGCCGAGGCCGTATCGCTGGCCGGCCTGTCGCGCCCGCTGCACCAGGTTCGCGAAATCGGAAAACTGGTGGCCATCGGCGTGCCGCTGGTGATGGCGGCCTTCTGGTTGTTCCCGCGCTTTCCGTCGCCATTGTGGGGCGTACCTGAGCGGGCCCTGTCGAAGCCGGGCCTCAGCGACGACATGTCGCCCGGCAGCTACCTGGACCTCATCGCCGACGAGGCGCCCGCGCTGCGCGTGCAGTTCTTCGGCGCCACGCCTCCCACGAGCCAGATGTACTGGCGTGGCCCGGTGCTGACGGACTTCGATGGCCGCACCTGGACGCGTCGCGATGCGCCCCCTGCCCTGCCGCCGGCCGATACGGCGCGCGCCGCACTCAACTGGGATTACCAGATGGACGTGGAGCCCAGCGACCGTCGCGACCTGGTGGCGCTCGACCTTCCGAACGCGACACCCGATGGCGCGTGGATGGCCCGCGACTACAGCATGGCGACGCGCACGCCGCTCAGCTCGCTGACACGGTGGCGCCTGCAGTCATCACTTCCGACGCGGTTCGAAGCCGACCTGTCGGTATCGCGACGCGCCCAGGCCCTGCAGCTGCCGCCGGGCTTCAATCCGCGCACCCGCGCACTGGGTGCGCAATGGCGCCGCGATGCGGGCGCCAACGATGCAGCGATCGTCGCGCGCGCGCTCCAGTGGATACGGTCCGACTTCGCCTACACGCTGGACACGCCATTTCCCGGCCGCGACACCGTCGACGAATTCCTCTTCGACCAACAGCAAGGGTTCTGCGAGCACTTCAGTTCGTCGTTCGTGTTCCTGATGCGGTCGGCGGGCATCCCAGCGCGCGTAGTCACCGGCTATGCGGGCGGCAAGTACAACGCATTGGGAAAGTACTGGATCGTCCGCAACCTGGATGCCCACGCGTGGGCAGAAGTGTGGATGCCCGGGCGAGGCTGGGTGAGGGTAGATCCCACCGCCGCCGTTGCGCCCGAGCGCATCTATGACACGATCGAAGACCGACTGGGGGCCGGCGGCGCCATGGGCAACCTGATCGGCATCGAGGACCTCGGCCAGGTCGGCGACTGGTTGCGCCGGGGCTGGAACGACCTGGTGCTGGGTTTCGACGCCAAGCGGCAATCACGCCTGCTGGAGCGTCTCGGCGCCAAGCAACTGGGCAGCAGTGAGTTGACGGCACTGTTCGGGGTTTTTGCAATGGGGGCCATGGCCTGGATGGGCTGGCTGCTGGCCCGGGGCGAGCGGCAACGGGATCCCTTGTTGCGCGCTTGGCATGCGCTCAGCCGACGCTACGCGCGCCTTGGCCTGGGACGAGAGCCTCATGAAAGTCCTGCGGCGTGGGCCCGCCGTGCGGCCGCCGGTCGCCCCCGCACGGCGAATCGGCTGCTTTCACTCAGCCAGCGTTTCGCTGCAGCGCGCTACGCTCCGGAGCAGGGAGACCACCGGGCATTGATCGAAGACCTGCGCCGGCACCGCCCATAACCCGCTGGAGACTGGCCATGAACCTTCGTTTCGCCGTCATCGTCGCAGCCGCTGCGCTGCTTTCCGCGTGCGCCACCGCACCCAAGCCCCTGCAGGGCAGCTTCACCCCGGTCAATCCGCGCGATTCCGTGGGCGCGCCGCAGGTCGGCGCCCCGGTCCGATGGGGCGGCCGCATCATCAGCACGACGCCCGGACAGAATTCCACCTGCTTCCAGCTCGTCTCCAGGCCGCTCAACGCCACGGGCCGGCCGATGTCGACGGCGCCCGACGCTACCGATGGCCGCTTCATCGCCTGCCGTGCCGGGTTCTACGACCCCGCCGTGTTTGCCGAAGGCCGCGAAGTGACCTTCGTCGGCAAGATCGAGGGCTACGAAAGCACCCGCATCGGCGACTACGACTACCAGTTGCCCCGCGTGGCCGCCGACGTGGTCTACCTGTGGCCGGAAGTGCGCGAAGTCGAAGTTGTGCGCCCCTATCCCTACTACGATCCGTTCTGGGGCCCGCGCTGGGGCCGCTGGGGTTGGTGGTAAGCGAGACCTGGCGCGATCCACGCAAAAAAGCCGCTCATCGAGCGGCTTTTTTCATGGGGCGTGTATGCGCAAGCGCTCAGGCGGGCGTTCCGAATCGTCCCAGCGGCGCTCCCGCCAGCAGGTGTAGATGGATGTGGAACACGGTCTGTCCGGCGTTTTCGCGGCAGTTCATCACGATGCGGTAGCCGTCCTGCGCGAATCCCTCGCTGCGCGCGTAGTCCGCGGCAGCCATCGCGAGCTTGCCTATCAGGTGCGCCTGTTCCGGGCGCAGGTCGTCCAGCGTGGGTATCGCTTCGTTCTTCGGAATGAAAAGCACGTGCACCGGCGCCTGCGGCCCGATGTCCTTGAAACCCAGCACCTCGTCGTCTTCATAGACGATGGTGGCCGGAATCTCGCGGCGGATGATCTTGGCGAAGATGGTGTCGGTCATGGCGGTATGGATCTCCGTGCGTGAAATCAGGTCATCTCGCTGCGGCCGCCGAACGCATGCGCCAGCGTGCCGCGGTCGACGTACTCCAGTTCCCCCCCCAGCGGCACGCCATGGGCCAGGCGACTGGGACGCACGCCCTGCTGCCGCGCCAGCTGCGCAAGGTAGTGGGCGGTCGCTTCGCCTTCGACGGTCGGGTTGGTGGCGATGATCAGCTCGCTCACCTCCCCCGCTGCGAGGCGCGCGGACAGCGCATCCAGCCCAAGCTCGCGCGGTCCGATACCATCCAGCGGCGACAGACGCCCGTGCAGGACGAAGTACACCCCGCGATAGCCGGTGGCCTGCTCGATGGCGAGGCGATCGGATGGCGACTCCACGATGCACAGCTGGTGGCGGTCGCGGCTGCCGCTCGCGCAGAGCGTGCAGATCGCACCCTCGGTGAAATCGCGGCACTGCTCGCAGTGGCCGATCTGGTCGAGCGCTTCGGCCAGCACGCCGGCCAGGCGCCGGCCACCGTCCCGCTCCCGGTCGAGCAGGTGGTAGGCCATGCGCTGCGCGGTCTTCTGCCCGACACCGGGCAGGACGCGCAACGCTTCGATGAGCTGTTCGAGCAGCGGGCTGGACATGTCGTTCCGGGGCAGCGCAGGCGCGCCGCCGTCAACCGATCGGGATCGCGGTCAGAACGGCATCTTCATGCCGGGCGGCAGCGGCATGCCGGCCGTGGCGGCGCCCATGCGCGACTTCGATTCCGCGTCGACCTTGTTGGACGCATCGTTGAAGGCGGCGGCGATCAGGTCCTCCAGCATTTCCGCGTCCGACATCAGCGACGGATCGATGCGGACCTTGCGGCATTCCTTGGCGCCGGTCAGCGTCACGCTGACCATGCCGCCCCCGGCATTGCCGGTGACTTCCAGCTTGGCGAGTTCTTCCTGGGCGCGCTGCAGGTTCTCCTGCATCTTCTGCGCCTGCTGCATCAGTTGGGCGATGTTTCCACGCATGTCGTGATCACTCTTCGTAAGGTCGGATGGAGTCCGGAACGAGCCGGGCGCCATGCTGCTGCATCAGCTGGCGCACGTCCGGATGGTTCATGAAGGTCGATTCGGCGACGTTCTGGCGTTCGTCGCGCTGCCGGTGGCTGCGCTGCTTCAGCGTCTCGCCTTCCGGCGCGGCCGCCGCGAATGCCAGCCTCGGCGCCACCCCATAGCGGCTGGCGATGGCCTCACCGAGTTCGCCGAGGGTGCGTTCCGATCGCAGGTAGTCGAAGCCGCTGTCGAGCGCGAGGGTCAGCGTACCGTCCGCATATCCGGCGAAGGCGACATTGTCGACCAGTTGCTTGCCCACGCCCTTCAGGCCGCAGGTGCCGGCGAAATGCAGCCAGGTCTCCGCGTCGGTGATGCCGATGCCGGCCGGCATCGTCGATGCGACAGGTGCTGCTGCCGCAGGTTCGTCGGCGACACGCCAGGGCGGCGCGTCGTCCCCCATGGCGCGTGCCGGACTCGGGCTGGGAGGCGCGGGACGCTCTTCACGGGCCATCTGCTGCGGTGGCATGACCGGCTCCGGCGTCGCGGGCGCCGTGCGCATCGCGGGCGAAGTACTGGCGGCGGGCGGCGGCGCATTCGGGATGGGCGCCTGCACCACCGGTGCGCGCGCCTCACCCCGCATTTCGCCCGCCTGCGCCGGGCGGAACGCCAGCATGCGCAGGAGGCTCATTTCGAATCCGGCCCGACCGCTGGGCGCCACATGCAGGTCGCGGCGACCGTTGATGGCCATCTGGTACCACAACTGCACGACCTCCGGACGCAGCTGGCCTGCGAAGGCATCGACGTCGATTCCTTCCGCTTCCACACTGGCCGAGGGCACCAACTGCCTCACCTGGATGCGGTGCAAGGCCTCCGCCACCGCATCCAGCACGCCGGCCCAATCCGGCGAAAACTCCGCCAACCGCGCCACCACCTGCAACAGGGTTTCGCCATCGCCCTGCGCGAGTGCCGCCAGCATGGCATTCACCTGGGTGCGATCCACCGTGCCCAGCATGGTGCGCACGCCGTCGTCGCGCAGCGCACCGCCGGCATAGGCGATGGCCTGGTCCAGCAGCGACAGGCCATCGCGCAGCGAGCCATCGGCTGCGCGCGCGAGTTGGGCGATGGCGCTCGCATCGGCGTCGATCGCCTCGGCGCTGAGGATCCTGGTCATCTGCCCGCGGATCTGCTCCTCGTCCAGGCGCTTGAGGTTGAACTGCAGGCAGCGCGACAGCACGGTGACCGGCAGTTTCTGCGGATCCGTGGTGGCCAGCAGGAACTTCACATGCCCGGGCGGCTCCTCCAGCGTCTTCAGCAGCGCATTGAACGCGGCCTTCGACAGCATGTGGACTTCGTCGATCAGGTACACCTTGAACTTGCCACGCGACGGCATGTACTGCGCGTTCTCGATAACTTCGCGCACGTCGTCCACGCCGGTGTTCGAGGCGGCGTCGATTTCCAGCAGGTCGATGTAGCGGCCGGCATCGATGTCGAGGCAGGCCCGGCATTCGCCGCAGGGATCGGCACTGGTGCCTTTCTCGCAGTTCAGCGATTTGGCGAAGATGCGGGCGATCGTGGTCTTGCCCACGCCGCGTGTGCCGGTGAACAGGAAGGCATGGTGGACGCGGCCGCTGTCCAGTGCATTGGTCAACGCGCGGACCACGTGCTCCTGGCCCACCAACTCGGCGAAACGCTTGGGACGCCACTTGCGGGCGAGGACGAGGTAGGACATGCCGACATTGTGCCACGCTCCGCCAGCCGCCCCTCCGCCCCGCGACAATTCCACGGCTTCGCTTGTGGCGCCCCCCCTGCCAAGGCTAGAATTCACGCCCCTGAAAGCAGCCTCTGGCCGCATTCAGGTCCCGGAGAGGTGTCCGAGTGGTTGAAGGAGCACGCCTGGAAAGTGTGTAAGCGTCTAAACCGCGCTTCGGGGGTTCGAATCCCCCTCTCTCCGCCAAATATATAGCGCAATCAATAGGTTACGAAAGAAAATCTGGCTTTCCCAACATCCCGCCCCACACGGCGGGATTTGTTGTTTTAGGGTCCTGAAAATTCGCGCAGTTTGGGCATTTGCGCAAAACCCGCCCCTATCGCATGCCGTCGCATGCCCTCCCGTGCACCTCATCGTTTGGAACCGCGCTCGCGTGCGCGTAATTAGACCTCCGGGATTGATCCCTCAACTCCGGAGTAGCACCCATGACTTTGCAGGAAATCCGGCAGCGCAAGGCTGCCCGTACCGCTGAAGCTCGCGCCATCGTCGCCAAGGCTGAAACGGAAAAGCGTCAACTCACCGCCGAAGAGTCGGCGAACTTCGCGACCATCCGCGCCGACATCGAATCGCTGGAACAGGACGAACAGCGTCAACAGTTCCTGGACGAGGCGGAAAGGCGTTCCGCTGGCGTGACCGTCATCGCTGGCAACGGTGGTGACACCATCGCTGCGCTGGAATCCCGCGTTTCCCTCATGCGCGTGTTGCAGGCGGGCGTTGAGGGCCGCGCGCTGTCCGGTGCGGAACTGGAATACGCGCAGGAAACCGAACGCCGTACCGGCCGCAAGGCGCAGGGCGTGTTCGTGCCCATGTCGGCACTGGAACGTCGAGTCAACACGACGGGTAGCGCGCCCGAACTGGTGCCCACGGACCACCGTGGTGACCTGTACATCCAGCCGCTGCGCAACAAGTTGCTGGCGCGTCGCCTGGGCGTGCGCGTGCTGTCCGGTCTGCATGGCAACGTCACCATTCCGAAGCACGGCACGGGCGTGTCCGTTGGCTGGGTAGCGGAGAACGGCGCGGTGCCGGATTCGGACGTGAACCCGTCCAACATCACGCTGGCACCGAAGCATGCCGGTGGTGTCACCGAGCTGTCCCGCCAGCTCATCATGCAATCCAGCCCCGACGTGGAACAGCTGGTGCGCGATGACTTCGCGGCGGTGCTGGCGCAGGCCATCGACTCGGCGCTCATCAAGGGTGGTGGCACCAATGAGCCGACCGGCGTGCTGTCCACCGTGGGTATCCAGACCGCCAACCTCGCGACGCTCAATTGGGCGAACGTTCTGGCGATGAAGGCCAAAGCGGAACTGGCGAACGTCGATGCGTCGTCCTGGCTGTTCAATCCCAGCGTCGCGGCCAAGTTCGCCGGCACGGAGAAGTCCACCGGTACGGGCATCCACCTGCTGAGCGATGACGGCCGCATGGCTGGCATTCAGTCGTACAGCACGAATCAGGTGCCGAACAACGCCACGCCCGATCCGGATACCGGCATTGCCATCCTGGGCGATTGGTCGCAGGTGCTGTTGGGCATCTGGTCGGAAATCGACATCCTCGTGAACCCCTACGCCCAGCCGGCTTACGGCCGTGGCGGCGTGCTGGTCCGCGCCATGTCCACCGTGGACGTGGGCGTGCGCCATCCCCAGGCGTTCGTTGTTGCCTCCGACATCGCGCTGTAACTGCCAGCCCTGCACAGCCCGTCCTAGCGGCGGGCTGTGTCTTTGGAGACGCCCCATGACCATTGAGAAACGTGCCACGGCCGGTGTGACCGCCAACGGCCGCAAGCTGACGGGCTACATCGCCAAGTTCGACAGCCCCACCACCATTGGCGACTTCACCGAAGTGATCCGGCGGGGAGCCTTCGCGGCTTCTCTGGCGTCCGGTGCGGACATCCTGGCGCTGGCCGACCACGACACCAGCCGGGTGCTGGGGCGGACCCGTAGCGGCACGCTCACGCTGTCTGAGGACGACACGGGCCTGGCGTTCTCGCTGGAACTGCCCGACACCCAAGCCGGGCGTGACCTTGCCACGTTGGCGCAGCGTGGTGACCTGGGCGGCTGTTCGTTCGCCTTCAACGTGCCGGCCGGTGGAGACCACTGGAACGGCAACACACGCGAACTGCGCAACGTGACGCTGGATGAGGTGTCGATCGTACAGAGCCGACCGGCCTACGGTGCCACCGAAGTCCACCTGCGCAGCCTGCAACCGCAAAGCCAAGTGGCGCTGTTGCGCTATTGGTTGGAGACCGTCAAATGAAGATTCTGGACATGCTGCGCGGCCGCACTGAGCGCCGTGCCGAAGACCCGTCATGGAACGCCTTGGCAAATGGTGGCAACAACACGCTGGCTGGCTCCTACGTGGACGCCAAGTCGGCCGAGTCCATCTCCACGGTATTCGCCTGCGTGCAGGCCCTGAGTGAGTCCACGGCATGCCTGCCGCTGCACACATACCGCCGCAACGATGACGGCAGCCGCGAGCGCGCTGACGGCCATTGGCTGTCCCGTGTGCTGGAACGTCCCAACGACTATCAGTCGGGCATGGAGTTCCGGGAGACGCTGACGGCTAGCGTCCTGTTGAACGGCAACGGCTATGCCCGTAAAGAGTTCAACCGAGCAGGGGAGGTGACAGCACTGCATCCTATGAATCCCGGTCGCGTGTCCATCGTCAAGCTGGACAGTGGCCGTTACCGCTACGACTACACGGACGACAAGGGTAGGCCCGTCCGCCTGCTGGCCGATGAAGTTCTGCACCTGCGTGACCGCACCGACGCGGACAGCATCGTGGGCAAGAGCCGCATCACCATTGCCCGTGAGTCGTTGGGCCTGGCGTTGTCACTGCGTACTCATGGTGCTGCCAGCTTCGGGCGTGGCGCGCGGCCGGCATCGGTCCTCTACAACGAGGGCAAGACCGACATGACGACCGAGCAGATGACCGCTGTTCGCGGTGCTCTGGACAACTACGCAACGCCAGCGAATGCAGGCAAGACGCTCATCATGGGCGTGCGTGGTCTGAAGCTGGAGAACATTGGACTCACCAACGAAGACGCACAGTGGTTGGAGGCCATGAACTTCAGCGTGACCGAAGTGTGCCGCATATACCGCGTGCCGCCGATCCTTGTTCAGACGTTGGAACAGGCGAGCTACAACAACGTGGAAAGCCTGGGCGCTCAGTTCGTCAAGTTCAGCCTGACGCGTTGGCTGACGCTGTGGGAGTCGGCCATCTCGCAGCAGCTGCTTGGCCCCATCGCACGCCAACGGTTCTACGCGGAACACGCTGTTGACGCGCTGCTGCGCGGTACGGCTACGGAACGTGCGGAGTTCTACAAGACCATGATTGATAGCGGCGTCATGGACGCTGACGAGGCGCGGCGCTTTGAGAACCTACCAGCGCGGCGCGTTGACGCTCCCAACGCACCACACGCGACGTGACAAGAAATCACCACGAAACGGGTGACACCTAGACCGGTATCTCCCTCACCGAGAGAAACTTTTCCCCTTGAAGGCTTAACCACCATGACCAAACTCACCGACAAGCAAAAGGCATTCGTCGTCAACAAATCCGCAGGCGTGGCTAACCGGGATGCCGCCATTGCGGCAGGCTATGCAGTTGCTGGCGCTGCGGTCGCAGCCGACAAGCTCATGCGCAATCCGGCCGTTCGCAGCGCCATCAAAGCTGCGACCAAAGAAACACCTGGCCCAGACGCGAAGTTGACCACGCCCGTGATGCCTCGCGACAAGTACGACGACCCGCTGTCATTCCTGCTGGACGTGATGAACCACGCAGACCTACCCTTGGCGATGCGTGCGGACGCCGCCAAGCAACTGCTGCCATACAAGCACCCCCGCATGGGCGAGACGGGCAAGAAAGATGCAGCCAAGGAACGTGCGCGCGAGATAGCCAGCAGCCGCCACAAGTTCGCACCGAAAGCACCACCTCCGCGCCTCACGGTGGTCAGTAGCGACTAGAACGGTGCCGCAAGCGGATTAGGTGTGAGTGCCGCAGCGAGAGAAACCGCACCAGCAGAGGCGACGTGAGAATCGCGAAACTGCAAAGGCCCGGTAGTGCGCCAAGGTGCTACCGGGGCCCATCTTTTACACGAGGGGTGCGGGGCTCAGAGCCTGAGCGATAGAGCTACCGTTCAGATGGCCGATAAAATTTCCCTTCGCAGGATTGTAAGTAAGAACAGTGTAGATATTCGCGTTGTTGTCGGTGATCACAACCTCCCCATTCTTACCGACTGCCCACATGTTTGCATCTGGCGTGGCCCCCATCGTTATGACGCCACCTTCGCCAAACACAATATTCTTTGCGCCTTGCTCGCGAGGCAGGTTGCTATTGAAGATGAAATGGAATGGCCCAGAGAGAAGAAAGTCTTCCACGCGCCCCCTTGCTTCATCAGGCCTGATTGAGATTGCTTCTACCCGCACTTGAGCTATTTCTCGCCTAGCTTGAAGTAGCTGTGTAGAGAGCTTCTCATTAGCACCACGAAAGACAGAAATTTGTTGCTTGGCATCTTGCTCTTCTGTGGCACGCCTCGCTTCCGCTTGAACAATCTGAGAGCGAAGCTCTTCAGCTTCTTCGTGAGAAAGAACACGCTTGCCTTCAATCTCCTTGGCCGCATTGCTCAACGCCACCTTGTTTCGCAAAGAATGCTCAAAGACAATTTTTGCTGGAATAGGGAACGCATAAATGTAGAGAAGAGCCGTCACGACAGGAAGCACAACCTGTAAAAAAACAACATGCTGCCAGGTTGGATAAAGAACACTATCTACGTACTCAAACCGCCAATGAATCTTCTGCGACGAAAGCAGGGTAAAGATCATCCTGTAGTTCCAGACCGCCCAGCTGATTGCTAGCGCAGCGAAGAGCGGACTGGAAAGCCTCGAAACCCAATTGACGCGAAATGACTCAAGCAAATCCTTGACCATCGCCTATTCCCTCGTGTTGTTAGCCAACCGAATCTCGCAACCCAAATGGCACGACCTTCTTACCTAAAGAACAAGGTCTCTCTGAGCATCTGCGTGCAATTCACCGGCTGAAAAGCATGATCTCCAAGCTCGGATGCGCTGGCGCCTGACAAGGAAGAAACCGCTGCATTTATCTCCGCTTTTGTCATGCCGATGCAAGTTCCGTAGATTCCTCTAATGATGCGACCCTGATTTGTCTGCTTCCACCTTAAGCACGACTCATCCATAGATAAACGCTCAACATTGAGAGAATCGAAGCCGAAGCCCAGGAAGCAAATTGAGCGGGCACTCCCCAGCCACTCTCTTGCGCGGACAATTGTTGGGCTATCGCTCCTTCCTTCCGGAATTACAACAAGTCCGCTCGCTGCCGCCGCAATCTTGTCTGCGTCAATCTTTCCATCATAGGAAAGGTATCCATCATCCCCGGGAAGCGCCTCACAAAGCGCACCATAGACGTGCACGATCCTCAAGGTCTTCAGCTTCGCACTGACCTCGTAGGCTGACTTACCGTAAGTGCTTTGGAGAGCTACGTATAGAAAGTGCTCCAGAGATCTATCGTAGTTGAACGTGACTATCGCAAGATCGTCGAACGTGAGTTCATCCCACTCACGCTGTGCAATTTGGTTGAAGGCGTACTGATACCAGTGATCTTTGTCGCTACTCTCCAAAAAGAGCGGCTTCGATCCTTCGCATCGCAGGAGTACTCGGGCTATGCACTTCTTGCCAATCTCGGAGAACTCTTTCCTCTTGGCGAGAAATGCGTCGATGGAGTAAAGCTGAGAATGCTTGAACGTCTCTTGGAACTTCACTAGCTCTCGAATGTCTAGCGTCTCATAACGCTCTCGCACTATCCCCGCTACCATCGCGTCGTGCTGAGACAGGTTGAGAATCTCTTGCCTCAGTCGTGAGCCAAGCGGATACCCATACGCCACGCTCGCTCCCGCTCCTAGCACAAGCACTTTACTCATCGCTCCCTATACCCCCTGTAACAGCTGTAATACGTAACACCCCTGTTACGTTTATTACAAAATTACACCTATTACAGGGGGTATGGTAGTAACCCACGCGGGGGCGTGACTAACCCCGTTGGAGCCTTCAACGGGCCGTTGGAGCCGTTAACGCCCGCTTGGAGCCCTCATCGGTGTTACACCCGGTATTACACCCCCCTGCCCGGGTGTAACAACTTTGGCGCTTACACCCGGCATGGGCGGGGGTGTAGGAACCTGGCTGAAGCGGCTCTCCGGATGCGCTCGGGAGTACAGCCGGCCAGAGAGGTTGAGTTCACCCCCTGCCACCATGCGTGAGAGCCGCACACGGAGCGTCGAGAGCTTTTCCGTGGCTCCCATAGCCTCGTGAATGTCGCGGGCCGTCCCAACGCCTCCTGCGCGGTTCAATGCTTCTAGCACTGAGGTGCGTTGCTGGGTCCTGTTTACGTCCTTAGCGTCGCCAACGCACGCCCAGCGGCCGTCATGGAGTTGGAGCGCCAATTCCAGCTGCTGTTCAATGTCGCGGCCATCCGTATGCAGCACCGCCGTGACACTGCCTGACGAACGCTTCAGTACGAACACGTTGTCTACGCCGCCAACCAGTCCGGTGGTGCCAGAGACTTCCTGATTGACGTGCGTGTCCCCTGCCCCGGCTTTGCGGTTGTGGGACACCAGCACGAACGCGCACTGGAACTCCTGAGAGAGCGGCTTCAGCAACGCCCCAACCTCATAGTCAAAGCTATAGGCGCTCTTCCTACCAGGGTCCGTATTGCGAAACGCAGCAATGGTGTCGATGACGACGATGCGCGTGGCGGGGTTGGCAACTAGGAACTCACGTATAGCGGCTACACCTGCCTCACCGCGCGGCCAGTCGCACGAGTAGTAGAGTCGATCAATCGGCGGACTGCCGAACGTTGGCAACAATTTATCCAGCCTGCGCCGCATACGACGGTCGTTGTCCTCCAAGGCCAGCAGTAGCGCACTGCCCTGCTTCTCCGGTCCGCGCCCATCCCAAATGGCCTTGCCCGTGGCAATCGCAATGCACCACGCGTAGACCATCCAGGACTTGCCTAGCTTGGGATCGCTGCTAAGGATGGTGACCCCTTCCGGCAACAAGTCCTGCAACGCCCACTGTATGGGCTTGAATTGCGCGCGCTGTAGGTCCGCCGCGTTGCGCACCATTGGTGCGTTTACGGCTGTGCGCTGCACTGGTGGAAAGGGCAAGTCTCGGCGCTCCTGATAGACAGCTGCACATGCGCCGCACGCATTGGCAATCGTGGTAGACAGGTAGGTGCGATGGTCACGCCACTTGGGGCGCACCAAGCCGCTGCGCCACATGAGCCGTGTCATACGCTCAGCATCGCAGCCTGTCCAGAACGCCAAGTGCGATGCGAGCGCGGCATCGGCGTTGCTGTTCTTCTCTGCCTCGCCATTCCAGAGCTTCGACAGCGAAGCCTTCCCATTGAAAGCAGCATCCGCACTGATACGCGCCGATAGCATCCGCCGGATGAGTTCGTCATCGTCGGATGGCCCACGCCATTCCGCGCGACGCTCGCCACTGGCGTCAACAATGGTGCTTGGCGGGAAGTACCGCCCCACCAGCGGAGTAAAGTCAAAGGAGGCGTCCGCGCTACCGACAGCCTCGCCATCTAACCCGAAGGCAATGCCACGCGACTCGCTGTAAAGCTCTAGCTCTACCGGACGCAGTGCAGCCGCCGTTATCGCGCCGGGCTTGTTCCGGTGCTTAGAGAGAGCGCCGGCACTACTGGCGATGATATGGACGCCATGGCCGGAAGATGAGCGCTCAACCATCGCGCCGCCGAACTCAGCACACAACTGGTCCACGATGGGTAGCCACTGACCGTCGGCCCCCAGCGCGTGGTCAATGTCCACAAGCACATAGCCGGCGGATGGTGTTAGATAGAAGCCCATTGCATAACGGACGCTCGCGCCTGGCACGTCCAGCCGCTTCACTGCATCGCGCACAGTGTCAAAGTCATTCCAGTTGGCGGGCGACGATGCGTCAACCGGGTAGCGCATACCATCCAGCGTGGACGGTTGCTTAGAAAACTTGCCCTTGTCGGCGTCCCATTCCAGCCGCCATGGAAACCATTGGCCAATGTCGGCCATACCGCCTACGGCGGTCTCGAATTGCAGTGTTGTCATAGCCGATCCTTAAAGGTCTGAATTCACAGGCCCCCGCCAAGGATTCACAAGGAGCGGCTATTCGTCGTCGCGGAAGTACGGCTCTAGCATGTCTGCGCGCGCCCAGTTTGCCGATTGCCGCCTAGCTGGCGAGCGAGCGTAGAGCGCGTGTGCGCGGAAGTAAGGGAGCATGTGGAACGACTGTGGAAGCCTGCCCGGTGTTAGATATTCAGGCCGAACCGTCGCGCAGACGTGTCGCCACTCATCGTTCACCAGTTGACGCCAGTCTTGCGGTCCCAGGCCGTACATTTCGCAGACATGCCGCGAATCATCTAGCGCGGGTGCCAACGGACAAGGCAACGGAAGCGCACTCATGGTTCACCGCCTACCAACATGGTGACAATCTCACTCAGTGATTGCCGTTCGTCGCACTGCTGACCGGACATCCTGACCAGGTAGGAGGCTGCAAGGTCGCGCGCACCCGTCGTCATCTGACGTGTTGCGATGGCGTCGATACGCTCGTATGCCGTGGCTATGGCATCGCAGATGAACTCGTTTGAGAGATGCTTGTTGGCCTTCTGTGCGCGCCAGAAGATGAGCAAAGGATCATCGGGAGTAAGCATGTGTCAGTTCCTCCCGGACCGATAGCGACGCACAGCACTTTCGATATGCCCGTTGAGCTTGCGGCCTAGTTCATCGTCGTCCGAGTAATGCAACCTCATCAGAGACAAAAACGCCCACTCCCTCAGAGGCTCGGGGGAGTCAGCATCAAGCGTGTGCCCGAACAGTTCTTTGCCAAGCGCGATGATGGTGTCGCAGCCTGGCATTTCCGCTAGCACCGGCGGGAATGGTGATGAGAGCGTCATGCTCCACCTTCCAGGTAATCCAGAATTTCACCGTAGGACCAGCTGGTGACATGCCCATCCTTGCGCGGCCGGGGGAATGGCGATTTCTCGTCGCTGGCAAGTCGCCAAACCGATGCGACACTCAGCCCGGTTAATTCGCAGACGTGACGAACACGAAGACGCGCAGCGCGCGGAAGATTCTTGTAATCCGGCGACGGACGATCACGTCGCGCAGGTGCCGCTTTGGTACTCATGAGGACGCTCCGATGAGTGAAGGAACGTCGCTATTAAATTCATGCCGCCGTATGCGGTCTACAAGCAGAAAAGGTAACTATTAAACCCTGTAAAGGTAACTATTCAGACTTGCGGGGCCGGCCTCGCGGCTGACGCTCTGCAATGAGCGCCGGATCAATGCCAAGGTCTTCACACACTTGCGGCAACAGCGACTCAATCGCTTTCCACACCCCTAGCTTTGTCACTCTTGTCGGCTCAAAACGATCCGCTGGATCAATCGCTTCTGCGTTGCCGGTGGCATACGCCTTCACTATTTCCGCAAGTGTTGTCGTGTGCGCGTTTCCCTTCGCGCGGTGCATGACATAGGAATAGGCTGTGTCCACGTCGCGAATTTTTGGATAGACACCAACGCTCTTTCCTGGCTCGTAGTCCCTAGCCCATGCGCGCACCGTCTCCGCGTGGTCATTGCGCAACTTTAGGCCACGCACGAAGCCACTCTGCCATTCTTCCAGTGGTAGCCCTTTCTCTATGCGATCCGCAATGGTTGTGGCATATCCGCGAATGCGCTTGATATGCGCGTCGCGCTCGCTCTTAGTGAACTTCTGGATGGGTTGCTCATCACTCACTTGCCACCCCCGGCGAACTTCGCCCAATCGGCCATCATCTTTGTGCGCTTGTCGAACAGGTCGCCGCGCCGATATGCAGCCTCCACCTTGTCGCCAATGGTGTGCGCCAGCGCCATTTCCGCAACATCGCGCGGATAGTTCGTTTTCTCGCTAGCCCAATCCCGGAAGGTGCTACGGAAGCCATGCGGAACCGCATCAACCTCCATGCGCCGCATGACCGCTGTTAGCGCCATGTCTGACAGCTGACCGCCTCGTGCCGCCGGGAACAGCAAGTCGCTGCCCGCCATGCGCGGAAGTTCTTTGAGCAGTTGCGTCACCCGTGACGACAGCGGCACGCGATGTTCCTTGCCGGCCTTCATGCGCTCTGCCGGGATGGTCCAGACCTTGCCGTCTATCTCACCCCAAGTCGCGCCACGAACTTCGCCACTGCGGGCCGCTGTCAGCACCAGGAATTCCAGCGCACGGGCTGCCGCGCCTTCCCTCGCCTTCAATGCCGTCATGAAATTGAGCAACTCAGCCAGCGGAAGGGCCTTGTGATGCTTCACCTTGGCCACCTTGCCCGGCTTCGGTAGCAGCGCATCGAGATTGCCACGCCAGCGCGCGGGGTTGTCGCCCTTACGGAAGCCGCTAACAGTCGCCCATGCCAGCACCGCTTCAATGCGGGTGCGCAGTCGGGTGGCGGTCTCCGTCTTCTCCGTCCACAGGGGTGACAGGATTTCGACAACGTGCCGAAGTTCCACCATGTCCACGGGCATGTTGCCGATGACCGGCTTGGCGTAGGTGTCCAGCGTGCTTGTCCACTGGTCCGCGTGCTTGGCGCTCTTCCACTCCGGCCGCTTCGCCTCAATGGTGCGCTTGGCACACTCAGAGAAAGAGGGTGTTTCGCGCAGCGTGACCTTGGCGACCCTGCGCGTTTCGATAGGGTCGATGCCTTCTGCGATCTTGCGGCGTGCCTGCCGGGCCAACTCGCGGGCGTCTTTGAGCGGCACGTCCTGCAATCCGCCCAGCCCCATATCCCGGCGGCGGTTGCCGATGGTGACCCGCAGAATCCAGTTACGTGCGCCGGAAGGAGCGACGCGAAGATATAATCCCGTCACGCCCCCAGCGGCGTGCAAGCCGACTGGCAAGCGCGACAACTGGATGGCTGCGATTTCCTTAGCCTGCTTGGGCATCGCCCGTACCCTCCGCCGAACTCATCTTTCCCAACATCCCGACCAACAGGAAGGGGTGCGATTGGATGATATGGGGTGGTCGGGCATGGAGCAAGAAATCACGCAGATTCAGGGGGTTATTGCTGCCCCTGAGCCTGCATGATAGGCTATGAAACATGGAGGAGGACGCCCCTCTCTCCGCCAGTTTCATCGCAATCCGCTTCGGCGGGTTGACGACGGACCGCGCCCAGGCGCGGTTTCGTGTCTATGGTGGCCCCGTCGGCCCCTCGCGACGCTAGGTCGAAAATCCCGCCAGGGCCGGAAGGCAGCAACGGTATCGATCGATGCGGGCGCCGAGGTCAGCCGGCGGGGCTACCGCCTTTTGAGGCATCGTCTTGTCACTGTCTCCTGCCATCGCGACGGCATCGCCATCGCGGCGGACGCCTCTTGAGCGTCGTTCATTCGGCCACGATCCCCAGCGCGTCCGGTTCGCGTCCGGTGACCCAGTAATCGATCACCTGCCAGCGTTCGGTGTCGATCACGGCGATCCTGTCGCCTCCACTGATGGCCACGTACGCGCGCGGCCGATCGGCTGCCAACGCTACGCCGATCGGCAATGCGGCGTTGCCGAGCATCGTGGGCTGGTAGGTCATGTCATCGCGCGACAGGGAGACGGTAGCCACTGGCACCTTGGTGCGGGCATTGAAGACGGAGAGCGTCGCGGCGCGTGCATTGGTCACGAACGCCCGCGAGCCGTCCGCGGAAAACACCACCCGGATCGGAAACCCCTTGCTGCTCATGCGACGCCTGACCGCCAGCGTGCGCGGGTCGTGCACGGTGACGGTGCCGTCCTCGCGATTGGTCACCCACACCTCCTCGCCATCCGGTCGCACCGCCACGCCTTCCGCACCCTTGCCGGCGGCGCGCTCTATCGTCTTCATGCCGGACTGCAGATCGATGCGGCTCAGCGTACCGGACTGGATCTTGGTCAGGTACGCGACCTTTCCGTCTGTCGACACGGCGACCATGTGGCCCGTGCCCCCACCGACATCGATCACGCGCTCGATGCTGCCCGAGGCCACCTCCACGACCAGCAGGCTGGCCGAGGCTTCCGTCGTCACCAGTACGCGACGGCCATCGGGCAGGAAGCGCAAACCGTGCGGCGCACCGTGCTGGCCCAGGTCGATGGTCCGTGTCGGCGTGCCGCCCACCAGGTCCAGGACCGAAAGCGAGCTGCCGGATTTCGCATCGCCGTAGTTCGTCACCACGGCGATGCGCCCGTCGGGCGCAACCGCGATCTCGTGCGGTGCTTCGCCAGTGCGGAACTCGCCGATCCTTCGGCCGTCGCGCAACGACAGGCGCCAGACCGTATCCGCAGACTTGTTGCCCACCAGCAGCTCTGCCGCACGCGTTGCCGCCGGCGCACCGAGCAGCCCGACCGCCAAGGCCAGCACGAGGGGACGCACTGTCCTCGGCGTCATGCACCCTCCGCCATCGGGTGCAGCCAGTCGGCATCGCCTTCGCGGTAATGCTCGCGCTTCCATATCGGCACGCGACGCTTCACCTCATCGATGATGTAGCGGCAGGCATCGAACGCCGCACCACGGTGCGCGGCGCTCACGCCCACCCACACCGCCAGGTCGCCGATGGCCAGCGTTCCCACGCGATGCACGCAGCACGCAGCGATGATGTCGAAGCGCGCCTTAGCTTCCGCAAGTATGCGTTCGCCTTCGCGCTCGGCGAGCGCTGCATACGCTTCGTAATCCAAGCCACCCACGGAGCGACCCGCGTGATGGTCGCGTACCCAGCCTTCGAAGCTGGCGTAGCCGCCCGCGCGCGGATCGAGCACGCGTGCGCGCCATGCGTCCAGGTCGGGCGGCGTCTCCGAGAGGGCGAAGTCTGCCATGGCTCAACCCCCGCTGACGGGCGGAATAAAGGCGATCTCGCTGCCCGCAGACGGCGCGTCTCCCCAGCGCGCGAACTCGCCGTTCACCGCGACGCGCAGGTGCTCGCGCGGCCAGGTGAATCCATGCCGCGCCTGTACGTCGTCGTAGACCCTCGCCAGGTCCGGGGCCTGGGTGGAGAGGGTTTCGCTGGCGATGCCGGCACGCTCGCGCAGGCTGGCGAAATAGAGCAGCGTCACCGTGGGCATCAGAGCTGCCCCACGTCGCGCTTGCCGCCGCGCTTGCCGACGAGTTTCGCCGGTCCGAGCACGATCGCGTGCGACAGCGCCTTGCACATGTCGTAGACCGTGAGGGCGGCCACCGTGGCTCCGGTGAGCGCCTCCATTTCCACCCCCGTGCGATGCACGGTGCGTACCTGGCAATCGATGCGCAGTGTGGCTTCGCCATCCCAGTCCACCGCCACGCGGCATCCGTCGATCGGTAGCGGATGGCAGAAAGGGATCAGTTCATGCGTGCGCTTGACCGCCATCGTCCCGGCGATGACCGCCGTATCGACGATGCCGCCCTTCGCACTGCGCAAGCCGTTGCGCTTCAGCTGCCGCGCGATCTCCGCCGGAAACCGCACGCGGCAGGTGGCGAGCGCTTCGCGCGCCGTCGCCGCCTTGCCGGAAACGTCGACCATGGCCGGGCGACCGTCGGCGTCGAGATGGGTCAGGGCGTTACGTGGCATGAGGATCCTGCGTGGTTCAACCACCGATAAGATACATCTCGACGCGTCGCCGATCCCGCACTTCGGGACGGCCACGCAACTCGCTGTAGCGGTCGCCGCGCGCCGACCACAGGCCTGCCACGTGCGTCGCCAGCGCATCTTCGCCTTGCGCAAGGACCGCACGCAGGTCGGCGCCCTCCGACGCAAACAGGCAGGTGAAAAGGCGCCCGTCGGCCGACACGCGCGCACGGTGGCAGTCGCCGCAGAACGGCGTACTGACCGAGCTGACGAAACCGACTTCGCCACCGCCGTCGTCGAACCCGTACCGCTCCGCCACCTCGCCCCGATAGTCCGCCTGCAGCGGATGCAGCGGCCAGCGCTCGGCGATGCGGTCGCGCAACGCGGCCGACGGCACCATCCGGTCGAGCCGCCAGTCGTTGCTGTCGCCCACATCCATGAATTCGATGAACCGCACGACATGGCCCGTGCCGCGGAAATGCTCAACCAACGGCACCACCTGGTCCTCATTGAGCCCGCGCTGCACGACGGCATTGATCTTGAGCCGCGAGAATCCGGCTCTCACGGCGGCGTCGATACCCGCAAGCACGTCGCCCACCTGCCCCCGCCGCCCCGACATCTCGGCGAAGAGATCGGCATCCAGCGCGTCCAGGCTGACGGTGATGCGCCGCAAGCCGGCGTCGTGCAGCGCCTGCGCCTGGTGCGCAAGCAACATGCCGTTCGTCGTGAGGGCGATGTCCTCCAATCCCGGAATGGCCGAAAGGCGGTGGACGAGATCGGGCAGGCGCTTGCGCAGCAGCGGCTCGCCCCCGGTCAATCGCAGCTTGCGCATGCCCAGCCGCACGAAGGCGCGGACCAGCGTGTCGATCTCGTCGAAAGACAGGCGTTGCGAGGCATCGGTCCCATAGTCCTCGGGCACGCGATCGGCCGGCATGCAGTAGCCGCAGCGGAAATTGCAGGCATCGATGACGGAAAGCCGCAGGTCATGCAGGGGACGGCCCAGCAGATCGCGCGGGAGCGGGATGGCGTTCAAGGCAGCACGGTCGGCAGCGGGTCCGCCAGCGCGAAACCCTCGCCCGCCACGGCGACACGGTGGCCGCGTGCGCGAAGGGCGTGCGCGTCCGCTTCGCTCGCATAGTGGTACAGCACGCAGCGGGCCAGCAGCGCGGGCGGATACTCGCGTTCCAGATCGTCGATGCCGCTGTGCGACGGGTTGCCGTGCAATGCGCAATCGTGGGCGATCAGTTCGCCCGCGTTCGCATGGCGCGCCAGCATTTCGGGGATGGGTCGCGTATCGCCGGTCCACACCACGCTGCCCCGCAGGCGCAGGCCGAACGCCGTTTCCGGCCAATGGTGGCGCACCGGGAACACGTCCAGTCGCAAGCCGTCATGCCAGAACGCGTCACCGACCGGGATCAGCTGGAACGCGTCCCAGAAGTTCGCGCCGCCCTCTGCCAGGACGTTGGGATAGCTGGCGATGCGCTGGTGGAGCAGCGGCACCAGGGGCGCCGGCACGTACAGGCGGACCTTCCCGCGCCGTGCAGCGTCGAAATAGCTGGCGACGAACAACCTTTCCATGCCCGCGACGTGGTCGAGGTGCACATGGGTGATGAAGAGCGCCTCGGGCATGCCTCCATGGCGCGACTGGTATGCGGTCAACCCTTCGCCGCCGCAGTCGATCGTCAGCCATGGCCGGCCGTCGCGCTCCAGCGTTGCCATCGCCGAGCCGAGCTCGACGGCACCGGCGTTACCCACACCCAGGAACCGCAGCATCCACGCCACGTCAGTATCCCCGCGACCAGGCATGGTCGTAGGCACGGCGGAGGTGCGCGAAGTCGACGCCTACTTCATCCTCGCTGCGCGCACCGCGCAACTTGAGCAGGGAACGCTTGAGCCGTGCGAGGTTCTGTTCGCGCCACGCGGTGGCGGGAATGCGCAGCCTGCCCCGGTCGAAATCGATCAGCCAGCCATGACCGCCCGCATCGAACAGGATGTTCTGCGCATTGAGGTCGGCATGATCCAGGCCCGCACGATGGAAGCGCGCCACCAGGCGGCCCGTGCTCTCCCACGGCGCATGGCCCTCGGCCTGGTCGGCGATGTCGGCCAGCGTGCGCACCTCCATCAGGCGCTCCAGCAGGATCGACGCACGGTAGAACATCCCGTCGCGCACGTAGCTGGCCGCCACCGGCCTTGGCACCGGCAGGCCGCGCGCCAGCAGGGCACGCGTCAGCCGGAACTCGGCGAAACTGCGGGTCTTGTCCGGCCCATGCCAGAGATAGCGGTCCCGGCTGAAACGCGCCGCCAGGCCGCCCCGGCGATAATGACGCAGCACGCACTGGCTGGACGGGGCATCGATGAACCAGGCGCTGCCGCGCCCTCCACTGTCCACCGGGCGGGCGCGTTCGCCCCACTTCTCGGGCTGGAACCAGTCGGGATCCGCTTGCCGCAGGTGTTTGCGGTCGAACAGAATCGCGCCATATCCGCTGCCTTCGCGGAACGGCGTCAGGGATTCCGAGGCGTCAAATCCGACCATCCAGCGAGTCTAACAATAGTTATCCCATGATTCCCTCATCGCTCTGCCTGCTCCGACTCTCCGCACTCGGCGACGTGACCCACGTCGTGCCCCTCGTGCGCACGCTGCAGCGGCAGTGGCCGCAACTGCCGCTGCACTGGGTGATCGACAAGGGCGGATTCAAGCTGCTCGAAGGGCTGGAAGGCGTGACCTTCCACACCTACGACAAGAACACCGGAGTGGCCGGCATGCGCGCCTTGCGCCGGGAGCTGCCGGGGGAGCGCTTCGACGCGCTGTTGCAGATGCAGGTGGCGTTGCGCGCGAACCTGCTGTCGGCCTTCATCCGGGCCCGGCGAAGGATCGGCTACGACCGCCGTCGTTCCAAGGACCTGCATGGCCTGGTGATCAACGAACGCATTCCCGACCGGCCCGGCATCCACGTGCTCGATGCGATCGGCAGTTTCTGCGAACCGCTGGGCCTGCACCAGACCGAGGTGCGCTGGGACCTGCCGGTACCGGCCGACGCGCACGCATGGGCGCGTGCGCAGTGGCCCGAGGACGGCCGGCGGACGCTGGTGATCTCGCCGTGTTCCAGCCACGAACGCCGCAACTGGTATGCGGACCGCTACGCCGCCGTCGCCGACCACGCTGCCTCGCAGGGATGGCGCGTGGTGGTGTGCGGGGGGCGCAGCGAATTGGAACGGCGGACAGCGGACGGCATCATCGCCGCGATGCGGTCACCTGCGCTGGACCTGGTCGGCAAGGACACCCTGAAGCAGTTGCCGGCCCTGCTGGCGCGTGCGGACCTGGTGATGACGCCCGACTCCGGCCCCATGCACATCGCCAACGCCATGGGCGCCGCCGTGCTGGGCCTGCACGCGGCCAGCAATCCCCGCCGCAGCGGCCCCTATTCCACGGTGCGCTATTGCGTGGACCGCTACGATGACGCCGCACGCCGCTACAAGGGCAGGCCAGCCGCCGAACTCGCGTGGGGCACGAAGATCGAGCACGACGGCGTCATGGCCCTGATCACCGTGGACGATGGCATCGCCGCCTTCGAGCGACGCCGGCACGATCTCGCAGGCTGATCGCCGTCAGGGCGCGCCCGCGGTCCGGTAGTCCTGGTAGGACTTCTCTTCCACGTAGCTCGAGCCCAGGGCCAGGTTGATCGCCTTCTTGATGCGGGCGCGCTCGTCGTTCTCGAAATAGACGCTGCGGGCGAGGCGGACGAAGTCGTCGTCGAAGGCCTGCGCCTTTTCCTTCAGCCGTACCTCGTCCTCGACCACCCAGAGGCGCTCGTTCACGGCTTTCAGCTGGGCGCGCAGTTCGACGATGTCGTGGCCGGCCACGGGATGGGCCATCCAGGTCTTCTCCAGCGCCGCCAGTTCGTCGCGCACGTGCGCCAGTTTGGCCGGGTCGCTCATGCGTTCCGACTTGATCTGCAGGATGGCGATCTTGTCCAACAGCTCACCGAAGGACACGGGGACGAGGATCTCGGACATGGAGGGCTCCGGCGCAAAAGGCCATTCTACGCCCGTCCCCAACGGCGATCCGCGCCCATCACGGTGACGGAAACGCAAAAGCCCCCTTGCGGGGGCTTTCTTGAAACTGGCGGAGAGGGAGGGATTCGAACCCTCGATACGCTATTAACGTATGCCTGATTTCGAGTCAGGTACATTCAACCACTCTGCCACCTCTCCGGTGGCCCGGGCTGTCCCGGGGGCGTGAATCATACGTGGCGCGCCGCATCGGGACAAGCCGACCGATCCCGAAGACGGCGGGGTGCATCACCCGACCTGCACCTCGGTGAACCCCGGTTGGGTTTGGAAGGCCCCGAATCTTGTCCGATGTCCTGTCCGCACGGATCATTGCGTATGAGCGGATAGGAAAACGCCGTCCGCACAGACCAGGGCACCATGATCGAATTCGGCCACATCTCCCACGTCGGCCTCCGTCGCGAGCTGAACGAAGACACCTACTACGGCGACAGCGAGCTGGGCCTGTGGCTGGTGGCCGATGGCATGGGCGGCCACGCCTGCGGCGAAGTGGCCAGTGCCCTGGCGCGGGAGACCATCGTGCGCGAGATCCGCGATGGCACGCCGCTGGCGCAGGCGATCCGGATCGCCGACGAGGAGATCATCCGTACCTCCCGCCGCCGCAACGACACCTTGCCGATGGGCACCACCGTGGTGGCGGCCCGCATCCAGGGCAACCGCTTCGAAGTGGCCTGGGTCGGCGACAGCCGGGCCTACCTGTGGCGCGAGGGGCAGCTGGCCCAGCTGAGCCAGGACCACAGTTACGTGCAGGAACTGATCGCCCAGGGTGCCCTGACCAGCGAACAGGCGCGCACCCACCCGCATCGCAACGTCGTCACCCAGGCGCTGGGGGTCACCGACCCCAACCACCTCAACGTCGAAACCATGACCGGCGAACTTCGCCCGGGCATGCAACTGTTGTTGTGCAGCGATGGGCTGACCGAAGAGGTCGACGATCCCAGCATCGCCGCCACCCTCAAGCACGACGACTGCAGCGCCCAGGAATGCGTCGACACGCTGATCGCCGCGGCGCTGGACGGCGGCGGCTCGGACAACGTGACCGCGATCCTGGTCCGCTGCCACTGAGCCCGGACGGGCGGGTCAGCGGGCCGCGACGCCTTCGCCCCCGATCCAGAGCACGTACTCGAAGCTCTGCACCATGCGCCCATAGCCACTGCCATCGGCGTCGTAGTTGGCGCCGACGCTCACGGTATGCCGCCCCGGCGACAGCGGCGGCAGCAACAGCCAGTACCCGTCGCTCGCCGCCACCTGCGCCAGGTGGCCCGGGGGAGGTGGAACATCGGGATACAGCGGAAAGCAGCCGTTGCTGCGTACGCGATAGCGCGCGACGTCCGCGACCGGTACGCCGTCCAGCAGGACCACCGCACTCGACAGCCGGTCGTTGTTGACCGCAGCCCAGGCCTGCAACTGGCGGCAGCTGGGGACGCGATCGCCACGCAACGCGTCACCCGGCGTGTAGTGGATCATGTTGATCACCGGCATGAGCAAGTGCTTGCCAACGGGAATCGTGCATTCGCGGCGCGCATTGAATCTGCCGGTCGTCCCCGCGAGAAACCAGACCGGTCCATCCTGTGCCACGGCGCAGGCACGGCCATCCCGGTCGCGATACGGCAGGCCATCCAGCGCCTCGGCCCACTGCCACCACGCCGCCGTCCATTCCGGATACCCCTTGCCGTCGACCTTGGCATCGAGCGGCAATGGCACGACGGGCGCGGCGCGGTCCTCGGCGCGGGTGCCTGCGATGGCCAACAACAGCACCCATGGCACGACAAGACCCCGTAACACCGGCCTCATCGCTGCGCCCTCGCCTGACGGATGCGTTCGATCGTCGCGGCATGGTGCGGCCAGCGCTCGAGGTCGTGGTATTTGACGAACTGGTCGATCGCCTCCACCTGGGCCGGATCGTCCTGTACGCCACGGAGCCAGGCCAACATGCGCCAGCCTTCGCCATTGCGCGGAAACTCCCTGACCAGTGCACCGGCGCATGCCTCGCCGGCCGCCAGTTCACCGCTCATTGCGTAGGTCTGGCAGTACAACTCGTACGCTTGCTCCCGCATGTCCGCGTCTTCCATGGTCTTCAACAACGCGTCGCGGGCCGCATGCTCGCCGAGCGCGCGCCGGGTGGCACGGGCCAGCAGGTACTGGCGTCGTGCGCTGGCAGGCGCCGCCTCGACCGCACGGCGCGCATCGCGCAATGCCCACTCGCCATCGTCCAGTTCCATCAGGATCTCCGCACGCAACGCGAGGTGGCTGTCGTCCCGCGGCTGGAAGCGCAGCGACTGCGACACCCAGCTCAGCGCGCGCCAGCGATCGCCTTGCGCATACATGCCGCGTCCCGCACGCGCCATGTAGCCAGCATTGGGAGCCTGCAGGGACGCGGCAACCGTGCCCGGCATGATCTCGGGCCAGGCGTCGGCGAGATCCGCCTCATAGCCGATCGGTATGGCCGTCAGCGTCAGCAGCGCAGGGTTCTGCGCGACACGCGCGGCGATCAGCCCCGCAGCCGCGCGCATCGCCTCCTCCGAACCGCCCCAGCGCGGTTCGGCCTGCGTGATGACCTCTTCCAGAACGAAGTAGGACTGCGGATCGATCCTGAGGCACTCTGCTGTCGCCCAGCGCTGCAACTCGTTGGAACTCATCCGGCCGATCGCCGCCAGTTGTTCGCACGCCGGAGACAGCCGCTTCTCCTCCTGGAACGCCTCGGCCAGCAGCGGCACCGCGCGCTGGAACAACGCGCCCATCCGCTCCAGCTGCTGGCCCGGCGTTTCCGACGCCCACTGGGTACCGCGTGCCCGCCAACCCTGGCGCGCGTAAACATCCCCCAGCGCCATTTTCGCGAAGGCGCTGTCCGGCGACTGTTCCAGCCAGCGTCGGGCAACACGCTCGGCCTCGGGATCGGCATCGAAGATCGAGTAAGCGATGAAGATCTGATCGCGCTGGGTCGCGTCCGCGTAGTGCGCCCGCAGCAACGCATCGAAACGACGGTCCAGGGCGCGGGCTCCCTGCGGTTGATCGAGTTGCCGGTCGATCTCGTCCAGCGACAGGATAGGCGCCCGCAGCAGCAGGCAACGCGACGCCCCCGCATTCGCCGGCCAGGCATTGCCGGGCAGGTCCGGGTAGGCGAGGCAACGCGCTTCAGGGTCGAGCGCCTGCGCCTCGACCGCGCGCACCCGGGCCAGATGGTCCTGGAATGCGGCAGGTGGCGCGGGAGGCGCCTTCGCCACGTCGGACTCCGGCCGTACGAACCGCACCACCGTGGTCCGCTGGAACACGCGTTCGTGGCCGCGATAAGGCAGCGGCGACGCCTGCCGCACGGCGGCCAGCAGCGAGTCGCGGCCCTTCGCATCGAACCGGCATGCCGGCTCCGCGGTGGCGGTAAGGACCTCGCCGCCGGGCAGCAGCGTGAGCCGTACGGGACACATCTGCCCGGCGCGTACGCTCGCCGGCACGTCCCAGCGCGCCACGATCGCTTCCTGCAGCGCGGCCGTGTAGGCCACGGGCGCCTCCATGGGGAAGGGCGGCGCAGGCGTCGCCCCGCCCTCGGCCATCCCCGCCACGATCCCGAACATCGCCACCACAAAGGCGCAAGAGCGCCTGCGTCCTCCCTGCCTGCCCGCCATGCACGTCCCCTGTCGATGTCCCCGCAGGCACGCTACCGCAAGGCCGGCGCAGGGTGAAGGGGTGCGGCGGCCGCGACTCAGGCAGTGGCGTCCAGCACCGGAGGATCCCACAGGCAGCGGCCGCCGGCCTTCTTCCTCAACGTCGCCAGCCGGGCATCGTGTGCGGCGAGTTCCTCGGCCGAGACCGCTACCCGCGGGCGGGCGCCCGCGATCGCGGGGTCGAACTGGACCACCGCCGCGGTCGCGGCCGACGCCGTCTCTTCCGCGCCGCCGAAGCCGATCTCGCACTGGCCGGCCGTCAGGTTGAGGTAGACATCGCACAGCAGCTGGGCATCAAGCAGGGCGCCGTGCAATTGCCGGTGCGTGTTGTCCACGCCGAGCCGCTTGCAGAGCGCATCCAGCGAATTGCGCTGGCCGGGGAAGCGTTGGCGCGCCAGCAGCAGCGAGTCTTCGACGGTGACGCGGTCGGACAGGCGCCCGTACTGTTCGCCGAGCCGGGAAAGTTCGTAGTCCAGGAAGCCGACGTCGAAGGCTGCGTTGTGGATCACAAGCTCGGCCCCGTCGATGAAGGCCAGGAACTCGTCGGCGATCGCCGCGAACACCGGTTTGTCGGACAGGAATTCGAGGCTCAGGCCGGTGACTTCGGCCGCGCCCTGCTCGAACTCGCGCTGCGGATTGATGTACTGGTGGTAGGTGCGTCCGGTCGGCCGGCGCTCCAGCAGCTCCACGCAGCCGATCTCGACGACGCGGTTGCCTTTCTTCCACTCCAGGCCGGTGGTTTCGGTGTCGAGGATGATCTGGCGCATCAGGCGGCTTCCTTGGAGAGGGACAGGTGGAACAGGTCCACCGGATGTTCGATCGGGGGCAGCAAGATCATTCTGTCGAATGCGAATCCCAGTTTCTGCAACAGGCCGATCGAGGCCACGTTGTCGGGATTGACGATGGCATGCAGGCGGACGAGGCCGAGGCGGCGGGCGGCGTCGGCGATGACGGCGTTCGCGGCCTCCCGCGCGAACCCTTGGCCTGCGTGCGAGGGCAGAAGTGCGTAACCGAGATCGGGGCCTTCCAGCCCCTCGCGGAGGACCAGGCCACAGTTGCCGATCAGTGCGCCGGTGTCCTTGCGGCGGACCGCATACATGCCGAAGCCGTTTTCCGAATAACTGCGCAGTGCGCCGGTACGCAGGTACGCACGCGCCTGGTCCACGGTCCTTACGCCGCGATCGGCGATGTGGCGTATGAAAGCGGCATCGTTGAGCAACGCGAGCATGAGCGCCGCGTCGTCATCGTCCGCGTCCGACATCGCATGCAGGCGCAGGCGCGCCGTCTCCACGACGACCTGGCCGGGATGCAACGTCGGGCTCACGCCACGGCTCCCCGGCGGAAACGCTCGGCGGCGGTGCGGGCCAGCGCATCGACACGTTCGTTGTCGGGGTCGCCGTTGTGGCCCTTGACCCATTTCCAGTCGATCCGGTGGCGGGCCGTGGCGGCATGCAGGCGTTCCCAGAGGTCGCGGTTCTTCACCGGATCGCCGCCGGCAGTCTTCCACCCGCGCCGCACCCAGCCCGGCATCCATTCGGTGATGCCTTGCCGGACGTACTGCGAATCGATGTGCAGCGTGACCTGGCAGCCCTCCGTCAGCACCTCCAGCGCCGCGATGGCAGCCATCAGTTCCATGCGGTTGTTGGTGGTCTGGGCCTCGCCCCCCACGACCTCGCGCTCCTTCTCGCCGTAGCGCAGGAGCGCCGCCCAGCCACCGGGACCGGGATTGCCCAGGCAGGAGCCATCGGTATGGATGCTGACGTGTTTCATGGGTTCTCGGGGTAAGGGGTCAGGCGGCGGGCGCGGCACGCCACGCGCGTGCCACGGGCGCAGGTGGAACAAGGCCGGCCACGCGCTTTTCAGCCTGCAGCAGGCGCGCGGCGCGGAACGGCGCAGGTCCGTGTCCGGGGGCATCGGCGAGGCCTTTCCAGACCGGACCGTAATGCAGCACATGCTCCGACACGACCAGGCCGGCCGCCGCCAGTTGCAGGTGCCACTGGCCCAGCGCGCGCGGCACCAGGCCGGCGCCGCGCCAGCGCAATCGGTAGGGGCTCCAGGGGTTCAGCACGAAGAGCCAGAGGCGACCGCCCGGCTCGAGGATCCGGGAGCACTCGTGCAGGAGCGGCTGCGGGTCGCCCGCATCCAGCACGTGTTGCAGCACGATCACCCCCATCGCTTCGGTCGGTAGCGGCAGCGGCAGGCCGCACTGGACCTGCCCCGCCAGCCGATGGCAGCCCGCACGGGCCCGCAGGCGGAGCCCTCGGGTGGCCGGCGCGCCGACCGGCGACGGGTCGCTCCCGTCTGGGGCTATCCAGAGCCACGGCTGCGGCGTCCGGCTGGTGAGCGCCTGGCTCACCCGCGCATGTTCCGACGCCAGCAACGGTCCGCCGTGGCCGGTCCCGAACCACGCCAGGGGATCGGGTTGACGGGTAAACGCGAACGCAGGCATGTTCGGATTGTAGAGGACGCCGCCCCTGGGCGTCCGTCCCGCCCGGAGCCTTTCCCCGATGCGCCTGCTTGCCCTGCCTGCTTTCGAGGACAACTACATCTGGGCGCTGGTCGACGACGAGGGCGACGCGCTGGTGATCGACCCCGGCGATGCCGCGCCCGTCCTGGCCGCGACCGGCAACGGGTTGTGGCCGGCGGCGGTGCTGATCACCCACCATCACGCCGACCACGCCGGGGGCGTCGCCGCGTTGCGCGCCCGATGGCCGACGCTACCCGTGTTCGCGCCCGCCGACGACCGCATTCCCGACGCTACCGAACGCGTCGGCGAAGGCGATGTCGTACGGGTGAAGCACTGGGCGCTGTCGGTGCTCGCCGTGCCTGGACACACGCGCACCCACATCGCCTTCCATGGCGGCGGCGGCGACGGTCCGCCGCACCTGTTCTGCGGGGATACGTTGTTCAGCCTGGGCTGCGGTCGCCTGTTCGAGGGCACGCCGTCGCAGATGCTCGCATCGCTGGATCGCCTGTCCGCCCTGCCCGGTGCATCGCTGGTCTGTTGCGGCCACGAATACACCCTGGCCAACGGCGCGTTCGCGATTGCCGTGGACCCGCTCAACCCGGCCCTGCGGCAACGCATCGAAGACGTCCGCACCATGCGCCAGGCGGGCCGTCCCAGCCTGCCGGTGACGCTGGCCAGCGAGTGCGCGACCAATCCTTTCCTGCGCGTGGACAGCGCCGAGGTCCAGGCCGCCATCTCCCACCGCCTCGGCCGGCCGCCGGTCGATCGGGTCGAGACCTTCGCGACCCTGCGGCAGTGGAAGAACGACTTCCGCGCATGAAACATCCCCGTGCCCTGCCCCTTGCCGGACTGCTGGCGACCGGCCTCGCGCTGGCATCTCAGACCGTCGTTGCCGCGGATCCAGCGACGGCGGAGAACGCACCGGCGACGCTCGACGTACTTGCCGTCGACCCCTCCCCGCTCGCCGCCGGCGATCAACGCAGCGGCCTGGACATCTACCAGCGCTTCCGCGACGGGCTGGCCGATCCGACGTGCGACAGCGCGGCGACCCAGGGGCGCTGGAAGAAGCATTTCAGCCATGCGCCCGGACAACTCGCGCGCGCGGAAGACGACGTGCTGCCGTTGTTCGGCTACGTCGTCGACGCATTGCGCGAAGCCCAGCTGCCGACCGAGTTCGCGCTCATTCCGTTCGTGGAAAGCGGGTACAAGCCCGGCGCGCGCAATCCCCAAGGCCCGGCGGGGTTGTGGCAGTTCATCGGCATCACCGCGCGCAACCATGGAGTCCCGATGCGCGAGGGTTACGACGGCCGGCTGTCGCCCGTGGATTCCACCCAGGCCGCCGTCCGTTATCTCAAGACCCTGCACGGCATGTTCGGCGGCGACTGGCGATTGGCCGTGATGGCCTACAACGCCGGCGAATACCGCGTCCTGCAATCCATGCGCCGTGCCGGCATGAACGCCCGCAATGCGCGTCCCGCGGAGTTGCCCGGCCTGTCCGGCATCACCTACGCCTACGTGGAGAAGCTGCACGCGCTGGCCTGCATCTTCCAGCAGGCCGACGATCGCGATGCGTGGCTCAAACAGATGGATCGCCCGGTGCCGCGCCTGGCGGTCCATGTGCTGCTAGGCGACGCCACGCTCGAGGCCTGGGCCACCAGGCACCATCAACCACTCGCCTTGCTGACGCGCCTCAATCCCGCGCTCTCCGGTCGATTCAGCCGTGGCACCAAGCCGATCCGGCTGCTGGCCCCGACGTACGCGAGCGCGGACGAGACCGCCGCGCCGGCGCCATTGGCCCTCGCCACCGACGACGCGCGCGCCACCGGAAGCGTCGCCACGGGCGCACGCACGCACACGGTACAGCGTGGCGACTCCGCGTGGACCATCGCACGTCGCCACGGACTTACGCCCGAGCGGCTTCTACAGCTGAATGACCTGAAGGCAAATGCCGTGCTGCGTCCTGGCATGGTGCTGAAGCTGGACAGCGCCGCAGAGTAGCGACGAGGCTCGCCACAAAGAAGAATCCCGCCGGTCGGCGGGATTCGGATCCAACATCGGTCGGGCTCAGAGCCGCTCTTCGAAGACCTTGACCTTGAAACGCTTGCGCAACGCGTCCACGTACGCCTGCGTCGCGATGCCGCCATTGAGCTGCATCAGTTGCTGCTGCATCGTCGCGCGCTCTTCGGCCGGCATGTCCGCGATGGCGCCATCGGTGACCTTGTTCACGGTGAAGACGGCATAGGCGCCCTGCCCCAGGGCCACCTGGCCGGCGACCACCTTCCCCTCCGCCGGCCGTCCGGCGGCGAAGATCGCCTCGTTGGCTTCGGCCGTCGGCATCGGCATGCCGCGACGCAGGCCCGGCAGTTCGTTGAAGCGCAGGCCTTCCGCAGCGGCGATGGTGGCGAGCGACTCGCCCTTCTTCACGCGTGCGAGCAGGGCATCGGCGGCGGCGCGCGCGGCTTTCTCGCGACGGTCCTGGCGGATGGCGAACACCACCGCATCGCGCGCCTTGTCCAGCGGCAGCGCCTGCTCGGGCGTGTGCTGGGCGACGCGGATGATGACACTGTGGTTGGGGGCGATCTCGATCGGATCGCTGATGGTGCCGTCCTGCACCAGCGTGTCGGAGAACGCGGCGCGCAGCACGGCAGGCACCGTCGCGATGCCCTGGGGGTCGTTGCGGGAGAACGGACCCACCTTCTGCAGCGGCAGGCCGGTCGCCGCCGCTGCGGGCGCCAGCGCCGTCGGATTCTTCAACGTTTCGTTGACCACGCGACCCGCGAGGTCGTTGTAGGCACGGTCGCGTTCACCGCTGGCTTCTTCCGCGGCCAGCTCGCCACGCACGTCTTCGAAGCTACGGCCTGCGCCGGGATTGACCTGCTTCAGCTGCAGCACGTGGTAACCGAAGTCGCTCTTCACCGGGCCGCGGATCTCGCCGGCCTGCATGGCGAACGCCGCATCCTCGAACGGCTTGACCATCGAGCCGTCCTTCGCGAACGGCGGCAGTTCGCCGCCCGCATCCTTCGACCCCGGATCGTCCGAATTCGCGCGCGCCAACGCCGCGAAATCCGCGCCCTCGCGGGCCTGCTTGGCCAGCGCCGCAGCCTTCTCTTCGGCCTTCTTCTGCGTGGCGGCGTCGGCGCCCGCATCGACCGCGATCAGGATATGGGCGACCACGCGCTGCTCCGGCGACATGAAGCGCGACTTCTCCGCCTCGTAGCGCTTGCGCAGCGCGGCTTCGTCGGCGGTCGCGGCGACAGGCAGCGTCGCGCCGTTGATCTCCACGTATTCGAGCGACACCTGCTCAGGCTGCTTGAAATCGCTCTTGTGGCCGTCGTACCACGCCTTGATCTGCGCGTCGGTCACCTCGGCGCTGTCCTCCGCCACCGGCGGCAGCAGCGCGATGCCGATATCGCGGGTCTCACCCAGCAACTTCCACATGCGCGCCTGCTCGCCTTCGGTGGTGAAGTCGGACTCGCCGATGGCCTGCGGCAACAACATCATGCGCAGCCGCTCGCGCTGCTGTTCCTGGAACTGCACCGGCGAGATCGCAGGCACCTGCGACGACAGCAACATCTGGTACTGCTCGGGACTGAACTTGCCGTCGACCTGGAACGCCGGCTCGCTCATGATCATCTTCTGCACCGCCGCGTCGCCCACGACGATGCCGGCGCGCTTGGCGCCCAGTGCAAGCACTTTCTGGTCGATCAGCTGCTCGAGCACCTTGCGCTTGTTGTCCGCGCTTTCGAACTCGCGCGGATCGAAGGCCTCGCCCTGTGCCTGGCGCTGCTGCTGGCGTGCCTGCTCGAACGCCTCGCGGAAATCGTCCTGCGTTACTTCCTCGCGCTGCCAGACCATCGACACAGGCCACCACCGCGGAGCGGACTCCCACCATGTCGGCGGCGCCTCGACGAGGGCCACGTCGCTGGCGGTCCCGCCCGTCATGTACTCGTTCACGCCCACGAAGGCGAACGGAATGATCAGCAGCCCCAGGATCAGGCTGGCGACCCAGCCAGAGGTTTTGTCGCGGAGTTTCTGCAGCATGTGCGCACGGGATCCGAATTCGTTCAGCCGCGCAGTTTACCGTGCCGTCGCACGCGCGTCTCGCCGTCCGGCGGACTCACCACGCCCTTAGGGCATCGAATCGCACTGGGAACACGGTGCGAGAGCCGGAAAGCAAAAAGCCCGCTTTCGCGGGCTTTTTGGGTGAAATGGCGGAGTGGACGGGACTCGAACCCGCGACCTCCGGCGTGACAGGCCAGCATTCTAACCGACTGAACTACCACTCCGCGCTGAGACGAACATTGTAAGACGATTTGCGCGACTTCCGCTAGACCGTCCGACAATTTTTTTGATCCTGCATCGCCCCGATGTGGTGGGTGCTGAGGGTTTCGAACCCCCGACCCTCTCCGTGTAAGGGAGACGCTCTACCGCTGAGCTAAGCACCCGGGTGATCGCACCCTGCCATCGGCAGCGAGTCGATTAGTTTACGGCATCCTTCAGGGCTTTGCCAGCCTTGAACGCGGGGTTCTTGGACGCCTTGATCTTGATGGTGTCGCCGGTCTTCGGGTTGCGGCCCGTACGAGCGGCGCGCTTGCGGACCTGGAAGGTGCCGAAGCCGACCAGCGTCACGCTGTCGCCCTTCTTCAGGGCCTTGGTGATGCTGGAGATGACGGCGTCGACGGCACGGCCGGCTTCGGCCTTGGACACTTCGGCTTCGTCGGCGACGGCATCGATCAATTCGGTTTTGTTCATTGAGTAACTCCCTGTGCGGCACAACCGCGGAATGAGTGACCGGAACCCGGAACGTGGGCCTTCGCTTGTCTCGCGGGAGCCGGTCGTGATGTCCACGCGCATCGAGGCGTCGCCTCGTGCATGCGGGTGTCGTCGTTATACCAGCGCGAAAAATGGCACGCAAGCCGAAAACCCAGCAATGACGCGGGTTTCGGGGCGATGACACGCACCGCCCGTCGCCTTGGTCAATGCTTCACGCCGGGTTGCGGCGAGCCTTTGCCCTTGCCCTTGCCCGTTGTCGCCACCGCCCTTCCTCCACCGTCGTTGCCGGTGGCGGGCACGGGTGCCAACGGTCGCTCGAGCGCCAGATCGAGCACTTCGTCGATCCATTTCACCGGCACGATCTTCAGGCCGTCGGTGACGTTCGCGGGGATGTCGGCCAGGTCCTTCTTGTTCTCGTCGGGAATGATGACAGTGGTGATGCCGCCACGCAGGGCCGCGAGCAGCTTTTCCTTCAACCCGCCGATCGCGGTGACGCGTCCGCGCAGCGTGATCTCACCGGTCATCGCCACGTCGGCGCGAACGGGATTGCGCGTCAACGCGGACACCAGTGCGGTCACCATCGCGATGCCCGCGCTCGGACCGTCCTTGGGTGTCGCACCGTCCGGTACGTGCAGGTGCACGTCGTGCTTCTGCAGGAATTCCGCATCCACGCCCAGGCTCACCGCGCGCCCGCGCACCACGGACATCGCGGCGGAACCGGATTCCTTCATGACGTCCCCCAGCTGGCCGGTCAGCAACATGCCACCCTTGCCCGGAACCAGCGCGACTTCGATCTGCAGCAGATCGCCACCGACTTCGGTCCACGCGAGGCCCGTCACCAGGCCGATCTCGTTCTGCTCCTCGGCGCGCCCGAAGTCGTAGCGGCGCACGCCGGCGTACTTGTCCAGGTTCTTCGCAGTGACCTGCATCGCGGCAGGCTTCTTCTTGGACGTGGCCGGCCTGGGACCCGCAAGCGCGAGCTCCTTGACGACCTTGCGGCAGATCTTCGCGACTTCGCGCTCGAGGTTGCGCACGCCGGACTCGCGCGTGTAGTAACGCACCAGGTCACGGATCGCGCCCTCGGCGATCTTCAGTTCCTCGGCCTTCAGCCCGTTCGCCTTCAGCTGCTTGGGCACCAGGTAACGCTGTGCGATGTTGATCTTCTCGTCCTCGGTGTAACCGGGGATGCGGATGACCTCCATGCGATCCAGCAACGGCCCCGGGATGTTCAGCGAATTCGACGTCGCGACGAACATCACTTCGGACAGATCCAGGTCCACTTCGAGATAGTGGTCGTTGAAGGTGTTGTTCTGCTCCGGATCCAGTACCTCGAGCAGGGCGGAAGACGGATCGCCGCGGAAGTCCATCGACATCTTGTCGATTTCGTCCAGCACGAACAGCGGGTTCTTGCTGCCGGTCTTGTTGAGGTTCTGCACGATGCGGCCCGGCATCGAGCCGACATAGGTACGACGATGGCCCCGGATTTCGGCTTCGTCGCGGACGCCGCCCAGCGACATGCGCACGAACTTGCGGTTGGTCGCCTTGGCGATGCTCTGGCCGAGCGACGTCTTGCCGACGCCGGGCGGGCCAACCAGGCACAGGATCGGACCGCGCAGCTTCTTCACGCGCGACTGCACCGCGAGGTACTCGAGGATGCGTTCCTTGACCTTCTCCAGGCCGTAGTGATCGGCGTCCAGCGTATCCTGCGCGACCTTGAGGTCCTTGCGGACCTTCGTGCGCTTGTTCCACGGCACGCCGAGCAGCCAATCCAGGTAGTTGCGGACCACGGCGGCTTCGGCCGACATCGGCGACATCTGCTTGAGCTTGTTGAGTTCGTTGCGCGCCTTCGTCTCGACGGGCTTAGGCATGCCCGCTTCCGCGATCTTGCGCGCCAGTTCCTCCAGCTCGTTGGGCGCCTCGTCGAGCTCGCCCAATTCCTTCTGGATGGCCTTCATCTGCTCGTTGAGGTAGTACTCGCGCTGGCTCTTCTCCATCTGCGACTTCACGCGGCCGCGGATGCGCTTCTCCAGCTGCTGAACATCGATCTCGCCATCGACGAACCCGACCAGCAGCTCAAGCCGCTCGCCCACTTCGACCGTTTCTAGCAGGCGCTGCTTGTCGCTCAAGCGCACACCGAGATGCGCCGAGATGGTATCGGCCAGGCGACTGGGCTCATCGATGCCCGCCAGCGTCTGCAGCAGTTCGGGCGGCAGCTTGCGGTTGGTCTTGACGTACTGCTCGAACAGGCCCATCAGCGATCGTGCCACGGCCTCGATCTCGCGCGGCTCACGGGCGTCGGTGGAATCGATCTCTTCGCCCTGTCCGTACAACGAACCATCGCGCTCGACGACGTTCGAGACGCTGACGCGCGCGGTGCCCTCGACCAGCACCTTGATGGTGCCATCCGGCAGCTTCAACAGTTGGAGCACCTGCGCGAGCGTGCCGACCGTGTAGAGGTCGGCGGCGGCCGGGTCATCGGTTTCGGCGGACTTCTGCGCCAGCAGGATGATCCGCTTGTCGGCCTCCATGGCCTGCTCGAGCGCACGCATGGACTTGTCGCGGCCGACGAACAGCGGGATGACCATATGCGGAAACACCACGACGTCGCGTAATGGCAGGACCGGCAGGTCGAGGATTTCGGAGGGGGAACGACGGGGCATGGGGGCTCCAGCGAGGTGCGGAATGCAGGGGTGCGAAGGCACCAATGGGCCCGTTATGGGGCCATCGCCTGAGGGATGCAAGAGCGTCGCCAAAACCCGAGGGAAACCAGCGGCTTGGACAGCGCTGCCAGAAACTGAACAGGCGCCACAAGGGCGCCTGTCAGGGCTTGCATGAAAGCCGGATCACTCCGCGGATGCGACCTTCTGCGCCGGGGGATTCTGGTAGATGAGGTACGGCTCGGACTTGTGTTCGATCACCGACTCGTCCACCACCACCTTGCTGACGTTCTCCAGCGAGGGCAACTCGTACATCGTATCCAGCAGCACCGACTCGACGATGGTGCGCAGGCCTCGCGCGCCGGTCTTGCGCTTGAGCGCCTTGCGGGCGATCGCCGACAGCGCATCCGGGCGGAACTCGATCTCCACGCCTTCCATCTCGAACAGCTTCTTGAACTGCTTGGTGATGGCGTTCTTCGGCTCGGTGAGGATCTTGACCAGCGCCGCCTCGTCCAGTTCTTCCAGCGTGGCGACGACCGGCAGGCGGCCGACGAACTCGGGAATCAGGCCGAACTTGATCAGGTCTTCCGGCTCGACTTCCGACAGGACCTTGCCCACCTCGGACTTCTTCTCCGAGCTCTTGACCTTGGCGCCGAAGCCGATGCCGCCGGCCTCGGTGCTGCGCTGCTGGATGATCTTGTCCAGGCCGGCGAACGCACCGCCGCAGATGAAGAGGATGTTCTTGGTGTCGACCTGCAGGAATTCCTGCTGGGGATGCTTGCGGCCGCCCTGCGGCGGCACGCTGGCGACGGTGCCCTCGATCAGCTTCAGCAGCGCCTGCTGCACGCCTTCGCCGGACACGTCACGGGTGATCGACGGGTTTTCGCTCTTGCGCGAGATCTTGTCGATCTCGTCGATGTAGACGATGCCCTGCTGCGCCTTGTCGACGTCGTAGTCGCACTTCTGCAGCAGCTTCTGGATTATGTTCTCCACATCCTCGCCCACGTAACCGGCTTCGGTCAGCGTGGTGGCGTCGGCAATGGTGAACGGCACGTTGAGCAGGCGCGCCAGCGTCTCGGCCAGCAGGGTCTTGCCGGAGCCGGTCGGACCGGCGAGCAGGATGTTGGACTTGGCCAGCTCGACGTCGTCGTTCTTGCTGCGGCTCTCGATGCGCTTGTAATGGTTGTAGACGGCCACGGCCAGCGTGCGCTTGGCGCGGTTCTGGCCGATCACGTACTGGTCGAGGACCTCGAGGATCTCGCGCGGCTTGGGCAGGTGGCTGCGCGCGGACTGCGCCTTCTCTTCCAGCTCTTCGCGGATGATGTCGTTGCAGAGTTCCACGCATTCATCGCAGATGAACACGCTCGGGCCCGCGATCAGCTTGCGGACCTCGTGCTGACTCTTGCCGCAGAACGAGCAGTACAGGATTTTGGTGCTGTCGCCGGAACGGCCCTGACGATCTTCGCTCATGCTGGTATTACTCGGTCGCTCAACCTGCCCGGAGGGGCTTGCGGTCGGAGAATAGCACACGGTCCCGGCTTGTCAGCCGGGACCGTGAACAGGGGTATTTGCGCCTGAAAACCCGCAATCCGTCGATCAGGCCGACTGGATGGAATCTTCCGGGCGACGCTCGAGCACCTGGTCGACGAGGCCATAAGCCTGCGAATCCGCCGCGCTCTTGAAATTGTCGCGCTCGGTATCGCGCTCGATGGTTTCCAGCGACTGCCCCGTGTGATGGGACAGGATGGCGTTCAGCTTCGCGCGCAACGTCAGGATTTCACGGGCGTGGATGTCGATATCCGTCGCCTGGCCCTGGAAGCCGCCCAGCGGCTGGTGGATCATCACGCGGGAGTTCGGCAGGGCATAACGCTTGCCCTTCGCGCCGGCCGCCAGCAACAGCGCGCCCATGCTGGCTGCCTGGCCCACGCAGATGGTGCTCACGTCGGGCTTGATGTACTGCATGGTGTCGTAGATCGCCATGCCCGCCGTGACCACGCCACCGGGCGAATTGATGTACAGGCTGATGTCCTTCTCGGGGTTTTCGGCCTCGAGGAACAGCATCTGCGCCACGATGACGTTCGCCACGTGGTCGTCCACGCCGCCGACCAGGAAGATCACGCGCTCCTTGAGCAGGCGGGAATAGATGTCGTAGGCGCGCTCGCCGCGGCTGGTCTGCTCGACCACCATCGGCACCAGGTTGAGGGCTTGGGTTTGAATACTCATCGGTTCTCGCGCCTGTCGTTCAAGGGAAGGTCCGGCCTAGGATAGCCGGACCTCCTGGCCGGGCGGGCGCCCGGATCAGTTGCGGATGGCTTCCTGGAAGGAAAGCGCCTGCTCGGTGTGCTGGGCGCGCTCGGCGATCCAGTCGATCACCTGCTCTTCCATCACACGACCCTGCAGACTGTTCATCAGTTGGGGATCGTTGCGGTACAACTCAATGACCTGCTCCGGCTCCTCGTAGGTCGAGGCGATCAGGCGCAGCGTTTCGTTCAGGCGCTTCGGATCCAGGCGCAGCTGGTTGCGGCGTGCCACCTCGCCCACCAGCAGGCCGACCAGGACGCGCTTGCGGGCGGCGTCCGTGAAGCCCGCGTGGGCATTCTCGGGAATCTGCACCTGCTGGCCCTGGCGGCGCGCCTGCTCGGCGGCCTGCTGGACCATCACGCGCGCTTCGTTCTCGACCAGGCGCGGCGGCATCTCGACGTGCGAATAGGCGGCGATCAGCTGCTCGCCGACCTCGCGACGCAGGCGGGTCATCAGGGCGCCCTTCAGCTCGCGCTCCAGGTTGCTGCGGATGTCGGCGCGGAACTGCTCCACGTCCCCACCCTTCACGCCGAAGCTGCGGATGAACTCGCGGTCGACTTCAGGCAGCACCGACTCGGCCACGTCGGTGACCTTGACGTGCACATCGACCTGACGGCCGGCCAGCTGCGGCACGCGCCAGTCGGCCGGGAACGTCACGGACACGGTCTTTTCCTCACCCTTCGCGAGTCCCACCAGCGCCTGCTCGATCTCGCCGAACATCACGCCCGAGCCGATCAGGGTGGCGCCCTTTTCAGCGCCTTCCGCCGGCATGCGCTCGTCGCCTGCCTGGGACCAGGTTTCCAGCGCTACGCGGTCGCCCTCTTTCGCGCCGCGCTCGACGGCCTGGAAGGTGCGACGCTGCATGCGCAGGTTGTCCACCATCTGGTCGATGTCGGCATCGGTCACTTCGGCCGTATTGCGCACGACCTTGAGGGTGGTGACGTCGATGTCGCCGAACTCCGGCACCACTTCGAACGTGGCGACGAAATCCAGTTCACCGTCGCCCTGCTTTTCGATGCGCGGGTTGCCGGCGAGCTGCAGGTCCTGCTCGCGCACGGCATTGTTGAAGGTCTCGCGCAGCAGACCGTCGAGGGCTTCTGCACGCACCTGGTCGCCATAACGCTGCTCGATGACCTTGGCTGGCACCTTGCCGGGGCGGAAACCCTTGATGCGCGCCGTACGCGACAGCTCGCGCAGGCGGCCACCGATATGGGTGTCCAGGCGCTCCGCCGGCAGGCTGAAGCTCATGCGGCGTTCGAGGTTGCCGACCGATTCGACCGAAACTTGCATACTCACTGACTCCTGCAGCCACGACTAAGCCGGGGCGATGTTGATAATCCGGGACGCCTGGGCCCAGAGCACGAAGCCCTTCCCGGCGGAACTTGCTAGTTTCGCCGATTCCGGGACAGGCTGCCAGCGGTGACGGGCGCCGCGCGGCAGCAGACGCAACCCGGGCGCGCACCCGGGAGGTCGGAAGAAGGCTCCGGGAACCGGCCGTCGGGTCGCCCTGCCTTCAACGGATGGCGCGTGGTGCGAAAGGAGGGACTCGAACCCTCACGGGGGTTACCCGCTGGAACCTAAATCCAGTGCGTCTACCAATTCCGCCACTTTCGCAGTAAGCGTCGCATTGTAGCGGCCGGCATGGCGCGACCGACAATAAAAAAACGCCCGGCTTGCGGCCGGGCGTTTCGGGTTTGGTGGGCCGTCAAGGATTCGAACCTTGGACCTATTGATTAAGAGTCAACTGCTCTACCAACTGAGCTAACGGCCCCGAAACATCAGACGCGTAGTGTAACCGCATCGTTTTTTTCTGTGAACCCCCGCGACGCGGACGTCCTGCAATCAATGGGGTGGCTGAGGGGACTCGAACCCCCGACATCTGGAATCACAATCCAGTACTCTAACCAGCTGAGCTACAGCCACCACTGAAACCTGCACCCTGGCGGTTCGCACCGCCGTGGCGCGCCCGACAGGACTCGAACCTGTAACCGCCGGCTTAGAAGGCCGGTGCTCTATCCGGTTGAGCTACGGGCGCTCTGTCCGGATTGTCGCATCCCTCACCCTGCCGGAACATAACGACACCGCGTCGGGCTGGTCGGGGTAGAGGGATTCGAACCCCCGACCCTCTGCTCCCAAAGCAGATGCGCTACCAGACTGCGCTATACCCCGACGAGGGTCCCGGCATGGCGCCTGGACGCCAACGAGGTCGCGTATTGTCGGAACCTGTGGCCTTGCTGTCAAACGAAACCTGAAGGTCTTCCGCTTGCGATATGCTCGGCCGCTGGGGACAGATGTCCGGCAACCATAGAGGGAACGACGATGCGCAGCGGCAATCCGGCTTTGAAGGAATCCACCTTCCTCGATCTCGGCAGTGGTGCGGTCGTCTCGCGCGACGGCGAGGCGATGACGCTCAACGGCACCATCAACAAGACGGGCATCCTGCTGTTGCTGACCGTGCTGACGGCGGCGTTCTCCTGGAACCAGGCGCTCGGTACGGACGGCCTGCCCGCCCCCGGTTTCGCGGTGTACATGTGGGGCGGCGCCATCGGCGGCCTGGTGCTGGCGCTGATCACCGTCTTCAAGAAGACCTGGGCGCCCGTCACCGCGCCGCTGTACGCGCTGGTCGAAGGGTTCTTCCTGGGTGCGATCTCCGCGGTCTACAACGCGCAGTTCGGCGGCATCGTGATGCAGGCGGTGATGCTGACGTTCGGCATCCTGTTCGCGCTGCTGTCCGCTTACCGCAGCGGCCTGATCAAGGCCACCGAAAACTTCAAGCTGGGCGTGGTGGCCGCGACCGGCGGCATCGCCCTGGTCTACCTGGCGAGCATCGCGCTGGGATTCTTCGGCATCAAGATCCCGCTGATCCATGAGTCCGGCCTGGTCGGCATCGGCTTCAGCCTGTTCGTCGTGGTCATTGCCTCGCTGAACCTGGTGCTGGATTTCGACTTCATCGAAAGCGGCGTCGAGCAGGGGGCACCGAAGTACATGGAGTGGTACGGCGCCTTCGGCCTGATGGTCACGCTGGTCTGGCTGTACCTGGAACTGCTGCGCCTGCTGTCGAAGCTGCAGTCGCGCGACTGAGCCTCGATGGCCCGAGCCGGAACCGGACGGGGCGCGCAAGCGCCCCGTTTTCACTCGGTGGCGCGTGCCGCGCGGCGCGAGGGCCAGAGGATGAAAGCCAATGCCGATGCCGCAAGCAGCCAGCAGTAGTACACGCTGCCAGCCAGCGCCAGCGGCGACACGGCGGCCAGTGATGCCGCCAGCAGTATCTGCGCGCCATACGGCAGCACGCCTTGGATCACGCACGCGAAGATGTCGAGCACGCTGGCCGCGCGCCGCGGACTGATGCCATGGCGCTGTGCGATGTCCTTCGCCAGGCTGCCGGTGACCAAGATCGCCACGGTGTTGTTCGCCGTCAGCGCGTCCGACCCCGCCGCCAGTGCAGCGATGCTGATTTCGCCCGAGCGTCGTCCCGTGCGGCCGCGCGCGAACCTTGCGATGACCTGCGCCAGCCAGTCCAGGCCGCCCGTGACCTTAATGAGCGCAGCCAGCCCGCCGATGAGGATCGACAGCAGGGTGATCTCCACCATGCTCTCGAAACCCAGGTAGATGTCGCCGGCGAAGGAGACCACGTCGTAATCCTTGCCCAGCACGAAGCCGAACACGCCCGATGCCACCAAACCGATGCCGAGTACCAGCACCACGTCCAGACCCGCCAACGCCAGGCCGAGCACCAGCACGTAGGGCAGTACCAACCATGGGGAAGCGGCGTCCGGGGCTTCGACTGGCGCAGCGTCGCCCAGCGTGCCCAGCAGCAAGATCGTGGCGATCGCTGCGGGTAGCGCGATCTTGAAGTTCTCGCGGAACTTGTCGCGCATCTCGGCCCCCTGGCTGCGGGTCGCCGCGATGGTGGTGTCCGAAATGATCGACAGGTTGTCGCCGAACATGGCACCCCCCAGCACGGCGCTGACGACCAGCACCCGGTCCAGTCCGGCCGCATCCGCCACGCCCAGCGCGATGGGCACGACCGCCGCCACGGTGCCCATCGACGTGCCGATGGACAGCGACACGAAGGCCGCCACGAGGAACAGGCCGGGCAGGATCAGGCTGGCCGGCAGCGCGCCCAATCCCAGCGCGACGACCGCATCGACCGCACCGATAGCCTTGGACACGGTCGCGAATGCGCCCGCCAGCAGGAAGATCAGGCACATCAGCATGACGTTGCTGTCGCCCATTCCCTGCAGCAGGGTCTGCTGCGCAGGCAGGCCGCGCCGGCGCGCCAGCCAGACGCCCAACGCCAGCGCAGGCAGGATCGCCACCGGCGCGCGCAGCTGGTAGAACCCCATCGCCTCGCCCTGCGCCGTGTAATACAGCCCGGCACCGAAGAACAGCGCCAGGAACAGCAGCAACGGGGTCAGCGCGAGCGCGCTGGGACGGACGGACATGGCAGGGCCTTCTGCGTGGGGCCGCGGATTGTGCGTGCCGCCAGCCTAGCGTCCAACCCCATGGATGGGACAGGGACAAACAAAAACGGGACGCTGAGCGTCCCGTTCGTGCTTGCCGCGATGTGGCTGTGCCTACACGCGGCTGGCGATCGCCTTCGCGAACGACATCGTGGTGCCCTCGCCGCCCAGATCCGGGGTCAGCGAATCCTTAGCGTCCAGCGTGGCGATGATGGCCGCGCGCAGGCGCTCGGCCTTCTCCGGCTGGCCGAGGTGGTCCAGCATCTGGGCCGCGCCCAGCAGCAGCGCGCACGGGTTGGCGATGCCCTTGCCGGCGATGTCCGGGGCCGAGCCGTGCACGGCTTCGAAGATCGCTGCATCGACGCCGATGTTGGCGCCCGGGGCCAGGCCCAGGCCGCCGACGAGGCCGGCGCACAGGTCGGAGATGATGTCGCCGAACAGGTTGGTGGTGACGATGATGTCGAACTGCTCCGGACGCATCACCAGCTGCATGCAGGTGTTGTCCACGATCATCTCGTTGGTCTGGATGTCGGGGTACTGCGCGGCCACTTCGCGCGCGACCTTCAGGAACAGGCCCGAGGTCGTCTTCAGGATGTTGGCCTTGTGGACGATCGTGACCTTCTTGCGGCCGGTCTTGCGGGCCAGGTCGTAGGCGTAGCGCACGATGCGGTCAGAGCCCTTGCGGGTGATCTTCTGCGTCAGCAGCGCGGTCTCGCCGTCTTCGGAAATCGACTGGCCCTCACCGATGTACGCGCCCTCGGTGTTCTCGCGCACGGTGATCAGGTCCACGCCCGACGGGAAACGCGACTTGGTGTTCGGGAACGATTTCGCCGGACGCACGTTGGCATACAGGTCGAAGTGGCGGCGCAGGGCCACGTTGATCGAGCTGAAACCCTCGCCCACCGGCGTCGTCAGCGGGCTCTTAAGGGCCACGCCGTTCTTGCGGATGGAGTCGAGCGTGGCCTGCGGCAGCAGGTCGCCGTGCTTTTCCAGCGCCACCAGGCCGGCATCGGCTTCCTCGTAGGCCAGGCCGACCTTGAGGGCGTCGAGCACGTACAGGGTGGCGTCCATGATCTCCGGGCCAATACCGTCGCCGCGGATGACCGTAATCGTCTGGGTCATTGAGTGGGGTTTCCGAACAGGGGCACGCACCGGACAAGGCCACGACGCGCGCGAAAAGGAAGATTTGTCCGCCAATTATGCCCGAACGGCCGGCAAGTCCCCTAATCGACCATGGTCTGAGCCCCCGCCCGCGCCAGGCGCGGACGGGAGGCAGGGCGCCGCCTATTCGCGTCGCGGGCTTTCCTCGGGGAAAAGCGGAACGTCAGCCGTGGTCGTGCGCCGGCGGCGTATCCGCCTGACCGCCTTCCAGCTGGTCCAGGAAATCCACCGCGCGACGCAGGTGCGGGATGACGATCGACCCGCCGACGACCAGGCCCACTGAGAAGGTTTCGAAGAACTCCTCGCGCGTCACGCCGGCCTCCTTGCACTGAGCGACGTGATAGCTGATGCAGTCGTCGCATCGCAGGACCATCGAGGCGACCAAGCCCAGGAGCTCCTTGGTCTTCACGTCCAGCACGCCTGCCTGGTAGGTCTGCGTGTCCAGGGCGAAGAAGCGGCGAACCACCTGGTTCGGCTCATCCAAAATGCGCTTGTTCATGCGCTGCCGGAAATCGGTGAACGCCTTGACCCGGTCCTGGCTGTCGTCGGCCGAGCTCATGCAGCACCTCCGGCCAGCAAAGGCTCCAGCTGCCCGGCGCGATGCAGCGCGATCATGTCGTCGTAGCCGCCCACGTGGACGTCGCCGATGAAGATCTGGGGGACGCTGGTGCGCCTGGCTTTGGCGACCATCTTCTCGCGCTCGGCCGGATCCAGGTCGATGCGCACTTCCGTCCAGGTCTGGCCCTTGCTCTTGAGGAAGTTCTTGGCGGCGACGCAATACGGGCAGATGGCCGTGCTGTAGAGCGTGATCTCGGGGGCGCTTGCGGCGTGGGGCGTGTTGCTCAAGGCAGGTCTCCGGAACGGAATGGGCGACGGGTGGTCACGTCAATATCGGGCAGTTCGCGCCGTCTTCCAGTGAACGAAGTGGAACAGTGCGACCCGGTACGGGCCCGGTTAACCACGTATTCACTCGCCCGGATCGACGAACGGTCATCCTGATGAAGACGCCCATTATCCGCCACGGAGCCCCCCGTTTGCGTCCCTTGCTGCTTGCCACCGCCCTGACCCTGATCGTCGCCGCGCCCCTGGCCGCCTCGCAGGAAAGCCGTTTGCCGGACATCGGGTCTTCGGCGGGCGAGTTGCTCACGCCCGCCCGGCAGGCCCAGTACGGCGGCATGATGCTGCGTGAGCTGCGCAACTACGGTTACCTGCTGGAAGACCCGCTGGTCACCGACTGGCTGCAGGGCGTGGGCGGGCGACTGGGTGCGGACAGCGACAACCCGCAGCAGTCCTACACGTTCTTCATGATGCGCGACCGGCAGATCAACGCCTTCGCCACGCTCGGCGGCTACATCGGCATGAACGCGGGCCTGGTGCTGACCGCCGACCGCGAAGACGAGGTGGCGGCGGTGCTCTCGCACGAGATCGCCCACGTCACCCAGCAGCATGTGCTGCGCGGCGTCGAGCGGGCCCAGCGCGACCAGGTCCCGATCCTGCTGGGCATGCTGGGCGCCATCGTGCTTGCGCAGGCGGCCGGCGGCAGTTCCAGCGGGGATGCGTCGCAGGCGGCCATCGCCTCGGCGATGGGCCTGATGCAACAGCGCCAGATCGACTACACGCGCTCCAACGAGTCGGAAGCCGACCGGGTCGGCATCCGCACGCTGTCGCGCGCCGGCTACGACATCGATGCGATGGCCGGCTTCTTCGCCAAACTGCAGCAGGCCACCCGGGTCGCTCGCGGGAGCGGTCGCGAATCGGTGCCGGATTATCTGCAGACCCACCCGGTCACCACGACCCGCATCAGCGAGGCCCGCCAGCGTGCGGACCAATTGCGCGGCAACCAGGTGACGGCGGTGACCAGCGTGCCGGGCGGGGAGCGGGTGGAGCGCTTCGACCGCAACGCGGTGACCTTGGCGGAAACCCGCAGCGACAATCCGCTGCTGCCGATCCCGGTGACCCTGCCCTCACAGGCCTTCCGGCAGGGCGATACCGGCCAGTTCGACTGGGCCCGCGAACGCCTGCGCGCGCTCAGCGCCAGTACGCCGTCCGCCGCGGTCCGCGAATACGAGACCCTGCGGCGCCAGGCCGGCAAGCCGCTGACCGGGCCGGAACGGTATGGGCTTGCCGTGGCCCATCTGCAGGGCGGCGATACCCGTCTGGCGCTGACGGAGCTCAAGCGGCTGGCCGATGAGCATGCAGACAACCTGTGGGTCGCGCTGGCGCTGGGTGAAGCGGAATCGCGTACCGGAGACCGTGCCTCGGCGAACCAGCGCTTCGACGCCCTGATGTTGCGGTATCCCCAGAACCGGCCCGTCGCGCTGACGTACGCCAAGGTGCTCAATGAACAGGGGGGCCGTGACGCCGGCCAGCGGGCGCAGGCCGTGCTCCGCCCCCTGATGGCGCGCGCGGGCGACGACCCGGTGTTCCAGCAGAATTTCGCCCGGGCCAACGAGCTGGCCGGAGATACCGCGCGCGCCGGCGAGGCGTATGCCGAAGCGGCCTACCTGAACGGTCGGCCCGAGCAGGCTCTGATCCAGCTCCAGAATCTCAAGAAGCAGAGCGACCTGGACTTCTACGCGCGCGCCCGTGTCGATGCCCGCATAGCCGCCATCACGCCGGAGGTGCTCGAGCTGCGCCGGCAGGGCGTGCGCGACCCGGACGTGGAACGACGCTGACCGGCCTGCGGGCGCCGCCATGACAGCCCCGCGGCATGTCATGTAAACGTCATAAAATTGTCGTCTACTGGCGTCGTCCCTCCCCGCACACGGATCCTGCGTGCAGAAGCACATCCTGATCGTCGACGACGAGCCCGCCATCCGCGACATGGTGGCCTTCGCCCTGCGCAAGGGCGACTACGAACCGATCCATGCCGGCGACGCCCGCGAAGCCCAGAACGCCATCGCCGACCGCGTGCCCGACCTGATCCTGCTGGACTGGATGCTGCCCGGTACCAGCGGGCTGGAACTGGCCCGCCGCTGGCGCAAGGACGCCATGACCCGCGACGTGCCGATCATCATGCTCACCGCCCGCGGCGAGGAGAACGACCGGGTCGGCGGGCTGGAGGCCGGCGTCGACGACTACGTGGTCAAGCCCTTTTCCGCCCGCGAGCTGCTCGCCCGCATCCGCGCCGTCATGCGCCGCTCGCGCGACGACGACGAGGACGGCAGCGTCGCGGTCGGCAACCTGCGCATCGACGGTGCCGCCCATCGCGTGTTCGCCGGCGATACGCCGGTCGCCATCGGCCCCACCGAGTACCGCCTGCTGCACTTCTTCATGACTCACCCCGAGCGTGTCTATTCGCGCACGCAGTTGCTCGACCACGTGTGGGGCGGCAGCGTGTATGTGGAAGAGCGGACCGTCGACGTGCATATCCGCCGCCTGCGCAAGACGCTCGAACCCCATGGCCTGGAGAACATGGTGCAGACCGTCCGCGGTTCGGGCTACCGCTTCTCGGCGGCGATGTGACCCTGCCGGCGGCGGCGCCGCCGCCCGCGCAGGCTGTCATACACATCTGACACAATCGATCCATGCCCCACGACATCCGCACCGCCTGGTTCAAGACGCTCGGCCAGCTGGCCCTGATCCTGGCGATGGCGGTCGTGGTCGGCCTGCTGCTGGGACAGGTCTGGCCCGTCGTCACCGTCGCTGCCCTCGGGGTCGTCGCGTGGCACTACTGGCGGCTTCGCAAGGTGTTGCTGCGCCTGACCGCCCGGCAGCGGATGGAACCGGCGCAGGGCAAGGGTGTCTGGAACGAACTCGACCGCCTGCTGTTCCGCGGCCAGGCCGAGATGCGCACCCGCAAGCGCCGCCTGCTCGACATGCTGCGCGCCTACCGCGCCGCCGCCGCCGCACTGCCCGATGCGGTCGTCGTCGTGGAACGGAACAGCCAGCGCGTGCAGTGGTTCAATCGGGCCGCCACCCATCTGCTGGGCCTGCAGTACCCCACGGACATCGGCGCCCCGGTCGGCGACCGCCTGCAGCCCCTGCCGATGTCGCACTGGCTGGCCGCGGGCCGCAACGCCGAACCCATGCTCGATGCGGCCTCGCCGGTCGATCCGAACCTGCGGCTCAACCTGCGGTTGATCCCCTATTCCGACGAGTACTGGCTGCTGGTCGCGCGCGACGTCAGCAAGATGCTGCGCCTGGAGCAGATGCGGCGCGACTTCGTCGCCAACGTCTCGCACGAACTGCGCACGCCGCTGACCGTGGTGCACGGCTACCTGGACATGCTGGAGCCCACCGAGTACCCGGACTGGGCGCCGATGCTGGCCGAGATGCAGAAGCAGTCGCAGCGCATGACCCAGCTGGTGGAAGACCTGCTGACGCTGTCGCGCCTGGAAGCGCAGGACAGCCTGCCCGACGAGAACGTCGCGATGGCGCCGATGCTGGCCACGCTGCGTCGCGAGGCGGAAGCGCTGAGCCAGCGCCGCCACACCATCGTGGTCCAGGACGAGGCGAACGTGGACCTGTCAGGCTCCAACAAGGAACTGCACAGCGCCTTCTCCAACCTGGTCAGCAACGCGGTGCGCTATACGCCCGTCGGCGGCACCATCACCGTGCGCTTCGCGCGCGAGGGAGACGGCGCGGTGCTCAGCGTGCGCGATACCGGCTACGGCATCCCGACGTCGCACCTGCCGCGCATCACCGAGCGCTTCTACCGCGTCTCGACCAGCCGCTCGCGCGAGAGCGGCGGCACCGGCCTGGGACTGTCGATCGTCAAGCACGTACTGAACCTGCACCAGGCCCGCCTCGAGATCGAAAGCGAGGTCGGACAGGGCAGCCTGTTCTCCATCCATTTCGGCGCCGAACGTGTCGAGCCTCGCCTCGACGCCGCCCCGCGCGCCCTCACCACGGACAGCCAGACCGCATGAACGCCGCCCTGGACACGACGCCCGCCCCTGCGACCGGCGAAGACGCGCTGCGCGACCCGGCGCTCTACCTCAACCGCGAACTGTCCCAGCTGGACTTCAACTTCCGCGTGCTGGCGCAGGCCCAGGACCCGTCGGTACCCTTGCTGGAGCGGCTGCGCTTCCTGTGCATCTCCTGCACCAACCTGGACGAGTTCTTCGAGATCCGCGCCGCCACCGTGCGCCACGCACTCGACTTCGGCCTGCCGCCGGGCGCGGATGGCATGAGCCCGGCGACCGTGCTCAACAAGATCCACGACCGCGCTGCCGAGCTGGTCGATGCGCAGTACAAGTGCTGGAACGAGGTGCTGCGCCCCGGACTGGCCGAAGCCGGCGTGCGCGTGTTCGGCCGCGACAGCTGGAACGCGCGCCAGACGCGCTGGCTGCGCGCCTATTTCCGCAACGAGATCATGCCGGTGCTGTCCCCCCTGGGACTGGACCCGGCGCATCCGTTCCCGAAGATCCTCAACAAGTCGTTGAACATCGTGGTGGTGCTGAAGGGCAAGGATGCGTTCGGTCGCGCCGGCCATCTCGCCATCGTGCGCGCACCGCGCTCGCTGCCACGCATCATCCACCTGCCGCAGCGCGTGTCCGGTGGCGAGAACGACTTCGTGCTGCTGTCCTCGGTGCTGTCGGTGTTCGTGGACGAACTGTTCCCGGGCATGGAAGTGAAGGGCTCGTACCAGTTCCGCGTGACCCGCAACTCCGAAGTGGTCGTCGACGAAGAGGAAGTCGAGAACCTGGCGCTGGCGCTGCGTGACGAGCTGGTCGGTCGTGGTTACCGGCCGGCCGTGCGCCTGGAGATCGCGCACGACTGTCCCAAGCCCATCGTGCGGCAGTTGCTGCAGAACTTCGCACTGCCCGACAACGCGGTGTATCCGATCAACGGCCCGGTCAACCTCAACCGCGTGATCCAGGTGTACGACCTGGTGCAGCGCCCGGAGCTGAAGTACCCCGTGTTCACCCCCCGGCCGCTGCGCGACAGCGAGGCGATCTTCGAAAAGGTGGCCGATGACGACGTGCTGCTGCACCACCCCTTCGATTCGTTCGGCGCCGTGCTGGACCTGATCAAGCAGGCTGCGGTGGACCCCGACGTGCTGGCGATCAAGCAGACGCTCTACCGCACGGGCAAGGATTCGGCGATCGTCGAAGCGCTGGTGCAGGCGGCGCGGAACGGCAAGGACGTGACCGTCGTGGTCGAACTGCGCGCCCGTTTCGACGAGGACGCCAACCTCGGCGTGGCCGACAAGCTGCAGGAAGCCGGCGCGCAGGTGGTGTACGGCGTCGTGGGTTACAAGACGCACGCCAAGATGCTGCTCATCGTGCGTCGCGAAGGGCGCAAGCTGCGGCGCTACGTGCACCTGGGCACCGGCAACTACCACAGCGGTACAGCACGCGCGTATACGGACATCGGCCTGCTCACCGCCGACCCCGACATCGGCAGCGACGTGCACCTGCTGTTCCAGCAGCTCTCCGGCCTGGCGCCCACGACCAAGCTCAAGCGACTGCTGCAATCGCCCTTCACGCTGCACCCGGGCCTGATCAAGAAGATCGAACGCGAAGCCAAGCTGGCGCGGGCCGGCAAGCCGGCGCGCATCATCGCCAAGATCAATGCCATCAACGAGCCGCGCATCATCCGCGCGCTGTATGCGGCCTCGCAGGCAGGGGTACGGATCGACCTGATCGTCCGCGGCGCCTGCGCGCTGCGCCCCGGGGTGCCGGGCATTTCCGACAACATCCGGGTGCGCTCCATCGTCGGTCGCTTCCTCGAGCACAGCCGTCTCTACTGGTTCGGCAACGACGGCGCGCCGGAGCTCTACTGCGCGAGCGCCGACTGGCTCGAACGCAATCTGCTGCATCGGGTGGAGACCTGCTTCCCCATCCTGGACAAGGACCTGGCGGCACGGGTGTTCAAGGACGGCCTGCAGAACTATCTCGATGACAACTGCAATGCCTGGGAACTGCAGGCCGATGGAAGCTACGTCAAGCTGACGCCCGGCGACGACGTGCCGCATTCGGCGCAGTCCACCCTGCTGGAAAAGGTGTGAGGCGACCCCCGCATGCGGCCTGCGATGACGCGCCTGCCGATCGCGTTGCTGCCATGCACGGCGCCATTGGCTAAACTGACCGCATGGCGCCCCTGACTTCCCCCACTTCCCCGCCGCTCCAGGACGGGGACATGCTGGCCGCGATCGACCTGGGCTCCAACAGCTTCCACATGGTGGTCGCGCGTTCGCTGCTGGGGCAGTTGCGCGTCGTGGACCGCCTGCGCGAGACGGTGCGCATGGCCGACGGCCTCGATGGCAAGGGCGGCCTGTCCGCCGCGGCACGGCAACGCGCCCTGGATTGCCTCTCGCGCTTCGGGCAGCGCATCCGCGACATTCCGGCCGCCCGCGTGCGTGCGCTCGCGACCAACACGGTGCGACAGCTGCGGGATCCGCAGGACTTCCTGGCGGCGGCGGAAGCCGCGCTGGGAAAGCCCATCGAAGTCGTCTCCGGGCGCGAAGAGGCGCGACTGATCTACCTCGGCGTGGCGCATTCGCAGCCGCCGAAATCGAACCAGCGCCGCCTGGTCATCGACATCGGCGGCGGCTCGACGGAATTCATCATCGGCCGCGGCTTCGAGACGCTGGAGCGCGAAAGCCTTCAGGCCGGCTGCATCGCCAGCACGCGCCGCTTCTTCCCCGGCGGCAAGCTGTCGCGCAAGCGCTGGAGGGAAGCGCTCACCGAGATCGGGGCCGAGTTCCAGCAGTTCGCCGGCCTGTACCGCAACCTCGGGTGGCAGGAAGCCATCGGCTCGTCCGGCACTAACAAGGCCATCGGCGAGATCTGTGCGGCGATGAAGCTCACCAAGGGGGCGGTGACCGCCGAGGCGCTGCCGCAGGTGCGCGACCGACTGCTGCAGGCCGACCGCATCGAGGACATCGACCTGCCGGGCCTGTCCAACGACCGCCGGCCCATCATCGCGGGCGGCGTGCTGGTGCTGGAGGCCGCCTTCGAGGCGCTGGGCCTGCAGCGCCTGATGGTGAGCAAGGCGGCCATGCGGGAAGGCATCCTGTTCGACATGCTGGGCCGCGGCAGCGACAACGATCCGCGCGATCTTTCCACTGCGGCGCTGATGCAGCGCTACGGCATCGACGAATTCCAGGCCGCGCGCGTGGAGGCGACGGCGATGCGCCTGTTCGAGCAGGTGGAGGACAGCTGGGGCCTGGACGACGACGACGCACGCATGCTCGGCTGGGCCGCGCGCCTGCACGAGATCGGCCTGGTGATCGCGCACAGCCAGTACCACGTGCATGGCGCGTACCTGCTGGAACATTCCGACATCGAAGGTTTCTCGCGCCAGGAGCAGCAGGTACTTTCGGCGCTGGTCCGCACCCACCGGCGTGGCGTGCCCAAGACCGCCTTCGACGCCCTGCCCGACCGCCTGCTGCTCAGCGCCAAGCGCAAGGCTGCGCTGTTGCGCCTGGCCGTGCTGCTGCACCGCTCGCACGACAACGAGGCGATCCCCCGTCTGGACCTGACCGCGGCGGACGACCGGCTGGACCTGGTGGTGAGCAAGAAATGGATCGACGCACGCCCGCTGCTGCGCTCGGATCTCGTCGGCGAGCCCGAGGACATGCAGGGCCTGGGCGTGGCGTTCAAACCGTTCGTGGCGTAGCGGAATTCCATGCAGGCCAGGGAGGGCCGATCGAGAACCTGTCTGAAGCACCTCGCGATCCTGATGCTCGCGCTCGCGATGCCTGGCATCGCCACCGCGTCGACGGTTCCGGTCGCCGACGACTTCGACGCGGCGATCGAATCGCTGTGCACCCAGCGCGTGGTGATGCTGGGCGAAGACGCCGGCCACGGTGCCGGTGCCACCGTGATGTTGAAGGGCCGCATCGTCGAGGCGCTTGTCGATCGATGCGGATTCGATGCGCTCTACTTCGAGAGTTCGGTCTACGAGTTTCTCGCGCTGGAAGAGCAGCTGGCCCGGGGCACTGCTCAGCCGGCACGGCTTGCCGAGGCCATCGGCCCCCTGTGGTCCGGCACGCGGGAATTCCAGCCGACACTGCGTTGGCTCTGGGATCGCGCCAGCAAAGGCACCCTGCGCCTGCGCGGCCTCGACATTCAGGTAGGCGGCGTATCGCAACCGTTCTCGGAGCATGCGCTTCCCCGGCGCCTTGCCGCGCATGCCGGATCCTCTCGCGTCGCTTGCGAAGGCCGGCTGGCGCGCCTGACGCAATGGGATTTCAGTGCCTCCCATCCGTACGACGATGCATTCCGGGATGCCCTCCGCCGTTGCTTGAAGAAGATCGGGCGCGGTGTATCCGGACCCGATGGGCAGGCCGATCGTGCAATGGCGATCAGTCTTGGCCAATTCCTCGACATGTCCAGCGGGGCCTCCTTCAATACGCGCGATGAGGGCATGGCACGGAATTTCTCGTGGCAGCATGCACGCACACCGGGTGAGCGCGCCATCATCTGGACGTCGACACCGCATGCGGTGAAAGCCCCGCTTCCGGATCGGCCCGATCGGATTTCGCTGGGCATGCACCTGCACCGCCGACTGGGGAGTGGCCTGGCCAGTGTGGGCTTCACCGCACGATCGGGTCGCCACGGCCGCCCCTCCCTGCCACCTGTGGCTATCGCGCTCTCGGCGACCTCGCTCGAGGCACGCGGCGGGATACCGATGTATCTGGACAGCACGCGTCTTCGCAGCATGGGCCCCATCGAATCGTCGGTCGTCGCCTACCGATACCCGCAGCCCGCCGATTGGAGCGTGTTGCTGGATGGCATATGGATGCTGCCGCTGGAAACCCCGCTGAGCGCCGTCGAGGCTGCCGGCTCGCCATCGTCCGCGGACGACGAGTCCCCCTCACCCGTCAAATTGTGACTTGAGGTTACACTCGACCCCGCCCCGGCTCTGCGGCGCGTCTAACGCCTTCGCCCCGCGCCACCTCCCCAGCGCCCTTGCGATGGGGGCAGAACACGACGGCTGACTATTCGTCGCGTACCTGACTTCAGGAGGAAGCCCGTGATCGACAGTAGGAAACCCGAGGAGGCGTTGACCGACGCCTGGCTGGAAGGCGGCCCCGGCGCCGTCGCGATCGGCCGCAACGTGGACCGGCTGCTCGACGCGGTACGCCGCCACCTCGACATGGACGTGGCCTTCGTCAGCGAATTCCATGGCAGCCACCGTGTCTTCCGCCATGTCGCCACCCGACTCGACCGCGCGCCCATCCGGCCCGGCGATTCCAGCCCGCTGGACGAGGGCTACTGCATGCGCGTGGTCGAAGGGAGCATCCCGCAGCTCATCCCCGATACGGCGGCAATTCCCGCGCTGGAATGCATCCCCGAAACACAGCACGTGCCGATCGGTGCGCACATCAGCGTCCCCATCCGGTTGCGCGACGGACGCGTCTACGGCACGTTCTGCTGCTTCAGCCTGGCGCCCAGCCTTTCGCTCGGCGAGCGCGACCTGCACATGATGCGCGCGTTCGCGGACCTGCTCGCCTACCAGATCGATGGCGACCTGCATGCCGTCCAAGAGCATGAAGAGAAGGTGGCGCGCATCACCTCCGTGCTGGAACTCGGCCAGCCGCACATGGTGTACCAGCCGATCTACCGCAGCAGCACGCGCAGGATCGTCGGCGTGGAGTGCCTGTCGCGCTTCCTGCTGGAACCGCAGCGCACGCCCGACGTATGGTTCGCTGAAGCCCGCGCCATCGGCCTCGGCGTCAGGCTGGAACTCAATGCCATCCTGTCCGCGCTGGACGGCCTGCGCGAGGTCAGCGGCGATTTCTATGTCGCGCTGAATGTCTCGCCGCAGACCCTCGTCAGCGGCGGCATCGACGGCTACATCGACGACCTGGATCCACGGCGCGTGGTGCTGGAGATCACCGAGCACTCGCTGGTCGACGACTATGCGTTGCTCAACGAACGGCTGGCGCCGTTGCGCGAGGCCGGCGTGCGCATCGCCGTTGACGACGCCGGCGCCGGCTACGCCAGCATGCGGCACGTGCTCGCGATCCATCCGGACATCATCAAGCTGGACCTGAGCTTGACGCGCGGGATCGACCACGATTCGCCGCGTCGCGCACTGGCTGCCGCCCTGATCGAATTCGCCCGCCAGACGCAGTCGCACGTGGTGGCCGAAGGCGTGGAGACCGCCTCCGAACTGGACGCCCTGCGCGCGCTCGGCGTCGACGACGTGCAGGGCTACCACCTGGCGCGCCCGCTCGAGGCCGACGCACTGGCCCGCCGGCTCGTGGCCGAGCGCCGGCGCTACTAAGACGTGCCCGCGACCTGCGATGATGGGCCCTGACCTTTCCGTTCCGCCGCCATGAAGACCTACCTCCTCGCCGACGGCCTGCCGGTGTCCCGCATCGCCTACGGCTGCATGCACCTCAGCCGTGCCTGGGACGCCACCCCGGTCACCGCCGACGAGCGCCGGCAGGCGCAGTGCCTGGTCGAAACCGCGCTGTCGCACGGCATCACGCTGTTCGACCACGCCGACATCTACGCCCGCGGCAAGTCCGAGCAGGTATTCGGCGACGTCCTGCGCGCGTCGCCTGGCCTGCGCGGTAGGATGGTGCTGCAATCCAAGTGCGGCATCCGATTTGCCGAGGATCCCGCCGGCACGCCGGGCCGCTACGATTTCAGCCATGGCCACATCACCGCGTCGGTGGAAGGCAGCCTGTCGCGCCTTGGCGTGGACCATCTCGACGTGCTGCTGCTGCACCGTCCGGACGCCCTGGTCGAGCCGGAGGAGGTCGCGCGCGCCTTCGACGACCTGCAGGCCGCCGGCAAGGTGCGGCATTTCGGCGTGAGCAACCATACGCCGTGGCAGATCGACCTGCTGCGGCGCCATGTGCGGCAACCCCTGGTCGCCAACCAGGTGGAACTCAGCCTGCTCCACCATCACCTGATCGACGACGGCGTGGTCGCCAACACCACCGGCCATGTCCATGCCTCCGCCGCCGGCACGCTGGACCACTGCCGCTTGCACGGCGTCCGCGTGCAGGCCTGGTCGCCCTTGGCGGGCGGCAGGCTGGCGACGACGTCGGCGTTTGCCGATCCCGTCATCCACGCGACATCGCTGCTGCTGCGGCGGATCGCGGAAGACAAAGGCGTGGCGCCCGAGGCGATCCAGATCGCCTGGCTGCTGCGGCACCCTGCCGGCATCCAGCCGATCATCGGCACGACGGATCCCGTCAGGCTCGGCGCGTGCGCGGCCGCGGACGACGTCGTGCTGACGCGGGAAGAATGGTATGCGCTGTTCACCGCGGCACGCGGCGAGCAGGTTCCCTGACGCACAGTGCAACCCCCACCATGCGGTATTGCGAGCCGCTTCATTCCGGGACGCCCATGTCACACACCGCCATCAATCTGAAGGACAAGCTGTCCCGCTTCTCCGAGCATTGGTCTCCGCGCGTCATCGCCGAAATGAACGACTACCAGTTCAAGCTCGCCAAGGTGAAGGGCGAATTCGTCTGGCATGCGCATGCGGACACCGATGAGGTGTTCATCGTGCTCGACGGCGCGCTGACGCTGGAGTTCCGCGACAAGGCGGTAGTGCTGACGACCGGGGAAATGTACGTGGTACCCAGGGGCGTCGAGCACCGGCCCGTGGCCGTCGACGAGTGCAGCATCATGCTGGTGGAACCCCGCGGCGTGGTGAATACGGGCGATGCGGGCGGTGCCTACACGGCGAAGAATGACGTCTGGGTGTAACCGACCGTGCGGATCGCCTCTCCACGACGTGAAAACCCACGCGAGGAAATCTCGGGATGACCAACCTGTACAACGCGCGGCACTACCAGACGGCTGTCATCGCGTTTCTCGTGGCGCTGCCCGCCATGGTCGTGCTCGCCCTTGCAGGCCAGCGCAAGGAGTAGGCGGATGGGCACCTGGGGCATCGGTTCCTTCGAAAACGACGACGCGGCGGATTTCATGATCGACGTCCTGGACAGCGGCGACCTGGCGCTTGTCCACGAAGCACTGGACAACGTGCTGACCTCGACCGAGTACGTGGAAGCATCGGATGCTGTGCTGGCCATCGTGGCCGCCGAGATCGTCGCGGCTGCGGCAGGCCGGCCCACGCTGGCCGCGCAGCAGCAGGACGGCCTGGCTGCCTGGCTCGCCCGCATCCGGCCCACGATCACCGCCGGAATCGCCACGCAAGCGCGGCAGGCGCTCACACGCCTGCTGGGCGACCACTCCGAGCTCCGGGACTTGTGGGAAGAGACCGACGACATCCACGCGTGGCGCGCCGTCGTGACCGAACTGCGCCATCAGCTCGACGCCTGATCGCTGGCATCGTCCGAAGCGCCATGCACCTGTCCCGACGAAAGCGCACGTGGCTTACCCGGCTCGCCCTCACCGCCTTGGCGATGGGTGCCTACCCGGCATTCGTGCTGACCTACACCTGGTCGCACGTTTCGCAGAGCCCGCTGCCTGGCGGGCGGCACGGACCGTTGGATGCCTATCGGCACACGCTGGCAAGCGCGGTGGTCTCGCATACGCTCCACCCGCGGGTCGTGTCGTGGATCAACGCCGTGATGGAACACCAAGGGAAGCGCTCCAATGCGATGGATATCCACAACAACCTGATCGGAGCCCGGATCGGCGCACGTGCCGTCCGGTTCGCCGAGATCGAACCCAGGGTCGCGCGCAGTGTGGCTGAGGGGCGTGTGGATGCCCCCTCGCCGAACCGGACCACCTGGTTGCCGGAAGAGGCGTGGCAGGAAGGCCTCGCCTGGTAAGCATCGCCTGACCCTCCGACGCTCAGGCCGTCATGCGGGCGACCACCCGGCGCACCCAGGGTGCCACCAGCGTGACGGCGAGGAAGGCCACGGGCCAGGTCGTGGCGCAACTGCGTGCCCAGGTGCCCAGGAAGTCGGGACGCAGGCCCTGGTTGACCAGCAGCACGAACGCGGACACCAACGACACCATGATCGCGGACAGCAGGGCGCCGAACAGCAACGGAGCGAAACGGACGGGGATACGCATGGGAAGTCTCCGGAAACAGGAAAGGATCAGGCGGGGAACAGCGGACGCAGGAACATGGCCGAGAGGTACAGGCCCGCGCCGAACACGAGGTGGTTGACGAGGCTGTGCAGGCGCGCCCTGCCTGGCTCGGCAGTGCGGGACGCCGCCACGCCCGCACCCATGCCCGGCTGCATCAGCAGGAACGGCGCGGCGACGGTCCCGACCCCGAGCAGCAATGCCGGTAACGGCGTGGGATCGCGCAACCACGCATCGCCCCAGACCACCGGCAGCAACGCGGCGAAGGCGACCCCGGTCAGGTAGTGCGCGACCCAGCCCAATACGCGCTCGCCGCGGACGGGCGGACTGCGGGCAATGGCCTCGTGCCGGAACTGCCCCGCCGCCATGTGGCCCAGCCAGCGTCCCACGCGTCCGTAATCCGCACGCGGCACACCGAACACGCGCCACCGCAGCAGGCCCCACGCATCCATCGTCACGGTGGCGCCGAGACCGATCAGCACGATGTGGACGGGAAGTTCCATGACGTTCTCCGGACGGGATGGCACCGCAGGCTTGTCCCGCAGGGCCGGTGCGCGCAGGATGCGACTTCAAGTCGACTTCAAGTCAAGAGGGCATCCGCATGGATATCGGCGAGGTCGCGAAGCGGTCCGGCGTCCCCGCGTCGGCATTGCGCTACTACGAACAGAAAGGGCTGATCGCCTCGAACGGACGACAGGGCCTGCGCCGCACGTTCGACCCCGGCGTACTGGAACGCCTGGCGCTGATCGCGCTGGGGCAGACCGCAGGCTTCACGCTGCACGAGATCGCCGCCATGTTCGGTCCCGATGGACGACCCGACATCGACCGGCGCAGCCTGCTGGCGAAAGCGCGCGAGATCGATGCCATGATCCACCGCCTCGCTGCGTTGCGCCGTGGCCTGCGGCATGCCGCGGCCTGCCCTGCCCCCGACCACATGGCATGCCCCACGTTCCGGCGCCTCTTGAAGGAGGCCGCCGCCAACGGCCGGCCTGCACGCGCCCCACGCTGATGTCACGGCGATCGCCGTCATCGGCCGGTCACGCGTTCGACACACCGGCTACATCTTCCGCGTCCAGCATGCGCAAAACGTGGAGTCGCGCATGCGCTTTGCCATCGTCACTGAGACGTATCCGCCGGAAGTGAACGGCGTGGCCCTGACCGTGCAGGGCCTGGAGGCCGGCCTTCGCCAGCGCGGTCGCGCGGTCTCGCTGGTCCGCCCGCGCCAACCCGGCGACCTGCCGCATGTCGACGACACCCTGCTGGTGCGCGGCGCCAGCCTGCCGCGTTATCCGGGACTGAAGTTCGGCCTGCCCGCCACGCGCCGCCTGCTGTCGCAGTGGAAGGACGACCCGCCGGATGCGATCTACGTGGCCACGGAAGGTCCGCTTGGGTGGTCGGCGTTGCGTGCCGCGCGGCGGCTCGGCATCCCGGTGGCGACCGGCTTCCACACCCGCTTCGACGAATACATGCGCGACTACGGCGTGCGCTTCCTGCAGCACACCGCCCTGCGATGGATGCGCCGCTTCCACAACGGCGCCGACGCGACGCTGGTGCCCACGCGCGAGTTGGCGGACTTCCTGCAGGCGGAGGGGTTCGACCGCGTGGTACGGCTGGCGCGCGCGGTCGATGCGCGTCACTTCAGCCCGTCGAGGCGCGACGATGCGCTGCGCGCCGCGTGGGGCCTGGGGCCGGATGACCTGGCGGTCATCTATGTCGGCCGCATCGCGGCGGAAAAGAACCTGGACCTGTCGATACGCACGTTCCGCGCGATCCAGCAGCGGCAACCGACGGCGAAGTTCGTGTGGGTGGGCGACGGTCCGCTGCGCGAGCGACTGGCGCAGGAGCACCCCGACTTCCTGTTCTGCGGCGTGCAGCGCGGCGAAGCGCTGGCTCGGCACTTCGCCAGCGGTGACCTGTTCCTGTTCTCCAGCCACAGCGAAACCTTCGGCAACGTCACGCTGGAGGCGATGGCCAGCGGCGTGCCGACCGTGGCGTTCAACTACGGCGCCGCCCGCGAACACCTGATCGACGGCGTGCACGGCGCGGCGGTGGAGAACGACGAGGATTTCCTGGCCGCCGCCCTGCGCCTGGGTGCGGATGCACCGATGCGTCGCGCGCAGGGCAGTTCCGCCAGCCGCGCGATGCGCGGCCTGCATCCTGACCAGGTGGCGGCGGATTTCGATGCATTGCTGACCGGTCTCGCCCTGACACGGAGGAACATCCATGCGTCCGCTGCTGCCGCGTAATGCCTTCATGGGCCGGGACGCCGGCTGGTGCCTGCGCGCCAACCGGTGGGGTGAATGGGCCGGCGTGCGCCGGTTCTTCGCTGTCGTGAGCCGCCTGGGCGACGGCGTGTTCTGGTATGTGCTGATGGCGGCGCTGATCGTCGCCGACGGCATGGACGGCCTGGCGGCCTCTGCCCACCTCGCGGGCACCGGCGTCATCGCACTGACGCTGTACAAGGCATTGAAGCGCTGGACGCGCCGGCCGCGCCCGTTCGCATCCGACGTGCGCATCCGCGCGTGGATCGCGCCGCTGGACGAGTTCAGCTTCCCGTCCGGCCACACGCTGCATGCCGTCGCATTCACCCTTGTTGCACTCGCGCACTACCCGGGCCTGGCGCCGTTGCTGATCCCGTTCGCCGGCTGCGTGGCCGCGTCGCGCGTGGTGTTGGGACTGCATTATCCGAGCGACGTGCTGGCCGCCACGGCCATCGGAACACTGCTGGCAGGACTGTCGATCTGGATCGTGCCTGGCGTCAGCTTGCTGGGCTAGGGGGACTATCGCTGCGGGTTGAGTCGGCAGTCACGCCAGGCATCGCGAGCACGACCATCTGTTGCAGCAGCGCCCTCGGGCGCGATGCTGTTCGTTGGATGTGCGGAAAAGCATCGCGCCCGAGGGCGCTCCTACAACGACTGGAGTTTGGCGCGCACGAGTGCCGGCCGCAGCTGACCCGCCCAGTCACGATCATTCGCCACCTGCGCGTCCGCACGGCTGCGGTCCAGGGCGTCGAGATCCAGGTCCGCGATCGCCCAGGCCTGGGCGCCGGCGGTCTTCGCCACCACGCCATCGGCAGGCAGGCCGCGATCCATCGGGGCATAGATAGCCGCCTCGCCGGTGTTGATGTCCAGCGCGGGGCTCCAGGGCGCCTCCCCGGCCGTCACCGCCTGCGCGACGAACATACGGTTCTCCAGCGCGCGCGCCAGGCAACCGACCCGCACACGCGTGGCCCCGGCGTCGGTATCCGTGCAACTCGGAACCAGCAGCAGTCGTGCGCCCGCCTCGGCCTGCGCACGCACCGGCAGCGGGAACTCGCTGTCGTAGCAGACGGACACCCCGCACCGCACGCCATCAAGGTCGAATACCGTCAGCGCGTCGCCACCTTCGATGACGCCGAGCGCCTTCTCGAATCCGGTCAACTGCAGCTTGTCCTGCCAGGCATGCCCGCCACGCGGCGTGAAGACATCGCTGCGGTTGCGGTAGCGTCCCCTATCGTGCGCGAGCAGGAAGCTGCCGGCCACGATGCACAGATCCATCTCCCGGGCCAACCGTGCATACAGCGCGAGCCAGCGATCCCGGTACTGCTGTATCGCCGCGAGCGAAGCCAGCAGGTCGGCCTGCACTGCGGCATCGAAGGTCGCCGCCAGTTCCAGCGAAAGATATTCCGGCAGCACGGCCACGCGCGCACCCTGCTCCGCCGCTTCGCCGATCACGCGTGCCTGGCGTTCGGCGAAGGCATCGAAATCGGCGGGCGCCCCGATCGCGTACTTGGCGACGGCCACCTTCATCGTGATGGCTCCAGTCCGCGCAGCCAGAACGTCAGTGCGTGGTCGACCTCACCGCGGCCGATCTCGTTCCATGCCAGCCGCATCGTCATGCCCGGTTGTCGTGCATAGCCCCGCTTGTCCCAGAACGCTTCGTTCGTGCGCTGCGCCAACGGCCTGCGCGGATCGCCGGCATCGCGGTCCACCGCGCAGAAGGCCGTCCAGCCGAAGCGCCCCAGGGCGCGCGCATGCGCCTCGCGGTGATCGAAGAACGCATGGCCGATGCCGTGGCCCCGCCAGGCAGGCAGCAGCACCGACTCGCCGAAGTAGAAAACCTGTTCGGGATCCATGCCCGCGGCAAGGAACGGCTGCTGGAAGGCGTCGGTGTCGTCCGCCAGGGGCAGGCCCGTGGATGCGCCGACGACGTCCCCGCCCTGCATGGCCAGCACGAAGATGCTCTCGGCAGACGCGGCATAGGCGGCCAGGTAGTCGCGCTCGTAGCCGGGATCGCCTTCGTAGAGGTAAGGCCAGTCACGGAACACCGCGACGCGCAGGCGCGCGACGTCGTCGAGCCAGGGCGTGATCTCCGGGCCACGGAAGAGGCCGATGGTGGGCGCTGAATCCATCCCGGGACTCTAGCGCACGCCATCGGCCGCGGCGAGATCGTGACGCAGCAGGCACTAGGGAAGGACGGCACGCCACCCCGCCCGGTCGAGTCCGCGATCGTCCCAGACGTAGACGACGGATGCCGCGGCGGGCAGGAGGCAGAGGCCGGCGCGGCCGTCCATGCTGCAGGTCCGGAAGCGCGATGCCGGACCGGTCCCTTCCTGCTTCCACGCGGCGTACGTCAAGGGTCGCGCGCGGCGTCCCAGGCCCTCCCTGGCCCGGCACGCGTCCTGCAGGTACTGCGCCGCGCGCGATGCCAGCGACCGCAACGTGGTCGACGACAACCGGAACACGAGGCTGCCCTGACGACGATGCGACAACGGCAGCAACAGTGCGGCCAGCCGTTGATCGTCCGCACCGTCGAGCAGCACCGCGTCGGTACCGATCTTGTCGGGCAGCACGCGGCATGCGCGGCGATGGAGGCTGTCGACATCGAGCATGGCCGCCTCAGCGCAGTTCCGTGCCCAACGCGTACCAGTCCACCTTGCGGGTGACCCACATGATCGCCGCGAGGATGCCGAACAGCAGCAGCGAGCCCATCAGCAAGGCATTGTCTTCCGACACCAGCAGGCCGTAGAGCACCCCGTACAGCGAGGTCAGCATCGCGGCGAACCCGGCCGCCCTCGCTCCACTCTGCAGCACGCCCGACAGGTAGACGAACTGCAATCCGATGCAGGCGGCCGCGGAAACAAGGTAGGCCTTCCAGAATGCGATGTGCTCGGACAGGCTCAGCAGCAGCAGGAAGAAGATCGCCAGTGCCAGGCCCACCAGCAGGTATTGCAGCGGATGGATGGGCAAGCGCTTGATCAGTTCGAACAGCGCGAACCCCACGAACGTCAGCACCACGAACAGGATGCCGTACTTGCTGGCGCGGTCGGCCTGCGTGTAGACGTCGATCGGGTCCACCAGGCTGACCTGCAGCGCGTCCACGCCGCCGTTCAACGGCGCAGCCAGCACGCGGCCGTCGACGATGCGGTCGGTCTGCGACGCGCCATCGTCCTCGCCCCGCAGCTGCTTCTGCGCGTTACTGGCGAGCGAGGAAATCTTCCACGTGGCATTGAAACCGGAACCGCTGACGTCGCTGCTCGGCGAATAGCCTTCGAACTTAGGATGCGGCCAGCTGGACTTGATCCGGATGTCATTGGTGTCGCCCAGCGGGACGACGGACAACGATTCGGTACCCTTGAGGAGCAGCTTCATCTTCACCTGCTGGCCCGCCACGCGACCCGCCGCGACGGCAGGAAGTTCGGCATGGATGCCGTCCAGGCGCGCGCCCAGGTAGCCGGTACCGGACTTCAGCGGGAGCGTCGCGCCATCGATCTTCAGTTCGGGCGTGCCGGCGACACCGCGCACGTCGGCAATGCCGAACACGATGTACGGCGTGCCGTACTGGCGCTCAGCGCCGGTGGCCGACGGCCCCGGCAGTGCGGACTCGAAGGTGGCATCTAGGTCAGCATGCCATTCGTACACGCGTACCTTGTACAGGCCCACGGCGCGTTCGGCGGGCGCCAGATGGCCCGCGACGTTCAAGGTCTTCGGCATCTGCAACAAGTGGCCGGCAGTCTTCTCGTCGCGGTAACGCTTCGAACCCTTGTCGTCCTGCCACTCGACGCGACGGACCTCGGTCCACGGGACGACGCGGATCGGCCCGGTCACGCGCTGTTTGCCAGCCGTGCCTTCGATGACCCGCTCCACGGCCTGATGCCGGTAGGCCTCGCGCTCCTGGATGGTGCCGCGGATCATCATCAGCGGAATGAGCAGCAGCAGGACCAGCCCGCCGATGGTGAGGAAACGCAACAGCAACTTCAGTGACTTCATGTCGATGCCCCGGTTGGATACGCGGTGCATCGTCCGCCGGTGATGTGCAACCGGCAGGAAGCGTGTTTGAAGGCTGTGTGAAGTGCGGGGTTCCCTCTCCCCGTTAACGGGGAGAGGGTGCCGAAGGCGGGTGAGGGGCGAGCGGAGACCGTCGACGATGGCGCTTGAGGACATGGTCAGCGGGCGCGGCGTTATCGGCGAGAGACGCGAAGCCTGATGGGGAAGCGCTCCTCATCCACCCTTCGGGCACCTTCTCCCCCGCACGCGGGGAGAAGGCATCCCTCAAGGCTGCAGCGCAGGCAGCGACAACACCGCCTCCGCGCCACCGTCGGGCCGGTTCTCCAGCGTGACTTCGCCCCCGTGCAGGCGCATCACTTCGCGCACGAAGGGCAGGCCCAGGCCGGAACTGCGTTGACCGCCCTCCGGCCGTGGCAACGAATAGAAGCGCTCGAACACGCGCTCCCGCGCGTAGTCCGGCACACCCGGGCCCTGGTCGCGCACGATGAAGCGCACCAGTCCGTCCACGGCATCGACGACCAGCTCCACCGTGCCGCCGGGCGGCGAGAAGGCGATCGCGTTGTCCAGCAGATTGCCCAGCGCGCGCCGCAGCAGGAAGGCATCGCCTTCGACGGCCCACGCGCCGGCCTGGGGCACCCGCACGACGTCGACGCCTTGTGGGGTCAGCTTCGCACCGACTCCCTGCACCACATCATCGGCGAGGGTGGCGGTATCGATGCGTTCACGGCGCTGCAGCCACCCGTGCTGCTCCACTTCCGCCAATGCGAGCAGCTTGTCGATGGTCTCGGTGAGCCGCTGCTCCTGGGTCTGGATGTTGCGCGCGAAGCGTTGCCGATCGGCTTCCGGCAACGGTTCCTGCAGGAGCTCGGCCGCGCCGCGGATCGCCGCGAGCGGACTTTTCATTTCATGGGTCAGCGACTGCACATACTGCTCGACGTAGGCCTTGCCCTGCAGCTTGCGGCGCATCGTCTCCAGCGCACGGCCGAGGTCGCCGATCTCGTCGGTGCGCGGGCGTGGCGGCGGCACGGGTTCGCCGGCGCTGACCGCCTGTGCGTAACGGTTCAGGCTACCGATGCCGCGCATCAGCCACCACGTCATCAGCACGCCGATCAGGGCGGAAATGCCGATCAGCCATGCCCCCCGCAGCAGGATGCTGCGCTGGCTGGCGACGATGAAGGGCTCGATGCTGCGGTTCGGCTGCGACAGCGTCAGCACGCCGATCAGCGTCGAGCGGTCGGCCGGGTCGAAGATCGGCGCGGCCACGTGCATCACGGTATTGGTCTTGTCGCCCGGCACCTCCGCGCTGGAGCGTGCGCCGTACTCGCCGCGCAGGGTGCGATAGACGTCGTTCCAGCGCGAGTTGTCGCGGCCCACGTCGCGCCCCTGCGAGTCGAACACCACCGTGCCCCTCGCATCGGTGACGGTGACGCGGTAATCCACGGTGCGCTTCTGGAAACGCCAGACCCACGCTTTCGGGTCCCGCTGCTGCGCCTGCGCCACGTTCTCCGCGAATGCGCCGCTGGCGATGCGGCCGGTCTTCAGGTCGTCCGCCGCCATCTCGGCCAGCATGTTGGCGGCATCGACCAAGGTGGATTCCATCGCCTGGCGCACGCCGGGCTTGACCTCGTTGACGAACACGCGCATCACAAAGAAGGCGGCGATGCCGACGATGAGGAAGAAGCCGAGGACCAGCTTCAGCCCGAGGCGCATGTCAGGCCTCGATGGCGTAACCCAGCCCGCGGTGCGTGCGGATCGGGTCGGGGTCGGCGCCGGCCGCCCGCAGCTTGGCGCGCAGCGTCTTGACGTGGGTGTCGACGGTGCGGTCGGTGCTGTCGGCATCGCTGTCCCAGCCGCGATCCATCAGCTGGGACCGGCTGAGGATGGCGCCGGGGCGTTGCAGCAACGCGTCCAGCAGGGCGTACTCATAGCGGGTCAGGTCGAGCGGTTGCTGGCGGTAGCGGATACGGTGGCCTTCGCGGTCGATCGCGAAGTCACCGCGCGCGACCCAGTCGCCCGCGACTGTCGGCGCGGTACCGCCGCTGCGACGCAGGCGGGCACGCACGCGCGCCACCAGTTCGCGTGGCGAGAACGGCTTGGTGACATAGTCGTCGGCACCCAGCTCCAGGCCCAGCACGCGGTCGATCTCGTCGTTGCGCGCGGTCAGGAAGATCACCGGCACCTCGGTGAAGCCGCGCAGCGCGCGACAGACGTCGAAGCCGCTGGCGTCGGGCAGGCCCACGTCCAGCACCACCACGTCGATGCCGCCGGCGCGGACGCGCGGCACGACATCGCGGGCCAGCAGGCAGTGGTCGGCGTCGATGCCTTCGCTGCGCAGGGCATACAGCACGGCGTCGGCGATGGCGGCTTCGTCTTCGGCAATCAGTACGCGGGGCATGGCGCAAGCATATATGCTGCGCGCCATGAATTACCGCCATGCGTTCCACGCCGGCAACCATGCCGACGTCCTCAAGCACATCGTGCTGCTGGCCCTGGTCGATGCGCTGAAGCGCAAGGACGCGCCGTTCTTCGTGCTGGACACGCATGCCGGACGTGGCCGCTACCTGCTGGGCGGCGCGGAAAGCCGCAAGACGTCCGAGGCCGACGACGGCGTCTTCAAGCTGATGGGCGCCGCCCGCCTGCCCGACCCCGCCGAGCGCTACCTGCGCGCCGTGGTCGCCAACAATCCCGTCGGCGCGCTGATCACCTATCCGGGTTCGCCCCTGCTGGTCGCGCAGGCGCTGCGTGCGCAGGACCGGCTGGCGGCGTGCGAGCTGCAGCCCGACGAGGCGAAGGCGTTGCGCGAGGTCTTCGATGGCGACGAGCGCGTGGCCGTCCATGCCCGCGACGGCTATGCGGCGATGAAGGCCCTGCTGCCGCCGCGTCTCGGCACGCAACGCTTCGCGCGCGGACTGGTACTGATCGATCCGCCGTACGAAGTGCAGGATGCGGAGTACCCGCAGATCATCGCCTCGCTGCGCGATGCCCTGGAGCGCTGGCCGGCCGCCACGTATGCGGTCTGGTATCCCGTCAAGCAGCGGCGCAGCCTGCTGCCGTTCTTCCGCAAGGCCGCCGCGCTGCCCTCGAAGGGCGCCTTCGTCGCCGAACTGCTGGTCCGCCCGGACGACTCCCCGCTGCGCCTCAATGGCAGCGGGATGCTGGTGGTGAACCCGCCGTGGCAACTCGACGCTGCACTGGCGCCGGTGCTGCCGGTACTGGCCGCCACCCTCGGCGAAGCCGGTGCGAGCCATCGGCTGGAGTGGGTGAAGGCCGCGACCTGATCCATCGGGGCGCTGTGCGAGAATCGCCGCTCCCTTTCCCAAGACGACGCCTCATCCATGGCCGGATCCAGCCTGTTCGCCCTGATCGACGACATCGCCACCCTGCTGGACGACGTGTCCGTGATGACCAAGGTGGCCGCCAAGAAGACGGCGGGCGTGCTGGGCGACGACCTGGCGCTCAATGCGCAACAGGTCACCGGCGTGAAGGCCGACCGCGAATTGCCGGTGGTATGGGCCGTGGCGAAAGGCTCGGTGGTCAACAAGGCGATCTTGGTGCCGGCGGCGCTCGCGATCAGCGCCCTGGAAACCTGGCTGCACGGGCGAGGTTACGACATCCCGCTGGTGACGCCGCTGATGATGATCGGCGGTGCCTTCCTCTGCTTCGAGGGCGTGGAGAAGCTGGCCCACAAGTTCCTGCACAAGGAAGACGACACCCAGCGCCACGCCGAGCGCGTGGCCGCGATCCAGGACGCGAACGTCGACATGGTCGCGTTCGAGAAGGACAAGGTCCGGGGCGCCATCCGCACCGACTTCATCCTGTCCGCCGAAATCATCGTCATCTCGCTGGGCACGCTCGCGGGCCGCACCTTCATGGAGCAGGTGCTGACGCTGGTGGCGATCTCCGCCATCATGACCGTCGGCGTGTACGGCCTGGTCGGCGGCATCGTGAAACTGGACGATGCCGGCCTGGCGCTGACCGCCGATGCGCGCGCTACCGGCTGGGCGCGCTTCAAGCGTGCCTTCGGCCGCGGCATCCTCTACAGCGCGCCGTACCTGATGAAGTTCCTGTCCATCGCCGGCACCGCCGCCATGTTCCTGGTCGGCGGCGGCATCCTCGTCCACAGCGTCCCGGCGCTGCACCACGTCATCCAGCCGTATGCGGAAGGCAAGCTCGGCTGGCTGTGGGACAGCCTGTTCAATGCAGGCATCGGCGTGCTGACCGGCGCGGTGATCGTGGCCGTCGTCACGGGGATCTCGCGCCTGCGCGGCAAACGCCACGGCGCCTGAACCGGCGGGCCGGCGACCCTCGCCCCGGTTCCGGATTTCATGCGAGCATCACGCCATGACTGCGCCGAAACGCCTTCCGCCCTGGCATGAACACTTCCGCCTGCCCAGCGGGCGCGAGCTGCTGATCCGCCCGATCCGGCCGGAGGATGCCGGTCCCATCCAGGGCGCCTTCGGCCTGCTGGGCCCCGAAGAGATCCGCCACCGGTTCATGTATGCGCTGAAGGAGCTCACGCCGGAAATGGCGCAGCGCCTGACCCATCCGGACCCCAACACCGAGTTCGCCCTGGTCGCCGCCGAGGCGCTTCCGCCGGGCGAGGCCCTCGTGGGCGCGGTGGCGCGCGCCGCCATGGTGCCGCGGACACGCGAGGCCGAATTCGCCATCCTGGTCAGCCACTTCATCGCCGGCCAGGGACTGGGCCGCCACCTGATGCGCAAGCTGGCCAAGTGGGCGCGCTCGAAGAAGCTCGACCGCCTGTATGGCGACGTGCTCGATACCAACCAGCCCATGCTGACGCTGGCGCAGTCGCTGGGTTTCAAGCGTGTCCGCGAAAACGACGGCTCCGGACTGGTCCGCGTGGTGCTCGACCTGAACGAAGATCCCTGACCGCGCCGACCGGCGGTCGGCCCGTGCGGGCCGTGGACAGCGTGTCATGCGTACAGGGTGACCCCGCCACCCGCCCTCGAGGCGACCGTGCCACGCTATCTGATCGAACGCGACATCCAGGGCGCCGGCCTGATGACGCCCGTCGAGCTGAAGTCCGTCTCCCAGGCCTCGTGCCGCGTGCTCCACGACCTCGGCCCGCAGGTCCAGTGGGAGCACAGCTACGTCACCGATGACCGCCTCTACTGCGTCTACCGCGCATCGAGCGAAGACCTTGTGCTCGAACATGCGCGGCAAGGCGGCTTTCCCGTCGACCGCATTTCCGTGGTTGCCCACGTGATCGATCCGCTCACCGCGGAATGATCCGTTCCCGGGCGTGACAGGCCCCGGCAAGCCCGCTTGGTAAACTCCGCGTTCCTTCGCGCTGGCCATCCATGGTGTCCGGCGCTGCCGTTGTTTTTGCAGACCCCATGACCGACGCCCCGAAAACCTTCCCTCTCCCACCGCCGCTGCCCCGTGGCGGCCAGTCGCGCGCCTGGTGGCGTGCCCCGGCATCGCCGACCGCACTCGCCTGGTCGATCGCGTCCGCCGCGCACGCGCATGACGGGCCGCTGCTGGTCGTCGCGCGCGACAACCACGATGCGCACCAGCTCGAAGCGGACCTGCATACGCTGCTGGGGCACGACCCCGCGATACCGTTGGTGCCGTTCCCCGATTGGGAAACCCTGCCGTACGACCAGTTCAGCCCGCATCCGGACATCGTGTCGCAACGCCTGTCCGCGCTGCATCGCCTGCCCACGCTGGCGCGCGGCATCGTGATCGTGCCGGTGCAGACGCTGATGCAGCGGCTGTCGCCGTTGCGCCACATCGTCGGCGGCAGCTTCGACTACCGCGTCGGCCAGCGGCTCGACTTCGACGCCGAGAAGCGCCGGCTGGAAGCGGCCAGCTACCGCCACGTGCCGCAGGTGCTCGACCCGGGCGACTTCGCCGTGCGAGGCGGGTTGCTCGATGTCTACCCGATGGGTGCGGACGCGCCGCTGCGCATCGAGCTGCTCGACGACACCATCGATTCGATCCGCCACTTCGACCCGGAAAGCCAGCGCTCGCTCGACAAGACCGATGCCGTGCAGCTGCTCCCCGGCCGCGAAGTGCCGCTGGACGAACGCGCCGTCGAACGCGCGATGACGCTGCTGCGCGACCGCTTCGACGTCGACACGCGGCGCAGCGCGCTGTACCAGGACCTGAAGTCCGGCCTGGCGCCGGCCGGCGTGGAGTACTACCTGCCGCTGTTCTTCGACCAGACGTCGACCCTGTTCGACTACCTGCAGGAGAACGCGCTGCCGCTGCTCACCGACGGCTTCGGCGAGGCGGCCGAAGCGTTCTGGGCCCAGACGCGCAACCGCTACGAGCAGCGTCGCCACGACATCGAACGTCCGCTGCTGCCGCCGGACGAGCTGTATCTATCGCCCGACGGACTGCGCGAGCACCTCAACCGGCGCGCCCGCATCGAGGTCTGCGGCACGCAGCACAGCCGGCATGCCGATGCGCTGCCGCTGGGCGAACACCCGTTGCCACCGCTGCCTGTCGCTGCCAAGGACGCGCCCGCCGGCGACGCGTTGAAGTCGTTCCTCGGCCACTACCCGGGACGCGTGCTGATCGCCGCCGATTCGCCCGGTCGCCGCGAGGCCTTGCTGGAAGTGCTGCAGGCGGCGGAACTGAAGCCGGAGGTGGTTGCCGACTTCAGCGCATTTCTTCCTTCTCCCGCCGGGAGAAGGTGGCGCGCAGCGCCGGATGAGGGTGCGGCGAAGACCTCGGCAGCCGAACCATCGCGTACGTCCCGCACCCTCACCCCAACCCCTCTCCCGGAGGGAGAGGGGCTTCCACGCTTCGCCATCGCCGTTGCGCCGCTCGCCGACGGCTTCGCGCTGGACGATCCGCGCATCGCAGTGCTGACCGAGCGCCAGTTGTTCCCCGAACGCGCCACGCAGGCGCACCGGCGCAAGCGCACCGGGCGTGAGCCGGAAGCGATCATCCGCGACCTCGGTGAACTGACCGAAGGCGCGCCGATCGTCCACGAGGATCATGGCGTCGGCCGTTATCGCGGCCTGATCGCGATGGACGTCGGCGGCATGCCGGGCGAGTTCCTGGAGATCGAATACGCGAAGGGCGATCGCCTGTACGTGCCGGTCGCACAGCTGCACCTGATCAGCCGTTACTCGGGTGCGTCGGTGGAAACGGCCCCGTTGCATTCGCTCGGTGGTGAAGCCTGGGCGAAGGCCAAGAAGAAAGCGGCGGAGAAAGTCCGCGATGTCGCCGCCGAACTGCTGGAGATCCAGGCGCGCCGCCAGGCCCGCGCCGGCCTGGCCCTGCACCTGGACCGCGCGATGTACGAACCGTTCGCCGCCGGTTTCCCGTTCGAAGAGACCCCCGACCAGCACCACGCGATCGAATCGGTGATCCGCGACCTGGCCAGCAGCCAGCCGATGGACCGGGTGGTCTGCGGCGACGTCGGCTTCGGCAAGACCGAAGTCGCGGTGCGTGCCGCGTTCGCTGCCGCCAGCGCGGGCAAGCAGGTGGCGGTGCTGGTGCCGACCACGCTGCTCGCCGAACAGCACTACCGCAACTTCCGCGACCGTTTCGCCGACTGGCCGCTGAAGGTGGAAGTGCTTTCGCGCTTCAAGACGGCCAAGGAGATCAAGGCGGAACTGGAAAAGCTGGCCGACGGCAGGCTGGATGTCATCGTCGGCACGCACCGGCTGCTCCAGCCCGACGTGAAATTCAAGGATCTCGGCCTGGTGATCGTCGACGAGGAGCAGCGCTTCGGCGTGCGCCAGAAGGAGGCACTGAAGGCGCTGCGCGCCAACGTGCACCTGCTGACGCTGACCGCCACGCCGATCCCGCGCACGCTCAACATGGCCATGGCAGGCCTGCGCGACCTGTCCATCATCGCCACGCCGCCGGCCAACCGCATGGCCGTGCAGACGTTCGTCACCCCCTGGGACGCGGCGTTGCTGAAGGAGGCGTTCCAGCGCGAGCTGTCGCGCGGTGGCCAGGTGTACTTCCTGCACAACGACGTCGAGAGCATCGGCCGCATGCAGCGCGAGCTGCAGGAACTGGTGCCCGAGTCGCGCATCGGCGTGGCGCACGGGCAGATGCCCGAGCGCGAGCTGGAACAGGTGATGCTGGATTTCCAGAAGCAACGTTTCAACGTGCTGCTGTGCACGACGATCATCGAGTCCGGCATCGACATCCCCAACGCCAACACCATCATCATGAACCGCGCCGACAAGTTCGGCCTGGCGCAGCTGCACCAGCTGCGCGGCCGCGTCGGCCGTTCGCATCACCGCAGCTACGCGTACCTGGTGGTGCCGGACAAGCGCAGCATCACCGCCGATGCGCAGCGCCGCCTGGAAGCGATCGCGTCGATGGACGAACTGGGCGCCGGCTTCACCCTCGCGACGCACGACCTGGAAATCCGCGGCGCCGGTGAACTGCTCGGCGAGGACCAGAGCGGCCAGATGGCGGAGGTAGGCTTCAGTCTCTACACCGAGCTGCTGGAACGCGCGGTGCGCTCCATCAAGGCCGGCCACCTTCCCGACGTCGACCTGGGCCAGGAGCGTCGCGGCGCGGAGGTCGAACTGAACGTGCCCGCGTTGATCCCGGACGACTACCTGCCCGACGTGCATACGCGCCTGACGCTGTACAAGCGCATCAGCAGCGCGCGCGACAAGGAGGAGTTGCGCGACCTGCAGGTGGAGATGATCGATCGCTTCGGCCTGCTGCCGGACCCGGCCAAGTACCTGTTCGCCACCGCCGAGCTGAAGCTGGCGGCGAATGCGATGGGTATCCGCAAGCTGGAGCTGGGCGAGCACGGCGGGCGCATCGTGTTCGAGGCCAAGCCGAAGATCGACCCGATGGCGGTGATCCAGCTGATCCAGAAGCAGCCGAAGCTCTACGCCATGGACGGGCCGGACAAGCTGCGCATCAAGGTGCCGATGCCGGATGCCCCGGACCGGTTCAATGCGGCGAAGGGCCTGCTGACCACGCTGGCCGCCTGATGCCGCGTGCGCCGTTCGCCGTTCGCAGGATGCGGATCAGGCATCGTGCGGACGCGCGCACGGCGCACGCTACAGTTGGGATTCCACCGGCAGCCACCCGATGGCATGTGCGGTCCACCGTCGCCAGACGCTGGCCTCGGGCTCCCGGTCCCAGATGCGCGGAGGCTGCTGCGAGGCGTCCTCCCAGCGCAGCGCACCGTCGTGCAGCTGCACGCGGTAACTCATGTCGGGGGCGATCTTCGTCTCATAGCTGCGCACGAGCGCGGTGGCCGCGTTGCGGTCGCGGAACAGTACGCCCATCTCGGTGTTGAGATTCACCGAGCGCGGATCGAGGTTGAACGAACCGATGAATCCTCCCTCCCCGTCCACCGCGAACGCCTTGGTGTGCAGGCTGGCGCCGCTCGAGCCGAACAGGCTGCTGTCCTGGTGGCCGTGAGGCATCAGTTCGAACAGCGTCACGCCCCCCTCCAGCAGCGGAATACGGTACGGCGCGTACCCGCCATGCACCGCCATCACGTCGTTCGCGGCCAGCGAGTTGGTCAGGACGCTGACGTCCACGCCCTCGGCGCGCTTGCCCACCAGCCAGCGCGTGCCTTCCTCGCCCGGCACGAAATAGGGCGAGATCACCCGCAGTTCGCGCCGGGCTTCGTTCATCGCCCGGCCCAGCCGGTGCACGAGCCACGACCCCTGCCCCTCGCCCTGTCCCTTGGACGCCGGATCCGAGTACACGCCCACCTGGTCGAGCCAGTGCAGCGTGTTGCCGCCCACCAGCGCGCGCATGCCGGGCGTGCTGCGCAGTCGCGCGACATAGTCCGTCGCCTGTGGCGACCGGTAACCGGCATCGCCGTTCTCGCGCAGGCGATCCAGCGCGCCGTCCTCGGCCCGGGTAAGGGCGGAGAGCGGGATGACCGACGCGCTGTTCCAGAAATCATCGAAGATGGCGGAGGTCTGCTTCACTGCCGGGCCCAGCAGGACGGCATCGAGGTCGAGGAAGTTGGTCTGCGCAGCCGCGTCGAAGTATTCGTCGCCCACGTTGCGTCCGCCCACCACCGCCACGCGGCCGTCGGCGATCCACGCCTTGTTGTGCATGCGGCGGTTCATCGCCATCGGCCGCAGCAGCATCTCGGTCGCACGTCCCAGCACGCCCGCACGGCTGCGCGAGGGATTGAACAGGCGCACTTCGATGTTCGCGTGCGCGTCCAATGCGGCCAGGTGAGAGTCCTTGCCGTGCGCCGTCATGTCGTCCAGCAACAGGCGCACGCGCACGCCGCGGTCGGCGGCGCGCAGCACCTCGTACCCCAGCAGGTTGCCGGTGAAGTCGTGGTTCCAGATGTAGTACTGCAGGTCCAGGCTGCGGCCGGCGGCACGTGCCGTGGCCGCACGCACGGTGAAGGCATCCAGGTTGTCCGACAGTAGCGCCATGCCGCTTTGGCGGCCGCGCTCGCGCAGCATCGGCGCGATCGCGCGGTCGAGCGCAGTGGCATCGGCCGCCGTCGGCAATGCATGCGATGCCGGCCCGCGCGCGCCTTCGGCGAACCGCCCATAGCTGTACAGCGCCACCGCGGACGCCGCCAGCAGCAGGACGATGGCGATGGCCAGCCGACGCAGCCACTTGCGCATGGTCTCCCCCTCTTCACGGACACGGTCCTATCGTAGCGGCAGCGCCGTGATGGCGCCGCTTGCGCCGGCCGATCCGCCGCTGCACGCTCGCCACCTGCCTTCACCGAGGATCGCCATGCGCCTGCCGCAACGGTTACGCACTCCCCTCCTGGTCCTGCTGGCGTCGTTGGCCGCCGGCTGCGTGACCCGCGCTCCCCGCGACATGGCCGCACCGCTGACGTTCGTGGTGGTCCGACATGCCGAGAAGGCGACGGACGATCCCGAGGACCCGAGCCTCTCCGCCGCCGGCCGGATCCGTGCCGATGCACTGGCCAGTCGCCTGAGCGACGAGCCGCTGGTCGCCGTGTACGCCACCGAGTTCCGCCGCACCCGGCAGACGGCACAGCCCACCGCCACGGCGCACCGGCTGCCGGTCGCGGCGTATTACGCGCGCGGTCCGGCGACAGAGATCGCGGGGCAGTGGCGGCAGGCGCACCGTGCCGGCACGGTGCTCGTGGTCGGCCACAGCAACACGGTGCCGGACCTGGTCGCCGCGCTCTGCGCGTGTGCGACCGCACCGATGGACGATGGCGAATACGACCGCATGTCCATCGTGCGCATCGGCGCCGACGGCGTCGCGACCCTGGACGTGCAGCGTTACGGCACCGCGCCGCCACGATGAACCCCGTATTCGGCGACTGGGACGGCAGCGTCGCGGATGCGCGGCGTGTGCAGGCGCAACTGGCGGCGGATGTCGTGCTGCGCGACGACGTGCCGGAGGTCCCGCGGTGGCTCGGCGGCTTCGATGTCGGATTCGAGGATGACGGCGCCACGACCCGCGCCGCCGCCGTGCTGCTGGACGCCGGCACGCTGCAGCCCACCGCCATGGAGTGGTCCGCCTTCCCACGTCGATGCCCTACGTGCCGGGCCTGCTGAGTTTCCGCGAGCTGCCGGCGCTGGTCGCTGCGCTCGGCCGGCTGCCGCACGTGCCGGACCTCGCCTTCGTCGATGGCCAGGGCATCGCGCATCCGCGTCGCCTGGGGATCGCCGCGCATTTTGGCGTGGTCACCGGCCTGCCTGCCGTCGGCGTCGCCAAGAACGTCCTCTGCGGTCAACACGAAGCACCGGGCGCCCTTGCCGGCGAACGCACGCCACTGCTCCATCGCGGCGACCACATCGGCTGGGTCCTGCGCAGCAAGCCGCGCTGCAACCCGCTGATCGTCTCGCCGGGGCATCGCGTCTCGATGCAGGGCGCGCTGGACTGGGTGCTGCGAACGCTCCGCGGCTACCGCTTGCCGGAACCGACGCGGCTGGCGGACCGGCTGGCGTCGCGGCGCGGCTGATCCGGCGCGCAACGATCCGTTTCCGTGCTGTTGCAGGCATGGCCGAGGCGCCGTGCGATGCTTCGTCCCTCTCCCGGAGGACCTGCCCATGACCACGATCATCGCGCCCCGCGTGCACGACCTCGGCGACGGTTTCAACGTCCGGCGCGCCGTGCCCAGCCTCCAGGCCCGCAGCGTGGGCCCGTTCGTCTTCGTCGACCACATGGGGCCGGCGGTGTTCGAGCCCGGCCGCGGCATCGACGTGAGGCCTCACCCCCACATCGGCCTGGCCACGGTGACCTACCTCTGGTCCGGCGCGATCCACCACCGCGACACGCTGGGGTCCGAGCAGGTGATCACGCCCGGCGACGTCAACTGGATGACCGCCGGCCGCGGCATCGCCCACTCCGAACGCACGCCGGGAGACGTGCGTGCCGGACGCCATGACGTGCACGGCATGCAGACCTGGGTGGCGCTGCCGACGTCGGCGGAAGAAGTCGCACCCGAATTCCACCACCATACGGCGGCGACCCTGCCGTGGATCGAGCGAGGCGGTGCCCGGCTGCGCGTCATCGCCGGTCGCGCGTATGGCGAAGAGTCGCCGGTGAAGGTGTTCAGCGGCACCTTCAACGTCGCCGTGGACCTGCAGCCGGATGCCGAGCTGGACATCGACGGCGGGCATGTGGAGCGCGCGCTCTACGTACTCGAAGGCCAGGCGCAGGTGGACGGTGCGGATATCCCGGAGAAGCACCTGGTGGTGTTCGATCGCGGCAGCCGGGCCGTGCTGCGCGCCAGGACACCCGTGAAGGCCATGTTGCTGGGCGGCGAGCCGCTGGATGCACCGCGCCACCTGTGGTGGAACTTCGTGTCGAGTTCCAGGGAGCGCATCGAACAGGCCAAGCAGGACTGGCTGGAAGGCCGCTTCGGCCACGTCCCCGGCGAAACCGAATTCATCCCGCTGCCCGAACGATGATCGGCGGCCTCGCCGCCAGAATGTGACACGAACTTCATTGGCGTTTGAATGCCTGCGGCGTAACGCAAAGCAAACACGTACGGCGAGGGGCTTCCGCTATCGTGCGCGCACCGTCATGTGACGGGGCGCACGATCACAGTGAGGGGAGCTGACATGAGTATGGCGAAGAGGCTCGCGGCAGAGTTCCTGGGCACGTTCTGGCTTGTGTTGGGCGGCTGCGGCAGCGCAGTGCTGGCGGCCAACTTCGGCGGCGACGGCAATCCCCTGGGCATCGGACTGCTGGGCGTGTCGCTCGCGTTCGGCCTGACGGTCCTCACCGGGGCCTACGCGTTCGGCCATATCTCGGGTGGCCATTTCAATCCGGCGGTCAGTATCGGCCTCTGGGCCGGCGGGCGCTTCCCGGCGCGCGACCTGCTGCCCTACATCGTCGCCCAGGTGGTGGGCGGTCTCGCGGCGGGCTTCATCCTCTGGCAGATCGCCTCGGGCAACCCCGCTTTCGCAGTGGATCCGAACGCGGCAGGCGCTTTCGCCAGCAACGGCTACGGCGCCATGTCGCCCGGGGGGTATTCGGTAGCGGCCGGCTTCCTGACGGAAGTCGTGCTGACGGCGTTCTTCCTGGTCGTCATCATGGGTTCCACCCACGGCCGCGCGCCGGTGGGTTTCGCGCCGATCGCCATCGGCCTGGCCCTGACCCTGATCCACCTGATCAGCATTCCGGTGACCAATACCTCGGTGAATCCGGCGCGGTCGACCGCCGTCGCGCTGTTCGCAGGGCCGGCTGCCGTGGGCCAGCTGTGGCTGTTCTGGCTGGCGCCGATCCTCGGCGGCCTGATCGGCGGAATGCTCTATGGTTGGTTGGGTCGCGACCGCGACTGATTCTTGCGCGCCGTGCCCGGTGGATGCCGGGCACGGCGACGGCATGGCGGTGACCGGGATCGCCGTTCCCGCGCCCTCGCGTTGTTTTGCGACGCAGCATGGGCTATGGTCGGGTCGACTGCCGGGGGAAAGCGGCAGCCGCCAACGTGGCATGCCAGGGGATGACGGAGGGCCGTGACGGCCCGCCACGGTGCGCGGACATTCGTACCGCCGTAGTCCGGGGTGTCGCACCCCAGGGGATTTGCATGAAGACCATGATCGCTGCCTTCCTTTTCCTGTTTTCCGCCGCTGCGTGGGCGCAGACAGCGCCGCCGTGCCCCACCCTGCCCGCGAACGCGGGCCTGGAATGGCAACAACGCGTGGATGCCACCTTCATCGCCTGCAAGGCGGTCGCCGCCGACGGGCGCGAGGTGCTGAACGTCATGCTCACCTCGCGCGATCCGCGGATCCGCCTGGAACGGCGACTGCGTGAGGAGGAAAGCGCGTTCTCCGGCGAGGAGATCTTCTGGTACCGACCCGATCTGGCCGGCCAGGAAACCTCGCCCGCGATGGCCTCGCGCCGCATCACCGTCGTCGAGCTGGACAACGACCGCTACGCGCAGGTCTGGATCAACGCCAACTCGCCCGAAGAGCTCGGCAGCCTGATTTCGCTGGCGCAGCAACTGGACGTGCGCGCCACCAGCGCGCAGCTGTCCGCCGGCAACTGATGGTCGCGGGGCGGGACGTGGTCCCGCCCTGCAGGGTTCAGAAGCGGCCTTCCTGGAAATCCACGAACGCCTGCATCAGTTCCTGCCGGGTGTTCATGACGAACGGGCCGTGGCGCATCACCGGCTCGCGCAACGGACGCCCCGCCACCAGGATCAACCGCGCCGGCTGGTTGCCCGCACGCACCTGCAGCGTATCGCCACCGCCCAGCACCCCCATTTCATGGGTGTCCAGCGCACGCGCTTCTTCGCCCTCGCCCACCGTCACCGCGCCCTCGAACACGTAGGCGAACGCGTTGTGGCCGACGGGCAGCGTGTAGTCCCAGGCACGTCCGGGCTGCAGTGCGATGTCGAGGTACACCGGGTCGGTGGCCGGTTGGGAAATAGGGCCCCGCGTGTCGCCGACACTGCCGGCGATCACCTTCACCTCGATGCCGTTGGCCGGATGCGCGACCGGAATCTTCTCCGGCGCGAACTCCTGGTACTTCGGCGCCGTCATCTTCTCGCGCGCCGGCAGGTTCACCCACAGCTGGAAGCCGCGCATGCGGCCGGATTCCTGCTCGGGCATCTCCGAATGCACCAGGCCGCGACCGGCCGTCATCCACTGCACGGCACCGGGCGTCAGCAGGCCTTCGTTGCCGTGGTTGTCGCGATGGCGCATGCGGCCATCGAGCATGTAGGTGACGGTCTCGAAGCCGCGGTGCGGATGCTCCGGGAAGCCGGCAAGGTAGTCCTCGGCCTTGTCGGTGCCGAACTCGTCCAGCAACAGGAAGGGGTCGAGATCCGGCAGGTCGGGCCCGCCGATCACGCGCGTCAGCTTGACGCCAGCGCCATCGGACGTGGGGCGGCCGCGGATCGTGCGGATCACGCGGGCGGGCGTGGTATCGGTCAGGGTACTCATGGCGCCTCCAATTCAACTGCCGACAAGATGGCGCCGGCATGTCGGCTTAGGAACGGCGCCTGCCGTAACCATCCGTTCCACCCATGGACACCGTAGGGCGGAGCCTGCTCCGCTGCCTTCCTTCCTGACCCATCATCACGGAGCCGGGCATGCCCGGCTCTTCGATGCCATCGCAGGTCAGGCGATATAGACCGACTTGATGTTCATGAACTCGTGGATGCCGTGCTCGGCCAGCTCGCGACCGAAGCCGGACCGCTTCGTGCCGCCGAACGGCAGGCGCACGTCGCTGCGCACGATCGCGTTGACGAAGGCCGCACCGACCTGCAACTCGCGCGCGATGCGGTTGCCGCGCTCGACGTCCTTCGTCCACACGCTGCCGCCCAGTCCGAACGTGGTGTCGTTGGCCACGCGCACGGCCTCGGCATCGTCCTTCACACGCAGGATGCTGGCGACGGGGCCGAACAGTTCCTCGTCATAGGCCGGCATGCCCGGCGCGACCGCATCCAGGATCGACGCCGGATACCCGGCATGCGACGCATCGGGTTCCGCGCCCAGCAGCACCTTGGCCCCTTTGGAAACGCTGGCCTGCACCTGCTTGTGCAGCTCGTCGCGCAGGTCCTGGCGCGCCATGGGAGCGAGCGTAGTCGCCTCGTCCTGCGGATCGCCGAGCTGCAGCTTTGCCGCCGCTTCCACGAAACGCTTCACGAACGCATCGGCGATGGCGTCCTGCACGATGAACCGCTTCGCAGCGATGCAGGTCTGCCCGGCGTTGCCGAAGCGCGACGCCACGGCGCCGGCGACGGTCTTGTCGAGGTCGGCATCGTCCAGCACGATGAAGGCGTCGCTGCCGCCCAGCTCCATGACGCTCTTCTTGAGCTGGCCGCCGGCGTTGGCGGCGACGGAACGGCCGGCACGTTCGCTGCCGGTCAGGGTCACCGCCGCCACCCGTGCATCACGGATGACCTCGGCCGCCTGATCGTTGTCGATGTGCAGCACGCCGAACACACCTTCCGGCAGGCCCGCCGCAGCCACCACCTCCCCGATCACGTCGGCGCAACGCGGCACGTTGCTCGCATGCTTCAGCACGGCGACGTTGCCCGCCATGAAGGCCGGCGCCAGGAACCGGAACACCTGCCAGAGGGGGAAGTTCCACGGCATCACGGCCAGTACGCAGCCGATCGGCTCATAGCGCACGTAGCTGCGCTGGCCATCGGTGGCGACCGGCTGGTCCTGCAGGTAATCGGCGGCGTGGTCGGCGTAGTAATCGCAGGCACCTGCGCACTTGTCGACCTCGGCCAGGGCCTCCTTGCGCAGCTTGCCCATCTCGGCCGTGATCGTGCGCTGGATATCCTCGCGACGCCGGCGCAACTCGGCGCCTATCGCACGCAACACCGTGCCGCGTTCGGCCAACGACAGCGCGGACCACGCGGGAAATGCCTTTACCGACGCCGCCAGTACAGCGTCGACCTGCGCGGGTGTCATCAGTTCGTGGCGATACTCGACCTTGCCGGTCGCGGGATTGGTGGTTTCGATGGTCATGGAGATTCTCTTGCCCGGCCCGGATTTTCGGACGGCATGTGTTAGCGGATCGTCGTTGCCTTGCAGGAGCGCCCGGGGGAGCTCCTGCGGGTAGGCCTGGATGACGGAGGTGCGTGACCGCCAGGGTGCTACCCGTTGTCCTGCAGCGCCAGTTGCATGTCGCGTTGGCGACGCTTCTCTTCCCGGGCCATGAACCACCAGCCCAGGAACGCGGCCACGCTGACCACCAGGATCATCAGCGTCGCGAGCGCATTGATCTTCGGACTCAGGCCCATGCGCACGGACGAGAACACCTTCATCGGCAGCGTGGTCGAACTGGGTCCGGCGACGAAACTGGCGATCACCACGTCGTCCAGCGACAACGTGAATGCCAGCAGCCAGCCCGACACCAGCGCCGGCGCGATGATCGGCAGCGTGATGAGGAAGAACACCTTGATGCGGTTCGCGCCCAGGTCCATGGCGGCTTCTTCCAGCGACTTGTCCAGCTCCGACAGTCGCGAAGACACCACCACGGTGACGAAGGCCAAGGTGAAGGTCACGTGCGCGATCCAGATCGACAGGATGCCACGCGGTTGCAGCCCCACCACCTGGCCGAGCGAAACGAACATCAGCAGGATCGACAGGCCGATGATCACTTCCGGCATCACCAGCGGCGCGGTGATCAACGCGCCGAACAGCGTCTTGCCCGGGAAGCGGCGCATGCGCGTCATCACCAGGGCCGCCATCGTGCCGAGCACCACGGCCGCCGTCGCCGTCCAGAACGCGACCTTGATGCTGATCCATGCCGCCTGCAGCATCTGCGTATCGCGGAACAGCTCGGCGTACCACTTCAACGAGAATCCGGACCACACCGTGGCCAGGCGCGACTCGTTGAAGGAATACACCATCAGGATGATGACCGGCACGTAGAGGAAGGCGAAGCCGAGCCCCAGGATCGTCCAGTTGACCGCGCGGTGTCCGGTGCGGCTCATGTCAGCCTCCCTTCCATCTCGCGCTGCTGCACCCGGTTGAAGATCAGGATGGGGATCAGCAGCAGGATCAGCATGACGATGGCCACCGCCGACGCCGCCGGCCAGTCGCGGTTGTTGAAGAACTCGCCCCACAGCACGCGGCCGATCATCAGCGTGTCCGGGCCACCGAGCAGTTCGGGGATGACGAACTCGCCGACCGCCGGGATCATCACCAGCATGCAGCCGGCGATGATGCCGGCCTTCGACAGCGGCAGGGTGATGGTGAAGAACGCCTTCCACGGTTTGGCGCCGAGGTCGTAGGCGGCCTCGAGCAGGCGGTGGTCATGCTTCACCAGGTTGGTGTACAGCGGCAGCACCATGAAGGGCAGGTAGCAATAGACGATGCCGATGTACGCCGCCATCGGCGTGTACAGGATCTGCAGCGGTTCGTCGATCAGGCCGATCTTCATCAGCAGGTTGTTGAGCAGGCCGTTGTTCTTGAGGATGCCGATCCACGCGTAGACGCGGATGAGGAACGACGTCCACGACGGCAGCACCACCAGCATCATCGCGATGTTGCGCGACGAGGGGGGCATGCGGGCGATGACATAGGCGATCGGGTACGCGACCAGCAGCGCGAGGAAGGTCGAGATGGCCGCGATCTTGATCGAGCTGAGGTAGGCGGCCACGTACTGGGAATCGGTGAACAGTGCCGCGTAATTGCCCAGGTTGAGCTTGAGCGTTAGCGCCTCGTCGATGTACTCGAGGATGGGCGTATAGGGCGGCATCGCGATCGCCAGCTTGGCGAACGAGATCTTCAGCACGATCAGGAAGGGAATGGCGAAGAACAGCAGCAGCCAGACGTAGGGCACCGAGATCACGCCCCAGCGTGGCCCCGGCAGGCGCTTGCCAAGGGAGCGGAGAAGGTTCATGACGTCAGCACCACGCCATCGTTGTCGCCCCACCATACCCAGACTTCATCGTTCCAGGTGAGGCCTTCGCTGGCCCAGCGCTGCACGTTGGCGAAATTGGCCATGAACTTGTACCCGCTCGGCAGGCGTACGTGGTAGACCGAATGGCTGCCGAAGTACGCGATGTCCTCGATCACGCCCTTGGCCTTGTTGTGCGGCTGCGGCGGCTCCTGCTTGCCGATCCCAAGCTTTTCCGGCCGCACCGCGAACCCGACCTCCTGCCCTTCGAAGCCCGAGATGCCGTGACCGATGTAGATCGGATCGGGCAACTGCGGCGAGCGGATGGTGACGTAGTTCGCTTCGTCCTCCTCCACCGCGCCTTCGATCAGGTTGACGGAGCCGATGAACTCGGCGGCGAAACGGCTGGTCGGCTGCTCATAGATCTCGTCCGGCGTGCCGACCTGGCGGATCCAGCCCTGGTCCATCAGCGCGATGCGGGTGGCCATGGTCATCGCCTCTTCCTGGTCGTGGGTGACCATCACGCAGGTCACGCCCGACTTCTCGATGATGCTGACCAGCTCCAGTTGCATCTGCGAGCGCAGCTTCTTGTCCAGCGCGCCCATCGGTTCGTCCAGCAGCAGCAGCTTAGGTCCTTTCGCCAGCGACCGCGCCAGTGCCACGCGCTGCTGCTGGCCGCCGGAGAGCTGGTGCGGCTTGCGCTTGGCCAGCTTGCCCAGCTGCACCAGCGCCAGCATCTCCTCGACGCGCTTCTTGATCGCCTCCCTGGACAGGCCGTCCTGCTTCAGGCCGAAGGCGATGTTCTGCTCCACCGTCATGTGCGGGAACAGCGCGTAGGACTGGAACATCATGTTGAGCGGCCGCTCGTAGGGCGGCAGGTCGTTGAGCAACTGGCCGTCCAGGAAGATCTTGCCGGAGGTCGGCTTCTCGAACCCGGCCAGGCAGCGGAGCAGCGTCGATTTGCCACTACCCGAGCCCCCCAGCAGCGCGAAGATCTCGCCCTTGCGGATGGTCAGGTTGGTGTCGTCGACCGCGACGAAGCCGTCGAACTCCTTGCGGACGTCGACGATGCGCAGGTACTCCTGCGCGTTCGCCTTGCCGTTCTGTGCCGCGCCGTTGCCCTGTTCTGCCGCCATGGAGATCCCCTGGTCGCCGGGCTGCCTGGGCACCGGCATGGATGTGGGTATGAGCGATCACGCAAGGCCGGGACGGCGTGTGTCCGTCCCGGCCAAGGCGTTTACTTGCCGGTCTTCAGTTCCGTCCAGATCCGCGTGTACTGGCGATCGACCTCGGGCGTGATGATCGCGAAGGTGAACAGCTTCGCTTCGACGTCCGGCGTCGGGTAGATCGTGGGATCGCCGGTGATCGACGTGTCCATCAGCGCCTTCGCCTTCGGGATGGCATTCGGATAGCTGATGAAGTTGGAGTTGTTGGCCATCACCTGCGGGTCGAGCAGGTTGTTGATGAAGGCGTAGGCCTCGTCGACGTGCTTGGCGTCCTTCGGGATGGCAAGCATGTCGAACCATTGCGGTGCGCCTTCCTTCGGGATCGCATACGCGATGTTGACGCCGTTCTTGGCTTCCACCGCGCGATCGCGCGCCTGGATGATGTCGCCCGACCAGCCGACGACCAGGCAGGTGTCGCCGTTGGCCATGGCATCGATGTACTGCGAGGAATGGAAGTTGGTGATGTACGGGCGGATGGTCTTCAGCAGTGCGGCGGCCTTGTCGATCACCGCAGGATCCTGGCTGTTCGGGTCCTCGCCCAGGTAGTTCAGGGCGATCGGGATGATTTCCGACGGCGTGTCGAGGAAGGTCACGCCGCAATCCTTCAGCTTGCTGATGTTCTCCGGCTTGAAGACGATGTCCAGGCTGTTGGCGACATCGGTGCTGCCGAACGCGGCCTTGACCTTGTCGACGTTGTAGCCGATGCCGGTGGTGCCCCACATGTAGGGGATGGCGTACTGGTTGCCGGGGTCCTGGTTCTCCAGCCGCTTCATGATGGCCGGGTCTAGGTTGGCGTAGTTGGGGATCTTGCTCTTGTCCAGCGGCAGGAATACGCCGGCCTGGATCTGCCGCCCGAGGAAGTTCATCGTCGGCACCACCACGTCGTAGCCGCTGCTGCCCGCCAACAGCTTGGTTTCCAGTACTTCGTTGCTGTCGAACACGTCGTAGGTCACCTTGATGCCGGTGGCCTTCTCGAAGTTGGGGATGGTGTCCTCGGCGATGTAGTCGGACCAGTTGTAGACGTTGACCTGCTTGGCGCCGCCGGTGTCGGCGCCGCCGTCGCTGCCGGATTTTCCGCCGCAAGCGGCAAGGGTACAGAGGGCCAGGGTGGTTGCCAGTACGCGCAGTTTCATCAATCTCTCTCCATTCGGCCCGCGAGGGCGGCTTGATGTGGTCCCGGACCGGCCTGGGCCGCCGCGGGCGTGCTGTCATTGCAATGGCGTGTTCCGTGCCGTCCCGCTCCCCTACCCCCTCCCTGTGGCGTCGCCGGCTTTCACGGGCGATGCCACGATGACAAAGGGCGCGTCCTTGCCGGCACGCGCCCGTGGTATTTCAGCGTCCGGTCTTCAGCTCCGTCCAGATGCGCGTGTACTGGCGATCCACGTCCGGCGGCAGGACCGCGAAGGTGAACAGCTTCGCATCGACATCGGCGGGCGGGTAGATCGTCGGATCGTCCGAGATCGCCTTGTCGACCATCGGCTTCGACGACGGCACCGGATTGGGATACGTCACGAAGTTGGTGTTCGCCGCAGCAACCTTCGGGTCCAGCAGGTAGTTGATGAAGGCGTAGGCGCTGTCGACGTTCTTCGCATCCTTCGGGATGGCCAGCATGTCGAACCACTGCGGCGCGCCTTCCTTCGGGATGGAGTACGCCACGTTGACCCCGTTGCCCGACTCCGCCGCGCGATCACGCGCCTGGATGATGTCGCCGGACCAGCCCACCACCAGGCAGACATCGCCGTTGGCCAGGTCGTTGATGTACGAGGACGAGTGGAAGTTGCGGATGTACGGGCGGATCGACTTCAGCAGCGCCGCGGCCTTGTCGATCACCTTGGGATCGAAGCTGTGCGGATCCTCGCCCAGGTAGTTCAGCGCGATCGGGATCAGCTCCGACGGCGTATCCAGCACGGTGATCCCGCAGTCCTTCAGCTTGGCCGCATTCTCCGGCTTGAACACCACGTCCCAGCTGCCGGTGACGGCGGTGTCGCCGAAGATGGCCTTGATCTTGTCGACGTTGTAGCCGATGCCACTGGTGCCCCACAGGTACGGCACCGCGAACTGGTTGCCCGGATCCTGCAGCGCGATCCGCTCGAGCATCTTGGGGTCGACGTTCTTCAGGTTCGGGATCCTGCTCTTGTCCAGCGGCAGGAACACGCCGGCCTGGATCTGGCGACCCAGGAAGCTCAGCGACGGCACCACCACGTCGTAGCCGCTGCTGCCGGCCAGCAGCTTGGTCTCGACAATCTCGTCGCTGTCGAACACGTCGTAGGTGACCCTGACGCCCGACTGCTGCTCGAAGTTCGGGATCGTGTCCTCGGCGATGTAGTCGGACCAGTTGTAGACATTGAGCACCTTCGACGGCGCACCGTCGGCGGCCTTGTCATCCTTGCCGCCACAGGCGGCCAGCACGGCGGCAGCCAGCATGACGGTGAGGGCTTTGAGCTTCATCGGGGTCTCCATGGAACAGGAACGGGGGATGGGAACCATCATACGCCCGCGCTGCGAGGGCGTGACGCAGCGCACGGGCCGCTTCGATGGCCTCACATGCCCAGGTCCGTCGCGGTGTCGTCGAGCGCCTTCCACGTCTTGTCGAACAGTTCGTCCACCTGCGCACGGGTGATGATCAACGGCGGCGAGAGCAGCATGGCGTCCCAGGTCGCGCGCAGGATCAGCCCATGCTTCAACGCGTGGTCGCGGCAACGCGGACCGACGGTGCCCCGCTCGGGGAAGAAGGCGCGCTTCTTCTTGTCCGGCACCAGTTCCAGCGCGCCCACCATGCCGGCGATGCGCGCCTGTCCGACCAAGCGGTGATCGCCCAGTTCCGCCCAGCGCTGGGCCAGGTAGGGCGCGGTGTCGGTCTTCGCGGTTTCGACGATCTTCTCGTCCTGCAGGATGCGGATGTTCTCGAGTGCCACTGCAGCACACACCGGGTGGCCCGAGTAGGTGGCGCCATGCGCCAGCTCGCCGCCCCGCTCCTTCAGCACGCTGGCCACGCGATCGTTGAACATTGCCGCACCGAGCGGGATGTAGCCGGACGTGATGCCCTTGGCCACCGGCATGATGTCGGGCTGGAAACCGAAATACTGCGAGCCGAACCACTCGCCCGTGCGCCCGAAACCACAGATCACCTCGTCGGCCACCAGCAGTACGTCGTACTGGCGGCAGATGCGTTCGATCTCCGGCCAATAGGTCTTCGGCGGGATGTAGACGCCGATCGCGCCCATGATGGGTTCGCCGATGAACGCGGCCACGCGCTCGGGCCCCAGTTCCAGGATCTTCTGCTCCAGCCGGCGTGCGGCGACCAGGCCGTACTCGTCCTCGGACAGGTCGCCGCCGTCGGCGAACCAGAACGGCGGATCGATGTGGTGGATGTCGGGGATCGGCAGGCCACCCTGCTTGTGCATGCCCTTCATGCCACCGAGGCTGGCGCCGGCCATCGTGGTGCCGTGGTAACCGTCGTGGCGGCCGATGAAGATGTTCTTCTTCGGCTGGTCCTGCACCGCCCAGAAGTGGCGGACCATGCGCAGGATGGTGTCGTTCGCCTCGGAACCGGAATTGACGAAGAAGGAGTGATTGAGGTCGCCAGGCGCCAGCTCCGCCAGTTTCGCGGCAAGTGCGATGGTCGGCTCGGTCGTGCACTGGAAGAAGCTGTTGTAGTAGGCCAGCTGCGTCATCTGCTTCGATGCCACCTCGCCCAGTTCCTTGCGCCCGTAGCCGATGTTGACGCACCACAGCCCGGCAAAGGCATCGAGCAGCTTGTTGCCGTCGGCATCCCAGACGTAGCAGCCCTCGCCCTTGGTGAGGATGCGCGTGCCCCGTTTCGCCAGCGCGGCATTGTCGTTGAACGGATGCAGGTGGTGCTCGGCGTCGAGCCTCTGCAGGGTGCGGGTGTCGAGTTGGGTCATAAGGGCTCCGTGATATCGAGCCCCTCTCCCACCGGCGACCAAAGGAAGTCCCTGTGGGAGAGAGGGGTTGGGGTGAGGGTCCGGCGGAATCATCAGTGGTGAACCATCCCGATTCCGCCGCACCCTCATCCGGCGCTTCGCGCCACCTTCTCCCGGAGGGAGAAGGAAACAACAGTCAGACGTTCAACAACAGGAATTCCCGCTCCCACGAACTGATCACGCGGAAGAAGGTCTCGTATTCCTTGCGCTTGACCGATACGTACGCACGCACGAAGCGCGCGCCCATCAGCTCCTGCAGCGGCTTGCAGCCTTCGAGTTCGTCCAGCGCCTCGCCCAGCGACCGCGGTAGTTCGAAGCCGATGTCCTGCGCGCTGCTGGCCAGCGGCTCGGTCGGCTTGAGTTGTTCACGGATGCCCAGCAGGCCGCAGGCCAGCGTCGCGGCCATCGCGAGATAGGGATTGGCATCGGAGCCGGCGAAACGACTCTCCACGCGCATGTTCTCCGGTGTGTCCATCGGCACCCGCAGGCCGCAGGTACGGTTGTCGTACCCCCACTGCACGTTGATCGGCGCCACCTGCCCCAGCGCCAGCCGCCGATACGAATTGACGTTGGGGCCGAAGAACGCCATCGCCATGGGCACGTACTTCTGCAGCCCCGCCAGGTAATGGCCGAACAGCTTGCTGCCCTTGCCCTCCGTCTTGCCCGTGAACACATTGCGGCCCGTCTTCACGTCCACCAGGCTCTGGTGGATGTGCATGGCGCTGCCGGGCTCGTTCTCCATCGGCTTGGCCAGGAAGGTGGCATACACGCCATGGCGCATCGCCGCCTCGCGCATCGTGCGCTTGAACAGGAACACCTGGTCGGCGCGCGACAACGCATCGTCATGGGTGAAGTTCACCTCGAGCTGGGCGGCGCCGGATTCGTGGATCAGCGTGTCCACGTCCAGTTCCATGGCGTCGCAGTAGTCGTACATCAGGTCGAGGATCGGGTCGAACTCGTTGACCGCATCGATGGAATACGACTGCCGTGCGGTCTCCGGGCGACCCGAGCGCCCGGCGGGCGGCAGCAGCGGGAAATCGGGGTCGGTGTTCTTCTGCACCAGGAAGAATTCCAGTTCCGGCGCGACGACCGGACGCAGGCCTTCTTTCTCGTACGCGGCCAGCACGCGGCGCAACACGTTGCGCGGCGCCAGGTCATGCGGCTTGCCGTCCTTGGTGTGGCAGTCGTGGATGACCTGCGCGGTGGGGTCGGTCGCCCAGGGCACCATCCTCACGGTATCCGGGTCCGGCCGCAGGAACATGTCCGAATCCGACGGCGACGTCAGGTCGTAATAGTCGTCCGGATAGTCGCCGGTGACGGTGGTGGCGAAAATGCCTTCCGGCAGGCGCGTGCCGTAGTCGTGGCTGAACTTGTCGGCCGGAATGATCTTGCCGCGTGCGATGCCGGTGATGTCCGGCACCAGGCACTCGACCTCAGTGATGCTGCGTTCCTTCAGCCAGCGGCGCAATGAACTGTCGGCCGGCTCGGGCGCGGCAGGCTTCTTTCGGGGGTTCGGCTTCTTCTGGCTCATGGTGTCGGTGCGATCGGTAAGGGAGAGAGGAACGGCCGCCTTGCGCGCCGGCGCGCTACGCCGCCATGTCGTGGCGTGCGCTCCCTCTCCATGGCGGGGGATGCCGCCGCTTCATGCCACCGCCCCGCGCCGGGCCGCACGGGCACGGCAGGCATCGCCGAAAGCGCGGAAGATCGCGAGATAGAACGGGTTTTCCGTCACCTTCCATTCCGGATGCCACTGCACCGCCAGCATGAAGGCGGAGCCGTCATGCCGGAACGCTTCGATCAGGCCGTCGGGTGCCTTCGCCTCGACCACCAGGCCGTCGCCCAGCCGACGCACACCCTGGCCGTGCAACGAGTTCACGCTGGCGTGCGTCACCCCGGACAGCTTGGCCAGCAGGCCACCCGGCACCAGCGCGATGTCGTGCGCCGGCCCGTACTGCACGTCCAGGGGATCGTCCTTGTTTTCGCGATGGTCCATGAGGCCTGGCTGCTCGTGTACCTTCTGGTACAGCGTGCCGCCGAAAGCGACATTGGCCTCCTGGAAGCCGCGGCAGATCGCCAGCACGGGCACCCCCACCTCGATGGCGAGCGGGATCAGCGGCAGATTGGTCGCGTCGCGGCGGGGATCCAGCAGGTTGCCTTCATAGCTGGATTCGTCGCTGTAATGGTGCGGCTCGATGTTGCTGACGGCGCCGGTCAGCAGCAGGCCATCGAGGCTGTCGAGCACCTGGCGCAGCGGCAGTACGGGGTCCAGCGTCGGGATCAGCAGCGGCAGGCAGCCCGCCCCGTCGACCACCGCGCGCACGTATTTCTCGCCGACGGCAAGAAAGGGATGCGCACCGATTTGCTTGTGGTCGGTCGGCAGACCGACCCGCGGCAGCGGGGTCATGCAGGAAGCCCGGAATGGCTTGCAGGCACGTTAACCCGGCCGTTTTATTTTTACAACACGAAGGGCTCGGATGACATTTTTGGCGCCCATATGGTGCGCTGCGGCACCAAATTCGGGCGTTTCAGCGGCCCATTGGAAACTTCGCGTTGAGTATTCTTGACGCATCGAACGCTCTGCTAAGCTGCGCCGCAGCCTCTTGGATGACCCTCATGCGCCCTGATTCCGACGCGTCTTCCCTGCCCGCCGACGATGCCGCCACGCTGGCGTCCATCCCCGACTGCGAGCAGATCGACCTGCTGCTGCCCGACATGAACGGACTGCTGCGCGGCAAGCGCATCACCCGCGATGCGCTGGAGAAGGTCTACCGCGACGGCGTCTGCCTGCCGATGTCGCTGATCGCCACCGACATCACCGGCAACACGGTCGAGGAAACCGGGCTGGGTTACGACATCGGCGACGAGGACCGCATCTGCCGCCCGGTACCGGGCTCGCTGCGGCCCGTGCCGTGGTCGCCGCGCCCGGCCGCGCAGCTGCTGCTGAGCATGGAGGACGCGAAGGGCGGCATGTTCGAGGCCAACCCGCGCGAAGTGCTCAAGCGCGTGCTCGCACGCTACGCCGCGCGCGGCCTGAAGCCGGTGGTCGCGGTGGAACTGGAGTTCTATCTGTTCGACCAGCGCATGGACGATGCAGGACGCCCTCGCACGTCGATCAATCCGGCGACCGGGCAACGCAACACCAGCACGCAGGTCTACTACATGGAAGACCTGAACGACTACCGCGGCTTCACCGATGCGGTGGCCGCCGCGTGCCGTGCGCAGCGCATCCCGGCCGATACCGCCGTGGCCGAGTACGCGCCGGGCCAGTTCGAGATCAACCTCAAGCATCGCGACGATGCCCTGCTCGCCTGCGACGATGCGATCTACCTCAAGCGTGCGATCAAGGCCGCCGCGCAGCAGCAGGGCCTGATGGCCAGCTTCATGGCCAAGCCGTTCGCCGAGCAGGCGGGCAGCGGCATGCATATCCACGCCAGCGTGCTGGATGCCGACGGCCACAACATCTTCGCCTCACCGCAGACGGCCCCGGCCGCTGCGCTGAAGCACGCCATCGGCGGCCTGCAGCGCAGCGACCAGGATTGCCTCCTGCTGTTCGCGCCGCACGCCAACAGCTACCGGCGCTTCGTGCTCAACGCGTTCGTCCCGCTCAACGACGTGTGGGGCTACAACAACCGCACCGTCGCCATGCGCATCCCGCACAGCGACGAAGCCAACACCCGGATCGAGCACCGCATCGCCGGCGCCGACGCCAACATCTACCTGGTCACCGCCGCCGTGTTGGCCGGCATGCTGCACGGCATCGAACAGGGCTTCGATCCCGGCCCACCGATCACCGGCAACGCCTACGACCAGACCGAGATCCGCACGCCGTTCTGGCGCGAGGCCATCGGCGCGTTCATGGGCAGCGAGTTCATCCGCGAGCAGTTCGGCACGTCCTTCCAGCACATCTACGGCCAGCAGAAGCTCAAGGAGATGCACAGCTTCTACACCGAAGTGACCGACCTGGAATACGCGTGGTACCTGCGATCGGTGTGAGACAGGCGCTGCCCGCATGACGTCCGCGCATACCTATCCCGACAGCTGGTACGCCGCCAGCACGACGCCGTTGCCCGCGCAGCCGGCACTGGAAGGCCGCATCGAGGCCGACGTCTGCATCCTCGGCGCCGGCTACACCGGCCTGTCGGCGGCGCTGGAACTTGCCGAAGCCGGCTACAAGGTGGTCGTACTGGAAGCCGAGCGCATCGGCTGGGGCGCCTCGGGCCGCAATGGTGGCCAGGCCATTGCCGGCTTCAGCTGCGGCGAAGCGAAGCTCGAAGCGCTGGTCGGCTTCGACGATGCGAAGAAGATGTTCGACCTGTCGATCGACGGCCTGCGCTGGCTGCGCGGGCGGATCGACCGGCACGGCATCGACTGCGACTGGCGCGACGGGCACGCCACCGTACCGATCAAGGCGCGCCAGCAACGCGACGTGCAGGAGGCCGTGGAGGAGTTCAACACGCGCTACCACCACCCCGTGCAGTGGTGGGATCGCGAGCGCCTGCGCGGCGAACTCGCCAGCGACCGCTATCTTGGCGCAATGTACGATCCGGTCAGCGGCCATCTCCATCCGCTCGCCTATGCATTGGGGCTCGGACGCGCAGCGCTGGATGCGGGCGTGCGCATCTTCGAAGCTTCCCGCGTGACGCAGCTCGTACGGGGCACGCGTCCGCGGCTGAAGACCGCGCAGGGCGAGGTCGCCTGCGATACCGTGATCCTCGCGGGCAACGCGCTGCTGCGCGGCATCGCGCCGGAACTCGAATCGCGCATGATGCCGGTGGGCACCTACATCGCCGCCACGCCGCCGCTGGGCGAGCAGCGCGCGCGCGCGCTGATCCGCAACGACATGGCGGTGGCGGACACCAACTGGGCGCTGGACTACTTCCGGCTGGGCCGCGACCACCGCCTGTTGTTCGGCGGTCGCGCCAGCTATTCGACGATGACGCCCCCGAACCTGCGCGGCGTGATGACGCGCCGCATGCACCGCGTATTCCCGCAGTTGCGCGACGTGGGCATCGAGTACCTGTGGGGCGGAATGATCGACATCTCGCTCAACCGTGCGCCGCACTGGGGCCGGCTGGCGCCGAACCTGTACTTCGCGCAGGGCTTCTCGGGGCACGGACTGATCGCCGCGTGCCTGGCGGGCACGACGCTCGCCCAGGCGATCCGCGGTCAATCCGAGCGGCTGGACCTGTTCGAGAAGATCGACCACCACCCGTTCCCGGGTGGCCGTGCCCTGCGCACGCCGCTCCTGGTCGCCGGCATGGCCTGGTACAAGCTGCGCGACACCCTTTGGTGAGCGGCGCCGGCAGCCGCTCATTCCGTGACGCCGCTCTCAAGTCCCGTCCGCCCGGGCCGATAGACATGAAAGGAAACCTTCCTCGGCCTTCCCGAGCATGTCCAGTCCGCAACGCGCCGTATCCGCCATCGCCAGCCAATCGCCCCTGCCCCAGCGGATCCTGGTGGTGGAGAACTCGCGCACGCATGCGCGCCTGATCGGCGAAGCGATCGAACAGAAGCTCAGCCTGCCGGTCGTCTACGCCGCCACGCTGGACGAGGCGCGCACGACGCTGGAGAAGCATCCGGACTGGTTCATGGTGGTCACCAGCCTGGTCCTGGCCGACGGCAGCCACGACGAGGTGGTGGAGTTCTTCCTGTCCCGGCAGTTGCCCACCGTGGTCGTCAGCGGCGTCTACGACGACACGCTGCGCGAGCAGGTACTGCGACGGCAGGTGGTGGACTACGTCCTCAAGAACACGCCCGGCAGCATCGACTATCTCGTGTGGCTTGTGCAGCGCCTGGAACGCAACCGCCGCATCGCCGCCCTGATCGTGGACGACTCCCGTTCCGCCCGCCAGCACGCGGCCGCGCTGTTGTCGATGTACGGCTTCCGCGTGGTGGAAGCGGCGGATGGCGAGGCCGGCCTGGCCATGCTCGACGCCAACCCCGACATCCGCCTGGCGATCGTCGACCAGGAAATGCCCGGCATGAAGGGCCACGAGTTCACCCGCCGCCTGCGTGCGCGCCACGCCCGCGACCACCTGGCGATCATCGGCATCTCGGGTACCAGCGATGGCAGCCTGGTCCCGCGCTTCCTGAAGAGCGGCGCCAACGACTTCCTGCACAAGCCGTTCTCGCGCGAGGAATTCTTCTGCCGCGTCTCGCAGAACATCGACCAGCTGGAACTGATCGGCACCCTGCAGGACCTCGCCACCCGCGACTTCCTCACCGGCCTGCCCAACCGCCGCCACTTCCTGTCCGAGTGCCATGCCCTGCTTCCGAACACCCTGGGCAGGCAACAGTCGGTGACGGCCGCCATCATCGACATCGACCACTTCAAGCACATCAACGACACCCACGGCCACGAAGCCGGCGATATCGCACTGAAGGCCGTCGCCCAGGCCATCGCGCGCCATGCGGGTACGCAGGACCTGATCGCGCGCTTCGGCGGCGAGGAGTTCTGCGCGCTGGTGCCGTACCTGGGCGAAAGCGAAGCCGTGGACTACTTCGAATCGCTGCGCGCGTCGATCGAGGCCCTCGACGTCGACATCGGCGAGCGCACATTGAAGATGACGGTCAGCGTCGGCGTGTTCCGCACGCGCTTTCCCGGCCAGACCCTCAATCACCTGCTCAGCGAAGCGGACCGGCGGCTGTACCTGGCGAAGGCCGGTGGACGGAACCGGGTGGTGTCGAGCGGTTGAAATTCTTCCCTGTGGGAGCGACGTGAGTCGCGAGCTTTCGAGTCGCTGAAGCAAGAGCTCGCGACTCACGTCGCTCCCACACCGGTCATCACGGCCCCTGCGACTGTCCGTCGCATGCGGCATTGATCGGGATCAATGCTGCAAGTGCAGCGCGTACCTAGATTTCCCCGCATTCCGGCATCCGCCGGCAGGGGATCCGAACATGACACTGCTGATCTGGCAGGACGACATGGACACCGGCATCGACATCATCGATGGCCAGCACCGGCGCATCGTGGAGATGATCAACCATCTGCACGTGACCCAGAAGTCGAGGGAGCGTTTCGCCGTCGGCGAAGTGATCGATGAGCTGGTCGACTACACGCTGTCGCACTTCGCGTTCGAGGAAGAGCTGATGGAGGAAGCCGGCTATCCGTTCAGCGCCGCGCACAAGCGCGTGCACGAAGTATTCACCAAGCGCGTGTCCGAGTACCGGCTCCGCTTCGAGGCCGGCGAAGACATCGTGGACGAGCTGCGCAGCATGCTGTCGCGCTGGCTGTTCAACCACATCCGCAACGACGACAAGGCCTACGCGGATTCGGTCAAGCGCCACCTCAACCAGTTCGTCCGCGATCACCAGCAGGGCGGCTGGCTCACCCGCACCGTGAAGCGCCTGTTCGGGTAGCGTGCTGTGTGCGCTTGGGGAGAGATCCTGCGGACGTGCGCGTGGCGCACGCTACGTGACGAATCATGGCGGCGAGATCGTAGCGTGCGCCATGCGCACGACCATGTGATGCCCCATTGCGAGCGTGGATGCCTTACCGCCGGCGCGGCATCGCCAACAAGGCCAGCAACGTCAGCGCGGCCATGCCGGCCAGGTACCAGCCCACCGACGCCAATCCGTAGCGTTCACCCAGCCGCGTAGCGATGTAAGGCGCCGGTGATGCCCCCAGGATGCCGGCCAGGTTGAACGCCAGCGACGCACCCGTGTAGCGCACGGCGGTGGGGAACATCTCTGCAAGGATCGTCCCGCAGGGGCCATAGGTCAGCCCCATCGCGCCCAGCCCCAGCGCCAGGAACGCGAGTACGCCCAGGTCGCTGCCGGACTCCAGCAGCGGAGCGAACAGGAAGCCGAAGCCGATGATGAGCAGCGTGGCGACGATCATCGCGTTGCGCCGCCCGAACCGGTCCGCATACAACGCCGACACCGGGATGGTCAGGGCGAAGAACAGCACGCCGACCATCTGCAGCATCAGGAAGTGCTCGCGCGTGTAGCCCAGCTTCGACGTGCCCCAGCTCAGCGCGAATACGGTCATCAGGTAGAACAGCACGAACGTGGCCACCAGCGCGAGCGTGCCGGTCACCAGGGCGAACGGGTGCTCGCGCACGGTGGTCAGCATCGGCACCTTGACGCGCTCGTCGCGGTCCAGGGCCTTCTGGAAATCCGGCGTCTCGGCGATGCTCAGCCGCACCCACAGGCCGACGAACACCAGCACCGCACTGGCCACGAACGGAATGCGCCAGCCCCAGGCCAGGAACTGCGCATCGCTCATCACTGCGGTCAGCAGCAGGAAGATGCCGGTGGAGAACAGGAAGCCCAGGGGTGCCCCGAGCTGCGGGAACATGCCGTACCACGCGCGCTTGCCGGGCGGCGCGTTCTCAGTCGCCAGCAACACCGCACCGCCCCACTCGCCGCCCAGCCCGATCCCCTGCCCCAGCCGGCACAGCGCCAGCAGCAGGGGCGCCACGATACCGACCTGCGCGTAGGTGGGCAGCAGGCCGATCAGCACGGTGGAGATACCCATCGTCAGCAGCGCCGCCACCAGCGTCGCCTTGCGTCCGATGCGGTCGCCGTAGTGACCGAACAGCGCCGACCCCACCGGCCGCGCGATGAACGCCAGCGCGAAGGTGGCGAACGACTGCAGTGTCGCGGTGGTCGGATCTCCCTGCGGGAAGAACAGGTGCGGAAACACCAGCACCGCGGCCGTCGCGTAGATGTAGAAATCGAAGAACTCGATGGTGGTGCCGATCAGGCTGGCGAACAGCACGCGGCGCGGCGAATTGGCCGGCGCGGGGGCAGCAGTGGCGGTCATGGACGGGCCGGTCGGTGGGACGTGGGCGATTCTGGCAGAAGAACTTCTTGTCGTGAGTCCCCTCTCCCCGCGTGCGGGGAGAGGGTGCCGAAGGCGGGTGAGGGGCGAACGGAATCCACGCAAAACAGGCACCGCGACGACGCCGAGTTCGCGCACGCCCCTCATCCGCCCTCCGGGCACCTTCTCCCCGCTTGCGGGGAGAAGGGAGCATGGGATCAACTCCCCAGATTGATCCAGGTCGCCTTGATTTCGGTGTACTTGTCGAAGGCGTGCAGCGACTTGTCGCGGCCGTTACCGGACTGCTTGTAGCCGCCGAAGGGCGCGGTCATATCGCCGCCGTCCCAGTAGTTCACCCAGACGCTGCCCGCACGCAGCTTGCGCGCCACGCGGTGCGCGCGACTGATGTCGCGCGTCCACACGCCCGCCGCCAGCCCGTACTCGCTGTCGTTGGCCATCCGCAGCGCTTCTTCCTCGCTGTCGAACGCGATCACCGACAGCACCGGCCCGAAGATCTCCTCGCGGCTGATGGTGTGCTCGTGCGCCACGTCGTCGAACACGGTCGGCTCGATGTAGCAGCCGCCGTTTACCACGTCGGCGCGCAGGCCGCCCAGCGCCAGACGGGCACCCTCGGCCTTGCCCTTCTCGATGTAGTCGAGCACGCGCTGCGTCTGACCTTCATCGACCATCGCGCCCATCGGCGCGCCGGGGTCGAGCGGATGGCGCGGGCGCATGGCCTTGCCGGCCTCGACCACGCGGGCGACGAACTCATCCTTGATCGAACGCTCCACCAGCAGGCGCGAGGCCGCGGTGCAGACTTCGCCCTGGTTGTAGAAGATGCCGCCGGCCGCGGCCTTCGCCGCCACCTCGAGGTCGTGCGCATCGGCGAACACGATGTTCGGGCTCTTGCCGCCGCACTCCATGTACGCGCGTTTCATGTTCGACAGGCCCGCGCATTGCAGCAGGCGCTTGCCGACCGCGGTGGAACCGGTGAACACCAGGCCGTCCACGTCCATGTGCAGCGCCAGCGGTTCGCCCGCGGTCTTGCCGAAGCCCGGCACCACGTTGAGCACGCCGGCGGGGATGCCCGCTTCGATCGCCAGCTCGGCCAGGCGGATCGCCGTGAGCGGCGACTTCTCCGAGGGCTTCAGCACGATGGAGTTGCCCATCGCCAGCGCCGGGGCCAGTTTCCACGTCGCCATCAGCAGGGGGAAATTCCACGGCACGATCGCGCCGATCACGCCCAGCGGTTCGCGCGTCACCAGGCCCAGTTCGTCCTGGCCGGTCGCGGCGACTTCACCGTAGACCTTGTCCAGCGCCTCGGCGGTCCAGCCCATGCAGCGGATGGTCGCGGCGACGTCGACGCTACGCGCGTCGCCCACCGGCTTGCCCATGTCGAGCGATTCCAGCAAGGCCAGTTCGTCAGCATGCCGTTCGATCAGTTGGGTGAGCTTGAGCAGCACCTTCTTGCGATGGGTCGGCCGCGCGTTGGACCACGCACCCGCATCGAAGCTGCGGCGCGCAGCGGCGACGGCGCGATTGATGTCCTCTTCCTGCCCATCGGCCACCTGGCCGAGCACGCGGCCGTCGATCGGGCTGAAGCAGTCGAAGGTCTTGCCCGAGGCGGCATCGACGTATTTGCCGTCGATGAAGGCCTGCGTGCGGATCGACAGCATGCCGGCCATGGCCTGCCAGTCCTGTTGCGTGCGGGGGGTGCTCATGGGAACTCCTGGCTGTGTTCCCTTCTCCCAGCGGGAGAAGGTGGCGCGAAGCGCCGGATGAGGGGCGAGCGGAGATGCGTTGTCCGAATCATCCGGACTCCATCGCCCCTCACCCCAACCCCTCTCCCGTTGGGAGAGGGGTATGATTTCAAAACGTTGCCGGCGTATTCGCGCTGACGATCACCGCATCTTCTTCACCGACATTGCGGAAGCGATGCGGCGTGCGACTTTCGAAGTAGTAGCCCTCGCCGGCCTTCAGCACGCGGACCTGCTCACCGACGGTGACCTCCACTTCGCCGGCGATCACCACGCCGCCCTCTTCGCCGTCGTGCAACAGCATGCTGTCGCCGGTATCGCTGCCGGGCGGCATCACTTCGCGCAGGATGCACATCTGGCGCTGCGGGCGATGCTGGCCCACGAGGAAGTAGTGGATGCCGTTGCTGCCAACGTCCGGCAGCTCGTCGGCGACATAGAACGGGCTGTCGGGCAGCCCTTTCTCCAGGTCCAGGGTGAAGAAATCGGCCAGCGAGATCGGAATGCCGTCCAGCACCTTCTTCAGCGAACTGACCGAGGGGCTGACCTTGTTCTGCTCGATCAGCGAGATGGTGCTGTTGGTGACGCCCACGCGCTTGGCCAGCTCGCGCTGGCTGAGGCCTTTGGATTTGCGGACCAGTTGCAGGCGCGCGCCGATGTCCATCACCACCCTGGCAGGAAAGCGGAAAGTGTTGCGGGATACTTTACACCCCCGGGCAGGCCGGTCAATCCGGGCTCTCCACGATATTCGGCAGGCAAGTAAACGAAGTCGGGCGGGGCCGGGACAGTGCGGCGAATCCGACCTCCGGCACGGTTGTAAAGTTTTTTCAACGCGCTAAGCTGCGCCCATCCGCCCCGCCCCTGGAGCCGCGATGAGCGCCGACGACACTTCTTCCCGCGCCCTGGCCGATCACTACGCCCGCCAGAACCTCGAGGCGCCCGCCTCGCTCGACCACTTCTGGATGCCGTTCACGGCCAACAAGCAGTTCAAGGCCAAGCCGAGGCTGCTCGCCAGCGCGTCGGGCATGTACTACAAGGATGTCGACGGCAACGAGGTGCTGGATGCCACGGCTGGCCTGTGGTGCTGCAACGCCGGCCATTCGCGGCCGCGCATCGTCGAGGCCGTGAAGCAGCAGATCGGCACGCTCGACTTCGCGCCCAACTTCTCGATGAGCTCGCCGCTGCCGTTCAAGCTGGCCGAGCGCCTGGCCGCACTGGCGCCGGGCGACCTCAAGAAGGTGTTCTTCAGCAATTCCGGCTCGGAAGCGGTCGACAGTGCACTGAAGATCGCCCTGGCCTACCACCGCGTGCGCGGCGAAGGCCAGCGCACGCGCTTCATCGGCCGCGAGAAGGGCTACCACGGCGTCGGATTCGGCGGCATGTCGGTGGGCGGCCTGCCGAACAACCGCAAGTGGTTCGGCCCGGGCCTGTCGGCGGTCTCGCATATCCGCCACACGCTGGACGTGTCGCGCAATGCATTCTCGAAAGGCTTGCCGCCGCATGGCATCGAACTGGCCGAAGATCTAGAGCGCCAGATCGCGCTGTACGACGCCTCCACGATCGCGGCGGTCATCGTCGAGCCGATCTCCGGCTCGGCCGGCGTGGTCATCCCGCCGCAGGGCTACCTGCAGCGGCTGCGCGAGATCTGCGACAAGCACGGCATCCTGCTGATCTTCGACGAAGTCATCACGGGCTTCGGCCGCGTCGGCCATGCCTTCGGCGCGCAGCGCTTCGGCGTCACGCCGGACATGATGACCGCCGCCAAGGGCATCACCAACGGCTGCGTGCCGATGGGTGCCACGTTCGTCTCCGAGCGCCTGTTCAATGCCTTCATGAGCGGGCCCGACAACGCCATCGACATGTTCCATGGCTACACCTACTCCGGCCATCCGCTGGCCTGCGCCGCCGCGCTCGCCACGCTGGACACGTACGAAGAGGAAAACCTGTTCGACAAGGCGTTGTCGCTGGGCGACTACTGGCAGGAGGCTCTGCACTCGCTGAAGGGTCTGCCGAACGTGATCGACATCCGCAACTTCGGCCTGGTCGGCGCCATCGAACTGGCCCCGCGCCAGGGTGCGCCCGGCACCCGGGCCTACGACGTCTTCGCCCGCGCCTTCCACGAAGGCCACCTGCTGACCCGGGTGACCGGCGACGTGATCGCCCTGTCGCCCCCGCTGATCGTGGAGAAGGGCCACATCGACCGGATCGTGAACATCCTGGCGGACACCATACGGGCAACCGCGTAAAATTACGGATCAACGGCCCCAGCGCTCCCCCTCGCGCGAAGCCCCTTCCCGCTACTGGAGAGCAACATGCTGATTGGCGTCCCCAAGGAAATCAAAAACCACGAATACCGCATCGGCCTTACGCCGTCCGGTGCGCGCGAGCTGGTCTCGAATGGCCACCAGGTCATCGTCCAGCGCGACGGCGGCAAGGCCATCGGCCTGACCGATGAGCAGTACGTCAAGGCCGGCGCGGAGATCGTCGACACCGCGGCGGAAATCTTTGCCCGCGCCGACATGATCATCAAGGTGAAGGAGCCGCAGCCGAACGAGTGCGCCATGCTGCGCCCCGGCCAGGTGCTCTACACCTATCTGCACCTCGCGCCCGATCCTGAGCAGACCAAGGCGCTTGTCGCCTCCGGCGCCACCTGCATCGCCTACGAAACCGTCACCGACCGCAAGGGCGGCCTGCCGCTGCTGGCGCCGATGTCGGAAGTGGCCGGCCGCATGTCGATCCAGGCCGGTGCGCACGCGCTGGAGAAGGCGCAGGGTGGCTCCGGCGTGCTGCTCGGCGGCGTGCCCGGCGTGAAGCCGGCCGAAGTGCTGGTGATCGGCGGCGGCGTGGTCGGCATCAACGCCGCACGCATGGCGATGGGCATGAACGCGCACGTCACCATCCTCGACCGTTCGCTCGACCGCCTGAAGTATCTGGACGAGTTGTACGGCCACCAGCTGACCACGATCTACTCCACCCGCGATGCCATCGAGGAACGCCTGCCCGATACCGACCTGGTGATCGGTGCGGTGCTGATCCCCGGTGCGGCGGCGCCCAAGCTGGTTTCGCGCGACCAGTTGAAGCTGATGCGCCCGGGTTCTGTGCTGGTGGACGTGGCGATCGACCAGGGCGGCTGCTTCGAGACGTCGAAGGCCACCACCCACCAGAACCCCACGTACGAAGTCGACGGCATCATCCACTACTGCGTGGCCAACATGCCGGGCGGCGTCGCCCGCACGTCCACCTTCGCGCTGACCAACGCCACCCTGCCCTTCGCGGTGCAGCTGGCGAACAAGGGCGCGAAGCAGGCGCTGCTGGACGACGAGCACCTGCTCAACGGCCTCAACGTGCACGCCGGCAAGATCACCTACAAGGCGGTCGCCGACGACCTGGGCTACACCTACGTGCCGGCGCGCGAGGCGCTGGCGTAAGACGCTGTCCCTTCTCCCCGCAGATGCGGGGAGAAGGTGCCCGAAGGGCGGATGAGGGGCACGCCGGAGCCGAACCGCCCTACGTCGCACCGAAACACTCGAACACCCGGACACTCGACACCTCATCGCACCTTCCGCACGGGCGCCGTCGCCCCTCACCCGCCCTCCGGGCACCCTCTCCCCGCACGCGGGGCGAGGGATTCCACCAGGTAGTCCGTCATGACCGAAGCGCTGCACCATTTCTTCAACGGACAGCGGGTGGAGGGCGGCAGCGGCCGCCACGGCGATGTGTTCGACCCCGCCACCGGCACTGTCACCGCACGCGTGCCGCTGGCCTCGGCCGACGACGTGAAGCAGGCGGTGGACGCGGCGTCCGCCGCCTTTCCCGCGTGGGCCGCGACGACCCCGTTGAACCGCGCGCGGGTGATGTTCCGCTTCAAGGAACTGCTCGAGGCGCAGGCCGGCGAGCTGGCGAAGATCATCACCTCCGAGCACGGCAAGGTGCTCTCCGACGCGCGCGGCGAGGTGACCCGCGGGCTGGAAGTGGTGGAGTTCGCCTGCGGCATCCCGCACCTGCTGAAGGGCGAGCACTCGATGAACGTCGGCCGCGACGTGGACTCTTGGAGCGAGTACGCACCGCTCGGCGTCGTCGCCGGCATCACGCCGTTCAATTTTCCCGCGATGGTGCCGCTGTGGATGTTCCCGGTGGCGCTGGCCTGCGGCAACACCTTCGTGCTGAAACCCTCGGAGCGCGATCCGTCCGCGGCGCTGTTCATGGCCCACCTGTTGAAGAAGGCGGGCCTGCCGGATGGCGTGTTCAACGTCGTCCACGGCGACAAGGCCGCGGTGGACGCGCTGCTCGATGAACCGCGCGTGCAGGCGCTGAGCTTCGTCGGCTCCACGCCGATCGCCGAATACATCTATGCGCGCGGTTCCGCGAACGGCAAGCGCGTGCAGGCCCTGGGCGGCGCGAAGAACCACATGGTCGTGCTGCCCGATGCCGACCTGGATGGCGCGGTGTCCGCGCTGCTGGGGGCCGGCTACGGCTCTGCCGGCGAGCGCTGCATGGCGATCTCGGTCGCGGTCTGCGTGGGTGATGCCACGGCGGATGCGCTGGTGGCGACGCTGGCTCCGAAAGTGGCGGCGCTGAAGATCGGCCCCGGCTGCCTCGACCCGGAAATGGGCCCGCTGGTCACCGGCGCGCACCGCGACAAGGTGCGCGGCTATGTCGATGCCGGCGTTGCGGAAGGCGCGAGCCTGGTCGTCGATGGCCGCGGCCATGTCGTCGATGGGCACGCGGATGGGTTCTTCCTCGGTGGCTGCCTGTTCGACCGCGTCACGCCGGAGATGACGATCTACCGCGAGGAGATCTTCGGGCCGGTGCTGTGCGTCATGCGCGTGCCCGACCTCGATGCCGCGCTGCGCCTGGTCAACGAGCACGAATACGGCAACGGCACCGCCGTGTTCACCCGCGACGGCGGCGCGGCGCGCGAATTCGCTCACCGGGTGCAGGCCGGCATGGTCGGCATCAACGTGCCGATCCCCGTGCCGATGGCATTCCACAGCTTCGGTGGCTGGAAGCGTTCGATCTTCGGTCCCCTGCACGTGCACGGTCCCGACGGCGTGCGTTTCTACACGCGACTGAAGACGATCACCGCCCGCTGGCCCGAGACGCATGCCGCCGAGTTCGTGATGCCGACGATGAAGTAAAGTCGGGGCCGGTTCCCTCGAGGTGCTGGCCGATGTCCCTGCGTTCCCTCCGCATTCTGTTTTGCCTTGCCTGCCTGACGGCCTCCACGGTGACGTCCGCGGCCGGGCCCGTCGCCCAGGTGCGCGTCGCCTTCGACCGCAACGGCGTCGTCAGTACCCATGCGGAAGGCACGGCGGACCTCTCCACCGGTCGCAAGGTGACCGCCGACGACCCCGTGCGTGTCGCCTCCATCTCCAAGCTGGTGACCACGATCGGCGTGATGCGGCTGGTCGAGGACGGCGAGCTCGATCTCGATGCCGACGTCTCGACCTACCTGGGCTGGACGCTGCGCCACCCGCGCTTCCCCGCCACGCCGATCACGCTGCGCCTGCTGCTGTCGCACCGATCCAGCCTGACCGATGCCGCCGGCTACTACGCCACACCGCTGGGTCAACCGCTGAAGGGCATCCTCGACGACCCCAAGGCCTGGGACGACGCGCACGCACCCGGCACGCACTTCCGCTACACCAACCTCAATTTCCCGCTGGTGGCGATGGCGATGGAGAACGTCACCGGCGAGCGCTTCGACCGGCTGATGCAGCGGCTGGTGCTGGAACCGCTGAAGCTGGATGCCTGCTTCAACTGGGAGAGCTGCGATGCCGCAACCGCGACGCGCGCCGTGGTGCTGTATCGCGACCGCGCACCGGTGCGCGACGAGAACCGCACGGGCAAGCCGGCCTGCGCCGTGGTCGTCGAGGACGGTGCCGATTGCGACCTCGCCCGCTGGAAGCCCGGCGTGAACGGGGCGCTGTTCTCGCCGCAGGGCGGCCTGCGCATCTCGGCGAATGGACTGGCGAAGATCGGTCGCCTGTTGCTCGACGGTGGCGAAGTCGATGGCATACGCCTGCTGTCATCCGCCAGCGTTGATACGATGGTCGCTCCGCAATGGACGTTCGACGGCGGCAATGGCGTGACGCATGAAGAAGACACCGGAGGCGGGCAGAACAAGGCCTTCTTCTGCCGGTACGGCCTCGCCGTGCAGACCCTGGCGACACCGGTGCAAGGCTGCGGCGACGATCCGTTCGGCGACCGCGTCGCGCGCGTCGGTCATTCCGGCGATGCCTACGGCCTACGCTCGGGCTTGTGGCTCGACCGTCAGGCGGGCACCGGTGTGGTCTATTTCGCCACGGACGTGGGTGCGTCGCCGGCTGGCGCACACTCTGCCTTCACGTCGATCGAGGAAGCGCTCGCACGTGGAGTGCCCCACACCGCCGACACGCGTCGTTGAACCGTTGAACGCAACGCAGTGAAGGCTGCGTGAAATCACCTGCATCGCATCGGATGTCGACGCGGCGTGAACAAAAGCGCACTTACGTTGCGTGCGTCGCAACGCATCCAGTGGGGGCCCGCCTGCGTAGTGCAGGCATCCGACACGCAAGGTGTCGGCCTTTCCCCCTGGAGGAGTTCCCCGATGAAGAAGTCGCTTTCCGTGCTGGCCGTGTCGCTCGTGCTCTCCGCGCCCGCTTATGCCGCTGGTCCCGAACAGGGCAAGTGGTCGATGTCCGTTTTCGGTGGCATCGATACGCCCATCAGCGGCGACGTGCACGACGGCGCCATCGCGCCCGTTCCGGATCTGGGCCCGCTGAACCCCGCCCTCGCCGGCGTCAGCGCGGAACTGCGCATCCAGCCGCGTTCCCATGAGGAGATCTACGACAACGCGATGGGCTATGGCCTGGAGTTCTCCTACGGCCTGAACCAGAACGCGGAGGTCTTCGGGCAGGTCCGTCGCGTCGAGACCGATCCGGGTACGGTGCAGGTCGGCGGTGCGTTCGTGCCGGCCCTGAACACCACGCTGCCCGTCTACGGCACCTTCAGCGACTACAAGGCCCTGACCCTCGAAGCCGGTTACCGCCACTACTTCATGGAACCGGGTTACACCCGTCCCTTCATCGCCGGCCGTCTCGGCGCTACCCAGACCGACGACATCAGCGCCACGTTCGAGATTCCCGATGCGGGCATCACCATCGCCAATGCCCCCTTCACCGAGAAGAAGTGGGCCGCCAGCGCAGGCGTCGACGTGGGCGTGCTGATTCCGGTCAGCGAGAAGTTCAGCATCACCGCACAGGCGGGCGTGCGCTATGTCGCGGACCTCGAAGGCGACGACAGCGCCATCGGCGGGCTTGGCCTTGGCTCCATCAACGACACGGGCAAGCGCGTCTCAATGCCGGTCTCCCTCGCCGCCCGCATCGACTTCTGATCGCGGCGCGCTGCGGACGGACCGCCTCTCCCCCGGCCGTCCGCAGCGCGATTCCGTCTCGCTCCGCCTCCCGCCTCAAGATCTCCCCGTACGGGCCGATAGTGCCTACATGTCGCCCCGCGCCGAACGCGTCGCGGGGCCTCCACGATCCAACAGGGGGATCCATCACCATGGCGTCACGTCCTACCGTCCTGCTTTGCGACGATTCGCGCGCACTGCGCATGCTGGCTGCCCGCCAGCTGGAAGACTGCGGCTTCGAAGTGGTCGGCGAAGCCGGCAACGGCCACGAAGCCGTCAGCCAGTACCAGGCTCTCAGACCCGATGTCGTCCTGCTGGACCTGGTGATGCCGGAATGCGATGGCAAACAGGCGCTCGGCAGGATACTGTCGCTCGACGCGCAGGCCCGGGTGGTGATCCTGAGTTCGCTCGGTGGACAGGGTGATATCGAGGAGTGCCTGAAGTTGGGCGCCAAGTCGTACCTGCAGAAGCCCATCGATCCGGAAGTGATGGATCGCGTGTTGCACGAAGCGGTCGCCTGACCGCCGCGCACGTCCTCCTTCAACTTCCGTACGAGACCAGACCATGGCAGCTAAATTCCTCGGCCAGTTCCTGCTGGAACGCGGCGCGATCACCTCGGCGCAATTGCTGGCCGCGCTGGACGCGCAGCGCGCCTCCAATCCCCTGCTCGGCGAGCTCGCCGTGCATCACCAGATGCTGGACGCGGCCCAGGCACGCCGCATCAACGACCGCCAACGGGCCGAGGATCGCCGCTTCGGCGACATCGCGCTGGAGATGGGCCTGCTGGATGCGGGCCAGCTCGACGTGCTGCTGGCGGCGCAGAAGAAGGGCCGCAAGCTGTTCGGTCAGATCCTGGTCGAACAGGGCGCCCTGACCGCCGAACAGCTGGAAGCCGAACTGGTCGCGCACCGCCGCGATCTGGACGAAGCCAACCATGCGCTGGCCCTCGGCATCGCCGGGCATGCGCTCGCCGATGCCGCCACCAGCGCGATCCGCGTCAGCAACCGCCTGTTTCCGCGCCTGATGGGCAGCCAGTGCCAAGCCTCCGGGATCGCAGACGACAGCGCGCTCGAGGCCTGCGACGTGACCGCGCACGTGCGGATCGAAGCCGGCGCGGAATCCCTGCTGGTGGGCGTCGGCTGCTCCCGCGCCACGATGCAGGCGATGGCGTGCTCGCTGCTGTCGATCCCGCCCGCGCAGTGCGACGACGAACTGGCCGTGGATGCGCTGGGCGAACTGGTCAACGTGCTGATGGGCTACGTGGTGCGCGACACGCTGTCCGACGACGCCAGCTACCGCGCCCATCCACCGAGCACCGCGCTTACCGCCGCCGACCTGGCCTCCCGCCACAGCACACTGGCGCTGTCGATGGCCTCGCAGCGTGGCGACTTCGTCCTGATCGTCGGCTGACGCCCGGCGTTACGCCCGCGTCAACCGCCACGCGCGGTGGATGCGGGCGTTGCGTTCGAAGTCCGGCGGGATCGTGCTGGCGCTGATGTCCTCGCAGCGCGCGAATTCCGCCACCGCGTTCTCGTCCAGCTTGAACCGGCGGAAGTTGTTGCTGAAGTACAGCACCCCGCCCGGCGCCAGCCGTGCAACCGCGGCGCGCAACAGCCGCACGTGCTCCTTCTGCACGTCGAAGTCGTCGGCGCGCGCGGAGTTGGAGAACGTCGGCGGATCGCAGAAGACCAGGTCGTACTCGGCCTGCTCGGCCTCCAGCCAGCGCACGGCGTCGGCCTGCACGAGGCGATGCTTCGCGCCGCCCAGGCCGTTCTCGGCGAGGTTGTCCGCACACCACTGCAAGTAGGTCGCCGACAGGTCCACGCTGGTCGTGCCCGACGCACCCGCGACCGCAGCCTGCACGCTGGCCACGCCGGTGTAGCAGAACAGATTGAGGAACCGCTTGCCGCGCGCTTCCTGCGCCATCCGTCGCCGCAGCGGCCGATGATCGAGGAAGAGGCCGGTGTCGAGGTAGTCGAACAGGTTGGCCCGCAGCAACGCGCCCGACTCGCGCACGACGATGAATTCGTCGCGCTGCTGCATGCGTCCGTACTTCGACCCACCCTTGCCGCGCTCGCGCGCCTTCACCGCGATCTGTTCCTGCGGCACGCCGAAGACCTCGCGGGTGGCGGCCAGCAGTTCGCTGAAACGGCGACGCACGTCGTGCTCGGGAATGGTGGCCGGCGCGGCGTACTCCTGCACGTGCAGGAACGTTCGGGCCTGTCCGCCCTCTTCCACGTAGACGTCGATGGCCGCCGCGTATTCGGGCAGGTCAGCGTCGTACGCTCGGTAGCAGGTGATGCCCTCGCGCGCGCGCCAGGCCTTGAACTTCTTGAGGTTCTTGCGCAGGCGGTTGGCGACCATCTGGGCGCCGTCCGACAGCGGCCTGGCCTCGCGCGGTTCGCGGGCGGGCGTGGCGACCGGATCGCAGACGATCAACGCGCACTCGATGGCGCCGTTGAACAGCTGGTACTTCTTGGCCGCGCGCAAACCGGTGGCATAACCAAGATCGGCATTGCCGCACAGCAGGCTGGCGCGCCATTGCGGCACGGCGCGCTGCAGCGCATCGCCGAGCGCGCGGTACAGGTCGGCATCGGCGGCGAGTCGTTCGTCGTAGGGCGGATTGCAGACGACAAGCCCGCGCAGTTCATCGCGCGCGGGCAGCTGGGCGACATCGCGCGTCTCGAACTGCAACTGACCCGCGAGTCCGGCGAGCACCGCGTTGTCACGCGCGGCGCGGATCGCGCCCAGGTCGACGTCGCTGCCGAAGAACACCGGCTTCAGCGCCTTGCGGCCTTCCGATTCGCGCTGCACGGCGTCGGCGAACAGGGTGCGCCATGCATCGACATCGAAGCCGAGCCAGCGCGTGGGCAGCGCCGGGCCGTGGCGCTGCAGGCCGGGCGCGACATCGGCCGCCATCAGCGCACCTTCGATCAGCAGCGTGCCGCTGCCGCACATCGGATCGAGCAGCGCACCGCCCTCGTGGTACAGCGCCGGCCAGCCACCGCGCATCAGCACGGCCGCTGCGAGATTCTCCTTGAGCGGCGCCTCGTTCTGCGCCTGTCGCCAGCCGCGGCGGTGCATGGGCCCACCGCCAAGGTCGATCGAGATCGTCGCGCGGTTCCTGCGCAGCGACAGGTTGATGCGCAGGTCCGGCTGTTCGACATCCACCGACGGTCGCTCCAGGCCCTGCTGGCGCAGGCGGTCGACCACGGCATCCTTCACGCGCTGCGCGGCATAGCGCGCATGGGTGATCGCCTCGCCCGACACGTGCGCATCCACCGCCAGCGTCAGTTCGGGGCGCGTGTGCGTTTCCCACGCGATCGCCATCACGCCGTCGTACAGCGCCTGTTCGTTCAGGCATTCGAACTCATCGATCGGCCACAGCACGCGACTGGCCAGCCGCGACCACAGCACGGCACGCTGCGCGTCCACGGGCTCGCCGTCGGCATTCACGCCAGCGATGGTGGCGGTGGCCTGGCGCACCCCGAGCGCGAGCAGTTCGTCGGCGAGCAGATATTCCAGGCCCTTGGCGCAGGAGACGAAGAACTTCAAAGGAAACCTCGATACGTCAGAGAGCGGCGAGCAATTGCCCGAATGCATCCGCCGAAGCGGCGACATGGTCGGACAGGCGATGCCCGTCGTTGACCAGCAGCAGGCGCGCGCGGCGCGCATGCGCCCAGTCGGTCACGGCCTGCGCGGGGATCAGCTCGTCATCCCAGCCATGGATGACCGAGACAGGCACCGGTGCGGCGTCCAGTGGCGGCAATGGCCCCATGGTGATCGGCGGCGCCATCAGGAAAAGGCCTCGCACCGGCACCTCCAGCGAGATTCGGCCGGCGATGTAGGCGCCCAGGCTGGAACCGGCCAGCACCACCGGCCCACGCGATGCGGCGGCGTGCGCGAGGGAGCGCAGGCGTTCCAGCCGCGCGACCACGTCGCCGAGCGAACTGACATCGCGGCGTGCGTCGAGGTCGGTGTAGTCGGGGCGTTCGTGGGTCCAGCCCAGGCGTTCGGCCACGTCGGCGAGCGCGGTGACCTTGGTGGCGTCCGGACCGCTTTCGAACCCGTGCGACAGGATGCAGTGGCCGCGCATCAGAGCGCTTCCACCGGATCGCCGATGCGGAACGAACCACCTTCGACGATCCGCGCGCACAGGCCGCCATGGCCACGCATCGCGTTGTAGCCGCCGGGGCCCAGCGCGTCTTCCATCCGCGAGCATGGGTCGCAATCCTCGGTCCCTTCGAAGATCGCCGTGCCGATGCGGAACCGGCGCTGTTTCAGTGCGACCAGCGGAATGCCGGACACCACCACATTCCGCCGCAGCAGCGACGGCTGCAAGTCCGCTCGCTGTGCCAGCGCCGCGATCACCGGCAGGTGCTCGGCCTGGATCAGGGTGATGCCGCGCTTGCCGCTGCCGCCCTTGTAGCGGTCGCCGATCAGGCCAGCGCCGGTGACGGCTTCGACGGCGTCGGTGGCGACCATGACCTCGTCGCGGGCCGGTCGCAGGCCGATCCAGTCCACCTTGCCGGCACGCGGCAGGGTGGCCATGAGCTTGGCCAACGGGGATTCGGGATTGAGCGGCATGGGAAACCCGCGACAGGAAAGGCCGCCAGTTTACCGGAGCGGCCCGTGGCCAGCCCGTTCCCCGCCCTGCCTGCTAGCATCCCAGCATGCGCACGGACCTGCCCTTCACCCCCGTCATTAACCTGTTGCCCTACGAGGCCAAGCTGGACATCCGGCCGCTGGAACAGATCGACCTGGTCGTCATCCACTGCACCGAGCTGCCGGACATGGCGATGGCACGCGAGTACGGCGAGCGCATCCTGCATGCCTCCGGCACCGGCAACAGCGGCCACTACTACATCGATCGCGATGGCACCGTGCACGTCTACGTGCGCCCGCAACACGTCGCCCACCACGTGCGTGGCTACAACCCGCGGTCGGTAGGGATCGAGCTGGTAAACACCGGCCGTTACCCCGATTGGCTCGCCGTGGGCCGCCAGTCGATGGAAGAGCCTTACACCGAGGCGCAGATCGAGGCCCTGTCGGCGCTGCTGGCGCACCTGCGGCACGCGCTGCCCGCGCTGCGCTACATCGCCGGCCACGAGGACCTCGACACCACGCGCGAGCCCGCCAGCGACGATCCGGGCGTCCTGGTACCGCGGAAGATGGACCCGGGCCCGCTGTTCCCGTGGGACGCGGTGCTGCGCACGACTCCGCTGGAGCGGCTGCTGCCCTGACGGGCCGCGCACGGGCGGCCGGTATAATCGCCGTTCGCCAAGACTCCAGGCCCTGCCGTGCCCGCACCCGAACCCGTCGTCTCCGAGCTGATCGAACTGCTGTCGCTGGAGCGGCTGGAAGACAACCTGTTCCGCGGCCAGAGCCGCGATATCGGCACCAAGTACGTGTTCGGCGGCCAGGTGCTCGGCCAGGCGCTGTCGGCCGCGCAGGCCACGGTGGGTGGGGGTGAGGAAGAGCGCCGCGCGCATTCGCTGCACGCCTACTTCCTCCGCGCCGGCAACATCGAAGCGCCGATCGTCTACGAAGTGGATCGCACGCGCGACGGCGGCAGCTTCTCGGTGCGTCGCGTCACTGCGATCCAGCACGGCCGCGTGATCTTCTTCTGCGCGGCTTCGTTCCAGGCCGAGGAAGAAGGCGCCGAGCACCAGCTGTCGATGCCGGAAGTGCCGCAGCCGGAAGACATCCCGCCCGCGCCGCCGGTGCCCGCGGAGGTCATGGCCGCGCTGCCGCCGAAGGTGCAGCGCTGGCTGTCGCGACGCGGCCCGTTCGAATTCCGCCACGTCTACCCTCGCGACGAGTTGAATCCGCCCAAGCGTCCGCCGTTCCAGCAGGTGTGGTTCCGGTTGAGCGAGCCGGTCGGCGATTCGCCCGAACTGCACCGCGCCCTGCTCGCCTATGCCTCGGATTTCCAGTTGCTCGGCACGGCCACCTACCCGCACGGCATCAGCTACTACCAGCCGAACGTGCAGATGGCATCGCTGGACCACGCGCTGTGGTTCCACCGCCCGTTCCGTGCCGACGACTGGCTGCTCTATTCGATCGACAGTCCCAGCGCGAGCGGCTCGCGCGGACTGGCGCGCGGGCAGATCTTCGATCGCCAGGGACGCCTGGTCGCCAGCACCGCGCAGGAAGGCCTGATCCGCGTGGTGCCGGACGCCGAAGCGGCCTCGGCCGTCCCCGCGAAGGACTGAGGGCATACCCATGCGGCAAGTCTTTTCCAGCCAGCGCATCGAGACCGTCGAAGGCGTCGCCAAGCTGCTGAGCGATGCGGGCGTTCCCGTCTTCATCAGCAACGGCCGCTCGTACCACAGCAAACGCGGCGGGCAGTTCAGCTACACCGAACCGGTGAAGGCGCAGCTGCAGCCCGCCGTATGGGTGCGCCATGCCGAAGACCAGCCGCGCGCGCGCGAACTGCTGCGCGAGGCCGGCCTGATGGAAACCACGCGCCCTGGCTATGCGACCACGCTGACGTTTCGCAGCGACCAGGAACCCGCGGCCACGCCGCAGCGCTCCTGGGCCTGGCGCATCCGCCTGATCCTGCTGGCCCTGATTGCCCTGGCCGCCGTCGTCATGTGGATACGGCGCCCGGTGCCGCCCCCCGCAGCGCCCGTCCCGGTGCCACGGGAACAACCCGCGACGCCTGCCCCCGCGGACGAGGCGCCCGAGGAAGACCGCATCCGCATCCAGCCCGCCACCGGCGGCTGACCGCGCACGGTCACATCCGTCTTCCCGGCCCGTCAGGGTCATCAGCCCACCCGATGATCCTGACGCCATGACGACCCTCGCCCTGGACCTGATGCTGCAGGCCGAACTGCCCGCCGCCACGCGCGGCAGCCAGGAGGCCTACGGCCGCATCGTCCACGCCTGCCAGAACACCGTCACCGCGATCGCGCTGGCGATCACCCGCGACGTGCAGGCCAGCGAGGACATCGCGCAGGAAGCTTTCCTGAAGGCCTGGCAGCAGCTCGACCGGTTGAAGAACAGCGCCAGCTTCCTGCCCTGGCTGCGCCAGATCACCCGCAACCTCGCCCGCGACTGGCTGCGCGCACAGCATGGCCGTCCCATGTCGGGGGAAGTGGCCGAGATCGCCATCGGCATGGCCGCCGACCCGGACCCCACGCCCGCCGAGCGCCTGCTGCAGACGGAAGAGGAAATCGTCGCCACCGACATCATTTCCTCGCTCCCCGAGGACAGCCGCGAGGCGCTGCTGCTGTTCTACCGCGAGGGGCAGAGTTCGCAGCAGGTCGCGGAACTGCTGGGCCTGAGCGATGCGGCCGTGCGCAAGCGCCTGTCGCGGGCACGCGCACTGGTGCGCGACGAGTTGCTGCAACGCTTCGGCGAGTTCGCCCGCTCCACCGCGCCGGGCGCGGCCTTCACCATGATCGTGCTGGGCGGGCTGGTCGGCGCGATGCCCGCCGCGAGCGCGGCGACGGTCATCGGTTCCGGCGTGCTCGGAGGCGGTCTGGCGGGCAAGCTCGGGACCAGCGGGCTGACGACGGGCGGAGTGACCGGCGGCGTCGCCGGTGGCTCGCTGGGCGTGATCGTCGAGCAGATCACCCAGCATCCTGCGGCACTCGCCGGCGCGATGGGCGGCATGGTCGGCGGCCTGATCGGCTATGCCTTCACCTGGTGGTACCTCGCGCGGTTCTGCCAGACGGCGCAGGAACGGCTGCAGGTACGCCGCTTCATGGTGCTCAATACCACGTCCGGCTCGGTCTGGCTGTTCTGCCTGATGGTGGCGACGGTGCTGGCGACCGGCTGGGTGGCGATCGCACTGGTCATGCTGGCCGGCATGTGCGTGATCAACTACCAGTACCTGGTCACGCTGCCCAGGATCATGGACCCGATCCTTTCGCACCCCGCCAATGCCTCGCGGCGGCGGGGCTACGACTACGTGATCGGGCGGAAAGCAGTGGCGCTCACCAGCGTGCTGGCCGTCGCCGCGGTGCTCTACGCTCTGGTCGGCAGCGGTCGGCTGACGCTCTAGCGCCAAGCGCGCGTGGTTGGGTCACACTTCCTGCCGCCGGTCGTCGTGCCTGCACTACCCGGCCACATGGAACCCCGATGGATGCCCTGACGATAGAACTCTCCCTGCGGGAAACCCTGCCCGCAGCAGCGCGCGGCGACCAGGCCGCCTACGGCCGCGTGGTCGCGCTGTGCCAGAACGCGGTGACCGGCATCGCCCTGGCGATCACCCGCGACGTACAGGCCAGCGAGGACATCGCGCAGGAGGCCTTCCTGAAAGGCTGGCGCCAGCTGGCGACCCTGAAGAACCCCGACAGTTTCCTGCCCTGGCTGCGCGAGATCACCCGCAACCTGGCCCGTGACCACCTGCGCGCGCAGCGACGCCGCCCGATGACCGGCGAAACCGCCGAGATTGCACTGACGCTGGCCGCCGACACCGCGCCCACGCCGGCCGAGACGCTGCTGCAGACCGAGCAGGAACAGGCCGCGCGCGAGGTCATCGCCGCCCTGCCCGAGGACAGTCGCGAAGTGCTGCTGCTCTACTACCGCGAAGGGCAGCGCTCGCACCACGTCGCGTCCCTGCTGGGCATCACCGACGCCGCCGCGCGCAAGCGCCTGTCGCGTGCACGCCAGTACGTGCGCGAAGAACTGATCACGCGCTTCGGCGAATTCGCGCGTACGTCGGCGCCATCGGCCGCGTTCGCCAGCGGAGTGCTCGGCATGCTCGCGATCTCGGCGCCGCCGTCGGCAGGCGCGGTCGTGCTGGGCACCGGCGGCGCGGTCGCCGGCAAGGGCCTGCTCAAGTTGCTGGGAGGCGGATTGGGCGCGACTGCATTCGGCACCCTGGTGGGCATCGGTGCGGTGTGGTTCGGTATCCGCAAGTACCTGCGGGATCCGCTCGACGCACGCGAGCGCGATGACCTCCTGCGCTATGGCGCCGTCAACACCGTCGCGATCCTGGTGTTCGTCATCGGCATCACGGCCCTGGCCCGGATGCCCGGCTGGATGCCGCACATGGCGCTGACGCTGGCGTACATGGCCGTGATCGGGTGGACCTCGGGCCGCTGGTTCCCCCGCATCCTGCAGCGCCGCCACGCGCGGGACCTGTTGCTCGATCCCGAAGGCGAACGTCGCCGCATGCAGCGCCAGCGTACCTGGCGCGTATGGGGCTGCGTGCTGGGGTTCACGCTGGCAACGGCCGGCCTGCTCGCCGGGCTGCTGATGTCGGGCCGCCTGCAGCTTTGAGGCCGCACGTGCACCCGGGCAACCGGGTGCACGTGACCGTCTTCAGCGACGGACGGGCTTGCCCGCCGCCAGTTCGTCCTTCGACAGGACACCATCCTTGTTGGTGTCGAGCGCGTCGAAGCGCCCGGCCAGGCGACTGTCCTTCACCTCGTCACGCGACAGGCGGCCGTCCTTGTTCGCATCCGAAGCAGCGAACCGTTCGTCCATGCGTGCCTGCAGGCGCTGCTGGAACTCGGCACGGCGCGCGACATCGGCCTGGTCGATCTCGGCACGGGTCAGCTTGCCATCCTTGTCCGCATCAGCCTTGGCGAACCACGCGTCGCGACGCTGCTTGCCGCGCAGTTCGCGATCGGTGCGGTCGATCACGCCGTCCTTGTTGGCATCCATGGTGTCGAAGCGTTCGGCGAAGCGCGGCTGCGCGGCGGCCTCGGCCTTGCTGATGCGGCCATCGCCGTCGGTATCGAGCTTGCCGAAGCCCGCGCCGTGGCGCGGGCCACCGTGGCGCCCGTGACCCCGCATGCCCTTGTGCTGCGGGCGCTCGTCGGCACTGAGCGTGCCGTCGCCGTTCTTGTCCAGCTCGGCGAAGCGGTCGGCCAGGCGCGGGCGGGCGGCCGCTTCGGCCTTGTCGATGGCGCCGTCGTTGTTCTTGTCGAGGCTGGCCCGCGCCGGCTTCTGTGCATCTCCGGCCTGCGTGGCGGCCAGTGCGGAACCGGCACCGAGGGCGGCCAGCACGGCCACGAAAAGCAGGGTCTTGCGGTTCATCGTGTTCTCCTGAAGGCGCGGCGCCGTGTGCGCCACTGACACGGGAAACGTCCCCAGATGGGGTTGGTTGACGCGCTGACGGACGCGTTCAGGCAGCGGATGGTCGCGATCCACGCGACGCGATGTGCGCAGTATGCTGGCCGCATGTCCCTGCCCTTCGCCCGCGCGCTGTCGATCTTCGGCCACCCCATGCTGGTGCTGCCGGTGGCGGTGCTGCTGATCGTGCTGGCAAGGGGCGACGCACGCACCGCCGTGGCATCGGGGATGGCGTTCGCCACGTTCGCCGCGCTTGTGATGGGTTATTCGTGGTGGCAGGTGCGGCGTGGCCGCTGGAGTCACGTGGACGCCAGTGCGACGCATGAACGTAGGGCGCTGAATCGCTTCCTCCTGGTCGCCCTGACCGCAGGCGCCTGGCTGGTCGCGTGGCGTGGCGGGCAGCCGTTGCTGGCGCTGGGCCTGGCGCTGTCCGCTGCGATGATCCTCACCGCGATGCTGACGGCACGCTGGTGCAAGCTGTCGCTGCATCTGGCCTTCATCGTGTTCGCTGCGTGCCTGCTGCGTGAACTGGGCACCGCCTGGATGTTCGTCGCGCTGTCGTTCGCCGCGGCCGTGGCGTGGTCGCGGCTTGCACTTGAGCGGCATACGCGCCGCGACCTGGTCGCAGGCGCCGTCACCGGCGCAGCGGCAGGCCTGGCGTTCTGGCCGCTGGCATCACGCTGGACGGGCTGACATGGGCGAGAACACGCAATCGATCGGTGACCTGCGCCTGTTCCATACCGGCGAACATCCGTGCGGCTACTGGCCCGAGCGCGTCGCCCGCGACCTGGTCCTTGACCCGCGCGACCCCCGCCTGCCGCAGTTGTATCCCGATGCGCTGGGTTGGGGCTTCCGCCGTTCCGGCGACATCGTGTATCGCCCGCATTGCCGGCAATGCCGCGCCTGTGTCGCCGTCCGCATCCCGGTCGCCGACTTCCGGCCCGATCGCAGCCAGCGCCGCTGCGCATCGCGCAATGCCCGCGTGGAAACACGGATCGTCGCCGCCCTGCGCGACGCCGAACACCTCGCGCTCTATCAGCGCTACCTCGCCGCGCGCCACCCGCTCGGCGGCATGGACGACCATGGCGCCACGGAGTTCGACCAGTTCCTGGTGGGCAGCTGGTCGCGTGGGCGCTTCGTGGAGCTGCGCGAGGATGGCCACCTGCTGGCGGTCGCGGTCACCGACGTCATTCCGGGCGCACTCTCCGCCGTCTACACCTTCTACGATCCGGCACTGGAAGCCCGCAGCCTGGGAACCCTGGCGATCCTGCGTCAGATCGAATGGGCGCGACGCGACGGGTACGCGCACCTCTATCTTGGCTACTGGATCGATGGCCATCGGAAGATGGACTACAAACGACGCTTTGCACCGCTCGAGCGCTTCGATGGACGCCACTGGGTGCGTGCGGATCTGTGAGTCGACGCACGATCGCACGCGATGACACGTTGCAGGTAAATGTGAATAGCAACTTCGTGACCGGGTAATCACAATGTGCCCGCCGACGCGCATGCGGATCGGCGCCGGACCTCGCACATCCACTCTCACGATCGGAGCTTTCATGAAGTTCAACCTGCTCGCCCTTGCGGCATTGACCACGCTGGCCCTCTCGGCCTGCAAACCGGCCGACGAAGCCACTCCGGTCGCCGACGCGCCCGCCGTCGAAGCGCCGGCCGTCGCCGACGCATCCACCGATGCAACCGCAACCGCGACGCCGGCCGACACGGTCGACGCCGGCACCGGCGTCGCCGAATGCGACCAGTACCTCGAAAAGGTCTACGCCTGCATCAGCGACAAGGTGCCGGAAGCGCAGCGCGAGATGATGAAGCAGGGCATCGAGCAGTCGAAGGCCGGCTGGTCCGCCGTCACCGACAAGACGGCGCTGGCTGCCCAGTGCAAGACCGCGATGGACCAGGCCAAGACCGCCTACGCGGCGATGGGCTGCTCATTCTGACGCTGCGGCGGGCCGACCTCCTCGCCGACCCGTGGCGCCCCGGTTTCCGGGGCGCTTTTTTTACGCCTGTCATGCCGGCATGACAGAATCTCCGGATGCGCACTCTCCTACTGCTGCTCACGATGACGCTTGCCGCGTGCCATTCCCCCACCAAGCCGGCCGAACCCGCCAGCCGGCAGGCGGTGCCACTGCGCGTGGCGACCTACAACACGTCGCTGTTTTCGGACGATGCCGGTGGCGTGATCCGGCAACTGGAGGGCGACAGCGCGCATGCGCGCAAGATCGCCGCCGTCCTGCAGCACGTACGGCCGGACCTGGTACTGCTGAACGAATTCGACTACGACGATGCGCATCGTGCCGCGGACCTGTTCCAGCAGCGCTATCTAGAGATCGCCCAGCCAGGGGGCGGTGAACCGCTGCAGTATCCGTATCGCTATCTCGCGCCGGTGAATACCGGCGTTCCCAGCGGGCTGGACCTGGACCGCAACGATGCGGTCGGCACGCAGGGCCGCGAACGCGGCAACGATGCGTGGGGTTACGGCCTGCACCCCGGCCAGTACGGCATGCTGGTGCTGTCGCGTTTCCCGATCGATGCCACGCAGGTGCGCACCTTCCAGCTGCTGCGCTGGAGCACGCTGCCGGGTGCGGCCAGTCCCGTCGACCCTGCCACGCGCGCGCCGTTCTATTCGGATGCCATCTGGAAGCAACTTCGCCTGTCGTCCAAATCGCACTGGGATGTGCCGGTATCCACCCCGGGTGGCGTGGTGCATTTCCTGGTCTCCCATCCCACGCCGCCGGTGTTCGACGGACCGGAGAACCGGAATGGCATGCGCAACGCCGATGAAATCCGGTTGTGGCGCGAATACCTCACGCAGCACGATGCGCATTGGCTCTGCGACGACCAGGGCCGCTGCGGCGGCCTGGCATCCGATGCGCGTTTCGTCATCGCGGGCGATCTCAACAACGATCCTGCGGACGGCGACGGCCAGCACGACGCGATCATCGAACTGCTCGAACACCCGCGCGTGATGCGCATGGCCACGCCACGCAGCGAAGGCGGCGAACAGACCGCACTCGCCTACGCCGCCAAGGGCCTGCAGCGCCGCGGCGCACCGGCGCACGTGACCGGGGATTTCGGACGCCGCAACGGCGCCTTGCGACTGGACTATGTGCTGCCGTCCACGGGCTTCGGCGTGGTGGGCAGTGGCGTGTTCTGGCCGAAGCCGGGCCAGCCCGGCGCTGCCATCGCTGATGGCAGCGACCATCACCTGGTGTGGGTGGACCTTACGCTGTAGGCGCGGATGGCGGCACCACGGCCGCGGCGCGCGGGCCGAAACCGAACAATGATTCGTTCTGTGCGGAGACGATCATCCGGATCATGCTGCCGGGCACCATCAGCTCCACCTGCATCTCGTGGCCTTCGGCATCCTTGCCGACCAGCGTCATCTCGGTGAAGGCGCCGCCGGTATCGATCTCCTTGCAGAACAGATGCGGACCCTCCGCATGGGCGGTGAGATAAGGCTTGATGGCCTCGCCCAGGGCTTCCAGCGCCTGAGGGAAGAAGAAGACGGCGTAGCCGGTGTTTCCGTTCAAGGTGTTTTCCTCAGGCCAGGTCAATGGTGATGGCAGCGGCGGCATCGCGCGCGACCGCGCGCGCGGTGTCCGTGTCGTCGCCACGCGCGAGCGTCACGCCGACACGGCGATGGCCTTCCACGCGCGGTTTGCCGAACAGGCGCAGGGCGGTGTCGGGCACGGCCAGTGCGTCCTCCACGTTGCCGAATACCGGCACGCCGTGGCCGTGCGCCAGCATCGCGCACGATGCGGACGGGCCGCTCTGGCGGATCACCGGGATCGGCAGGCCGAGGATGGCGCGCGCGTGCAGCGCGAATTCGGACAGTTCCTGCGACACCAGCGTCACCAGGCCGGTGTCGTGCGGGCGCGGCGAGACTTCGCTGAACCACACCTCGTCACCTTTCACGAAAAGCTCCACGCCGAACAGACCCCAGCCCCCGAGATCGTCGGTCACCGCCTTGGCGATCTGCTGCGCGCGCTCCAGCGCACGTGGCGACATCGGCTGTGGCTGCCAGCTCTCGCGGTAGTCGCCATCCTTCTGCCAGTGGCCGATCGGTTCGCAGTACGAGGTACCGCCTGCATGGCGCACGGTCAGCAGGGTGATTTCGTACTCGAAGTCGATGAAGCCTTCGACAATGCAGCGGCCCGCGCCCGCGCGTCCGCCGGTTTGCGCGTAGTCCCACGCAGCGTCGATGTCGGCTTCGCTGCGCAGCGTGCTCTGGCCCTTTCCTGAGGAAGACATCACCGGCTTCACCACGCACGGCAGGCCGATCTCGCGCACGGCCTGGCAGTATTCGTCCTGCGTATCGACGAAGCGGTAGGGCGATGTCGGCAGGCCCAGGGTTTCGGCGGCGAGCCGGCGGATGCCTTCGCGGTCCATCGTCAGCCGTGCCGCGCGTGCCGTCGGAATGACACGGGCGGCGCCCTCGGCTTCCAGCGCCACCAGCGTTTCGGTATGGATCGCCTCGATTTCCGGCACCACCAGGTGCGGCTGCTCCCGTGCGACCAGCGCGCGGATCGCGGCCGGATCGAGCATGTCGAGCACGTGCGCGCGGTGCGCGACCTGCATCGCCGGCGCATCCGCGTAACGGTCGGCCGCGATTACTTCCACGCCCAGCCGCTGCAACTCGAGGGCCACCTCCTTGCCCAGTTCGCCAGAACCCAGCAGCAGGACACGGGTGGCATGGGGAGACAGCGGCGTTCCTAGGGTGGTCATGCGTGTGCGTCCGCGACAGGGGCCGCCAGTTTAGCGGGGCGGCCGACAGACGGCGCCGTCGACCTGTTGACATCTGATATCAAATTGATATCTTTTAATCGTCGCAGGCTACTCAGGGGAAACGCCATGCTCCACGTGATCCAGCAGCTCCGGCGCCGCTGGCCGCAGCAGGCGCACCGGATCGTCCCCGCCCTGCTGCTTGCCTCCGTTGCCCTGCTCGCGCTCGGCAGCGGCCTGTCATTGCTGTGACCCTTCCTTGAGAACGAGACCATGAGAGAGAACGCCAAGTCGTCGCTGCCCGGAATCCCGACCCTGCTCGGCCTGCTGGTGCTGGGTCTCGGTGCCGCCGCCGTCTTCATCCAGGGGGCGGCGCTGAAGCAGCCCAGTCACCTGGTCGCCGCCGCGCTGCTGGGTGCCGTGGTCATCTTCCTGATGGCAGGCCTCTACAAGCTGGAACCCAACCAGTCGGCCGTGCTCAGCCTGTTCGGCAAGTACGTGGGCACGGTGAAGGACAACGGCCTGCGCTGGAACAACCCCTTCTTCAGCAAGCGCAAGATCTCGCTGCGTATCCGCAACTTCGAGAGCAGCCGGCTGAAGGTCAACGAGCTGGACGGCAGCCCGATCGAGATCGCGGCGGTGATCGTGTGGCAGGTCGTCGACTCGGCCGAGGCCGTGTTCAATGTGGACGATTACGAAAGCTTCGTGCACATCCAGTCCGAATCGGCCCTGCGTGCGATGGCCTCCAGCTACCCGTACGACCAGCACGAGGAAGGCCAGATCGCACTGCGCAGCCATCCGCAGGAGATATCGCAGCATCTGCAGGAGCAGATCGCCGAGCGCCTCGGCAAGGCGGGCGTGGACGTGATCGAAGCGCGCATCAGCCACCTGGCGTATGCCCCCGAAATCGCGCAGGCCATGCTGCAGCGCCAGCAGGCCAATGCCGTGATCGCCGCGCGCACGCGCATCGTCGCCGGTGCCGTGGGCATGGTGGAAATGGCCTTGGCGGAACTGCAGAAGAACGATGTCGTCAAACTGGACGAAGAGCGCAAGGCGCAGATGGTCAGCAACCTGCTGGTGGTGCTGTGCGGCGAGCGTGGCACCCAGCCCATCGTCAACACCGGCTCGATCTACTGACGCGGGCGCGCCGGCATGCACGCCTTCGTTCCGCTGGTGCTCGCCGTTTCCGGCCTGCCCGCACTGCTCATCGGCGCATGGATGAGCCGGGCCGCCGACGACCGGTCGCGCGGCATGGCGCTGCACTGGGTGCTGGTGGGGCTGGCCATCCAGGCCGGCGCCGTCGGCATCTACTGGGCCGGTGGGGACGACAGGCTGGCGCAGGGCATCGTGATCGCGATGGTGGTGCTGGTGAACGCGCTGATCGTGTCGATGGTGCTGCAGCTGCGCCGCAACAGGAAGCAACCGTGAGCGAGAAGCAGGACAAGAAAGCCTACCCGCTGCGCATCAATGCCGAGGTCCTGGCGGCGGCACAGCGCTGGGCTGACGATGAACTGCGATCGCTCAACGCCCAGATCGAATACGTATTGCGCGACGCACTGCGCAAGGCCGGGCGCCTGCCGAAGGGCGACGCCCCGACAAACAAGAAGGACGCGCCATGAACCATCGCTGGAGCCACAAGGTCGTCGAAGTTCCGTTCAAGATGTTCGCCGGCAAGCTTACCGACCGCATGCAGCAGGAACTGGACAAGATGAGCGTGCAGGGCTGGGAACTGGTCAGCACGCTCTTCATCGAGCACGAAATCTCGGTCCGCCTGTTCTTCAAGAAGCCGGCCTGAGGCCCGCCCGGTGGCCGGCCTCGCGAGACGCATCAAGCGCATCTGGGTCACGTTGGGGCTCATCGCGACCGTAGTCTTCACCACGTGGTGCCTGGTCGCCTACTACGCCAATGCGGAAGGCCGTCGCGCGGCACGCGGGGATGCACGCGTCGCGGTCGACCACCGTGAGGGGCGCTGGGTGTTCATGCCACGGCAGCCGTCGCCGCACGCCACGGGGCTGCTGTTCTATGCGGGCGCACTGGTGGACCCGCGCGCGTATGCCAGGCTCGCCCATCGCACCGCGGAGGCCGGTTACCCGGCGGTGATCGTCGAGCTTCCGCGACGCGGCGCGTTCGGCGGCGCGGAGGGCTCGCCGGTGCTCGCGCGCGGCCAGGCCGCGATGGCCGCATTGCCGGGCGTGCGTTGCTGGATCGTGGGCGGTCACTCGCGCGGCGGGGAAGTGGCATCCCGCCACGCACTCGCCGACCCTCTGGGCACGGCGGCCCTGCTGCTGGTCGCGACGTCGCATCCGCGCGACGTCGACCTGTCCATGTTGACCATGCCCGCCGTCAAAGTGGTCGGCGACCGCGACGGCCTGGCGACGCCCGACCGCGTGGCCCGCAACCGCCACATGCTGCCTGCGCACACGCGATGGGTCGACATCCCCGGCGCCAATCATTCGCAGTTCGGCGACTACGGCTTCCAGCCCGGCGATCGTATCGCCCGCATTCCGCGCGACGCCCAGCAACAGCGGCTCGCCGGAGAAGTGAACGGCCTGCTCAAGGCTGTCGCCGCCCGGACCGCCTGCCAGTCCGTCGCTCCTTGACCCGGTGATGACATGCAACAGAAGCAACACTACGAGATCGCTCCCCTGCCCGGCCACGTCGCCCTGTGGCTGTGGCTGCCGATGCTGGGCGCCCTTGGCCTGACCGTCGCCGCCCTGCTGCTGGAATCCCCTGCGCCGCCGCTTGTCGCATGGCTGACGGTGCCGTTCGTGCTGGCGGTAGGCGCCATGCTCGCGCTTGCGATGCGTCGCAGGCGGATCGTGCTCGACCACCGCACGCTGCGGGTGGAAGCCACGTTCTACACGAAGACGCTACCGGTCGAATCCATCGACCTGGAGAGGGCGCGCGTGCTGAGCCTGGAGGAACACACGGATCTGGCCCCGATGCTGAAGACCAACGGCTTCAGTCTGCCGGGGTTCAAGGCCGGCCACTTCCGCCTGCGCAACCTCGGCAAGGCGTTCTGCCTGGTGACCGATCGCACGCGCGTACTCACCCTGCCCTTGCGCGATGGGGGTCTGGTGCTCGTGAGCCCCGCACGCCCCGGCGACCTGCTGGCGACGTTGCGCGAACTGGCGGCGCCTTCGCCGCGTCGCTAAGCTGCGGCCATGCGACGCCCCACGCGCCCCCTGAAAACGCTGCTGCTCAATACGGCGCAGATCGAACTGTGGCCTGCGGATGTGCTGCACGTGCGTAGCAACGCCGACGCGCGCTCGCTCGCCGGCGCGCATACCGTATTCCGCCGGAAGCGGGATGGCCGCTACCTGGCGGCCGTATCGACGCGGGCAGTGCGCCCGCTCGTTCCGCGCTTGTTCCGCGAGCCCGGCCTCGACGAGGCGTGGGATGCCCTCGACCGGCTCGAGCAGGCTACGCGCGGCATCGATGCGGACGCGCAAGGCTCGCTGCCCCTGCATGCGTTGCAGCAACGGCTGCACGACGTGGGGCTGGACGATTCCTACGGCGAGCGCAGCGGCCTGCCGCTGGTCCCCGAACCGGCCGCGCTGGTGTTCGCCGGGCGCGACCGTTATCGCCGCCCCCTTTGGCTGTCGGCAGCCACGGCGCGCGCCTGGCTGGCCATGCAGCGCGCCGCCTACCGTGACGGCCTGATGCTGGACGCGATCTCCGGTTACCGCAGCCACGACTACCAACTCGGCATCTTCGACCGGAAGCGGGCGCGCGGACTGACCGTCGAGCAGATCCTCACCGTCAATGCCGCGCCCGGCTACAGCGAACACCACAGTGGCCACGCACTCGACATCGGCACGCCCGGCGAACCCCCGGCCGAGTCGTCCTTCGAACGGACCGCGGCCTTCGCCTGGCTCACCCGGCATGCGGGCGATTTCGGCTTCGGCATGAGTTACCCGCGCGACAATCCGCACGGCATCGTGTACGAGCCGTGGCATTGGTGTCACCGGCCGGTGTGCTGAGCGGCATGCGTCGCCGCGACGCGTTGGGCTGTGCACTGGCTGCGGGTACGGTCGGCTGCCTGCCCGGCTGCGGCGGACCGACCGAATCCGCGGAGTCGGCCAGCGATATAGCTGCGCTGGACACCACGCGCATCGCCGGCGTGGTGCGGCCGACGACCACCGCCGGCGTCGCGGCGGCCTTGCGTGCTTGGCGCGGCACGGTCTGCATCGCCGGCGCGCGCTTCAGCATGGGCGGCCAGACACGCGAACCCGATGCGCTGCAGGTCGACCTGGCCGGCATGGATCGCCTGCTGGCGCTGGACCCGGAAGCGCGCGTCGCGCGCGTGCAGGCCGGCATGCGCTGGCGCCGCCTGCAGGCGCTGCTCGACCCGCACGACCTGTCCGTGAAAGTCATGCAGAGCTACAGCAATTTCAGCGTGGGCGGCTCGGTCTCGGTGAACTGCCATGGGCGCTACATCGGCGAAAGCGCCATCGCCACCACGGTGCGTGCGCTGCAACTCGTCACCGCGGAGGGACGCACGCGCGAACTGTCCCGCGAACGCGAGCCCGACCTGTTCTCCGCCGTGCTGGGAGGCTACGGCGGCCTCGGCGTGATCACCGAAGTGGAGTTGGACCTGGCGCGCAACACCCGCATCGCACGCAGCGTCGCCGCAGTGCCGCTGGACGACTATCCGGACTGGTTCCGGGCGAACGTGCTGGGCCAGGACGATGTCGTCATGCACAACGCCGATCTGGTGCCTCCCGGCTTCGACGCACCGTTGGCCATCACCTGGTCGCGCAGCGATCTGCCATTGACCGACACGCGCCGCCTGGTGCCCGAAGGGTTGGACTACAGTCGCGAGCAGAACCTGATCTGGTCGGCCACCGAACTGCCCGGCGGGGATGCGCTGCGCGAACGCTTCATGACGCGCCGCCTGCAGAGCGAACCTCGGGTGATCATGCGCAACTGCGAGGCCAGCCTGGATGTCGCCTCGATCGAACCGCGCACGCGTCGCGTCTCCACCTACCTGCTGCAGGAGTATTTCGTCCCTGTGCAGGCATTCCACGCGTTCGTTGCGCGCATGCGTGCCATCCTCAGGGGCGCGGACGCGGAGGTCCTCAACATCTCGATCCGCCACGCGGCGACGGATGCCACCTCGCTGATGCGCTGGGCGGACCGCGACATGTTCTGTTTCGTGCTGTACCACAAGCAGCGCTCGTGGCAGGACGCGCGCGCCATCGGCTGGACGCGGGCGCTGATCGACGCCGCGCTGGACCATGGCGGCCGCTATTACCTGCCCTACCGCCTGCACGCCACCCTCCGTCAGTTCGCGCGGGCGTATCCGCAGGCGGACCGCTTCGCCGAGATCAAGCACCAGGTCGATCCGGGCAACCGGTTCCGCAATCTGCTCTGGGACCGCTATCTGTCCGGGCCGTGAGGCGGCATCAGTCCTGCGAACGTTTCGTCGGCACCTTGGTGTCGCTACCGAAATCCGCGATGCGCCACAGGTACTGCGCGGCGTAGGTCCGATAGGGCCCCCACTTCTCGCCCCGCGCCGACAGTTCCTTGGGCGTCGGCATGGCATCCAGCCTGTCGACGAACTGCGCGCCCTTGCGCACGCCCAGGTCGTCGATCGGCAATACATCGGGGCGACCCAGGCGGAACATCAGCATCATCTCCACGGTCCACCGCCCGATGCCGCGCACGGGCACCAATGCCGCGACGATCTCGTCCTCGTGCATCGTCGACATCTGCCGCAACGTGGGGATCTCGCCGCGCTGTTCGCGCAAGGCCAGGTCGCGCAGCGCCAGCGTCTTGTTGCCGGACACGCCGCAGGCGCGCAGCGCGGCGTCGTCGATGCTGCCCAAGGTGTCGTGGTGCAGGCGTGTGCTGCCGATGGCCGCCTCGACCCGACCCACGATCGTGGCGGCGGCCTTGCCGCTGAGCTGCTGGTACAGGATGGCGCGCGCGAGCGCATCCACCGGATCGAACGAGGTCTTCCACGTCGGCTGCGGCGCGATGTACCCGATGCGCTTCATCCAGGTGCCCAGCCGCCGGTCGCGCCGGGCCAGATGGTCCCAGGCCTGTTCCGTATCGAAACCGCGCGCGTGCCGGGGCATGGCGTCAGCGACGGACGGCGTCGACTGCCCAGATCACCCAGCCGAGCATCAGGGCAATGCCCCCCGCCGGCGCCAGACGCGTGGACACGCCACCGAGTGCGCCTGCGGCCAAGCTGCCCGCGAACAGCAGTGTGCCCAGCAACAGCAGGCAGAGCGCCGCCTTGCCCATGCGCCGTGTCGTGCTGGGGCCCAGCGCCGCAAGGGCAAGGCCGTGGCCGAACGCGAACAGTGCGGCGGTCTGCGCGTGGGACTGCGCCTGCGCAGCGGCCATCCCGTGCGACGCATAGGCCGACAAGCCCACGGCCATCGCCGCGAGCAGCCCTCCGCACAGGGCCAGGAACGAAGGTTTGCGTTGGCGGCGATCGTAGTTCATCGGCTCACGGGTCCCGGAGTCGGATGGGCATCCTGCCAGCGGAGGACGGCCAGTCGCGGAACGCCGGCCCCACAAACGCAACGCGCCGCATGAAGCGGCGCGTTGGCGTGGAACCGATCATCCGGGACGGTCGTCCGGGAAGATTTACTGCTTGACGGCCCAGTAGATGTCGAACTTGCCGGTGGCCTCGAACGAGCCGTCGACACCCGACTTCCATGCCTCGTACGGACGGTCGACGACTTCGTGACCCGAGGTGACCGCCCAGGCACGCAGTGCGTTGCGCTGGTTGTCCAGCTCCGCCATGTAACCGGTGTAGCTGGCGAAGGCCGACTTGCGGGCTTCGGTGCGGACGTATTCGACCGGGGCACCGGACGGAATGGTGACCTTCAGCTCACCCGTCGAAGCGACCGGCGCGGCGGACACCGGCGGCGCAATCGGGCCGGCGTTCTCGGCGGCATCCGGCTTCGGCGCGGCGCTGCCCTTGCGGACCGGCTGCGCGATGTCGAAGGCGTACTTTTCGGTGCCGAAATCGGTGGTGATGATGCGCAGCGGACCGGCGGCGACCAGGCCGTTGGCGTCCATCACGCGCTTGATCCACTCCTGGTTCTGCTTGATCGAGGCCTTGATGGCGTCGTTGGTGCGGTCGATGTTGCCGGCGTTGACGACCAGCAGGTCCTCGGCGGGCACGTCGACGATCTTCAGGTCGGTCAGCGGGCTGCCTTCGGTGCGGTAGTCGAAGTTCGGCACGGTGGCCAGCATGTTGGTCAGCTTGCCCAGGCCGGCCTTGACGGCGTCGCCGACGTGGCGGCTGACGTACATGCCCGCATAGCGGCCGAGCAGGTTGAAGCCGTAGGTGACCTCATAGCTTTGGGTGACCTTCACGTTGCGGTTGTTCTTGCCGCTCGGCGTCAGCGTGAAGACGCTGCGCTTGTCGTCGCCCATGCGCTTGTCGACAATCGAATACGCGATCTTGCCGGGACCACCGGTCGGCGCCGGACGCTCGCTCTCGACTATTTCCCAGCTGCCCTGGCCCCAGGCGGCATCGGCGGAGTTGAATTCCACCTTGGCGCCCACGCCCGTGTTGTTGTCGCCGCCGGAGTAGCTCAGTTCGTTGGCCGCGCTCGGGATCAGCGGGTTCCAGTCCTTCAGTCGGCGCACGTTGTTCAGCGTGTCGAACACGATGGTCATGCGACGGTTGGTCTCGACGCTTTCCTCCAGCTGGCGCTTGGAAGGCAGGATCAGGCCGATCACCAGAAACAGCGCCAGAACCAGCGCCAACGCAATCACGAACTCGATCAAACGGGTCATTCAGGAGTCTCCGGGGGCCGGTGCCTCGGCCGTGAAAAAAATGCACCGCGCATCCTAGCAGGGTTGCAGGGCTTCGCGCAGCCCATCTGACACCGGTTGGCCGCCCCGCTCCGGGCACGTACGCGGGCGCATGTCGTCCCCTCACGCGAAGCGCTGTTGCGCTGCAGCGACGGGCGTTCCGGCCGTTCAATCGCTGGCAGGACCGGTCGGCCGGACCCTTCTCTTCCCGCGGAGCCGACGTGATGTTCGCAGGGCCTGGCCGGGGCTCAGACGAGCTGCAGTTCGAAAGCCTTCAGCACGGCCCGCGTCCGGTCGCGTACGCCCAGTTTGGAGAGGATGTTGGACACGTGGTTCTTGATGGTGCCCTCGGCCACGCCCAGCGAGTTGGCTATCTCCTTGTTGGAGAAGCCGCTGGCCATCAGCCGCAGGATCTCGGTCTCGCGATCCGTCAGCGGATCGGGCCGATCCAGGCTGACGAACTCGTTGCGCATGTGTTCCAGCCCCGACAGCAGGCGCTGGGTGACCGCCGGTTGCACCAGCGAGCCGCCATCGGCCACGGTGCGGATGGCGCCGACCAGCTGCTCGAGCGAGACATCCTTCAGCAGGTATCCCTTGGCGCCTGCCTTCAGCCCGGCGAGGACAAGCTGGTCATCGTCGAACGTGGTCAGGATGATGGTGGGCGGCAGCTGGCCCGTGCGCGCCAGCGCCTGCAGGGCTTCCAGGCCCGACATGACCGGCATGCGCATGTCCATCAGCACCACGTCGGGCTTGGCCTGCGGAACGACCTCGATGGCCTGCTTGCCATCCGCCGCCTCGGCCACGACCTCGATGCCGTCGTCCAGCGCCAGCAGGGAGCGGATGCCCTGGCGCACCAGGGTTTGATCGTCGACCAGACAGACACGGATCACGGGGTTCCTCCGGAGCTGAGCTCGGGTATGGGTTCGGGTGGGGAAGCGGAAGGGGCGTCGAGCGCCGGGGCCGCCTCGCTGGCGGGCAAGGCGATGTGCAGGCAGAAACCCCTGCCCGGCTGGGTTTCGATGCGCAACACGCCGCCGTACTGGGCCAAGCGCTCGCGCATGCCGGTCAGGCCATTGCCCGCCACCACCCGGGGACTGCCGGCGCCGTCGTCGCGGGCATCGATCAGGATGTTGGCACCCTCGCGCCGGCAGTGCAGCCACAGGTGCTGGGCGCCGGCGTGGCGGACGGCGTTGGTGATGATTTCCTGGGTACACCGCAGCAGCACGTGGGCGCGGTGCGGATCCTCCAGGGTCAGCGGCTCTTCGATATCCATGCGGATGTCGAGGGAGGGCACCTTTTCGGCCAGCGGCACCAGCGCCGCCCCGAGGTCGATCGCCCCGCTGTCGCGCAGCTGGCTGACGGCTTCGCGGACGTCCGTCAGCAACAGCCGCGCCAGGGTATGCGCCTGCTTCACGTGCTCCTGCGCGCGCCCCTCGGTCATGTGGCCGGCGACTTCCAGGTTCAGGCTGAGCGCGGTCAGGTGATGGCCCAGCAGATCGTGGAGTTCCCGGGAGATGCGGGTGCGTTCGTTGACGCGGGCACTCTCGGCGAGCAGCACGCGGGTGGCCCGCAGTTCGGCATTGAGCCGGCGCTGGTCCTCGCGTGCCTGCGCCTGCTGGCGCGCCACGTAAGTGGTGATCAGCACGAAGGCCGAAAACCCCACGTAGAACATGGACTGGAACAACGCCTCCCAGAAATTGAAGTCGTCGCGCGCCATGAACGACGGCACCAGCAGGACATGCGCGGCCAGCAGCCATGCGACCGCGAAACGCAGCTCCAGCAGCCAAGGCAGCACCCCCGCCATGATCAGCAGCAGCACCGCGCCCAAGCCGGTCTGGGTATAGAACCCCACGCCGATCGCGGTCGCCGTCAGCACCATCGCAAGCGGCACGTTCCAAGCGACCGGCACCGCGTCGCGCTGCCCATCCAGTGCACGGGTGGCCACCCAATAGATGGCGCCGAACGTGAAGTAGCACAGGGCGGTCAGCGGGAGGTTCACTCCCTGCCCGTCCGTGCCGCTGGACGGCGGCAACACCCACACATTCAGGATGATGGGAATCCCCACCAGGGCCCACGTGTAGAGCCCGGCGGCGCGCAGCAGGCGGGTATGGCTGAGTCTTCCCAACATCCGGGCATCTTAGGCGGAATCGTCCACGCCCATGTCCCAACTAAAGTCATGCCGACGTTGGAAGGAAGGTCGGCCGGGTTCATCCGCGGCTCACCCGCGCCTCGCCGGTCGCGGCGGCACCATGCGATAATCCGGCCTTGGCCTCGTGCCGCCCTGCAAGACCCGTTCGGAGTCAGGTAATGTCGATTGTCATCCGCGACGTGCGCGAGCACGAGCTGGATTCCGTCCTAGCCCTCAACAACAATGCCGGACTGGCGATCCTGCCGCTGGATGCGGCCAAGGTCCGGCGCTTCTACGAGACGGCCGAATACTTCCGCGTCGCCGAGCGCGACGGCAACCTCGCCGGTTTCCTCGTCGGCTTCGGCTCCGCCGCCGACCACGACAGCAGCAACTTCGCCTGGTTCGGCGAGCGCTACCCCCGGTTCTTCTACATCGACCGCATCGTCGTGGCCAGCCGCCGTCGCGGCGGCGGCGTCGGACGCGCGTTCTATGCCGACGTGCAGAGTTTCGCGGAGCTGCGCTACCCGCAGCTGGCCTGCGAAGTCTTCCTCGACCATGGCGCGGACCCCGCCCTGCTCTTCCACGGCAGCTTCGGCTTCCGCGAAGTGGGCCAGAACGTCATGGCCGAAGCCGAGGTGCGCGCGAGCATGCTGATGAAGGAACTCTGCAGCTACCCGTGGGTGCGCGAAACCTATGGCGACGCCCTGCCCGACGTGCCCTGGGCGCGGACCCGCCTGGTGGCCGACGCCAGCGCGCAGAGGCCGACGGGCACATGAGCGTGACGCGAGCCCCCATGGATTACGAACAGGCCGGCGAACTGAAGATCGGCCAGGTCGGCATCGCCAACCTCCGCATCCGCACCCTCGACGTCGACCAGTTGATCCGCGAGATGCGCGAACGCGTCGAACGCGCGCCCAAGCTGTTCGGGCGTGCGGCGGTGATCGTCGATTTCGGAGGCCTGACCCGGCTGCCGGACGTCGACACCGCGCGGGCCCTGATCGACGGCCTGCGCGGCGCCGGCGTGCTGCCGGTGGCGCTCGCCTACGGCACCCGCGAGACCGAGACGCTCGCCGAACACCTCGGCCTCCCCCTCCTCGCCAAGTTCCGTGCGCAATACGAGCCCGTGGGAGGCACGCAGGCGCCGACGACGCCCGCGCGCCCTGCGCCCGAGCCCGTCCCGGAGAAGGCGCCCGCGCCCGCCAAGGCCGCGGAAAGCAAACCCGGCCTGGTGCAGAAGACGCCCGTGCGTTCGGGCCAGCAGCTGTATGCCGAGAACCGCGACCTGACCGTCCTCAGCACGGTGGGCGCCGGCGCGGAGGTCATTTCCGACGGTTCCATCCACATCTATGGCGCGTTGCGCGGTCGTGCGCTCGCCGGGGCGCGCGGCAATGCCGACGCCCGCATCTTCTGCCGTGAATTCCATGCCGAACTGGTCGCCGTCGCCGGCCACTACAAGGTGATGGAGGAAGTACCCAAGGAACTGCGCGGCAAGGCCGTGCAGATCTGGCTGGACCAGGACCAACTCAAGATCGCCGCGCAGGACTGAGCGCGGCGCAAACCGAACATAAGAACGACCAAGGAGAACACCGTTGGCTGAAATCATCGTAGTCACGTCCGGCAAGGGCGGCGTCGGCAAGACCACCACCAGCGCCAGCATCGCGTGCGGGCTCGCGCGCCGCGGCAAAAAGGTCGCGGTCATCGACTTCGACGTCGGCCTGCGCAACCTCGACCTCATCATGGGCTGCGAGCGCCGCGTGGTGTACGACTTCGTCAACGTCACGCAGGGCGAGGCCACGCTGAAGCAGGCCCTCATCAAGGACAAGCGCTTCGAGACGCTGTACGTGCTGGCCGCGTCGCAGACGCGCGACAAGGATGCGCTGACCAAGGAAGGCGTGGAAAAGGTGCTGAAGGACCTGTCCGACGACGGCTTCGACTACGTCGTCTGCGACTCGCCCGCCGGCATCGAGAAGGGCGCATTCCTCGCCATGTATTTCGCCGACCAGGCCATCGTGGTCGTGAATCCGGAAGTGTCCTCGGTGCGCGACTCCGACCGCATCCTCGGCCTGCTGGACTCCAAGACCCGCCGCGCCGAAAACGGCGAGCCGCTGAAGGCCAACCTGCTGCTGACGCGCTATAACCCGGCGCGGGTGGAAGGCGGCGAGATGCTCAGCATCAAGGACGTGGAAGACGTGCTGGGTCTCAAGACCCTGGGCGTGATCCCCGAATCCGGCGACGTGCTCAACGCGTCCAACAAGGGCGAACCGGTCATCCTCGACCTGGAATCGCCGGCCGGCCAGGCCTATGACGACACCGTCGGCCGCCTGTTGGGCGAAGACCGCCCGATGCGTTTCATCACCCTGGAGAAGAAGGGTTTCTTCAGCAAGCTGTTCGGAGGTTGAGCATGGGCCTGTTCGATTTCCTCAAGGCGAAGAAGAACACCGCCGAGACCGCGAAGAACCGCCTGCAGATCATCATCGCGCAGGAACGCAATTCGCGCGGCGCTCCGGATTACCTGCCGCTGCTCCGCCGCGAACTGCTGGAAGTGATCAAGAAATACGTCAACGTCGACGTCGATGCGGTGAAGGTCGACCTGATCAAGGATGGCGACCACGATGTGCTGGATATCTCGGTCGCGTTGCCCGAAGGCAATACCTGACGAGACCGGCGTGGTCGGGTGGAGCCTGCTCCGCTCGCTATTGTCAGGTCCGGAACGAAAGGCAGCGGAGCAAGCTCCGCTCTACGCATGACGTCCGACGACACTGCTGCCATCGATGGGAACGCCGGTGTGATGCGGGTGCGCGAGCTGCCGCCCGGCGCTGCCGATGCGCTGCTTGCGTCCCATGGCCTGTCGCTCCATGTCGTCGACGATGGCGCACCGATCCCCGGCAGCTTCTGGGGCGAACCCGAGGCCGGCGTCATTGCCCACAACGTCTACGTGCGCGGCGATACGCCCGTGCACTCGATGCTGCACGAAGCCTGCCACCTGATCGTGCTGCCGGACGAGCGCCGCGCGCAGGTGCATACCGACGCCACCGATTCGGTGATCGAAGAGGACGCCACCTGCTGCCTGCAGATCATCCTGGCCGACGCGCTGCCCGGCGTGGGGCGCGCGCGCCTGATGGCCGACATGGATGCGTGGGGATACACCTACAGGCTGGGCTCGACACGGGCGTGGTTCGAGCAGGATGCGGATGACGCCCGCGCCTTCCTGAAAGATCGCGGATTGCCTCACCGCTGAGGCCCCCTCTGTAGGAGCGACGTCAGTCGCGACCGTACGCCTTCCCGTCCCTGGGGACCCGATGCCTCCGCGGTTGGACGCCGACGCTACGCGCTCGCGACTGACGTCGCTCCTGCGGGGGAACAGACGCCGCACTTGCCGCCCTTCGCGCGTCTCACTACCCTTCGGGTTCCCGTGCCAGCCGAACCCCGAAGGACGCCCCGTGAAGCATCGCCACCTCCTGCTCGCCCTCGCCGTCGGCGTGAGCATCGCTACGCTCGCCGCCTGCAAGAAGGACGAGCCGGCCAGCGACAAGGCCGCCACACCCGCCGCGCCGAAGGGCGAGACCGCCGACCAGTTCATCGCGCGCGTCAACGACGAGTTCAAGAAGATGTATCCGGAGCTGACCGCCGCGCAGTGGCTGTCCAGCACCTATATCAACGATGACAGCCAGCTGCTGGCCGCCAAGGGCAACGAGCGCTACCTCACCCAGCTCAACAGCTGGATCGAGCAGGCGAAGAAGTTCGAAGGCCAGCAGATGTCGCCCGAGACGGCGCGCGCCATCCAGTTGCTCAAGCTGGCCACCGCGATGCCCGCGCCCAAGGATCCGGCCAAGCTCGCCGAGCTGACCCAGATCGCCACGAAGATGGAAGGCACTTACGGCGCAGGCACCTACTGCACCGGCGAAGGCGATGCGAAGAAGTGTCGCCAGCTGGGCGAGCTGGAAGACGTATTGCGCAGCAGCCGCGACTACGACGAGCAACTGGACGCGTGGCAGGGCTGGCACACCATCGCCCAGCCGATGCGCGGCGACTACACCCGCTTCGTCGAACTGGTGAACGAAGGTTCCAAGGAAATGGGCTTTGCCGACGCCGGCGAAATGTGGCGTAGCGGCTACGACATGACCCCGGCCGAAATCGCCGCCGAGACCGATCGCCTGTGGGGCCAGGTCAAGCCGCTGTACGAGCAGCTGCACTGCTACACCCGCACCAAGCTGCAGGCGACCTACGGCGTGGAGAAGGGCCAGGTCAACGGCCTGCTGCCGGCCCACCTGATGGGCAACATGTGGCAGCAGGACTGGGGCAACCTGTGGGACGTGCTGGAACCCTACAAGGGCGCCGGCAGCCTCGACATCACCGGCGCGCTGGAGAAGCAGTACCAAGCCGATTACCAGGCCGCCCTCGCGAAGGCGGGTCCGGGCCCCGGCACCGATGCGCTGTTCAAGGCCGAGCGCGAGGCGCAGCTGCAGGTCGCCAGGCAGATGACCGAGCGCGCGCAGGACTTCTACACCAGCCTCGGCATGCCGAAGCTGCCCGAGAGTTACTGGGCGAAGACGCAGTTCATCAAGCCGATGGACCGCGACGTGGTGTGCCACGCCAGCGCATGGGACATGAACATGGCCGGCGACGTGCGCACCAAGATGTGCATCAAGCCGAACGAGGAAGACTTCACCACCATCTACCACGAGCTCGGCCACGTGTACTACTACCTGGCCTACAACAAGCTGCCGCCGCTGTTCCAGACCGGCGCGCACGACGGCTTCCATGAAGCCATCGGCGACACGATGGTGCTGGCGATGACGCCGGATTACCTGAAGTCCATCGGCATGGTCGATGCGACCGCGCAGAGCAACGAAGCGCTGATCAACGCCCAGATGCGCATGGCGCTGGCCAAGGTGTCGTTCATGCCCTTCGGCCTGATGATCGACCGCTGGCGCTGGGGCGTATTCGACGGCAGCATCAAGCCGGCCGACTACAACAAGGCATGGTGGGAACTGAAGGCCAAGTACCAGGGCGTGGCGCCGGCCACCGCGCGCGGCGAGGACTTCTTCGATCCGGGCGCGAAGTACCACGTGCCGGGCAACACGCCCTACACGCGCTACTTCCTCTCGCACGTGCTGCAGTTCCAGTTCTACAATGGCCTTTGCGACGCGGCCGGCTACAAGGGCCCGCTGTACAACTGCAGTTTCTACGGCAACAAGGCGGCGGGCCAGAAGTTCTGGGCGATGCTGGAGAAAGGCGCCAGCCAGCCGTGGCAAGGCACGCTGAAGGAACTGACCGGCACCGAAAAGATGGATGCGGGCGCGGTACTGGAATACTTCGCGCCGCTGCAGGAGTGGTTGAAGCAGCAGAACGAAGGCCAGACCTGTGGCTGGCAGACTCCGGCCACGGTCGCCGCACCGTCGCCCGCGGCACCGGCGAAATCGTAAGCTCGCCACCGGGACGGGCCGCACGTGGCCCGTCCTTTTTTCCGGAAACGACATCGCAAGGATGACCGACGCATGAAATCCGCCCCGACGCTCGGCCTGCTGGCCGGCCTGTTGCTGGCCTCGCCCCTCACCGCCTTCGCAGGCATCGACCAGGTCGCCGGCGAAGCCAGCCGTACGCCAGTGCAGGCCACGCCGGCGTGGAAGTGGGCGCAGTTCCCCGCCCGCAGTGCGACATCGCTGGACTACCGGGAAATGCGCCTTGAGCGCCTCGTCGAGCTGGAGCGCAAGAACAGCCGTGCGCAGGTGAAGGCCACGCAGATCGGCATCGGACGCGACCTGTCGACCGAGGGCATCGCGCGCACGACGCCCGCACTGCGCTGGATTCCCCTGAAGAATGGGGGTGCGGTCGCACGCCTGCAGGTCGCATCACCGGATGCGCTGGGTCTTCGCGTCGGCCTGCAGGTCGGCGGGCTGCATCCGCACGCCGAGCTGAGGTTCGCAGGCTCGGACGAGCCGGGACGCGTCATCGCCAAGGTCACCGCGGCCGAAGCGCAGTCGCTCGCGGATGGGAATGGCCTGTACTGGACGCCCGCCACCGATGGCCAGACGCAGATCATCGAGATCTACCGTCCCGCGCACGTCAAGGCGACGCAGGCCCGATTGCAGGCCCCGCAGGTCTCGCACCTGGTCACCAACAGTCGCAACGACTTCAAGATCATCGAGAAGGTGGGCGAATCGGGCACCTGCAACATCAACGCCGTCTGTCGCGTCGATCAGCTGGGTCCCGCGTACGTGCAGGCCAAGAACGCGGTGGCGCACATGGTGTTCGTCGAGGCCGGCAAGAGCTACATCTGTACCGGCACGCTGCTCAATGACACGACGGCGTCCACCCAGGTCCCCTATTTCTATTCGGCCGCGCACTGCATTTCGGACCAGACCGTCGCCAACACCTTGAACACGTACTGGGGTTACGAGAACACGGGCTGCACCACCGCCAATGGCGTCAAGCAGAATCCCCTGACGGGCGGCGCGGACATGTTGTTCGTCGACAGCGCGAGCGACGCCCTGCTGCTTCGCCTCAAGAATGCGGCACCCGCAAGCGCGACATTCGCCGGCTGGGATGCCAGCCCGGTCGCGTTGAACGCGGACGTGGTCGCCATCCACCACCCCGCCGGCGATGCCAAGAAGGTCTCGCTCGGCAAGTCGATGACGGGCAGTCCCTATCCGGAACGGTTTGCCGCCGGCTGGCTGGAAGGCACCACGGAGGGGGGCAGCAGCGGCTCGGGTATCTTCACCCGCTACAGCGACAACTCGTATCGACTTCGCGGTGGTCTGTACGGCGGCTGGGCGACGTGCGCGAACACGGGCAACCTCAACAACTCGCAGAACCGCGACTTCTACTCCCGCCTCGACCTGATCTTCCCGCAGATCAAGCAGTGGATCGCGGCCGATCCCGTGCGCGAGAACAGTTCGCAGCCGTTGGTGCGTTCGTCGACGGCCATCGCGCAGGGCCAGGGCGCCCGCGTCGCGCCCGTCACGCAGCCGCTGACGCCGCCCGCACCGACGACGCCCGCGCGCCAGCGACCCGCGCCCGCTTTCAGGCCGATCCGGCAGGAACGCTGACCCCGCCCGTGACATCAAGAAAAGGCCGGCCATCGCCGGCCTTTTCTTTTCGCACACCTGGACTTCATCACCGGCTCACCCAGCCGCACGAGGCTGCCGTCCATCGCTTCCACGTCGTGCGCCATGCCCACCATCTTCACCCACGCCCTGCTTCCGCTGGCCGCCGGCGCCGCCCTGGGCACCGCGCGCCTGCCGCCCCACCTGATCGCCGCCGGCATGCTGGCGGCCGTGCTGCCCGATGCCGACGTGGTCGCGTTCAAGCTCGGCATCAATTACGCGCACGCCCTCGGCCACCGCGGCGCCAGCCATTCCCTCATGTTCGCGTCGCTGTGCGGCATGATCGCTGCGTGCGGTACGCGGTGGTTCGGGGCGCCTGCACGCGCGACGTTCCTGTTCATCGCCCTGTCTGCCGCCTCGCATCCGTTGCTGGACATGTTCACGGACGGCGGCCTCGGCGTAGCACTGTTCTGGCCGTGGTCGGATGCGCGTCATTTCGCGCCGTGGCGGATGATCGAAGTGTCGCCGTTCGCCAACCGGTTCTTCAGCGCGCGCGGCATCGAAGTCTTGCTGTCGGAACTGCGCTGGGTGTGGTTGCCGGCGCTGATCGTGGCAGGATGGCTGGCGTGGTTGCGTCGCCGGATGTCGTCTGTGGGAGCGACGTAAGTCGCGATCGCACGGTTCGGGCCATCGCGGACTTCGACGCCGGCCAGTCGCGACTCACGTCGCTCCTACAGGGGACACAGGCGACTCAATTCACGTCCGGCGCCGCGTCCGGCTTGCCGGCCTTCATCTGCTCGGCGAGCTGTGCTTCGAACTGCTCCAGCGTCAGCCCCTGCGCGGCCGCCTCGATCACGGCGGTGTCGCGCAGTTCGTCCGAGTACACCAGCCGCACCGCATTGCCCTGCGCCTCGTGCAGCGCGGCGGCCTGCTTGATCATGGCCAGCACTTCGGCCGCGCTGTCGGAACTGCCGGCGATGCGGCCGTCGAGCCCCAGCACCCATACGCCGGCCTGGCGCACCACGCCGGCCAGCAGCTCGCCCTCGGGATTGCGCAGTTCCGCATGCGGCTCGATGGCCGGTGCATTCGCGCGTGCCTGGTTGTGCGCCTTGGTCGCCTTGCGCTTCTTCGCCTCGCGGCGGGCCTTGGACTGGATGGACATGGAAGTTCTCGCAGGACGTCAGAGTTGATCGGTGGGTTCCAGCGCAGCCGGGTTGCGCGGACACGCGAGTCGGCGGCGGTGGGCATGGGCTTCCCATTGCCACATCAGCCAGCCCAGCAGCACGAAGCCGGCCATCCCGAGCGCCAGGTGCAGGCCATGATGGCTCAACAGCGGTGACAGCACGCCGGCGATGACCGCATTGACGATCAGGTTGCTGAAGGCTTGCAGCGAAGAGGCCGCACCGCGCTGGCGCGGATACATGTCGAGGATCGCCAGCGTCAGGATCGGGAATACGAGCGCCACGCCCAGCGCCGCCAGCATCATCGGCAGTACCGCCCACGGCACGCGGATGTCCGCGCCCGCCCAGGCGTTGTAGCCCACGTTCGCCACCATCGCCAGGGCCATGCAGGCATAGCCGATCTTCACCAGTCGCGTGCCTTCGATGCGCCCGGCGGCACGACCCGACAGGAACGCACCCAGCACCATGCCGCCGATGGTAGGCAGGAACAGCCACGCGAACTGCTGTTCGTCCAGGTGCAGCAGGTCCATCACGAACGCAGGCGCCGAGGCGATGTACAGGAACAGCCCCCCGAAGCTCAGCGAACCCGCCGCGGCCAGCCGCAGGAAGCGCGGATTGCGCGCGATGCCCACGTAGTCGCGCAGCAGGATGCGCGGGGACACCTTGAGGCGGGCCTGCGGCGGATGCGTCTCCGGCAGCCACCCCACCACGGCCACGATCAGCAGCAGGGAGAAGCCGGCCAGAAACCAGAAGATCATCGGCCAGGCGCTCCAGCCGAGGATCCAGCCCCCCACGATCGGCGCGATCGCCGGTGCGATGCCGAAGATCATCGACACCTGGCTCATCAGGCGTTGCGCATCGTCGCCATCGCGCGCATCGCGGATGACCGCACGGCCGACGATGAAGCCGACGCCGGCCGACAGGCCCTGCACGGCCCGGAACAGCAGCAGCGTGCCCATGTCGGTGGCCAGCGCGCAGCCCACCGACGCCAGCAGGAACACGCACAGCCCGCCCAGGATCACGCGCCGGCGACCGAACGTGTCCGACAGCGGGCCGTGCACCAGGCTCATCAGCGCATAGGTCAGCAGGTAGACACTGATGGTCTGCTGCATCGCCACCTTGTCCGCGCCCAGGTGCGCGCCCATCGCCGGGAATGCGGGGAAGATGGTGTCGATGGAAAACGGGCCGAACATCGCCAGCCCGCCCAGCAGCAGGGCCAGGCGGCGGTTGGAGATGGCGTGGGGGGCACTCATTGCGGGGGAACTCCGGACAGTCACGGCACGGCTGCATGAACAGGCCGCGCCGGGCTGCACATGGTAAGCCCAAACCGCCGGTGGCCCGCCCCGACGGGCTATAATCCGCCGGCAAGACCAGGTGGGAGAAGCCCGTCGCCCGCGACGTGCTGCCGAAGGCGCAAACGCCCGTAATCGCTCAGGCCCGATACCACCACTGCGACAGACACTCTGGAGAGACCGGCCGCCCATGCGGCAGCGCCGGCGCCGAAGGGGCACGAAGCACGCGACCTCCTCGTCGGCGCGCTTCCAAACTCTCAGGCAAAAGGACAGAGGGGCACCCCACGTGCGGCTTCCGCACGCTGGCCCTATTCGCCCTTCCGGATGCCTGCCATGTCGAACACCCCCTCCCTGCGCGAGCTGGAACACCACGGCGCGTTCCTCGAACGCCACATCGGCCCCAACGACGCCGAGATCGCGCACATGCTTCGCGTGGTCGGCCACGATTCGCTGGACGCAATGACCGACGCCATCGTGCCGGGCAGCATCAAATCGGCGCAGCCGCTGGCGCTGCCGGCGCCGATCAACGAGGAGGAAGCGCTGGCCAAGATCCGCGCCGTCGCCGACCGCAACCAGGTCTTCCGCAGCTTCATCGGCCAGGGCTACTACGGTACCCATACGCCGAAGGTCATCCTGCGCAACATCCTCGAGAACCCGGCCTGGTACACCGCCTACACGCCTTACCAGGCGGAGATCTCGCAGGGCCGCATGGAAGCGCTGATCAATTTCCAGACCATGGTCACCGACCTGACCGGCATGGAAATCGCCAGCGCCTCGCTGCTGGACGAGGCGACCGCCGCCGCCGAGGCGATGACGCTGGCCAAGCGCTCGGCCAAGTCGAAGTCGAACACCTTCCTGGTCGCAGGCGACACCCATCCGCAGACGCTGGAAGTGCTGGCCACGCGCGCCGAACCACTGGGCATCACCGTCGACGTGGTGCGCTCCACCGACGCCTTCCACGAGAAGCTCGCCGCCGGCGACTACTTCGGCGTGCTCGTGCAGTACCCCGCCTCCAGCGGCTGGGTCGAGGAGTGGTCGAAGGACGCCCACGCCATCCATGCGCACAACGCGCTGTTCGTCGTCGCCACAGACCTGCTGGCATTGACCCTGCTCAAGCCGCCGGGCGAGATGGGCGCCGACATCGTGATCGGCAACTCGCAGCGCTTCGGCGTGCCGTTCGGCTTCGGTGGCCCGCACGCCGCGTTCATGGCCTGCCGCGACGCCTACAAGCGCAGCATGCCGGGCCGCCTGATCGGCGTGTCGGTCGATGCCGAAGGCAAGCCGGCTTATCGCCTCACCCTGCAGACGCGCGAGCAGCACATCCGCCGCGAGAAGGCCACGTCCAACATCTGCACCGCGCAGGTGCTGCTGGCCGTGATGGCCAGCATGTACGCCGTCTACCATGGCCCGGAAGGCCTGGCGCGCATCGCCGGCCGCGTCGCCCGCCTCACCGCCATCCTCGCCGAGGGCCTGCGCACGCTGGGCTATCCCGCCGTGCATGCCAGCGCGTTCGACACGCTGTGCATCGAACCGGGCGATGCCCGCGACGCGATCCTGGCGCGTGCCAAGGCCGCGCGCCTGAATCTGCGCGTGCGCGGCAACGGTTCGCTGTGCATCTCGCTGGACGAAACCACCACCCGCGCCGACATCGACGCGCTGTGGGGCGTGTTCGCCGCTGAAGGCGCCACGCTGCCGTCGGTCGATGCGCTGGATGCCAGCGCACCGTCGCTGATCCCCGCCGCCCTGCGCCGCACCAGCGACTTCCTGACCCACCCGGTGTTCAACACCCACCACAGCGAACACGAACTGCTGCGCTACATGCGCGCGCTGTCGGACAAGGACCTGGCGCTGGACCGCACCATGATCCCGCTGGGCAGCTGCACCATGAAGCTCAACGCCACCGCCGAGATGATCCCGGTGACGTGGCCGGAGTTCGGCAATATCCATCCGCTGGCACCGGCCGAACAGGCCGCCGGCTACACCCAGCTGATCGACGAGCTGGAAGCCATGCTGGTCGAATGCACGGGTTACGACGCCGTCAGCCTGCAGCCGAATTCCGGTGCGCAGGGCGAGTACGCCGGCCTGCTTGCCATCCGCGCCTACCACCGCGCGCGCGGCGAAGCGCATCGCGACATCTGCCTGATCCCCGAATCCGCGCACGGCACCAACCCGGCCAGCGCGCAGATGTGCGGCATGACCGTGGTGGTCACCAAGTGCGATGCCAACGGCAACGTCGACGTGGAGGACATCCGCCGCGCCGCCGAGAAGTACAGCGACCGCCTGGCCGCGATCATGATCACCTACCCGTCCACGCACGGCGTGTTCGAGGAAGACGTGGTCGCCATCTGCGACATCGTCCACCAGCACGGCGGCCAGGTATACACCGACGGCGCCAACATGAATGCCCTCGTCGGCGTGGCCAAGCCCGGCAAGTGGGGCTCGGACGTGTCGCACCTCAACCTGCACAAGACGTTCTGCATTCCGCACGGCGGCGGCGGCCCCGGCGTGGGTCCCTGCGCGGTGAAGGCGCACCTCGCGCCGTACCTGCCGAAGAAGCTCGGCGGCGAAGGCGACGTCGGCATGGTCAGCGCGGCCAGCTTCGGCAGCGCCAGCATCCTGCCGATCAGCTGGATGTACATCACGCTGATGGGCGCGGCCGGGCTGCGCAAGGCCACGCAGGTGGCGCTGCTCAACGCCAACTACGTCGCCAAGCGGCTGGAAGCGCACTACGAGACGCTCTACACGGGCCGCAACGGTCTGGTCGCGCACGAGTGCATCCTCGACCTGCGCCCGCTCAAGGACGCCACCGGCATCAGCGCCGAGGACGTCGCCAAGCGCCTGATCGACTTCGGCTTCCACGCGCCCACGCTGAGCTTCCCGGTCGCCGGCACGCTGATGGTCGAGCCGACCGAAAGCGAATCGCAGCACGAGCTGGACCGCTTCATCGACGCGATGATCGAGATCCGCGAGGAGATCCGCGCGATCGAGGACGGCCGCCTGGACCGCGAGGACAACCCGCTCAAGAACGCGCCGCACACCGCCACGATGGTGATGGCCAGCGAATGGACCCACGCCTATCCGCGCGAACTGGCCGCGTTCCCGCTGGCCACGCTCAAGCAGCAGAAGTACTGGCCGCCGGTCGCGCGCGTGGACAACGTCTACGGCGACAAGAACGTCATGTGCGCCTGCATCCCGGTGGATGCGTACAAGGAAGACGTCGAAGCCTGAGTCGCCCGGCGCGTCCACGGCAGAAGGCCCCGCACTGCGGGGCCTTCTTTTTTCCGGCCATGGATATTTGCTGTGGGAGCGACGTCGGTCCCACAAGAACAGCGGACACGCATCAGTCCGTCTGCAGGTGCGGCCGCACCGTCTCCGTCAGCCACGCCATGAAGGCCTGCACGCGCTGCGGCAGGTGGCGGCGATGCGCATACAGCAGCGTCACCGGCATCGGCTCCGCGGCGTATTGCGGCAGCACCTCCACCAGCAGCCCCTGTTCCACCAGCGTGCGCAGGCCCGCAACCGGCGCCTGGATCAGGCCCAGGCCGGCGATGCACGCCGCTTCGTACGCATCGGAACTGTTGACCGTCAGCGCGCCTTCCATCGGCACGCTGGCGTAGCGCGTGCCGTCCCAGTATTCCCATCCATCGGGCTTGCCACCGAACTGGCTGGCGTAGTGGATCAGCCGATGCGTGTGCAGATCGTCCGGCGACTGCGGCACGCCATGGCGTTGCAGGTACGCCGGGCTGGCGCAGGTCACCACGCGCAACCGGCCCAGCGGCCGCGCGACCAGGCTGGTATCGGCCAGCGTGCCCACGCGCAGCACGCAGTCGAAGCCTTCGCGCACGACATCGACGCGACGATCGGTACAGCTCAGTTCCAGCGCGAGCTGCGGATGCTCGTGCAGGAACGCCGGCAGGTGCGGCAGCACGAAGTGCCGTGCGAAGCGCGCCGGCATGTCCACGCGCAACCGGCCACGCAGTGCCTGCGGCGAACGCGCGAACAGGTGCTGCACCTCGTCCATGTCGGCCAGCAGGTCCTGGCAGCGCTCGTAGAAGGCCTGCCCGTCCTGGGTGAGCTGCACGCGCCGCGTGGTCCGGTGCAGCAGCTGCGTGCCCAGCCAGGCTTCCAGCTGCTGCACGGCGGTGGAGACGCTGGCCTTGGGCAGGCCCAGGCTGTCGGCGGCACGGGTGAAGCTGGCCATCTCGGCGACCCGGACGAAGGCCTGCATGGCATCGAGGCGGTTCATGGCGGCTCCGGCGATTGTTCGCTCTTGGCGAACGGTCCAATCAGTCTAAGCCGATTTATCCGCCCAATCCCGCCCAATACAGTGCCTCCACGGTGAATCCACCGCCTTCCCCACTGGAGACCTGCCATGACCCCCACCACCTCCCCCCTCACCCTCATCACCGGCGGCAGCCGCGGCCTGGGCCGCAACATGGCGCTGGCCGTCGCCCGCCAGGGCCACGACGTGCTGATCACCTACCGCAGCCAGCAGGCGGAAGCCGAGGCCGTCGTCGCCGAGATCGAAGCCCTCGGCCAACGTGCCGCGGCGCTGCCGCTGGACGTCGGCCAGAGCGACACCTTCGACGCCTTCGCCGATGCCGTGCGCGCCCGCCTCACCCCCTGGGGCCGCGAACGTATCGACCACCTGGTCAACAACGCCGGCATGGGCGTGCACGCGGGCTTCGCCGAGACCACGCGCGCGCAGTTCGATGCGCTGGTCGACGTGCACTTCAAGGGACCGTTCTTCCTGACCCAGGCGCTGCTGCCGCTGCTCGCCGATGGCGGGCGCATCATCAACATCTCGTCCGGCCTGGCGCGCTTCGCCCTGCCCGGCTACGCGGCGTATGCGGCGATGAAGGGTGCGATGGAAGTGCTGACGCGCTACCAGGCCAAGGAACTCGGAGCGCGCGGTATCGCGGTGAACATCGTCGCGCCGGGCGCCATCGAAACCGACTTCGGCGGCGGCGCCGTGCGCGACAACGCGCAGCTCAACGCCTTCATCGCCTCGCAGACGGCACTCGGCCGTGTCGGCGTACCCGACGACATCGGTGGCGTGGTCGCCTCGCTGCTGTCGCCGGCCAACCGCTGGGTCAACGCGCAGCGCATCGAGGCGTCGGGTGGGATGTTTCTGTAACCCCGCGTGTGCAAGCGCCGTTCCCCTCTCCCTGCGTCAGCGGGGAGAAGGCATCAGCAAGCCCTAGAACTCCCCCTTCACCATCGAGGCGTCGGGCGGGATGTTTCTGTAAGCAGCGCGAGCGTCCTTCCCCTCTCCCTGCTCCAGCGGGGAGAGGGTGCCGAAGGCGGGTGAGGGGCGAATGGAACCCGCGCGAACGAAACATCCTCATGGTGTTTCCGCGTTCGGCGCTTGCCCCTCATCCGCCCTCCGGGCACCTTCTCCCCGCCACGCGGGGAGAAGGATGTCTCAGAACTCCACCTTCACCGACGCCGCACTGCGCTTCGCTTCGCCGTGGTACACCGCTTCGATGTTGTTGCCATCCGGGTCGAGCACGAACGCGCCGTAGTAGCCGGGATGGTAGTCGCGCAGGCCAGGCGCGCCATTGTCCGTGCCGCCATGCGCCAGCGCGACCTCGTGGAAGCGATCGACCATCGCGCGATCCTGCGCCTGGAACGCGATGTGGTGGCGCCCCGTGAGCTTGCCGTCCGCCGCTTCGCTGCCGGCGGTGGAGACGAACAGCTCATCGGCCCAGAAGTAGCTCGCGTCCTCGCCGCCCATCGGAACGCCGAGCACGTCGAACACGGCGCGGTAGAAGGTCTTGCTGGCCTCCAGGTCGCGTACGACCAGCTGGATGTGGTCGATCAGGCGGCCGCGATGCAGTTCGTTGGTTTCCATTGCGTCAACTCCCGTGGACAGGGCGGCAGTGATGCCACCGGATGCGGACAGCCAGTGTCCGCGACCGTGCGTGTGCACGTCGTCAACCGCTCCTAACGCGGTCTGCACGCGGCCACGACGATGATGCGACGGGCCACCCCGAGTGGCCCCCACGTCGTCCAGGAGACCCCCGATGGCTGCGCGCAAATCCCCCGCAAAATCTTCCCCCCGCCCCTCGGCCGACAACGCGGCGCGCGGCGAAGGCGGCGAACTCCACTTCAGCGCGGGCGGCAAGCATCCGCCGCTGACCACCAACCAGGGCATCCCGGTCAGCGACAACCAGAACTCGCTGCGCGCGCACGACCGCGGCCCCACGCTGCTGGAAGACTTCATCCTGCGCGAGAAGATCACCCACTTCGACCACGAGCGCATCCCCGAGCGCATCGTGCATGCGCGTGGCACCGGCGCGCACGGCTACTTCGAACTGACTAAGTCGCTGAAGAAGGTCACCACCGCGCGCGTGCTCACCGAAACCGGCGTGCGCACTCCCGTCTTCTGCCGCTTCTCCACGGTGGCCGGCGGCGCGGGCTCGGTCGACACGCCGCGCGACGTGCGCGGGTTCGCGGTGAAGTTCTACACGCAGGAGGGCAACTGGGACCTGGTGGGCAACAACATCCCGGTGTTCTTCATCCAGGACGCGATGAAGTTCCCGGACCTGGTGCATTCGGTGAAGATGGAACCCGACCGCGGCTACCCGCAGGCCGGCAGCGCGCACGACACGTTCTGGGATTTCATCTCGCTGACACCGGAAGCCTTCCACATGATCATGTGGGCGATGAGCGACCGCACGATTCCGCGTTCGCTGCGGATGATCGAAGGCTTCGGCGTGCACAGCTTCCGTCTGCTGGATGCCAAGGGCAACAGCACCTTCGTCAAGTTCCACTGGCGGCCCAAGCTGGGCATCCAGTCGACCGTCTGGGACGAGGCGGTGAAGCTGCAGGCCGCCGACAACGACTTCCACCGCCGCGACCTGTTCGAGGCCATCCAGAAGGGCGACTTCCCGGAGTGGGAGCTGGCCGTGCAGCTGTTCACCGAAGAACAGGCGGATGCCTTCCCGTTCGATCATCTCGATCCCACCAAGCTGATTCCCGAAGAGCTGGTGCCGCTGACCGTGATCGGCCGGATGGTGCTGGACCGCTGGCCCGACAACTTCTTTGCCGAGACCGAGCAGGTCGCCTACTGTCCGGCCAACATCGTGCCCGGCATCGACTTCAGCAACGATCCGCTGCTGCAGGGCCGTCTGTTCTCGTACCTCGACACGCAACTCTCGCGCTTGGGCGGACCCAACTTCCACCAGATCCCGGTGAATGCGCCGAAGTGTCCCTTCGCCAACCTGCAGCGCGACGGCCACATGCAGATGCAGATGCCGAAGGGACGGGTGAACTACGAACCCAGCAGCCTGCAGCCGGATACACCGCGCGAAACGCCGACCGGGTTCCGCAGCCATGCCAGCGTCGCCGACGGCCGCAAGGGACGCGTGCGGCCGGAGAGCTTCGCCGACCACTACAGTCAGGCGCGGCTGTTCTTCCGCAGCCAGACCGCGCCGGAGCAGGCGCACATGGCAGGCGCGCTGGTGTTCGAACTTTCGAAAGTGGAAACCCCGCACGTGCGCGAGGCCATCGTCGGGCACCTGCGCCATGTCGATGCGGACCTGGCCAAGCGCGTCGCCGACGGCCTGGGCCTGGACGCGCTGCCGCCCGCACCGCCGACCCCCGTGAAGCCACAGGACATGCCGCCGTCGCCCGCGCTGCAGATCATCGGCAAGATGAAGCCGACCCTGCAGGGCCGCTGCGTGGGGATCCTGGTGGACGATGGCTCGGATGCGGCGGCGATCGCCGCACTGCGCAAGGCGGCGGAAGCCGACGGCGCGCAGGTCAAGATCGTCGCGCCGAAGATCGGCGGTGCGACACTCGGCAACGGCAAGCGACTGCCGGCCGACGGGCAACTCGCAGGCACGCCGTCGATGGTGTTCGATGCCGTGGCCGTGGTGCTGTCGGACGCCGCAGGCAAGGCCATGGCGACCGAGGCCGCCGCGGTCGATTGGGTCCGTGATGCGTTCGGCCACCTGAAGGCGATCGCGCACGACGACGGCGCGTCGGCCGTCATCCAGGTTGCCGGCATCGGCAAGGACGCCGGCGTGGTGAAGGCGTCGGACACGGCCGCCTTCATCAAGGCCGCTCGCACCCGCCAGTTCGCGCGCGAACCCAAGGTGCGTACCCTGCCCTGATCTTCCCCAGCCCTCCGCCAGGTCATCACCCATGCCAGAAACGATCTACGACGCCCTGCACGAAAGCCATGAAACCCAGCGCTCGCTGTGCCGCCGCCTGTTGCGCTCCAAGCCGGGCACGCGCGAGCGGCTGGACCTGTTCACCGCGCTGCGCATCGAACTGGCGGCGCACGCGGCGGCGGAAGAGCGATTCCTCTACGTTCCGATCCTCATGGACGACCGCGGCCTGAATTCCTCGCGGCACGCGCTGCACGAACACCACGAGATCGACGAACTGGTCGAGGACCTCCAGTCCCTGGACCCGCGCCACGCGGCTTGGTTGAAGAAAGCGCGCGAGCTGTCGGAGAAGGTGCATCACCACCTGCGCGAAGAGGAGAAGAAGTTCTTCCAGGTCTCCGGCAAGATCCTGACGGCAACGAAGAAGACGCAGCTGGCACGCCAGTACCGTCGCGACCGTGCGCGCATGCACAAGGAACTGGAAGCGGAGTAACCCGGCCCGCGACGGCGACCGCACCACGCGGTAGGCTGCGGGCATGGACTCGCTGATCGCCGCCGCCGGCCGCGCCCTGACCGCCGGCGATGTGCTGGGCGCGCTCAAGCACGTGGGCTGGCGCGACGATCCGGCGGCACTGGCCTTGCGCGGCGTCGCCATGGCGCAGCTGGGCGACTATGCACGTGCGCGCGACCTGCTGCGGCGCGCCACGCGCGGCTTCGGTCCGCGCGAGCCGCTGGCCCGCGCCCGCTGCATGGTGGCCGAAGCGGAGGTGGCGCTGGCCCTGCGCGATTTCGCCGCCGCGCCACAGCGGCTGGAAAACGCCGCGCAGGCGCTCGCCGCGCGCGGGGACCGCGCCAACGCCCTGCATGCACGACTGATCGCACTGCGCCGGCACCTGCTGCTGGGCCGGCTGGACGCGGCACGCACCACGCTGGACGCGCTCGATCTCGAGGGCGCACCCGCTGCGCACCATGCCCTGGCTGCGCTCGCCGCCGCCGAGATCGCCCTGCGCTCGCTGCGCACGCGCGAGGCGCGGCTGGCGCTGCAGCGCGCAGAAGCGGCCGCAGGGCATGCGGGCATTCCCGCACTGGCCGCCGAGATCGCACAGCTCCGGGCGAGCCTGCAGCGCCCCGCCGCGCGCATCCTGCACGCCGGCCACGAACAGCCCGTGACACTGGACGAGGTCGAAGCCCTGCTTGCCTCCGGCACGCTGGTGGTCGATGCCCTGCGCCACACGGTACGCGATGCCCACGGCGCGGCATCGCTCGCGCGGCGGCCGGTACTGTTCGCGCTGTTGCATGTGCTTGCCGCCGCGTGGCCGGGCGATGTCGACCGCAACATCCTGATCGCGCGCGTGTTCCGCACGCGTCATCCCGACGAAACGCACCGCGCGCGCCTGCGGGTGGAGATCGGACGCCTGCGTCGCCTGCTCGCGCCGTTCGCCGACCTCGCCGCCACCGCGCAGGGCTTCCAGGTGTCGCCGCATGGCGCGCGCAACGTCGTGGTGCTGGCGCCTCCTGTCGATGGCGAACAGGGGGCGCTGCACGGGCTGCTGGCCGACGGCACGGCCTGGTCCACCTCGGCGCTGGCCCTGGCCACCGGCGACAGCCAGCGTTCGGTGCAGCGCGCGCTCGCCGACATGGAAGCCGCGGGCCAGGTGCGCGCGATCGGTCGTGCGCGCGCACGGCGCTGGGTGGCGCAGCCGCTGGCCGGATTCACGACGATCTTGTTACTCCCCGCCTCGCCGTCGTCTGCGTAGATTGGCCCCGTCGCCCACCCAGGAGCCCGCCATGAACGACACACCGCGCCACGCAGTCCACGTCAGTCCTGCTGAAATCGCCCGCGAATACGGTCCCTTCGAAACGAGCGAGGGCGTGGCGGGCGTCACCTACGACGGCCACCATGTCTGGGCCGCCACCGGCGAGCGGCTGATCGCCATCGATCCGGCCGGCGGCGGGGTCGCACGCAGCCTGCCGCGTGCGGCCGATGCCGGCACCGCGTTCGACGGCACCCACCTGTACCAACTCGCCGAAGCGCGCATCGACAAGATCGATCCCGCCACCGGTGCGGTGCTGGCCTCGATTCCTGCCCCGGGCCAGGGCGGCGACTCCGGCATGGCCTGGGCCGACGGCAGCCTGTGGGTGGGCCAGTACCGCGAACGCCGCATCGTGCAGATCGACCCGGCCACCGGCGAAGTGCTGCGCACGCTCGAATCCGACCGTTTCGTCACCGGCATCAGCTGGGTCGACGGCGAGCTGTGGCATGGCACCTGGGAAGGCGACGACAGCGACCTGCGCCGCGTCGATCCCGCTGATGGACGCGTGCTCGAACGTCTGGAACTGCCGGCCGGCGTCCATGTCAGCGGACTGGAATCCGACGGCGGCGACCTGTTCTATTGCGGCGGCGGTCGCAGCGGCCTGGTGCGCGCCGTGAAGCGGCCCGCGCGCACCACCTGATCGCGCGCCGCACCCGCCCCCGCGCCCTTTTGTCCTTCATCCCCCGATGCCCCGCGGCATCGGCGCGGGCAGCGCATGCCCGCGCGTCCCTTCCCACCTCGATGGAGTCTTCCATGGACATGCCCGCACACCCTGCACACCCCGTCGCCACCCGCGATGCATGGCGCATCGCCCGCCTCGCCCTGCTCGCGCGCGAGAAGGAACTCACGCGCCTGCAAGACGAGGTCGCGCGAGAACGCCGCGCACTGCCCTGGGTCCGTGTGGAGACGCCCTATGTGTTCGACACACCGCAAGGCACGCGCACGCTGGCCGAGCTGTTCGAGGGGCGCCGCCAGCTGATGGTGCAGCACTTCATGTTCGCGCCGGGCTGGGAACAGGGTTGCAAGAGCTGCTCCTTCATGGCCGACCACCACGCCGGTGCGCTCACGCACCTCGCCCAGCGCGACCTCACCCTGGTCGCGGTCTCGCGCGCACCGCTGGCCGATATCGACGCCTTCCGCCGGCGCATGGGGTGGACATTCCCGTGGGTATCCTCGCATCGCACCTCGTTCAACCACGACTTCGGCGTGAACTTCAGCCAGGAGGACATGTCGCGCGGCGCCGTGGACTACAACTACAAGCGGCAGCCCTTCCCGCACGAGGAAGCCCCCGGCATCAGCGTGTTCGTGCGCGACGACGAAGGCCACGTCTTCCATGCCTACTCGCGCTACGGGCGCGGTGTGGAAGCGATGATGCACACCTACGCCCTGCTCGACCTGGCGCCGTTCGGCCGCGGTGAAGAGGGCGATGCCTACCCGATGGCCTGGGTGCGCCACCACGACCGCTACGACACCACGACCGCCACCGCGTCCGGCGGATGCTGTGCCGCGAAACCCTGAGTCGACGCGCCATGCCGTTGCCCGATGCCTGGTGGCCCTGGCTCAGCATCGCCGGTCTGGGCGTGGTGCATGGCCTGAGTCCGGCGAATGGCTGGCTGTTCGTCGCGGCCATCGCCGCCGATTCCGGCGATGCGCACGACGTGCGGCGCGCCCTGCTGCCCATCGCCATCGGGCACGCACTGTCGGTGGGGCTGGTCGTGGTGGTGGTGATGCAGGGCATCAGGCTGCCGCAGCAGCACCTGCTCGCCTTGGCGGGGAGCGGCCTGCTGGTCTTCGCGGCATGGAGACACGTCGTGCGCCCGCGCGCTGCCGCTCGCCATGCCGCCCCTCGATCGCACGCGGGACTCGCCGCCTGGTCCTGCCTCATGGGCACCGCGCACGGCAGCGGCCTGATGCTGGTGCCGGCGCTGATGCCACTGTGCATGACGGACGGGCCTGCGCGCGCCATCAGCGCCACCGGGTCGGTTGCGTTGATGCTGACGGCCGTGGCCGTGCATCTGCTGGCGATGCTCGTGGCAACGCAGGTCGTCGCCGCTGGCCTCTGTCGCGGCCTTCGTTGCCGCGCGCGCTCGACGGACGCTGCCCGCACGCTGCTGCTCGGCCTGACGGGCGTGATGCTGATCGCGCAGCCCTGAAACGCTACGCGTTCTTTACGCGCCTGTCTCCGGAACGCATGGCGACGTTACGCACCACGGGCCTATCGTGACCACACCGCACACGCCGTGCGTCACGAACCGCTCCATGTCCATCCTGATCCTGCGCGGCCCGCATGCCGCACTCCCCGACGTTCCCGTCCTCGGCCGCCCGCTGTGTGAACGTGCGAACGCCGTCGGCCAGTCATTGCGCTGTCGCGCCTTCGCCAGTGTCCGCCAGTTGGTTAGCGGCCTGCGACGCGCGCGCCGCGAGCGAACCGACCTGCTGCTGCTCGACGTCGGCGACCTGGCGATGCACGACGCAGCCCAGAGCCGTGCCGTGCGCGACGCACTCGACGGCCTGCCTGCACCCTATATCGAAGTGCACGACGACGCCTCGCGCGTGCTGGAACCTCGCGTACAGCCCCAGCATGCACCGCTGGTGACCGTGATCCTGCGCAACGATCTCCCGCGTGCCTACGCGATGGCGCTGGACATCGCACTGCGTCGCCTGCATCCCGCCCCTGCGGAGACCCTCCATGCCTGAGCCGGAGCCCCTCATGTCCATCCTCGTCATCCGCGGTCCCGAACGCCACGACGCCCTCACGTCAGCCCCGCCGCCGTTGCCACCGTCGGTGCTCGGCGCGCTGGTGCAGCGCGCCGGCTGCGCTGGGCAGACGCTCGCCGTCCGCAGTTGCAGCTCCACCACCGAGGTCCTCACCGCCTTGCGTCTGGCCAACGAGTGGGGCGTACGCGCCACGCTGCTCGACCCCGGCGCGCTCACCGACTATCCGCTGTTGCAGCGCGCGGTGCAGGGTCTGGCCCATCCGTACGTGGAGGTCCACGACACGCTCGATGAAGGCGCCCTGCCCGCCGCCACCGGCCGCCGCCTCGCGGTCGTCGATGGCTACGGTGCGCGCAGTTACGCCTTGGCGCTGGAAATCGCGCTCGAGCAACTGGGCTGCACGGAATGCGAGTGCGATGTGCACGTCGGCACCTGACGCAGACGCTCGCGCATCCGTTCGCCGCTATTTCGCCGACTATGAGGTGTACGAAGGCGGACACTGCATCGCCTGGGGCCAGGTGGCGGCGCAGGTAGACGGCGGGGTGGCATCGGCCGACGCCATCGTGGCGACATTGCGCGAGGACGCTGCGCGCCAGCACGACGCGACGCCTGGCGCTATCCGGCTGCGTTGCGTGTGCCGGCTGTGATCGCGCACGCTGGACAGCGAATGTTCACTTGCTCATGTGACGCGTCGCCCAGTTTCCGGTGTAGTACACGCGCGTATTGACGCGGTCTTTGCGACCACGGCGCGACACTGCACACGTGGTCGATGCCGCAGCAGCGGCCTGCCGGATCCAGGTGAAACAGCCACGGCGACCACAAGGGTACCGTTGTGCGAAGCCCTAGCTTCGCCCAGCTTGGCTGCAAGTGCGTCCCCGTCGAAGGATCGCTGGCGCGGTACCCTCTTCCCGAACGGATTCCCCACTCGCCCACGCCGTCCCCTTCTCCCCGCGAGGCGGGGAGAAGGTGGCCGAAGGCCGGATGAGGGGCGAGAGCGGTACGTCAGGCATCGTGGCCACCACCGCCGCCATCACGCCCACGGTGCACATCGGCACGAGCGCGGGCGCACTCCCTTCGCACTGGCGTCTGGCGCGCATCAAGCGCCGACGGCCCAGGTCAGGCGACACGCGCCTCATACGTTCGGCGGCAACGGGGTACGCACGCGCGGCACGACATCGACCGGCAGCGCCAGCGACTGCAGCTGGCAGAACGTCGCGTCGTAGGCCGCTACCTCCTCCTGGCACTGGCACAACGCGCGGAAAGGATTGCGTGCGGACAAGGCCTGGGCGGACGCGCGCAGGCGGTCGCCGTCGGGATGGGTCTGCACCAGCGCGGCAACCCACACGGTGAGGGCTTCCAACTGGCCGGTGGTGCGGGCGTCGCTGGCGTCCAGGCGGTCCAGCAGGGTGTGCAGATGATGCTGCGAATACGACAACATGGGGCAGGTATCCTCGGGTGATTACCGTCGCCTGGCCCCTGTTCCAGCGTATCGGTCTCCCTACGTCACGCACGCCCTACCTGCATCCGGCCACGCGGAAACGGCCGGAGTCATGTGCCGTTCGGGGACACATGACGTCCGGCCTATGCGCGGTGTCGTATCAGCCGCGCAGATCGACGTCGGCGACCTTGTCCTGGTAATCCTCCTTGGGATCGACGCCGAACAGCAGCTTCACGCCCGCAAGCAGGCTGTGCTCGTTGAGCCAGATTTCCGCATGCTCGGCATCGAAACGCAGCAGCGCCAGTTTCGGATCATCCTTGCCGTCCTCGTACCACGCGGCGATGAAGGGATTCCACAAGCGCTCGATTACCGCGCGGTCATCGTCGCGCACCAGCGAGCCCTGCAGGCTGGCGAACAGGTCATGCCCCATCGACGCAAACGCGGCCACGGCGCGCTGCGGTGATGCGGTGCGCTGCGCCAGCAGGTTGTCGGTGGAGGTGAAGATCCACAACGGACCCCGACCCTCGTGCTCCAGCAGCGCCGTCATCGGACGCGTGTGGCCATCTTCGGCCCCATCCAGGCCGATCATCATCGTGCGATCGGACTTGATCGCTTTCCACAATTTCTTCTCGAGTTCTTCGGGGGTATGCATCGCATGGCGTCCTGGTCGGTGAAGCCCCGACGCTAGGCGCCGGACCGTGGTGCCGGCGTCAACGCAGGCACCGGCCGTCAGCGCGGCGTCATGTTTGTCGTGCAGGCGTCACGGATGGCTCGCTGGTGCATGAACGGCACTGCGCGATTTCACTCGCCGTTCGCGACGCCCCGCGCAGCCTCACCCTGCAACCCCACAGGAGACCCGCCATGACCACCTCCCGTTACCTGCTCTCGCTCGGCCTGCTGTCGGTGATGTCCGCCGCCGCCGCGCAGACCTATGGTCCGCAGGATGAAGGCCGCCGCTTCAGCGACGGCAGCAAGGTCGAATGCCGCAACGTCGAAGTGCAGAAGAACACCCGCGATCCGAACCGCGTCGCCGGTACGGCCATCGGCGCCGTCGTCGGCGGCCTGCTCGGCAACCAGATCGGCAGCGGCAACGGCAAGAAGGTCGCCACGGTCGGCGGTGCCGTCGCCGGCGGCGCGATCGGCCGCAAAGTGCAGGGCAACAGCCAGGAGACGAAGGGCGACCGCATCGTCGAACGTCGTTGTGAGCGCGTCTATCGCTGACGGCGGTGCGCAACGCCTGAGGTGCCCGCCGGGCGCCTGCGGAGACGAGGCCGCAGGCGCCTTTTTTTGTTCGGCATTTCCGCCACCGCTCGGGCGCCGGGCTGACTAGCCGCGGAGTCCGCGCGCACGCTCGAGCGCGTTGCGTGTTGCGCGTTGTGCCGCGCCTCCCATGCGATCTGACCGAACATCACTACCTCACCCTGCCATCACCGCCGATGGCATGGAATCGACGTCCCTCCACCGCGCGAGTGATCCCATGACGCCCGGCACGCGTTCCAACCCGCACAGCGATGGCGAGAAGGCGAACACGCCCGACAAGCAGCGCAACGATGACGCGACGTGGAAAGACCACGATCAGCCCGACATCCCGCACGAGGAAAAGGCACCCCGCGATCCCGGACGCGATTACCCGGACGCGCGCGATACGGTGCCGCGCTGATCCCTGGCTGCTCTTTCGTCAGTGATCGGGCGGTGATGCGACCGCGAGTGCATCATGCAGGGCGTTCGCCGTGACCGGCCGCACGGCGCGTGCGCGCTCCTGACCCTGTTCCAGCAGCACGAGCGTGGGCCACAGGCGCACACCGAATGCGCGCCCGAGCGGACGACCCTTGCCGTCTTCCACCTTGAGATGGGTCAGGCCCGGCATGCGCGCGATCACGTCGCGGATCGCGGCCTGCGCGCCCTGGCAGTGTCCGCACCAGGGCGCACCGAACTCCAGCAGCACCCTGCCCGGCATCGCCTCCACCGCGCTGCGCGTCGGCTCGGTGGGCAGGTAGTCCGCGCGGTAGGTCATGCCGCGGCGAGCGCCTGTTCGATGGCATCCAGCCGCGTGTTGGTCAGGTCCTTGCCGATCTCCGCCACGATGCGCTGCGTGGTTTCCTTGTGCAGCAACGGCCGCATGCGGCCGAGGGTGACCGGATCGGCGACGAGCACCAGGTGGGCGTACTGCTGCCGCAGCGCGCCGGAGTTCAGCCCTTTCGCGAGTTGCTTGGCGAACGTGGCTTCGTCGATCTGCCGGCTGGACGACTCGCCCGGCATGCTGCCGGCGGGGCCGTCATCGTCCAGGTTCATCAATTCGAGCAGGTCGTACTGGTGCAGCGACACCGTGCCGTTCTCACCGCGGTTGCGGAACAGGCGCGCGCCCTCGCCGTCGGCCACGACAACCAGGGCGTCGGTGGGTAATGCCTTCATGGGATGACTCTCCTTGTGCAAATACAGGTCAGGCAGGCGCCGCGCCTCCGCAAGGAAGACGCGGCGCGATGCGGGTCGATGAATCAGTGCGGCCGCTGGCGGTCGAGCGTGAACGCGTCGGCGACGGCGTGCTTGGCGCGCTCCCACGTCAGGCGCGAGCCGGTGCGCGCGCGGTCCCAACCGCGTTCCAGATCGCTGGCCAGGCTGTCGTCCCACTCGCGGTCGGCGTACTGCGCGCGGGCATAGGTGCCGTAGCGATAGGCCGAGCGGTAGTCATCGAAGTCGTCGCCGTCCTGGCGATACGGCGCGCTGTCGAAACGCTGCGCGAACTGCTCATCGCTGCGCGCGTAGGCATTGTAGGTGCGGTCCGCACGCTCCCAGGCATCCTGCAGCGCCGGGCGCGCCTGCTCCCACTCCAGACGCGATTCGCCGCGACGCTCTTCCCAGCCGGACTGCAGGCGGCGCTCGGTGTCTTCCCACGACTGCTCGGGGTACTCGCCGCGGGCCACCGCGCCGGCGTGGTAGACGCCCGCGTAATCGCGCTGGAAGTCGTGTTCGTCCGAATAGTACGGACGCGTGCGCGAGGTCTCGCGCCAGTACTCGACTTCGCCGGTGGGATCCAGGCGCTCGGCGACGCCCTTGCCCGCGGCCGCGCCGATGACGGTGCCGGCGGCGGCGCCGATCAGCGTACCGATCGGTCCGAACACGGTGCCAGCCACGGCACCGGCGGCCATGCCACCGGCCACGCCGCCCACGCCCACGCCGACCGGGTGTGCGCCGGGTGCGCCGGAAAGGGGATCACGGTTTGCATCACGTTCTGAGGTATCGCGCGTCATCGTCATGTCCTTGCTGAAATAAGTGAGGGGAAAGACCGACGCAAGCAGCGTTGCGTGCGGCGTGCAGTCGATCTTCCCCATCGCGCGTGACCATCGTGTGCACTGGCTTCAGGTTGGTGCATACAGGGCGGCAACATCTGGCGATGCGCGGGCTATGTGCGTGCGCTACGAGTGCGATGTGTGCGCGCGGATTGAGTGGGCGTGCGCTGACGGGACAGCGCCCCTCATCCGCCTTCGGCACCTTCTCCCCGTTGTCACGGGGAGAAGGAGAGCGGAGATTCGTGTGGATCGAAGGTTGAGTGGGCGTGCGCTGACGGGACAGCGCCCCTCATCCGCCTGCGGCACCATCTCCCCGTTGTCACGGGGAGAAGGAGAGCGGAGATTCGTGTGGATCGAAGGTTGAGTGGGCGCGCACTGACGGGACAACGCCCCTCATCCGCCTGCGGCACCTTCTCCCCGTTGTCACGGGGAGAAGGGAGCGGAGATTCTCATGTTGGTTCGACTGCTGCGCCCGGACTCACGCGGCGACGGGGGCGTCTTCCTTTTCGCGCGGCAGGCGGATGACGAAGATCGTGCGTCCGTCTTCCACGCGGGCGGTGACGTCGCCGCCGTGCGCGGAGGCGATCTCGCGCACGATGAACAGACCCAGGCCCAGGCTGGTGTGTTCACCGTGGTGGGCCTGGCGGGAGCCGCGGCGCAACGGATCGAACAACGCATTCAGGGCGTCGGTGGACAGTGCATCGCCCGCGTTGCTGACGGCGATGCAGGCACTGTCCTCGTCGCCGTCGATGGTGACGCGGATGTCGCCGCCCGCCTCGCCGTACTTTGCCGCGTTGGTGACCAGGTTGTGCACGGCCTCGCGCAGGCGGGCGTCGTCGAAGTGGCCGGACGCATCGTCGCATTCGACATGCAGGGTGAGGGTGACGCCGTGCAGCGTCGTACGCAGCAGATCGACTTCGTCGCTGACGGCCGCCGCCAGGTCGCAGGGCGCACGATGCAGCGTCATGCCGGCGCCCAGCGTGCTCTTGCTGTAGTCGAGCAGGCCGTCGACCAGGCGGCTCAGTTGCACGCCCCCGTTGAGGATGCGTTCGGCCTGGCGTGCGTGCGGCGTGCCGCGGGTGCTGTCCAGCAGGAATTCCGCCGTGCCCACTACCGCAGTGAGCGGACCCCGCAGATCGTGGCCCAGTGCACCGAGGAAGACGTTGCGCCACGACTCCACCGTGCGCGAGAACTCCACCAGCGACTCGGCCACGGCCTGGTCGATGGCCTCGTTGAAGCGGACCATGTCGTCGATGGAGGTGGCCAGCAGGGCTTCATCGGCCGCCCACCGCCGCAGCACCGAGGCGCGCAAAGCGCGGTACTCGGCGATCATCTGGTTGACGCCGAACCCATCGTCCGCACGGCTGCGTCCGTGGCGGGTCGCGGCGGATTCGGGACCGGCCGGCGACGGCGCCCGCCCCTGCGACTTGGCGTGCTGCTGCTCCGAACTCTGTTCCGTCCGCAGGTCGGCCACGATCTCGCGCAGGATCAACGGAATGTCGTTGCGCAGCCGCTTGTGGTTCAGCTTCGCACCTTCAGGGGCCTGCGTGACGGCGAACTCGACGGCATCGTCGAGGATCTGCTGCGTGTTTCCCTCTATGAAATCGGCAAGTCGCATGAACACTCCGTGGGATTCCTTGTTCGTTGTGGGCTGACGGTCGTCTACGTGATTCCCCTGTCCTGGTGCGGTGTTGCGGTGGTGCGCGGTCAGTCGGCGATGCTGCGCGGCTCGCGCGGATCGTCGATGTGGACCGGATCATCCGGGGGTTGATCCGGGCCGACCGGGGTGTCGTCGGGATCGCCGGGGTCGCGCGGCATCGGCGGCCTGCCCGGATCCTCCGGCCGATACGGATCGCTCGGCGTGCCCGGCGGACTGGGCCTGCCGGGCTCGGACGGCGCGCCGGGCGGCGTGGGCTGGCCGGGCGGTGTCGGCTTGCCCGGTTCGGTGGGCGTCGGTGTGCCGTGCGCGGCGATGTCGATGCGAGGTGTCATGGCGATGCTCCTGCGCGCCGACACGGCGCGCTCACTTGTCTGCGGTGGATGCCTGCAATGCTGCCGCGATGGCCGCGTCGCCGGAGACCAGATCGGCCCAGCGCACTTCCACGCCGTTGCGGCGTCCTTTTTCCACCAGCTTCAGGCCGGCGGGGTCGATGGTCAGCGTGTAGGCCTGCTCGCCCAGGGTCAGCTCGCGGCGAAGCGGTTTGTCGAGTGGGGTCATGGTGTGTCCTCAGATCTGCGGGGGATGTCGGCGGGGTTGCCCGTCCTTCGCGCCGGGTTCGGCGGCGGGATCGTTGCGTTCGTCGTTGGTGCGCTTGCCCGGCGATTCACCGGGCACGACGTCGCCATCGGGGCGACGCTGTTCCTCGAGCGGATTGGGCGACACGCGTGTGGTGTCCCGGGTCTTGCGATCCATGGCGGGTTCCTCGCTTGCGAGCAACCAGCCTGCGGGGGAATACGTTGACGGATCGTGAGCGTGGCGCGTGCGTTTTCAGCCTGCGGTCACGATGCATGAACAAAGCGACTGCGCGCTGAACACGCATGCACGCCGAGCACAGAATGTTGACGCGACACGCCCCACATTCATTTCATGCTCTGCCAAGAACGCATCGACGCGCGTCTGAACGACGCCGAATTCCTGGTCCGCTCCGGCGCCGACATCGGCGACCCGCATGCCTTCCTGCGTGGTTTGTGGACGCAGGTCTACGATGCAGCGCCCATGCATCTGCGCTCGGCGGTCCTGCGCCGGCTGCATGCGCTGTCGCGCCTGCTGGGCGTGCCGTACGTGCACGGCGACAACGATCCCACCCCCGCCTGATCGCGCACGCGCACATCGCGTGCGCTGCGCGTGCCGACACGTGCGGATGGTGACTAGGCCGAGCGCAGGCGCGTCAACGCGGCTTCGATGTCATGACGACGGAACGGCTTGGCCAGTACGTGCGCGTCGGCGAAGCGCTCGGGCAGCCCCTGCTGGCCGTAGCCGGTGGTGAACAGGAACGGCACCCCGCGCTCGCGCAGCGCATCGGCGATCGGGAACGACTGCGTCCCCGCCAGGTTCACGTCCACCACCGCCAGGTCGATCTGCGCATCGGCCAGGTCGGCCAGCGCCTGCTCCACCGAGCCGGCGCTGCCCACCACCTCGTAGCCCAGCGTGGGCAGCAGGTCTTCCAGCAGCATCACCAGCATCGATTCGTCTTCCACGATGAAGACACGCGGTGCCGGTTCGGTCGTCGTCATGCGGCCACTCCTAGGTCGGGCATGGGGGCGGTGATCCGGCACTTCACGCCGGCCTTGTCGAAATCGAGGGCGACGTCGCCGCCCAGGTCGTGGCGCAGTCCGCGCTCGATCAGGCGCGAGCCGAAGCCGCGGTGGTCGGGAACGACGACCGGCGGGCCGTCGTGTTCCTCCCACGACAGCACCAGGCTGTGGCGCCCCTGCACCGCTTCGGCACGCCAGTGGATGCGCACGCGTCCGGGCTTGCGCGACAGCGCGCCGTACTTCATCGCGTTGGTGCACAGCTCGTGCAACGCCATCGACAGCGCCAGGGCGCGCTGCGGGTCCAGCTGCATCTCGGGGCCCTCGATGTCGAAGCGGTCGGCATCGTCGACCAGGCACGGGGCGATGGCGGTGCGCACGATGTCGTGCAGCGGGGCGTGGTCCCATTCCTGGCGGGTCAGCACGTCGTGCGCCTGCGCCAGCGCGTGCAGGCGCGCTTCGAAGCGGTCGCAGGCCGCGCCGATGTCGTCTGCCCCGCGCAGCGTCTGCATGGCCAGCGACTGCACGATGGCCAGGGTGTTCTTGACGCGGTGGTTGAGTTCGTTGAGCAGCAGGCGCTGGTGTTCTTCGTGCTGCCGGCGCGCGGTGATGTCGGTGGCGGCGCCGAACCATTCGGTCACCTCGCCGCCGATGGGGCGGATGGGCACCGCGCGCGAGGACACCCACGCCCAGTGTCCGTCTTCGGCGCGCAGGCGGTACTCGGCGCTGAAGGGCGTCTGGGTGATGCGGGCGCGGGTGATGGCATCGGCGACGAGGTCGCGGTCGTCCGGGTGCACCAGCACGTCCAGCCAATCGGGGGTCAGCGTGCCGTGGCGGCCGAACAGCAGGCTGCCGCCGACGATGTCCACTTCGCTCCAGTCGCGGTTGGTGCGGTAGACCAGGTCGGAGGTGGCATCGACCATCGCGGCGAGGCGCTCTTCGCTCTTGCGGCGGGCTTCTTCGTGCAGCTTGCGTTCGGTGACGTCGCGGGTGGTGCCGGCGACGGCCTCCACCTCGCCGCTGGGGCCGATGACCGGCACCAGCAGGTAGTCGTAGATGCGGCGGCCGTTGGTGCCGTTGAAGGGCACGTCGCCGCGCACGGGCTTGCGGGTGGCGATGACCTGTTCGATCTCGCGGTCGTGCATGGCGGCGTGCCAGGGTTCGTAGCCGAGTTCCAGGCAGTTCTTGCCGATGGCTTCGTCCCAGGTCTTGCCCCACATGGCCAGCAATGCGGCGTTGGCGTAGGTGAAGCGGTGCTGCAGGTCCCACATGTAGACCAGGTCGGGCGTGGTCTGCAGGAGGGTTTCGTACAGGCGGACGCGCTGCTCCGCAGAGGCGTGCGCGCCACCTGCCATCAAGGAGCTGTCCATGGAGGCGGGGGGTGTCTGATGGCGATGCGCCACCCTACCGCCCGTCGGCGTGCGGGACCCGTGAAACTTGGCAGGGTCGGGATCAGGTGAGGGGTTGCTGTTCAGGAACCGGCGCAGGATGCGGGCGCGATGCAGCACCTCGCCCGCCGCGGTGCGCGCGCCGCGTCGCCTGCCCTCGCCTAGCCCGCGACGCACACCGCCCCTTGCGCCACGTTGGCGGCAGCGAGCCAGCGCGCCGCGAATTCGTCAGCTGGCACCGCACGCCCGATCAGGTACCCCTGCAGTTGCTGGCAACCGGCCTGGCGGAAGAATTCGCGCTGCGCCGGCGTTTCCACGCCTTCGGCCACCACGCTCAGGCCCAGCGTGTGCGCCATCGCCAGGATCGCCGTGGCGATCGCTTCGCCATCGCCGGGCACGGCCTGGGTGAACGCCATGTCGATCTTCAGCTTGTCGATCGGCAGGCGCTTCAGGTAGGCCATCGACGAGTAACCGGTGCCGAAATCGTCGATGGCCATGTGCAACCCGCGGGCGCGCAGCCTGGCCAGCTGGGCGACGGCCACGTCGGCGTCCTCCATCAGCACGCTTTCGGTCACTTCCAGCTCCAGGCAGTGCGCGGGCACGCCCGTGCTGCGCAAGACCTCGTCGATGAACCCCGGCAGCGCGTCCTCGCGCGTCTGCCGCACCGACAGGTTCACGGCCAGCCGCACATGGCCCCGCCCCTGCGCATGCCAGGCCGCGATCTGCCGGCAGGCCTCGCCGATCACCCAGCGGCCCAGCTCGAGGATCAGCGGGCCTTCTTCGGCGATCGGGATGAAGGTCGAGGGTGGCACCACGCCCAGCGCGGGATGGGTCCAGCGCAGCAGCGCCTCGGCACCGAGCAGCCGTCCGCTTTCCGCGCACACCTGCGGCTGGTAATGCAGCGCCAGTTGCCCCGCCGCCACGGCCTGGCCCAATGCCTCGCGCACGCCGATGCGGGCCAGCTGCGCCTGGCGCAGGCGCGGCTCGAAGCGCACGGCGCGATTGCGCCCTTCGCGCTTGGCGCAGTACATGGCGATGTCGGCATTGGCCGCCAGTTCCTCCAGCCGCGCGGCATCCTCGGGCCAACGGCTGATGCCCGCACTGGCGGTGATGCGCAGGCTCAGGCCGTCTACCGTGAAAGGCACGACGAACCGGTCGAGCACCGCGTCGGCCACGCCGCCCACGCGCGCAGCCGCGTCGTCGCCGGCCAGCAGGACCGCGAACTCGTCGCCGCCCAGGCGGAACAGCCGTGCGCCGGCCGGCAGGGCGTCGGCGATGCGGTGGCCCACCTGGCGCAGCAGGGCGTCGCCGCCCTGGTGGCCGAGCTTGTCGTTGACGTCCTTGAAGCGGTCCAGGTCCAGCTGCACCAGCGCCAGCCGGCGGTTGCGCGTGCGCGCGTGTTCCAGCTGCGCGTTGAAGGCGTTGCGGTTGAGCAGCCCGGTGATCGGATCGTTGTGGGCCAGGTGGTGCAACTGCGCCTCGGCCCGGCGCACGCGCTCGCGCATGCCGCGCATCAGCGGCAGCGCCAGCGCGTAGGCCACTGCCGAGGCGATGCAGAACGCGATGGCCAGGCTGCCCAGCCGTCCGTGCGCGCGCTTCATGCTGATCTGCAGGCGCACCGTGCCGACCGGCTGGTCGCGGAACAGCACCGGCGCGCTCACCCGTGCGCAGTCGTAGCCGCAGGGGCGGGCCGCGGCGTCCACCCCGTCGGGATAGCGGGCGATCACTTCGCCATCGCGGGCCACGATGTCGGCCTGGCGCACCGCCGGCACGGACACCAGCGGCGCGAGCGTCTCGCGCGCGCCGGCGCTGTCGCGGAACATCACCGCCGCCGCACTGCCCGAGGCCACCACCCGTGCCTGGGCTTCGGCGTCGGCCAGGAACTCGCGTCGGATGTCGATCCACTGGATGAGCATCAGCACGCAGCCCGCCACCAGCAGCACCACCGTCGCGACGATGGCGCTGGTGCGCACGCTGGCCGAGGTGCGGAAGCCGGGCGTGCTCACAGCACCCGCCGGGCCAGGCGCAGCAGCTGGCTGCTCAGGGTGATGCCGTTGGCGCGCGCACGCGTGGCATCCACGTCGAAGCGGATCTTGTTGCCTTCGCGCACCAGCGCGACCGTGCTGACGCCGTTGGGCAACGCGCAGGCGTCGCAGATCACCAGTGCGGTCAGCGCCGCGGCCACGGGCGTGTCCGCCGCGTGCACCAGCACGTCGCAGTCGGCCGCGGGGGCGCTGGCGACGCGGGCGACGGTGACGCGGCGGCCGGCCAGGTCGCGGCCGGCCAGCGTGGCGATCGCGGCCGCCAGCGCCGCATCAGTCTGGGTGCAGATGGTCAGCGTGGACGCACGCACATGCGCCGACTGCGCGAACGCGGCGATGTTGTAGACGAACGCGGCCTTCAGCGCGTGTTCGTCCACCTGCGCATGGCCGCTGCCGGCGAACGCCAGCCCCAGCAGCGCGGCCATCCCCTGCCCGGCGCGCCGCACGCTCACCAGCGCCACCGCGCTTCGAGCCAGTACTCGCGGCCGCGCCGCGGCACGGTGTCCTGCAGGAACTCCGGGCCGACCGGATCGGCGTAACGCTCGTCCAGCAGATTGCGAACGCCCAGCGACCACGCCAGCGGCCGCGAGGCCACGTCCCACACCAGGTGCGCGTTGACGGTGGTGTAGGCCGGCACGCGGCCCTCGCGCGACACGCGCTGGCCCATGTGGTGCGCGCTCATCGCCAGGTCCCAGCCGGCGGCCAGCGGCACGGACGCCTGCACGCGGGCGATGCCATGCGGCGCGTTGAGGGCCCGCGCGGTATCCGATTCGGTGACGTCGCTGTAGGCATAGCTCGCACGCAGGCGCACGCCGCCGTCGCCCTGGTAGGCGTAGGCCAGCTCGGCACCGCGCGAGGTGGCACGGCCGGCGTTGGCGAGCGTCAGCGTGCCGTCGTCGGTGGCGGCCAAGGTGATCAGGTCGCTCAGGCGGTAGTGGTACACGCTGAGTTCGGCCCGGCTGTGCGCGCCCACGCTGCGGCTGTAGAACAGCTCGGCGGTCTGCACGTGCTCGGCGTTCAGCGACGGATTCGCCAGCTGCGCGCTTTCGTCCGAATCCACCTGGTAGTAGCGCTCGTACGCATTGGGCGAGCGGTAGGCCTGGCCCACGATCAGCTTGACCACGCGGTTGTCCGCGCGCGTGCCGATCAGCGCCAGGCGCGGACTGAGGCGCACGATGCCGCGGTCGCTGCGATCGGCGCGCAGGCCCGCATTGAGCCGCCACGCGTCGGACATGCGGAACTCGTCGTCGACGAACACGCCGCCACTGGTCATGTGCTGGCGCGAATCCAGGTAGGTCGCGCGCGGCGATACGTCGAAGTTGCGTTGCACCACCCCACGGTCCCACTGCGCTTCGGCGCCGGCGACGAAGGTATGGCGCGCGCCGACGCGGGCGACCACCTGCCCGCCCGCCACCACCGACACGCCGGAGGCGATGTCGCGGTTGAGGTAGGTGGGTGCGCTGCCGTAGACGTAGTCGCCGACGTAGCGGTAGTCGATCACGTCCAGGCGTGCGCTCGCCTCGACGCGCTCGCCCAGCGGCCGGGCCAGGGTGGCGCCGAAGGCGATCCAGCGGTCCTGCACCTGCGCGCCGGGCACGGCGAAGGTCTGTTCGTACGGGGCGACGGGATCGTCCTTGCGGCGGTCGCCGGCCACCAGCTGCAACGACAGCCCGTCGCGCGCGTGCTGTACGAACACCTGGCGCACGCGCTCGCTGTCCTGGCCGCGCACCACGCCGCCGGTGGGCGTGTCGGCGAAGGCGGGGAAGCGCAGCGTGCGGCCCTCGGTATCGAACGCGCGCACCGACAGCAGCGTGCGCCCCTGCCCGGCGCTGACGGGCACGGTCAGCTGCAGGTCGGTGGTGCCGTGGTTGCCGGCGGCGGCGCGCAGCTGCCCGTGGCCGTAGGTGTCGGGCTCGCGCGTGAGCACGTTGATGACGCCGAAGAAGGCGTTGGAGCCGTACACCGCCGAGCCGGGGCCGGGGGCGAATTCGATGCGTTCCACCAGCGCCAGGTCGAGCGGGAATTCGGCGCCCACCGGGCTCTGGCTGTAGACGGGGTCGTTGATGCGGTGGCCGTTGACCAGCAGCAGGAAGCGGGTGTCGTAGTCGCCGGCGCGCAGCAGGCCGCGCGCGCCCAGGTAGGTGTACAGGCCGGTGTCGCTGACGTAGAGGCCGGGCAGGCTGTCGAGCGCCTCGGCCAGGGTGCGCCAGCCGTGCGCGCGGATGTCGTCGGCGGTGATCACCTGCACCACGGACGGCGCATCGGCCACGCGCTGCTGGAAGCGCGAGGCGGTGACGATGTCCACGTCCAGCAGGTCTTCCAGCGACAGGCGCGACAGGTCCGGTGCCTGGGCGTGGGCCGTGGTCGCCAGCAGGCCACCGGCGCAGGCGCACGCCAGGCGGGTCATGCGCCGCAGGCGTCGGGTGGTTGCGGGCGCTGGCGCGCCGCCGGGCAGGAACAGGGACATGGAGGCCAGCAGGGCGGAAGAACGTCTGGCGTTGTATCGGCCGCGCACGCGCTGGCTTGAATCGCGCAGGGGTTCATGGAGATGAAGGCGCGGCGTGCGCGCGCATGAAAAAAGGCCCCGCGTTGCGGGGCCTTTGTCGAGAGGATGCGGGGGCGTCAGCCGTTGGTGACGGTGCCCCCGTCGCCGCCCGCGGGGTCGGGCGCGACGGGCGTTGCGCTGCGGCGGCTGAAGCGCACGGACAGCATCTTGCGCAGCTCGTCCAGTCCTTCTCCCCTGCCCGCCACCTTCAGGTGGGCATAGCCTTCCAGCGATGCGGTCATCAGGTCGCTGCCGAGGGCCATTTCGCTGTCGGCGATGCGTTCCAGCAGGCGTCGCAGCCGAACGGCGCGCGGACGGAGCTGATCGAGCGCCGCGAGATCGCCGACGTAGCCGGCCAGGTCGAAGTTGCGCGGTAGCACGCCGCTGTGTTCGCTCAACACGTTCACGGCCTGCCGGCAGAACGCTTCCGATTTGGCGCCCATCTTGGTGAGGTCGCGACGCTCGTCGGGGCTCAGGCCGATCAAGCCGGCGAACTCCTGTTCGAGGCTGTTGATGGCGGTGTCGATGTTCTGCAGTGCGGTATCCGCGAAAGTGACGGCAATACGGTTCTGGGTCATGGTCGTTCCTTGAGTGCATCCGTTCGAGTACCCGCCACCATGGCGGGCAACAGGAGCGTAGCGTGCGCTGCGCGCGCCTCAAGGGCCGCACGCGCAAGTGCGTCAATGTGAGTCGCAAGGCATTAAGCCTTGCCGGCAATGGTGCGAAGCCTGAGCGGCGGGATGGTTTCCTTTGCGCCTGGATTCCGCCTGCCCTGCGCGCAAGGCGAAATGCCTTGCAGGCGAAACCGCCATGCACGGATCGCGACGCCAGCAGGCTTGCGATGGCAAGGCGCGGCACTTCGCGCGCAAGGCGCAATGTGAGAAACCGGGGAAGCGGCAGCTTGCACGCGATGCGCGGCGGCCTTGCGTGCAGGTCATGGCATGCCGACCGCAAGGTCTGATGCCTCGCGCGCGCAAGGCTCGGCGGCTTGCGGGCAAGGCTGGAGAGGCTTGCGGATAAGGGTTTGAGGCTTGCGAGGTGTTTTCTGTATCCCCACCCCTATCTCACCCGCGCATTCCATTGCGAGCGGGCCCACTGAACTGCCGGGCAGGCGTGCCGGGCGCTCGGCTTCAGGGGCCCTGCCATCGGAGCGCGGCCAAGGTGCGCTCCAGCGTGTCGCCCCACAGTTGGAGGCTGGCGGCCCAATGGGTGGGCGGGATAGGGATGGGTTCCTCGTCGGGCGCGCCTGGGGCGTAGGCGCGGGTGAGGCAGGCCAACAGGTAGAGGTGTTCGATGAGGCGACAGAGCTCGGCGTGTCCGTCTTCGCTCAACAGGTAACCGGTCGCCGATCCGACATGCTTTGACATACAAGTACTCCAATCCATGGGTACGGCCCGGACGCGCATGCGCCGGGGGTGTCGGGAGGCTCGAACCGCAACAAGACGGCGGGCTTATTCCCCTTTCGGGTGTTCTATTCGCCCACTCCCGACGTAGTCCTACGCCGGCCCTCGCCCCTAACGCGAGCGAAGAAAAGCCACCCAATCTCGGGGGTGGCACCGCTCGTTGAGAAGCTTCGAAGCTCCCCCTGCTACATCGCACTCAATCAAAAAAACAGGTCAGCCGACGGCACTTGGCTGCTTCGCCTGACCTTTCAGTCCTTGGCCAACACCTGCGACACATATTGATCCGCCGCAATGGCAGCAGACCCTAGTGGCGCGAATCAAATTGCTCGTAGTGCGCAAAGGTCAGCTCGGCCAGCTCATCGCCGTCGATCCGCCGCAAGCTCGACTTGCTTGCTCGAATGTCCGAGACGCGGGACTGAAAGTCCCCAGGGTGAGGAACAGCCCGTATTCCCCGCCAGACGACTTGCCGTGGAGCGCTGAGACATCTTTTTCTGTCGCAGTGCCGGGGCTGCTTTTGACCAGTTCTTTGATGACGGGCGGCAATTATCGAGGTGATCCCTGTGAGCGATGACGACCTTCCTAGGTTCGTACTTTCGGGTCTGTCGAGCGCGGTAACCCATCCATTGCAGCAGGTGGGCTTCGGGGAATCCGCCAGCAATCAACAGCGAAAGCAGACCTTGAACATAGTGGCGCACTCGGCAACGTCTAACGCAGTCAGAGCCTCCTTCACGAACACTAGGAAGCGACACCAGTCTCAATGGACGAGACTACGGGAGGGAAGAATCGACTCAATGACGGCACTTGCGTCCCCGTGCCCCTTTGCGAAGAGCGAGCGGACAGCTTAGCGGGGCGCCCCTAGGGCAGCCGAACCTATCCTAGGGGATAGGTTACGGCTCCGAAGACGGATACAATTTGGGCACACCACGTACATCCATGAGGCCTACGTGCAAGACTCAAGCGGGTTCAGACTGCGGGTAGATGATCAGCTCAGACAAGATTTCATCTCCGCCTGCCGTGCAAATGATCGGGCAGCAGCTCAAGTACTCAGAGAATTCATGCGTAAGTACGTCGCACAGCACTACGGCAGCCAACACGCCCCATCTACAACGAAGAACGCGAACCTTCCCTGAGCCCACAGCATGCCTCAAAAAAGAATTAAGACCCTTAGCTTGTTTAGCGGAGCAGGTGGACTCGATATCGGCTTCCACGCCGCTGGCTTCGACATCCTCGGATGTGTAGAAATCGAGCCCGGCTATGCGGCCAGCATTGAGCGCAACAAGGGACCAGGTCGCTTGTTTGGACCCAAGCTCAACGTCCACTGCCAAGACATCCGCACTTTCGATCCGACTCCCTACGTCGGAGTCGGCATTGAGTGCGTAATCGGTGGCCCGCCATGCCAGACCTTCTCCGCTGCCGGCCGTCGTTCCGGCGGAGTTCTTGGCACGATTGACCCACGAGGGCGCCTGTTCGAAAGCTATTGCCGCATCCTCAAAGCCATTTCACCGGCCGTTTTTGTATTCGAAAATGTCTATGGCCTACCAGGCGCAAACGATGGTGAACCATGGCGAGAGATTTGCAATGCATTCTCCCGCCTCGGTTACAAACTACGCGCCGAGGTAATCGATAGCGCCGACTATGGCGTCCCTCAGCATCGCGAGCGACTCATCATCGTGGGCTATCGCGACCGGGCTCTGAACTATGAGTTTCCTTTACCCACTCATGGGCCCGACTCAATGAACGGGCCGGCCTTAGTGTCGATCTACGATGCCATTAAGGACCTTCAGGACCCAGATGAGCCGTCGCACGAGTTTGATGGCCTTTACGGACACCTGCTGCCACTCGTCCCAGAAGGCCTCAACTATTCCTTTTTCACCCGTGAGATGGGATACCCAAAGCCCTATTTCGCCTGGCGCTCAAAGTTTCACGACTTTCTTTACAAAGTTGACCGTAATAGTCCGTCTCGCACCATCAAAGCGCAGCCAGGAAAGTTCACCGGACCTTTTCACTGGAAGAATCGCCATTTCACCGTTCCGGAGCTGAAGCGCCTGCAAAGCTTCCCGGACGAGTATGAGCTTGTCGGAAAGTTCGGCAAGGTTGTTGAGCAGATCGGAAATTCTGTCCCGCCACGGTTGGCGCAAGTAATAGCCCACTCCGTTAGAGAGCAGCTATTGCGACCCTCAAAGAAGCTTGATTTCGCTCTTCGCCCCCCTGGTTTTACGTCGACATTCCGACAACGTCAACGCGAGAGAACTAATCACTTCAAAGATGTTGCCAAACGCGAAATTGCAGAGCGGTTCGCAAACGTCACTCACCTTGACCAGCCGAGAGAGAACTCCAAGGAGCAATTCTTTGCCGTCTACGAGGGATTTTTCGACAAACAGATACTCGCGAGTCGCCCGCGACCGAGAGCGGCCAAACGCTGCTACAAGGTAGTAGATGAACGTCACGACCAGCACATCGACCTCACCATCGATCCTCTTTCAGTCAAAGCAAAGCGCCAAATCGAGATTAAGATTTCGGGACTTTCGAAGTACCTACTACACATCGAATCGTTGACCTGCAAAGCAACGATGCTTGACCATGAGGATATCTTTCGAATCTGGGATCTGATTGAAGACTCACTAACGAAAGATAGTCAGTTTTTTACCCTGATCGACATCTATGGACATTACGCCAACCGTGGAGACACCGTAAAAGTGTCGACAAGGATTACCGGCGGAAAGAAGACCTCACTAGAGAAAGCCATTGAGTTCTTTGGATCTTCTGAGAACTGCGGCCAGTTTCTTTCAGAGCCCGATTTTTCAGCAGCGATGGGATGCGATCATAAAGAGGTTCGAAGTTTAACTTTCAGGCTTAGAGAGATGCGATGGGACGTCAGGCTACCGGAAACTCATGCCACCATTCGCGATGAAAGGATGCTTTGTACTTATCCGTTCCCGCTTCTTTCAGACAAAGCCCAACTAGAGCGACGGAGGAGCGCATGACACACAACGAAACTCCAACGCCATCCAACCCGAAGAACGAACCTGAGCCTTCTTCCACCTTGGCGACTCACAAAGCGGAGGCACCCGCCTCTACGACTGAGACTGTAGAGGTAGGAAAGCTCGAGAGATTTACCCAGTTTCTGCGAGAAGCGTACCTCGCGGCCGAGCTTCATCTTAAAGCGGACGACTGGTCCGACCAAAAGGCGATCCTGGGCGAAGCTTATGAAGACATTCTCAAGTTATCGAGAACCAAGCATGCTGCTCGCGGAATCGCCCTAACTCTAGCAGCCTACAAGCTCACCGAACCAAGCCAAGACATTCGGCTTCATAAGTCGGAGTTCGTAGGCGGCTTTTCCGCGCGATCAATCGATCACAGCGCAACCATCCCCTTTCTGCAGGCGAACAGCCTTTACTACAACGTCGAAACCCATTGGCTTAGCCAGACATTCTCTTTTGCTGGACCGTACATGGACGACCTCGTACTCAAGACCCAGCCAAAGCATGCGGGCCCGCTAATGATAAGAACAGTGAATTCCATACAAACGGCGGAAGACCCGCTTGTGTTCGCGAAGGCCGCGCTGCAACTGATCCTAGGCGCACTTATAGACGACAGGAATCGCGGGAAGGTTCCATTGGAAAAGCCTCAAAACCTATCGATCGATCAAACCACGACACTCCTGAAACAACACTTCTTGCACGGCTACGAGAAGAACAACCCCCGCCTGCCGCAGGTGGCAATTTACGCGATCTATCAGGCCATCCTTCCGACAGTTGATCGCTATAAGGACCTTGACTTAGGCCCTTTGGAACGGATGAAAGCCGCTAATCGCAAGAGCGGCTCAGTAGGCGACATCGACGTAAACAGGAGCGGAACGCCTTTTGAAGCTGTTGAGATAAAATTTGAAGTTGGGATCAACAGAAATCATGTGGCCGAAGCCATTCAGAAGATAAAAACCGCTTCCGTGCAGCGATATCTGATCTTGTCGACGGTGGGCGTCGCCGACGGAGAGATTGATGAGATTGCAAAGCTGACGAACGATTTCCGACGCTCAAATGGGTGCGAGATCATCGTCAACGGAGTACTTGATACCATCAAGTACTATCTTCGCTTGATCGACTCCCCAGCCACATTCATTAACTTGTACACGACGCTTGTCGAGTCAGACCCAGATCTAGGCTATGAGCAACGACTGGCCTGGAATGAGGTTTGCGCTAAGCGCCAACAATGATCTTAAGCCTCGGACATTGCCAAGCTGTCTTAGACAATCGAAGTGTGTCGGCCTTGCTTTTGGGCCAACTAGGCATGAGGGGGGCCACTGATCATCGCCACGATCTTCTTTCTGAAAGACGACAGTCTGGATGATCCGGACAGCCTGCCTGCGCCGGATATGTGCTGTGCGCAGGAGATCATCGATCATCTTCAAGCGGCGCCACTTTCGTTTCGCGAGGTCAGCGCGGCGATAGCCAGATCGAAGCATGAATGATGAGTGCTGCTGTGGATCATTTTGCCGATGCCAGCAACATGATCTGCCGAGTTCCCACCCCCTCAATCCCTCAACACCAACGCCGGGTTCTCATCAATCGTCCCATCCTCGTTGACCACCACATAGCGATCGCCCTCGCGATTGAACAGCACGGGGATGGGGGTCTTGAACAGCGGGCGGCGGACGAACTTCAGGCGCCAGTGGAAGGTTTCCATGGTTTGGATGGTGGCCTGCTGCGCGGGGGTGAGGCCGGCCAGCAGGGTGGCGTCGTCCATCGTCGGGGCGCCCTTGCGGCGCTCCGGGGTGCGGGGGGCGGTGCCGGGCGACTCGGGCTCGGCGGGGGTGCGGGGGCGATGCGAATCCGACATCCGGTGGGGGGCTCCTGATGGCGTGGAACGGAAACAGGTCTGCCGCCAGAGCGGCAGGGGGTCACCTTGTATCGGCCGGGAGCAAGGGAACGTGAGGGTTTTGGGAAATGCGGGGGCGTTGGTTCAGGTGCGCTGAAGGATCAGCGCGAATAACTGCCCCTCATCCGCCCTTCGGGCACCTTCTCCCCGCTGGGCGGGGAGAAGGAGACGCGCGGGAGAAGGGAGTGGGATCAGGCGCGCAGGACGAGCGTGGGGTTCTCGTTGAGGGTGCCGTCTTCCTCGATGACCACGTAGCGCGTATCGCCGCGGTCGAACAGCACCGGGATGGGTGCCTGGAATAGCGGACGGCGTACGAAGGCCAGCCGCCAGTGGAAGATTTCCATCGCCTCCAGCGTCATCAGCTGCGCGGGCGTGAGGCCCACGCGCAGTGCGTCGGCGTCGTGCACGGCCTTGCGGCGTTCGACCGCGCGCGGCTTGGCCGCGGCGGGTGCGGGGGTTTGCCAGGGGCCGGTGATGACAGCGGCGCGGGCGGCATTGCGGTACATGGGGGCAACTCCATCGACTACGGGCGACACCTGATGCATCTAACGGCCGCGATCGGCCGCGATTTAGGGCAGCAGGGGCGTTGCAAGCCGCGTGCCGAAACGGGGCGCAGGCAAGAAAAAGCCCCGCTGGTGCGGGGCTTTTCTTTGCAGTGGGAGGGATCGCGCTCGCTCCTCATCCGCCTTCGGCACCTTCTCCCCCCTTGCGGGGGAAGGAAGAGCACGTGTCCCCGCTTGCGGGGAGAAGGAAGAGCACGCGTCCCCGCTTGCAGCGAGAAGGAACCATCCCTCAGGCGAACGGATCCTGCAGGACCATGGTGTGGTCGCGGTCCGGGCCGGTGCTGACGATGGCGAGCGGGCAGCCGGACAGTTCTTCCAGCGCGCGCAGGTAGGCACGGGCGGCCGGCGGCAGCTTGTCCCACTCGGTGATGCCGTGGGTGTTCTCGTCCCAGCCCGGGAACTCCAGGTACACCGGCGTGCACTCTTCCCACCCGCCCGCATCCAGCGGCGCGTATTCGGTGCGCTTGCCGCGGTATTCGTAGGCGATGCAGATCTTCAGCGTCTTCATGCCGTCCAGCACGTCGAGCTTGGTGATGCACAGGCCGGAGATGCCGTTGATGGCGACGGCCCGCTTCAGCGCGACGATGTCCATCCAGCCGCAGCGGCGCGGACGGCCGGTGGAGGCGCCGTACTCCTGGCCGCGGTCGCGGATGCCCTGGCCGATGTCGTCGTCCAGTTCGGTCGGGAACGGACCGCCGCCCACGCGCGTGGCGTAGGCCTTGCAGATGCCCAGCACGTAGTCGATCGCGTCCGCGCCCACGCCGGTGCCGGCGAACGCGCCGCCGACGGTGGTGTTGGAGCTGGTGACGTAGGGATAGGTGCCGTGGTCGATGTCGAGCAGCGCGCCCTGCGCGCCTTCGAACAGCACGCGCTTACCCTGCTTGCGCAGGTCGTGCAGGATGCCGGCCACGTCGGACTTCATCGGCTGCACGTACTCGCCGAAGGCGAGCGCTTCGTCATAGGTCTTCTGGAAATCGACGGCGTCCACGCCCAGGTACTTGGTCAGCACGAAGTTGTGGTAGTCCAGCGCGGTGCGCAGCAGTTCTTCCAGCTGCTTGGGGTAATGCAGGTCGGCCACGCGGATGCCGCGACGCGCCACCTTGTCTTCGTACGCCGGGCCGATGCCGCGGCCGGTGGTGCCGATGGCCTTGCCGCCGGCAGCCTTCTCGCGCGCCTGATCCAGGGCGATGTGGTACGGCATGATCAGCGGCGTGGCCGGGGAGATCTTCAGGCGCGAGCGCACTTCCACGCCGGCCGATTCCAGTTCGTCGATTTCCTTGATCAACGCGGCGGGCGACAGCACCACGCCGTTGCCGATCAGGCACAGCGCGTCGGGGCGCAGGATGCCGGACGGAATCAGGTGGAGAACGGTCTTCTTGCCACCGATGACCAGGGTGTGGCCGGCATTGTGGCCGCCCTGGAAACGGACGACGGCACCGATTTCCTCGGTGAGCAGATCGACGATCTTGCCCTTGCCTTCATCGCCCCACTGGGCGCCGAGAACGACGACTGACTGACCCATGACGGGTAACTCCTCGATTGTTGGCGGCCATCGGGGCCGCCGGAAGGGTCGTGCTGGTCCACGGCGCCGTTGCCGCCGGCAGGCTCCATCGGGGAGCCGCCCGCCACGCCGGGCCCAGACACGGAAAAAGCCGGCGGTCTTCCCACGCAGGGAGCCCGTCCGGCTTTTGTGCATTATCCGGGTTTAAGGGGACGGGGGCTACCCTGGTGGGAATCGCCTCGCCGGTTCAGGCATGGCGCGAAGAGCGGCCCCTCATCCGGCCTTCGGGCCCCTTCTCCCCAGGCGGGGAGAAGGAGACGCCAGACGCCCAGCTTTTCCTTCTCCCTGCGAAGCGGGGAGAAGGTGCCCAGGGGGCGGATGAGGGGCGCTTTCCTATCCGCGTGCACGCCCTTCCCCGATCCCATCGACCCCCGGGTGTCGCGGACGCTGTCTCCACACCCTCGGAGGCCACCCATGCGCAGCACGTTGGACCACGAACGCGAACGCCGCCTTCGGCACGAACAGACCGACGCCGAACACGCCCTGTGGTGGCGACTGCGGAACCGTCGCCTGCAGGGTTGGAAGTTCAGAAGGCAGCACCGGATCGGGCCCTACTTCGCCGACTTCGTCTGCCTGGAAGCGGGGCTGGTGGTCGAACTGGACGGGAGCCAGCATCTCAAACAGGAGCAGTACGACCGCACGCGTACGGCGCACCTCAAGCGTGAGGGGTTTGAGGTGCTGCGATTCTGGAACGATGACGTGCTGCGCGAGACGGAGGCAGTGCTGGTGGCGATCCTTACCGCGCTCGCCCCTCATCCGCCCTCCGGGCACCTTCTCCCCGCACGCGGGGAGAAGGAAACAGCGAAGCCCTGATTGCTCCCTCCTCCTTACGAAGCGGGGGGAAGGAAAAAGCGAAGCCGTTATTGCTCCCTTCTCCCTGCGCAGCAGGGAGAAGGTGGCCGAAGGCCGGATGAGGGGCGCGCTTCCGTCAGCAAACGACTCCCACGCCTCAGCGCTTCAACACCCACAAAAACGTCAATCCGAAGATCAGGATGAATCCGCCCACCGCGCGCACCTGGCCATCGCTCATCTGCAACAGCTGCAGGGCGGCGCGCTTCCAGCTGGCGGGGATGGCGAACAGCACCAGGCCTTCGAGGATGGCGACGAGGCACAGGGCGGACCAGAGGTCGGACATGGACGGACTCCTGCCCCGCGCGGGCGCGGGACACGGCAAGAGGGGGGGCGAAACGGGACCGGCCGCCCTGGGGCGGCCGGTGGGTGACCTCAGCGGTCGCTCTTCATGTACTGGAGGAAGGGATCGTCCTTGTCCAGCACGACCACGCCCTGCCCGTCCTTGAACGAGGCGCGGTAGGCCTCCAGGCTGCGCTGGAACGCATAGAAAGAGGCGTCGCGGCTGGCGGCTTCGCCGTAGATGCGGGCGGCTTCGGCGTCGCCTTCACCGCGCAGCTTCTGCGCATCGCGTTCGGCCTCGGCCAGCAGCACGGCGACATCGCGGTTGGCCTGTGCTTCGACGATCGTCGCCTGCTCGGCACCCTGCGCACGCAGTGCACTGGCCACCTGCGAGCGTTCCGCGCGCATGCGGTTGTAGACCTGGTCGATGACTTCACTGTCGGTGGGCAGGTCGATCTGCTTGAAGCGGATGTCCACGACCTGCATGCCGAGGTTCTTGGCACCGGCGTTGATGGCGGGCAGCTGCTTCTCGATCAGTTCATTGCGGTTGCCCGACACCAGCTGGGTCAGCGTGCGCGAGTTGATCTCGTTGCGCAGCGACTCCTTGATGATCGGCGCCAGGCGTTCGGTGGCCAGCTCGGCCTGGCCGCCGGTCGCACGGTAGAAGTCCGCCGCGTTGACGATGAAACCGATGGCGATGAAGTCGACGCTGACGTCCTTGCGCTCGGAAGTGAGCGAACGTTCCGGCGGGAACTCATTGGCGGTGAAGCGGCGATCGAACACGCGCGCGGTTTCCACCAGCGGCAGCTTGAAGTGCAGGCCGGGGCCGATCTCGCTGCGCACCACGCGGCCCAGGTTGAGCACCAGGCCCACCTGCCCTTCGCGCACCACGAACACCGAGCCCATCAGGCCCAGCAGCACCGCCACGACGATGCCGACGATCAGGGAATTCTTCATGGCTGCGCCTCCTCACGGCCGGCCGGGCGTGGCGTGCGCGCCGAATTGCGGGAACTGGACGGGGTGCTTTCGACCTGCGGCAGCACCTCGGTCGGGATGACACCGGCCGGCGGCTGCGTCGTCGCCGGCGCGTTGCCCATCGGCACGTAGATCAGCTGGCGGCTGTCGCCGCCGACCACCTTGCGGTTGCCGGCCAGCACCTGCTGCACGGTATCCAGCCACAGGCGCTTGCGGGTGACTTCCGGCGCGTTGCGGTACTCGTCCAGCAGCAGGCTGAAGCGGGTCGCGTCACCGGTCGCGCGGGCGATGGCGGCGGTCTTGTAGCCCTCGGCCTGGGTACGGACCTGCTGCGCATTACCGCGGGCCTCGGGCACGACCTTGGCCGCATACGCGCGGGCCTGGCTGATGACACGTTCGTTTTCCTGCTGCGCGCTGTTGACTTCGTCGAAGGCCGGCTTGACGGCTTCCGGCGGACGCGCGTCCTGCAGGCTCAGTTCGGTGACGACCAGGCCGGTGCGATAGGCCTCCAGCGAGGCCTGTAGCGCGGTCCCGGCGGTGGCCGACAGCGGGCCACGGTTGTTGAGGGCGGCGTCCAGGTCGGAACGGCCGATGACTTCGCGCACGGCGCTCTGCGCGGTCTGCTCCAGCACGCGGGTGGCGTCGGTGGTGCCGAACAGGAACAGCTGCGGGTCGCCGACGCGGTACTGGACGTTGAACGAGACGGTGATGATGTTCTCGTCGCGCGTCAGCACCGGCAGGCTGTTGCTGAAGGTGCGCACGCCGGTGGCGTTGACCTTGGTGACGCTTTCGATCGGCCAGGGGAATTTGAAGTTCGGGCCCGGCTGCATGGTGCGGTTGTACTTGCCCAGGCGCAGCACGACGCCACGGTCCTGTTCGCCGATCAGCTGGAAGCTGGAGAACAGCACCAGCAGGCCGACGCCGACCAGCACCCAGCGCAGCGGATTGCCCCCGCCGCCGACGCCACCGAACAGGCCACGCAGGCGGTCGACCACGTCGCCGATGCCACCGCCTCCCTGCGGGTTGCGCGGCTTCCAGTTGCTGTTCCGGTTGCCGTTGTTGCCAGATCCGCCGCCACTGCCAGGGGTGTTCCAGGCCATGCCCACTCCATTCTGAAAGATTCGCGCGGCCGGGGCCGGCGCAGGTTTCGATTCTACTAGATAGGGACGGCGCGGCCGGGAGGCAAGGCCGGGAGGTCATGGGGCGAGCGGCATGTCGTGGGAGCGACGTAAGTCGCGATGGCTTTACCGACCTACCTGGGTCCAATCACACCCCATTCGCGACTTACGTCGCTCCCACAACAACCCAGGGCGCCTACCTACTGCCAGTCTTCCCGCTCCCCCTGCGGCAGCAGCGCCTCCAGCGGATGCCCGCCGGCCTGCGAGGCCAGCCGCTGGGCATCCGCCAGGGCCAGGTCGACGGTGACGCGCCAGCCGTTCTCTTCGAAATCCTCGGCCAGCACGGCACCCAGGGCATGCAGGCGCGAGCGCAGGCGGGCGGAGTTCGCGGGCAGGTGGAGTTCGCCGCGCACGCGCTGGAAGCCCAGCCGTTGCGCCAGCGCGCCGCGCAGCAGGTCGATGCCCTGCCCGTCGCGGGCCGACAGCCAGACGCGCTCGCGGCCCATGCCGGCACTGGGCGCGTCGCCTTCGTCGACGCCCGGATCGGGCTGGTCGTGGCGCGGGGCGGCACCCTCGATGCGGTCGATCTTGTTGAACACCAGCATCTGCGGCAGGTCGCCGGCGCCGATCTCCTGCAGCACCTCGTCGACCTGGGCGATGCGTTCCTCGCGGTGCGGATCGGCAGCGTCGATGACGTGCAGCAGCAGGTCGGCTTCGCGCGCCTCGCTCAGGGTGGAGCGGAACGCGGCGACGAGTTCGTGCGGCAGGTCGCGCACGAAGCCCACCGTGTCGGCCAGCACCACGGCGCCGCCGGGCAGGTCGATGCGGCGCACCGTGGGATCGAGCGTGGCGAACAGCTGGTCGGCCGCGTAGGCCTCGGCGCCGGTCAGCACGTTGAACAGCGTGGACTTGCCGGCGTTGGTGTAGCCCACCAGGGCCACGCGCGGCAGTTCGCTACGCACGCGGGCGCGGCGCATCTGGGTGCGCTGCACTTCGACTTTTTCCAGCCGCTTCTGCAGTTGCTCGACGCGCTTCTGCAGCAGGCGGCGGTCGGTTTCCAGCTGGGTTTCGCCAGGGCCGCGCAGGCCGATGGAGCCGCCACGCTGGCGTTCCAGGTGGGTCCAGCCGCGCACCAGGCGCGTGGCCATGTGGCGCAGCTGCGCCAGTTCCACCTGCAGCTTGCCTTCGTGGCTGCGCGCGCGCTGGGCGAAGATGTCCAGGATCAGCCCGGTACGGTCGAGCACGCGGCGCTGAAGCAGTTTTTCCAGGTTGCGTTCCTGGCCCGGCGACAGCGGGAAATTCACCAGCACCAGGTCGGCGCCGGTCGCGTCGGCGGCCGCCTTCACTTCTTCCAGCTTGCCGCTGCCGATCAGCGTGGACGGATTGGGACGGTCGATGCGGGCGGTCAGCAGCGCGGCGACGGTCGCTCCGGCCGAGCGGGCCAGGTCGCTGAATTCCTCGGTGAGGCCGTCGTCGGGACGGCCGCCGGCATACGGCTGGATCAGCAGCGCATGCTCGCCCTTGCGGGATCTTTCAAACAATGGGGTCGTGCCTCTTCAATCGAGGCACGCATTATCACGCGGTTTCGTCGTCGCCGCCGTCCGCGTCCTCGTCACCCTGCTGCACGTAGCCGCCGCCCGGGCCCACGCGCACGTTGCGCGCCGGCACCACGGTGGAGATGGCGTGCTTGTAGACCATCTGGCTGACCGTGTTGCGCAGCAGGACCACGAACTGGTCGAAGGATTCGATGGTGCCCTGCAGCTTGATGCCGTTGACCAGGTAGACCGACACCGGGACGCGCTCGCGCCGCAGTGCATTCAGGAAAGGATCCTGCAGGGATTGCCCCTTGGACATGACGTACTCCCGCCTTGCGTTCTTATAGTTAGTTGGGTGCTGCCGTACCGGGCCGGCGAACAGCTCCCCTGCCGCCCGGAAGACCCGATGTTACACAACATCGGCCCGGCGGGGCGCCGCCAAGTGCGGCAACGGGTCCCAATTCCGGACAATGTGGCCCGGATGGCTCACGATGCCGGCAGGAACAGGGCCAGCGCCTCGTCCAGCCGGGCGCGATCGGTGGCGGGATCGAACCAGCGGACATCCCGCTCCCCGCGCAGCCAGGTCAGCTGCCGCTTGGCGAGCTGGCGGGTGGCGGCGATGGCACGCTCGCGGAAGTCGGCGGCCGTGCCCTGCCCGTCGAGGAACTCCCAGGCCTGGCGATAGCCCACCGCGCGCACCGCCGGCAGATCGAGCGGCGCGGCCACGGCCTGCATGCCGGGCAGCGCGCGCAGGCGGTGGACTTCATCGAGGAAGCCGGCGTCGAGCATCAGGTCGAAGCGTCGCGCGATGCGCGCGTGCAGCACCGCGCGGTCGGCGGGGGCCAGCACCAGCTTCAGCACGCGGAACGGCAGGCGGGCGCCGCGCGCGGCGTTCTGGAGGTCGCTGATCGGCCTGCCGGTCAGGCGATACACCTCCAGCGCGCGCTGGATGCGCTGCGGATCGGTGGTGTGGATGCGCGCCGCCGCGGCAGGATCGACCTTCGCCAGCTCGGCATGCAGGGCCGGCCAGCCGCATGCCTGCGCCTGGGCGGTGATGTCGGCGCGCACGCCGGCATCGGCGGCCGGCATCGCGGCCAGCCCCTCGAGCAGCGCCTGGAAGTAGAGCCCCGTACCGCCGGCCAGGATCGGCAGTCGACCCCGTGCGGCGATGTCGTCGAGCGCGCGCCGGGCATCGTCGGCGAACTCGGCGGCCGAGTACGCCTGCCAGGGGTCGCGCACGTCCAGCAGATGATGAGGGACGCGCGCCTGTTCGGCGGGCGTGGGTTTCGCCGCGCCGATATCCAGGCCGCGATACACGAGCGCCGAATCCACGCTGACGATCTCGCCGCCGACACGCGCCGCCACGTCGAGCGCGAACGCGGTCTTGCCCGAGGCGGTCGGGCCCATGATGGCGATGGCGAGCGGACGTGCGTCGAGCGACATGCGGAACGCGATGCGTGGGCGGGCGCCAAGCTTAACGTGCCGCCACCCGGGCCGACGGCGTTGTGGGATGCCGGTCATGGTTGGACGATGCGGCGGCGGCGCGCACGCGCGCGGCTCGTGTAAAGTCGGGCGGCGTCCACAGGGGGATGCAAGCAGCAAGGCCGATGCGCGCGAGATCCGTGCACGTCACTTGTCTGCGCAGCGGACGGCACTCCATTTTTGCGCGAGTCGACCGGATGCCTGTTTTTCCCCTTTCCCTGCGCCAGCCGCTGCTGGTCCTGTTCGCACTGTCCGTCCTGCTCACCGGCTGCGGCCCGGAAACACCAGCTTCCGCTACCAAGGCTACCGCCCGGGCGGCTGCGATGCCTTCGTCCTCTCCTGCAGCGCAGCCTGCGCGCGTGATGGCCGCCGCCGTCCCGACCACCGCGGTACCCAACCCGATCCTGTTCGTGACGCAGGTGCCGATGGCGGGCGATCCGTTCGCCAGCCGCATGTCGACCTTCGCCAACCATCTGCCCAGCATGCTCGCCCTGCCGCGCGGCGGCGACCTCATGATCCGCTACCCCGACGGCACGCTGCGCAACCTGACGAAGGAAGCCGGCTTCGGCATGGAAGGCCAGCAGGGCGCCAATGCCATCGCGGTGCGCGAACCCGCCGTGCACTGGAACGGCACCAAGGCGATCTTCAGCATGGTGGTCGGCGGACCGCCGCAACGTTACGTGCACCCCACCGCGAAGTGGCAGCTGTACGAGGTTACCGGCCTGGGACAGGGCCAGACCGCCACCATCACCAAGGTCGCGAACCAGCCGGCGGACTACAACAACGTGTCGCCGATCTACGACAGCCAGGACCGCATCCTGTTCACCTCGGATCGTCCGCGCGGGGGCGAAGCCCATCTGTATCCGCAGCTCGATGAGTACGAGAGCACGCCGACCATCACCGGAATCTGGCAGCTCGATCCATCGAATGGACAGGTGCGCCTGCTCAACCATGCACCGAGCGGTGCGTTCTCCCCAAGCATCGACCGCTATGGCCGGGTGATCTTCATCCGCTGGGACCACCTGCAGCGCGACCAGCAGGCCGATGCCGGCACCTACGGCGCTTACGACGTCGCCAGCGAAGCTTCGGGCGCGGCCAGCATCGGCCTGCAGCCGGAGACATTCCCCGAATCGCGATCGGGCATGAGCAGCGCGTACGGGCAGGTCAACGGCTTCACCTACAACCTGTTCACGCCGTGGCAGATGAACCAGGACGGCACCGAGGAGCTCACGCTCAACCACATCGGCCGCCAGGAACTGTCGTTCGGTTATCTGCCGAAGTCGTTCTCCACCGACAGCGCCCTGTCTGACTACTCCAACACCGCGCTGATCGCCAACAAGAAATACATCCGCATGGACGGCGGGCTGTTCCAGGTACGCGAAGACCCGACCGTGCCCGGCAGCTACTACGCCATCTACACGCGCGAGTTCGCCACCGGCGGCACCAACCAGATCGTCCGCATCACCGGTGCGCCCACCCTCAACGCGGAGCAGATGGAAATCGTGGACGCATCGCCGGCGGCCGACGGCAGCGGCAACCTGGCGGGTGGCCGTTTCCGCAATCCGTTGCCGATGAGCAGCGGCCACATGGTCGCCAGCTACACGAGCAGCCCGTCCTTCCAGTCGGGCGTCTCGCTGCGCTTGCACCAGCTGCAGACGAACGCCAGTGGAATGCTGGTAGCCGGCCCGGCGCTCACCCCCGGCATCAGCAAGAACCTGACGTGGTGGGATCCGGACACGCAGCGCAGCTACAACGGCGCGCTGTGGGAGATCGAGCCGGTGGAAGTGGTGGCGCGTGCGCGTCCGCCCGTCATCACCACGCCGATGGCGTCGCCGGAACAGGCGGTGTTCGCCAGCGAGCAGGTCAACGAAGCCGCGTTCCGCGCCTGGCTGAAAGCGAACCAGCTTGCGCTCATCGTCACCCGCAACCAGACCGCGCGCGATCGCGACGACAAGCAGCAGCCCTACAACCTGCGCGTCCCCGGCGGCGTGCAGACCCTCGGCGGCAGCGGCAGGATCTACGAGGTCTCGCACTACCAGATCCTGCAGGCGAACATGATCCGCGCGTACAACAACGCATCCATCTACCAGCGTGGCCGCCGGCCGATCGCGCAACCGATGGCGGTCGCTGCCAATCCGACGAACACGGGCGGCCCCAGCGGCAGCGTGCGCATCGCCGCGGATGGGTCGACCGCAGCGTTCGTGCCCGCCAGTCGCGCACTGACCTGGCAGAGCACCGACGCGGCCGGCGTGCCGATCGTGCGCGAGCGCGTCTGGGTCACCCTGCAGGCCGGCGAAATCCGGACGTGCACCGGCTGCCATGGCGAGAACGCGCGCAACCAGGCCGGTGCCGTGCCGTCCACGGCGTCGCCCGAAGCGCTGCGCCAACTGCTGCGCCACTGGAAGCAGCAGCATTCGACCGATCCGATCCGGGTCAACGGTTCGCAGCCGCTGATCCCGAACCGCGCCGCGTTGCCGGCAGCGACGAGCGCGGGTGCGGGCGCCGTCGCGACTGGCGATGGCGCGACGCTGACGCGACGCTGGCTGGAAGAGGCAACGCCACGACGGGACGCACGCGACGCCACGCGAAGCCATCGGCCCGCGCACTGACGGCACGGGCGATGGCGGACGCGCGCCGGCTCTGCGCGCGTCCAGGAACTGTGCGAGCGCGGTGATTTCCCGCCCGGTCGGGTACTTGTAGCGGTGCGTGGCGACCCTGCGCGGCCTTGCGCAGGCTGTCCGACCATCGTCCTTCCGGCAACGCCGCGTTGTCCACGCGTGACAGACCACACAGCCACGTGATGTTGTCGCGCACTTCGCGGTCGCTGAGGTGCTGGAACATCCTGGCCGGCACGCCCCACCGCACATGGCCGCACGTTCCGGGCCAAGGCGCCGAACGCGCCGGATGCCGCGCGCCGGCCCGTCAGTCGTCGTCGGGCCAGCGGATCGAGGGCGTGGCCGCCGCCTTGCGCGGCGACGGGACTGCCGCGACGGCGTTCCACACCTTCAGGGCATCGACCGTGGCGGCGACGTCGTGCACGCGCACGATCAGGGCGCCACGCTGCGCGGCGATCAGGTGGGCGGCCACCGAAGCAGCCACGCGATCCGCCGGCGCGTCGCGGCCGGTCAGTTCGCCGAGGCTGCGCTTGCGCGACAGACCCGCCAGCACCGGCACGCCGAGCTCGACGAATCGCGCCAGGTGCGCCAGCAGCTGCAGGTTATGCGCCGTGTCCTTGCCGAAGCCGAAACCCGGATCGATGACGATGTGCTTCTTCGGGATGCCGGCCATCTCGGCGGCGAAGATGCGTTCGGCCAGGAAGCGGTGCACGTCGCCCACCACGTCGTCGTACTGCGGCGTGGACTGCATCGAGCGTGGCTCGCCCTGCATGTGCATCAGCACCACCGGCACACCGAGCGCGGCGGCGGCATCGAGCGCACCCTCGCGGCGCAAGCCGTAGACATCGTTGATCATCCCGGCGCCCGCCTGCACGGCGGCACGCATGACCTCGGGCTTGGAGGTGTCGATGCTGATCGGCACGGACACCTGTGCGGCCAGCCGCGCGATCACCGGCACCACGCGGCGCAGTTCTTCTTCGACCTCCACCTCGGCGGCGCCCGGGCGCGTGGATTCGCCCCCGATGTCGAGGACGTCGGCCCCCTCCTCCACCAGCTTCAACGCATGCGCGACGGCGGCGTCGGTCGTGTCATGCGCGCCACCGTCGGAGAACGAGTCCGGGGTGACATTGACGATGCCCATGACCTGCGGACGATCGAGCTTCAGGATGCGGCCGGCGCAGTCGAGTTGGGGAACGGTATCGAACATGGCGATGCCCTTGTCGTGGTACGAGTGGCTTGATTCAGCGCAGATCGCCGAGCTGGCCGCCGTCGACGGGATTGTTCAACCAGCCCGCCACGTCCTTGCCGATGGCGTTGACGGTCCGCTCCAGCACGGCGCACGAGCCCTTGAAACCGCCCGCGAAGCCTCCGCCCGAATTCCGCCGCGCGATGAACTTGGCGACCTGCTGTCCGTCGCGATAGAGCCATCCCTTCACGGTGACCGACTTGCGATGGCCCATCCAGGCATTGCCCGCGCTTTGCGCGTCATGGAATTCCATCTTCAGCACTTGCCCCGACGCCGTGTCCAGCGAATCCACCAGCTCGACGCGATGCCCGCCGGCGGATGCGAACCGGACCAGGGCGTCCGTCAGCTGCGTCCCGATGGGACATTCGCGCTTGATGTTGCCGGCGACGATCGAATCCTCCGCAAACGGCACGTCCCGCGGCGCCTTGAACTCGGCCGCGTGCACCGACGTGGCCAGCAGCACCCCCAGCAGGACGACGCCCATTCCCATCCCCTTCATGGCATTCCCCTTGACTGATCGAAGCGGCCCCTGCGGCAACCTGCGCGCAAAGAAAAGGCCAGACGCAAGTCTGGCCTTTCATCACCGCGCTGGCAACGCGACTCAGGTCTGCTCGGCCGGCCCACCGATCGGGGGCAGCGGGCGCGACTCCGGCTTGTCGTCCTTGTCCGACTTGCCCCAACCCACGGGCGGCGGTACGTCGCGGCCTTCCATGATGGCGTCGATCTGCGGCGCATCGATGGTCTCGTACAGCATCAATGCATCAGCCATCGCATGCAGCTTGTCGATGTTCTCGGTGAGGATCTGGGTGGTGCGCGCATACGCCTTGTCCAGGATCCCGCGGACCACTTCGTCGATCTTGCGCGCGGTGTCGTCGGAGACGTTCTTGTGCTGCGACACCGAGCGGCCGAGGAACACTTCCTCCTCTTCTTCCGCGTAGGTGATCGGACCGAGCTCTTCCGACAGGCCCCACTTGGTGACCATGTTGCGGGCCATCTTGGTGGCGCGCTCGATGTCGTTGGACGCGCCGGTGGTGACCTTGTCCGCACCGAAGATCAACTCTTCCGCCACGCGACCGCCGTACAGCGTGCACAGGCGGCTTTCGATGCCGGTGCGGTTGATGCTGTACTTGTCGCCCTCCGGCAGGTAGACGGTCACGCCCAGCGCGCGATCGCGCGGAATGATGGTGACCTTGTAGACCGGGTCGTGCTCGGGCACCAGCCGGCCGACGATGGCGTGGCCGGACTCGTGGTACGCGGTGTTGCGCTTCTCTTCCTCGCTCATCGCCATGGAGCGACGCTCGGTGCCCATGATGATCTTGTCGCGGGCGCGGTCCAGGTGGTCCATGCGGACCTCCTTGGCGTTCTCGCGCGCCGCGAACAGCGCGGCTTCGTTGCACAGGTTGGCCAGGTCAGCACCACTGAAGCCGGGCGTACCGCGCGCGATGACCATCGGCTCGACGTCGTCGGCCAGCGGCAGCTTGCGCATGTGCACGCGCAGGATCTGCTCGCGACCCTTCACGTCAGGCAGGCCCACGGTCACCTGGCGATCGAAGCGGCCCGGGCGCAGCAGCGCCGGATCCAGCACGTCGGGACGGTTGGTCGCGGCGATGACGATGACGCCTTCGCCCCCTTCGAACCCGTCCATCTCGACCAGCAACTGGTTGAGGGTCTGCTCGCGCTCGTCGTGACCACCGCCCAGGCCGGCGCCGCGATGGCGGCCGACGGCGTCGATTTCGTCGATGAAGATGATGCACGGCGCATGCTTCTTGGCCTGCTCGAACATGTCGCGCACGCGGCTGGCGCCGACGCCGACGAACATCTCGACGAAGTCCGAACCGGAGATGCTGAAGAACGGCACCTTGGCTTCGCCGGCGATGGCCTTGGCCAGCAGCGTCTTGCCGGTGCCGGGCTGGCCGACCATCAGCACGCCGCGCGGGATCTTGCCGCCCAGCTTCTGGAACTTGCCGGGGTCGCGCAGGAACTCGACCAGTTCGCCGACTTCCTCCTTCGCTTCATCGCAACCGGCGACGTCGGCGAAGGTGACCTTCACCTGGTCCTCGCCCTGCAGCTTGGCGCGTGACTTGCCGAAGGACATCGCGCCCTTGGCACCGCCACCACCACCCTGCATCTGGCGCATGATGAAGATCCAGAAGCCGATGATCAGCAGCACCGGCAGGAAGTTCAGCAGGATCGCCGTCAGGCTGATGCCGCTGGGCGGCTCCTTCTGGGTCATCTCGACCTTCTTGAGGCGCAGGTCGCTTATCAGGTCACGGTCAAACGGCGCATTGATGGTCTTGCTGTCGCCGTTGCGCAGGGTGTAGGTGATCTCGCCGACGCCGCTGCGGGCATCGCCGCCGAACTCGACGCGCTGCACGTTGCCGCTGTCGACCTGGTCGAGGAAGTCGGAATACGTGGTGCCGCCCGCCATGGCCGCCGTGCTGGCGCCCTTGGGCGAGAAGCTCTGGAAGACGACCATCAGCACGACGGCGACGACTACCCACAGCAGCAGATTCTTGGTCAGGTCGTTCATCCTCATCGGCTCCGGTATTCCTCTTTGCGCTTGCGCACGTTACGTGACCTTACTTGATTTGGATCCGCTTGCCCTGTCCCAGGGCGTACACCTCGGGGGAGCGCTTGCGGGAGGCGTCCGGCTTGCGGATCGCCACCTTGTCGTAGCGGCGACGCAGCTCGCGGATGTAGTCGTCGGACCCGGCCCCCTGGAACAGCTTGATCAGGAAGGCCCCGCCCGGCTTCAGGTGGTCGTCGGCGAATGCCATCGCCAACTCCGCCAGATGCATCATCCGCGGCTGGTCCACCGCATCCACACCACTCTTATTGGGGGCCATATCGGACAGCACAAGGTCCACCCGGGCACCGTCCAGCATGGCTTCCAGCTGCGATAGGACGCTGTCCTCCCTGAAATCCCCATGAAGGAAGTCCACGCCGGCCAGCGGCGGCATGTCCAGGATGTCCATCGCGACCACACGGCCGCTGTCCCCCATCGCCTGGCGGACGAACTGCGACCAGCCGCCCGGGGCGGCGCCCAGGTCCACGACGACCATGCCCGGCTTGAGGAGGCGGTCGCGCTCGAGCAGCTCCTCCAGCTTGTAGGCCGCACGGGATCGGAGACCCTCGGCCTGGGCCTTTTTCACGTAGGGATCGGAGAAGTGTTCCTTCAGCCAGCGCTGGCTGCTCTTGCTGCGGGTGGCCATGGCGGCGAGGTCTCCGGGCACGCTGCGACGGGAGCCGCCGGAGCCGTTCGTGGGGGTGGCCATGATACCCTGATCGCCCTTTTCGACCCGTACCGTGCCGCATGCCTGTTGCCCTGACCGCTGCCCAGACCCGTTTCCTGCGCGGCCAGGCCCACGACCTGAAAGCGCTGCTGCAGATCGGCAACAAGGGCGTCACCCCGGCCTTCATCGCCGAGCTGGACGCGGTGCTGGAACAGCACGAACTTATCAAGGTGAAAGTCGCCGGCGAGGATCGCGACGCCCGCGACAGCATGATCGAGGACCTGGCAGACAAGGTCGACGCCGCCCTCGTGCAGCGCATCGGCCACACCGCCGTCCTGTACCGTCCGAGCAAGGAACGCCGGCACATCGTGCTGCCGCGCGGCTGATCCGTCACGCAGGTCGCCTGCCATGCAGCTGAGCCACGAACTGCCCGACTACGCCTTCGCGCTGCGCGCCGCGGACGGCCAGACCGCACGCGTGAACGACCGCGTGCTGGCGACCAGCTTCATCCTCTCGCCCCAGCAGCTGGTCGAGGACTGGCCGGTGCACGACAGCGCCGCGCTGGCGCCGGACGACCTGGCCCCGCTGCTGGCGCTGCAGCCGGAAGTGATCCTGCTGGGCACGGGCGAGCGCCAGGTGTTTCCGCCCGCGTCCGTCATGGCCGCCTGCCTGCGCCAGGGCGTGGGCCTGGAGGTCATGACCAATGCCGCGGCCGCCCGCACCTTCAACGTACTGGCCGGCGAATCGCGCAAGGTCGTGGCTGGTTTCCTGCTCGCATCGGCCTGATCTGGCCGCGATGCGGGGCCGGTCCCTGCTGCCTGCCCTGCTGCTCCTCGCGGCATGCGCTCGGCCGGTCCCGGCTCCGGATGCCACCCAGCGGTACGACGCCTGGCGTGCGAAGGCCGACGCGCGCGCCCTGACGGCCTATCAGCGCACATTGACCGATGCCGGCGTGGGTCGGGTCGTGCCGATCCCCGCGCTGCTGCGCTCCAGCCGTCGCTGGCAGGCCTGCGATGCGCCGGAATTCCTGTTGCCCCCGCCCGACAGCGCCGCGGCGATCGTGCCTACCCTGCGCGTGGTCGCGCAGTTGCAGGCGATGGGAATCGTCGACGGCAACCGGGTGCGTTCGGGTTACCGGTCGGTGGAGGTGAACCGCTGCGCCGGCGGCAGCGCGCGCAGTCGGCATCTGCTGAACAATGCGCTGGATTTCGACCTTGCCGACGACCGTCGCGTGGCCGCGCTATGCCACTTCTGGCGCACGCAGGGGCCCGCGCTGGCGATGGGGCTAGGGTTCTACACGCCGACCAGGATCCACATCGATACGGCCGGGCACCGAACATGGGGCACCGACCATCGGCGCGGCACCTCGCTGTGCGTCACCGCCGAGGATCAGTCCGGCGAGCGCGCCAGCCGCACGCGGACGCCGTAATGGTCCGAGGGCCAGGCGCCGGTCGCGTCGGGCCGGTCGAGGATGATGTCGGCGTCGACGACACGGAACGCATCGCGCTGGGCGAACACGTGGTCGATGCGGATCGGCGCATGGCCGAGGTGCGGATTGAGCGTGGTGTGCGTCGGGTCGTTCGTATCCACGCCCGCGTGCGCGTCCGAATAGGCGTCGACGAAGCGCGTGCGCAGCGGCGCGAGTTCGGACGCATCGGCGCGCGTGTTGAAGTCGCCGCCGATGATCGAGGGGGCGTCGCCCGATGTCTCGCCGATCAACGCCAGCACACCGCCGATCTGGTCTGCCCGGATCGCCCCGCCGGTCGGCGTGTGGTGCAGGTGGGTCACGTAGACATTCAATGGACGGCCCCCGACCCGCGTGCGCACCCAGCCGGCGGTACGGTAATCGTCCAGCGGGGACAGCTTGACCTCCCGCGACTTTTCGACCGCCCCCTTCACCAGGATCGCATTGCCGTAGCGCCGGGCCTGGCCGGCCGCGTCGGCGGAAAAGAAGCGGTACCGGTAGCCGAGTCGGGCGGCAAGCGTCTGCGCCTGGTTCGGTAGCGCGGCGTCCTGCAGCACCTCCTGCAAGACGATGATGTCGGGTGCCAGCGTCGCCAACTCGGCGACGATCATGTCCTGCCGGTGCGGCCAGTCCTGCTTGTCGTGCCAGAGATTGAGCGTGACCACGTCCACGTGCGATTGCGTGGGTACCTCGCGGGGACGCTGGCACGCGGCGAGGACCCCCGCTGCGAACACGACAACCGCCAGCACCGCCGGCGTCCACCTTGCCATCGCCCCGCCCTGGACGACGTTCACCGCGGCGGCAGGTACTGGAGCGGATCCACCGGCTTGCCGTTGTGGCGGATCTCGAAGTGGAGCATCTCGCGCGAAGCGCCACTGCTGCCCATTTCCGCGATCTGCTGGCCGGTCTTGACGTTCTGGCCTTCGTTGACCAGTCGCTTGCGGTTGTGGCCGTACGCCGACAGCCAGGCCTCACTGTGCTTGACGATGATCAGCTCGCCGTAACCCACCAGCCCTGCGCCGGAATAGACCACCACCCCATCCGCGGCGGCGCGGACGGCCTGTCCGCTGCTGCCCGCGATGTCGATACCCTGCTTCGTCGCGTCGCCTGCGACATACCGACCGATCAAGTGCCCCTCGGCAGGCCAGCGCCAGCTGAAACCGCTGTTTGCGGGCGCCGGCGTCGGCGCTGGGCGGGTGACCGGCGCTGGCGGCGGGGCGGGACGCGTGGTCGTGCCGGTCGTGGGTCGGGCGGCCGTCGTGGTGGTCGTCGTGGGACGACTGCCGCCGGTGCCGGGGAACAGCTTGAGCGACTGGCCCGGATAGATCGTGTAGGGGGCAGCGAGGTTGTTCCAGCGGGCCAGGTCGTTGACGTCGATGCCGTTGCGGAACGCGATGCCGTAGAGCGTGTCGCCGCGCTGCACGCGCACCGTGGCACCGGGCTTGGCCTGGGACGCCTTGCGCGTGGTCGACGATGCGGTGGGCTCGCGCACCACCGTGGTGGAGCAGGCGCCCAGCACCGCGAGGGCGATGCCGGCAAGGAACGCGCGCGCGATGCGGTGGCGTGGACGAAGCGTCGTGGTCATGCGGTCGTTCGTTTCCTCACAGGGCGATGGCCGCCGGCCTCAGCCGGTCAGGCGCTGGAACAGTTCGCGTGCCGCCACCCCGCCCCCACCGATCAGCACGCTGAAGTAGACGATCGTACCGATGTTGGCCAGGTGGCCCATCAGGATCGCGCCGCCATCGCGCTGGATGAAGCCGATGGCGTACAGCAGCAGCGCCAAGGCTGGCAGGGTGTTGCTGAATGGCACGAATCCAAAAGGCGCCATCAACAATAGGGCAGCGAGGATGAAGGCGAGGTTGTTGAAGACGCCTTGCCCCGGCCCGTCGACGAAGACACGCAGCCGGTGCGGACGGCTGATCCTTTCCATCCGGCGCACCCAGACCAGCCCACCGGTCAGGCCGGGGCGCAGGCGATCGGCCGGCAGCGCCTTGTGCTTGACGCGTTGTGGCAGCCACAGCGGGCGGTTGAACAGGCGGCTCACGCCGACCAGCAGGATCGCCGCGCCGAACACGGTGCTGACGCCCGGGATCGACACGGGGATCAGGAACACCAGGGTCAGCAGGATGGTGAGCAACAGCAGGCCTTCGTCGCTGAACACATCCAGCAGTTCGCCCAGGCTCAGCGTGTCGGGAGGCAGGCGCTCGATGATGCCGGCCAGCTGCTCTCCCAGCGATGCCGGATGGTTCGGCGATCCTTCGTCGGGACGCGGATGGGTCATGCCGGTCAGTCCAGGGTGCCGGACAACAGCGGCACGAACACGACGGGCGCCAGCGTCGTTTCCTCGATGCTGCCGTCGGCGCGCTTCACCAGACGCACGAGCGATTGCGAGCCGCTGCCGCCGACCGGTGCGACGAGGTGCCCGCCGATCGCGAGTTGTTCCACCAGCACCGGCACCAGGGCCGGCGCGGCGGCGGTCACGATGATGGCGTCGTAGGGACCGTGCTCGACCCAGCCGATGCGTCCGTCGTCGTGCTTGCTGCGGACGTTGAAGCCCATCTGCCGCAGCCGCTTGCGCGCCTGACGCAGCAGGTCGCCGATGCGTTCGACCGTGTACACCTCCAGCCCGAGGATCGCGAGGACCGCGGCCTGGTAACCCGATCCGGTGCCGATCTCCAGTACCTTCTTCGGCGCCGCTTCCAGCAGGACCTCGGTCATGCGCGCGACCACCCACGGCTGCGAAATGGTCTGGCTGTGGCCGATCGGCAGCGCCGTGTCCTCGTAAGCGCGGGTGGCGAGCGCTTCATCGACGAACAGGTGGCGCGGCAACGTGCGGATGGCATTCAGCACGCGCTCGTCGGCGATGCCCGACTCGCGCAGCCGCTCGACCAGGCGGTCGCGCACGCGCTGCGAGGTCATGCCCATGCCCACCGCTTCCGGCTGCAGCCGCAGTCGCGGCGTCATGCCGTCCCCTCGAGCGAGGCCGTCAATCCGCCCACCCAGCCCGCGACTTTCTCGAGCGCCTGGTAGCGGGTCAGGTCGACATGGATCGGCGTGATGGAGATATGGCCCGTACGCACCGCGTGGAAGTCCGTGCCCGGGCCCGCATCCTGCTCGCGGCCGGCGGGGCCTATCCAGTAGACGGTGTGGCCGCGCGGATCCGGCTGCGGCACGCAGGGCTCGGAACGGTGGCGGTTGCCGAGGCGCGTGACTTCGAAGCCCCGCACCTCCGACCATGCGAGATCCGGCACGTTGACGTTGAGGATGGTGTCGGCCGGCAGCGGATCCGACTTCAAACGCGCGACGATCTCCACGGCGGCACGCGCGGCGGTCTCGTAATGCCTGGCGTCGTGGTTCTTGGTGGCCAGCGACATGGCCACTGCGGGCAGGCCCAGGAAGCGCCCTTCCATCGCCGCCGAGACCGTGCCGGAGTAGATGACGTCGTCGCCCAGGTTGGCGGTGTTGTTGATGCCCGATACCACGATGTCGGGCTCGAACTCGAGCATGCCCGTCAGCGCCAGGTGCACGCAGTCGGTCGGCGTGCCGGCGATGCTGCAGGTGTAGTGGTCGATGCGCTTGAGCCGGATCGGCAGGTCGAGCGTCAGCGAGTTGCTGGCGCCGGAGCGATCGCGGTCGGGCGCGACCACATACACTTCGTGGCCTGCGCTACGCAGGCCCTCTGCCAGGATTCGGATGCCGGGGGCGTCGACGCCGTCGTCGTTGCTGACCAGTACGCGCATGGGGTTCCTCGGGGACGGCCCCATGATACCGGAACAACGCCGAGGCTTCCCGCGCTTGCGTCACGTGGCGATGCCGCTACGCTGGCGGCATGTCCCGCTCCGCGCCCCCCGACGATGACGACGCCGCGCTGTTCCGCGAGGCGATCGGCGACGTGCGACGCCTGGACACCGCCACGCCACCGCCGCGCAAGGCGCCGCCGAAACCGCGTGCTCGCATGGCCGAGCAGGATGATGTCGACGCGCTGAGCGAATTCCAGCGCGGGCTGGAATCCTTCGACCTGCACGCGGCCGGCGATGTGCTGAGCCATCGGCGCGAGGCCTTGTCGCCGCGCGCCTTCCAGCGACTGAAGCGGGGCCAGTTCTCCGTCCAGGATGAACTCGACTTGCACGGCGCCACGGCGTTGCAGGCGGAAGGCCTGTTGAGGCAATTCCTGCTGGAGGCCCACCAGCACGACTACGGATGTGTCCGAATCATCCATGGCAAGGGCACGCGATCCGAGGTCGGCGCACCCGTGATCAAGAATGCGGTCGACAGGATGCTGCGCCATCGCGCGGATGTCCTCGCGTTCCACTCGGCACCACCGGCGCAGGGCGGCACCGGCGCCGTGCTGGTACTCCTGGCCCGGCGCCGCTAGCTCGGCCTGCCTATCCGCTATCGCGCGGAGGCGACGGAGGCCGACACTCGCTTCTTGGGTGGGTTGACCCACATCACTTCGGTACCGCGCTGTTTGGCGATGGCATTGACATAGCCCACGTAGACCGCATCCACGTCGGATCGTGGCTGCATCAATGCCTCGTCGGCGGTGCTCGCGGTACGGGTGCTCGCGCAACCGGAAAGCAGCACGGCGAGGAAAAGGGCGCTGGAAAAGCGATCGAGGCGACTCATGGCGACCTCCAAGTAGCAGGACGTTGCTGCGACCGACATCTCGGCGGCGAGGCATCATCCACCGCCGTCGCTAACGCTTATACGCCCGCCATTCCACGCTGCCAGTGCTTGTGCCCGATTTCCGACGAACGGCTCAGGCCGGTCCGGACGCGTCCGCGGCGTCCCCCAACTCGTGCAGCACGGCGGTGGCATAGCTCCCGGGCGGCAGAGCGAAATGAACCTTGAGCGTCGACGCATCCAGCCACTCCCAAGCCAACCCGTCGGGTCGCAGTCGCAGGGCACGACGCTCTTGGCGGAGGCCCTCCTGCTCGAGCCCCGTCTTCAGCGCGCGCGCATCCTCGCCCTGCAGCGCCGCGTCCTCGCAGGCATGGGCGGCAGCCTGCGCGCGCGATGCCCCCGCGCCCCACAACGGCCCTGTCGGATGGATATCGAAGTCGGCCAGGCGCTGCGCGAGCGTCTCGCTCCAGGGCTCGGGCCCGAAGACGCTGCGGCTTCCGGCCAGCATCCACACTTCGCCTTCGAGGCCGCGATTCCAGCTGCCGTCGGCAAGCCGGGCCGAGAGCACGCGGTTGAACAGCTCCGAACGTGCGGCGGACAGGAGAATGGACCGTTGCTCGCGCCGCACCCGGCGCCCACCGAACATCGCCAGTGCCGCCGCCACGTTGCCGCCATCGCGTCCGAAGCGCTGTTCACCGAACCAGTTGGGCAGACCATGCGCGGCGATCTCGGCAAGACGTGCATCGATCGCTTGCCGATTCCCTTCCACCTGACGCAGCACCAGCGCGAACCGGTTGCCGGCCAACGCCCCGCGCGGCAGCTTGCGCGAATGCCATGACGCATCGATGACCTTGAGATCGTCCGATGCCAGCCCGCCCAGGTCCGGTGCCACCTTGCGTGGCAGGTGCACGCTGAAGCGCTGCCGCGTCACCGCATGGCGGTCCTTGAGGCCGGCGTAGCCGACGCCCATGTCGGCGATCGCCGCCCACGCCGCGATGCGCTTGGCGGCGAACGCGGTATTCATGCCGCGCTTCTCGACCGTCAGCAGCAGGTGTTCGCCTTCGCCCGAGGGCTCGAAACCCGGAAGCTCCTCGACGAAGAAATCCTCCGGTGCCGTGCGGATACGCGCCGACAGCACCGACGCGCCGAACGCGCGCGGCAATGCCCCGCTCATGCGCGCACCAGCAGCACCACCGCCTGCGCCGCGATGCCTTCGCCGCGCCCGGTGAAGCCCAGCTTCTCCGTCGTGGTCGCCTTGATGCTGACCGCATCCGCGTCGATCCCGAGATCCGTGGCCACGCAAGCCCGCATCGCATCGGCATGGGGACCGACCTTGGGACGCTCGCAGATGACGGTGACGTCGGCATTGCCGACGCGCCAGCCGCGTTCACGCAGCAAGGCATCGCAGTGGCGCAGGAACGCACGGCTGTCCGCGCCCTTCCAACGATCATCCGAAGGCGGGAAATGCCGGCCGATGTCGCCGAGCGCCAACGCACCGAGCATGGCATCGCACACGGCATGCAGCACCACGTCGCCGTCGCTGTGCGCCAGCACGCCGCGATCGTGCGGCACGCGCACACCACCCAGCATGAGGTGGTCGCCGTCGCCGAAGGCGTGCACATCGAAGCCCTGGCCGATGCGGATGTTCAAGGAATCGGGCATGTCGTTTCCGTCAGGAGGTCAGCGGTGACGCTGCGCCAGTTCGTAGGCGAACCGGGCCAGGTCCGCCGGCGTGGTGATCTTGAAGTTGCTCTCGGAGCCTTCCACCAGCAGCGGGCGCAAGCCCTGGCGCTCCATCGCCATCGCCTCGTCGGTGACCTCGACGCCATCGGTCGTGGCGGACTCGAGCGCGCGGGTCAGCTGCAGGCGACGGAAAAGTTGCGGCGTGAACGCACGCCACAGGCGCTCTCGGGGTTCGGTGGCGTCGATCCCGCCGTCGTCGCCACCCCGTTTCAACGTGTCCCGCACCGGTGCGGCGAGGATCGCACCGACCGGATCATTGCGACCACGTTCCAGCAGTTGCGTCAGGTCGGCCAGGGAGACGTTCGGGCGCGCCGCATCGTGCACCAGTACGAAATCATCCGGGCGCACGTCGTCAGGCAGTGCGTGCAGGCCGGCCAGCACGGACGCCGCACGGCTGGCGCCACCGACGCAGGCGAGCACCGGCTTGCCCGCGAATTCCGTCCAGCGCGGCCAGTCCGCGTCGTTCTCCGACACCGGCACCACGGCGCCCTCCACCGCATCGTGCGCGAACAGGGCCGCGAGCGTGTGCGCGATCAGGGGCGCACCCTCCACCGGGAGATACTGCTTGGGGAGTTCGCCGCCGAAGCGGGTGCCGCGTCCTGCGGCGGGCACGACGGCCCAGAGACGGGCCATCAGGGAAGCGGGTCCGCGGTGGCGGCGTTGCCGGCCGCATCGCCTTCCGCGGCCGGCGCCGGCGCAGCGGGTTCGACCACGCGGTAGAACTTCTCGCCCGGCTTGATCATGCCCAGTTCGCTGCGTGCACGCTCCTCCACCGCCGATTCGCCCGATTTGAGGTCCTCGACTTCGGCGGCCAACGCATCGTTGCGCTCCTGCAGGCCGGCATTCTCGCGCTTCTGCGACTCGACCTGCTGCTCCAGCGCGACGACCTGCCCTGAACTTCCCACACCGAACCAGAACTTGTACTGCAGCCATCCCAGCAGCAGCACGAGGACCAGCAGGAGCCAGGGCGCCTTGCGCATGGATTACTTCTTCAGCGACACGAAGGCGTTGCGGCCGGCGTAGCGCGCCTTGCTGCCCAGCGCCTCTTCGATGCGCAGCAGCTGGTTGTATTTGGCCACGCGGTCGCTGCGGCACAGCGAGCCGGTCTTGATCTGCGTGGCCGTCGTGGCTACCGCGATGTCGGCGATGGTGGTGTCTTCGGTTTCGCCCGAGCGATGCGACACGACGGCGGCGTAGTTCGCGTGGTGCGCCATCGCGATGGCCTCCAGGGTCTCGGTAAGCGTGCCGATCTGGTTGACCTTGATCAGGATCGCGTTGGCCGTGCCGGACTCGATGCCTTCCTTGAAGATCTTCGGATTGGTCACGAACAGGTCGTCGCCGACCAGCTGCACCTTCTTGCCGATCCGGTCGGTCAGCAGCTTCCAGCCCGCCCAGTCGTCCTCGGCCAGGCCGTCTTCGATGGTGATGATGGGGTACTGCGCGGCCCAGTCGGCCAGGAAGTCGACGAACTGCTCGCTGGTCAGGCGCTTGTTCTCGCCCACCAGATGGTACTTGCCGTTGTCGAAGAACTCGCTGGACGCCACGTCCAGGCCCAGCAGCACGTCTTCGCCGGCGGTGTAGCCGGCCTTGCCGATGGCTTCCAGGATGGTGTCCAGCGCTTCTACGTTGCTGCGGAAATCGGGGGCGAAGCCGCCCTCGTCGCCGACCGCCGTGCTCAGGCCGTGGCCCTTCAGCACCGACTTCAGCGAGTGGAAGATCTCGGTGCCCGCGCGCAGCGATTCGGCGAACGAATCGAATCCGACCGGCAGCACCATGAATTCCTGGAAGTCCACGTTGTTGTCGGCGTGCGCGCCGCCGTTGATGATGTTCATCATCGGCACCGGCAAGGTCACCTCGCCATTGGACAGGTGCTGCCACAGCGGGACCTTCTTAGACGCGGCCACCGCATGGGCGTTCGCCATCGACACGCCGAGCAGTGCATTGGCGCCCAGACGACCCTTGTTCTCGGTGCCGTCCAGGTCGATCAGGCGACGGTCCAGACCCTCCTGGTCGGTGGCGTCGAACCCGTGCAGCGCATTCGCGATGGGGCCGTTGACGTTCTCCACCGCCTTGCGCACGCCCTTGCCCAGGTAGCGGGTCTTGTCGCCGTCGCGCAGTTCCACGGCTTCCTTGGTGCCGGTCGAGGCGCCAGACGGCACCATCGCGCGACCGAAGGAACCGTCTTCCAGCGTGACCTCGGCTTCGAGGGTGGGATTACCGCGGGAATCGAGGATTTCGCGGGCGTGGATCTTGGTAATGTTGGTCATGGGGTCAAGGAGTCGTGGTGGGTTGTTCTGACAAGGGCGAGCCATCTTTCAGACTCGCTATCGGGAATATCAAGCCTGTACGAGCGCGGGTCCGGACGCAAATATCCGGTCTTTTCGTCACGCAAGGCAAAGACAATGAACATGGCACCCTCGTTGTAGGGTGCGACGACGAATGGGCCGCAAGCCGGTCCGGGAGGCAAGCCCTCATAGGCCGGTACCGTCGTCCTTTCGACCAGCATGGCACCCGCTCCGGGTTCACCTTTGATCCGCTCGGTCACCTCGAACGCCATTTGTCCACGGAAGTATTCTTCACCCAAGGCTGGGGCAATACGCGCGTAGTCGGACAGGCGAGCGACGAAAACGACATCATTGCGCAAGACCGCGTCCGGCAGATCTTGTTCGGGCACCTGAGAGCCAATCGTGCAGCCGAATGCGGACGTCACGCACGTCGACGCAAGCATCAACACGACGACAATGGAGCGCGCCAGTCTCAGACCGTGCTCTCCAAAAAACCATTCTTCTTGGTGATGCCGTCCAGCGCCAGCAGCGTTTCCAGCAGCGCTTCCATCTTGTCCAGCGGCCACGCGTTCGGGCCATCGGACAGGGCCTTGGCCGGATCCGGGTGGGTTTCGGCGAACAGGCCGGCCACACCGACCGCGACTGCGGCGCGTGCCAGCACCGGCACGAATTCGCGCTGGCCGCCCGAGCTGCTGCCCTGCCCTCCCGGCAACTGCACCGAATGCGTCGCATCGAATACCACCGGGCAACCGGTATCGCGCATCACGCTCAACGAACGCATGTCGCTGACCAGATTGTTGTAACCGAAGGAAGCGCCCCGCTCGCAGACCATGATGTCCTGGTTGCCGGTGGACTTGGCCTTGTCGACCACGGGCTTCATGTCCCACGGCGACAGGAACTGGCCCTTCTTGATGTTGACCGGCTTGCCCGCCGAGCAGACTTTCTTGATGAAGTCCGTCTGGCGCACGAGGAAGGCCGGCGTCTGCAGCACGTCGACGACGGCCGCGACTTCGTCCATCGGGGTGTATTCGTGCACGTCGGTGAGTACCGGCACGCCGACCTGCTTCTTCACTGCGTCCAGCACCTTCAGGCCCTCTTCCATGCCCGGGCCGCGGAAGCTGGTGCCGGAGGTGCGGTTGGCCTTGTCGAAGCTGGACTTGAAGATGAAGTTCATCCCCAGCTTGCCGGTGATTTCCTTCAGGCGGCCAGCGACGTCGATCTGCAGCTGCATCGATTCGATCACGCACGGGCCGGCGATCAGGAACAGGGGCTGGTCGAGCCCGACATCGAATCCACAGAGTTTCATTCACACACCTCTCGTTTGAGCCCCTCTCCCCCCCCGGGAGAGGGGTTGGGGTGAGGGTACGGCGGAATACGGATGGCTGGAACACACCGGATTCCGCCGGACCCTCATCCGCCCCTTTGGGGCACCTTCTCCCGGCGGGAGCAGGGACATGCATTTACGCGCGCGCTTCCTTCAACAGCTTGCCGCCCGCCTTCTTTTCGCGGGCGGCGCGGATGAAGCCGACGAACAGCGGATGGCCGTCGCGCGGCGTGGACAGGAACTCAGGGTGCGCCTGGCAGGCCAGGAACCACGGATGCACGGCGCGCGGCAACTCCACCATCTCCACCAGCAGGTCGTCCATCGACTTGGCCGCGATCACCAGGCCGGCGTCCTCCAACTGGGTGCGATAGCGGTTGTTGAACTCGTACCGATGGCGATGGCGCTCGGCCACCACGTCCTTGCCGTACAGGTCCCGCGCCAACGTGCCGGGCTTCAGGCGCTGCTCCTGCAGGCCCAGGCGCATCGTGCCGCCCAGGTCGGAGCGCTCATCGCGCTTCTCGACATCGCCGGCCGCCGTGCGCCACTCGGTGATCAGGCCGATCACGGGATGCGGCGACTGTTTGTCGTTCTCCGTGCTGTTGGCGTTTTCCAGTCCGGCCACATGGCGGGCGTAATCGACAACCGCCGCTTGCATGCCGTAGCAGATGCCGAAATACGGCAGCTTCTGCTCGCGGGCGAAGCGGGAGGTCAGCACCTTGCCTTCGAAGCCGCGATCGCCGAAGCCACCCGGCACAAGCACGCCGTCCACGCCCTGCAGCAGCGCCATGTCGGTGCCTTCCAGTTCCTGGGCTTCGATCCACTTCAGGTTGACGCGCGTGCGCTGGCGCAGGCCGCCATGCTTCAGGGCCTCGCCCACCGACTTGTACGCATCCTGGTGATCGACGTACTTGCCGACGACGGCGATGGTCACCTCATCCAGCGGATTGAGCGTGGCATCGACCGCGGCTTCCCACTCGGACAGGTCCGCAGCCTGCGCGTTGTCGATGCGGAACTGGCGCAGGACGATGTCGTCCAGGCCCTGCCGGTGCAGGCCCATCGGAATGCGGTAGAGCACGTCCACGTCCGGCACGCTGATGACGGCGCGCTCGGGCACGTTGGTGAACAGGGAGATCTTGCGGCGCTCGGAATCGGGGATCGGCTGCTCGGACCGGCACAGCAGCACGTCGGGCTGGATGCCGATCGAGCGCAGTTCCTTCACCGAGTGCTGCGTGGGCTTGGTCTTCAGCTCGCCCGCCGCCGCCACGTAGGGCACCAGTGTCAGGTGCATGAAGAGCGCCTTCTCTGGGCCTCGCTCGGTGCGGATCTGGCGAATGGCCTCGAGGAACGGCAGCGACTCGATGTCGCCGACCGTACCGCCGATCTCGACCAGCGCCACGTCGAAGCCTTCGGTGGCCTCATCGATGCAGCGGCGGATCTCGTCGGTGATGTGCGGGATCACCTGCACGGTGGCGCCCAGGTAGTCGCCGCGGCGCTCCTTGCGGATCACGTTTTCGTAGATCCGGCCGGTGGTGACCGAGTTCTTGCGACTCAGGCGGGTGCGCACGAAGCGCTCGTAGTGGCCCAGGTCCAGGTCGGTCTCGGCGCCGTCGTCGGTGACGTACACCTCACCGTGCTGGAACGGGCTCATGGTGCCCGGATCGACGTTGATGTAGGGGTCCAGCTTCATCATCGTGACCTTCAGGCCACGTGCTTCGAGAATGGACGCAAGCGAAGCGGCGGCGATGCCCTTGCCAAGCGAGGACACAACGCCGCCGGTAACGAAAATCAGGGGAGTCATGGGCGGGGCTCCGGAAAGCCATAGTCTACAGGCAACGCGTGTCGCCCGGAAGCGCGACGCCCCGCCGAAGCGGGGCGTCGCGTACCTGCATGCGAGCGCGAAACCCTTGCGGCACAAGGGCTCCGGCAAAGCGGACGTCGGTCAGGGCTTGCGCTCTTCCTCTTCGTCGCCAGCCTTCTTCTGCTGGCCCTCCGCGGCCTTGCGCTGCTTGGCGGCAGCTTCATTGGCGGCACGTCGGCGCGCCTTGGCTTCCGGATCGGAGGGGTCGGCGGTCTGGGTCTGGTCCTGCCTGGGCTTGTCGGCCTCGCTGGCAGTCCGGGATTGTGCAAGGGCCTGGACCGCGAACAACGCGCCGAGGGCGGCGGCAGACAGCAGCAACAGGTTGCGGGGCTTCATGGCAGTGCTCCTCGTGGATGGGGGAAATCTGGGGGCGCCGGTCGGCGTCCCCAAGGGGCATCCCTGTCCGCGCGCGCAGTGTCAGCGCGTGCGACTGAACATGGCAAAAATCCGGCCCAGGCGGCACACTGCCGCACCCTTCGATCCGACAGAGGACGTCGCATGCGCTTCTCCTTACGAATGCTCGCCGCCGCCCTGGTGGCCGTGACCCTGCTGGCGCCGACCGCATGGGCGCAACGCGCGCCGTTGCCGCTGAAGGAGGTCCGGCTGGACCAGGTGGCGCAGGACACCCAGCGCACCCACATGGGCGATGACACCATGGAACTGGTCTGGGTCATCCCGCCGGTCTACTGGCATGTCTCGGCCGCCCAGCAGCAAAACCTGTCGGACGCCGACCGCAAGCAGTTCGTTGCACAGCTCGACGACTACCTGCTGGTGGCGATGGTGCGCGGCAAGGTGGGGATGGCAGGCATCGATGCCTTCGCCGACGGCGATGTGCTGTTCGCCGACATGCGCTTCGTCGATGCGGCGGGCACGGTTCACGCGCCCATGGCGTCGTCGAGCATCCCAGCACCGCTGAAGAACCTGCTTTCCATCCTGCGCCCCGTGATGGCCAACATGCTCGGGCCGATGGGCGACAACATGCACTTCGCCGTCCTCAATGCCCGCGATGCGAAGAGCAAGCCGCTGTTCGATCCGGCGGCCGACGGGCGGGTGCAGGTGCGCACGTCCCTCGACACCTACACGTTCCGGACGCCGCTGGGCAGCCTGCTGCCGCCGCGGCAGGACGCCGCGACCGGCGAAAGCTTCCCCGGCGACTACCTCTTCAATCCCTACACCGGCGGCGCCCTGCAGGACGCCGCGCCGTCCCGCTGAGACCCCCACGCACCATGAGCAGCCGCTACAACGCCGCCGACATCGAAGTCCTTTCCGGCCTTGACCCCGTCAAGCGCCGGCCCGGCATGTACACCGACACCGCCCGTCCCAACCACCTGGCGCAGGAAGTCATCGACAACGCGGTGGACGAGGCGCTGGCCGGGCATGCCGGCAGCATCGAGGTCACGCTGTACAAGGACGGCAGCTGCGAAGTCAGCGACGATGGCCGCGGCATGCCGGTCGACATCCATCCCGAGGAGAAGATCCCGGGCGTGGAGCTGATCCTCACCCGCCTGCATGCGGGCGGCAAGTTCAGCAACAAGAACTACACCTTCTCCGGCGGCCTCCATGGCGTCGGTGTCAGCGTGGTCAATGCGCTCTCCACGCTGGTGGAGGTGCACATCAAGCGCGAAGGCAGCGAACACCGCATCACCTTCCGCAACGGCGACCGCGCCACGCCGCTGGAAGTGGTGGGCAGCGTCGGCAAGAAGAACACCGGCACCCGCGTGCGCTTCTGGGCCGACCCGAAATACTTCGATACGCCGAAGTTCAATGTGCGCGCGCTCAAGCACTTGCTGCGCGCCAAGGCGGTGCTGTGTCCCGGCCTGAACGTCACCCTCTTCGACGAAGCGACCGGTGAGCGCGACAGTTGGCACTACGAGGACGGCCTGCGCGATTACCTGCGCGGCGAGATGGCCGGCCGCGAACTGCTGCCGCCCGAGTTGTTCGTCGGCCAACTCAAGAAGGACAGCGAAGTCGTCGATTGGGCCGTGGCCTGGGTGACGGAAGGCGAACTCGTGCAGGAAAGCTACGTCAACCTGATTCCCACCGCCCAGCACGGCACGCACGTCAACGGCCTGCGCAGCGGCCTGACCGACGCGCTGCGTGAATTCTGCGACTTCCGCAACCTGCTGCCGCGCGGCGTGAAGCTGGCGCCCGAGGACGTGTGGGACCGCGTGACGTTCGTGCTCTCGTTGAAGATGACCGACCCGCAGTTCAGCGGCCAGACCAAGGAACGCCTGTCTTCGCGCCAAGCTGCCGGTTTCATCGAGGGCGCGGCGCACGACGCCTTCAGCCTGTGGCTGAACCAGCACGTCGACCTGGGCGAGAAGATCGCGCAGATCGCCATCGAACGCGCCAGCGCACGACTGAAGACCGAAAAGCAGGTCGTCCGAAAGAAAGTCACCCAAGGTCCCGCCCTGCCCGGCAAGCTGGCCGACTGCATCAGCCAGGATCTCTCGCGCACGGAGCTGTTCCTGGTGGAAGGCGACTCGGCCGGCGGCTCGGCCAAGCAGGCGCGCGACAAAGATTTCCAGGCGATCCTTCCGCTGCGCGGCAAGATCCTGAACACGTGGGAAGTCGCCAGCACCTCGGTGCTGGCCTCCGACGAAGTGCACAACCTGGCCATCGCCATCGGCTGCGATCCCGGCAAGGACGACATCAGCGGCCTGCGCTACGGCAAGGTGGTGATCCTGGCCGACGCGGATTCCGACGGCCTGCACATCGCCACCCTGCTGACCGCCCTGTTCCTGCGCCATTTCCCGGCCCTGGTGAACGCAGGCCACGTGTTCGTGGCGATGCCGCCGCTGTTCCGCGTGGACGTAGGCAAGCAGGTGTTCTACGCGCTCGACGAAGAAGAGAAGCGGCTGCTGCTGGAAAAGATCGAGCGCGAAAAGATCCGCGGGCAGGTCAACGTCACCCGCTTCAAGGGGCTGGGCGAAATGAATCCCTCGCAGCTGCGCGAGTCCACGATCCATCCGGATACGCGGCGACTGGTGCAGCTCACCGTGGACGATGAGCCGCAGACGCGCGGCCTGATGGACATGCTGCTGGCGAAGAAGCGGGCCTCCGACCGCAAGTCGTGGCTGGAGGCGAAGGGGGACCTGGCGTCGCTCGAGGTCTGATCGTCGCGCAGGACGGCACGACCGGATGCCGCTGGCGACATGCGGGCGCATCCCATCACCCTTGAACATCGTGTTCACCGTGCCGGTGCGATAACCCGCGCATGACACAGGAATGCGCCGCGCATCCGTACACCTTCGGCCTGGAAGAAGAATACTTCCTGGTCCGTCGCAACGGCCGGCGCCTGCGGCACATGCCGAGACGCTTCTTCGCCGACTGCCGGGAAGCATTGGGCGAGCGCTTCGGCAGCGAGATGCTGCAGACCCAGGTCGAAGTGCAGACCGGCGTGCATGACGACACCGCTGCCGCCGAACGCGAGCTGCGCATGTTGCGCCGGACCGTGGGCGAGATCGCGCATCGGCATGGCTTGGGCGTGCTGTCGGCCGGCACCCATCCGTCCGCGTCGTGGCGCGGCCAGCGCAGCACTGACAAGCCCCACTACGACCAGGTGATGGGCGAGTTGCAGATGCTGGGCCAGCGCAACCTGCTCTGCGGCCTGCACGTGCATGTGCAACCTGAAGATCCCGGCCGACGCGTCGGGCTGATGGCGCGCATGCAGCCGTTTCTCCCGCTGCTGCTGGCGCTCAGCACGTCATCGCCGTTCTGGATGGGCCATGCCACCGGCCTGATGGGCTACCGGCAGACCGCTTACCAGGAGATACCGCGCACCGGGCTGCCGCCGCTGTTCCGCGAACAGGACGAGTACGACCACTACGTTCGGCGCATGATGGATGGCCGCGCGATCCAGGACGCGAGCTTCCTGTGGTGGGCCGTGCGTCCGTCGCTGGCATTTCCCACGCTGGAACTCCGCGTTACCGATGCGTGCACGGACCTTTGCGATGCCCTGGCCATCGCGCAGGTCTACCGTTGCCTGGTGCGCCACCTCGAGCGCAGACCGGCGCTGCATGCCGACCTTCATGCAGGCGACCAGGCGATCATCGCGGAAAACCTGTGGCGGGCGCAGCGTCATGGCTTCGATGCGGGCCTGATCGACCTCGGCAGTCGGCGACTGGTCCCGGTGCGCGAGATGCTGGAGAACACGCTGGATGCGCTGCACGGCGACATCGTGGCCCTGGCCTGCGCACCGCAGGTCGAGCGCGTCTGGCAGATCCTGGACCGCGGCACCAGCGCACATGGACAGCTGCAGCGCTACCGCGAGCGCAGGCAGGCCGGCGACAGCCACGCCGATGCACTGGCCAGCGTGGTGCAGTGGCTCGCCGACGCGACCGTTACCGCTTGACCGACGTCGTCAGCGCGCCACGGCTTTCTGTTGCGACACCACGAACACCCCCGCCATCACCAACACGGTGCCGGCCACCTGCCACGGGCCCATCGGTTCCCCCAGCAGCAGCAGGCTGAGCACGATGGTCGATACCGGACCGATCATGCCGACCTGGGCAGCGAGCGCGGAGCCGATGCGCGCGACCGCCATCATCACCGCCAGCACTGGCAGCACCGTACACAGCGTGCCGTTGACCACCGACAGCGCATACACCTCCCAGGGCAACACCATCGCCTGCAACGGCCGCAGGATGACGAACTGCAGCAGGCACAGCACGCTGGCCACACTGCTGGCGTACGCCGTCAGCCGCACCGCGCCGACGCGCGCCACCAGTTCGCCGCTGCCGACCAGGTACATCGCATAGGCGAGCGCGCTGCCGAACACCAGCACGCCCCCGAGCAGGATGTTGGAACCGCCGGCCTGCAGGTCGTGCCCGAACGCCAGTGCGACGCCCGCATAGCTGACGAGCAGCGCCAGGACCTGTCGTCGCGAAATGCGCTTGCCGAACGCCAGCCAGCCAGCGAACGCCACCAGCGTCGGCGTGAGGTAGAGAATCAGGCGTTCCAGCGTGGCCGTGATGTAGGCCAGGCCCGCGAAGTCGAGGAAGCTGGCCAGGTAATAGCCGAGGAAACCGAGCAGCGCGATCTTCATGCGGTCGGCACGCGACAGCGGCGCACTGCGGCGCGCGGCCCAGGCCCCCATCAGCAGGAAGAACGGAAACGCCACCAGCATGCGCAACGCGAGCAGGGTCACCGCATCCGCGCCATAGCGGTAACCGAGCTTGACGATGATGGCCTTGCCCGAGAAGGCGATGGCACCAAGCGCCGCGAGCACCAAGCCCGAACGGCTGACCGCATGCAGACCCGGCCGCGGACGCGGCGCCTCCAGCGCTTCGGTCGGCGCCACGTCGAGCGGCTGCGCGAGTTCGTCTTCCGCCTTGGGCTGCGTCATGGCAAGCGCCTCACGCCAGCGTGCGCTCCAGCAGGCGGCGGACAAGAGCCTGTGTCCGTACCGCGTGCTCCGGCAGGTAGGCGAAGGTGTCTTCGTCCATGTAGTTGAGCTGCGCCAGCTCGAGCTGCACGGTCTGGATACCGCTGGCGACATCCGCGTAGTGGCGGGTGATGTAACCGCCACGGAAGCGCCCGTTGACGACGAAACTGTAGTCCGACTGCGCAGCCAGTTCCGCTTCCAGTGCCTGCTGCAGGGTCGACGAACAACTCGTTCCACCCGCAGTACCCAGATTGAAATCCGGCAGGCGCCCATCGAACAGGAACGGCACCACGCTGCGGATCGAATGGCCTTCCCACAACACCACGCGTCCATGCGCCTCACGGATGCGAAAGAGCTCCTGCCGCAGCGCGTGGTGATAAGGACGCCAGTAGGCATCCACCCGCGAAGCGATCTCCGCGGGCGTGGGCGCCTGGTCGGGCAGGTACACCGGGTCGCCACTGAAACGTACGCTGGGGCACAAACCGGTGGTGTTCTGACCGGGATACAGGGAGACATCGTCTTCCGGCCGGTTGAGGTCGACGACATAGCGCGAGTAAGCCGGCACGATGATCGACGCGCCGAGCGACCGGGCGAAGTCGTACAGCTCGGCGACATGCCAGTCCGTATCCGGCACGCGCCGTGCTTCCGGCGTCATGCGCCCGGCGAGCTCGTCGGGTATGCGCGTGCCGTTGTGCGGCAGGCTGATGAACAGCGGCGCGGTGCCACGATGCAGGGTGAAAGTATCCATGCCGCCATTGTATCGCCGTGCCCCATCGACCCGATCAGCGCATCAGCACGACTTCCTCGGCGCTGGTGGGGTGGATGGCGACCGTGTCGTGCAGGTCGGCCAGCGTGATGCCCTTCTTCAGCGCCACCGCGAAGCCTTGCAGCATCTCGTCCGCGCCTTCGCCGAGCAGGTGCAGGCCCACGACGCGCTTGTCCTCGCCCACGCAGACCAGCTTGAACAGGCTGCGCTGCGGCGAATCCGCCAGTGCGTGCAGCATCGGCCTGAAACGGGTGGTGAGTACCGTCACCGCATCGCCATGCTGCGCGCGCGCCTCGGCTTCGGTCAGCCCGACCCGCCCTACCGGCGGATGCGAGAACACGACCGTCGGAATCTGCGCATAGTCGAGCCGCGCATCGGGCTGGCCACCGAACAGGCGGTCCATCAGCCGCCGTGCGGCCGCGATGGCGACCGGCGTCAATGCCGCCTGCCCGGTGACGTCGCCGACGGCATGGATGCCAGGGACGCGGGTGTCCTGGCGTGCGTCCACTGGCACGAACCCCTTCGAGTCCAGCGCCACGCCGGCGACGTCCAGCCCCAGGTCCTGCGTCGACGCGCGCCGTCCCGTGGCGAAGAGCACCGTATCGAAGCGATCGGTACGCGTGCCGTCCTCCGCCAGCACCACGACGCCGTCGCCGGGCGCGCGCTCGAGCGCCGCCACCGCGTGGCCGAACTGCAGCCGCACGCCGTGCTGGCGCATGTCCGCCGCCAGTTCGTCGCTGACCTGCGCATCGAAACCGTCGAGCAGCCGCGGCCCGCGCACGAACACCTCCACCTGGCTGCCCAGCGCCTGCAGCACGCCCGCCAGTTCGACCGCCACGTAACCGCCGCCGATGATCGCCACGCGCGGTGGCGCGGCGCACAGGTTGAAGAAATCATCGGACACCTTGCCCAGCTCGGCCCCCGGGATATCCGGGCGGACGGGATGGCCGCCGGTCGCGATCAGCAGATGCTTTGCACTGAGTGCCACGCCATCGGCATTGACCACGGTGTGGGCGTCCAGCAAGCGACCGCGGCAGGGCATCAGCACGATGCCACTCTCGTCGAGCCGCTTCATGTAACTGGCATGGATGCCGGCGATGTAGCGCTGGCGATGGACGATGAATTCCCTCCAGTCCAGCGTCGGCGGCGCCGTATCGAAGCCAAGCGACGCCGCCATCGCGATGCGCTGCGACAACTCGGCGGCCAGCCACATCGCCTTCTTCGGTACGCAACCCACGTTCACGCAGGTGCCGCCCAGCGCGTTCGGTTCCAGCAGCGCCACCTTCGCGCCGTACGCGGCAGCGCGGAACGCACCCGCGAGTCCGCCGGAACCGCCACCGATCACGATCAGGTCGAACGCCTGCGGCTTCATGCGAATCGCTCCGGTCGGTACGGCGAAGGGTCGAACGCCGGCGTGCGGCCGGTCATCAGGTCGGCCATCAGCTGGCCGGTGGAACTGCTCATGCTGATCCCGAGCATGCCGTGGCCGGCGGCGATCCAGACATGCTCATGGCCCGGCGCCCGCCCCAGCAGCGGCAGGTCGTCCCAGGTCATCGGCCGCCATCCGCACCAGCGCTCCTGCACCTCTGGGCCCACGGGCTCACGCAGGAACTCGCGCGCACCGCGCTCCAGCGCCGCCAGCCGCATCGCGTTGAGCGTGTCGTCGTGGCCGGAGAATTCCATCGTGCTGCCCAGCCGGTAGCCGCTTTCCCAGACGGTCACGCAGACCGAGCGGTCCTTGAGCAACATCGGGTGGCGCGGTACGCGCGAGGGGCGCGAATAGGTGATCGAGTATCCCTTGCCGGGCTGGATCGGCGCCCTCACTCCCAGCGTGCGCGCAAATGCGGGGGTCCATGCACCCAGCGCGATCACCGCGTCCCGCCCTTCTCGCGTGCCCTGCGATGTCGTCAGGCGCACGCCGCCCGCGGCCCGCTCCAGCCGCTCCACCCGGCAATGCGCCTCGATGCGGCCGCCCCGCTCGCGCACCACGCGTGCCAGTTCGGCCACGTAGCGGTCGGGACGCAGGCGTGCATCGCCGGGGAAGCGGATCGCACCGGCGACGCCAGGCAGCATCGCGGGCTCCTCGCGCTCGTAGGTGGTGCCGTCGAACACCTGCGTGGCGATGCCGAATTCCGCCAGCACCGCCGCCTCGTCGACGTAATGCTGGAACCGCCGGGGATCACGGAAGACGTAATCGAGCCCCTCTTCCTCGAACTCGCATGCCAGGCCGTAGCGCTGTACCCAGTCGGCCAACAGCGTGCGCGCATCGTTGAGCAACGCGGAGCGCGCGTGCGTGCTCGCCCGCCAGTCGCGCACGTTGCAGCGCGCAGCGAAGCGCAGCAGCCAGTGCCACAGCGCCGGATCGACGCGCGGCTTGAGGTAGAGCGGCGCATCGGGCGTGAACATCCAGCGCAGCGCCTGCGCCACCACGCCGGGCGCAGCCAGGGGTGGCGCGTGACTGGGGGTGATGGTGCCGCAATTGCCGTGCGAGGCGCCGCTGCCGACGGCGGCGGCATCGAGGATGCGCACGCTGCGCCCGGCTTCCAGCAACGCGAGGCCCGTCGCCAGGCCGATGGCGCCACCGCCGATGATGAGGACGTCGTCGTGGGGGGATTTCACCGCCACAGTCTAGTCGCAATCATCCCTGGCGTAGACGCATGGGTTGGGGCTTCAGGTACGTCATCGACCGCCACAGCCATTCCATCGGACCGAAGCGGAACCGCGACAGCCACAGGCGGCTCAACAGCACCTGCAGGCCGAACAGCACCAGCGCGAACACCGGTTGCCAGGCACGCGGGAGTTGCTCGAAATAGCCCAGCCCATAGCCATAGAAGATCCACGTGCACACCAGCGAGTGCATCAGGTAGTTGGTCAGCGCCATGCGGCCCGCAGGGGCCAGCGCGCCGAGCGGCCGCGCCCACCATGGGGACGCCAGCGCGCGCATCACCCAGGCGACGTAGCCCAGGCACATCAGCAGGTTCGCGATCAGCTGCAATGCGAACGCCGTCGAGATGCGCAGGTTGAAGGTGGCGAAGTCCATCGTGGGCTCCAGCGCCACCGACGCGACCATCGCCAGCACGCCGATCGGCAGCGCGACCCAGCGCAGCGCCCGGTACAGGCGCGGGAACTCGTGCGGCCGGGCGATGGCGCCACTGCGCACGAACCACGCGCCCAGCAGGAACATGCCGAACACCACGAAGCCGAACATGGTGATGTTGCTCAGGGCCATGCCCGTGCTCTTCAGTCGCTGCCAGGTGGCCTCGGCATAGCTGCCGCTGCTGTAGGCGGCCCGCTCGTTCTCGATCAGCACCTGCATCTGCTTGCCGATCTCGCCCATGGCCTTGTCCCAGCCCTCGGTGCCGCCGAGCAGCGATCCCATGCCCCCCATCAGGTACATGAAGCCGATGGGCACGACATAGATGAGCACGCCCAGCCAGACCAGCCAGCGCGCGGGCAGTGGCCGGAAAGCGAGCAGCAGGAACGAGCACAGCGCGTACATCATCAGGATGTCGCCCGCCCAGATGAAGATCGCATGGACCGCGCCGAAGGCCAGCAGCAACAGGCCGCGACGCCAGTACACCCCGGCGAATGGTCGGCCGGAGCGTTCGGCGCGCTGCGACATCACCGCGAAGCCCATGCCGAACAGCAGCGAGAACAGCGTGTAGAACTTGCCCTGCACCAGCACGTAGACCAGCAGGTCGACAGTCCGGTCCAGGCCCGTGAGCGCGGGATCGAGCCCTGTACCCGCCGCCATCACCGGCCCCACGAAACCTTCCAGGTTCATCAGCAGGATGCCCAGCAGCGCGAACCCGCGCAGCACATCCATCGCTTCGATGCGTTCGGCCACCGCGATCGGTGCCAGGTTGTCCGTCGTCTGCGCCGTCATTCCCTTCCCCTGTTCGATGGCGGATTAGACCATGCCATCCGTGGATGGCCTTCGTGCCAAAAGAAACGGCCCGCATTCGCGGGCCGTTCCGGACGCTGCCGCGGGGCGCTCAGTGGTGGTGTCCACCGTCGCCATGCACGTGGCCGTGTTCGATCTCTTCCGCGCTGGCTTCGCGCACTTCCACGATCTCCACGTCGAAGTGGAGGTCCTTGCCGGCCATCGGATGGTTGAGGTCCACGTCCACCACGCTCATGCCGACCTTCTGGATGGTCACCGCGCGAGGGCCGAAGTTGGTCTGCAGCACCACCTGCTGGCCGGGGATCAGGCGCTTGTTGCCGAAGTGCTTCTTCGGTACGCGCTGGGTCAGGCCGTCGCGGCGCTCGCCGTACGCATCGGCTGCGGCGACGTCGACGCCGAAGCTCTCGCCCGCCTCGCGGTCCTGCATCGCGTTCTCCAGACCGGGAATGATGTTGCCATGGCCGATCAGGATCGCCAGCGGCTCGCGGTCCTTAGAGGTTTCGATCGGCTCCTGGCCGGCTTCGGACACGGTGTAATGGAAACGGACGACGCTGTCTTTTGCGATTTTCATGCGGGACTCTGGACGGGGCCTGCCGTCGGGCAGGACGGACGCGGCTTGTCGGCCGCAAGGGAATGCGGCGAAGATGCGCCGCGATGAAGGCCCGACATTATCCCGGCTTGCCCACGCCCGCGCCACTTCGGCCGTGGGTCCTGGCCCTCTTCTGCGCTGGTCTGTGCGTGCTGGCCGGGTGCGGCGGCTCCAAGCCGCAGGCACGCAAGTCCTCACCGCCGCCCAGTCAGCGGGCATGGCCCGTGGTGCAGGCCGACGATCCGGCCGCCGCCACGTCGGTACTCATGCGAGCCCTCGGACTGGTGGGAACGCCTTACCGCTACGGCGGCAACACGCCGGAATCGGGCTTCGACTGCAGCGGCCTGGTCACCTATGTGTACCGCGACATGCTCGACCTGCGCCTGCCGCGCACATCGCGCGAGCTCGCGCAGGTGCAGGGCCCCAGGATCGAACCGGGCCGCCTTGCGCCGGCCGACCTCGTGTTCTTCGGCAGCCGCGGAAGCGTGACCCATGTGGGCATATATGTCGGCGAGGGCCGGTTCGTCCACGCCCCCAGTACCGGCGGTACCGTCCGGCTCGATCACCTGGATGGGCCTTACTGGCGCGACCATTACAGCGGGGCGAAACGCGTGCTTCGTTAGGATTCGGTCAACTCTGTGACGCGTGACGTTCACGCTTAACGAATAAATAACGATTTATGAACCAAATCAGGCCGATCAGCCGGCATTATCGCCCCTGACTTGTTAAATCCCTACCGCGCGTGACGACCGACGACGACCTGCCAACAGGCCAGCCTGCCGCCACCCACCGCCTGCCGCGGAGGGTTTCCCGACTTCTTCTCAGCCTTGGCCTCTTTGCCATGGCGTCTGCCGTACACGCACAGACTGCACCTGCGTATGTCGACGGCGCGTCAAGCCCTGCCTCCGCGGACGTCGTGCTGGCCGCCCCCGCGCCGGCCAGCAAGCCCGTCATGGCGAGCGTGAAGGAAAAGGCTGCCGAAGCCGCGACTGCCACGCTGTCCGCCCTGCTTCCCCGCCTTGCCGCCAGCGACACCTTGCCGCTGGTCGACCGTTCCGCGATGGTCGCCGGCGACATCAGCAAGCTGCTGGCCGCCTATGACCTGAGCAAGGAAGGCGTGGTGTCGCAGGAACAGCAGGGCGGCAAGGTCAACGCCGTGCTGCAGCGCGCGCTGGCGCTGATGGGAACGCCCTACCGGTGGGGCGGCACCTCGCCCGACAGCGGCTTCGACTGCAGCGGGCTGGTCGGTTACGTCTTCCGTACCGCGCTGGGCATCGAACTGCCGCGCGTTTCCCGCGACATGGCCTCCAAGGCCGATGCCGAACTGGTCGCCGCGCGCGAAGAGCTGCGTCAGGGCGACCTGGTGTTCTTCGGCCTGAAGGGTCGTATCAACCACGTCGGCATCTACGTGGGCGAAGGCCGCTTCCTGCACTCGCCGAGCAGCGGCAAGGACGTGCGCGTGGACAGCCTGATCACCGGCTACTGGGCCAACCGCTACCTGAGCGGCCGCCGCGTCGCGATGTAAGCGCCGCCGATCCGCGACACGACGAAGGCCGCCACGCGCGGCCTTCTTCTTTTGAGCGCGACGTTGCAACGCGGCTTGCACCGCACCGACGATTGCCGCCATCCTCCCGCAGGCGCGGCCACCCTGCGCATGCCATCTGTTTCTTCGCGCCGAAGGGGAGTCGTACGCGATGCAGGCTTCACTGCTGACCAACCTGCTGCTGCCCCTAGCCTTGGGCATCATCATGCTCGGGCTGGGATTGGGACTGACGCTGGACGATTTCCGCCGGGTCGCACGCTATCCGCGCGCGGTGCTGATCGGGCTCGCGCTGCAGACCCTCGTCCTGCCCTGGGTGGCCTTCGGCCTGGCGCTGGGATTCGGCCTGCCGGCCGAACTCGCCGTGGGCCTGATGCTGCTGGCCGCCTCACCCGGCGGCGCCACGGCCAATATCTACAGCCACCTGGCGCGCGGCGACGTGGCACTGAACATCACCCTGACCGCGATCAACAGCCTGCTCTGCCTGCTGACGCTGCCGGTGATCCTCAACCTGTCGCTGGAATACTTCCTCGGCGCGGGCCAGTACGTACCGCCTCCGACCAAGAAAGTGGTGGAAGTCGCGGCGATCATCCTGCTACCCGTCGCCATCGGCATGCTGCTGCGCGCGAAACTGCCGGGCTTCGCAGCACGTGCGGAGAAACCCATACGGCTGCTGTCGGTCCTCGTGCTCGCGTTGCTGGTGGTCGCGGCGGTCGTGCAGGCACGGGAAACGCTGGCCACCTACTTCGCCATCGTCGGCCTGGCCTGCTTGCTGTTCAACCTGGCCAGCATGGGCGCCGGCTATGTGGCGCCGCTGGCGCTACGCCTGCCGAAGAAGCAGGCCATCGCCATCGCGATGGAAATCGGCATCCACAATGGCACGCTGGCGATCTTCATCGCGCTCAACGTGCTGGAGAAGCCGACGATCTCCGTCCCCGCCGCGGTCTACAGCCTGCTGATGTTCGTGACCGCAGCGGCGTTCGCATGGTGGGTGTCGCGCGGCGCTCGCGAGGCCAGCGCCTAGTCGTCGGTCGCGGAACCGCGCGCCACATACGCCATGCTGATCGATGCGGGCGCCGTGTCGGCGAACCCGAACTGCGCATACAGATGCCTGGCCTCACCGTCCGCGACCAGCATGACGTAGGCCGACGCCGGTGCGTTCGCGCGCAGCCATGCATCCAGCGCGGCCATGATGCGCTTGCCCAATCCCTGCCCTTGGAGGTCACGTCGCACGGCGATGTCCGCGACGACGAACACGGTGCCGCCGTCGCCGACCACCCGCCCCATGCCGATCACGTCACCGGCTTTCACCAGGCTGACGCCGTACAGCGTGTTCGCAAGCCCGCGATCGGCGGCTTCCCGCGACTTCGGCGACAGGCCCGTCTCGATGCGGAGCCGCCGGTAGGTCGTCGCATCGGGAAACGACTCGAGCAGTTCGATCGTCCCGGCGTCGCTCATGGCGTCGGCGCTGCGTCGTCCGCGAGGCCCACGTTCGTCGACGCCGATTCGTAGACCTCCCTGTCCAGCAGGCCGGTTTCCTTCGCCACCAGTACCGGCACCAGCATCTGGCCGGTGACGTTGGTCATCGTGCGCATCATGTCGAGGATGCGGTCGATCGCCACCAGCAGGCCGATGCCCTCCAGCGGCAGGCCCGCCGCGCTCAGCACCAGGGTCACCATCACCGTCGCCGTCCCCGGTACGCCGGCCGTGCCGAAGCTGCCCAGCACGGACGCCAGCAGGATCACGAAGTACTGGTTCACCGACAGGTCCAGCCCGAAATACTGCGCCACGAAGATAGAGGTCAGCGCGGGATAGATCGCGCCGCAGCCGTCCATCTTGATGCTGGCGCCGAGCGGCACGGCGAACGCGGCGTAATCCTTGTCGACCCCGAGGTTGTGGGTGACGCTGCGCAACGCGACCGGCATCGACGCGAAGCTGGACGAACTGACGAACGCCACCTGCATGCCCGGCGCGGCGCCACGGAAGAACTTCCAAGGGTTCAGGCCATGCGCGAGCAGCAGGCTGCCGTACACCACCACGATGTGGAGCGCGCAGGCGACATACAGCGCACCGATGTAGCTGCCCAGCGGCAGCAGCTTCTCGAAACCGTACGTGCCCACCAGCGAACCGATCAGGCCGAAGGTGCCGATCGGCGTCATCTCCAGCACGAAGCGCGTCACCTGCACCATCGTGTCGCTGGCCTCGCCCGCGAGCTTGCGCAGGCCCGCACTGCGTTCGCCGAGCTTCACGAGTGCGAAGCCGAGCAATCCCGCGAAGAAGATCACCTGCAGGATCTTGCCTTCGGTCAACGCCTTGAACGGATTGGCGGGCACGATGTCGAGCAGCACCTGCACCGGCGTGGGCACTTCGCGCACCTGGTAGTCCGGCGCCATCAACAGCCCGCTGATGCCCTTGCCGGGTTGCACGATCCAGCCCACCGCCAGGCCCACGCAGACGGCCATCGCGGCGGTGATGGCGAACCACAGGAACGTGCGTCCGCCGAGTGCGGCGACCGATTTCTGTCCATGCAGGCTGGACACTGCGTTGATCACCGCAAAGAACACCAGCGGCACCGCGATCATCTTGATCAGCGTGACGTACAGATCACCCAGCGGCTTCAGCCAGATGCCTGCCGCCGGCCCCATCAGCCAGCCCGCAAGCGCGCCCAGCGCGAAGCCGGCCACGACGCGCTGCCAGAACGGGATCTTCAACCAGGCCGAGACCAGCTTCATCCAGACGACTCACGTAGGCGGACGCGACACCTTAGCCCAAGGCCCCGCATGCGGCGAGCCTGCGCGCGGAATGCCGGGTGTCATGAACAGGACACTGCCCGAACGGCATAATGACGCGTCCGTCATTCCCCGGTTCGCCATGCCCCCTCGCTCTTCCGTGTCGCCGCTCGCCGGCATGACCCTGCTCGTCGCACTGGCCGGCTGCGCCAGCACGCCGCCCGCACCGACCCAATCTTCGATTCACGTCAACGTCCCCGTGGTCGCGCACCCCAAGGGCGAGACACCGCAGTGGTGGTATCGGAATGGTGCGGCGAAAGCGGCGGCAAACGGTGCCATGCAGGGACGCGCGAAGAACGTCATCGTCTTCCTCGGCGACGGCATGAGCCTGACCACCGTGGCCGCGGCGCGCATCTTCGAAGGCCAGCGCAAGGGCATGCCGGGCGAAGAAAACCTGCTGAGCTGGGAACGCTTCCCGCACACCGCTTTCAGCAAGACCTACAACACCGATTCGCAGACGCCCGATTCCGCCGGCACGATGACCGCCGTCGCCACCGGCGTGAAATCGCATATGGGCGCCATCGGTGTCTCCGCCGGCCACAAAGGGGAGTGCACGCCCGATGGCAGCAAGGACCTGCTCAGTTGGCTGACCCTGGCCGACAGCGCCGGGCTGGCCACCGGCATCGTCACCACCGCGCGCATCACGCATGCGACGCCCGCCGCGACGTACGCGCACGTGTCGCATCGTGACTGGGAAAACGATACCGACCTGCCGCCCGACGCCATCGAAGCGGGCTGCAAGGACATCGCCCAGCAACTGCTGTCCGCCGCTCGCTTCGGACATGGCCCCACCGTGGCATTGGGCGGTGGTCGCGGTGAATTCCTACCTATCGATGTGCGCGATCCCGAAGAAGACGACAAGGTCGGCCAGCGTCTGGACGGCCGCAACCTGGTGGACGAATGGAAGCAGGCGCATCCGCAGGGTGCGTACGTGACCAACACGCAGCAGCTGGAGGCCGCAATCGATGCGCCACAACTGCTGGGACTGTTCGAATACGACCACATGCAGTTCGAGCATGACCGCCGCAAGGATGCGCAGGGCGAGCCTTCGCTGGCCGAGCTGACCCGCACGGCGATCCGCACGCTGTTGCGCAAGCCCGAGGGCTTCGTGCTGCTCGTGGAAGGCGCCCGCATCGACCACGCCAACCACTACGGCAATGCCTACCGCGCGCTCGATGAAACGGTCGCGATGTCCGATGCCGTGCAGGCCGCGCTCGAAGCGACCTCACGCGATGACACGCTGATCCTGGTCACCGCCGACCATTCGCACACACTCAATTTCGTCGGCTATCCCGTGCGCGGCAATCCCATCCTCGGCAAGGTGCGCGGCCAGGGTGGCGAAGACGACACGCCAGGCGATCTCGCCCGCGACCAGAATGGGCAGACGTTCACCACGCTGACCTACGCCAACGGTCCGGGCTACACCGGCGCCAGCAACCGCCAGCCTGCGGGCCCGAAGCAATTCCTGCATGCACCCAGCAGCGTCGAGCCCGCAGAAGGCCGCCCGGACCTCAGCCAGGTCGACACGGAGCATCCCGATTACCTGCAGGAGGCGTTAATCCCGTTGAAGTCCGAATCGCATGGCGGTGAAGACGTCGGCATCTGGGCGACCGGCCCCGGCAGCGACGCCTTCCGCGGCACGCTGGAGCAGAACACGATCTACCACGTCATCGTGCAGGCCACGCCGAAGCTGCGCGCACGCTTGTGCGCCGCTGGCACCTGCGACGCCAACGGCGTGCCGGTGGAGCTGCCGACGATCGGGGATTTCGAGAAACGGCCGCGCTAAGAAGAACCGTCGCGCTGCATTTAGGCGGGTACGATCTGAATATCGCCCGCCGGGACGTGCGGCCTGAGCTCCTGCACAATCCGCCCCTGCTCCATCACCAGTACACGGTCCGCGCTGGCGATGGTCTCGGGCCGATGGGCGATAATGACCTTGGTCAGGCTCAAGGCCTTGACGGCATCGTTGACCAGACGCTCCTTCATCACGTCCAGATGGCTGGTCGCCTCATCCAGGAACAGCAGCTTCGGGTTGCGGTACAACGCACGCGCCAGGATCACCCGCTGCTTCTGTCCGCCTGACAGCGAACTGCCCATGTCGCCGATCAGGCTGTAATAGCCCATCGGCATGGCGGCGATCTCGTCATGCACGGCAGCCAATCGCGCCGCGTGTTCGATCCGGTCCTGATCCATCTCCGGGTCGAAGAAGCTGATGTTGTCGGCCACGCTGCCGGCGAACAGTTGATCGTCCTGCATCACGGCACCCACGATGGCGCGGACATTGCGGGGACCTATCCTGTGCAGATCGTGCCCACCGACGCGGATGGTGCCCGCCGCGGGCGGGAGCAGGCCCAGCAGCAGTTTGACCAGCGTGGTCTTCCCGCAGCCCGACGCTCCGATGATCGCCACGGACTCCCCGGCCTCGATCGCGAAACTGCAATCCTTCAGCACCCATTGCTCGCCCTCGCCGTAGCGGAAGGAGAGGTTCTCTACGTCGATCCGTGTGCTGGCCGGGGGCGGCGCCTCTGGCTGACCGGCGTGCTCCTCGGGCGGTGTCAACACGATGTCGGCCAGACGCTCGCCATGCAGGCGCAGCATGCGGAACTCAACCCACTTGTCGATCAGGGCCGCCATCCGCCCGGCAAACTGGTCCTTGTACGCAAGATAGGCGATCAGCATGCCGACCGAGAACACGTTCTGCAGCGCCAGCGTGGCGCCGATCCAGATCACGGCGATGCGTTCGATGCCGAACACCAGTTGACTGGCGCTGTTGAAACCCAGCCCCATGCGCGCCAGCCGTACTTCCTGGTTGACGGTGTCGTGCATCAGGTTGTCGTACGTACTGCGGCGATGTGACTCCTCTCCCGCCACCTTCAGACTCTGCATCCCGCGCAACGATTCCAGCAGATGGGTCTGCTGCTTTGCACCCGCGACCAGTTGCTGCTCGGTACGATCGCGGACGGGCCGATACGCGATAGAACGGATGCCCAGATACAGGATCACGGCCAGCAGCGTCACCAGCGCCAGCTTCCAGCTGTAGAACAGCATCAGCCCCAAGGTGACCACCGCCATCAGGCCATCGATGATGGCCTCGACGAAACTGGTGGTCAGCGTGCGCTGGATCGCCTGTACCGATGACATGCGCGAGGTGATGTCGCCGAGATGCCGCTTCTCGAAGTAGTCGAGTGGCAGTTTGAGCAGGTGGGCAAACACATTTCCCATCCACTGCAGTCCCAGTCGCGACGACAGGTAGACCACCGACCAACCACGCAGCAGGCCGATACCGATCTGCAGCACCAGCGCCAGCCCGAAGCCGAGCCCAAGCACCGTCAGCAGGTCGCGATCCGCGGAGACCAGCACGTGGTCCACCACCCACTGCATGTAGAACGGCGCCAGCACTACGAACAGCTGGAGCGCCACGGACAGCAACAGGATCTGCGCCAGTGCGCGCCACATTCCACGCACCGGCCCCGTGAGCTGCCGAGCCGTCACGGAGGGCGCCGTCTTCTGCGGCTTGAACTCGGCCGTTGGCGCCAGCTCAAGCGCCACGCCGGTGAAGTGATCGGAGACCTCTGAAAGCGAGAGTTTGCGCTCGCCGATGGCTGGATCAAGGATGGTGACCCTCGACCTGCCTACCTTCGCCAGCACGACGAAATGGTTGAGATCCCAATGCAGGATGCAGGGCAGCTTGAGCTTGCCCAGATCTTCCATATCCAGCCGCAACGGGCGGGAGGAAAAGCCAAGCTGGTTGGCGATGTGGATCAGGTGATTGAGCTTGGCGCCTTTGAGTGAGAGCGGGAAGCGATGGCGAAGCTGCGACAAGCCAACGTGATAACCATGCGCGCTGGCCACCATCGCGAGAGAAGCGAGGCCGCACTCGGCGGCCTCGGATTGCAGTACTGTTTTCAACAATCTCAACTCCGAGAGCGCCTCTTGTTATTCTTAATCTCAGTCGATAGCAAAGACCGTGCGAACGTGACTCTATTACACGATAGCGGCAACCATCGACACGAAGCCAAAAAAGATTGCCAACGAGCAGCGGCCGCCCTAGCAATTAACTGGCAGCTTCGAAAGCATCCTGCACGACGGACAAAAGCTCCGCCAAATGCATCTGCAACAGCTCATGACCGGGCCGCAAGGAACGAACCGCCTGGCGAGCCACCACAGCCTTTGGCATTTAACTCAGAGCAGCAATTAGGCGGCCAACCTATTATCAGGGCTTAGATCCATTCTGTTCCCGCCCCTGCCGCCATATTATCCAAGCACATGGAATCGAAAGTACGCCGAGAAATACATCAATTCCTGATCCAACTTCCAAACCGTGCTTAGTGACAACGATACCCATGACGATCACATACGGAATTGTTCCCCTAACACCGCGCATTATTATTCCGAATATAGTTGATTAGGATTAGTGCCCCGCACAAGCAGCATGCGGGGCTCGGACATGATATCAAAGTCCGTCGTTAAGGCCGTCCCAAACTCCCTCAAAGAAGTCAACGATGTCGTCGGCCAGCTCGCTCATTTCGCGACATCTGCGGCAATCGCAATCGCCACCAGAGACGCTGAACAACTCGTGCTCACGTAGTTCGCGGATCATGAAGTCTTCCTCAAGAGTTTGCGACAACGATGGCCACTACGAGCGAGATAGCGCCAGCCCATTTGAGGGCACTCCCAATAGCGTGTCCTACTTCATATCCAGCGTCGTAGCTTTCCTCGCTCCCTCCGGAAACTACGTTGATCTGGTCCATGCTCAGTTCATACATTCAAATCACTCCTTGTGTTAATCGACGCACGCCCGCGTCTTGGGGCCGGGAACACACCCAGCAATCTTGTTACCGGGCGGCGACTCAACCATTGCCCACCTTCCCACCCAGCGAATACAGCGGCTCAAAGATCCATTCCACGAGCGCCCTCCGCTCACCCAGCACATCCGCATCCACCAACATCCCCGGCCTCAACGCCTCCGGCTTGCCGTAGGCCGTGATCGCCTGCCGCGCAAGCGAGACGGTCACCCGATAGAACGGCTCACCCTGCTGCGCATTGCCGATCAACGCACCCAACTCACTCGGACTGAGCGCGCTGCGACTGATAGCGGCGATGCGCCCCTCCTGATGGCCGAACTTCTGATAGGGAAACGCTTGGTAACGCAGCAGCACGCGGTCGCCGGGCTGGATAAACCCGATTGCCCGGCTCGGCACGAGCAATTCGGCCTCCAGACGTCCATTGTCCGGTAACAGCGTCATCAGCGGCTGGCCGGCTTGCACTGACTGCCCCGGCTTGACGACCTGCGTGGCCACCACGCCGGCAACTGGTGCCTTGACGACCAGTGAGCTTCCGGCCTGCATCTGCACGCGCTCCTGTTCCAGCTGCGCCAGCTCACGCTGAAAGTCCGCCGCACTTGCCTGTTCCTGCGTCGGCAACTCGTCGACGGTCTGCTGCAATTGCGCAATCAGGCGCCGGATGCCAATCGCCTGCCGCTGCAGCGACTGCATCTGCCCCGTGTACTCGAGGACCGTGGCTTCCTGCTGCTTGATCTGCAGCACGCTCACGTACTGGCCACCCTCCAGTCGGCGCAAGCGCGCCAGCGTCTCGGTGGCGATGCGGATCTGATCCTGCCGGGTGATGACTTCCGACTCGACCTGCGCCAGTTCGCGCTGTGCGACCGCCAACTGGGCGTTCGTACCCTTCGCCTGAACGCGTAGTTGCTCCTGTTGTGCCTGCTGGGTGGACAGCAATCCGTCCTGCCGCTGCTGCAGCCGCTGCTCAAGTGCCACCTGCGTGTCGCCTGCCGCCAGCGTCGCGCTAGGCACGTTGACCACGGCCAGCGCATCACCCGACGCTACGCGACCACCCTCTCCGGCACCGAGCTTGGTCACTACCCCGGTGGCGGGCGCCAGTACGGTCGCCAGGCCCTGAGAGGGCACCAGCTGTCCCGTGACGGTCGAGCGCCGTGTGTACGTGCCGAAGGTTACGAACAGCACGATTGCCGTCGCCGCCAGTGCAGTCGCCAGCGTCAGCACCCACAGGGATACGGGCTGCGCCAGCGAGATGCCGCCCAGCCAGCTGCCGCGCTTGGCTTCCAGGACTTCCGGGCGGAAAAGTGATTGTGTCACGCAGCTTCCTTGACTCGTGGCGCCGACCCGGACTGGGGTCGGCCGACTCGGGCATCCCTGCGCCCTTGAGTCGATCTTGTCTCACCACCAAAGGGCACTTCAACCGCAGTTTCGCGGGTGCACGTCAGTGGCTCTGACCTTCACACTTACAACGACCTTTCGTTTCAACGATCTGTGCGTATGTGTCAGCAATAGTGGACAACCTGCGGTCAGTCCGGCTGACACAAAAATGTGAATTGCTTTGCGATATTCATGTGTTTAGTTTGGGCGGCTCTCACCCAACAGGCTGAATCAACTCACATGAAACTCTCAATGCGCATAAGGATTGCGCGCCAACGCGCACGGATGTCCCAGGAAGCGCTCGCGCTCACTCTTGGAGTTACGCGCAGTGCCGTTGCCAACTGGGAAGGTGCCGACGGCGTGCTACCTGCATCCGCGCGCTTGGCGAGGCTGGCTGAGATTACTGACGTGAGTTTCGAGTGGTTGGCCACGGGTCGCGGCCCCCTCCGACATGCCAGGGGAACCGACAAGGTGTCTGACGTGGATGGCGAGTTCATCCACGACGAAGAGGAGCGGCGGCTGCTGCAAGCTTTCAGGGAGATGACGGCTGATGCTCGCCTGCAACTACTTCTTATCGTGGAGGCTGGGAAAGGCCACAGGCGAACGGCGGACAGACCCCTGCGTTGAAGGGTGCGTCTTTGTCAAAACGGCTTCGCCAGCACCAGCCACACGATCGCGATCAGCGCGAACAGCGGCAGTTCGTTGAACCATTTCAACGCCGTGGGCGATGGCAGCGACCTGCCTTTCGCCACGCCCTTGAGCCAGCGGCCGGTGACGATGAAGTGCGCCAGGGTCAGCGCCACCAGCGTCAGCTTGGCGTGCAGCCAGCCGCCGCTGATGTCGAAGTGGAACCACAGCACGCCACCCAGGATCACCGCGATGCCGAACATGGTGTGGCCGAAGCCATACAGGCGGCGCCCCATCAGCAGCAGGCGCGCCTGCACGTCGGGCTGCCCGGTCGTATCGGCCAGGTTGACCAGGATGCGCGGCAGGTAGAACACGGTCGCCATCCAGGCGATCACGAAGACGAGATGGAAGGTCTTGACCCACAGATACATGCGGCTGGCTCCGTCTGGCTGCGCGGGATGGCGTGCGGCGCATAGGATAGCGCGCCGCATCGCGTAAGCTTCCCGCCTTTCCGCACGCCGGGCACGCGCATGACCAAGCAGTACGACGCCGACTACTTCCAGCGCTGGTATCGCGACGGCGACATCGGGGGCGCACCGCGGCTTGCGCGCAAGGTGGCGCTGGCGGTGGCGGTGGCCGAATACCACCTGGAACGACCGATCCGCACGGTGCTGGACATCGGTTGCGGCGAAGGCGCGTGGCGTGCGCCACTGCTGAAGCTGCGGCCGAAACTGCAGTACCTGGGCTTCGACGGCAGCGAGTACGCCGTCCGCCGCTTCGGTCGCACGCGCAATCTGCACTACGCACGCTTCGAAGAGTTCGAATACCTGCGCCCATGCGAACCCGTCGATCTGCTGGTCTGCTCGGACGTGCTGCATTACGTGCCGACCCGCGAATTCAAGCGCGGGCTACGGGGCCTGGCGGAGTTGAGCGGCGGCGTGGCCTTCCTGGAGACGTTCGCGAAGGAGGACGCGTTCGAAGGCGACCATGACGGCTTCCAGCCGCGCAGGGCGGCGTGGTACCGGCAGGCCTTCCATGGTGAGGGGTTCCAGTCCATCGGAAACCATTGCTGGCTGGGCCCGCGACTAGCGGGCGACGTGGCGGTACTGGAGGCCGCGGATTTCCGGCCGATAACCTGAACAGGCCGCGCGCGGCGGCACCCGGCTTTGGGGTATGCTGCGACGCAGCACCGTGCACCAAAAGCGGGACTCCGGACAGCCATGACCTTGTACCAACTGCACGAACTCGGACGCGCATGGATGGCGCCACTGGCCTACATGGCCGAAGCCAATGCAAGGATGTTCTCGACACCGACCAGCTGGCTCTCCAATGTGCCGGGCGCCGAGCGCATCGCCGCCGGCAACGAACTCGTCCACCGCATCGGCAAGGATTACGAAAAGCCGGCGTGGGACATCCGCGAAGTCGAGGCGCACGGTCGCAGCGTGCCCGTGGTGGAGCTGGAAGCGCTGAAGAAGCCCTTCTGCCGCCTGCTGCGGTTCAAACGCTACACCGACGATGCGGCCACCATCGCCGAGCTGAAGGACGACCCCACGGTCCTGGTGGTCGCGCCGCTGTCCGGGCACCACGCCACCCTGCTGCGCGATACCGTGCACACGCTGCTGCGCAACCACAAGGTTTACGTGACCGACTGGGTCGACGCGCGCATGGTCCCCGAATCGGAGGGCGCTTTCAGCCTCGATGACTACGTTGCCTACGTGGAGGAGTTCATCCGCCATATCGGCGCGGAGAAGCTGCACGTCATCAGCGTCTGCCAACCGACGGTACCGGTGCTTGCTGCGGTTTCGCTGATGGCCGCGCGTGGCGAGCCCACGCCGCGTTCGCTGGTGATGATGGGTGGGCCGATCGATGCGCGCCGCAGTCCGACCGAAGTGAACAGCCTGGCGACGCGCAATCCGCTGTCGTGGTTCGAGAACAACGTCATCCATACCGTGCCGATGCCTTACCCGGGCGAAGGCCGCCGCGTGTATCCCGGGTTCCTGCAGCATGCCGGCTTCCTCGCGATGAACCCGAGCCGGCACTTCATGTCGCACTGGGACTTCTATGCCGACCTGGTGAAGGGCGACCTGCAGGACGCAGAATCGCACCGCAAGTTCTACGACGAATACAACGCCGTGCTCGACATGCCGGCCGAGTATTACCTGGACACCATCCGCACCGTGTTCCAGGAATTCCTGCTGCCGCGCGGCGAGTGGACGGTCAATGGCGAACTCGTGAAGCCGGCCGCCATCAGGAAGACCGCACTGATGAGCATCGAGGGAGAACTCGACGACATCTCCGGCCAGGGCCAGACCGCTGCCGCGCACGACCTGTGCACCGGCATCGCGAAAGCGCACCACAAGCACCTGACCGTCGAAGGCGCCGGCCACTACGGCATCTTCAGCGGCCGTCGCTGGCGCGAGAAGGTCTATCCGCAGGTGCGCGATTTCATCGCCAAGTACGCCGGTTGATCCGACCCGGGGTGGCGGGACGCCAATCGCGACACTGTCGAACGACCGGCGCCTCCAGGCTCAGCAAGAAGGCCGCCCTCACGGGCGGCCTTCTTGTTCGCGACGCACGGCGATCCCCGTCTTCCTTTACACCACCGGCGTACGCACCAGCAGGTGCTTCGCGAGCCAGCCGTGGAAGACGCCGACGAAACGCGCCAGGTGCAGCGTGGCGAACAGCAGGACGAATCCGATGACGGACAGTAGCGGCAGCATCCAGGGCGCGTCGGTGACCATGTTCCAGTGGCCGAAGTTCAGCACATAGTCGAAGGGAAGGAAGTAGGCCACCGGCGCCGCGATGAAACCCAGCGACAGCGCAAGCAGGGTGATGGCCACCGAGAAGTACAGGACGCCGAGCGGATGCATCAGCAGCAGGTACAGCATCGCGGTCCACGTGCGGCCATCGGTGAAGAGTTCCTTCAGCCGCGTCATCCACGGCTTGTCGCGTTGCGTGTAGAGCGGGCGGCGCGGCATGCGCTCGCCGAGCAACACCTCGACCAACCGCCCTTCCACCAGCGACAGCAGCCGTACCGACATCAGGAACAGCAGCAACAACGGGATGCCGACGATCAGGATCAGCAGGCCGGCCGACAGGCTGGCCCCGGTCACCACCCAGGTGAAATAGAACGTGCCCGTCGCCAGCGACAGCAGCATGTAGAACAGGGCGCCGTAGGTGCGGGGATCGGCTGCCACGCCGAAGAAGCGTCCCAGCAGCGACTTGCGCTTCGGCGGCACCGGCGGGCGCAATGCCCTGGCGACCGTGACCTCGGTTTCCCGGTAGATCTCGGCGACCTCCTCCGGCGCACCGTAGCTGCCGGCGACCGAAGCGATCACCTCGGCTTCCGACTTGCCCGGGTTCTCCGCCAGTTCCGAACGCAGGTACTCCTCTGCGTCGTACACGGCATCCTGGATCATCGCCTTGTCGGCGCCGGCCAGGGCCGCACGCAGCTGGTCGAGATACTCGGGGATGGTGGTGGGCAGGCTGCCCGAAACGGTGGTGGTGTTCATGCAGGAATCCCCTCAAGCACGGAATCGACGGAATCGCGGGTGGCGCGCCAGGCGGCGGCCCAGGACTGCAGGGTCTGCCGCCCTGCCTCGGTGATGCGGTAGTAGCGGCGCGGAGGTCCGGCGACCGACGGCTCGACGAAACTGTCGAGCAGGCCGCCTCCCTCGAGATTGCGCAGTACCGGATACAGCGCGCTCTGCTTGCCGCTGAGCACGCCCTCGCCCACGCGTTCGAGCTGCTTGGCGATCAGGTAGCCATACAGCGGCTCGCCGGCGCGGGCCAGGACCGCCAGCAATGCCAGCGACACGGTGCCGGCGCTGAGCTCTTTCTGGAACTTCTTCAGGTGGATGTCGGGCTCGTTCATCGTTCCCCCTCCGCGGGACCCCCGCTAGGTTGGAGAGGATGCTATTACGAAGTTTGATATAGCGAATGTGCCAGTAGTCACCCCGTCCTGCGTCATGACGTCCAGGCAGTCAGGGAGGCGCGGGAACACGCGCGCGCTGGTGGCAGGCCTGCGTGGCCCGGGCGGTCGACATGGGTAGCGTGGCGGCCCTGCAGGATTGCCGGCACCGGGACGCACGCCCTACTTGACCCGCCGCTTCTCCAGCTTGCGTGCCAGCGTGCGCCGGTGAAGTCCCAGCCGGCGTGCGGCTTCGGAGATATTGAAGTCGCTGGCCGCGAGCGCTTCGTGGATGTGTTCCCACTCCAGCGTCTTGATGGAGGTCGTGCGCGCGGTCAGTTCCACGTCGGCATCGCCCGCGGCGCGCTGGAAGGCTGCTTCGATATCGTCGGTGTTCGACGGTTTGGCGAGGTAGTGGCGTGCGCCCAGCTTGATCGCCTCCACCGCGGTGGCGATGCTGGCATAGCCGGTCAGCACCACGATCACCATCGACGGGTCGGCGTCGTGCAGCCGCTTGACGCTGGACAGGCCGGACGCGCCGCCGGCCAGCTTGAGATCCACCACCGCATGCGTGGGCGCGAACTCCGCCAGCAGCGCCGCCATGCCTTCCTCGCCCGCGAGATGACGCACCTGGTAGCCGCGCCGTTCGAAGGAACGCACCAGCGTCCGCGCGAACGCCGCATCGTCCTCGACGATCAGCAACCGGCGCTCAATCCTGGTCGTCATCATCCGTCTCCTCGATCGCGATCGCCGCCAGCGGCAACGTCAGCGTGACCGTCGCGCCGCCCTGCGGCTGGTTGGCCGCATCCAGCCTGCCACCGAGCGTGCGCGCCACGTTGACCGACAGGAACAGCCCCAGGCCTCCGCCCGGCCTGCCCTTGCTGCTGTTGTAGGGCGTGCCCAGGCGCCGCAGGATGCCGGGCTCGAAGCCGGGGCCGGCATCGGAGACCTCGACCCTCACGGCGTCATCGTGGATGCGGACGTCCATCCCGACCCAGTCCGGCGACGCTTCCAGCGCGTTGTCGAGCACGTTGAACACCATCTGTCGAAGTCCGGCATCGGTGACGATACGGCGATCGAAGGGCGTCTGGTTGCGGTATTCGAAGCGGGACGGACCGCGCGCCTGTTCCCATTTATGCGCCAGATCGTCGAACAGCGCATGCAGCGTCGTCTCCGTCGGCGCCTCGGCACGCGTCTCGCCGGCGGCCATCAGGATATTGGTGACGATGGACTTGCAGCGCGCGACCTGGACCTGCATTTCCAGCACATCGTTGTGCAGCTCGCCATCGGACGCCATGGTGGGCAGGTGCTGCCAGTCGCCGAGGATCACCGACAGCGTGGACAGCGGCGTACCCAGTTCGTGTGCGGCACCCGAGGCCAGCAGCCCGATGCGCACGATGTGCTCCTCCTCCACCGCCCGCTGGCGCAGCTCGGCCAGCCGCGCGTCGCGCTCGCGCAGGATGCCGCCGATGCGGGTGATGAACACGACCAGCAGGCCGGCGATCAGGAGGAAGCACACCAGCAATCCCTGCACGTAGTGGTCGGCCAGCCCACGCGCCGGTTCCACGGCCAGCTTCAGCGGCGCGGGCACGGCTGCCAGCCCCACCACGCACAGCGCAGCGGCAGCCGCGATCACCCAGCTGCCCGGCGAGCGCAGCAGTACCGTGCCGATCACGACCTGCAGCAGGAACAGGAACACGAACGGATTGGCGATGCCGCCCGACAGGTACAGCTGGATGGTCAGCGAGGCCACGTCCACCAGCAGGCCGATCAACAGCGCGCCGTGGGACACCTGCGCATGACGCCGCCACCACGCGTGGCTGGCCAGGTTGAACAGTGCCAGCGCGGCCAGCACGGCGAACATCGGCGCGAGCGGCAACGCGATATCCAGGCCGTACTGCACCATGAGGATCGTCGCCACCTGACCGACCACCGCGATCCAGCGCAGCTGGATGAGCTGCTGCAGGTTGCGCAGCCCGGCGCGGTCGTGCGAGCCGTCCATGCGGGGCACGGCGCGCCCGGGATCGTCGACGGAATCAGCCTGGCGGAAGTACATGCGGGTCCGGGGGGCGACGGAGGCGCCGATCATGGCGCAACCGGCGCTCCGACGCGACCAGCAGGCCACCGCCGACCAGCGCCAGCAACGCCATGCCGAACCAGGTCAGCGCATAGGACAGGTGCGGGTCGCGGAACGTCACCACCGTCATGCCGCCGCGCGGCCACCCGCGCACGGCCGGATCGCGGTCGGCATCGATGAAGAACGGCGCGACGTCCCGGACCGGCAGGCCCCGCGCGCCGGCGATCGCGGCGACGTCGCGCGAGTACCATCGGTCCTCTGCCGGCACGTTCCGGCGCAGGAAACCGCCCTCCGGCTCGCTCATGCGCAGGAGCCCTTGCACCACCACCCGCCCCTCCGGCGCAGGCGACACCGCCCCGCCGATCGGCACGAAGCCGCGGTTCACCAGCACGCGATCGCCATCGTCGGTCTGCAGCGGCTGGAGCAGCCAGAAGCCGCCACCGAGTTCGGTGACCGCCTGCGTGCGCGTTTCGCTGCCGGGCACGAAACGCCCGCTGACCGACACGCGCCGGTAACTGTCGTTCGCGTCGCTGACGGACGCCCACTGAGCGCGCGACGGCGCGGGCACAGCCGCTGCGTGGATGCGCGCATCGACGCGCGCGATCAGATCGTGCTTCCACGCCATCCGCTGCAGCTGCCACACGCCCAGTGCGATGAATCCGCAGAAGGCGACCGCCAGCAGGCCGGCGAACGCGACCCGCCACCGCCTGCGCGGCGCAGGAGGACGCGTCGCGGCGGCGGGATCGTTCACGGAAGGCTCTGGACCGCGTCCTGCACCTGATGCATGTCGTGCGAGCCCGGCATCATGTGGGTGTTCATGTTGTGCATGACCCACAACGTGCCGGCCAGCACGATCACCAGAAGGACGGCAGTGAAGATCAGCGCGAACAGGTTCCAGCCGCCTTCCGACTTCGGATTCATGTGCAGGAAATACACCATGTGCACGACCACCTGGGCCATGGCGAAGGCCAGGATCACCAGCGTGGTGATGGCCGGCGTGGGCAGCACCTTGGCCATCACCAGCCAGAACGGGATGGCAGTCAGCACGACCGACAGCACGAAGCCGGTCGCGTACTCCTTCAGGCTGGCGTGCGGAATGCCGTCCTCGAAAACGTCGTCGTGTTCGGAAGAAGAAGAAGGGTTGGCCATCACTGCACGCCCATCAGGTAGACGAAGGTAAAGACGCCGATCCAGACGACGTCCAGGAAATGCCAGAACATCGACAGGCAGGCGATGCGGCGCGTGGTGGTGCGATTGAGCCCCCACTTGTGCACCTGTACGCACAGCACGACCAGCCAGATGACGCCGAACAGCACGTGCAGGCCGTGTGTGCCGACCAGGGTGAAGAACGCCGACAGGAACGCGCTGCGCTGGGGTCCCGCACCTATGTGGATCAGGTGATGGAACTCGTAGACCTCGATCGACAGGAACGCCAGGCCCAGCAGTCCGGTGACCAGAAGCCAGCCGACCGTACCGCGGGCGCTGCGCTTCATCATCGCCAGCATCGCGAAGCCGTAGGTGATCGACGACACCAGCAGGATGCCCGTATTGATCGCGACCAGGTGCAGGTTGGGCAGGAACAGGTCGCGGCCGGACGGGCCGGCCGCATAGCTGCCGGAAAACACTCCGAACGTGGCGAACAGGCTGCCGAAGATCATCAGGTCGCTGAGCAGGTAGATCCAGAAGCCCAGCAGCGTGCCGTTCTCGGGATGATGCCTGCCCTCTGTGTCCAGGAACACCGGCGAGCCGTCGGGTCGATTCAGGGCGATGGACTCAGACATGGGCGTGCTTCGCAAGGCCTTGGTTCAGGAGTGCGCGCTCCAGCTGTTCGGTGCGCGCCTGCTCAGTGCGGGCGACCTCGTCGGCCGGAATGTAGTAGTCGCGGTTGCGGTCGAAGCTGTGCCAGATGGCATAGACGATCGTCGCCACCAGCGACACGCCCGCCAGCCACCAGACGTGCCAGATCAGGGCGAAGCCGCAGACCGTGCTCAGTGCCGACAGGATGACGCCGGCCCCAGTGTTGCGCGGCATGTGGATCGCCTTGAATCCGTCGCGCGGACGCTGGAACCCACGCTGCTTCATGTCCGTCCAGGCATCGGTGTCGTGCACGACCGGTGTGAACGCGAAGTTGTAATCGGGCGGCGGCGACGACGTGGACCACTCCAGTGTGCGGCCACCCCACGGATCGCCGGTGTGGTCGCGCAGCTGTTCGCGTCGGCGGAAGCTGATGTAGATGCAGAACAGGAACGCGGCGATGCCGATCGCCACCAGGACCGCGCCGAAGGCGGCGATCTGGAACCAGATCTGCAGCGAAGGATCCTCGAAATGGCTCATGCGGCGGGTCACGCCCATCAGGCCCAGCACGTACAGCGGCGTGAACGCGAACCAGTAGCCGGCCAGCCAGAACCAGAACGAGACCTTGCCCCAGAAGTCGTCCAGCCGGAAGCCGAACGCCTTGGGGAACCAGTGCGTCATCGCCGCGAACAGGCCGAACACCACGCCGCCGATGATCACGTTGTGGAAGTGGGCGACCAGGAACAGCGAGTTGTGCAGCACGAAGTCCGCCGGCGGCACCGCCAGCAGCACGCCGGTCATGCCGCCGATCACGAAGGTGACCATGAAGCCCATCGTCCACAGCATCGGCACTTCGAAGCGGATGCGGCCGCGGTACATCGTGAACAGCCAGTTGAAGATCTTCGCCCCGGTGGGGATCGAGATGATCATCGTGGTGATGCCGAAGAACGAGTTGACGCTCGCGCCCGAGCCCATGGTGAAGAAATGGTGCAGCCACACCAGGTACGACAGCACCGTGATGCAGACCGTGGCGTAGACCATCGACGAGTAGCCGAACAGCCGCTTGCCCGAGTACGTGGACACGATCTCGGAAAACACGCCGAACAGCGGCAGGATCAGGATGTAGACCTCCGGGTGACCCCAGATCCAGATCAGGTTGACGTACAGCATGGCGTTGCCGCCAAGGTCGGTGGTGAAGAAGTTGGTGCCTACGTAGCGGTCCAGCGTCATCAGCGCCAGCACCGCGGTCAGCACGGGGAAAGACACCACGATCAGCACGTTGGTGCACAGCGCCGTCCAGGTGAACACCGGCATCTTCATCAGGCCCATGCCGGGCGCGCGCATCTTCAGGATGGTCACCAGCAGGTTCACGCCGGACAACAATGTACCGACGCCCGCTATCTGCAGTGCCCAGATGTAGTAGTCCAGCCCCACCCCGGGGTCCTGGTTGCCCAGGCCGGACAACGCCAGCCATCCTGCGGTGGAGAACTCGCCCAGGAACAACGACAGCATGACCAGTACCGCGCCGGCGGTGGTCATCCAGAAGCTGAAATTGTTGAGGAACGGGAATGCCACGTCGCGCGCACCGATCTGCAGCGGCACCAGGTAGTTCATCAGGCCGGTGACCAGCGGCATGGCGACGAAGAAGATCATGATCACGCCATGGGCGGTGAAGATCTGGTCGTAGTGGTGCGGCGGCAGGTAGCCCAGGTTGTCGCCGAAGGCCATCGCCTGGTGCAGGCGCATCATGATGGCATCGGCGAATCCGCGCAGCAGCATTACCAGGCCCAGCACCATGTACATGATGCCGATCTTCTTGTGGTCGATGCTGGTGAACCACTCGCGCCACAGCCAGCCCCACAGCCTGTACTTCGTGATCACCGCGAGCAGCGCGAGACCGGCGATGCAGGTACCGATGAAGGTCGCGGCGATGATCGGGTCGTGCAGCATGGGAATGGCGTCCCAGGCCAGGCGACCGGTGATCGGTGAGTGGGGGACGGAGCTTGTATCGAAAGCCATCGTGCTGATCCGGTGATTCCAGGTAGGCGCCGGCGGGGCGCGTCAGGGCGCCTTCAGACCGCCAGCGGTGGGCACGGCGGAACCGCGCTCCGCGGCCTGCGCCGTTTCGACCGTGCAGAGTTCGGCGCGGACGAACGGACCTGCGGCCAGGTTGCCCCGGCGCGGACGTTGCAACGCCTGCATGCCGTCCAGGCCGCGGCCGCCCATGGCGTCGTAGGCCATCATCTGGTCCATGCACAGGCGGTCGGTGTCGACGCAGCGATTGACCACCGCATCGAACAGCCCCGCATCCACGGACGCATAGAGGCGGGAGGGCTCGCGCGAACTCGGCACTTCCAGCTGCAGATACTCGGCGCGGGTCAGCGCGTTGCCGCCGGCACGGGCGCCTTCGATCCAGCGATCAAAACCTTCGTCGGACAGCGCATGGAAACGGAAGCGCATGTGCGAAAAGCCCTCGCCGCTGTAGTGCGAGGAAAAGCCTTCGTACTCGCCCGCCTTGTTGATGACGGCATGCAGCTTGGTCTCCATCGCCGGCATCGTGTAGATCATCCCGGCCAGCGCCGGCACGTAGAACGCGTTCATCGTCGACGACGAGGTCAGGCGGAACGTGATCGGGCGATCGACCGGCGCGGCCATCTGGTTGACCGAGGCGACGCCGTATTCGGGATAGACGAACAGCCATTTCCAGTCCAGCGCTACCACCTGCACTTCCAGCGGTTTCACCTCCTCCGGTACCGGACGCCCTTCGGCGATGCGTCCCAGCGGGCGATACGGGTCCAGCAAGTGCGTGCCGATCCACGTCACCGCACCCAGCGCGATGATGATCAGCAGCGGCACACCCCAGATGACCAGCTCCAGCTGCGTCGAATGGTCCCAGTCGGGCTTGTAGGTGGCCTGCGTGTTCGAGGCGCGGTAGCGCCACGCGAACCAGAACGTCAGCGCGATCACCGGGATGATCACCAGCAGCATCAGCGCCGTCGCCACCAGGATCAGGTTGCCCTGGCGGATGGCGATGTCGCCGGCGGGATTGAGGACCTGCAGGTTGCAGCCCGACAGCACGGCGGCGGCGGGAATCGCCACGGCGGACGGCAGGGCTCGACGCATGAGGGACATGGGCGTGGGGCTTACGGATTGATCGTGATCAATGTAGTGCGCGGGCCCGGCAGGGAGTATTGGACGTTTTGTCCTATCGCGGCGAGGGGTACGGTTTGCGACCCTATGGGCGTACCTTTCCCCTGGTCCGACCCGGCAGCCCCGTCCCATGGCCTCCATGAACCCCACGCGATCCACTCACGACCACGGCACCAAGGCCCATGCCGATGTCGCCCCGGGCGAGATCGCGGTGGGCGTGGTCATAGGGCGTGCGTCGGAATACTTCGACTTCTTCGTCTTCGGCATCGCCTCTGCGCTGATCTTTCCCGCGGTGTTCTTCCCCTTCGTGGATCGCCTGGAAGGCACGCTGTGGTCGTTCGCGCTGTTCGCGCTGGCCTTCGTCGCGCGCCCGTTCGGCACCATGCTGTCGATGAAGATCCAGGCGCGCTGGGGACGCGGCATCAAGCTGACCGTGGCGCTGTTCCTGCTGGGCACCGCGACTGCCGGGATCGCCTTCCTTCCGGGCTATGCCGCGTTGGGCGCGACGTCGATCGCACTGCTGGCGTGCCTGCGCGTCGTGCAGGGCCTGGCTTTGGGCGGCTCGTGGGACGGCCTGCCCTCGCTGCTAGCACTCAACGCGCCCAAGGAACGCCGCGGCTGGTACGCCATGCTGGGCCAGCTGGGCGCGCCGGTCGGCTTCATCGTGGCGGCTGGGGTGTTCGCGTTCCTGTACGCCAACCTAGAAGAAGCCGACCTGTTGACGTGGGGTTGGCGCTATCCGTTCTTCGTCGCGTTCGCCATCAACGTGGTGGCACTGTTCGCTCGGCTGCGCATCGTGGTGGCCGACGAATACCAGGACAAGATGGGCGAGCTGGAACTCGAGCCCACGCCGGTGCGCGAATTGTTCGAGGCCAAGGGCCGGCACGTCGTGATCGGCGCGTTCGCCGCGCTCGCGAGCTATGCACTGTTCCATATCGTCACGATCTTTCCGCTGTCGTGGATCCTGCTGTATTCGCAGCAGTCGGTCGTCAGTTTCCTGCTCGTGCAGATCCTCGGCGCCTTCATCGCCGCCGGCGCCATCGTGGCGTCGGGCCTCATCGCCGACCGCGTCGGCCGTGCACGCACGCTCGGCGGCCTGGCCGTCGGCATCGCGATGTTCAGCGGCTTCGCACCGACCCTGATGGAAGGCGGATCGTTCGGCCAGGGCGCCTTCATCCTGATCGGCTTCGCCCTGCTCGGCCTGTCCTACGGCCAGGCGGCGGGCGCGGTCACCGCGAATTTCGGTCGCCGCTACCGCTACACCGGTGCAGCACTGACATCCGACCTGGCCTGGCTGATCGGCGCCGGCTTCGCCCCGCTGGTGGCGCTGGGCCTGTGCGCCAACTTCGGGCTGGAATGGCTGGGCGCCTACCTGCTGTCCGGCGCACTGGGCACGCTGATCGCGCTCGGCATCAACCGCGCGAAGAACTACAAGAGCTGATCGTCCACGGGGGCGTCCACCGCCCGCGCTTACGGCGCACTACAATCCGGGCATCCCGTGTCCAGGAATGCCCATGCGCCGTCTCCCGCTGCTGCTCGCCTGCCTGATCGCCCTGCCCACCGCGTACGCCGCCGAGCCCCCGAAGTACCTGAGCGCCAAGGAGATCCTGGACGCCTCGCCGGACGCCGACTGGCGCACGCTCGACCCGGCGAACACGCTGTACATGGACGTACCGGGCGGACGGGTCGTGATCGAACTGGCGCCCGCCTTTGCGCCCGAGCACGTGGCCAACATCCGCACGCTGGCGCACGAGGGCTTCTGGAACGGACTGGGCATCTACCGCTCGCAGGACAACTTCGTGGTGCAGTTCGGCGATGCCGATGCGGAAGACACCGCCAAGGCGAAATCGCTGGGCACGGCGAAGACGAAGCTGCCGGCGGAATTCGCACGCACGGGCAGAGACATGTCCTTCACCCGATTGCCGGACGCCGATGGCTGGGCGCCCGAGGTCGGCTTCGTCGATGGTTTCCCGGCGGGACGCGACCCGAAGAAGAACGAGGTCTGGCTGGCGCACTGCTACGGCGCCCTGGGTGCAGGCCGGGGCGGTCCGCCCGACAGCAGCAACGGCAGCGAGCTCTACGTGGTCACCGGCCAGTCGCCGCGGCAACTCGACCGCAACATCACCCTGGTCGGCCGCGTGGTGAAAGGCATGGAACTGCTCAGCGCGATCCCCCGCGGCCCGGAGCCGATGGGCTTCTACGAGAACGCCACCGAGCGCACGCCGATCACCACCGTTCGCCTCGCCAGCGATGTGCCCGATGCCGAACGCACCCCGCTGCAGGTCCTGCGCACCGATTCGAAAACCTTTGCCGCCGCCACCGAGGCGCGCCGCAACCGCCGCGACGGCTGGTACGTGCGTCCGGCCGGCCATATCGACCTGTGCAACGTGCCGCTGCCGGTGCGCGAAGCCAAGCGTTGAGCCACTGATCATCCCTTGGGAGCGACGTCAGTCGCGATGAGGCCGTGCGACGACGTCATCGCGACTGACGTCGCTCCCACAAGAACGCGACAGCCTCACGTCGCCCGCTGGCTCACCGCCACGCTGCCCAGGATCAGCGCGCCCGCGGCCAGCATCGCCAGCGTGACCGGCTCGGCGAGGAACGCCCACGCGAAGCCCGCACCGAACAGCGGCACCAGGTAGGTCACCGTCGATGCGCGGGCCGGACCGATGCGCTGGATCAACCGGTAATACAGCAGGAACGCGTAGCCGGTGCAGACCACGCCGATGGCGATGGCCGCACCCCATGCACCGGGCGCGATGCTGGCGGTGGGCCAATGCGTTGCCGCGAAAGGCAGCACCAGCAGCGCCGCGCAGCCCAGCGTCGCCGCCGCTGCGGCCGCCGGCGGGATGCCCGCCAGATGCTTGCGCACCAGGTTCACGCCCACGCCGTACAGCAACGCCGCCGTGGAGCCGGCCACCACCGCGCCGCCCACACTCAAGCCACCGGCCTTGCTCGTCGCCAGCACGACCACGCCCACGAAACCCACGAGCAGCGCCAGCGAACGGCGTGTGCCGATCTTCTGGCCGAAGAACAGGAACCCCACCAGCGCCGCGAACAACACGGTCATCGCGTTGCAGATCGCGCCGATCGCCGCAGGCGAACGCTGCGCCGCCCACGCGAACAACAGGAACGGGATGGCCGAATTGATCGCGCCGATCATCGCCAGGCGCGGCCACATGCCGGCGCGGAAGTGCGCGCGCTCGCGCCACAGGAACGGCAGCAGGACCAATGCTCCCAGCGCCAGCCGCACCTCGACCAGCGCGAATGGTCCGAACGGGTTCGCCGCGATGCGCATGAAGAGGAACGAGCTACCCCAGATCGCGCCCAGCGCCAGCAACTCCAGCGGCGTGCGCCAGTCGCGTCCGGCCACCTGCGGGATGGGGTCTACGGTGGTCGTCGCCTGTGCCATGGTGGGAGCCTCGTTCGTGCCTGCCGCCATTCTGGCCGATCCCGCCAACCCCACAAGCGCGTACGATACGGCCAAGCCACAAATATGGCTTGTGCCTGGAGCCACCATGAGCCTGCGCCCCGCCCTGCTGCCCGCCCTCGGCGTTTTCGCCGCCGCCGCCCGCCACCAGAATTTCGCCCACGCCGCCGACGAACTGCACCTCACCGCCAGCGCCGTCAGCCACCACGTACGCAAACTGGAAGGACTGCTCGGCGTGGTCCTGTTCCAGCGCCACGCGCGCGGCGTGAAGCTCACGATGGAAGGCCGCCAATTGGCGGATGCCGCCAATGCGGCGCTCGGCGATATCGATGCCGTGGCCTCGCACCTGCGACTCGCCGGCAAGACCACCACGCTGCGCATTACCACGCTGCATTCGATGGCCTATTGCTGGCTGCTGCCGCGGTTACCGCGTTTCTGCGCGCGCCATCCCCATGTCCGCCTGCACGTCGACACCGGCATCGCGCTGACGCGCTTCGATGACGAAGGCCCGGAACTGGGCATCCGCCATGGACCCGGGCATTGGGCAGGCCTGACCTCGCACCACCTGATGGACGATGAACTGTTCCCGGTCGCGTCGCCCGCCCTGCCCGGCATCGAAGCGGTCAAGGAGCCGCGGCAGATCGCCCAGTTGCCGCTGGTGACGGACCTCGCGCTGCAGGGCTGGCGCGACTGGTTCCGTGCCGCCGGCGTGCGCGGGCTGCGCCTGCCGTCGATGCACAGCTTCAACGACAGCACCGATGCGATGCGCGCCGCCGTGTATGGCGTAGGTGCGGCGCTCGCGCGCCGGCATGTCGCCCAACCCTATCTGCAGCGTTACGAACTCGTGCGGCTGCCCGGGCCGGCGCTGAAAGCGCGCTTCGCCTACTACGCGGTGCATCCGGCGCACAAACCTCCCAGCGCCACCGCGCAGGCCTTCATCGACTGGCTGAAGGAAGAAGCGCGCGACGAGCGCACGCCGCTACCGCCGATGCCGGACGACTTCCTGGGGCGTGGTGCCCATCAGTAGCCCGACAGACTCAGGGCACGGCTTTCAGCGCCTGCACCACCATCGGTTTCAGCGCACGGATGTTGGGGTCTTCGGACTGATCGGCTTCCAGATGGACACTCATCAGGAAAGCCATCAGATCGTGGCGACGCGCGAGCCAGGTCGTATCCGCATACGCCTGCTTGGCATCGCCCAGCCGGGGCGGCAGCGCACCGAACCAGCCTGTCCACGCCGCTTCCTCGAGCAAACCGCGTTTTGCGGCGTACAGCACGGGCCGCGCCAGTCGTCCCGGCTCGCCGAAGACATACGCGTGCGCACTTTCAGGCACGACCTGGGCTGCTACCGCCCGGAGCAATGTCTCTACCTGGGCACGGTCCACACGTTCGTTGAGCACCAACTGGAGTACCCAGTCCGCGCCGTGGGCAACACCGTGGCGCCAGCCGTCTTTTGCGTCGAAACCGCGGTAGTCGCGCACCGACGACAGGTACGCGGCCGCACGCCGCACCATCGCGTCGCGTTCGTCCGGCGACATCCATGGCGCGATGCGGTCGGTACGCGCGACTTCGGACAGCACGAGTGCGGCGAACGGAGGTCCCACTCCGTCGGCCGTATCCTGTTCCAGCATCTCGTACAGGCGATCGCGCAGGGTGCGGCGCTGTGTCTCGTCCAACGAGCCCGCACGAAGCCACGCACTGAGACCCTCGTAGCCGATCCCATCGCGCAACGTCGGATCAGGATCGGACAAGCATGCGGGAAGCCTCTCGACCAACGTCGCACGCACGTCGTCCGGCACGGCGAAGCGCTGCTCGCGCAACAGCCGCAACGATCCGGCATCCGTTCCCTCGGGCGGACACGACGCGTACGCGGGCGAGGACACGAATAAGCCCGCCAGCACCAGCACTATCGAAATGCGCATCTTGATCTTCCTAAGTCTTCGGCGACCACGTCAGAGGCTGGCGCCGTCGAACGGGGTCACCTTGAGGGCCGCCAGGTCCACGCCCGGCAGGCAGCGAACGTTGACGGCCGCCATCTGCGCACCTGTCTTGGGATGCGCGGCTTCGCCGTACGGGGCGATCCCGCAGACAGCGCAGAAGTGGTGCCGGATGTGGTGCTTGTTGAACGTATAGGTCGACAGGTCGCCTTCGGGCGTCTTCAACACCAGCGCCTCACGCGGCACGAACCACAACAGGCCGCCACGCCGACGGCAGAGGGAACAGTTGCAGTCGATCACGTCGTTGACCTCGCCTTCGACCTCGAACGCGACCCGCCCGCAATGGCAGCTTCCTTCATGCTTCATGGCACGTCTTCCGTCTGGCTGGGTGGCCAGCGTATATCGAATGGCACGGGCACGGGCATGACCTTCGGCCTATGCTTCCGGTTCCGCTCACCGCCGCACCGCAACAGGACTCCCATGCGCAAGACCCTGCTCGCCGCCGCCCTCCTGGCCTCGCTGTCCGCCTGTCAGAAGAGCGAAGCCCCCACCGCCGCTGCCGGCGCCGATACGGCGGCTGCCTCCACGGACACCGCCAAGGCCGATGCGGCCTTCGCCGATCTCTCCAAGCGCGCCCTGGAAGGCTGGCTGCAACTCTCGCCCGTCGGCGCCACCCAGATCGGCGAACACAAATACGACGGCGAACTCGACGACCTGAGCGCCGCTGGCCGGCAGAAGGGCCTGGAGTTCAGCAAGAAGATCCTGGCCGAACTGGATGTGACCGACATCGCCGCGCTGTCGCGCGAGAATCAGGTCGACGCCGCCATCCTGCGCAACCAGCTGCAGTACGACATCTGGACCGCCGAAACGCTGCAGAGCTGGGCGTGGGACCCGCAGGTCTACAACAACGTCGCCGGCGGCGCGATCTACGGCCTGATGGCGCGCGAGTTCGCGCCATTGCCGGATCGCCTGAAGTCCGCCACCGCGCGCATGCAAAAGATCCCGGCACTGCTGGCGCAAGCCCGCGAGAACCTGGACCCGGCGCGCGTACCGAAGGTGCATGCCGAGACCGTCGCCAAGCAGAACGCCGGCATCCTCAGCATCGTCGATACCTTCATTACGCCGCACCTCAAGGAACTGCCCGAAGCCGACCGCGCGCAGGCCGACGCCGCCATCGACGGCCTGAAGAAGGCCGTGGCCGAGCACCAGGCCTGGCTGGACAAGACGCTGGTACCAAACGCGAAGGGCGATTTCCGCATCGGCCAGGCGCTGTACGACCAGAAGCTGCAGTTCGCCCTGCTCTCCTCGCTGTCGCGCGCCGACATCAAGCAGCGCGCCGAGGGCGAGCTGAAGCGCGTGCGCGAAGAGATGTACGGCATCGCCCGCACCGTGCTGAAGGACAAGCCCGGCGCGCCCGCGCTGCCGGAAACGCCCACTGCCGACGAACAGCAGAAGGCGATCGAGGCCGCGCTCGAGCTGGCCTACGCCGAACGCCCGGCGCGCGACAAGGTCGTGCCGGATGCCGAAGCGGCGCTGGCGCAGGCCACCGAGTTCGTGCGCAAGCACGACCTGGTCACGCTGCCCGACGCGCCGGTGGAAATCATCGAGATGCCGGAGTTCCAGCGCGGCGTGGCGGTGGCGTACTGCGATTCCCCCGGCCCGCTCGACAAGAACCTGAAGACCTTCTACGCCGTCTCGCCGATTCCGGACGAGTGGGACCAGAAGCAGGTCGACTCGTTCCTGCGCGAATACAACAGCCGGATGATCCACCTGCTGAGCATCCACGAAGGCACGCCGGGCCACTACCTGGAAGGCTGGCACTCGGCCAAGTTCCCGTCGACGCTGCGCGCGGTGCTGCGCTCGGGCATGTTCGCCGAAGGCTGGGCGGTCTACACCGAGAAAATGATGTCCGACGCCGGCTACCTCGACAACGACCCGTTGTTCCACCTGGTGCAGATGAAGTTCTACCTGCGCACGATCGCCAACGCGATCCTCGACCAGGGCGTGCAGGTGGACGGCTGGACGCGCGAGCAGGCGATGGACCTGATGGTGCGCCAGACCTTCCAGCAGGAACGTGAAGCCGCCGGCAAGTGGACGCGCGCGCAGCTGACCTCGGCGCAGCTGCCGACGTACTTCGTCGGCGTGCAGGAGCACTTCGACATGCGCAAGGCGGCGGAAGCCAAGCAGGGCGCGCAGTTCAAGCTGAAGGCCTACCACGACCAGGTGCTTTCCTACGGCGCACCGCCGGTGCGCTTCGTCCGCCAGCTGATGCTGGACGAACCGATCAAGTGACGTCCCGGCGCGCACGTCAGCGCGCCTTTGCCGGGACGTCATCCCCGCGAATGCGGGGATCCAGCGACTTCCATGGCACGGTGTAGAGCGGAGCTTGCTCCGCTTGCTTCACGGAAAAGGCAGCCGAGCAAGCTCGGCTCTACGCGCGGACCACATGCACCGCGACACGGTGGAGCCATGCCTGACCGGCAGAAAGCCAAGGCATGCGTCAGCGCGCCTTTGCCGGGACATCATCCCCGCGAACGCGGGGATCCAGCGGCTTCCATGGCACGGCGTAGAGCGGAGCTTGCTCCGCTTCCTCGCAAGAAAACAGCCGAGCAAGCTCGGCTCTACGCCAGGCGCGAGGTCGCCACGATCACACCGTTGGCATCGGCATAGATCCAGTCGCCCGGCGCGATCGACAGGCCGGCGAACGCCACCGGCACGTCCACCTCGCCCAGGCCGCGCTTGTCGGTCTTCATCGGATGCGATGCCAGCGCCTGCACGCCGAGCGGCAAGGCGGCGAGCGCGTCCACATCGCGCACGCAGCCGAAGATCAGGAAACCGGACCAGCCGTTCTTCACCGCGTTCGCCGCGATCTGGTCGCCCAGCAACGCGCGCCGCAGCGAACCGCCGCCATCGACCACGATCACCCGGCCTTCGCCCGGCGTCGCCGCCAGTTCACGCACGCGCGAGTTGTCCTCGAAACACTTCACCGTCACTGCCGGCCCGGCGAACGCAACGCGTCCGCCATAGCCGCGGAACACCGGCTCGGCGACCTGCACATCGGGGTACTGGTCGCACAGGTCGGGCGTGGTCCAGGACATGCGGGCAGCTCCGAGGGCGCGGGTTGACCGCATGGTAACGCGGCCGCGACGCATGCCGGGCTATGCTCCGCGCATGGACGACCTCTTCGCTTCTCCGCCCCCGGTTTCCACCGACGGCATCCGCGTCGGCATCGGCGGCTGGACCTTCGCGCCGTGGCGCAAGAACTTCTATCCCGAGGGTCTGGTGCAACGGCGGGAACTGGAATACGCCAGCCGCCAGTTGACCGCCATCGAGATCAACGGCACCTACTACAGCGCGCAGAAACCGACGACGTACGCCAACTGGCGCGACCAGACGCCGGACGGCTTCGTGTTCTCGGCCAAGGCGCCCAAGCGGATCATGCAGTCGCGCTCGCTGGCGTCGACGCGGGCCCAGGTGGAGGATTTCGTCGGCGGCATCGCCGAACTGGGTCCGAAGCTGGGGCCGCTGGTCTGGCAGTTCGAAGCGGGACGACGCGTCGATACGGACGAACTCGATGCCTTCCTGGCGCTGCTCCCGCGCGACGTGGATGGCCGCCCACTGCGGCACGCGCTGGAAGTCCGCGACCCCGCCGCCGTCGACGCGGACTTCATCGAACTCGCGCGTCGCCATCAGGTCGCCACGGTCTTCACCGATTCCACCGAGTACCCGTCCTTCGCCGACCTCACCGCGGATTTCGTCTACGCACGCCTGATGCGCTCGCAACCGATCGAGACCGGGTACCCGCCGAAGGAACTGACGCAATGGGCCGAGCGCGCACGCGCCTGGTCGCGCGGCGGAGACATCGCCGAACTGCCGCACGTGGGCGAGCCCGCGCCCGTGCTGCCCAGGCGCGACGTGTTCCTGTACTTCATCAGCAGTGCGAAAGAACGCAACCCGGCGGCGGCGATGGCGATGATCCGCCAACTCGCGAAGTGACCCTCAGTAGCGCAGCGGCCGCTTCGCGATGATCCAGGCGGCCACGCCGACACCGACCACGCAGGTGAAGGCCACATAGTGCGCCGGGGCCAGCGGGCCCCATGCCTTCGACAACCAGGCGAGCAGCGGCGGGGTCAGCCCGCCGAACACCGCGTACGCCACGTTGTAGGAAAACGACAGGCCGGAAAATCGCACTTCCGGTGGGAACGCCGCGACCATCAGCGCCGGCGTCACGCCGACCACGCCGCAACAGAAGCCGGCCAGCGTGTACCACGTCACGAACTGCGCTTCGTGACCCGACAGCAGCGCGCCGTACAGCGCGTAGGCCGCCACGCCCAATCCCAGCGAACCCGACAGCAGCGCGCGCCCCACGCCGATCCTGTCCACCGCCCAGCCGGCGGCCAGGCAGCCGAACACCAGCGCCAGCGTCGCCAGGCTGTTGCCGTGGAACGCGACCGCAGGCGCGATGCCGAAGCTGGTCTGCACCAGGGTCGGCGTCAGCAGCACGATGACGACGATCGCCGCCGTGAGCTGCCACGAGGCGAGGATCGACAGCACCACGGCCGGCCGATGCGCGGCGAGCACCTGCTTGACCGGCACCTGGCGGGCGAGTTGCCGGCGTTCGCGCATCTCGACGAAGACCGGCGTTTCTTCCAGCCAGCGCCGCAGCCATACCGCGACGAAGCCGAACACGCCGCCGATCAGGAACGGCACGCGCCATACCCACGCCTGCACCTCCGCGGCGCTGTAGCGGGTGTTGATCCACGCGACCAGCAGCGAGCCGATCAGGATGCCGGCGGTCAGCCCCGCGGTCAGCGTGGCGCAGGCGATGCCCACGCGGCCGCGCGGCACATGCTCGGCGACGAACACCCAGGCACCCGGCACTTCACCACCGACCGCGATGCCCTGCACGATCCGCATCGTCAGCAACAGCAACGGCGCCAGTGCACCAACCTGCGCATGCGTGGGCAGCAGGCCGATCAGCAGTGTCGGCACCGACATCATGAAGACGCTGAGCGTGAACATGCGCTTGCGACCCAGGCGGTCGCCGAAGTGCGCCATCACGATGCCGCCCAGCGGACGCGCCACGTAGCCGGCGGCGAAGATGCCGTACACCTGCAGCTGCGCCAGCCAGGGTGCGGTGCCGGGCGGGAAGAACAACGCACCCAACGTCTTTGCGAAGAACACGAACACGACGAAGTCGTAGAACTCCAGCGCGCCGCCCAGCGCCGACAGGCCGAGCGTCTTCGCATCGCGTCGGTTGAAGCGGCGCTGGATCGGATGCGGGGTATCGCCAAAGGTCATGCGGTGATCCTCGAGTCAGCCACCTCGACGGCGCGCAGGAATCGCCTGTCGTGCTGCAGCAGGCCAACACCTGCGATAGGCCTCGTTGTGGGAGCGACGTGAGTCGCGAACATGGGTCCGCCATGGCGAGACGCGCCTGGCTTTGCAACGACTGCGGCTGGGGCGGCGCTACCGGAACTGCAGGGCGTGCGATCGCGACTCACGTCGCTCCCACAGACGAGGCGCGGCGGCGGCCAAAGATGCGATCCAGACCCACGATGACCAGCCCCAGCACCACGAACACCCCCATGACACCCAGCGCATTGACCCCGACCCGCGACCAGCCCAACTGGCCGACATCGATGAAGGGATACGGGTATTCGCCCAGCCACGCCCCACGCACGAACACCCACATTACATAGGCCAGCGGGAACAGCAACCAGCCGGCCACGTTCCGCCAGCGCAGCGCGCCGTGCGGCACGCAGCTCAGCCACCACGCCCAGTACGCCAGCGGCACTGCGTAGTGCAGGCCGGTGTCGGCCCACCATTGCGCGCCCTGCGGCTGCCACAGGTGGCGCAGGATGAAGAAATAGATGCTGCCGGTAACGCCGATGTAGAGCGCGACCGCACCGCGCACGCCGGCCTGCACGAAGAAACCCGGACGCCCCGTGGCCGCGGTGAACGCGACCAGCGCCACCGCGATGTTGCTGAGGATGGTGAAGTAAGTAATGAACCGCAGCGTGCCCAAGCCCACGCCGAGGGTGTCGCGCGTCAGCTGCACGAGCAGGATGTACTGCAGCGTCAGCGCCGTCAGGGCCAGCAGGCCCACGAGGGCGGCGCAGGTACGGGATACGACGGGAAGGCGTACAGGCGACATCGGTCATCCTCGGTCCGCAGTGTCGCCAGCTTGCCACGGCGCATGCCTGGCCGGGAGTGGTCCCATCGCCAGCCGCGCAGTGCTTCGGCGACAATGGGCGGATGCCGATGACACCGACCGCCAAGGCCCAGCTGCAGATCCACCTGTGCGTGCTGCTGTGGGGCTTCACCCCCATCCTGGGCAAGCTGATCAGCCTGTCGGCCCTGCCGCTGGTGTGGTGGCGCATGCTGATCGTGGTGGCCGCCCTCGCCTTGTTGCCGCGCGTCTGGCGCGGACTGCGCGCCATGTCGCCGAAACTGGTACTGGCCTACTGCGGCATCGGCGCAATCGTGGCGCTGCACTGGCTGACCTTCTATGGCGCCATCAAATTGTCGAACGCATCGGTCGCCGTGACCTGCATCGCCCTGGCGCCGGCCTTCACCTCGGTGATCGAGCCCTGGCTGACGCGTCGCCCGTTCTCGTGGCGCGAACTGCTGTTCGGCATCGCCGTGCTGCCGGGCGTGGCGCTGGTCGTGGGCGGCATTCCCGATGGCATGCGCCTGGGCGTGCTCGTCGGCGCGCTGTCGGCGCTGCTGGTGGCCGTGTTCGGCCCGCTCAACAAGCGCCTGATCGACCACGGCGAGCCGCTGACCATCACCGGCCTGGAACTGGGCGCCGGCACCCTGCTGCTGACCGCGCTCGCCCCGCTGATGCCCATGCTGTTTCCCGCATTCGCGGGCGACCTGTTCGTGCTGCCCGGACTGAAGGACGGCGCGCTGCTGGTGATCCTGTCGCTGGCCTGCACGTTGCTGCCGTTCGCGCTGTCGCTGGTCGCGCTGAAGCACCTCAGCGCCTACGGCGTGCAGCTGGTGACCAACCTGGAGCCGGTCTACGCCATCGTCCTGGCCATCGTGCTGCTGGGCGAGCAGCGTGAACTGACGCCGCTGTTCTACCTGGGCGTGGGCATCATCCTGGCCGCGGTGTTCCTGCACCCGCTGACCCAGCGCCAGAAGCGCATCGAGCACCCGGAGGTGCTGGGCACCTCCGAGGCCAAGAACATCGTCGACTGACGGTCGTCAGCGCGCGACCAGCACGGGTACCGGACTGGTCGCGATGACTTTCAGCGCGACGGAGCCCACGAACAGTTGCTTCAGCGCGCCACGGCCATGCGTGCCCACGACCACCATGTCCGCCTTCGATGCCTTCGACTGCTTGACGATGCTCTCCGCCGGCTCACCCACCACGATTTTCTCCACGAACGGGAGTTGGGCGCGCTTGAGTGCCGTGCGTGCCTTCTTCATGGCATAGGCGCCGTTCTCGGCGTGGTAGCGCTCGACGCCGTCGTTGCCGAGTTCGAGCGCGACCGATCGCAGCAGCGGCGGGTCGGCGTACAGCAGGATCACGCTGGGCGGTTCCGCCAGCGACTTGCCGAATTCCACCAGGTGCCGGACGGCCGCCAGGCCGATCTCGCTTCCATCCACGGCCAACAGGATCTTCATCGTCGTGCTCCGCAGGGGGCGGCCGCACGCTGCGCCGCCGATGCAGGCAGGATGCGACGATCCGCCGCAGTCCGCATTGATCCCGATCAACTCAGGCGGCAGCGGCCACCACGCGGTCGCGGCCGCTGCGCTTGGCCTCGTAGAGGGCCTGGTCGGCGCGGCGGAACAGCGTTTCCGCAGTGTCCTGGCGTTGGCGCGCCGCCAGGCCGATGCTGACGGAGATCGGTAGACCCATCGGCAGCAGGCCCACGCTCTGGCGCATGAATTCGCATTGCAGGCGCGCTTCCTCCAGCGTGGCGCCGGGCATCAGGATGACGAACTCCTCGCCGCCGTGGCGCGCAGCCAGCCCGCGACCGGCCGCCTGCGCCCTCAACATGTCCGCCAGCGCGACCAGCACGCGATCGCCCTCATCGTGGCCATGCAGGTCATTGACGGTTTTGAAGTGGTCGACATCGAGCACCGCGACGGCGAGCGCCTCGCCACTCTGCCCCGCCTTCTGCATCGCAGCGTCGAGCGCGGCGGTGAAGGCCCGCCGGTTGGGCAGGCCGGTCAATGGATCGGTCTTCGTCTGTTCGGACAGGTCGGCGTTCTGCTGCTCCAGCTGGTCCTGGTACAGCTGCATCTGCTGCTCGTACCAGGCCCGCTCGCGCAGCTGGTGACTGAGCTGCCGGCTGACGCGGCGCAGTTCCAGCAGTTGCGTCACTTGCCGCGAAAGCGCCTCGAGCGCCTCGCGCTGGTAGGGCTCCAGTTCGCGCGGCTGGTCGTCCACGACGCACAGCGCTCCCAGTGCGTGGCCATCGCCGGACAGCAGCGGCGTGCCCGCATAGAAGCGGATGCCGTTCTCGGCCGTCACCAGCGGATTGTCGGCGAACCGCGTATCCCGGGTCGCATCGGGCACCACCATCGTGCTGTCGGGCATCAGGATCGCGTGCGCGCAGAAAGAGGATTCGCGCGAGGGGTCCGGATGCTCGATTCCCACCTGGGCCTTGAACCACTGGCGGTCGCGGTCGATCAGGGTGACCGCCGCCATCGGCACGCCGCAGATGCCGGCGGCGATGCGCACCAGATCATCGAAGCCGCGCTCCGGCGCGCTGTCCAGGATATCGAAGCTGTAGAGCGCGGCCAGGCGCGCTTCCTCGTTGTCGGGCTTCGGCGGTGGGCTCATGCCGTCAATGCGCGGGGGGACACCGGCGCAGTATGCCGCGATGGTCGCCGCGGGACAGCGTCCACGACGCGACCGCGGTCACGCTATCGCGTCACCAGCTTTCCTGCTGCGGCAGCAGTCCGCGCAGTTCCTGGTCGGTGAGGTTGCGCCAGCGGCCGACCTTCAGGTCGCCCAGCCTGACGTTGTCGATGCGCACGCGACGCAGTTGCGTGACCCGGTAGTCGAACGCGGCCGCCATCAGGCGGATCTGCCGGTTGAGGCCCTGGGTCAGGGTGATGCGGAAGCCGAACTTGGCGATCCGGCTGGTCCGGCACGGCAGGGTCATCTGGCCGTGCACGCGCACGCCACGCGCCATGCCACGCAGGAACTCGTCGGTGACCGGCTTGTTCACCGCCACCAGGTATTCCTTCTCGTGGCGGTTTTCCGCGCGCAGGATCTGGTTGACGATGTCGCCGTTGCTGGTCAGCAGGATCAGGCCTTCGGAGTCCTTGTCGAGCCGGCCGATCGGGAAGATGCGCTGCTCGTGGCCGATGAAGTCGACGATGTTGTCCTTCACCGACGACTCGGTGGTGCAGGTCACCCCCACCGGCTTGTTCAGCACGATGTACACATGCTTCCGCTTGCCGGCCTTCGCCGCGCGCGCCTTGATCGCCTGTCCATCGACGCGTACCTCGTCGCCCTCGCCCACGACGGCGCCCACCCCGGCCGCGATGCCATTGACGGTGACGCGGCGCTCGGCGATCAGGCGGTCGGCCTCGCGGCGGGAACAGAAGCCGGTGTCGGCGATGTGCTTGTTGAGGCGGATGGTCATGCGGCCATTATCCGGGATCGGCCGCCCGGCGTGCGCATCATGCGGTTTCGGCGTACGCCGCGGCGGCGGCCACGTCCCCGGCCATCAACTCGTCGAGCGGGCAAGGGACATGGACAGCGTAACCCTGCACGTAGCCGATGCCCACTTCGCGCAGTTGCGCCAGCATGGCCTCGCTCTCCACCCATTCCGCCACCGTGGCCTTGCCCAGCGCCCGGCCCATCTGGCTCATCGAGCGCACCAGCGCCAGGTCGGATTCGCCCCGTGCGAGGTCACGGATGAAGGCGCCGTCGATCTTCAGGATGTCCACCGGCAGCCGTCTGAGGTAGGCGAAGGACGACAGCCCGCTGCCGAAGTCGTCCAGGGCGATGCGGCAACCGCGTTCGCGCATGGCATCGATGAACCGGCAAGCGTCGTCGAGGTTGGCGATCACCGCCGTCTCGGTGATCTCGAAGCACAACCGACGGGCCACGCCCGGCTGCTGGTCCAGCCATTGGCCCACGTATTCGAGGAAGGCCGGATCGGCGACGGACTGCGCGGACACGTTGACATGGCACAGGTCCACGCGCGCGAGGCTCGCGGGATGCCGCGCGAAGAAGCGGCACACCGCCTCGATCACGTACCGATCGACCGCCATGCCCTGGCCGTAGCGTTCCATCGCCGGCAGGAAAACCCCGGGCGCATGCACCGCCCCGTCGCGATCGCGCAGGCGCACCAGCACTTCGTACTGCAAGCCGCTGTCGCCGTCCAGCGCGACGATCCGCTGCGCGTAGAGCAGCAACCGCTCTTCGGCGATCGCCAACTGCGTATGGGCCACCCATTCCAGCTCCCGGCGCCGGCGGGACAGGCTGGGGTCGGTGTCGCGGTAGCAGCGGATGCGGTTGCGGCCTTCTTCCTTCGCGACGTAGCAGGCGGCGTCGGCGGCGCGCAGCAGCCAGTCCACGTCGACCGCATCGTCGTTGATCTCGGCGACGCCGATGCTGCAGTTGAGGGCGAACATGCGGCCGTTCCAGCGGAAGGCGTTCTCGCCGAGCGAGGCCTGGATGCGCGCCATCGCCGCTTCCGCCTCGTCCAGCCCGGTGTCGTGCAGCAGCACGGCGAACTCGTCGCCCCCCAGGCGTCCCACCCAGTCGTCGCGACGCAGCTGCGTGGCCACGCGATGGGCGAACTGGCAGAGGAAGCGGTCTCCCGCCTCGTGGCCGCAGGTGTCGTTGACCAGCTTGAACTGGTCCAGGTCGATGAAGCAGAGCGTGTGCCGCCGCCCGCCCGGCACGCCGCCCAGCGCCAGACCCAGCCGTCGTGCGATCTCGCGGCGATTGATGAGGCCCGTGAGCTCGTCGTGGCTGGCCTGGTGGGCGATCTCGCATGCCAGTTCGTGCGCTTCGGAGACGTCTTCGGCCAGCACGAACACCCGTTCGCTGCGGCCGGTGCGGGCGGCGACCACCGATGCCGTCCAGCGCACCCAGCGCACTTCGCCGCCGGGCCGCACGAAGCGGCGCTCGCCGGCATCCCGCAATCGCACCCAGTCGATGACACCGGCGGCGTCCACCACCAGGTCGTCCGGGTGCAGCACGTCCGCCAGGCGCAACGCACGCAGTTCCTGCAGCGGCCGCCCCAGGATCTGCGCCAGCGCTTCGTTCGCCTGGGTGAACCGTCCTTCGCGGTCGAGCTTGACCATGCCGACCACCGACTGGTGGAAGGCGATGCGGAATTCGCTTTCGGTTTCGCGCACGCGGCGCAGCGTCGTGCGCATCACATGCAATGCGTAGGCGCAGAGCCCGATGAACGCCAGTGCGCTGAGCGCCAGCAGGGCGCGCCGCATGAAATGCGCGCCTTGCGCCAACGAACGCGAGAACGCCAGTTCCTTCGGGCGCAGGCGCGCGTCGATCACCAGCAGCGTCCGCTGGTAGGCAGCCACGTCGTGCGCATCCAGCGGACCCGCCTTCGTCCGCGCTTCCAGCGCATCGGCCACCGCGACCAACTGGTCGATCTCCACTTCGGCCTCGCGCCAGAGCCTGACCGAATCGCGGAAGTAAGGCGCACGCGCCAGCGCGCGGTACATCCAGATCAGGCGATCGATGTCGGCTGGCGTGTTCTGGCCCTGCAGGAAGCCCGCACGGGCGGCCGCAACATCGATCGGTTCGCGTTCCAGCGCCCGGCGGCCCTCACGATCACCCAACGGCACGCGCAACGCGTCGCGCGCGGCATCCAGGTCGCTTGGGCGACCATGGCTGGCGTACCGGTAGAGTCCCAGCACCGCACGCTGGTGGGCTTTCGACCAGTGGCTCTCGCCGATGATGTAGGCGGTGGCGCCCGCCTGCGTCTCCAGGACGGCAGCGGTCAGCAGCGCGCCCAGCGCGAACAGGACGATGAGCGCTGCCACCCGCGCCGGCAGCCGCTGCAGGCCACGGTCGTCATGCCGGACGTCGGGCGCGCCCGACGCGGTGGCTTCCCAGTTGTCCACTCCTGCTCCTGTGGGTGTACGCGGACGAAGGGCATCCACGCTGCGCTCCGCGACGGCTCATCGGCCCGTGCGCGGTGCGCTTGAGGGGGATCGCAGGAAAAGGAGCCGCCTTGCCGACCAGTGGTCGTTGCCCGGGGTCGTCGTCAGTGGGCGACGTCGGGTTCGGCATCGACCACGCGATCGCGGCCGGCGCGCTTGGCCCGGTACATGGCCTCGTCCGCCCTGCGCAGCAGCGAGGCCGCGTCGGTGTCTTCGGTGACCAGCGTCGCCAAGCCAATGCTGGCGGTCACCACCAACCCGTCGATGCCCAGCGCCGCGCCCGCGGCGCTCACCTCACTGCGCATCGTCTCCAGGCGCGCACGCGCGGTCGCACCGCCGATACCCGGCAGCAGCACCAAGAATTCTTCGCCGCCCATGCGGATCACGTCCGCCGGATCGCGCACGGCCGAGGTGAGCGTGGCCGCGACGGCCACCAGCACGCGGTCGCCCGCCTCGTGCCCGTGCACGTCGTTGATCCGCTTGAACAGGTCGATGTCCAGGAAGCCCACGGCCAGCGTCCCGTCGCCGGTGCGCGCATCGCGCATGTGCTGTTCCAGCCGCTTCAGGCCGGCGCGCCGGTTCGGCAAGCCTGTCAGCCCATCGGTATCGGCCAGTGCGCGCATTTCGTCGCGCTGGCGGCGCAGCTGTCCCAGGCGCAGGTTCAGCACATACGCGCTCACCGTCAGGAACCAGGTGATGGACAGCTGGATGGCCTCCACGCGGTATTCGATCAGCAGGCAGCTGTCGGCCAGGTCCATCGCCGCCATGGTCAGGAACGGCAACACCGCCGCGAGCGCCGCCGTCGCGTCGGCGCGGTGGCGGCGCAGCGATGCCAGGCCAAGTGCGAAGACCACCACGCAGCCGGCCACGAATCCGGTGTCCATCGCCATGGCCAGGCGGGACAGGCCGGCCGGCGGCAGCCACGCCGTCGCCATGCCCATCGCGCACAGGGCGGCCGTGATCCACGGCAGCCAGCGCGTGGTGGTCGGCCAGAAGCGCGCGCCCCCCACCAGCAGCCACATCACGTACAGCAGGATCGGCAAGCCGAGGCAGGAGAACGCCACCAGCCAGCGGGTTTCCTGCCCATCGACGGGCAGCCAGGGCTCGGGATAGCCGCTCAGTCCGCTCAGCACCGATTGCCCCAATACGCTCAGCGCGCACAGCAGCGTGTAGCCGAAGAACGCGCGGTCGCGCGTGCTCAGGAAGCCCATCAGGGCCATGAAGGCCAGCGCGATGGCGATTGCCACGCAGGCGGTGCGCACCAGCAGGCGCGCCGTGTCGAACTGCTGCACCGGGCTGGGTGCGCCGATGCGCACCGTGGGAATCCAGCCCGGCTTCAGCGGCTTTTCCCAGGCGACCTGGATGGGTTCGTGATTACCCGCCGGTGGTACCACCACCATGCCGACGCCGGCGCGGAAGCGCGAATCGCGGGTGCGGGCATCGTGCATCCGACCGCAGATCTCGCGGTCGCCATGGTGCACGCGCACCTCGCCCGCGAAGATGTTGAAGACATTGACCGCCTGCGGCGCCCCCGACCACCCGCCGGGCGGCGCGGGAATCTCGACGCGTTCGGTCAGTCCGGCCTGCATGGCGGGCGTACAGTGACGCTGAGGGGCCTGTTCGGACGTGGGCGCACCGGTCACGAGATAGTTGCGGCCGGACTGGGGGCTCGCCAGCGCCGGGCACGACGCGGCCGCGAGCAGCAGCAGCCACCCCGCGATTCCGCCGATTCGTCCCCTGTTCCCCTTCACTGACACTCCGGTACGTCGCCGCGTCCCGACATCCGGTGTGCTGGCTTGCGTCTACGAAATGCAACTTTCGTGCCACCTGCCGGCGCCCGCGCGCCGGCGGCCGGCGTCACTCGCGCGGCGGACCCTTGCGGTGCGGCTTGCCGGCGCCGAACGGCTTGTCGCCCCGCGGCTTGCCCTTGCCGGCACCCGGCCCGCCGAACTTGCGCGGCGGCGCGGAACCCGGACCGGCGCCCTCGCCGGGCTTGTGGATGCGGAGCTGCTGCCCCGCCACCCAGACCTTCTTCAGGTGCATCAGCACCTCGCGCGGCATGCCTTCGGGCAGGTCCAGCGTGGTGTGGTCGTGCTGGATGTCGATCCGGCCGATGTAGCGGCTCTCCAGCCCCGCCTCGTTTGCGATGGCGCCGACGATGTTGGCCGGCTTCACGCCGTGCGCGTGGCCCACCTCGATGCGATAGGTCTCCATCCCCACCTCCGGCGCGCCGCGCGGCGGTTTGTCGGCGCGCGGGCGGTCGACGTCGGGCCGTTCGATCTTCGACCGCTCGGGCTTGTCGGTACTGCGCACCGGACGCTCGCCATGGCTCTCGTCGCGACGAGGCCGCTCGTCGCGTTCGCGCCGTGGCGCATTGCCGTAGGTTTCGCTGCGCACCGGGCGCTGCTCGCGCGGCGTGCGCTCCTGCGACAGCAACAGCGGCGTGTCGCCCTGCACGAGTTGCGCCAGCGCGGCGGCGATGTCCACGGCCGGCACGTTCTGCTCGCGCTCGTAGCGTTCGATCAGTGCGCGGAACTCGCCCGCCTTGCCCGAGGCCAGCGTATCGGTGATGCGCGCGAGGAACTTTTCCACGCGGCGGTCGTTGACCGCTTCCACGCTCGGCAGCTGCATTTCCTCGATCGGCTGGCGGGTCGCGCGCTCGATCGACCGCAACATGCCTTTCTCGCGCGGCGTCACGAACAGGATGGCGTCGCCGGCACGACCGGCACGGCCGGTGCGGCCGATGCGGTGTACGTAGCTTTCGGTGTCGTACGGGATGTCGTAGTTCAGCACGTGGCTGATCCGCTCCACGTCCAGGCCGCGCGCGGCCACGTCGGTGGCGACCAGGATGTCGAGCTTGCCGTCCTTGAGCTGCTGGATGGTCTTCTCGCGCGCCGCCTGCTGCATGTCGCCGTTGATCGCCGCCGCCGCCAGCCCGCGCGCCTGCAGCTTGTCGGCCAGTTCCTCGGTCGCCGCCTTGGTTCGGGCGAACACGATCATGCCGTCGAACGGTTCCACTTCGAGGATGCGGGTCAGCGCATCCAGCTTGTGCATGCCGCTGACCCACCAGTAACGCTGGCGGATGTTCGCGGACGTGGTCGTCTTCGAGGCGATGTTCACCTCGACCGGATCCTTCAGGTAGGTCTGCGCGATGCGGCGGATGGCCGGCGGCATGGTCGCGGAGAACAGCGCCACCTGGCGCGTTTCCGGCGTTTTCTTCAGCACGGTCTCGACGTCGTCGATGAAGCCCATGCGCAGCATTTCGTCGGCCTCGTCCAGCACCAGCGTGGTCAGCCCGGAGAGGTCCAGCGAGCCGCGCTCCAGGTGGTCGATGACGCGGCCAGGGGTACCGACCACGACGTGCACGCCGCGCTTGAGCGCCTGCAGCTGCGGGTAGTAGCTCTGGCCGCCGTAGATCGGCAGCACGTGGAAGCCGGGAATCTTGCCGGCGTACTTCTGGAACGCCTCGGCCACCTGGATGGCCAGTTCGCGCGTGGGCGCCAGCACCAGCGCCTGCGGGCTGCCTGCGCTGGGGTTGATGTTGGCCAGCACGGGCAGCGCGAACGCGGCGGTCTTGCCGGTGCCGGTCTGTGCGGTGCCCAGCACGTCCCGGCCGGCCAGCATGGCCGGGATGGTCGCGGCCTGGATGGGAGACGGGGTCTCGTAGCCCACGGCGGTGACGGCGGCCATGACGGGCGCAGGCAGGCCGAGGTCGGCGAACAGGAGGGGGGCGGACGAGGGGGATTCGGTAGACATGCGGACACTCCGGGGCGTCGCGGAGCCGCACGCCGAGCCGCATATTGTGCGCCTTCGGGGGCGTCCTGTCGCGTTGCAGCACGTGGGCGCGTTCACGTGCACGGGGGCTGTGATGTTTCCGCCGCAGCGGCGAATCACTTTGCAGACCCGCACAATCGAGCCCTCGCCCGGATGCCATCGATCCCCGCCATGACCACGGACACGGACGCCCGCGAGGGCTTCCAGACCCTGCTGCAGGCCCATCGGGGCATCGTCGCGAAGGTCGCCGGCACGTACGCCTGGCATCCGGACGACCGCGACGAACTGATGCAGGACATCGCGACGCAGCTGTGGCGCGCCTGGCCCGGCTATGACCCGCAACGCCCATTCGCCACCTGGATGTACCGGATCGCGCTGAACGTGGCGATTTCCGGCGTGCGGAGCCGGACGCGCGCCCCGTCGTCCGAGGCATGGAACGAAGACCACCACGATGTGGCCGATCCGCATGCGCACGACCACGAGGGACGCCAGCAGGTCGACCTGCTGTACCGCTTCATCCAGGCGCAGCCGCCGCTCGACCGGGCATTGCTGCTGCTCTACCTCGAAGACCACAGCTACCGCGAGATGGCCGACGTGCTGGGCCTGAGCGAAACCAATGTCGCCACCAAGATCAGCCGGCTGAAGCAGCGGCTGCGCGACGAACTCTGACCATCACCGCGACGGGAGCCGACGCATGGAACCGGATGAACTGAAAGCCGCCTGGCAGACGCTGGGTCAACGCCTGGAACGCCAGGAAGCCATCCAGTGGCACCTGCTGCGCGACCGCAAGCTGGACAGCGTGCGGTCCACGGTGCGCCCGCTGTTCTGGGCGCAGGGCCTGCAGGCGCTGCTCGGCGTCGGCCTGCTGGTGCTGGGGGTGGCCTGCTGGAGCCGCAACACGGAGGTACTGGGCCTGCTCGCGACCGGCATCGCGCTGCACGCGTTCGGTGTGGTCACCATGGTCATGGCGTTCATCACCATGAGCCTGATCGGCACGATGGACTACACCGCGCCGGTGCTGAAGATCCAGAAGCGATTCGGCCTGCTGCAGCGCTTCTACCGGCTCAACGCGATGGTCTGCGGCGCGCCGTGGTGGATCATGTGGCTGCTGGTCGTGGTCGGGCTGGCCGGGCTGGGAAGGGTCGATCCGGGCGCCGGCACGCCGGCATGGATCGCATGGAGTTTCTCGATCAGCATGGCCGGCTTCCTCGGTACGGTCGCGGCCATTTACTGGCAGCGCCACCGCCGCCCGTCGACGGACCCCACATGGGAGGAAAGCGTGGGCGTCCGCCGGGGCCGCACGCTGCTCGAGCAGATCGCCCGGTTCGAGAAAGAATGAGCCGCTGGCTGGCTTACACTGCCCCCATGCAACGCATCGACTTCGACCTGGACCGCGAGCACGTGGAACTCAACCAGCTGCTGAAACTGGCCGGCATCGCCGACAGCGGCGGCCAGGGCAAGGCGATCGTCGCCAGCGGCGCGGTGACCGTGGATGGCGCGGTGGAACTGCGCAAGACCGCCAAGATCCGCGCCGGCCAGTCCGTGCGGATCGGCGATGTCGAAATCCGGGTGGTCGCGTCCGGCTAGGGCGCGGTACCGGGCGTATCGGCCGCTTCGATCGCTTCGACGTCAAGGTCGGCGACGCGATCGAACTCCGACAGCGGGCTGTCCGCCGGGCACTTGGCATCAGGGAACTGGAACTGCTCGCGCAGCGCGAGTCCGCACGCCTGCATCTGGTCCAGGTCCTTGCCGGCCGCCTTGCACTCGCTGTCGAAACTGCGCATGAAGGCGTCGCGGCGCATCACGAAGTCGTCGCCGCACCGGCGCATCAGCTGCAGGCGGTCCAGGTCGTCCTGCGCGGCATTGGTGCCGTCCAGACCGTATTCCTGCAGTTCGTCCTTGCTCAGCAGGCGCAGGCGGCGGTTGGGCACCGTCATCATCAGGTCGGCGATGGCGACCGCCGCGCCGTTGCGCTCGAGGTAGTCCTTGACCCGCCCGTACACGCCACGCAGCTCGTCGTTGAGTTCGGCGCGCGTGGTGGCGGTGGAGCTCATGCGGATGATGCGGTGGACGCCCACCTTGCCGGAGATCATCCGGTTATCACCGGCGCCCAGCACGAAGACGCACGCGCTATGGCAGACCGAATCCTCGCGCACCCAGATGGTCCAGCCCCCGGCGCCGATCACGTCGCCGGCCTTGATGGCGTCCTCGACCTGTCCGCCGGCCGAGTCGAGATCGAGGATGCGCTTGTAGATGCCCATGCGCCCGGCGATGTCGGCCACGCGCGCGACAAGATCGGTGAAATCGGCCGCGATCTTGCCCTGGTAGCGCAGCCGCAACACGCCGCCCTTCTGGCAGGGCGACAGTGCATCGACCACGCTGAAGAAGGCCAGCGACTCCAGCGGAACACCATCGCCCTGCTCGGTGGTGTAGTCGGCCTGGCAGCTCACCCAGGCCTTGCCCGAGCTCACCTTGGCGACCGGCCAGTCGGTCGGCAGCCCTTCCGGCTGCCCGGACGGCGAAGCGACAACCGGACCGGACGAAACGGCCCCGTCGCCGCGCTCGGCCTGCTGCGCCGGCGTATCGGGTGCCGGCGGCGGCGCTTCGGCCATGGCATCGGGCGCGAGGTCCGAGGCGGCACGGTCGCAGGCGACGAGCAGGCTTGCAGTCAGCAGCAGGACAACGAAGAGTCGGGAAGTGCGGGACAGCATCCGGTCGATCACGGCGTGACGCCGGGCGTGGGGCCCGGCTGGGTGGGTCAGGCTAGTCTAGGGTGAAACCCGGCGTACCTGCCGACCGCTCCATGAATCCCGCGGGCGCGGCGTCAGAGCAGCGCCCACAGCAACTGCAGCAGCCCCCACAGCGAGACCGCCCAGATCAGCGTGCGCAGATAGGGCACGCCCGCCGCATACACCGGCACGTAAGCGAGCCGCGCCCAGAAGTAGCACTGCGCGCCCAGCGCGGTGGTGGCGTCGCCGCGATCCAGCCAGACCACCGCAAGCGCGGCAGCCGCGAAGAACGGGAAGGTTTCCAGGAAGTTGCGCAGCGCGCGGTCCACCCGGGCCGCGACACCCTGCAGCGGCGGCAGGGCGGCGTCGCGCGCGCCGACATTCCAGGCCAGCCCGCGCTGGCGTGTGGTGAGTCCGGCACCCAGCAGCACATGGAACACGCCCAGCGCGACGGACCAGGCCAGCATCTTCAGTTCGATCGGCATGCGGACACTCCGTGGGGAACATCCGCGGACTCTAGCGCATGTGCATGCCGTCGCCTCCGCGGGGCCGGTCGACCCGGGTCGCGCGCGGTGCCTGGGGCAGGCGGCGCGCGTCCGCCCTCCGCCGCGGTGCCCCGCGGCGTAGTACACGCATTTCTCCGGGCAGCGCGACCCGATCCGGCTGCAAGTCTCTGAACGACGTGGCCGTGCTTGCGGCGCGCCGGTGATTTGGGTATCACATCGCGACGGGGTGTCGGCTCCGCAGGGGACAGCATTGGCGATACACCAGGACCTTCGGCGGCCCGTGCAGTGGGCGCAGCGCTTTGCGGCTGCGCTCGCCTGGGTGCTGGCCGCCGGCTTCACGCTCGTCGACGCCGGCAACGGCCATCTGCTCGACGACAGCGTGCCGGTCGTGGGCGTGCTGGTGGCCATCGCGACCTGGCGCAATGCGCAGCGCCCCGTGCGGCTGGCGGTCGCGAGTCTGTTGTCGCTGCTGCTCGTCCTCCACCTGTGGCAGTTCCATTCGCTCGGCACCTGTCTGGTGCTGGCCGCGGCAACCGCCATCGCGTGGACCCGGACATGGCGCGGCTTCTGGCCGGAATTCGTGATGCGGGTTCTCGCCGCCGCACTGCTGCTGCTCGCGGTGCAGCCGCTGCTGGGCGCGTTCCAGCCGGGTGGTGCGACGGCCGAGATCAGCTGGTCGCTCTCGCTGTCGTCGCTGGCGATGTTCCTGCTGGTGTACACGCCGTCGCTGCACGCCGGTCGCCGTCTCGACACCAGTACGGAGCTGGTGGCGTTCGTGCTCGCGTTCGCGCTGCTCGCGCTGGTCGGCTGGCATGTGCCCGGCAGCCTGGTCGGCAAGATGGGCGTGGACTTCCCGCCCATGCGTCCGCTCTCGACCCTGTGCGTCGCGCTGGTGGCGCTGGCGTTGCTGCTGCGCCAGCGCGACCGAGATCCTGCGGCCTGGGTCGTGCTCGGCCTGGTCACGGTACCGCTGGTGCTGACGTTGCTGCAGACGCTGGGCGGCGTGACGACGCCCGCGAACGCGCTGCTCCACCGGCTGGGATGGCTGCCGCGCGCGGACATGCCGATGATCGGCGGTTATACCGACTACGGCGTGCTGACGGCCTGGGTGGCGGTCGCCCTGCTGCCGCAGTCGTTGCAGCGGTGGGAAAGCGCGCGCTGGGGCATCACCCGCGGCCTGGGTATCGCGATGGCGTCGGTGGCCGGCATGGCCACACTGGGCCTGCTGATCCAGCTGCCCCACCATCGCGAGGGTCTGTCGCTTTACCAGATCTCGTTCACCGCCTCGGCCCAGTTGGTGGCACTGGGGCTGGCGCTGGCGGTGGCCGGGGAGAATTCGCTGCGGGAACGCCTGTTCGGCGTGATGCCGATGGCGGCCGCGCTGATGCTCGGCGGCATGTACTGGGTGGCGGCGTCCGCCGACCGCGATGCGATGACGCGCAACGTGATGAAGACGCAGACCGCGATCGCCGCACCGACCTTCCTGCGCGGCATGGAACTGCGTCGCGGTGCCCTGCGCCAGCTGTCCGCGTCGCTGGCTGCCGCGTCACCCGACAAGGCCGGACCGCTCTTCGACCAGTACGTCGACGACATGGTGGAGGCCTACGTCGCATTCCGCGTGGTGCGTAGCGTGGGCGACGGACAGGAATTCCGCTGGGTGCGGCCGGGCTTCGACGCGCCGGTCGCCCCGTCGCCGCCCGCACCCGTGGCGGATGAAGGCCACCTGCTGCCGGTGGAAGGCGGTTGGTGGATGACGGTCGACACGCCCGGCCGGCGCACGCAGGCCTACATCTCGCTCGACGATTTCGTGAAGACGCTCGCCAAGGCCGTGCTGTCCGACCGTCCCGTGCGGGCCACCGCGGCCGGCATGCCCACGCTGGAACAGGGCCGGCCGCAGGGCGCGCCGCTCTCGATCGAGCACGTGGCCCTGCCCGGCCACGAGGTGCGACTCGAGTTGTGGGCGCCGCCCGCGCTCACCTCGTTCACGCTGCCGCGGTCGCTGGTCGTGGGCGGCCTCAGCAGCGGATTGCTGATCGCGTTCGTGCTGTTCCTGCTCGACATCTCGCGACGGCGTTCGTCGGAGGCCGCCGAAACCGCGCGCTCGCTGCTGCTGGAAACCGAACGCCGCCTCGATGCGCAACGCCGCCTCAACGACGCGGCCGCGATGGACAGCGCGACCGGGCTGCCCCGCTTCTCCGCGCAGGCCAACCTGATCACCGAGAAGATCGCCACGCCTTCGCTCGCCGGCCACGGCCTGGCGATCGTCGACCTGGACGGGTTCGGCATGGTCAACGATTCGTTCGGCCACGACGGTGGCGACGAGGTGCTGCGGCGCATGGGTCAGCGCATCTCGGCCGCCTGCGACGGCCTGGGCAGCGTGCACCGCTACGGCGGTGAAGGATTCCTCGCGCACTTTCCCGACATCGACATCGACCAGCTCACGCGGCTGGCGGAAGACATCCGTCGTGCGGTGGGCCAGCCGATCGCGCTGTACTCCACGCACCCTTCCTTCACCGTGACCGCCAGCATCGGCCTGGCGCACGCGCCCGAGCACGGCGCCGACCTGCAGACGCTGTTGCGCAGCGCCGACGATGCGCGCCACCTGGCCAAGCGCGCGGGCCGCAACCAGGTGCGCCTGCCGTCGGCCAGCACCCAACAGGAAGCCAACGACCGCCTTAGCCGCGTCACCGCCCTGCGCGAAGCCGTGGCCCGCGGCCAGTTGCGGCTCGCCTACCAGCCAGTGGTGGCCGGCGATTCCTCGCAGCTGACCGGCTTCGAGGCGCTGGCGCGCTGGCGCCACCCTGCGTGGGGAGACGTGCCGCCGTCGGTCTTCATTCCGTTGGCCGAAAGCGCGGGACTGATGGAGGACATCGGCCATTTCGTGCTCGAACAGGCCTGCCAGCAGCTGGCGCGCTGGCGCGCGATGGGCCTGCGCTCGTTGAGCGTCGCGGTCAACCTGTCGCCCAGCCAGCTGGGGCAGCCCACGCTGGCGCCGTGGATCGCCGACTGCCTGCGCCGGCACGCCCTGCCCGCCGATGCCTTGACGCTGGAGCTCACCGAAAGCGTGCTGGTCGAGGACATGGGTGCGGCACAGCAGATGTTGCAGGCGCTGCACGCGCTCGGCGTGCGGTTGGCGCTGGACGATTTCGGCACCGGCTACTCGAGCATGGCCTACCTGCAGCGCCTGCCGCTGGACATCATCAAGATCGACCGCAGCTTCGTCGATGGCATCGCCACCGAGAGTACCGACCGCGCCATCGCGCGCACGCTCCTCGTGCTGGCGCACGAGATGGGCCTGCGCACGATCGCCGAAGGCGTGGAAACCGCGGAACAGATGCAGGCCTTGCAGCAGATGGGCTGCGATGAGATGCAGGGCTATTTCTTCGGCCGGCCGATGGAAGTCGACGAGGCCACCGCACTGGCGCGCGGCGAACTCCGCCACGTCGCGTCCTGATCTCAGCCGCGCAGCAGGCCCGCCATCGCCGGCACCTCCGCGCTGTCGGGGAACACGCGCGCATCGAGTGCACTGCGCGCCACGCCCAGATGGTCGCCGACCACGCCCTTGAACACACTGCGCAGGTCGGTGGTCGCCCGCACGTCGCGTCCCTCGTTGAGTTGCGACGGCGCCAGGCCGGGCCAGTCGCCCGCCACGCGTCCGCCCGCCACGGCGCCGCCGGCCAGCATCGCGACGGTGCCGGTGCCATGGTCGGTGCCACCCGTGCCGTTGACCGCCGCGGTGCGGCCGAACTCGGTGACCACCATCACGACGGTACGCGACCATGCGCCGGCCATGCCGTCATGGAAGGCCCGCAGCCCCTGGTCGAGTTCGGCCAGCTTGCGTGCAAGCACCGGCACCTGCTGCGCATGCGTGTCCCAGCCCGTGTTCTCGACGAAACCGATGCGCGGGCCGTCCGGCGTCACCATGAATCGCGCCGCGGCCGCCATGGCCTGCGGCAGGCGCGCCACGTTGCCGCCCGACGACATGCCCTGCGCTTCCACCGCCTGTGCGAACGGCTGCGCGAGTCGCGGGTCGGCGGCGTACAGCGCCTGCAGGCGCTGCAGCAGGATGGGATTGACGTCTTCCTGCAGCGGCGGCGACCACGTGGAGGCGTCGGCGTCGCCGCGCAGGATCAGCGGCATGACCGTACTGACCGACAGCCCCCGGCAGGCGGGCATCGCCGCCACGCAGCGGTTGAGCCAGCCGGTGGAGGCGCCGCCACCCGCACCGCCGCCGTTCTCGAGATTGTCCTGCGCTTCGAAATGCGACCGCTGGCGATAGGGCGGTGCCACCGCGACGACCGGCAGCCACTCGCCGCGCGCGTAGAGCGCATGGGTGAAGTCCATCGCCGGATGCAGCGCGAAGTCGGCATCCAGCCGTCGTGCGTCCTTCATCGTCCACGCACCCCGCAATGACGCGAGGTGCGGATCCGCGGCGGGAATCACCGCATGCAGGCCATCCAGTCCGCCCCGCAGCAACACCACCAGTAGGCGCGTGTCGCGGTCCGCTGCCTGCGCGACGCGCGGCCACAGGCTCAGCGTGGTGACCGCACCGGCGGCGGCGAGGAAATGGCGTCGGGTCAGCGTCACGGTCAGGTCCTCCACTGGAAGCTGGGACTGGCGAACAACAACGCCAATCCTTCGCGCGGCGACTCGGCGCGGCGCACGGCCAGTGCCGTGTCCGCATCGAGCCGGTCACCGAACACGTCCGTGGCGATACGCAAGGGGTCGGGATCGACGGGCGTGGCGGATTCGGCGAGCGACTGGGCCGCCTGGATACGCTTCCAGACCGCGTCCGCACCGGACCATGCCGCCGCATCGTCGGCAAAGCCGGCGGGCGAGCGCGGCGTGAACGCAGGCTGCCCCAGACGGCCCAGCAGCCCCATCAGGGCACGCGGCCTATCACCCGGCTGCGTGTCGGTGCTGCGCAAGGCCGATACCAGGAAATCATCGGGCGTCTTCAGCTTGCGCGCGTCGGGCGACCAGGCGTCCGCGCTGTCGATCAGGGCCGCGTACACGGGACGCAACGCGCCGCCGTGCCGCTGCCACGCCACGAACATGCGCTCGACGAGTGCAGGCGGCGGCGTGTCGCTGACGAAATGACGTGCCAGCTTGCCGCACACGTGGCGCGCGGTCGACGGATGCGACGCCAGGTCGCGCAGGATGGCGCGCCCCTGGGCCTCGCCGTCCGCCGGATAGCGGCGCCCCAGCACCACGCGCGCACCGGCCTCGTGCGCGTTGGCGCGGAAGCGGAAGGCGTCCGACGTCGTCGCGCCGGCATCGCGCGGCGCGGCGATGCTCCAGCCGGTGATGGCGCGCGCGAGTTCGCGCACGTCGTCCTGCGAGTAACCGCCATCGACGCCCACCGTGTGCAATTCCAGGATCTCGCGCGCCAGGTTCTCGTTCAGGCCGGCCCGCCGCGGCGACGCGTCGCCTGTGCCCTCCGTGCGCCGACGTTGCCGTTGCGCCTGCCGCGACCCCTCGCCCACCGAGCGCACGTTGTCGAGGTAGCGCAGCATGGCGGGGTGCCGCTCGACCGCCAGCAGCAGGTCGGCGAAATCGCCCAACGCGTGCGGACGGATGGCTTCGCGCTCCATCGGCGCGGCATGGAGCGCCGCCGTGCGCTTGTCCGCGGAGACGGCGAAGTGGTTCGACCAGAAACGCACCAGCCGCTCCACGAAATCCTGTTCCGTCGCGACCGCCTGGCGATAGCGCCATCCCAGTTCGCGCAGCTGGCCCTGGGCGAAGCGCTCACGGAAGCCCATCGCCGCGTTCTCCTGCGAGGAGGTCCTGCGCGCCTCGCGACGCAGCCGCAGGTAGTCGTATTCCTGTTGCAGATACTCCGTGCTCGACGGCAAGCCGCTGTCGACCGGCCTCACGGGCGACGCGAGCTGCGCGTGCAGCCACGCGCGCGGATCGCCCATGCGACTCAACGTCCCGGGGCGTGCACCCAGTCCGAAGCGGTTGGCGGCGCTCAAGGCTTCTCGCGCGATCATGCAGTGCTCCCATCCGGTGGCATGACGGAAACGCCTGGCGCGCGCTTGCGTTGACAGCACAGCGGCGATGCGTCGCATGCACCCGGACGGTGCACGACCCGCGAGCGCATGCAAGCGACGACGGACGGCGCCGGCCGTGCCGCGGGTGGCGTGCTAGCGTGCCCTGCGCCCTCCGCGCACACCAAGGGGTTCCCCATGCTCGGCATCACGCCTTTCGGCTGGTTCCACACTGCGATCAGCCTGGTTTCCCTCTTCGGCGGGCTTTACGCCCTGCTGCGTTACCACCACATCCGCTACGCCACGCCGCTCGGCAAGACCTACACCTGGTTCACCGTGGCCACCTGCATCACCAGCTTCTTCCTGATGCGCACGGGCAAGCTGAGCGAAGCCCATGGCCTGACCGTGCTGACGCTGGTCGTGCTCGGCGCAGCCGTGCTGCTCGGGCGGGGCGCGGCTTCGGGCTCGTGGCGGCACGTGGCCGCTTCGTTGGCCTTCACGTTGACGGTGTACTTCCACTTCATCCCGGGCTTCACCGAAACGCTGACGCGCGTTCCGGTGGGCGCACCGCTGGTCTCCGGTCCGCAGGATCCGTTGCTGCAGAAACTGGTGGGCGCCACGCTGCTGGTATTCCTCGCGGGCATGGCCCTGCAGGTGCGGGCGTTGCGCAAGGCGCGTGGCGACGGGTTGCAGCGCGCCCCGGCCTGACGCACCCGACCGTCCGTCGGGCGGCATGGCCTGCCCGCTCGTCGGACGGCGTTACAGGAGGACAGGGGTTTCACGGCGCGTTCGCGTCGAACACGGTTGGATGGTCCCATGCACCGCGCTACTGCTCCCCTGCCCCTGCTGCAACGCCTGGCCTTCCTCGGCCTGGGCATGACGCTGGCGATGCTGGGCGGCGCACTGTTTCCCTGACGGCGCGCCGGGCCGGCTCATACGCCGCGCAAGGCATTCCGTCAGCCGCGGCGCAATGACCAGAACCCGATGTCGCACCGCACGCGATAACCCACGCGTTGGGACAGATCCATTGCGCGCGGGTTGTCCCGGCTGACGCGCAGGAACGTTTGTGTGCCGCGCATAGCCGCGCCCCGTGAAGTCCGGATGCGTGCAGAAGACCGAAATCTCGGCATCCATCCCGCAGGTGGGGGCGACGCGATGCCGGGCAGGTAGACGGCATCGTGGCGCTCCACACGTGCGTAGAGCGCCGGCCGCAAGGATGCGCGGGCGGACGCGACGCCGATAACCGGAGCATGGTCGGCGGGATAGCGGGCAACCTCACCCTCGCGAAGGACAATATCGCGATGGATCGAATCCGGTGAGGACCAGGAGGGGTTTTCGAGCGCTGTTCCCATGACGACGGCACCAGGGGAGCCGAGGCGATTTTCCTTCGCGCCCTGCCATGTCGCCCGCCGTCGTGCATCGGCGCGTCATGCTCCGTATGCTGCGCGCATGATCCCGCGCTCGCCGTGCCGCTCCCTCTCCCGCCCGCTGGTACTGCTCTGCTTGCTGGCGCTTGCCGGCTGCGTGACCGCGCCACCGGTGCCGACACGTCCCGCCGCCGACACACGCAGCGAGATCGTGCGCCGGATGCCGTCGAAGGTCGTCGACCGCGAGCGCTGGGCGGCCGACATCGAAACCGCATTCGCGACGCAACGGATCGAGCCCAACAGCGAAAACATCTGCGCCGTGCTCGCCGTCACCGAGCAGGAATCCGGCTATGTGGCCAATCCCGCGGTGGCGAACCTGCCGAAGATCGCGCGCAGCGAGATAGATCGCCGCGCGGCGTCGTTGCACGTCCCCGGGTTCGTCGTGGACGCGGCGCTGGCGCTGCGTTCGCCCGATGGCCGCACCTATGCCGAGCGGTTGCGCACCGTGCGTACCGAACGCGACCTCAGCGACCTCTACGAGGACATGATCGGCAGCGTGCCACTGGGGGCGCGGCTGTTCTCCGACTACAACCCGGTGCAGACCGGGGGACCGATGCAGGTGGGCATTCCGTTCGCCGAATCCAAGGCCGCCGGCTACCCCTATCCGATCGACGGCAGCATCCGCGATGAGGTCTTCACGCGACGTGGCGGGCTGTATTTCGGCATCGCCCACCTGCTGGGTTACGACACGCCCTACACGCGCAAGGTGCATCGCTTCGCCGACTACAACGCCGGCTGGTACGCCAGCCGCAATGCCGCCTTCCAGAGCGCCGTCGGCATCGCGACGGGAGTCGCGCTGTCGCTCGATGGCGATCTGCTGAATCCGGGCGCTCCACTGGACAGGCCCGGCCAGACGGAGCGCGCGGTGCGCCAGCTGTCGGGCGCATTGCGCATGGACGAGCGCGCCATCCGCGAGGCACTGGAGCGCGGCACGCGCCTCGACTTCGGCGACACCGACCTGTACGCCCGCGTCTACGCACTGGCCGAAGCGCGCGCGGGCAAGCCGCTGCCGCGCGCCGTCATCCCCGGCATCAGGCTCGAGAGCCCGAAGATCACGCGCGAACTCACCACCGCCTGGTTCGCCACGCGCGTGGACGAACGCTACCGCCGGTGCCTGCAGCGCTGAATGGCGTGGCGGGCGCAGGCCTCCACGTCGTCGCGACCACGCCACGATTCCCCGGTGATCGCCGGCCGTGTCGAAAGCGCCCTGGCCCGTTCGTCGCTCTCAGGAAGGCACCATCCCGGTGCCGCATCCCCCGGAGGATTCCATGCCGTACCTCGATGGTTTCGTGGCCGCCGTGCCGACCGCCAACAAGCAGAAGTTCGTCGACCACGCCACCCTCGGCGATCCCGTCTTCATCGAACAGGGCGCCACCCGCGTGGTCGAATGCTGGGGCGACGACGTGCCCGACGGCAAGGTCACCGACTTCCGCAAGGCCGTGCAGGCGACGGAAGACGAGACCGTGGTGTTCTCCTGGATCGAATGGCCGGACAAGGCCACGCGCGATGCCGGCATGAAGAAGATGATGGACGACCCGCGCATGTCGCCGGAGAACAACCCCATGCCGTTCGATGGCAAGCGCCTGATCTATGGGGGTTTCGTACCCACGCTGGTGCTGGGCGACGACGGTGCGCCGTCGTCCTACGTCGACGGCTTCATCCTGGCCGCCCCGACGACGGGCAAGGCGGCCTTTACCGAGTATGCGACCACGTTCGACACGATCTTCATGGGGTACGGCGCCAGCCGCATCGTCGAAGGCTGGGGTGACGACGTGCCGCACGGCAAGCAGACGGATTTCCATCGTGCGGTGCAGGCGAAGGATGGCGAAACGGTGGCGTTCTCGTGGATCGAATGGCCCGACAAGGCGACCCGCGACGCCGGCATGCAGAAGATGATGGAAGACCCGCGCATGGATCCCTCCAACAAGGACAATCCGCCGATGCCGTTCGACGGCCAGCGGATGGTCTTCGGCGGCTTCACGCCCATCGTGGAACTGCGCGCCTAGGCAAGCGGGGCCGCGGGACGGCCGGCACGCGGGCTCAGCGCGTCTCCGCCAGGGCGTGCAGGATGTCGACGTAGGACTTCTCGATGTCGGCCAGTCCTGCCGCCTTCACGCCGGCGGCCGGGTGGATCAGCATGAATTCGTTCGGCCCGTGCGCACCGGTGCCGTAGCCCAGCCCACCGAACACGAAAGGCAGGTCCAGCGTGCGCGTGAACTGGTGGAACGGCGCGCTGCCCGCGAGCCAGGGCGAGACACGCGTCGTGGCGCCGTACTTGTTCAGTACGCCCAGCATGGATCGCACGAGCGGCGCCTCGACCGACGTCGAGGCGGCGGGATAGCCGGACATCGGGCGCAGCGCGATGTCGCTGAAGCCCTGGGCGTCCAGGTGTGCACGGATCATCCGGTACGCGTCGTCCGGCTCCAGGCCGGGCGGCAATCGCGAATCCATCTTGGCGGTGGCGACATGCGGCAGGATCGTCTTGATGCCCGTACCGGTGTAACCGCTCCACAGGCCGTCCACATTGAGCGTCGGCTCGAACAGGTTGCGCACGATCGCATCGCGTCCGGTCAGTCCATCGATCCAGCGCGAGACGCCCAGGCTGCGTTGCTGCGCGGCGTCGTCGGCACCGGTCGCCAGCGCGTTGATCAGGCGCTGCTGCTCCAGGGCCGGCGGCGTCACGGGCGCGTAGTAACCGGGGATGGTGATGGTGTTGCCGTCCGGCGTGGTCATGGACGCGATGGCCTGCACCAGCCGCAGCGTGGGCGAATCCACGAGGGATTTCACCGAACCATGCACTTCCGACCGCGCCGGTCCGCCCCACGCGCCGCCCTTCGATTCCAGCTCGAAATACACGATGCCCTTGACGCCCAGGTTCAGCGACACGGAGCCATCGGGGCGCTGGATGTTCATCGGGAAGAACGCCCCGTCGGCCTTGCGCAGGCGATCCACCCACGGCTCGATGACCTTGCCGAAGTTCGGCGAACCCAGCTCTTCCTCGCCTTCGGCAACCACGTACAGGTTCACCGGCAGCGTGCCCGTCGTCTTGATCATGGCGTCCAACGCATTCAGGAACGCGCGTTGCGGCCCCTTCTGGTTGGTGGCACCGCGTGCCATCAGCACCGTGCCGTGCTCGTTCTCGACCAGCGAGCCGGCAAAGGGATCGTCGATCTGCCAGTTGTCCTCGACCGGCTGCACGTCGTACATCATGTAGACGACAAGCGTCTTTTCGGCACCGGCATCGTAGTAGCCCAGCACGCCCGGATGCCCGGGTGTCTCGACACGTCGCACTTCACTGAAGCCCAGCGCGCGCAGATCGTCGGCGACCAGGCTCGCCATCGCATCGATGCCATCGTCCTGTGCGCTGATGGATCGCTGCCTCACCCATCGCTGCAGGTGCGCGACATGCGCCGCCAGGTCCGCATCGATGCGCGCATGGACGGCATCATGGCGCCCTTCGTAGGCCGGCACGCGCGAAACGTCGAACACCTCGGTGGTGGCCCAGGCGTAGGCAGGGCGCGGAGAATCCGCGGCGGCGGCAGGCGGCATCGCGCAGGACAACGCCAGGACGAGACCGATCGAAAGCGAAGGCATGCCGGACATCACGACTCCTGTAGGGTTTCCCATGCATGGACCTTACACAAGCCGGGTCGCGCGCGTCGCGACGCCGTGGCGCGGTTAGTGACCTGAGGCGCCTCGCGAGCGGAACCACGCCGGACTACGCCCGCCATGCTTCATGCAAGGGCCCGCCTTCGCAACGGGATTGCCGCAACGCGTATCGACCGGACAAGGGCGGTGCACGGGAGGCCATCCGTCCGCAGACGGTCGGCAGGGTACCGTCGTCCGCGTGCGTCGGCTCGCACAGCGCCGCTTGGCACCGTCCTCACCGGAGTGCGGCTTCCGCTCACGCACGCGGGACGCTACCTTGTTGCTCCCCGAGGGAGGTGGACGATGGTCCGGACAGGTGGATGCCGCTGCGGCGCCGTGCGCTACGTGCTGGATGCGGAACCGATCGCCGTGCGGTTGTGCTGGTGCCGCGACTGCCAGTACTGGGCCTGCGGCAACGCAGCGGTGAACCTGATCGTGCCGCGCGCCGCGGTCACCGTGCAGGGCGAACTGCGTGGCTGGAACAGCGTGGCGGACAGCGGCAATGCGATGCGTCGCTCGTTCTGCCCGGCCTGTGGCACGCAGGTGTTCAGCGAGGCCACGGCAAATGCCGAACGCATGGTGATCCGCGTCGGCACGCTCGACGAGCCCGCCGGCATCACGCCCGACACGGTCATCTGGACCGATTCGGCGCCGGCGTGGGCAACGCTCGACCCATCCTGGCAGTCGTTCCCGCGCCAGCCGTGATGCCTAGTCCCGAGGCGGGCGCACGCGGGCCGGAATCCGACGGCGCGGCGCCTGCGCTTCACGTTCGTCCATCTCGCGCACGCGCCGGCCGGCCTCGCGCACCAGGTCGGGCAGCAGGTGCGCCTCCGGCAGGTGCTTCCAGTACTTCTGCGGCATTTCCTGCCGCATCATCCGCGTGTTGAGCCGGGCGGGATTGAAGATGTTGGCGTAGTACGTACGCCACAGCGTGTCCTCGGCATCGTCGGCCGGCGCGTCGCTGCGTTGCGCGCCCTCGCCCGCCCACAGCTGCGAGCCATCCCACTGCACGCTGCGGTAGGGCGTGAGGATGGCCCACCGCATGCCGGCGAAGCGGCGCATGAAGAACGGGGCGACGCGGTCGACGATGAAGTGGTCGGGCTCGAACCACGCGATGTAGGCATTGTCTTCGCCGTCCACCTGCCGGAAGCGGACGAAGGCCTTCATCTTGTGCGTGTCGCGACGCACCGCCTGCGCCCACCGCATCGCGCGATGCACGTCGGCATCGGTGGCGCGGTCGAGCAGCGCCCGCTCGCCGTTGCCGATGCGCCACAGCAAGCGGTACAGCAGCGCATGCCGGCCGGCATCGCGATGGCAGAGCACCGAGGCTGCGAATGCCATGAAGTCGGCAGGCACCGACAGGCCCTTCCGACGGCCGGGCTGATCCGCCACTGGGGTGGCCGCCAGCAATTCGCCCTGCGCATCGGCCTGCCACTCCACGTCCTCCGGAGGCAGCGCGGCTTCCCATGCGTGGCGTGCCTGCACGCGCCACGCGTCGAGATCCCAGGCAGGTGTCACCGTGGCGCGGAACATCGCGCGCGTCAGCCGAACAGATCGGCCTGGCGTGGCGCCGGAGCCAGTTCGCGCCGCAGCCGGACGGGATCGTCCAGGCGTTGCCGCGGGTGGTGGTCCAGCAGCACGATGAACGGCAGGACCTTCTGCAATGGCGCGCGCAGGCGGGCAAGATCGGCCACGCGCAGCCTGCCCTGCTGCCGCGAATCGATGATGCGCTGCACGTTGCGCGCGCCCAGCCCCGGCACGCGCAGCAGCATCTCGCGTGGCGCGGTGTTCAGGTCGACGGGGAAGCGGTCCGGATGCCGCAGCGCCCACGCCAGCTTGGGATCGATGTCCAGGTCGAGCATGCCGTCCTGCGATCCACTGCCATCGACGATCTCCTTGACGTCGAATCCATAGAACCGCAGCAGCCAGTCGGCCTGGTAGAGCCGGTGTTCGCGCAACAGCGGCGGCGCACGCAGCGGCAGCTGCGTGGACGCATCCGGGATGGGGCTGAAGGCGGAGTAGTACACGCGGCGCATGCGGAACTGGCGGTACAGGGCATCGCTGCTGACCAGGATGGCGCGGTCGTCCGCCGCGTCGGCGCCCACGATCATCTGCGTGCTCTGCCCCGCAGGGGCGAATTTCGGCGGACGTTTCCGCTTCGGCTGCGCTTCCTGCCTGCTGGGCTTCGCGGCCTGGATGCGCCAGTGCAGTTCGCCCATCGCATCGCGGATGCCCTGCGCCTCTTTCTGCGGCGCGAGCTGCTTCAGGCCGGCCTCGGTCGGCAGCTCGACATTGATGCTAAGGCGGTCGGCGTAACGCCCGGCGGCGGCCAGCAGTTCCGGCGACGCTTCGGGAATGGTCTTCAGGTGGATGTAGCCGGCGAAGCGGTGGTCCTCGCGCAGGCTGCGGGCGACTTCCACCATCTGCTCCATCGTGTAGTCGCCGTTGCGGATGATGCCGCTGGAAAGGAACAGGCCCTCGATGTAGTTGCGCTTGTAGAACTCCAGTGTCAGCCGGACCACCTCCGCGGTGGCGAATCGCGCCCGCGGCACGTTGCTGGACACGCGGTTGACGCAGTAGGCGCAGTCGTAGATGCAGAAGTTGGTCAGCAGGATCTTCAGCAGCGAGACACAACGCCCGTCCGGCGTATACGAGTGGCAGATGCCCATGCCTTCGGTGCTGCCGATGCCGCCCTTGCCCAGCGAATGCCGCTTGCCGGCGCCACTGGACGCGCACGATGCGTCGTACTTGGCCGCATCGGCGAGGATCGCGAGCTTGTCTTTCAACTGCATGGGCGAATCGTAGCCGGGTCGGCGTGCAGGACGTGAGACGGCACGGGACACGCCCCACGATGCCGACGCGATCCATCGCACGACGAGGGCAGCGCCGGCGACCCGCCGTCCGCAATCAGGGGCCGGTCGACCGGCCGCATCCGCATGCCGGCCTGCGCGCGCCGTGCCAGAATGCGCGCCGTCATCCGGAGCCGACCCTGTCGTCCATGCATGCCTCGCCCCCGCTGGAAGCCTCTTTCAATCCGTTGATCCGCGCCTACCTGGTCGCGATGGTGGCGTGGTACCTGCTGATCAGCGTGGTCGGCGCACCGCTGATCCTGCTGTGGCTGCCGGGGCCCGGCCAATGGTGGGCGCGCCATTACTTCGCGCGGCTCGGATGCACCGTCGACGACCGCACGCTGCAGTTCCGCAAGGGCATTCTCTTCCGCGTCGAGAAGACGATCCCGCTGGAGAACATCCAGGACGTGACGTTCATCGAGGGCCCGATCCTGCGCCTGTACCACCTGAGCATCCTGCGCGTTGAAACCGCCGGCCAGAGCCCGGGGCAGGCGCACGCGATGCAGCTGGTCGGCATCGTCGACGCCCACGCGCTGCGCGACGAGATCCTCGCCCGCCGCGAGCGGCTGCGCCTGCATCCCGCGCCGGCCGCGCCTGCGGAGTCCTCGTCGCAGGACACGCTGGACGCGATCCGCGAACGCGTCGACGAGATCGCCGGGCTGCTGCGGCAGCAACGCGCCTCGTCCTGAGCCACGCCGGCGCTACAGCTTGAACAACGGCTGCAGGCGCTGCGCCAGCCAGCCGGGGAAGCGCAGCGGGGCGTCGAGGGCCGACACGCAGATGCAGGCCGTGCCGGGCACGGTGACCGGCTGGTGTTCGACATCGCTGTCCAGGTCGGCCACGTCGCCGGGTGCGAACTGGCCCAGCGCGTCGTGGTAGGCGCCGCGCAGGATCTGGGTCAGTTCGGTGCCGCCATGGCTGTGCACGGGCATGCTGCGGCCCGGGCCGATCTTCAGCATCAGCAGGGTGCCGGTCTTGGTGTTGGGGGCGCGGATGCAATGCACGCCGGGCGCCATCCAGCGCCATTTCAAAGCGCGGTACGAGGTGCCGAAATACGGATGCAGCGGTGCCGGCAGGCGGTCGTCGTCCTCATACGGCGCGCGCGGGGGCGGTACGGTCGCCGTCGCGGGCGCCTCGTCCAGGCGCGACCACATGGACGCACGCAGCTCGGCCTGGCGGTCGCCGGCGGCGACGGCCGGCTGCTGCTGTTCGACCAGGTGCCCGCCGATGCGCTCGGCGTCTTCCACGCGCGCGCGGCAATGCGCGCAGGTCTCCAGGTGGGTGGCGGCCACGATCGCCACTTCGACCGCCAGTGCGCCGGCGGCGTAGCTGACCACGGTGGAAGGATCGAGATGATGGTGCGGGTTCACGACTGACCTCGTACTTGGCCCTGCAGCCGCAGGAATGCGCGGCGCAGGTGCGACTTCACGGTGCCGAGCGGCATCTGCAGCTCGTCGGCGATCTCCTGGTGGCTCTTGGCCTCGAAGTAGGACATGCGCATCAGGCGCGCCTGCACGGGGGGCAAGTCCTCGATGCGGCGCTGCAGATGGGCATGCTCGGCATGGTCTTCGGCCGAACTGAACGGGCGCGCCAGCTCTTCGTCGACGGCCGGACCGGCGTCTTCCATGATCTGTACCCAGCCGGGCTCGCGCCGCACGCGGTCGATATGCAGGTTGCGGCCGATGCGGAACAGCCAGGTGGACACCGCGCCCTGCTGGGGGTCGTACATGGCGGCCCGCTGCCACAGGCGCAGGAGCGCCTCCTGTGACAGTTCCTCGGCCACGGCTTCGGTATTGCCCAGGCCGCGCAGGTACAGGCAAAGGCGCGGCATGAAATGATCGTACAAGCGCATGAAACAGGTGCGGTCGCGCTGCCGGGCCACGGCGAGCATGTCGCCGGTCCAGTCGTGGACATCGCGCGTGGCGGGGGTAACGGTGGACACCGGACGTGCCGCCCGCAGGGGCGACGGTCTCCTTGTGAGGTCGGTGGGCATGGTATGCCAGGTCCCGCTGGGTTCGTGATGACGCTCTCTACGAAGATGACCGGCACTCGGATGCAGGGGGCGCACGTTGTCCTGGCATCCGTCCCGCAGTGCGTGCCGTAAGAAGGAGCCCGTTCATCTTCGGCACGCTCCCATGACCCGTCCCCTGGCCATCCTGCCCCTCTTCGCCGCCCTGATGCTGGCCAGCCCGGCCGCGCGCCCCGATACGGGCGTGTTGCGGCAGGAGGCGACCGCCTACGCCCGCCAGGGCGATACCGTGCTGTACCGCGAGTCCCACTGGCGCTACCGGCAGGAAGGCAGCGCCCGGCGGCTGGTTCTCTACCGGTGCCCCGATGGCCGTGCCTTCGCACGGAAGACGGTGGTGGACCGCGCGACCGCACAGGCGCCGGACTTCGATTTCGAGGATGCGCGCGACGGCTACCGGGAGGGGGTGCGCAGCAGCGAGCGCGGGCGGGTGGTCTATGTCAGGGAAAAGGCGGGCGCACCTGCGAAGGAGCGCACGCTGGCCGTGCCTGCCGGGGCGGTCATCGATGCCGGATTCGATGCCAGCGTGCGGCTGCACTGGAACGCCTTGCGCGCGGGACGCGACGTGACCCAACCGTTCCTGCTGCCCAGCCGGTTCGACTTCATGCCGGTGAAGCTGGATCCCGGCGAGGTCGTGCGCTGGAACGGCATCCCCGCCCAGCGCATGGCGATGAAGCTGGATCGCTGGTACGGCTTCGTCGCCCCGACGATGCAGTTGACCTACGCCAATGCGGACCAGCGCCTGCTGGAATTCGCCGGCATCGCCACCATCCGCGACGACAAGGGCCGGCACCAGGACGTACGCATCGTGTTCCCGCAGCCGCCCGCCGCGGCGGATGCGCGTGCACTGCGCGATGCGTTGGCCACGCCACTGGTCGGCCGCTGCGGGTGAGCGGTCTTCACGCATCCAAAGCGCGCGTTCGGTCGTACTAGGGATTCAAGCGATCGAGACCTCCTGATGCCGGCCAGCGATTCCCCCACTCACCCGCCGGCGCCCCGTGTGCTGCCGGCGCTGCGACGCTGGTTCGACACCCAGGCGGCGCAGGAACACGAGGATGGTGGCGACCGGATCGACTGGCTGCGTGCCGCCCCTTTCATCGGCATGCATCTGGCCTGCCTGGCCGTTTTCTGGGTCGGCGTATCCCCGGTGGCGGTGATCGTGGCCGCGGTGCTGTACGCGGTACGCATGTTCGCCATCACCGGCTTCTACCACCGCTATTTCTCCCACCGCACGTTCCGCACGTCGCGCGTGCTGCAGTTCGTGTTCGCACTGATCGGCGCGTCCAGCGTGCAGCGCGGTCCGTTGTGGTGGGCGGCGCACCATCGCAACCACCATCGCCATGCCGACACCGCGGCCGATCCGCATTCCCCCGCCGTGCATGGATTCTGGTGGAGCCATGCGGGCTGGTTCCTGACGCGGGGCGGCTTCCGCACCGACTGGTCGCGCATCCCCGACCTGGCGCGCTATCCCGAACTGCGCTGGCTGGATCGTTACGACACCGTCGTGCCGGTGCTGCTGGCGGCCGCGCTGTACGGTGTCGGTGCGCTGCTGGAACGCGTGGCGCCGCACCTCGGCACCAGCGGCGGGCAGATGCTGGTCTGGGGCTTCTTCGTCTCGACGGTCGTGCTGTTCCACGCCACCGTGACCATCAATTCGCTGGCGCACCGCTTCGGCCGCCGCCGTTTCGATACGCGCGACGACAGCCGCAACAACCTGTGGCTGGCGCTGCTGACGTTCGGCGAGGGCTGGCACAACAACCACCACTTCTTTCCCGGCACCGCGCGGCAGGGATTCCGCTGGTGGGAAATCGACCTGACCTGGTACGGCCTGCGCGCAATGGCGCTGTTCGGGCTGGTGCGCGATCTCAAGCCGGTGCCCGCGTGGGTACTGGCCAAGGCGAGGCGCTGAGCATGCGCATCGCGGTCATCGGATCGGGCATCGCCGGGCTGGCCTCGGCCTGGTGGTTGTCGCAGCAACACGAGGTGACGCTGTTCGAGGCCAACGACTACCTCGGTGGCCATACGCATACGCATACCGTCGCGCAGGCGGGCCGCGAATACCGCATCGACAGCGGCTTCATCGTGTTCAACCCCGATCACTATCCCCTGTTGTGCGGGTTGTTCGACGAACTCGGCGTGGCGTCGCAACCGACGACGATGAGTTTCTCCGTCCACAGCGCGCGCAGCGGCCTGGAATACAACGCGACGTCACTGGACACGCTGTTCTGCCAGCGCCGCAACCTGGTGTCGCCGCGCTTCTGGGGCATGCTGCGCGACCTCGCCCGCTTCTATCGCGAAGCACCCGCGCTGCTCGAGGGCGACGATCCGGGCCCCACCCTCGGCGACTACCTTCGTCAGGGCGGCTATGGCGCCGCCTTCCGGGACGAGCACCTGGTGCCCATGGCCTCGGCCCTGTGGTCGTCGCCGCCGCAGGGCATCCTCGCCTTTCCGGCCCGTTACCTGGTGCAGTTCATGGCCAACCACCACATGCTGACGCTCGGCGAACGCCGGCCGTGGCGCGTGGTGACGGGGGGCTCGGCGACCTACGTGGAGGCGCTGCGCCGGCGGTGGGAGGTGCGCGAGCGCGTCTCCACGCCGGTGCATTCCGTGCTCCGCTGCGAGGAACACGTGGGCGTGATGACCGCCACCGGCACCGAACGCTTCGATCATGTGGTGATGGCCTGCCACAGCGACGACGCGCTGCGCCTGCTGCACGATGCCGACGCGCGCGAGCGTGGCGTGCTGGGCGCGATCCGCTACCAGTCCAACGACACCGTGTTGCACACGGACGCTCGCCTGCTGCCCCGCCATCGCAAGGCCTGGGCCGCGTGGAACGCCCATCTTCCCGCCGATCCCGCCGCGCCCTGCACGGTGAGTTACTGCATGAACCTGCTGCAGGGTATCGACTCGCCGGAGCCGTTCGTGGTGACGCTCAACCGCAGCGAGGCCATCGATCCGGCGCGCGTCCTGCGACGCATGCACTACCGGCACCCGGTGTACGACCATGCCATGGTGGCGGCGCAGCGGCGCAAGGCCGAGATCCAGGGCGTGCGGCGTACCTGGTTCGCCGGCGCGTACTGGGGCTGGGGCTTCCACGAGGATGGCATCCGCAGCGCGCGCGCGCTGGTCGAGGCATTCGAGGCCCGGCACGCGGCGGGTCCCGTGATCCGCGAAGACGCACCGGTACCGGCATGAATGCCGGGCCGGCCAAGGCGGACCTCGCCAGCGCGGTGTACGAAGGATGGGTGCGCCATCGGCGCCATGCGCCGCGCCCGCACGCCTTCCGCTACCGCATGGCGCAGCTCTACCTGGACCTGGACGAGGTGGAACGCATCTTCGACCGACGCTGGCTGTGGTCGGTGAATCGCCGCAACCTGGCCGAATTCCGTCGCAGCGACTACCTGTCGCCCCACGACCAGCCCCTGGCCGAGGCCGTTCGCGATCGCGTCGCGCGCGAAACCGGCCATCGCCCGCAAGGTCCGGTCCGCTTGCTGACCCATCTGCGCTATGGCGGCTACGTGTTCAACCCGGTGAGCTTCTACTACTGCTTCCAGCCCGACGGCACCACCCTGGACGCCGTGCTTGCCGAGATCACCAACACGCCCTGGCGCGAGCGGCACAGCTACGTGCTGCCCGTTCGCGACGGCGTGCCGAAAGGCGACGGCTGGGAATGGGGCTTCGACAAGGCCTTCCATGTCTCGCCCTTCCTGCCCATGGCGTGCGCCTACCACTGGCGCTTCAGTACGCCCGACGACGCCTTGCGCGTGCACATGCAGGTCGAACGCGAAGGCCAGCGCGCCTTCGACGCCACGCTGACGTTGCAGAGGCGCCCGTTGGACGGCGCCTCGCTGGCGCGCGTGCTGTGGCGCTACCCCCTGATGACCGCGCAGGTGATGACCGGCATCCACTGGCAGGCACTGCGCCTGTGGCTGAAGCGCACACCCGTCCACGACCACCCTTCCCTTGCCCGCGAGACCCCATGAACGAGATCGCCGACGTCACTGCCGTTTCTTCCTACGGCGCGCTCGACCGCCTGCTGCGCTCGCAGTTGCTGGCGCGCCTGGACGCGCTGGACCACGGCATGCTGGTGGTACGCGATGCGCTGGGCGAGCACCGTTTCGGCCGGACCGGTGGCGACGCGCTGCCCGCGGTGCACCTGTGGATCGATGATGCCGCGTTCTATCGCGCGGTCGCCGCACAGGGCAGCGTGGGCGCCGGCGAGGCGTACATTGCAGGCCAGTGGCGTTGCGACGACCTGGTGGGACTGGTGAGGCTGCTGGTACGCAACCGCGCACTGCTCGACGGCATGGAAGGCGGCCTCGCCCGGCTCGGTGGCTGGGCGTTGCGCAGCTGGCATGCGCTCCGCCGCAACACGCGCGAAGGCAGCCGTCGAAACATCGCGGCGCACTACGACCTGGGCAACGATTTCTTCGCATTGTTCCTGTCGCCGGACCTGATGTACTCGTCGGCGATGTTCGCCTCGCCGGACGACGACCTGGACACCGCGTCGTACCGCAAGCTCGATGCGGTGTGCCGGAAGCTGGCGCTGGTTCCGGGCGATCGCGTGGTCGAGATCGGCACCGGCTGGGGCGGTTTCGCCCTGCACGCGGCACGGCACTACGGGTGCCACGTCACCACGACCACGATCTCGCGCGAACAGCACGCGCTGGCCAGCGCCCGCGTGGCCGCCGCCGGCCTGCAGGACCGGGTGACGCTGCTGCTGCAGGATTACCGCGACCTGCAGGGTCAGTACGACAAGCTGGTGTCGATCGAAATGATAGAAGCGATCGGCGCGCAGTACCTGGAGACGTTCTTCGGCAAGCTGGGCAGCCTGGTGCGCCCCGGTGGCCGGGCGCTACTGCAGGCGATCACGATCGAAGACCACCGCTATGCGCAGGCGCGCGATTCGGTGGATTACATCAAGCGCTTCGTCTTCCCTGGCAGTTTCATCCCGTCGCTCAGTGCGATGTATGCCGCGAAGACACGGGCCAGCGACCTGCAGGTGGTGCACCAGGAAGACTTCGGCCTGTCGTATGCGTACACGCTGCGCGCATGGCGCCGTCGCTTCATGACCCGCCTGGCCGAGGTACGCGCGCAGGGCTTCGACGAGCGCTTCATCCGTCTGTGGGAGTTCTACCTGGCGTACTGCGAAGGCGGTTTCCTCGAGCGTTCCATCGGCGTGTCGCACGTGCTGATGGCGCGCCCCGGCCACGTGTCGGAGGCCGCATGAGCTCCCTCCTCGCCTTGGTACTGGTCGCCGTGCTCGCTGCCGTCGTGATGACGCTGGGCTGGCGGTGGCAGCGACGGCACGAGAACACCGGCATCGTCGACGTGCTTTGGTCGGCCTGCGTGGGCGGCGCGGCGGTGCTGCTGGCCGCCCTGGGCGACGGCGCCTGGCAGGCCCGCGCCGTCCTTGCCGTGCTGGGCGGGACCTGGGGTGCGCGCCTTGCGCTGCATCTCTGGCACCGCGTGCGCAGCGAGCCCGAAGACGGCCGCTACCGGTACCTCCGCGAGCATTGGCAAGGCCACCAGGGCAAGTTGTTCCTGTTCTTCATGGCGCAGGCACTGCTGGTGGTGCTGTTCGCACTGCCCTTCGCCGCGGCCGCGCGCAGCCCGGTCGACACTGCATGGCCGTGGCTCGTGCTGGCGATGGCGATCTGGATCGCGAGCGTGGCCGGCGAGGCCATCGCCGACCGCCAGCTGGCACGCTTCCGTGCCGACCCCGGCAACCGCGGGAAGACCTGCCGAGACGGGCTGTGGCGGTATTCGCGCCATCCGAACTATTTCTTCGAGTGGCTGCACTGGTTCGCCTACATCGCGCTCGCCGTCGGTTCGCCGTGGGCGTGGCTGTCGTGGTGCGGGCCGGTGGTGATGTACGTGTTCCTGCGCTGGATCAGCGGCATCCCGTACACGGAAGCGCAGGCGTTGCGCACGCGCGGCGACGACTACCGCGAGTACCAGCGTACGACGCCGATGCTGTTCCCCTGGTTTCCCAAACCCGCCGCCGAGGAGGCGACACGATGAACGCGATGGTGGAAGAACTGGCTGCCGACAAGGCTGCCCCGGGCCTGCTGGGCCTGGCCGAACGTGGCCTGCTGCCCGATGCGGCGATCCGCGCCGGCATCCGCCAGCTGTGCGCCCAGCGACTGCGCGACGAGAGCGAAGGCGGCCAGGAAGCGCAATCCGCGTTGCTGGCGCACCGCCTGCGCGCCTTGCGCCAGGGCGCGCTGGCCGTGCATACCGATGCCGCCAACCGGCAGCACTACGAACTGCCGGCCGATTTCTTCCGTCACTGCCTCGGCGGACGGCTGAAGTACAGCAGCTGCTACTACCCGACCGGCGCGGAAACGCTCGACCAGGCCGAAGAGGCGATGCTGGCGCTGTACGGCGAGCGAGCCGCGCTGGCCGACGGGCAGGACATCCTGGAGCTGGGCTGCGGCTGGGGCTCGCTGACCCTGTGGATGGCCGCGCGCTATCCGAACGCGCGCATCACCGCCGTGTCCAACTCGAACTCGCAGCGCCAGTTCATCGAAGCGCGCTGCGCCGAGCGCGGCCTGCGCAACGTGCGCGTCATCACCTGCGACGTGAACCAGCTGCAACTGGAACCGCAGGCGTTCGACCGCTGCGTGTCGGTGGAGATGTTCGAGCACGTCAGCAACCATGCTGCGCTGATGCGCCGCATCCACGATGCGCTGCGCCCGGGCGGCGCGCTGTTCGTGCACATCTTCGTCCACCGCCACCTGATGTATCCCTTCGAGACGCAGGGGGAAGACAACTGGATGGGTCGGCACTTCTTCACCGGCGGCATGATGCCGTCGGCCGACCTGCTGCTGTTCTTCCAGGACCACCTGCACCTGCAGGAGCGCTGGCTGCTCGACGGCACGCATTACCAGCGCACCGCCAACCACTGGCTGGCCCGGCACGACGCGAACCGCGAAGCGGTGATGGGCGTGCTGCGCGAGGCGTATGGCGATGCCGCCGCGCTGTGGAACCAGCGCTGGCGCATGTTCTGGATGGCGTGCGCGGAGCTGTTCGGCTACCGCAACGGCCAGGAGTGGCTGGTGGCGCATTACCGGTTCCAGCGTCCGGCGCGGGGGCACTGACATGCGTACCCTGCCCTTTCTCGTACTCGCACTGGTCGTCGCGACGACCGCTGCATGCCGCTCCGGCAACGTCAAGCCTTCCATCCCGACCGCCGCACCGGTGGACGTGGACCGCTTCATGGGCGACTGGTACGTCATCGCCCACATCCCCTCCTTCCCGGAGCGGGAGGCCTACAAGGCGGTCGAGTCCTACGCCCGCATGCCGGACGGCCGCATCCAGACCACGTTCCGCTTCCGCAAGGGCGCGCTGGACGGTCCGGAGAAAACCATGCATCCGGTTGGCACGGTGAAGCCGGACGGAGGCGGCGCGGTCTGGGACATGCAGTTCGTCTGGCCGATCCAGGCCGAATATGTCATCGCCTGGGTCGATGCCGATTACCAGCAGACCATCGTCGGCCGCAGCAAGCGCGATTACGTCTGGCTGATGGCGCGCACGCCGCAGATTCCCGACGCCGATTACCAGGCGCGCATCCGGCAGATCGAAGCGCTGGGCTACGACGTATCGAAGATCCGCCGCGTCCCGCAATGAGCACCACAGCCATGTAACCGCCCTTACGTGAGCTCGGGCCGGGACGCGCTTTCGTCGCACGACGACGCGCGCTAAGGTGGTCGGTGTCGCTCAAGTCGTGCCTTCCACGGCCGATGGGGAAAGGTTCCCCGGCGATACGGGGCTGTCCGGCGAGGCTGCACAGGGGGGCTGCATGGCGACGCCACCGTTTCACACGGCCAACATGCTCCGTGAGCGGATCGCCGATGCGGTCTGCCACGAGAAGATATTCCCGGCCTACCAGCCGATCGTCTGCCTTCGGACAGGCGCCATCCACGGACTGGAAGTACTGGCACGGTGGCACGATCCCGCGTTCGGCGACGTGCCGCCGAAAGACTTCATCCCCATCGCGCTGCAGGCATCGCTGCTGCCACTGCTGACCCTGAATCTCGCGCGCCGCGCCTGCAGCGAGGCCAGCGCATGGCCTGGCCACTTCTGCCTGGCATTCAACGTGCCGCCTTCGCTGCTGCAGGACGCGCCCGCCGTGCGCCTGCTGCTGGAAGCGATGTCCGAATCGTCGTTTTCCCTGGATCGCATCTGCATCGAGATGACTGAGGATGAGCTGGTCGAGGACGAACCCGCGACCGAGCGTGCGTTCGGTTACCTGAAGTCGCATGGTGTGCGCGTGGCGCTGGACGATTTCGGCACGGGGTTCTCCAGCATGGTGCGCTTGAGCCGTTTCGGCTTCGACGAACTGAAGATCGATGGCAGCCTGATCCGGCGCCTGGCGAGCGACCGCGAGAGCCGCAAGGTGGTCTCGGCCATCATCGGGCTGGGACACAGCCTGGACGTACCGATCGTCGCCGAAGGCGTGGAGACCGACGCCCAGGCGGACGTGCTGCGCGAGCTGGGCTGCGATTTCGCACAAGGCTGGCTGACGGGCAGGCCGATGCCGGGCGACGCCGTGGCGCACCTGCTGGCCAACGCGCCCGTGCACGCTGCGTCGCCCGCGTCACGGCCGTTGTCGCCGTGGCTGCGGCAGCACCAGTTGTCCTCCCTCTACACCAATGCGCCCGTCGGGCTGGCCTTCCTCGACACGGACATGCGCTACGCGGCGGCGAACACGCAGTTCGCGCACATGGTGGGCAGGCCGTTGCGCGAGATCGTGGATGCGCATGTCCAGCAGGTCTACACGCCCGACATCGCGGCATGGATCATGCAGGCATCGCAGCGGATCCTGGACAGGGGCGACATCTCCCGCGTCGAATTCCGCTTCCCGAACCGTGAAGAAACCTTCCTGGTGGTCGGCACGCGCGTGACCGACGAGATGGCGCAGCCCATCGGCGTGTCGGTGGTCGCCATCGACATCACCGACCGCAAGCACGCGGAGGAAGAGATGCGGGCGCGGGAAGCGATCTATCGCGGCGCAGTGGAACTCGGGCCCAACGTGGCGTGGGTGAGCGACGGCGATGGCGCGCTGACCTACATCAGCCCGGCGCCGCAGGAACCCGAAGGGTGCACCATGGAAGCGCGACTGGCGACCTGGTATGCACGCATGGAAGACGAAGACCGCGTGCGCGTGCGCGCCGAATGGCTGGTTGCCGTGCACGCGCGCGACACCTTCGAGACGCGGTTCCGCCTGCGCTGGTTCGATGATCGCTGGCGCTGGGTGTCCAGTCGTGCGATCCGCCGCACCATGGAGGACGGCAGCCGCGGCTGGTTCGGCGTGTTCACCGACATCTCGCGGCAGGTGGAACTGGAGGAGCAGCTGGCGCGCCTTGGCAGCGCGGATTCGCCCTGAACCCATGCAGGGCCGGTATACGCGGCGCGTCGCCGCTGCGCGCGTCGCCTGACCGGATGCGGACACCCCGCACGGCGCTGACGCGCGCTGGATGCGCTTGGCACGAACGGATGGATCATGCGCGAATGGGAGTGTCCGGCCCCTCGCCGCGTACACCACCCCGCACCTCCCGGGTCCGCCATGCTCGCCCGGGATCGAACCTCAGTGCAGATATCCGGATCAGGTGGGCGCGAATCCGCGCGTCGCCTTCTTCTCGCCTTTCTCCGCCCGCTTTTCCTTCAGGGTCTTCGCAGGCTTCTTCTTCGTCTCTTTCTTCTTGTCCAGGCCTTTGGCCATCACGTGTACTCCAGTCGTTGAGACGACGGCAAGCATGACACATCCGGCCGCCGCCGCCCGTACGCGGCGACGCCTCGTTATGGCACCCATGGCGCCGGCATGGGCACCGGTCAAGAAGGATGTCCCGCTGCTGGACCGGCTGAGCGAGGGAGCGCTGGGGTCAGCGCGCGGAAGTGCCGAGGCTGGCGGCGTCGGGCAGCGCCGGCAGTTTGCGCGCAAGGTCCAGCTGCGCCCGGTAGAGGAGTTTGGGAGAAGGCTCGATGCCGTCTCTCCGCCGGTACACAGCCAGGAGGTTCTTCATGATGACGTAGGGGGTAGAGAACAGGCCCAACACCGACCACCAGCCCGTCAATGCGCACACAGCCGCCGCCCATCCGTTCGCTTTGCTCCCGCACTCGCGACAGCAGAGCTGGTCGGTTTCAGAGTATCTGTATATCCATATCAGCGAGACCACGTGATAAGCGTCGCGCACTTCAATGGTCCGGCCGCCACGATGGCAGCATGGACATTCGCCGAACTTCATGGCGATTGCATGCTGGTAGACGAGGTCGGGAGCAAGTGTCGCCGCCCGCGCGGACAGCATGGAGTCCTCGCTGCAGCGCTGGCTGCAGAACTTCTGGGCGCCGCGCCTCACGGGCTGGAGAATGACGGACTTCCCGCAGTAGTCGCAGTGGTTGGTCACGCCACTGCGCTCGAACAGGGACCGCCTGACCTCCGCTACCTTCAGGTCGAGCGCATGCCCTGCCAGCCCACGCTCTGCCAGCAACTGGGTGAGCGCCTCGCGCGCCTCTTGCGTCAGCGGGCCGAGGCCTCGCTGGATGAGATCGCTCTCATCCAGCGCAGCGAACATCCGCTTGAAATCCTCTTTCGAGTACATCGGACTCCCCGAGCGATCCCTATCCGCCGTCCCGAAGATGCGGAGCTCTCAACGACCCCGTACGGCCGACCCTGATCACGATCACGCCATCGGCAGCTTCAACCCCTGCTCCTTCCCGCACTGCACGGCGATGTCGTAACCGGCATCCGCATGCCGCATCACGCCGGTGCCGGGATCGTTCCACAGTACGCGCGCGATGCGCTTGTCGGCCTCCGCCGTGCCGTCGCAGACGATGACCACGCCCGAGTGCTGCGAGTAGCCCATGCCCACGCCGCCACCATGGTGCAGCGACACCCAGGTGGCGCCACCGGCGACGTTGAGCATCGCGTTGAGCAGCGGCCAATCGGAAACCGCATCGCTGCCGTCCTTCATCGCCTCGGTCTCGCGGTTCGGCGAGGCCACGCTGCCGGAGTCGAGGTGGTCGCGACCGATCACGACCGGGGCTTTCAGTTCGCCGTTGCGCACCATCTCGTTGAACGCCAGGCCCAGCTTGTGGCGCAGGCCCAGGCCGACCCAGCAGATGCGCGCCGGCAGGCCCTGGAAGCTGATGCGCTCGCGCGCCATGTCCAGCCAGCGATGCAGGTGCGCATCGTCGGGGATCAGCTCCTTCACCTTGGCATCGGTCCTGTAGATGTCTTCCGGATCGCCGCTGAGCGCGACCCAGCGGAACGGGCCCACGCCGCGGCAGAACAGCGGACGCACGTAGGCCGGCACGAAGCCCGGGAAGTCGAACGCGTTCTTCAACCCCTGGTCGAACGCCATCTGCCGGATGTTGTTGCCGTAGTCGAACGTGGGCACGCCCATCTGCTGGAACGCCAGCATCGCCTCCACGTGCACGCGCATGGACTGCTTGGCGGCGTCGCGCACGCGTTCGGGTTCGGCCTTCTGCTCGGCCAGCCACTGCTCCACCGTCCAGCCGATCGGCAGGTAGCCGTGCACGGGGTCGTGCGCACTGGTCTGGTCGGTGACGGCGTCCGGACGCACGCCGCGCTTCACCAGTTCCGGCAGGATCTCCGCGGCGTTGCCGAGCAGCGCGATGGACTTCGCCTCACCGGCGGCCGTGTACTTCGCGATGCGCGCGAGGGCGTCATCGAGGTCGGTGGCCTGTTCGTCCACGTAGCGCGTCCGCAGGCGCATGTCGATGCTGGACTGGCGGCATTCGATGTTGAGCGAGCTCGCGCCCGCCAGCGCCGCGGCCAGCGGCTGCGCGCCGCCCATGCCGCCGAGGCCCGCGGTGAGGATCCACTTGCCGGTCAGGTCGCCACCGTAGTGCTGGCGACCCATCTCGACGAAGGTTTCGTACGTGCCCTGCACGATGCCCTGGCTGCCGATGTAGATCCACGAGCCGGCCGTCATCTGGCCGTACATCGCCAGGCCCTTGCGGTCGAGTTCGTTGAAGTGCTCCCACGTGGCCCAGTGCGGCACCAGGTTGGAGTTGGCGATCAGCACGCGCGGCGCGTCGGGATGCGTGGGGAAGATGCCGACCGGCTTGCCCGACTGCACCAGCAGGGTCTCGTTGTCGTCGAGTTCGCGCAGCGACTTCAGGATGGCGTCGTAGCAGGCCCAGTCGCGCGCGGCGCGGCCGATGCCGCCGTAGACGACCAGCGAGGTGGGATCTTCCGCGACGTCCGCATCCAGGTTGTTCTGCAGCATCCGGTACGGCGCTTCGCTGAGCCAGGACTTGCAGGTGAGCGTGGCACCGCGCGGCGCGCGGATGACGCGGGACGGGTCGTGGCGGGGATCGGACATGCGGGCGTTCCGGATAAAGGGATTGCCGTCATTATCGGCGCGAGGACTGGTCGGGCGCGAGCCATCGCCATGCTGCAGTGCATGAACGGCGCCATGGCAGAATCCGGCCATGAACCTTTCCCGCGTCATCGCTGCTCCCTTACTGCTGGCCAGCCTGTCGCTGCTGTCGCCCGCACATGCCGCTCCGCCCGACCGCGTACTGATCTTCACCAAGACCGCGGGATTCCGTCACGACGCGATCCCCACGGCCGTCGCGACGTTGAAGGTGCTGGCGACCGAAGCGGGGCTGCGGGCCGACCACACCGAGGACGCAGGTGCGTTCACTGCCGGCAACCTGTCGCGTTATCGCGTGGTCGTGTTCGCCAGCACCACCGGTGATGTGCTGGATGCCGGGCAGCAGGCGGCGATGGAAGGGTTCGTTCGCGCGGGCGGCGGGTTCGTCGGCGTGCATGCGGCGGCCGACACGGAGTACGCGTGGCCCTGGTACGGACGCCTGGTCGGCGCCTACTTCAGGAGCCATCCTCCCGGGCTGCAATCGGCGCACGTGCAGGCCGAGCACGACGGGAAGCCTGTCGGGCCACGCTGGCGCATCACCGACGAGCTGTACAACTACCGCGACAGTCCGCGCGGACAGGTGCAGGTCATCGCCACGGTGGACGAGCGCGACTACGAGGGCGGCACGATGGGCGGAGACCACCCCATCGCGTGGTGCCATGCCTTCGAGGGTGGCCGCAGCTGGTACACCGGACTCGGCCACGACGCGAAGGTGTACGAGGATCCGAACGTCCTCGCACAGCTCGGGCGCGGACTGCGCTACGCCGCCGGGCGTTCGGACGGCTGCTGACACGTCCGCCCGCCTTGGCGAGGAAACGGGCACACCGCCACGGTGTCAACGGATGGACGGATCCAGCGTGCGCAACGCTTGGCCGAGGCCGGTCTGGCCGGTACGGTCGAGTTCATCCTTCGTGTAGGAGCGACCCGGCAGGCCATTGCAACGCGCCCGCGCGTCACGCTGGCGAATACGACTGCCGGTGTTGCGGATGCAATGCGCATCGGACAGGCGAGGCTTTTCCTGATGCATCGATGGCGGGGCGACAGGCGCTGTCGCATCGGCGGCGCGCTCCGGCGCCTGGACGTCTCCGTCACGCTCGACGGACGCCTGCGCTTGCGCTTGGGCTTGCGCGGCAGCCGCCATCAGGCAGGCAGCGAGTAAGGCAGAGACGTACTTCATGAGAGGGGCTCCGGCCGGGCTGGATAACGACGATACGCCCAATGTGACATGCGCGTCGCGGTCGTCCCGGTCCGGTTCAGCGGGACCTCAGGCCGCCGGGCATCGCGCCTTCCGACCCTCGTGGAAACGCTGGACGGCGGCGGCATCCACCTTCTGCGGCACGACGCCGTCGTCGAACAGCACCTGCCAGGTGCCCTCATCGTTCCGGTACCAGACGGAGCCGAATCGACCGATGCGGGCATCGCCGGTCTTGGGATCCTCGTACAGCGCCGGGCCGCTGGAGTAAGCGGTCCGGCCATCGCCCCCCAGGGTCACGGTGGCCGGATACCAGCTGAGCCTGAGCGCCTTGCCCTCGATCAGCGGCGCCCACTCGCGGGTGATCGCGTCGCGCCCACGGGTCGGTTTCTGGCTGACGCCGAAGGCGGCCTGGGGGTGGAGATGGCTGGCGAAGGCGTCCGCGTCATGCTGCGCCACGGCGTCAGCGAAACTCAGCTCACGCTGCCAGACAGCGCACTCGGCCTCGTGGACGGCCGTGGGCGAGGCGGCACTGGCGACGCCGGACGCAACCAGCAGGACGATGGACGAAAGTCGGACTAGCGCTGTCATGCGGAATGCCCCGGAGTCTGCCAAGCTGTGGCCGATTCCAGCTTTTCCCCGTAACGCATGCACCTGCCATTCGTCAGGGTGATGCTGCTGGTGGTCCTGTCATGGATTGCCGGCTGCGCCTCCACCCCCAACGCTCCTTCCGCGCCTCAGCCTCGCACCGTACTGCTCGTCTCGATCGACGGCCTGCGTGCCGACATCCCCGGCAGTGGCCGCATGCCGACGCTGGATGCGCTGTTCGCGCAAGGCGCGCATGCCGCCTGGCTGAATCCGTCCTACCCGACGCTGACGTTCCCCAATCACTACACCCTGGTGACCGGGCTGCGTCCTGATCGCCACGGCATCGTGCACAACGACATGCGGGACGCCGTGCTCGGGCAGTTCGAATCGAAGAAAGCCTCCGGGCGCGACGGCCGGTTCTGGGGCGGCGAACCGGTCTGGATCGGCGCCCAGCGCGCCGGCCTGAAGACGGCGACGATGTTCTGGCCCGGTTCGGAAGCGGAAATCGCGGGCGGACGCCCCGACCATTGGCGCCCCTTCGATAGTGGAACAACGCCCGCCCAGCGCGTGGCCAGCGTCCTGGCGTGGCTGGACCTGCCGGCGGCCGAGCGCCCGCGCTTCATCACCCTGTATCTCGAACAGTACGATGTCGCCGCGCATGCCGACGGCACTTTTTCGCCCCGGGCACTCGCTGCCATGCACGAGATCGACGACGCCCTCGCGGCGTTGCTGCGCGGCCTGGAGGCGCGGCGCCTGCGGGATTCGACCAACCTGATCGTGCTGTCGGACCATGGCATGGCCGATGTGCGCAGCGTCGATACCTCCTATCTCGACGACGTGCTGCCGGAGGCCCTGTTCTCCTGGTCCTCGCTCGGTCCCGTCGCCCACATCACCCCGCGCCCCGGCCAGGAAGCGGACGTGGCGCGCCGCCTGGTCGGCCGCCACGACCATTACACCTGCTGGAGCAAGGAAACGCTGCCCGCGGCCTGGCACTACGGGCGCAATCCGCGCATCGCGCCCTTCGTATGCCAGTCGGACGTCGGCTGGCGCCTGCAGCTGCATCGCCACCCACTGCCCAGGCAGCCCGTGAAAGGCGAGCACGGCTTCGCACCGGAAGACCCGCAGATGCGTGCGTTCTTCGTGGCCACCGGCCCCGACTTCGTCCCGAACGCGTCGCTGCCCGCCTTCGACAACGTCGACGTCTATCCCCTGCTCGCCCACTTGCTGGGAATACCTGCGGCCCCGAACGACGGCACGCTCGATACCTTCGCGCCTGTCCTGCGGCCGCGGACGCCGTCGCCGCATTGATGTCCGGAAACGGCGAGTCCTGACGCATGGCCGGTGCTAGCCTGCGCGCATGTCCGATGCCGCCAGCCTGCTGCCCGACCGCCACGTCTGCGAACAGGCGCGGCTGAGCCGCGATCCGCGCTTCGACGGGCTGTTCTTCACCGCCGTCACCAGCACGCGGATCTACTGCCGGCCGGTGTGCCCGGCACCGGCGCCGAAACCGCAGAACATCGTCTACTACCGGAACGCAGCCGCCGCAGAAGCCGCGGGCTTCCGCCCCTGCCTGCGCTGCCGGCCGGAACTGGCACCGGGCGATGGCACCTGGCGGCGTGGCGATGAAGTGGTGGCGCGCGCATTGAAGCTGATCGACCAGGGTGCACTGGTCGATGCGCCCGTGGCGAACCTTGCCGAACGCGTGGGCCTGGGCGAACGGCAACTGCGGCGGCTGTTCACCGATCGTCTCGGTGCCACGCCGGTGGATGTGCACGGCACGCGCCGCCTGTTGTTCGCCAAACAGCTGCTGACCGAAACCACGCTGCCGATCACGCAGGTGGCGCTGGCCGCCGGCTTCGGCAGCCTGACCCGGTTCAATACGGCGTTCCGCGAGGAATACCGGATGGCGCCGCGCGACCTGCGCAAGCGCGAGCTGCCGCCGACGCACGAGGTGATGACGTTGCGGCTCGGTTACCGCCCGCCGTACGACTTCACCGCGATGCTCGATTTCCTGCGCGGACGTGCGTTGCCGGGCGTGGAAGTCGTCGATGAGCGCAGCTACCTGCGCGTGATCGGCACGCCGGATGCACCCGGCTGGCTCCGCGTCAGCGCCTGGGACGCCAGTTCGCACGCACTGAGGCTGGAACTGCACGGCAGCACACCGACCGACCTGTTGCAGATCGTCAGCCGCCTTCGCCGCATGTTCGACCTGGATGCGGATCCCGCCGCAATCGCCGACGCACTCGGCGAAGATCCGCGATTGCGGCCGCTGCTCGCCGCGCGTCCCGGCCTGCGCCTGCCCAGCGGATGGGATGGCTTCGAGATCGCGGTGCGCGCGGTGATCGGCCAGCAGGTGAGCGTGGCCGCCGCACGCACGTTGACCGCACGCCTCGCACAGCGGCACGGCACGCCGCTGGCGATCCCGTCCGACGGACTGACGCACCTGTTCCCCACACCGGATCTTCTGGCCGATGTCGATCTGACGGAGATCGGCCTGACCCGCGCACGCGCCGACACGATCCGCGGGTTGTCGCGCGCGTTGCTGGACGGGCGGGTGGATTTCCGGCCCGAGCGCACGCTTGAGGATTTCACGTCACGCTGGGTCGCCCTGCCCGGCATCGGTCCGTGGACCGCGCACTACATGGCGCTGCGCGCGCTTGGCCATCCGGACGCGTTTCCCGCCGACGATCTGGTGCTGCAGAAGGCCGTGCCGACCGACGGCACGCGGATGACCGCCAAGGCGCTGACGGCGCGCGCCGACGCGTGGCGGCCGTGGCGCGGCTATGCGGTGATCCATGTGTGGAAGGGCAGCATGGCGGCGACCAAAGCGTCTGCTGTTGTAGGAGCGACGTAAGTCGCGACCGGGATCCTTCCGACAACAAAGCATTTTCATTCATACGGTCGCGACTCACGTCGCTCCTACCTTGAGCTTTCCATCATGATCCTCTTCCGCCATCTCGACAGCCCCGTGGGCACGCTCACCCTCGCCGCGAACGAGGAAGGGCTGCATGCGATCGAGTTCCCGTGCAACCGGCATCCGGCAGACCGGGAAGGTTGGACACCGGGCGAACATCGCGTGCTCGACCTGGCGGCACGGCAGCTGGACGCCTATTTCGCGGCGAAGCGACGCGATTTCGATCTTCCGCTGGCGCCGCGCGGCACCGACTTCCAGCGCATCGTGTGGATGACGCTCGCGGGGATCGGCTATGGCGAGACGATCAGCTACGCGCAACTGGCGCAGCGAGTGGGAAAGCCGACCGCGATGCGCGCGGTGGGCGCGGCGAACGGGCGCAATCCACTGCCCATCGTGTTGCCCTGCCACCGCGTGATCGGTGCGGACGGTGCGCTCACCGGTTTCGGCGGCGGCCTGCCGACCAAGCAGTTCCTGCTGGAGCTGGAAGGCGCGCTGCCCAGGTCGCGCGACCTGTTCGGCTGAGCCGGGTCACATCCCGCGGAAGCGCTGCTGGAAGGCGCCGCTGACCGGCAGCACGTCGTCGCGTCCCTTGACGCTCAACAGGTGCCGGCCGAGTTCGTCTTTGCGCACGCGATCGATGGCCTGCACGCGCACCAGCACGCCGCGGTGCACCTGCCAGAACACGTCCGGGTCGAGTCCGCCGAGCAGATCCTTCAACGGCATGCGGATGATCGCTTCGTCGTCGGCCGTCACCACGCGCACGTACTTGTCCTGCGCCTGGAAGAACAGCACCTCGTCGATCGCGATCATGCGCACGCTGTCGCCGACGCTGGCGGTGATCCAGCGGATCAGGCGATCGCCCTGCGGCCGCAGGCGCGCTTCCAGATCGTCGATCAGCGTGCGCATGTCCGGTGCACGCGTTTCGGCCAGGCGTGCCTGCATGCGCTCCACCGCCTGCGCCAGGCGCGCGTCCTGCACCGGCTTCAACAGGTAGTCCGCCGCACCGGCCTCGAACGCACGGATGGCGTAATCCTCGTACGCGGTGGTGAACACCACCAGCCCGCCTTGCGCCACTACCTGCCGGGCGACGTCCAGGCCGCTGACGCCCGGCATGCGGATGTCGAGGAAGGCGACCTGCGGGCGGTGTTGCGCGACCGCATCCAGTGCCGACAGGCCATCCTCGCAGACCGCCACGATCTCGAGGTCCGGCCACGCCGCGCGCAACTGTTGCTGCAACGCGCGACGCTGCGGCGCTTCGTCTTCGGCGATCAGGGCGGTGACGGCCTTCATGCCGACGACCCTAGCGGCACGCGGATCTCGGCGCAAACACCGCGACCGTCGACGGCCGGCGCCAAGGCGAACGCGGCACGTGTGCCGTAACGCGCCGACAGTTGTTCGCGCACGTTCGCCAGGCCGACGCCCGTGCTCAGGCCGGGTTGCAGGCCGGCGCCATCGTCGCGCACCTGCACGCGCAGCATGCCGTCCTCGCGGACCGCCTCGATGTCGATGCGGCCCGGACCCGGCCTGGGTTCGATGCCGTGTTTGATCGCGTTCTCCACCAGTGTGATCAGCAGCGAGGGCGGGAACGGCGACGCGCGCACCGCATCGTCGGCGCGCACGGCGTACGCCAGCCGGCCGCCCATGCGCACCTGCATCAGTGCGAGGTAACTGCTGCAGATATCGAGCTGCTGGCCGAGCGTGGCGTGCAGGCCGCGGTCGTCGCGCAGTTTCGGAATGGTGGCGCGCAGGAAATCGACCAGGGCATCCAGCGTGGCTTCGGCCTGTGCGGGATCCTGCCGCATCAGCGCGCGCACCGAGGCCAGGGTGTTGAACAGGAAATGGGGTTCCACCTGCGCCTGCAGCACGCCCAGGCGCAGGTCGGCTTCGTGCACGCGTCCTTCCAGCGCGCTGAGTTCGCGTTCATGATGGTGCTCGTCCCAGCGGCGGTGTTCACTGAAGTACGCCCGCAGCGCCAGCCCGCCGCCGAACAGACCGTAGACGACCACCAGCCCAGCGACGTTGATCGCCAGCCCGATCGCCTTCACCAACGGCGTCAATGTGGGCGGATTCATCGACAGTCCCGCAGCCTCCAGGCCTGGCTTGATCAACTGTTCGATGTAGGACGATCCGACGCGATCGATGAAGAAGCTGAGCACCATGCCGACCAGCACGGCGATCACGACGGCCTTGCGCTCGCGCGCCACCGGCCATGCACGGTGCCGCACCGCGGTGGCCAACGCAGGTCCCAACGTGGCCATGAGACTGAAGACCACGAATTCGGTGAGGCCCACTTTGATCGCGACGCCGAGGTCCTGTACCACCACACCGCTGCCGGCGCCGATGAAGGCGGCGACCACCGCGATCACGCTGCAGAACAGCAGGCTGCGCCCGAGCAGCCAACGCAGGCCGAACACTGGATACTGACGGTAGCGACTCCATACCGCATCGCCGCCCACCAGCACTTCGGCGGGCAGCTTCTGTCGCAGCGGATAGGTCCGCTCCATGCTTACTTCCTTTCGCCGCGCAGTTGCTGGCCGGCCTGCTTCAGCGTCAGCGCGACCACCTTGCCGGCCGCATCGCGTTCGAAGCGGATTTCAGCACCGACGGCGTCCATGACGAACACATCGCGTTCGACCGCCTGCACCGGCAGCGCCGGCTGGCCCGTGCCCTGGATGGTCAGCGTCTCGCCCTGCGCCTTCACCGTGAGCGCGAACGCGGGCACCAGCGGGTATTCGCCTTCGTATTCACGCAATGCGGCCGCATCGATCTTCAACACAGGCTTCGCCGCGGCGGCATCGATCCGCTTGGCCGGCAGCACGCCCCCCATCTGCATCCACGTGAACGACTGGCCCGCCGCCGTGCGCTGCGGCCGCAGCACCGCGTCGAACTCGCGCGGATAGAAATCGCCTGCGCTGTCGTAGCCCATCGCATACGCGCCCTGGCCGGCCACCTGGATTTCCAGCGCATCACCCTTGCGGCGCAGGACCATCTTCATGCCACCGGCGAGTTCGTATTCGCCGGCGAGTGCGTCGAGCAACGTGCCGTCCGGCGTGGCCTCGCGGCGCGGCGTGCCGAGGGGGAAGCTGACATCAACCAGATGCAGGCCCAGCGAGCCTAGGCTGCCGATGGAGTTCCAGGTCGTGTCGGAGAGGATCACCACGCCGCGCTGCTTGTCCTTGTCGAACGACACGAACGACGAGAAACCACCGGTGCCGCCTTCGTGCACGTGCACGGTGCGTCCGCCAACGGGCATCAGCATCCAGTTCATCGCCATCGGTGGCGAGTCCGACACCTTCTGCTGCGAACGCTGCAAAGCGGCCGAGATCGAGGTGGATTCGGTTCCCAACTGGCCTTGCACGTAGCGCACCATGTCATCGAGCGTGGCGCGCACGCCGCCGACACCGGCGAGGTTGGTCTGGAAATGCCAGGCGGACGTGGTCCGTGCGTTCGGCGTATGGCCCACGGCTGCGCGCACACCGGCGGGCGCCACGTTGACATAGGCATGTCGCATGCCGAGCGGCGCGAACAGGCGCTGCTTCAGCAGCGTCTCCATATCCGTGCCCGCGCGACGTGCGACGGCGTACGAGAGCACCATCGAGGCGAAGTTGGAATATTCGAACTTCGTGCCGGGCGCCGCGGTGAGGGTGACGTCGCCCAACGAGGCGAGCAATGCGGCTTCGTCTAGCTTCGCGTACGGGTCCGTCATGTCCGGTGCACCCATGCGGGAGGGCAGCGCCGGGAGTCCGGAGGTGTGGGTCACGATGTGGCGCAGCAGGATCGGCTTGCCCTGGAACTGCGGCAGCTTCGTGCCGTCGGGCAGCCACGCGGAGAGCGGATCGTCCAGCGAACCTTTCCCCTGCCCGATCAGGTCGGCGAGCAAGGCAGCCGTCATGGTCTTGCTGACCGAGCCGATCTCGAAGGCGGCATCGGGCCCGATGCGCGACGCATCCTTCGCATCCGCGCACTGGAAGGTGCGGGCGACGGTGCCGGCTTCGATGACCGCGACGGCCATGCAGGCCCCGGTGCGATCGCCCTGCAGGCGCTGCTGGACCTTGCCGGCCAGCGCCTGGTCGGTCATGGCATGGGCGGGCGTGACGGCGGCGAAGCCGGCGGCGGCAAGGGCGAGAGCGATCGAATGAGCATAGGCCATGGCGTTTCTCCTGACGGGATGGTGGCCATGCTGGCGGACGCCGTCGCCACGCGTGCGGGTCTGCGATGGACGACCCGGTGGCCGCGATGAACGCCGCGATCCCGCGGATGGCCGGCGCGCCAAGCCCTAGTCGCCCAGCAGCTGGCGCACGGTGGTGCCGTAGCGACGCGCGATGGAATCGCCGTCCACGTGGCGGCCTTCGGTGACCACCTCGCGGCCACCGACCCGGACCGCGCGGACCAATGGCCGGTTTCCCGCGAACAGCCAGCGGTCGACCACGTCGTCGGTCGTCGCGCCTGCCAGCGCGGTGGCATCGGCATCCAGCCAGACGGCGTCCTGCGGATCCGGCGCAAGGCCCGTGGCATCCGCCTCGCTGTCCAGTACTCCCGCCAGCAGGGTACGGCCGACACTCGGCGAACCCGGCAGCACCGCGATGTTGCGATGGCGCGTGATGAGTCGCTGGCCGTACTCCAGCCAGCGCAGCTCTTCCACCGGCGATACCGAGACGTGCGAATCCGAACCGATGCCCCAGCGGCCGCCGGCCTGCAGGAACTCGCGCAGCGGGAACAGGCCATCGCCGAGGTTCGCTTCCGTCGTGGGACAGATCGCGACGGTGGCGCCGCTATCGGCGATGCCACGTGTTTCTTCCGGCGTCAGGTGCGTGGCGTGTACCAGCGTCCAGCGCCGACCGACCGGGAATTCGCGCAGCAACCATTCCACCGGGCGCGCGTCGCGCAGCGCCAGGCAGTCCTGTACTTCGCCCATCTGCTCGGCAATGTGGATGTGCACCGGCGCATCGGCAGGCAGTGCCGACAGCACCTCGCGCATGGCGGCTTCCGGCACGGCACGCAGGCTGTGGAACGCACAGCCGACGCGCAACCGCGCGTCCTGCAGCGGACGCAGGGTTTCGAGCAGGCGGAGGAAACCGTCCACGTCGTGCCCGAACCTTCGCTGGCGCGCCGACAGTTCGCGCCCGTCGAAGCCGCCCGTCATGTACAGCACCGGCAGCAGGGTCAGGCCGATGCCAGTGTCGCGCGCGGCGGCGATCAAGGCGTTCGACATCGCCGCGGGGTCGCCGTAGGGGGCGCCATTGGGCTGGTGGTGCACGTAATGGAACTCGCACACGCGTGTGTAGCCGGCTTCCAGCATCTCGGCATACAGCTGCGTCGCCACCGCGTAGGTGCTCTCTGGCGTCATTCGCGCGGCGAAGCGATACATGATTTCCCGCCAGGTCCAGAAACTGTCTTCCGGATTCGTCTGGTGCTCGGCCATCCCCGCCATTGCCCGCTGGAAGGCGTGCGAATGCAGGTTGGCGATGCCGGGAACGCGCCATCCTGCGTCGGTCAGGACGGGCAGGCCTGCGTGGGAATCGGGATTCGACATGGCGGTGCTTACGGCCGGCGACAGGGGTGCGTTAGGCTACCGCGTCGCCCACGCCAAGACACGCCCGCCGCTATGCTTGCCATCGTCCTCTCGCTGGTTGCCGTCGCCCTCGCGCTGATGGCGGTCTTCATCGCCGTGCAGGCGCAGAAGAAGAAAGGCGGCGCCGGAGATCGCGTGAACGATGGCGGCTCCACCACGCACGGCGACATGGGCTGCGCATCCGACAGCGGAGGCGGTGGCTGCGATGGTGGCGGTGGAGGCGACTGACGACATGGAGACGCGCTGGGATGGCCTGCTGGTCAACGCCCGCCTGGTCACGCTGGCCGGCGATGACGGCTATGGCGTGGTGGAGAACGGTGCGCTGGGCTGGCGCGACGGCGCATTCGTGTTCGCGGGTCGCCTCGCGGATCTGCCAGCTCCACCGGCGTCGCTAACCGATCAGATCGTGGACGCGCAGGGCGATTGGGTGACGCCTGGCCTGGTGGATTGCCACACGCATGTGGTGTTCGCCGGCGACCGGGCTGGCGAGTTCGAACAGCGCCTGCAGGGCGCCAGCTACGAAGACATCGCGCGCGCCGGCGGCGGCATCGTGTCCACGGTACGGGCCACGCGCGCCGCCAGCGAGGACGCCCTGCTCGACGCCTCGCTGCCGCGCGCGCGCGCCTTGCGCGACGACGGCGTGACGACGCTGGAGATCAAGTCCGGCTACGGCCTCGACTTCGACAATGAACGCAAGATGCTGCGCGTGGCGCGCCGCATCGGCGACATCCTCGGTATCACCGTGCGCACCACCTTCCTTGGTGCGCATGCGCTGCCGCCCGAGTTCGCCGGGCGCGAGGACCACTACATCGACGCCGTGTGCACGTGGCTGCCGACGCTGCACGAGGAAGGTCTGGTGGACGCGGTGGATGCCTTCTGCGAGCGTATCGGCTTCACGGCGGCGCAGACGCAGCGCGTGTTCGAAGCGGCGCGCGCATTGGGCATCCCGGTGAAGCTGCATGCCGACCAGCTCAGCGATGGTGGCGGCGCGGCGTTGGTCGCGGCATTCGATGGCCTGTCGGCCGACCACGTGGAATACACGTCCGAGGCCGGCGTTGCGGCGATGGCGCGCGCAGGCAGCGTGGCGGTCCTGCTGCCGGGTGCCTTCCACGTGCTGCGCGAAACGAAACTGCCGCCGCTGGAGGCGTTCCGCGTTCATGGCGTGCCGATGGCGGTGGCGACGGACTGCAACCCGGGCACGTCGCCCCTGCAGTCGCTGCGCCTGGCCATGTCGCTGGCCTGTACGCATTTCCGCCTGACCCCGGAGGAAGCGCTGCGCGGCGCCACCGTGCATGCTGCGCAGGCGCTGGGCCTCGAGGATCGCGGCCGTCTGGTAGTGGGACAGCGCGCGGACTTCGTGCGCTGGCGCATCGGCCAGCCAGCGCAACTGGCGTATTGGCTGGGCGGCGATCTGGTCTCGGCCGTGCATGTGGGCGGTCTTGTCGTGAGTCCCCCCTGAAAAACAAAAACCCCGGCGAGAGCCGGGGTCTTGCGTTCGCGACCGGCGTGCGGGCGCGGCGGGCTTACTTGGCGACAGCCTTCTTGGCCACGGCCTTCTTCGCCGGCGCCTTCACGACCGACTTCTTGGCGGTAGCCGTGGCGGCGATGCCCGCCTTGGCGACGGTACGCTTGCGCGCGTTGCCGTAGCTGGACGAATAGCGCTTGCCCTTGGCCGTCTTGCGATCACCCTTGCCCATCTGTGTTCTCCTGATTCAATGAAAAGTCCGCCCGGACGAGGGCGGCTGCGCGGGCATCCACCAGACCGGGGCGCCGCGCGCGAGGCCGCAAAGCCTACCACAGCGGGGCCTCCGCGGCCGCTGCCGCCGTGTGGCGCCGGACTCAGTGGGCGCAGCTGGCGTCGTGCACGTGCCAATGGTTCAGGCGCAGGTTCAGCAGGTGCGCCAGCCCCACCAGTAGCCCCCCCACCGTCATCACGACGGCATGGGGCACTGCGGCTTCATGCAAGGGCGCATACAGCACGCCTGCCCACAGGGCCATCAGACCGAACAGCAACATGCCCAACGCGCGGAAGGCCCGGTGCCGGCGGTAGCCCCATACCAGGCTGAAAAGCCCCAGCACCGTGACGAACACGACGAAGCCGCGTTCGAAACCATCGCCCAGCCAGATCGACAGTCCGAGCGACGGGATCACCGCCAGCAGCAGCGGCGTGATGGCGCAATGCAGCGCGCACACCAGCGAGCCGGCGGCGGCGAAGCGGTCGAGCAGCGATCGGAACGAGGACTTCATGGAGACGAGTATGACTTCCGGGAGGGTTATATTGTCACTATTGGTATAATATAACATCATTCGCAACCCCACCTGAGTGATCCCCCTTCCATGCCATCCCCACGCCGTCTCGCCCGCCCTGCTCCTCGCCTGCTGGTGACCGCCCTCGCCCTCGCGCTGGCCTCCCCCCTCGCTTTCGCCAACGACGCCGGCGCTCCCCAGGCCAAGGACCTGGACGCGGTCGTCGTCACGGCCTCGCCGCTGAAGGGCAATGCCGAATCCGTCGCCACGCCCGTGGATGTCCTCTACGGCGAAGACCTGGACAAGGCCAAGGCCGGCACGCTGGGCGAGACGGTCGCCAAGCTGCCGGGCGTGCAGACCACCTACTTCGGCACGGGCGTTGGCCGGCCGATCATCCGCGGCCAGGAGGGACCGCGCGTACAGGTGCTGTCCGGCGGCCTCGGCTCGATGGATGCCTCCACCGTGAGCGCCGACCATGCGGTCAGCATCGAACCCTTCCTCGCCGACCAGATTGAAGTGCTGAAGGGCCCGGCGACCCTGCTGTTCGGCAGCGGCGCCATCGGCGGCGCCGTCAATGTCGTGGACGGCCGCCTGGCCGAATCGATCCCCGACCAGCCGCTCAGCGGCCGCGCCGAAGTCCGCGGCAACACCGTCAACGACGAACGCACCGGCATGTTCCGCCTCGACGGTGTGAGCGGAAACTGGGTGCTGCACGTCGATGGCCTGGTGCGCGACACCGACGACTACGACATTCCCGGCGTCGCGATCCTGCACGACCATGAGGAAGGCGAGGAACACGAAGAGGAACCCCAGCCTGACGGCACGCTGCCGAACAGTTCGCTCAGCACCAAGGCAGGCGCGGTCGGCGCTACCTATCTCGGCGACCGTGGCTATTTCGGCCTTGCCGCCAGCACCTACCGCAGCAACTACGGGATTCCCGCCGGTGCCCACGTGCATGGCGAGGAAGACCACGACCACGACCATGACGGAGAAGCAGACCACGATGACGAGGCGCACGAAGAAGGCCCCGTGCGCATCGACATGGTGCAGAACCGGTGGGACATGAAGGCTGGCGTCTACGATCCGGTGTCGTTCCTCGAAAGCCTCAACCTGCGTGCCGCGTGGAACGACTACGAACATGTCGAGCTGGAAGGCGAAGAGATCGGCACGCGCTTCACCAACGAGGGGTATGACGCCCGGCTGGAGGCGGTGCAGAAACCGTGGAACGGCTGGCGCGGCGCCTTCGGCCTGCAGGTCGGCAGCACCGACTTCAGCGCGGTGGGGGCGGAGGCCTTCGTGCCGTCCACGGTCACGGACACCCTGGGGTTGTTCGTCCTGCAGCAGAAGGACTTCGGCCCATGGAAGCTGGAGCTGGGCGGCCGCTACGACCAGGTCAAGCTGAAGCCCGACGACCGCGCATCGATCGATTTCAGCGCCACCAATCTGTCGGCCGCGGCGATCTGGCGCCTGAGCGACGGCTTCGACCTGCGCTTCGGCCTGGACCGGTCGGAACGCGCGCCGACCAACGAAGAACTGTTCGCTGGCGGCACGCACGTGGCCACGCAGTCGATCGAAATCGGCGATGCCTCGCTGGATACGGAGAAAGGCGTGCGTGCGGAAATCGGCGCGCATTGGCACACCGATCGCGTGGACCTGAAGCTCGCGCTGTACCAGACCCGGTTCAAGGACTTCGTCTACCTCACCGACACGGGCGTGGAAGAGGAAGGCTATCCGGTCCGACTGTGGACGCAGGACGATGCGAAGTTCACGGGTGCCGAGGCGGAAGCGAAGATCCAACTGGCCGACACCGCCGCAGGTGCCTGGGACCTGCGCCTGTATGGCGACTACGTGCGCGCGAAGCTGGACGGCAACGGGCTGCGCACGGTCGCCTTCGAAGTCCCGCACGGCGACCACACGCACGGCTACGAAGTCGACATCGCGCAGGGCGGCTATCTGCCGCGCATCTCGCCGATGCGCGTCGGCGCAGACCTGGGCTGGTCGCTTGGCGGCTGGCGGGCCTCGCTGGGCGCGGTGCGCTACAGCAAGCAGGACGATGTGGCGCAGAACGAGGCGCCGAGCGACGGGTACACGCTGGTCGATGCCCACGTCGCATACCGGTGGGATCGCGTGGCATCGAGCTGGGAAGTGTTCCTGGACGGCAGCAACCTGACCGACGAAGAAGCCCGCCCGCATACCTCGCTGCTGCGCGACTACGCGCCGTTGCCGGGCCGCGGCGTGGCGTTCGGCATCCGCGCGTACTTCTGATCGACGCCTGACGGTCCTCCCCCGGGCGGCTGGCCTCCATGGCAGCCGCCCTTCTTGACATCAATTATGTGCATATACACATAATTGGCTTCCTCTCGTGCGAGTCCGTGCATGCCCACCCCTACGCCCAGTGTCTGCACTTGCTTCCGGTTGAGGCGGGCCAGCCGGCGCGTGACCCAGGTGTACGACCACGAACTGGCGGCCGTCGGCCTGAGCCTCAACCAGTATTCGATACTCCGCCGCACGGAACGCGAGCCTCGCGCGCTCGGCGGACTCGCGGACGAACTCGGCATGGATCGCACCACGCTGACCCGCAACCTCTCGCCGCTGGTGGACGCCGGTTTGCTGGAAACCGTGCGTGGCGAGGATGCACGTCAGCGCCTGGTCGCGCTGACGACCGAAGGACGGGCGCGGCTCACCCGCGCGAAACCCCGTTGGCAGCGCGCGCAAGCGGTCATCGACGGCTTGATGGGCGACACTGCCGTCAAACGCCTGCACGACGACCTCGACCGTCTCGACGATCTTCTGCGGAAACACCTGGGAGACGCTGCATGAGCGCCACCTTCGCAACACCCGCACCGCGCATGCACTGGGGCCTGCTGCTGGCCGCATCCGCCACCCTGATGATCACGATGGGAGCGCGGCAGACGACCGGACTGTTCGTCGCCCCGATCCACCAGGAAACGGGCATCGGCATCGCCGCGATCAGTTTCGCCCTCGCCATCGGCCAGTTCACCTGGGGCGCAGTGCAGCCCGTCTTCGGCGCGGTGGCGGACAAGCGCGGTTCGACCGGCGTGCTGGTGCTCGGCGCCGTCCTTCTCTCTCTGGGACTCGCGCTCACGCCCCACCTGACCTCGCCGTGGGGATTGATGTTCACGTTGGGCGTACTGACAGCGGCCGGCGCCGGCGCCGGCAGCTTCTCGATCCTGATCGGCGCGACCGCGCAACAACTGGCGCCCGAGAAGCGCTCGTTCGCCGCCGGCTTCATCAACGCGGGCGGATCGCTGGGCCAGTTCGTGTTCGCGCCGCTGGTGCAGGCCGTCATCGCGTTCGCCGGCTGGGCCAGTGCGATGTACACGCTCGCGGTCGCATCGCTGCTCGCGATCCCGCTGGCCTTCCGGCTGCGCAAGAAAGCCGTGGCGACGACGGGCGCGACCACGGCAACCGCGATCGGCGACATCAGCCTGAAGCAGCAGATCGCGCTCGCCCTGCGCGACCGTAGTTACTGGATGCTTCACCTCGGCTTCTTCACCTGCGGCGTGCACATCGCCTTCCTGGTGACGCACCTGCCGGGCGAAGTCGCGCTGTGCGGCCTGCCCGCCAGCGTGTCGGCCGTGGCGCTGATGCTGATCGGCCTGTTCAACGTGGCGGGCAGCCTGATCGCCGGCGCACTCGGACAGCGCGTGCGGATGAAGTGGATCCTCGCGGTGATGTACGCCAGTCGCGCGGTGATGATCGCGTTGTATCTGGCATCGCCACCTACCCCGCTGACGTTCTACATCTTCGCCGCCGCACTCGGCTTCACCTGGCTGGCCACGGTGCCGCCGACCGCCGGACTGGTCGGCAAGCTGTTCGGCCCACGCTACTTGGGCACGCTGTTCGGACTGACCCTGCTGTCGCACCAGATCGGCGGTTTCTTCGGCGCATGGCTGGGTGGTCTGGCGCTGGAACGCTTCGGCGACTACACCTGGATGTGGTACGCGGACATGATGCTGGCGCTGATCGCAGCCGCAGCGAACCTGCCGATCCGGGAAGCGTCGCCTAAAGCAGTACCGGCAGCGGCGTAGGAGCGTTGCCTAGTGGGAGCGACGTAAGTCGCGATGAACCACTCTGGCATGTCATCGCGACTTACGTCGCTCCCACAGCAAGCTGAGGCCTAAGCCTCGGCGCACCGCGCGCACAGCCCATGCACTTCCAGCGTCTGCGCCTGCGGCTGGAAGCCAAGCGCCTTGGCTCGCGCATCGAGTGCCGCCACCACGTCGCGGTCCTCCAGCTCCACCGCGCTGTGGCAGCGGTCGCAGATGAGGAACGGCACCGAGTGCTGCGCACTGTTCGGGTGATGGCAGGCGACGAAGGCGTTCATCGACTCGAGCTTGTGCACGAACCCGTTGGCCATCAGGAAATCCAGCGCGCGGTAGACGGTGGGCGGCGCATCGGCACCGACCCCCTTGGTCGCGCGCACCCATTCGAGCAGTTCGTAAGCCTTCACCGGCTTGCCGGCTTCGGCGATCAGTTGCAGTACTCGGGCGCGGATCGGGGTCAGCCGCAGGCCACGCTCCTGGCACGCGTGCTCCACCGCCGCCACGAAGGCTTGCGCATCGTGGACGTGGTGGTGCGGGTCGGTGCAGGCGTGGACGTGCGGCATGGGCGATCCGGAGTCAGGCGGACGTACCACTCTTGATGAGTGCGGCGTCGATGCGTTTCAAGGCTTCGTCGCGACCGGCCAGGTATACGGTCTGCGAAATGTCGGGGCTGACCTGGGTGCCGGTGATCGCCACGCGCAGCGGCTGGGCCACCTTCCCCATGCCGAGCTCCAGCGCGGCCGCAGCCTCGTGCAGGGCCATGGACACGCTCTCGGCGCTCCAGTCTGCCAGCGCCTCGAGCCGCTCGCGGGCCTCGGCCAGCGGTGCCTTCGCCGCGGCCCCGAGATGCTTGGCCACGGCAGCCTCGTCGTACACGTCCAACGGCTGGTACCAGACCACCGCCTTCTCGGCCATGTCCTTCAGCGTCTGCACGCGATCACGCAAGGCGATGACGACATCGGCGGGCGCAGGCCCGGCCGACGGATCGATACCGAGCTTTTCGAGTTGGTAAACCAGATGCGGCGCGACGTCCGAAGGCGCGTCGGTCTTCAGGTAGTGCTGGTTCACCCAGCCCAGCTTGGCCATGTCGAGGCGCGCGGCCTTGGAGTTCACGTCCTTCACGTCGAACAGCTTGATCAGCTCCTGCCGCGAGAACAGTTCCTGGTCGCCATGCGACCAGCCCAGCCGCGCCAGGTAGTTGATCAGCGCGTGCGGCAGATAGCCGGCGTCCTTGTACTGCATCACGTCGGCCGCGCCGGTGCGCTTGGACAGCTTGGCGCCCTGCTCGTCCAGGATCATCGGCATGTGCGCGAACTTCGGCACCGGCGCGCCCAGCGCTTCGTATATGTTGATCTGGCGCGGCGTGTTGTTGATGTGGTCGTCGCCGCGAATCACCTCGGTGATGCCCATGTCCCAGTCGTCCACGACCACGGCGAAGTTGTACGTGGGGTAGCCGTCGGGGCGGAAGATCACCATGTCGTCGAGCTCGCTGTTGGCGATCTCGATGCGGCCCTTGATCAGGTCATCGAAGGCGACCACGCCGTCGAGCGGATTCTTGAAGCGGATGACGCGGTTCGGATCGTCGCGGTGCGGCAGGCCCTGCTCGCGCGCAGCGCCGTTGTAGCGCGGCTTCTCCTGCTTCGCCATCGCGGCCTCGCGCATGGCGTCGAGTTCTTCGCGTGTCTCGTAGGCGTAGTAGGCCTTGCCGGCGGCGACCAGCTGCTCGGCGACTTCGCGGTAACGGTCGATGCGCTGGGTCTGGTAGATCGGGCCTTCGTCGTAGCCCAGGCCCAGCCAGTCCATCGCATCCAGGATCGCGTCGATCGCGGCCTGGGTGCTGCGCTCGCGGTCGGTGTCCTCGATGCGCAGGATGAAATCGCCGCCGCGATGACGCGCTTCCAGCCAGCAGTACAGCGCCGTGCGGGCGCCACCGATGTGGAGGTAGCCGGTGGGACTGGGGGCGAAGCGGGTACGGCAGGCCATGGGCAACTCGATGGACGGAATACGGCGATTTTAACCCGCGCGCACCGCGTTTCCCCCTGCTCATTCAGGGGGAGGCTTAGAATCCCCACATGACCACGCTCTTCATCTCCGATCTGCACCTGGACGCCGAACGCCCCGCCGTGACCGAGCTGTTCGGGACCTTCATGCAGGGGGAGGCCCGCAGCGCCGATGCACTGTACATCCTGGGCGACCTGTTCGAGGCCTGGGTGGGCGATGACGACCCCTCGGAGACCGGCGCCTACGTGACCGCCCGGATCCGCGAGGTGGCCGACGCCGGGGTGCCGGTGTACTTCATCCGGGGCAACCGCGATTTCCTCGTCGGCGATGCTTTCGCGCGCCGGGCCGGCATGCGCATCCTGCCCGACCCCGCCGTCGTCATGCTGTACGGCAAGCCGGCGATCCTGATGCACGGCGATCTGCTCTGCACCGGCGATGTCGCCTACCAGGCGTTCCGCGCACAGACACGCAATCCAGCCTGGCAGGCGCAGTTCCTGGCGCAGCCGCTGGCCGCACGGCTGGCCTTCGCGGCGCAGGCACGCGCTGCCAGCGCTGCGCACCAGGGCGGCATGAAGCAGAACGACAGGGCACAGTTCGAAACCTTGACCGACGTGACGCCGGCAACGGTGGATGCGACGTTCGCGCAGTTCGGCATCGACACGCTGATCCACGGCCATACGCACCGCCCGGCGATCCACGACCTCGCGGTCGGTGATCGCACCTGCCGCCGCATCGTGCTGGGCGACTGGTACGAGCAGGGATCCGTACTGCGCGTCGAGCCTGACGGGATGGCGCTGGATTCGCTCTGAGCGATGCGTGCCATGAGATGCAGTCCATGGGAGCGACGCAAGTCGCGATGAACTACCGCGGTGCCGTCATCGCGACTTACGTCGCCCCCACCGCTGTTCCACCCTCGACGTCACGGCGCTTCCAGCGCCGCCAGTTCATCCTCGTCGAAACCCGCCAGCAGCCGCGCTTCGATATTGAAAGGACCGTGCAGGTAGCCGCCCGCGTATTCCCTCAGCAGTTCGCGGAAGCGCGCGCGCGGCTCGATGCCGCGCTGTTCGCAATACCAGCGGAACCAGCGTGACCCCGCGGCGACATGCGCGACTTCCTCGCGCAGGATGACGTCGAGGATCGCGACGGTCTGTTCGTCTCCGAGGTCGCGCAGCTTCACGATCATGCCGGGCGTGACGTCCAGCCCGCGCGCTTCCAGTACGCGCGGTACCAGCGCCATCCGCGCAAGACCGTCATGTGCGGTCTTCTCGGTCATTTCCCAAAGACCGTTGTGCGCGTCGAAGTCGCCGTAGTCGTAACCCAGTTCACGCAACCGGTCGCGCAGCAGCACGAAGTGGCGCGACTCGTCATGGGCCACGCCGACCCAGTCCGCATAGAACGCGGCCGGCAGTCCGCGGAAGCGGTACACCGCATCCCAGGCCAGATCGATGGCGTTGAGTTCGATGTGCGCGATGGCATGGATGAAGGCTGCCCTGCCCGGCACGCTGCCCAGTCCGCGGCGAGGCAGGTCGCGCGGGTGCACCAGCACGGGCCTGGGCGGACGTCCTGGCATGCGGATCGGCGCAGGCGGCGGCGCATCGGGGCAGGCTGCGAGTTCGCCGCGCGCGAACGCGGTGGCGTAGTCCTGCGTCAGCGCGACCTTCGCGTCGATGTCCGACGCGTCCAGGCAGATGCGCGCGGCCTCGAACAGCGTGGCCATGCCCGCCGGCCGCGTCAGCCGACGCGGCGCTTGCGCTTGGCTTCGTCGGAGCGCGCCTGTTCGATGCGCGCGAAGTATCCCGGCTCGATGCCGGTGACGTACTTGCCGTCGAAGCACGAAGAATCGAACTCCGTGAGGTTCGGATTGCCCTCGCGCACGGCGGCTTCCAGGTCTTCCAAGTCCTGGTAGATCAGCCAGTCGCAGCCCAGCTCGCGCTCGATGTCCTCGACACTGCGTTCGTGCGCCACCAGCTCGTCGGCGGCCGGCATGTCGATGCCGTAGATATTGGGATGGCGGACCGGCGGCGCTGCACTGGCCAGGTAGACCTTGCGCGCGCCGGCATCGCGCGCCATCTGCACGATCTGCTTGGACGTGGTGCCCCGCACGATCGAATCGTCGACCAGCAGCACGACGCGGTTGCGGAATTCCAGGTTGATCGGGTTGAGCTTGCGGCGCACCGACTTCACCCGTTCGCCCTGCCCCGGCATGATGAACGTGCGGCCGACGTAACGGTTCTTGATGAAGCCCTCGCGGTACTTCACGCCCAGCACGTTGGAAATCTCCAGCGCAGCGTCGCGCGAGGTATCCGGGATCGGGATGATCGTGTCGATATCGTGGTCGGGACGCAGGCGCAGGATCTTCTCGCCCAGCTTCACGCCCATGCGCATGCGGGCCTTGTGCACCGACACGTTGTCGATCATCGAATCCGGGCGCGCGAAGTACACGTACTCGAAGATGCAGGGTGCGTGCTGCGGGGCGTCCGCGACGATTTCACTGAACAGCTCGCCGCGCGCCGTGATCACGATCGCCTCGCCGGGCTGCACGTCGCGCATGCGCACGAAGCCGAGGATGTCGAGCGCGGCGGATTCGGACGCGATGATGTATTCGGTGCCTTCGCCATGCTCGCGCTTGCCCAGCACCAGCGGCCGGATGCCGTGCGGATCGCGGAACGCCACCAGGCCGAGGCCCAGCACCACGCTGACGACGGCATAACCGCCCTTCACCCGGCGGTGCACACCGGCCACGGCGCGGATCGCGGCTTCAGGGGTGAGCGTGCGTTGCAGGTCCAGCTCGTGCGCGAACACGTTCAGCAGCACTTCACTGTCCGAATCGGTGTTGATGTTGCGTCGGTCCTGCGCGAACACGTCCTGGCGCAAGGCGTCGGTGTTGATCAGGTTGCCGTTGTGCGCCAGCGCGATGCCGTAGGGCGAATTCACGTAGAACGGCTGCGCTTCGTCCATGCCCTCGGAGCCGGCGGTGGGATAGCGGCAATGGGCGATGCCCACGCGCCCTTCCAGCACGCTCATCGCCTTGGCGTTGAACACGTCCCGTACCAGTCCGTTGTCCTTGTGCACGCGCAGCCGCGTGCCGTCGGCCGTGGCGATGCCGGCGGCGTCCTGTCCGCGGTGCTGGAGGACGGTCAGCCCGTCATAAAGCTGGCCGGCGACGTTCTGGTTGCCGACGATTCCGACGATGCCGCACATGGTGGATCTACTCCGGTTTCGACGCGGGTGAGGCAGACGAGGGGGCGTGCTCCTGTGGTGCGCCGGGCTCTTCCAGCGGCAGGGGCAGCAGCGTTTGCAGGCGCGCATTATCGCCCGCTGGGCGTCCGTTGCCAAAGTCCAGTTCCTGCACAGTCCATTCCGGCAACCATTGCGACAACCATTGCGCACCCGGCAGCAGCACGGGGACGACGGACGAGCGTTTCCATTCAGGTTCGCGGGGCAACTCGGTGAAGGCGGCCAGCAGCAGCACGATGCAGGCGACGAAGGCCCCACGCGCGAGTCCCAGCGCCAGACCCAGCACGCGATCCAGACCCGACAGGCCCACCGACTTGACGAGGTGGCGGATGGCCCAGCCGGTCAGTCCGACGAAGATCATCACGCCGATGAAGCTCATGACGTAGCCGCCCAGCAACTCGCTCGCCGACGGCTGGCCGTCGCCCGACAACGCATGGGCCACGTCGCCGCCGTAATGGAACGCCACCCAGCCGGCCAACAGCCAGGCGACCATCGACGCGAGCGCACTGATGAAGCCGCGCATCAGGCCGAACAGGGTCGACACGCCGACGATGGCCAGCAGCGTCAGGTCCAGCGCGCTCATGCAGCGCGCCCGTGGCGCTCGATGCGACGGCGCGACGGCATCAAGGGTGCGGACGGACCATGCCGTCGACACCGATCTTCGATGCCACCTGTCCCTTCAGTCGGTCCGCATCGGCGCGGTTGGCGACCGGTCCCACGCGCACGCGATTGAGCGTGCCCTTGTCGGTGCGCACCTGTTCGACGAACGCACTGAAGCCGGCACTGCGCGCACGGTCGCGCAACGCGTTGGCGTCGGACGCATTCGAGAAGGCCCCAAGTTGCACGGCGAACCCGGTACCGGACGCGGCGGGCTTCGTCGCCTCGGCAGGCTTGGTCGCAGATGCCGTCGCTGTCGCCGGCGTGGTGGCGGCGGGCTTCGTCGGTGCCGGGGCGGCAGCCGGCTTGACCTCGGTCGTCGCAGGCTTCGGCGCCGGTTTCATGGGCTCGGGGGGCAGCGCCTGGGTGGTGACGGCGGGCGTGGCCGGGGTGGCCGTGGCGACGGACGCGACGGGGGCAGTCGACGGTGTGGCAGCCGGCGTGCCGGCGGGAACGTCGAGCGTCACGACCTGGGCGTTGACGTCGCCGCGGATCTTGATGGCGTCCAGGCGCGCGGCTTCGGCTTGCGGACGGTCGGCGTAGGGACCGACGCGAACGCGGAACGCGGGTTTGCCGTTGATGGTGGCCGGCTCGACGAAGCCTGGCAGGGTCGCCTGGCGCACACGGGCCAGGACGGCGTCGGCATCGGCCTGGGTGGCGTAGGCGCCGAAACTGACGGCGAAGTTGCCGGCCGCCGTCGCCGCCGGCTGAAGGGCGCCCGCAGCCGGCGCCGGCTCCGCGGCGGGCGCAGCCACCTGGCCCTGCAGTCCCACGGCACCGGACGCAGGTGCGTTGCCCGGCGTCACCAGCGGCAGTTCACGCGTTTCGAATTCGCCATCGGCCGTGGGCGGTACGTCCAGCGGCACGTCGGACACGCCACTGTCGGGTGCAGGCCCCTTCACCAGCATGGGCAGGAAGATGACGGCAAGCGCCACCAGCACGACGGCACCGATCAGGCGCTGTTTCAGGGCAGTATCCATCCAGGTCCACGGCAGCTGCGGCGGGAATGCCGCAGCGATTATACGGCGCGCATCGCGGCGCACCCCGTCATCGACCTGAATGCAGGACCTGCAACGCGTCGGCGACGGTGTGGAAGGAGCCGAACACCAGCACGCGATCGCCCGGCGCCGATGCGTCGAGCGCCGCACGCAACGCCTCCGCCACACCCCTATGCAACGATGCCACTTGCCTGATGCCGTCCTGCAGTCGGGCCGCAAGCTGTTCGGCGGCCTGCGACCGCGGCCCCAGCGTCAGTCCCGCAAGAAACCACTGCAGCGGCAAGTCGGCGAGCGCACCGGTCACGCCCTGCACGTCCTTGTCGGCAAGCGCGGCGAAGACCACCCGCGTGCTGCCGCCGATCGGATTGGCCTGCAACCACGACGCCAGTTCGCGCGCCGCCTGCGGGTTGTGGCCGACGTCCAGCACCACATCCACGGCTGCATGCCGGACACGCTGCAGGCGGCCCGGCAGCATCGCGCTGGCCACGCCCTTCGAAAAGGCCTCGTCGGGCAAGGCGTCTCCCGGCAAGGCGCGCAACGCGGCGATCGCGGTGGCGGCGTTCGCCCGCTGCGAAGGCGCGGACAGGACCGGCACGGGCAGGTCGAGTTCGGCGCCGACTTCGCGCCAGCGCCAGCGCTGGCTGTCGACGGGCTCGTGGAAGAAATCGCTGCCGAGACGTAGCGCATTCGCGCCGATGGCATAGGCATGGCGCAACACGCTGGAGGGCGAATCCACCTCGCCGAGGACCAACGGCTTCCATGCACGGGCGATGCCCGCTTTCTCCGCGCCGATGCTTTCGCGGTCGTGGCCCAACAGGTCGGTGTGATCGATGTCGACCGTCGTGATGACGGCGACATCGGGATCGACGATGTTCACCGCATCCAGGCGCCCGCCCAGGCCGATCTCGAGCACGGCCAGGTCGAGCGATGCGCGCCCGAACAACCACAGCGCCGACAGGGTGCCGAACTCGAAGTAGGTCAGCGTCGTGCCGCCGCGCGCGGCGTCCACCGCTTCGAAGGCGGCGGCGAGCGAAGCATCGTCGGCATCGACGCCATCGATGCGGACACGTTCGTTGTAGCGCAGCAGGTGCGGCGACGTGTACGCCCCGACCTTCCATCCGGCCGCGCGCGCGATGGCCTCGATGAAGGCGACGGTCGAGCCCTTGCCGTTGGTGCCGCCGACGGTGATGACGCGCGGCGCGGGCTTGCCGAGCGACATCCGCGCGGCGACCTCGCGCACGCGCTCCAGACCCATTTCGATGGACCTGGGGTGCTGGTGTTCGATATGGGAAAGCCAGTCGTCGAGGGTGCGCATGCGCGCCATTATCCCCCAGGCACGGCGCCCTTCGATCCGGCGCCACCCGCCTCCGGCATCTTCAGGGGCACGGCGCGCTGGCGTCCGGAACGCTGCACATGGCCGAGGAACCGCTTGCAGGCCTCCGCATCCTTCGCTTCGCACAGCACGCGGGTCACGGAGAAGCCATGCTTGCCATCCGTGGTCAGACGCGTGCGGACCAGTGTGGGCGCGTGCGGTATCTCACCGGTGTACACCTCCCAACGGGTCTCGCCGTTTTCGCCCGTCCACGTATAGAGGGCGATGTCGGCAGGCAAGTCGGGAAGGTCGATCGGCGTGGCCTGCGCCTCCAGCAATGCCATGGTGGCGGCGACGCCGTCGGCTTCCAGCGGCAATGGATCCTGGATGAACCGTGGCAGGGTTCCATCGGCATCCGGCGTCACGACCGGCACGCGGAGGCGCGGCGCGAGATGCGCGACGGCGGCGCGCACGGGCTCGTCCTCGTCCCCCATCGTGAAGTCGACCGGCACGCGCACGCGGCCACGGACGGCCTTGCCGTGCTCGATCGACGGCGCGTACGTCCATTCGTTCGCCGCATCGATCGCGGCGGTATCCAGCGACCGGTTGCCGGAGGATCGCTCGACCAGGATGCTCTCCACCGCACCGGTCGCCGTGACCGTGATGACCAGCACGACGGTCCCGGAGATGCCCGCACGCGCGGCGTCGGTCGGGTACTTCGGCGGCACCTTCGTCACGACGTGCGCACCGATGTCGTCCACGGCACCGGCGCCCGCCGCCGACAGCAGGCCGGTCATGGCCAGGACCAGGATCCAGGCTTTCATCGCAGTCTCCCCTTTCTCCCCCGTCCGGAGCGTAGCGCAGTCTCAGAGCGCGCGGTGCTTGGCTTCGCCGAAGAAGGGCGTGTGGTGCGCGCAATCGTTGAGGCGCACGACCTCCAGCTGGTCGACCGTCGGGCCCTCCAGCAGGTTGAGCGTGGTCGGCGCCTGGCGGAACGTCCAGAGTTTCGCGATCGGCAGGCCGAGGATGCGGCACAGCAGGACACGGTTCACCGCATCGTGCGCCACGATCAGCAGGGTGTCGTCGTCGCCCAGGCCGTCGACGGCGCGCGCCAGGCCGCGCCATGAACGGTCCAGCACCTGGCGCAGCGACTCTCCGCCCGGCATCAGCACCGTGTCGGGTTCCTCGCGCCATGCGAGCAGGCGCGCCGGGTCCTTGTCCTGGATCTCGCTGGCGAGCAGACCTTCCCATTCACCGTGCGCGATCTCCTGGAGGTCCGCATCCGTCTGCAGCAGGTCGGCACGCGCCTCGCCCAACGCCAGCTTTGCCGTCCGCTGCGCACGCGAGAGTGGCGATGCCACCGCCCGATCGATGCGGACGTCCTTCAGGCGCAGGCCCAGTGCGGTCGCCTGCCCTTCGCCGACGGGAGAAAGCGGGATGTCGATCTGGCCCTGGTAGCGGCCTTCGGCGTTCCACGGCGTCTCGCCGTGGCGGGCAAGCAGGATGCGCATGCGTCGGTGTGTCCATTCGTGAGAAGCGGTCCCGTTTCCGGAAGCTGGAAACGAGGACGGGAGCGGATCATACCCGCTCCCGTCCCGTGCCTGCCGCTCGGTTGCAGGTGTTACTGGCCGACGCCCATTTCCTTCAGCAGTTGGGGAGCCGGATAGACCTCCTGCATGATCCAGCGCAGGTATCGACCGTCCACGGCGATCATGCGGGTCATCTTCGGATCGAACACCCAGTTGGAACTCACCGATTCCCAGTTGCCATCGAAGGCGAGCCCGATCAGCTTGCCGTGCGCATCCAGCACCGGCGAGCCGGAGTTGCCGCCGGTGATGTCCAGATCGGACAAGTAATTCACCGGCACCGAACCGAGGCGCTTGTCCTCCAGTCCGCCATAGCGCTTGGCGGCCACGGCATCGAGCAATGCCTTGGGCGAGTCGAACGGATCCTGTCCGGTTTCCTTGGCCACGACGCCTTCCAGCGTGGTGAACGGCGTGTACGCCACGCCGTCCTTGGGCGCGTAACCCATCACGTTGCCGAAGGTGATGCGCAGCGACAGGTTGGCGTCCGGGTAGACGAACTCGCCCTGGCTCTTCTTGTAGTCGGCCAGCGCCTGCAGATAGACCGGGCGCGCAGCCAGGTTCTCGCCGGTGCGCGTCTTGCGCTCCTGTTCGAGCTTGAGCAGCGTCGGCATCACCGCCACCGCGTACTGGATGGCCGGATCGTTGCTGGCCTCGAACGCCTTCCGATCGGCCGCGAACCACTTGAGCCGCTCGTCGGTGCTGCCCAGCCGGGTGCCCGCCAGGCGATCCAGCGCCCGCTTGACTGCGGCAGCATCGTTGCCGCCCAGCCACGCATCGATGGCCGCCACCCGCTGGTCCGCCGGCAGCTTGAGATACTCGTTCAACCAGTACTCCTGCAGTTGGCGATCCATCGAGGCCACGTAGCGGCGCTCCAGCTGCTTCTGCGCACCTTCGATGGCCGGCAGGTCGCGTTCCTGGTAACCGGATTCGCGCTCGGCATTGGGCTTCTCGCGCTCGATCGACAGCCGGTACAGCTGCGTGGCAGAGCCGATCATCGCGGTGTTGTTGAACATCGCCAGCGTAAGGTCGCGCTCGCGCGTGGCCTTGTTCTGATCCAACAAGGCCAGCAGCTTTGCGTGCGCATCCAGTGCAGGCTGGCCTTTCACGCCCTGGCCCTTGAGCCATGCCAGCACGGCAGCCTCTTCGCGCTTCTTCTGGCCGGCCGCATCGATGCGCTTGAAGCCCTCGAGTTGGCCATCGTAATTCTTGCTCGTGTTGTTCCAGCCGGCCATGGTGGCCGCGTACTTCACCTGGATGTCGGCGTTCTTCTTGCCGGCCTCCTGCACCATCGAGATCTGGTTCTTGTAGTGGCGCGCGATGGTCGGGTACGTCCAGGCGGCCGTGTTGTCGAATTCGGCGGCCAGCGCATAACGGTTGGTCGACCCCGGGTAACCGGCCACCATCACGAAATCGCCTTCACCCAGCGGCTTGTCGGCGAACTTCAGCCAATGCTTCGGCCGGTACGGCACGTTGTCCTTGGAGAACGCCGCCGGCTTGCCGTCCTTGCCCACGTAGGCGCGGTAGAAGGCGAAGTCGCCCGTGTGGCGCGGCCACATCCAGTTGTCGATGTCGCCGCCGTACTTGCCCACGCTGCCCGGAGGCGCGTACGCCAGGCGCACGTCCTTGATTTCCAGGTTCTTGAACAGGCGGTAGGTGTTGCCGCCGGAGAAGCTGTAGAGACGGCAGCGGAAACCGGCCTCGGCCTCGCAGTCGGCGATCAGCTTCTTCTCGAAGGTCTCCAGCGCGCTGGTGCGCGCCAGCGCGTCGGCGCCGGCGGAGGCGATGGCCGCCTTCGCGTCCTTCGTCACGTCGGTGATCTCGTCCAGCACGAACACGCGCGCATTCGGACCCGCGCTGACTTCATCGCCGGTCGTCGGCGCGTTGAAGCCGTTCTTGATCAGGTTGTTTTCGGCGGTGGAGTTCAGCTGGATCGCGCCGTAGGCACAATGGTGGTTGGTGACCACCAGTCCGTTCGGCGAGACGAAGCTGGCGGTGCAGCCGCCCAGCGCGACGACCGCGCCCATCGGATCGCCCGTGAGGTCGGAGAGCTGCTGCGGCGACAGCTTCAGCCCCGCTTTCTTCAGCGGGCCAGCGATTTCAGGCAGTTGCTGAGGCACCCACATGCCCTCGCCCGCCTGGGCGATCTGGACGGCGAGCAGGGAGAGCGGAACCGCGAGGGCGGCGGCGAGCAGGTTCGGACGCATGGAAATCCCGGAACGGACAGAAGGTTGCGATTGTAATGAACCTGCCGCCCCGGCCGACCATGACTTTTGTCCTACACCGGCCCCGCCTCCACGCCACGCAGAGGCGCCACGGACCCCGCCACGGGTCCACCATGGACCGGGGCGTATAATCCGCGCCCTCATTTCCCTGGATCGATGCCCGATGGCACAGACGATGAAGGCGCTGGTGAAGCGCGAAGCCGGCAAAGGCATCTGGATGGAGGAACTGCCCGTCCCGCAGCCCGGTCCCAACGAGGTGCTGATCAAGCTGGAAAAGACCGCCATCTGCGGCACCGACCTGCACATCTACCTGTGGGACGAGTGGAGCCAGCGCACCATCAAGCCAGGCCTGACCATCGGCCACGAATTCGTGGGCCGCATCGCGCAGCTGGGTTCGGCGGTGACGGGCTACGAGGTCGGCCAGCGCGTATCGGCCGAGGGCCACATCGTCTGCGGCCATTGCCGCAACTGCCGCGGCGGTCGCCAGCACCTGTGCCCCAACACCGTGGGCATCGGCGTGAACCGCAATGGCGCCTTCGCCGAGTACATGGTGATGCCCGCCAGCAACCTGTGGCCGATCCCGGACCAGATCCCCAGCGAGCTGGCCGCGTTCTTCGACCCGTACGGCAACGCTGCGCACTGCGCGCTGGAGTTCGACGTGGTCGGCGAAGACGTGCTGATCACCGGCGCGGGCCCGATCGGCATCATCGCCGCCGGCATCTGCAAGCACATCGGCGCGCGCAACGTGGTGGTCACCGACGTCAACGACTTCCGCCTGAAACTGGCGGCCGACATGGGCGCCACCCGCGTGGTCAACGTCGCCAACACGTCGCTGAAGGACGTGATGGCCGACCTGCACATGGAGGGCTTCGATGTGGGCCTGGAGATGAGCGGCAACCCGCGCGCCTTCAACGACATGCTCGACTGCATGTACCACGGCGGCAAGATCGCGCTGCTCGGCATCCTGCCCAAGGGTGCCGGCGTGGACTGGGACCGCATCATCTTCAAGGGCCTCACGGTGCAGGGCATCTACGGCCGCAAGATGTACGAGACCTGGTACAAGATGACGCAGCTCGTGCTGAGCGGCTTTCCGCTGGGCAAGGTGCTGACGCACCAGTTGCCGATCGACGACTTCCAGAAGGGCTTCGACCTGATGGAACAGGGCAAGGCCGGCAAGGTGGTGTTGAGCTGGAACTGAGGTCGCATAAGGCACAGGACAAATGAAAAGGGCGCCGCGAGGCGCCCTTTTCCTTACACGCAGCTGCCAGCGTCAGGGCACGGCGATACCGACCGTCAGGACGAGACCCGGCTTGTAGATGTCCGAAGCACTGCGAAGCTCGGAGGCATCCGAGCCGAAGGTGTCGTAGTACCCCAGGGTCGCGGTCGCCGGGCCGAACGCCTTGGACACGGAGATGGAGCCGTCGTAGTAGTCGACGCGCCCGTCGCTGCCGTAATCGATGGACGTGTACCCGGTGCTCGCGGCCACGGAAAACCCGCTGTCGCCGATGTCGTAGCTCGCCGACACGCCCGCATACACCTGGTCCGCGCCGGTGTTGCCGTAATCGTCCGCATAACCGAGGATGCCGCCGACGGTGACCGGACCGCTCCACGTGACTTTCGCGAGGTACTCGTTGTAGTCGATGTCGCCGTAATCGCTGGCGGCGCGCTCGTACGTATAACGGTTCACGCCCAGGTCGATGTTCCAGGCGTCGTTGAGATCCTTGTTCCAGCCGACGAAGTAGTCCACTTCGATGTCAGGACCGCCGCGTCCGAAGTCCACGTTCGACGCCCACGCGCCCACGTAAAGGCCGAACGGAGCGGAATACGTGGCGCCGACCTGGAACGCCGGCTTGTTGTCCGTCTGCGAGACGCCTCGGAAGACGTAGTCGGACGTGCCGGTGAATGTGGCGCTGAAAGGTGACGAGGCTTCTTCCTCGGCATCCTGCGCGAACGCGGACAGCGGCAGGGCCAGCAGCAGAGCGGTGGCAAGGGCGGTGGCGAGCTTGACGGGCTTCATCCGGAGTCTCCTGATCGGTTGGCGGATGGTGGCGGCGGAGGCGGTGATCGATATCGCACCGTAATCACAGCTTCACGGTTTTTTAACTGCAACCTGATAGTGCGCCGCACCAATCGCCTGCGTCAAGTGCTGGACGAAGTCATCGGAAATTGGTTTCTTTTTCAATCAATTCATGCAGTTAGGCCGCATCAGGCTGGTGCCGTTGCACCGCCGCGGGGAAACCATCCGAACCGTTTTGGTGCCAAATGGATGGACTGCCCTGGCAGCGTCGCCGGGCCTTCACGGTCGGCGGGCAATTCCACGTCGAGCTCCACGCCGCTGTCGACCAGACGCGTGCGCAGGCGCAGGCGCGGCCCGGTCCGCTGCGCGTCGACGATGGTCGCGGGCCAGGACGACGCGCCGGCGGCATCTACGAGATGGAGATCCTCCGGCCGCACGTAGACGTCCGCATCCCCCTCCTGCCCCGCCTGGCCGCGCGACTGCAAGAGCAAGCCGGCGACACGCAGTGTGCCGTCCTCCCAGCGCGCGGGCAGCCGGTTGACCGCACCGACGAACGAATACACGAACGGCGATGCCGGCACGTCATAGGCATCGGCTGGACTGTCCACCTGCTCGATGCGGCCCCGGTTGAGGATCGCGACGCGGTCTGCCAGCTCCAGCGCCTCCTCCTGGTCGTGGGTGACGAAGATGGTCGTCAGCCCGGTTCGGTCGTGCAGTTCGCGCAACCAGCGCCGCAGGTCGCGACGCACCTGTGCATCGAGCGCACCGAACGGCTCGTCGAGCAGCAGCACGCGTGGCTCGATGGCGAGCGCCCGCGCCAGGGCCACGCGCTGCCGCTGACCGCCGGAGAGCTGCGCCGGGTAGCGCGCGCCGAAGCCGTCGAGCTGCACGAGCGAAAGCAGTTCCGCGACCCGCGCACGGATGGTCGCATCGGGCACGCGATGACGGCCTTTGCGCACGCGCAGGCCGAAGGCGATGTTCTCCTCCACCGTCAGGTGGCGGAACAGCGCGTAGTGCTGGAACACGAAGCCCGCCCGCCGCGCCTGCACGCTGAGACGTGTCGCCTCTTCGCCGTCGAACAGCACGCGCCCGCGATCGGCATGCTCGAGTCCGGCGATGATGCGCAGCAACGTGGTCTTGCCAGAGCCCGAGGGTCCGAGCAACGCCAGCAGCTCGCCCTGGCGGATGTCCAGCGACACGTCATCCAGCGCAGCGAAGTCGCCGAACTGCTTGCCCAGGTGTTCGATCTTGATGCCCATGATGTCGCCTTCTCAATGACGGTGGTTGGCGGCCAGGGCTTCGCCGTGGCGCCATTCCAGCCAGGTCTTCAGCACCAGCGTCGCCAGCGCGGTGAGCGCCAGCAGCGAGGCCGCCGCAAACGCAGCGCTGTATGCGTACTCGTTGTAGAGGATTTCCACATGCAGCGGCAGCGTATTGGTGCGGCCGCGGATGTGGCCGGACACGACCGAGACCGCGCCGAACTCACCCAGCGCTCGCGCACTGCACAACAGCACGCCGTACAGCAGCGCCCAGCGGATGTTGGGCAGCGTGACGCGCCAGAACGTCTGCCAGCCGCTGGCGCCGAGGCTGAGCGCAGCCAGCTCTTCGTCGGTACCCTGCTGCTCCATCAGCGGCATCAGTTCGCGCGCGATGAACGGGAACGTCACGAAGATCGTGGCCAGCACGATGCCCGGCAGCGCGAAGATGATCTTCGGCAGTTGCACGTGCAGCTCGCCCAGCAGTGGCAGCGGGAAGCGCCAGCCTTCGTCGATCAACGCGTAGGCCCAGCCCTGCGCACCGAAGATCAACACGTAGATCAACCCGGCGACCACCGGCGATACCGCGAACGGAAGATCGATCAGCGTCACCAGCCACCGCTTGCCGCGGAACTCGTGCTTGCTGACCGCCCACGCGGCCGCGACGCCGAAGGCCAGGTTGAGCGGCACCACGATCGCCGTCACCAGCAGCGTCAGTCGTACCGCGGCCAGCGCATCGGTTTCGGTGATGGCGGCCGCAAAGGCCGTCCAGCCGCCGCGCAGCGCTTCCACGAACACCAATGCCAGCGGCAGCAGCAGGAACGAGAGCAGGAACGCGAGCGCACCCAGTACCAGCAGCACCTGCACCCAGGCGGGCTCGGTGGTAGCGGCATGGTGGCGTACGGGACGTGCAGGTGCATCCACGACAGACGACTCCGGCGGAACGGCGATGACGGCGGAGAGGGCGTCGCCCATGCTACCCGCCCGCCCGTTTGCCGGTCCGCTGCAGCCGCGCCTGCAGGGTATTGATCACCAGCAGCAGCGCGAACGACAACAACAGCATCGCGGCGGCGATCGCGGTGGCGCCCTCGTAGTCGAACTCTTCCAGCTTGATCGTGATCAGCAGCGGCGCGATCTCCGACACGCCCGGCAGGTTGCCGGCGATGAAGATCACCGAACCGTATTCGCCCACGCCGCGCGCGAACGCCAGCGCGAAGCCGGCCAGCACGGCCGGCCACAGCGTCGGCAGCACCACATGGCGCACCGCCTGCCAGCGGCTTGCGCCGAGCGTGGCCGCCGCTTCTTCGAGTTCGGTCTCGATCTCCGCCAGCACCGGCTGCACCACGCGCACCACGAACGGCAGGCCGATGAACACCAGGGCCACGGTGATGCCGAGCGGCGTGTACGCGACCTTGATGCCGGCCGCTTCCAGCCATTGCCCGAGCCAGCCGGTCGGCCCGTACAGCGCCGTCAATGCGATGCCGGCCACGGCGGTGGGCAAGGCGAACGGCAGATCGATCATCGCGTCGAACACCCGCTTGCCCGGGAAGCGGTAGCGCACGAACACCCACGCGACCAGCGTGCCCATCACGGCATTGAAGGCGGCCGCCACCAGCGCCGTGCCGAAACTGATCCGCAGCGCCGCCAGCACGCGCGGCTCCGTCCAGACCGCCCAGAGGCCGGCCGGCCCGAGCCCGCTCGCCTTGGCGAACACCCCTACCAGCGGAATAAGCACGATCAGCCCCAGCCACGCGAGCGTGTAGCCCAGGCTGAGGCCGAAACCGGGAATGATGCGCCGCGGGCGCGCCTTTCCGGACCACGGATGCACTGCCGCCACGTTACTTCGCCTGGATCTGGTCGAACACGCCGCCGTCGGCGAAATGCGTGGACTGGGCCTTCGCCCATGAGCCGAAAACGCCGTTGATCGTCACCAGCTCCAGTTTGGGGAAGCGTGCGATGTCTTCCCGCGCCGCGTACCGTGGGTAGCGCGGACGGTAGTAGTGCTTGGCAGCCAGGCGCTGGCCGGTCGGCGAATACAGGTACTTGAGGTAGGCCTGGGCCGCCTCGCGCGTGCCGTGCTTGTCCACGTTGCGGTCCACCAGCGCGACCGGCGGCTCGGCGAGGATCGACAGCGAGGGCACCACGATGTCGAACTTGTCGGGGCCCAGTTCCTCGATCGACAGGAACGCCTCGTTCTCCCACGCCAGCAGCACGTCACCGATGCCGCGCTGGACGAATGTCGTGGTGGACCCGCGCGCACCCGTGTCGAGCACCGGCACGTTGCGGAACAGCGCGCGCACGAAGTTGCGCGTCTTGGCCTCGTCACCCTTGAAGATCTTCAGCCCATACGCCCACGCCGCTAGGTAGTTCCAGCGCGCGCCGCCCGAGGTCTTCGGATTCGGTGTGATCACCGAGATGCCGGGCTTCACCAGGTCGTGCCAGTCGCGGATCTTCTTCGGATTACCCTTGCGCACCAGGAACACGATGGTCGACGTGTACGGCGCGCTGTTCTCCGGCAGCCGCGACTGCCAGTTGGCCGGGAACAGCTTGGCGCGCTGTGCGATGGAGTCGACGTCATAGGCCAGCGCCAGCGTCACCACGTCGGCTTCCAGGCCGTCGATGACCGAGCGCGCCTGCTTGCCGGAACCGCCGTGCGAGGTCTCGATACTGACCTTCTGCCCCCTGGTCTTCTGCCAGTCGGCGGCGAAGGCGGCGTTGAACTCGCGGTAGAACTCGCGCGTCGGGTCGTACGACACGTTGAGCAGGTTGATGTCCTTGGCGCCTGAGGCGGCGGCCAGCGTCAGGCCGAAGGCCAGCAGCGCAGTGCGGACATGGTGGCGGATGGAAGTCTTCATGGAGGGTCTCCGGGAATCAGAAGGCGACCTGCAGTCGCGAGAACACGGCCTTTTCGTCTTCGCGGTCAGCGCCCGCGGCAGTTCCGCCCCCGAACTGGGTGTCCAGATAATTGACGACCAGCTTCAGGTTGTTGGTGAGGTACCAGTTGACGCCCAGCGTCCATGCCTTGGCGCGCCGCGCAGCGACCAGCGGATCGGCGAACAGCGGGAAGGCACCGTCGTCGATCTCCAGTTCGCCGTACCGGCCCACCAGTTCCCACGCACCCCAGCCACTGCCGGGACTGAACGGCTTCGAGGGCTTCACCACGCCGCGGTAGCTGGCGTCTTCACCGGTCAGCACCCAGCTCGCCGTCGCCTGCCAGGCGGTGTTCTCGAGATCCGCACGTGTGCCTGCCGCCGCGCCGCTGGTGACCAGCAGTTCCTGCTTCGAGGCGATGTATTCGGCCAGCAGGCCGAAACGGCCGCGATACAGATAGCCCTGCGGCGAAATGCGGCTGTGCTCGCCATCCGCGGCGACCGCGCTGCGGTAATTGAAGAACTGCGCCTGCCCCTGGGTGCGATAGCGCGGCAGGAAGTTGTTGCCCGTGCCCTGCTTGTCGCCGATGCTGCCGGCGATGCCGAAGCCCAGGCCGGACCAGGAACTGCTGGTGTTCTTGAACGGTTCGAAGAACAGCCGGCCCGCATACTCGAATTCGTCATCCGGATTGGTGGTCGCCGCATCGCGGCCATCCGGCGCACCGTTGTACACGCCCGCCACATAGGTCACGCGTCCTTCCGCGAACTCACCCTGCGTCTGGATGCCCAGGTCGCGGTTGGGCGCCAGTTCCGTGGGAAAACTGCGCTCGATCAGTCCGATCGCGCCGCCGGACTGCAACCGCTCCAGTCCGATGGGGCCTTTGACCTTGCCGGCGCGCAGCGTGAGTGCCGGATCCAGCTTCACATCGACGTACGCGTCGACGATCGTCGCGCTGTCGCCGGCGAACTCGGGCGTCAGCCGGAACGACACCAGCTTGCCGAGCGATCCCTCGATGGTGGGGCGGATACGGCGGAACAGGAAGGTGTCGTTCTGCGGCACCACGTCGTCGTCGAGGAAGAAGCGCGCGTCGCCCTGCATCAGGGCGCGCAGCTTGAACTCGTAGTCGCCATTGGCCGACTTCAGCGACGCGCCCTTGTCGTTCACCGCGACCACGGGAGCGTCCTTGGCCTTGGCCGCCGTTTCTTCCTGCTGCAGCTCTATGCGCCGCTCCAGGATGCGCAGGCGCTGATCCAGGTCGCCCAGCGTGGCCGGACCGGTTTCGCCTTCGGCCGCTGCCGCCGTCGGCGCATCGCCGACGCGGCGCTCCAGCGCTTCCAGGCGTTGCAGCAGGTCTTGCACCGTGGGCTGGTTCTGTGCGGATACGGGAAGCGCGAGCGAACAGGCCAATGCGCCCAGGATGGCGACGCCACTGCCTTTGCGCTTGCGTGGGCCCGAGTGTGTCCGCATGACCGCTGTTCCCCGTGTGAAGGCCCCGTCCTGGGCCGGAGAGGCGATGCTGCGGGCGCACATGCGGACAGGGAAATGACGAAACGGGGGTCGCTTATGCCGTACGCGCATGACGCAACAGGGCGTTTTGTGGCCGCGGGTAGAATGGCGCCTTCCCTTCCCAGCCCCGTGCCATGGCCAACCCACTCACTGCCCATTACGCCGCCACCCTCGATGACATCCGCGCCCAGGGCCTGTTCAAGTCGGAGCGGATCATCACCAGCCCGCAGTCCGCCGAAATCACCCTCGCCGACGGCCGCACGGTGCTGAATTTCTGCGCGAACAATTACCTGGGCCTGGCCGATCACGCGGACATCATTGCCGCGGCCAAGGACGCGCTGGACACGCACGGCTTCGGCATGGCCTCGGTGCGTTTCATCTGCGGCACGCAGGACCTGCACAAGCAGTTGGAGAAGACGATCGCCGACTTCTTCGGCACCGAGGACACCATCCTGTACGCTGCCTGCTTCGATGCCAACGGCGGCCTGTTCGAGCCGTTGCTGGGCGAGGAAGACGCCATCATTTCCGACGCGCTGAACCATGCCTCGATCATCGACGGCGTGCGCCTGTGCAAGGCCAAGCGCTTCCGCTATGCGAACTGCGACATGGCGGACCTGGAAGCGCAACTGCAGGCGGCCGATGCGGCCGGCTGCAAGACCAAGCTCATCACCACCGACGGCGTGTTCTCGATGGACGGCTTCATCGCCCCACTGGACGAGATCACCGCGCTGGCGGAGAAATACAACGCGCTGGTGCACATCGACGAATGCCACGCCACCGGCTTCCTCGGCGCCACCGGTCGCGGTTCGGCCGAAGTGAAGGGGGTGCTGGATCGCATCGACATCATCACCGGCACGCTGGGCAAGGCGATGGGCGGCGCGCTGGGCGGGTTCACCACCGCCCGCAAGGAAGTGATCGAGCTGCTGCGCCAGCGCTCACGCCCGTATCTGTTCTCCAACTCGCTGCCACCGCACGTGGTGGCTGCCGGCATCAAGGCGTTCGAAATGCTGTCCGCGGCCGGCCACCTTCGCGAACGGTTGCAGGAAAACACGCGCTACTTCCGCGAGAAGATGACGGCGGCCGGTTTCGACATCAAACCGGGAGTGCACCCGATCAGTCCGGTCATGCTGTACGACGCGCCGCTGGCGCAGCGTTTCGCCGAGCGCCTCCTGCAGGAAGGCATCTATGCGATCGGCTTCTTCTTTCCCGTGGTGCCGAAGGGTCAGGCGCGCATCCGCACGCAGATAAGCGCCGCGCACACGCGTGAACACCTGGACCGCGCGATCGACGCGTTCATCCGCATCAGCCGCGACCTGGACGTGCTGAACGCCTGATGCAGGGACCGGCGCGCCTTGCCGGGTCAGCGGGCGCGCTTCGCCGTACTGGCGGTCCTTGGCTTGGCCGGCGCGCCCTTCGCGACGCGGATGCCGCGTGCCTTCATCCACGCGTCGAATTCTTCCGCCGTCATGCTGCGCCCGTTCTGCTGCATGTCGAACCGGTGGCCGTGCGGGCCGGCCTTCACGGTGACCACGTCTTCCGGCGCATCCTTCCTGATCGCGGAGGACGAGGATGTCGACGCGCAGCCCGTCGACAGGCCGACGGCGATCATCATGGCGCCGCACAGTGGCAGGCGCAGGTTCGAACGGTACATGGTGGGTTCCCCAGGATCAGCGTGAGCGAGTGTAGACAGGCGGACTGCGCCGAACCCGGACCGCCGTCGCGCAATCAGCGCCCGGTTGTCGGGGCGAGTGCATCCCGCTCATGCGCCTCGAGCGCGCGCCATGCGCCCTTGCCCAGTTCGCCCAGCACCACCGGTCCGATCGCGACACGCACCAGGCGCAATACCCCGAAATCGAACGCGGCCAGCAGGCGACGGATCTGCCGGTTGCGTCCCTCGTCCAGGACGATCTCCAGCCACGCATTGCGCGCTCCGCTTCGCAGGATGCGAACGCCATGGGCGGACAGGGTTTCGCCGTCGACGCTCACGCCGTCCGTCAGGCCTTGCAGCAACGCGGCGTCCGGCAAACGATCGATCTGCACGTGGTACGTCTTGTCGGGACCGTGTGCCGGATCGGTGATGCGCGCCGCCCATTCGGGATCGTTGGTGAAAAGCAGCAGGCCCTCGCTGGCCTTGTCCAGCCTGCCCACGGGCGCGATCCATGGGAGGCGCGCGCCTTCCAGGCACCGGTAAACCGTGTCCCGTCCCTGTTCGTCGCGCGCCGTGGTCACCAGGCCGCGGGGCTTGTTGAGCATCAGGTAAAGCCGCTCGGGTGCGGTACCGGCCTGTCCATCCACCCGGATCGCGGCACGGCCCGCGACCACCGGGAACTCCGGATCCCGCACGATGCGGCCATCGACCGACACCCTGCCCTCGACGATCCAGCGGGCGGCCTCGCTGCGCGAACACACCCCTTGCTTCGACAATACGCGAGCGAGTCCGTGACGCGCGCCCTTCGCATCATTGACGCGCGCGCGCACCCCGCCACGCGCGGTGTCGCGGAAAGGAGGCCTGCGCGTCGTCATGGTCCCGACAGCAGAACGGCCGGGAAACCGGCCGTTCGGGCATCAGTTCTTCTTGGCGGGCTCGGCGGGTGCAGGCGCAGGCGCGGCAGCCGGAGCACCGGGAGCCTTGACCACGCGCACGCCGCGCGACTTCATCCAGGCATCGAACTCGTCTGCGGTCATCCGCTTGCCGTTCTGGCTCATGTCGAACCGCCAGGGCGTGTTGTCGTGCGCCGTCTTGGGCTGGTAGGCCGCCGGGCTGGCGGTGGCGGCCGACGCAGAAGGCGCCGTAACGGCGGGCATCGCCTTGGCGACGTTGCGGCAGCCTTCGATACGCAGGCGCATCAGCACACGGTCAACCGACTGCGACTCGTCGAACGCATGCGACGCCAGCACGCCGGAGGGCGCACCCAGCTGCGTGGCGGCCGCGGTGAACTCCGGTGCCACCGGCGCGATCACAGTCGCGGGTGTCTTCAGCGGCGGCGGAACCAGACTCCCGGCGCAGTCCGGCGCGGCATATGCGACGGGCGTGACGGCGATGCACAACAGACTGGCAAGGACGTGGCGATGCATCGGCGAAGCTCCGTGACATTTTCTTGCGGGACGTGCCCGGAGTTTAGGCAGCGCCTCATGGCAAGGCAAGAAATTAACGGGCGTGCAGCGCATCCGATGCGGAAAGACGAAGCGCGATCACGCAATTCGCACGCATCACGCCGAAAAAAACGAAGCCCGGCACAAGGCCGGGCTTCGGATGGTGCTGGAAGAGCGTCCGATCAGTTCTGGACGTTCAGTTCCGTACGACGGTTACGCTCGCTCTTGCAGCCCGGCAGGGTCTGCGCGGTCGGCTCGAGCGGACGGCTCTCGCCGTAACCGATCGGACCCACCAGACGCGAGGCGCTGACGCCGTTGCTGGTCAGGTAGTCGTACACGGTCTGCGAACGACGCTGCGACAGCGACTGGTTGTAGGCGTCCGCACCGCACAGGTCGGTGTGGCCAGCCACTTCGACGCGCAGGTCGGGGTAGCGCTTCAGGATCTCGGCGGCTTCGCTCAGGATCGCGATCGCGTCGGGACGCAGGGTCGACTTGTCGAAGTCGAAGTTCACGCCCTTCAGGTCGATCGAGACCTGCACCGGGCAGCCGTCCGGACCAATGGTCTGGCCAGCCTGCGAACCGGGGCACTTGTCGTCACAGTTGTTGACGCCGTCACCGTCGTCGTCCAGGTCGGCGCAGCTCGGAGCGGCCGGCGGCGGCGGCGGAGCAGCGGCTTCGGCCTTCGGGCCCAGCGGGATCACGACGCCGACCGAAGCCAGCACGTCGCCGAACCAGCTTTCCGACTGCTGGTGGATGCCACCTTCAGCGGTGTAGCTCTGGTCGTCGAAGTCGGCACGGTAGGCCACTTCGGCACGCACGGCGACGCGCTTGTCGAAGGTGCCCTGCAGACCGATACCCAGCTTGGCAGCCAGGTTGTTGTCGCGACGCTGCGCCGGCGAGGCCGGGCTGTTGATCACGTACTCTTCTTCCGAACGCTGCATGCCCAGGCCCGTCACGATGTACGGATTCCAGCCGCGGCCTTCCTGGATGAAGTGGCGACGCAGATCGAGCGAGATACCGTACTGGCTCCAGTTCAGGTCGTCATTGAACTCGAAACCCGGGTTCTGGTAGTTCAGCTCGCCGTCGATCGACCAGTTGGGGCTGATGAACTTACCCAGGCCCAAGGTGCCGAACTGGGTATCGTCGGTACGACGATCCGAATCCTGCATGTTCTGACCCACCGAACCGGTCAGGTACCAACGGTCGTCGAATTCCTGCGCCATCGCAGTGTTCGCGAGGCTCAGGCCGCCGAGCAGCGCGGCGCAGAGAATCTTCTTGTTCATTTGCAGCTCCTTTCCATGTAAAAGTTCAGTGTTAGAAAAACCGAAGTGCTTTGCCAACAGCGGTTCTAGTTGTTATCCGAGGCGACAGACACCCGTCGCCTTGCTGAACAGATTATGCGGGGGTACGTGAAGACTGTGTTAACGGTACCATAACAAGTCGGGCAAGGTTAACACTCTTCAAGCGAAGTGGCGCAGATCTTCACGCCTGGCCTGTCAAAGCGGACCCTTTCCCGGTGGTGTCCCGGGTTCGCAACGCACTGGTGCAGCGCAGACCCTTGGTACGGCCCCGGAAGGTGACGATCCTTCGCGCCATGAATGCCGCCTCCCCGCTCGCCCCCCTTCCCAGCCTCTTCCTGTCGCATGGCTCGCCGATGCTCGCGGTCGAGGATTCGCCGACGGGGCGGTTCCTGGACCATCTCGGCACGCGCTTGCCGCGGCCACGCGCGATCCTCGTGGCATCTGCGCATTTCGTCCACGCGCAACCTACGCTCACGGCCGCTCCGACGCCGGACACGATCCATGATTTCGGCGGTTTTCCGGACGCGCTGTATCGCATCCAGTACCCGGCCGCAGGCGCACCGGCGCTCGCGGACCAGGTCGCGAACCACCTGCGCGACGCGGGTTTCGCCGCGCAGGTGGATCACCACCACGGCCTGGACCACGGCGTGTGGGTCCCGCTGCGGCGGATGTATCCCGATGCGGAGATCCCCGTCGTCGCGCTATCCGTCAATCCGTCGCAGACCGCCGACTGGCATTACCGCATCGGGCTGGCGCTCGCGCCGTTTCGCGCGCAGGGCGTGCTGGTGGTGGGGTCCGGCGGGTTCTCGCACAACCTTCGTGCCCTCGATTGGCAACACGCGCACGCAGCGCCCTACGATTGGGTCGCCGACTTCACCGACGCGTTGCGCGACCGATTGCTGGCGGGAGACGTCGCGGGTGCGCTCGACTGGACCGCATTGCCCGAAGCACATCGCAACCATCCGACGACCGAACACCTCTTCCCGCTGTATGTAGCGCTAGGTGCCGGCGGCGTTGGCGCCAACGGGCGGTTGCTCCATCGCGACGTGGAAATGGGTGGCCTGGCGCTGGACGCGTTCGCCTTCGACACCGCCTGACCCGCCCTAAAGACCGAGCTCCCATCGCGGGTGATCGCCGAACTGCTCGATCAGGAAGTCGGTGAAGGCCCGCACACGCGGCGGTACGAGGCGACGTTGCGGCATCACGGCACTGATCGCAGTCGTAGCCAGCGGGTAATCCGGCAACACCACTTCCAGCCGGCCGGCGCGCAGGTCGTCGGCGACGTGCCACAGCGAATGGATCACGACGCCCTCGCCCGCCAGCGAGGCATCGCGCAGTACCTCGCCGAAATTGCTTTCGAAGCGTCCCTGCACGCGTACGGCGACCTCGCCGCCCGCCGGCGTGCCCAGCCGCCACACGTCCTGGCGGCCACCGCTGCCGAACAGCAGCAGACAATCATGCCGGGCCAGGTCTTCAGGCGTGCGCGGTCGCCCGCGTCGGCGCAGATAGTCGGGCGAGGCGCACAGCACGCGCCGGTTCGTGGCGATGCGCCGGGCGACCAGGCGCGAATCGTCGAGCGCGCCGATGCGGATCGCAAGGTCGAAGCCCTCGCTGACCAGATCGACCACGTTGTCGCTCAGATGGATGCTGAGCCGCAGCTTCGGGTGCCGCGCGAGGAACGCCGGCAGCAGCGGCGAGACGTACTGGCGCCCGAACGAGGCAGAGGTCGTGACCCGCAGCGTGCCGGCGACTTCGCGTGCGGCTTCGCGCAGCCCCGTGCCTAGCGTCTCGAGTTCCTCCACCAGCACCCGCCCCTGCTCGGCCAGCGCGGCACCCTCCGGCGTCGGGTGCAGGCGGCGGGTGGTTCGGTGCAGCAGCCGCACCCCCAATTCCTTCTCCAGCCGCTTCAGTCGCTGGCTGGCCACCGCCACGGACAGGTCCAGGCTGTGGGCGGCCGCGGTGATCGACCCGAGATCCAGCACGCGGAGGAACAGGGCCAGGTCGCCGACACGATCCATTATCAATATTCCATTGATAGTGATTCGGCATATTCACCGTTTCCCATCAGGAAGGAAAGGTGCAAGCTGCGCGCCTTGTTCCTTCCGGGCTCCCGCCATGCCTCCAGCTCCCACGTCCTCCCGGCTTCCGCTGGGCCTGTATGCGCTCACCGCCGGCGCCTTCGGCATCGGCACCACCGAATTCGTCATCATGGGCCTGCTGATGCAGGTCGCCGCCGACCTGCAGGTCTCCATCGCTGCGGCGGGCCTGCTGATCTCCGGCTACGCGCTGGGCGTGTTCGTCGGCGCGCCCCTGCTGACGGCCGCCACCAACCGCATGCCGCGCAAGGCGGTGCTGGTCGCGCTGATGATCGTCTTCACGCTGGGCAACCTGGCGTGCGCACTCGCGCCGAACTACGAACTGCTGATGGCCGCGCGCGTGGTCACCTCGCTGGCGCACGGCACCTTCTTCGGTGTCGGCGCGGTGGTCGCCACCGGCCTGGTCAGTGAAGACCGCAAGGCTTCGGCGATTTCCATCATGTTCACCGGCCTCACCGTCGCCACGTTGCTCGGCGTGCCGGCCGGCGCCTGGCTGGGCCTGGAATACGGCTGGCGCGCGACGTTTTGGGCCGTGACCGCCATCGGCGTGTTCGCCACCGTCATCATCGCCACGCTGGTGCCGGCGGACCGCAGCGCGCCCGCGCCGCTGTCGTTCCGCAACGAACTGCGCGTCGTCGGCCGCCCGCAGGTGCTGCTGGGCCTGTTGATGACGGTACTGGGCTTCGGCGGCATGTTCACCGTCTACACCTACATCCAGCCGCTGCTGACGCAGGTGACCGGCTTCGCCGATGCGGCCGTGTCGCCGATCCTGCTCGTGTTCGGCGTCGGCATGATCATCGGCAACCTGCTGGGCGGGCGCTTCGCCGATCGCCGTCACGCCACCGCCCTGCTCGGCACGCTCGCGGCGCTCTCATTGGTGATGGGTGTGATGAGCTTCGCCCTGCACAGCCGCTGGGCGATGATCGTCTTCACCGGCCTGCTGGGTGCCGCGGCGTTCGCCACGGTGTCGCCGCTGCAGCTGTGGGTGCTGCAGAAGGCCAGCGATGCGCAGAGTCTGGCGTCCAGCCTGAACATCGGCGCCTTCAACCTCGGCAACGCGCTCGGCGCGTGGCTGGGCGGCCTGGTGATTTCGCAAGGGCTTGGCCTTTCCGCATTGCCGTGGGTCGCCGCGCTCGTGCCGGCCTCCGCATTCGCCGTCGCGTTGTGGGCGCTTGCGCTGGAGCGCCGCCAGCGCTTCGCGCTCGCCGCCGATTGCGCCTGATCCTCCCTTCGTCGCATCGCCTCTTTGTTCTGCGCGCCGCATCATCGCGGCACGTGTCCCGACTCCCCACCAGGAACCGCCATGAAAGCCATCGCACTCACCCGTTACCTGCCCATCGATGATCCGCAATCGCTGCTGGACGTCGAACTCGATACGCCCACCGCCACCGGCCACGACATCCTCGTGCGCGTGCAGGCCGTGTCGGTGAACCCGGTCGACACCAAGGTGCGCTCGCCCAAGCCGCAGGTCGAAGCGCAACCCAAGGTGCTGGGCTACGACGCCGCGGGCGTGGTCGAAGCGGTTGGCGAAGCCGTGACCCGCTTCAAGCCCGGCGACGCGGTCTACTACGCCGGCGACATCACCCGCCCCGGCAGCAACGCGCAATTCCAACTCGTCGACGAACGCATCGTCGGCCGCAAACCCGCATCGCTCGACTTCGCGCAAGCCGCCGCATTGCCGCTTACCACGATCACCGCATGGGAACTGCTGTTCGACCGCATGCCGTACGCCATCGACGGCGGCGGTGAAGGCAAGTCGCTGCTGGTCATCGCCGGTGCCGGCGGCGTGGGATCGATCGCGATCCAGTTGGCGAAGCGCGCTGGCTTCACCGTCATCGCGACGGCATCGCGCCAGGACACCATCGACTGGTGCAAGGCGCTGGGCGCCGACCACGTGGTCAATCATCGCGAAGCGCTGGGACCGCAGCTGAAGGCGTTGGGCTTCGACACGATCGATGCGGCGCTGAACCTGGCCGACACCGACCGCTACTGGACCGAGCTGGGCGAACTGCTCGCACCGCTCGGCCATGTCGGACTGATCGTCGAACCCAAGGGCGAACTGCGCATCGGCGACCCCTACAAGGCCAAGAGCATCGGCATCCACTGGGAGATGATGTTCGCCCGCCCGCGCTTCCGCACCGCCGACATGGGCGAACAGGGCGCCCTGCTGGACCGCGTCGCCGACCTGATCGATGCCGGCCAGTTGCGCGGCACGCTGACCGATACGCTGTCGCCGATCAACGCAGCGAACTTGCGCGAAGCGCATCGCCGGCTGGAATCCGGCACCACCATTGGCAAGCTGGTGCTGGCCGGCTGGTAGGCCGGAGGAGCGACGCGCCGGCCGGCAGTCCGCCGGCGCTGGGTACCGACGCGCCGGGGACTTGCGCTATCGTGGCTGGCCGCCGCGCGCTGCTGCGCGATCCGCCCGCCCGTACGATTCCGCCATGCCCCTTTTCCCGGCGCCGCCGCGCCTGCCACATCACACTGCCGGCTTGACGCGGCGGGCCCCGCGGCCATGACGCAACCGCCCGCTCTGTTCCCGTTGCTGCCAAGCGGCCTGTTCGGTCCGCTGGCATCGGCAAACCGGGAGCATTACTGGCTGCTGCTGTGCCGCCTGTTCGACGAATTCTTCGGGCCGGACGCGCCCGTGCCGCCGAGCATGGGCTTCCAGCGCCGGGAGATCACCGCCGCACTCGAGCGCTACCTGCTGGCGGACGATCCCTGGGAAGACGAGGACGGCGACTCGCCCGACACCCCGTTGCCGGTGCGGGCCAACCACATCTACGACCGCTTCCGTAGCGCGGGCTGGCTGCGCCAGGACCGCATCGGTGCACGAGAGATGGTCACCATGCCGCCGGTCGTGCACCAGTTCCTTTCGCTGCTGGTCGAATTCGCGGAACACGGACCGACCTTCGTGTCGGCGAAGATGCGCTCGATCGAACACCAGCTCCAGTTGGTGACGGACGGCAAGGCATCGGGCGATGCCCTGGACGAAGCCGCAGACCAGGCGCGGCGACTGCTGGTGTCGCTGTCGTCGATGAGCCTGCAGGTGCGCGACCTCATGCCGGAGCTGAGCAAGGCCGAATCCACTGCGCAGTTCGCCCGCCAGTGGTTCGAACGCTATGTCGGCGAATTTTTCATCGGCGACTACGCCGAACTGCACACGGGCGACCATCCGCTGGCGCGGCGCAGCGCGATCCTGTCGATGGCGCAGCAGATCGAGACCGGCGAGCGCCGCACGGCGCTGCTGGCGTGGTACCGCGAGCACGTGGGCGGCGGCGACGGCGAGCGCGGCGGCCAGCGGTTAGCGCGAAGCCTGCGGCGCCTGCGCGAACTGGACCGCATCGACGAATACCTCGGACGGCTGGACGACGACATCCGCCAGGCGAACCGGCGTGCGCTCGCCTTCCTCGACTATCGCCTGCGTGCCCCCGACAAGCTGGACATCCTGCTGCGCCGTGCCTGCCGTGGCGTGCAGCATGCCCCGGAAACCGCACTGCGACTGCCGGTGGCGCCAGGCGCTCTGATGGACGCGAGCCGCCTGCGCCCACCGCGGCAGAAGCCGCAGCCCATTCCGCGCAGCGCCAACGCCACGCAGCCGCCGACACCCGAGCAACTCGCGCGGCTCAACCTGCTGCGCCGGATGAAGCGCGCGCGCCTGGTCACCGCCGAGGACATGGCGCGCTATGTCGGCCCGCACCTGGAGACGACGGATGCCGTCGACTCCGTCGCGTTCTCCATCGCCAGCATCGAAGACCTGCGCGCCTACCAGACCCTGCTCACGCTCGCGTTGCGCAGTCATCGCGCCGGCGGCCTGCGACGCGAGGATCCATTGGGCCGACTGCTGCGCGGGTATCGCGTCGAACTGCTCGATGCCGGCGGCCACGACGACAACGGCTATCTGCGCGCGCCACGCTTCATCGTGCGCCGCATCGGTACGCCCTCACGGAAAACCGCATGAAACGCAGCTGGAACACGCTCAGCCAACTCTCCAACGGCGTCTACGCCGCCCAGGACTTCGAACGCGCCGCCTACCGCCTGGTGGTGGAGCAGGTGCTGTACGCGAGCGACCGCAATACGCGCCTGGCGTACCACCTGGTGGAAGACCACTTCGACGACTTCATCGCCGCGCTCGCCCCGCTCGGCATCCGCCTGGAGCGCAATGCCCACTATCGCTACGTGGTGGCGTTGCCCGCGCATGCCGAGGGCGTGCCGGTGACGCTGGGCGAAACGCTCTTGCTGCTGGTCCTGCGGCAACGCTACGACGAGGCGATGCGGCAAGGCATGGTGGAGGACGAAGGCGTCGTCACCGTCGAGCTGCCGGAACTGCAGGAGGCCTACCAGGCACTGGCCGGGCGGCCGATGCCCGATGTCGGCACCCTGCGCGAACTCGCCCGCACCCTGAGACGCTGGGGCACTTGCCGGCTGGTCGAGTCGGAACCGGACGATCCCCAGCCATTCCACCTGCACGTGCGCCCCGCCATCGTGGAGATCGTCGGCGAACAGTGGCTGCAACGGCTGGACCAGCACAACCGCGACGACGACGCCGGCGGCGCGGACAACGACGACGTCACGGAGGACGGCGATGCAGCAGCTTGAGCGCGTGCACCTGGTGCAGTTCTTCCTGTTCGAGGCACAGACCCTCGAACTGGACGCCACCACCGCCATCATCGCGCCCAATGGCGCCGGCAAGAGCGCCTTGCTCGATGCGCTGCAGATCGTGCTGCTGGGCGGCGACCGCAGCCGCATCCGGTTCAACGCGCAGGCCGGCGGCAGCCATCGTGCGCGCACCATCCGCGACTACTGCCTGGGCGTGTTCCGCAGCGGCGACGACGGACGCAAGCGGCGCACCGCCACCACCTACATCTCGCTGGTGTTCCGCGATACCGACACCGGCGACCTGCTGACCGCCGGCATCGCACTCGGCGCATCGGTCGACGAGCCCGACCATCGGCTGCACGGGCTGTACCTGCTGCCGGGCGTGGCGCTCGAGCTCGCCGACCATGTAGAACAGGTCAAGGGCAAGGAACTGCCGCTGGCCTGGCCGACCTTCCGCGAGATGGCCGTGCGCCGCTGCAAGGCGGCCGGCGGTGCGCCCGAACTGCACACCGTGGCCGAGCGCTTCGTGAAGGACCTGCTGCTGCGCCTGCGCGCCTCGCCCACCGCGAACCCCGACATCAACGCCTATCGCAAGGCGTTCCTCAACGCCCTCAACCTGCAGCGTGTGGAGGACGTGGACCTGTTCGTGCGCACGCTGGTAGCCGAGGACAGGCCCACCGACATCGCCCGCTTCCGTGCCTTGCTGGAGAGCTTCCGCCAGATCCGCGACCGCATCGCACAGGTGCGCCAGCGCATCGAAGCGGCCGAAGGCGTCGAGCGGCAGTACGACCGCATCGCCACCCAGGCCGTGCGGGCCGCGTCCTACCGCGCTTTGGCCGCCGAATACGCGCGGGAGCTGTACCGCGAACAGCTGGATCAGGCCGAAGGCGCCGTGACCCGTGCGGAAAACGGCCTCGCCGATACCCGCCGCCACCTGATCGACACGCGCGCCGAACGCGACACGCTGCGCGATGAACAAGCACGTGCCACCGCCCGCCTGCAGGGGAGCAGCGGGTATGGGGAACAGGCGCAACTCGACGAACTGGCCGAGCGCGATCGCGAGCGCCTGGCACAGGTGATCCGCGAGCTGCAGCGCGATATCGGTTTCGTCTGCGATACCTTCCGCCAACTCGATGCGCTCGCGCTCGACGGCATCGAGGCCGGTGCCGTGGACGCGGCGCGCGCGGAGTGGGACACATGGCATGCCGCGCTGGCGTCGCTGGCAGACGGGGAGGCGCTGCCCTGGACGCCGGAGGACCTGTTCGCGCACGCACGCCAGGCGCTGAGCAGGTCCGCGCCCCTGCGCGAGCAGGTCGACCAGCACGCCCGTCACCTGCACGCCGCGTACGACAAGGCGCGCGACGCGCTGCTGGCCGCGCGGCAGAACCAGAAGCGCCTGGCCGCCGGACAGGCGGAACTGCATGCCGATACCGTGCGGCTGATGAGCTACCTGCGCGAGGCGGGCATCGATGCGCGCCCCGTCTGCGACCTGGTGCGCGTCGCGGATCCCGCATGGCAGCCCGCCATCGAAGCCTATCTGCGCAGCAACGTGGAGGCGCTGCTGATTCCCGCCGCCGACGAAGAACGCGCGGTCAAGCTGTATCGCGGCCTGTCCGGCGGGCGTTCGGTCTACGGCGTGAAACTGGCGCTGTCCAGCCAGGCGCGCGAGTTGCGCGGGCGGGACGCTGCGGTCGGCAGCGTCGCCGCGCTGCTGGAAGGCGTCAACGACGATGCCCTGGCGTTCCTGCGCCGGCAGCTGGGCGAGCTGCGCTGCGTGGACACCGAAGCCGAGCTGGTGCGCAGCCGCCAGGGCCTGACCCGCGACGGCCTGCTGGCGCGCGGCGGCAGCATCGAGCGGTTGCGCCTGCCTGCCGCCGGCGAGCTTCGCATCGGCGCGTCCGACAACCGCGCCCGTTCGCGCGTGCTGCACGAAGAAATCGAGAAAGCCGAACGCGAGGTCCGCGAGATCGAGCCGCACCTGCGCCGCGCCGATGAATGCCAGCGCAGCCTGGCGCGGCTGGCCGACGCCGATGCGGTCGCACAGGCGCTGCACGAGCGCGCGGTGGAACATCGCCAGGTCGCGGGACGCTATCGCGCTGCGCAGCAAAGCCGCCTCGCCGCGCTGGATCCCGACCTGCTCCGCCTGTCCGATGCCGTGCGCGCACTCGCCACGCAACTCGGCGAGTGCGAGGCGCGTACCGATGCCCTGGTCGGGCAGGAAGCGGTCGCCGTGGCCGATCTGGACCGCAGTCGCCGCCTGCTCGCCGGTCTGCGCGAACAGGAGGAACGAGTCGCGCGTCGCGCCGTCGATGCCTTCGGGGATCCCGACGTCGATCCCAACCTGATCGAGCGGCATCGCGACGAACTGGATGCCAAGGTCGAGACCCTGGAAGAACGTAGCGCCACCTGCGAGCGGCGTGCCGACGAGAGCGACCGACAGCTCGCCAAGCTGCTGCCGGAGGCCTGGAGCACGCTGGCCCAGTACGCGCGCGACCATCAGCTGGACGTCGATTTCGACGCCAGTGCGTGGCGACCGGCGCTGGCGTTGCTCCAGCGCGAACTGGCCCAGCTGCGCGACACCGACCTGGTGCGCTACGAAGGCGAGGCGCGCCAGGCCTATGACACCGCCGTGGACACCTTCCGCGCCGGCGTAGCGGCGGCGCTGAACGACAACTTCATCCGCCTGCGCCAGCAGATCGCCACACTCAACCGGACGTTGCGCAGCAGCCCGCCGTTCTCCAACAACGAGCGCTACCAGTTCCACTACGAGGTGGTGCCGGAGTTCCGCGAACTGGAGCGCTTCATCAAGCGCGCCGTGGAGATCGGCGGTGAAGACACCCTGTTCGGCACGGCCGGCGAGGTGCCGGCGGCGTTCCGGGAGCTGATCGAGGACGGCGCTGCCGCACGGACTGCCACCTCCCCGCTGGACGACTACCGCCGCTTCTTCCGCTTCGAAGTGCAGATCCGCCAGGACGACGCCGTGATCGGGACGCTCAGCGAGCGCATGCGGTCCGGTTCCGGCGGCGAGCACCGGGCGCCGCTGTACGTGATCGCCGGTGCTGCGCTGGCGGCGGCCTACGGCAAGAGCGAGGCGCATCCGGGCGGCCTCGGGTTGATCCTGCTGGACGAGTTCGGCGACAAGATCGACGCGCAGAATGCACGCGCCACCACCAACTACCTGCGCTCGCTGGGGTTGCAGCTGGTGCTGGCCGCACCTGACACGGCGCAGGGCACGCTGAGCGGCGTACTGGACAGCTACATCGAACTGTTCCGCGATGGCGACCTGCTGCAGGCCGAGCGCATCGAGGTGCAGGCCGCCGCGCGCGCACTCCTGCTGTCCGACCAGTTCGACCTGCATCCGGAGCTGCTGGCCGAGGAAACTGCCCGCATCGAAAGGCAGCAGGCGCCGGCGTGAGCGACGCTCGGCGCGTGCTGGAGCGGCTGCTGCGTAAGGGCGAACGCGCCCGGCTGCGCGGCGATGCCTCCCCCGCCTCGCTGCCGATGACCGAAGCCAGCGCGCGCGACTATGCGTCGCTGCGCACGCTGGCCGAACGCGAGAGCTTCCACGCGCAGGTCGCCATCGCCGAACGCGCCGGCGCGGTCGAGGTCGAGCGCGACCGGCATCGCGGCGACGGTGAGCGCCTGCTGCGGCTCAACGTGATCGACCTCGAGGTACTGGCCGACCACCTGGGCGTGCCCTTGCTGGACGCCCGCGTCCGCGAAGCTGCCGGGGCGCTGTCGGCGTGGTTGACGGACTTCCCGATGCTGGATGACGTGCTGGCGGCGTGGCGGGCCGGCCGCAAGGTGCGCGGCCACGGTCCGGAGGCGGCACTCGACCTCGCCGACGCCGCGCTGGCAGTGCGCGCCCGCCTCACCGACGAGGCCCATGAACGCATTCTCCGCCGCGAGAGCGCACGCCTGTTCGCAGGGCGTGCGCAGGCGAGCAAGCGGCTCGAACAGCTCACCCCGTGGCTGGACCTGCTGGGTAGCGGTCAGCTGGCTGCCGATGGTCTCCTCGAGAAGGAGCACGTCTGGGCCTCGCTGGGCCTTCGCCGCGAGCCGCAGCCGCTGCTGGTCGCCGGTACCGGCACGCTGCTGCTGGACAGCGACGTGGAACTGCCGCTCGCCACGACCTTCCTCGGCGTTCCGCTCGACGCCGTGCGCGGCGTGCGGACCGGCGCCGCATGCGTGCTGAGCGTGGAGAACCTGGCCAGCTTCCACGACACCGCACGTACGGCAGGCGTAGAGCGCGCGCTGGTGGTCTACACCGGCGGCATGCCGTCTCCGGCCTGGCGGCGCGCTTATGCCCGACTGCTGAGTTCGCTGCCCCCGGACATTCGGTGTGGCACTGGGGAGACATTGACGAGGGCGGCTTCCGCATCGCTGCCGTCCTCGCGCATACCGTCGCCGCGAGCGGCCATCGGCTGCGGCCATGGCTGATGACGCCTGCGGACATCCTGCCGATCTCCGTGCACGACGTGTCGGTACCTGCACCCGACCTGCTGCAGGCCATGTGCCGATGGGCTGGACGTGCTGGCTGGGCGGGCGTCGCTGACGCGCTGCGCGCGGAGCCTCTGTGCATCGAGCAGGAAGCCCTGCCCGCCCGCCTGCCTCCTACAGACCTCGCCGCGCGATGATGGCCTCCACTGTCCCGACCGCGCTTGCGTGCCCCGGTGTTTCACGGCATCGTGCGCCCACCCATACGCCCGCGTATCCACTGCCCGCATGACGTCGACCGCCGCCACCGACTCCTCGCCCTACCCCCACCTGTTCAGGCCGCTCGACCTGGGCTTCACCACGGTCCGCAACCGGGTGCTGATGGGCTCGATGCACACGGGGCTGGAGGACCGGGCCAAGGATTTCCCGCGCCTGGCGGCGTATTTCGCCGAGCGCGCGGCCGGCGGCGTGGGCCTGATCGTCACCGGCGGTTTCTCGCCCAACCTGGTGGGCTGGCTGAAGCCGTTCGGCGGCAAGCTGTCGTGGCCGTGGGAGGCCCGGCCGCACAAGTTCGTGACCAAGGCCGTCCACGAGCATGGGGCGAAGATCTGCGCCCAGTTGCTGCACGCCGGCCGTTACGGCTACCACCCGCTGACCGTGGCGCCGTCGAAGCTCAAGGCACCGATCAATCCGTTCACTCCACGCGCGCTGTCGGCCCGCGGGATCGAACGCCAGATCAGCGCCTACGCCAACGCGGCGAAGCTGGCGCGCGACGCCGGCTACGACGGCGTGGAAATCATGGGTTCGGAAGGCTATTTCATCAACGAATTCACCGCGCCGCGCACCAACAAGCGCGACGACGCCTGGGGTGGCACGCCGGAGAAGCGCATGCGCTTCGCGGTGGAGATCGTGCGGCGCGTGCGCGAGGCGGTGGGCCCGGACTTCATCATCATCTACCGGCTGTCGCTGCTGGACCTGGTCGAAGACGGCAACCAGTGGGACGAGATCGTCCAGCAGGCCAAGGCGGTGGAAGCCGCGGGCGCGACGATCATCAATTCCGGCATCGGCTGGCACGAGGCGCGCGTGCCGACCATCGTCACCTCGGTGCCGCGCGCGGCCTTCGTCGACGTCACCGCCAAGCTCAAGCCGCACGTGCGCGTGCCGCTGGTGGCGACCAACCGGATCAACATGCCCGAGGTCGCCGAAGGCATCCTTGCCGCCGGAAAGGCCGACATGGTGTCGCTGGCGCGCCCGCTGCTGGCCGACCCGCAATGGACGGCCAAGGCGCGCGCCGGCACACCGCAGGCCATCAACACCTGCATCGCCTGCAACCAGGCCTGCCTGGACCACGTGTTCGAGAACAAGCTCGCCAGTTGCCTAGTCAATCCGCGCGCCTGCCACGAGACCGACCTCACCTATAAGAAGACGTTCGCGCCGAAGACCATCGCGGTGGTCGGTGCCGGCCCTGCCGGCCTGGCCTGCGCGACGGTCGCCGCCGAGCGCGGCCACCGGGTGACCCTGTTCGACGCGGCCGACGAGATCGGCGGGCAGTTCAACTACGCCAAGCGGATCCCGGGCAAGGAGGAGTTCCACGAGACATTGCGCTACTTCCGCCACAAGCTGGAAGAGACACGCGTGGAGGTGAAACTCTCTTCTCCGGTCGCGGCGGCCGATCTGGCCGGCTTCGACGAAGTCGTGCTGGCGACCGGCATCACCCCGCGCAAGGTCGCCTTCCCGGGCGCCGACCACGCCAAGGTCGTCAGCTATGTGGACGTGCTGTCGGGCCGGGTGAAGGTGGGCGCACGCGCCGCACTGATCGGTGCCGGCGGCATCGGCTTCGACGTCGCCGAGTACCTGACCCATGAAGGGCCTTCGTCCTCGCTGGACCCGGCCCGCTGGATGGCCGAATGGGGCGTGGATCCCACCTTCGAAGCCCGCGGCAGCTTGGCACGCCCGCATCCGGAGCCGCCCGCCCGCGAGGTCTGGCTGCTCCAGCGCAGCCCGGGCAAGCCGGGTGCCCGCCTGGGCAAGACCAGCGGCTGGGTGCACCGGGCCACACTCAAGGCCAAGCAGGTGAAGATGCTGGGTGGCGTGGAGTATCTGGGCGTGGACGATGCCGGGTTGCGCATCAAGGTGGACGGCGCCGACCAGCTGCTGCCGGTCGACCACGTGGTGGTCTGCGCCGGCCAGGAGCCGCGGCGCGAGCTGCAGGCCGCCCTGCTGGCCGCCGGCCGGACGGCGCACCTGATCGGCGGCGCCGACGTGGCCGCCGAACTGGACGCCAAGCGCGCGATCGACCAGGGCAGCCGGTTGGCGGCAAGTCTGTAGGCATGCCCTCCGTAGAGTCGAGCTTGCTCGACTGCGGAACGGCTGGAATTCTGGAAATTCGGGCAAGAGCAGCGGAGCAAGCTCCGCTCTACTGGCGCTTGGAACCAGCCCGAACACAGCCGTTAAAGACGTCGTCGCGTTGAGCCTGCTCCACTCCCGAACGCCCGGAATGCGGCAGCGACTCGGGCTGAGGGACGGAGCAATCTCCGCTCCAAGGGCCTGCTTCCTGCGACGTCCCTCACAGTTTCCAGCCAGATGGGTGCCCCCGCCGTCAAGCCGGCCCGTTCAGGCCGAGTTGGGACGCCCCCCCCTACCTTGCGCCCACTTTCCGGCCCGCCGCCCAGTTCAGGCGGGCTGAGCCCGGCGCTCGGATCCCTCTGATCCGGCCTTGCCGGTCCCCGGGCAGCCCGTGTGAAGGCTGCCTCCCCATGACGCCCTGCCGCATGTCCCAGGTTTGCCGCTCCCCGCGTGATGGGAGAGGCAGGGGTGCGGGAAAGACGGAGCAAGGAGTTCCCATGAAACTGGCCTGGATCCTATGGCTGTCGCAGATGTTGCCGCAGCCGGCCGCCGATTCGCTTTGCCTCAGCACCACCGTTTACCTGGAAGCCCGCGACCAGACCCTCCGCGGCCAGCAGGCCGTTGCCGAGGTCGCCCTGCGCCGCCGCGACAGCGGCCTGTGGGGTGATTCCGTCTGCTCCGTGGTCACCGCCCGCAAGCAGTTCGCACCGACCATCGTCGGGCCGAATACCCGCCTGAAGAACCCGGAGGCCTGGGCCCAGTCGGTCACCGTCGCCCTGAACGCCGAACGCAACTGGGCCCTGCCGCCCGGCCAGCGCAAGGAAATCGTACCCGGCGCGAGCCACTTCATGGCGCACCAGATCGCCAGCCCGAGCTGGCGCAACGCGTACCACGTGGCCACCATCGGCGACCACACGTTCCTGCGCGTGCAGAAGCTCAAGCCCCGCTCCTGAGACCGAGCGCTTTCGAAGCCACGTGCACGCGCTGATCCGTTCGCCGCAGCCGGAGCCGCATGGCCCCTGCTCCCCCTCTCTCGCGGGAGAGGGCAAGGGGTGAGGGCAAACCCCCGCGATGCCTGCGGTTCGTAGGCGACACGATCCGTTGCACCGCGCATCACATTGGAAACATCCGAGGCCCGCGATAATCGCGGGCCTTTCTTTTTCCCAGGGGACACCATGAAGCTGTACACCAAGCCCGGCGCGTGCTCGACCGCCGACCACATCGCACTGCAGTGGACGGGCCAGCCGTTCGATGTGCAGGTGATGACGGCCGCCGAGATGAAGGCGCCGGCGTACCTGGCGATCAATCCCACCGGCGCGGTGCCGGCGATCGTCGATGGCGATTTCGTGCTGACCCAGAACGCCGCGATCATGGGCTACATCGCCGACACGTATCCGCAGGCGCACCTGGCCGGCGACGGTTCGCCGCGGCAGCGCGCGCTGGCCGCGAAGTGGCTGTCCTTCGTCAATTCCGACCTGCACCCGGCGTTCCATCCGCTGTTCGGACCGGCACGCTTCATCGGCGACGAGACGCAGTTCGAGGCGGTGAAGGACGCAGCGCGCAAGCGCGTGCGCGGCTTGTTCGAGCAGGCAGACAGTCAACTGGAAGGCCGCGACTGGCTGGCCGGCTTCCGCAGCTTCGCCGATCCGTATTTCTACATCACGCTGCGCTGGGCAGACCGGATGGGCGTCGACCTGTCGGGCCTGCAGAACATCGCCGCGTTCAAGCAGCGCATGGAGGCCGATGCCGGCGTGCAGGCCGCGCTGAAGGCCGAAGGCCTGGCCTGATCCTGCGCGGCGCGCGTCAGCCCAACGACGCGCGCACGTCCTCCAGCCAACGCGTGGCGAAGGTGTGGTCGCGCGCCTTCGTCATCGCGGTGGCGACATCGGGAAGCAGCGCTTCCAGATCATCGGCGTTCGCGCAACGCTCGACCTTGAGCTGCAGGAAGTAGCCCTTCAGGCCGATGTGCGAACGGATGTCGTCGGTAATGCGCGCATACAGCAGGTTGTAGCGTTCGGCGGAGGTCATGATGACCGGGAGCGCACCGTCGTTCGATTTGGTGCCGGCCACTGCAGCCAGCATCGAGGCAGCACCGGAGCGGCGTTCGATCAGTCCGTCCGTCGCCAGTTTGCCGAGCGCATCGTCGGGCGCATGCAGGCCGCTCATCATCGCCTGCAGTTCGTCGTCGCTGCGCTGGCCATCGACCAGCAGCAGGATCGAACGCAGACCGGCCGGCAACTTGCGCGTGCGTTGCTGGATCTCGTTGCGTCCGGCCTCGGTCTTGCACCATCTGGTCTGCATGGCATCCCCCAAAACGACGCGCGGCGGGCCCCTCCCGCGGCTACGACGTTCCCCTGTCCGCCAGTAGTACCCCGGCCCGGCCCTCCCCGGCTGCCACGCGGGTCACACAAACGACACGGGGCCGCCTGACCTTCGTCGAAACGGCCCCGCGGGACAGCTGCGCTGGCCTCAGCGCTGGTCGATCGGCACGAAGGCCAGATCCTCAGGCCCCGTGTAATTGGCGCTCGGGCGGATGATCTTGCCGTCGATGCGCTGTTCGATCACGTGCGCGCTCCAGCCGCTGGTGCGGGCGATCACGAACAGCGGGGTGAACATCGCCGTCGGCACGCCCATCATGTGGTAGCTGACCGCGCTGAACCAGTCGAGGTTCGGGAACATCTTCTTGATGTCCCACATCACCGACTCCAGACGCTCGGCGATGTCGTACATCTTCATGCTCGACTGCTCGGCGGACAGATCCTTCGCCACCTGCTTGATGACGTCGTTGCGCGGATCGCCGGTGGTGTACACAGGATGGCCGAAGCCGATCACGACTTCCTTGCGCTCCACGCGCGCCTTGATGTCGGCTTCCGCTTCGTCGGGCGATTCGTAGCGCTTCTGCACTTCGAAGGCCACTTCGTTCGCTCCGCCATGCTTCGGGCCGCGCAGCGCACCGATGCCACCCGCGATGCAGGAATGCATGTCGCTGCCGGTGCCGGCGATGACGCGGCAGGTGAAGGTGGACGCGTTGAACTCGTGCTCGGCGTACAGGATCAGCGAGGTGTGCATCGCGCGCACCCAAGACTCGCGCGGCTTCTCGCCGTGCAGCAGGTGCAGGAAGTGGCCACCGATGGAGTCGTCGTCGGTCTCCACGTCGATCGCGCGACCGTTGTGGCTCCAGTGGTACCAGTACAGCAGCATCGAACCCAGCGAGGCCATCAGCTTGTCGGCGATGTCGCGCGCGCCGGGATGGTTATGGTCGTCCTTCTCCGGCGATACGCAACCGAGGATCGACACGCCGGTGCGCATCACGTCCATCGGGTGCGCGGACGGCGGCAGCTCTTCCAGCGCGGCCTTCACCGCGGCCGGGATGCCGCGCAGCGACTTCAGCTTCGCCTTGTAGGCGGCCAGCTCAGCGCGGTTGGGCAGCTTGCCGTGCACCAGCAGGTAGGCGACTTCCTCGAACTCGCTGGTCGTGGCCAGGTCGAGGATGTCGTAGCCGCGGTAATGCAGGTCGTTGCCGCTGCGGCCGACGGTGCACAGCGCGGTGTTGCCGGCGGCGGTGCCGGACAGGGCGACGGATTTCTTCGGCTTGAAGGGGACGCTCTCTGACATGTTCAATTCCTCATCTTGTTTTGGAGCCCCTCTCCCGATGGGAGAGGGGTCGGGGTGAGGGTTCGGCGAAATCCGTGCAGCTCGAACATCGCTGGCTTCGCCGTACCCTCATCCGCCCTTAGGGCACCTTCTCCCGAAGGGAGAAGGAATATCCTTACTTCTTTGCGGAAAACAGGGTGTCGAGCTTCTGCTCGAAGGCGTGGTAACCGATGCGGTCGTACAGCTCCTCGCGCGTCTGCATGCTGTCGACCACGTTCTGCTGGTGGCCGTCGCGGCGGATCGCTTCGTACACGTTCTCCGCGGCCTTGTTCATCGCGCGGAACGCCGACAGCGGATACAGCTGGATCGCCACGCCGACCGAGGCCAGTTCGTCGCGCGTGAACAGCGGCGTCTTGCCGAACTCGGTGATGTTGGCCAGCACCGGCACTTTCACCGCATCGACGAAACGTTGATAGGTGGGCAGGTCGTAGGCGGCCTCGGCGAAGATGCCGTCGGCGCCGGCCTCGACGCAGGCGATGGCACGCTCGATGGCGGCGTCCACGCCTTCGACCTGGATGGCGTCGGTACGCGCGATCAGGAAGAAGTCCGGATCGGTCTTGGCATCGGCGGCCGCCTTCACGCGGTCGACCATCTCGCCGGCGGACACGATTTCCTTGCCGGGACGATGGCCACAGCGCTTGGCGCCCACCTGGTCCTCGATGTGGCACGCGGCGGCGCCGGCCTTGATCAGCGACTTCACCGTGCGCTCGATGTTGAACGCGCTGGGGCCGAAGCCGGTATCGATGTCGACCATCAGCGGCAGGTCGCAGACATCGGTGATGCGGCGCACGTCGATTAGCACGTCTTCCAGCGTGTTGATGCCCAGGTCGGGCAAGCCCAGCGACCCTGCGGAGACGCCGCCGCCGGACAGGTAGATCGCCTTGTAGCCGGCGCGCTTGGCCAGCAGGGCGTGGTTGGCGTTGATCGCGCCGATCACCTGCAGGGGCGATTCGGCGGCGAGCGCGGCGCGGAACTGCGCGCCTGCGGACGGGGTGCTCATGCGACGTGACTCCTCATCGGTCAGCGAGCGGCCTCGGCCTGGGGCCGGTGCCGGAGGTGCGTGAAGGGTACGCCCCTCTTCGGGACGCAAATCTGGCACCATCCTCAGGGTTGATCAATCTTGATCGAACGAATCAATATTTCTCGATGGCCTCCGCGACCGACCTTCTGTCCGCCCGCGACACCTGCCGCCTGCTGGGCATCAGCCAGGCCACGCTGTACGCCTACGTCAGCCGTGGCCTGCTGGAATCCCGCCCCGGCAAGGACCACCGCAGCCGCCTCTACCTGCGCCAGGACGTGGAGCGCCTGGCCCAGCGCAAGCAGGTGGGGCGCGGCGCGGCGCGGGGCGCGGCGCAGAGCCTGGACCGGGGCCTGCCCGTTCTGGAGACGCAGATCTCCCTGATCCGCCCGGATGGCCCTTACTACCGCGGTCGTTCGGCGATCGGCATGGTCCACGACGGCGCCACGCTGGAAGACGTCGCGCGGCAACTCTGGGACTGCGGCGAGGAGGACCCGTTCGCCGCGCCTTCGTCGACCCCGTGGCCGACGCTCGTCGCGCCGCTCGCCTCCGATCTCGCGCTGCCGCCGCTCGAGCGCGCGATGGCGGCGATCCCGCTGCTGGCGCTGGACGTGCGCCACTCCTTCAACTCGGCGCCCCGCGTGCGCCACGAGATCGCCGCCGGACTGCTGCGCCACAACGCGGCCCTGCTGGTCGCACAGCCGCCTTCCGGCGCGCCGGTGCATCGCGTGCTCGCGCAGGCCTGGCATCCGGGCGACGACGGGTTCGCCGACCTCGTGCGTGCCGCGCTGGTCGTGTGCGCGGACCACGAACTGAATGTCTCCGCCTTCGCAGCGCGCGTGGTCGCCTCCACCGGTGCGCATCTGCACGCCACCGTCTGCAGCGGCCTCGCCGCGCTGTCCGGGCCGCGCCATGGCGGCGCGACGGCGCGTGCGTACGCACTCATCGCCGATGCCCGTGACGCCGGCCACGCGCGCCGCTTCATCAGCGAGCGCTGGCAGCGTGGCGATGATCTTCCGGGCTTCGGCCATGCGCTGTATCCGCAGGGCGATCCGCGCGGTGCCGAGCTGCTGGCGCGCGCCCGCGAGCGCCACGCAGGCGAGCGCGAAATGGCCGCACTGGAAACACTGATCGCCGCCACCGAAGACATCAGCGGCCTGCGCCCGAACATCGACTTCATGCTGGCGGCGATCTGCCACCTCAACCGCCTGCCGGCGACGCCCGCGCTGGTGATGTTCGCCGCGGGCCGCCTGGCCGGCTGGCTGGCGCACGCGCTGGAACAACAGGCGATGGGCGGCCTGATCCGTCCACGTGCGCGCTACACCGGCATCACGCCATCGACACCGTCGGCGTGACGCGCATGCGCTGCGCCCGCACGGATTTGACATCGATGACGCATGCACCGACCCTGCAAGTGACCGCTCCTGCTGCTGCCGTGATGCGCCCCACCCTAGCCCTGTGCCTGCTGCTGACGATGATGATCCCCACCACCATCGCCCGGAACACCGACATGCCACGTGCGGATGCGTCGACGGAGGCCCCGACCGCGATACCCCCACCCCCGGCGTGGCTGTCCGGGCTCGATGCGCTCTACGACGCGGAACTGCGCGTCGCCGGCCTGGAGGACCGCACGTTCAACGCTGAACACTGGTGGTCGGTCGCCACGCCGTTGCTGGCGCGTACGCACGGCTTCCACGTGGAAGAGATCGGCCGCAGCGTCGAGGACCGCCCCTTGCGCCATGTGCGCTGGGGCGACGGCAGGATCCCCGTGCTGCTGTGGTCGCAGATGCATGGCGACGAGAGTACGGCGTCGATGGCGCTGGCGGACCTGTTCCGCTTTCTCGGCGACCATCCCGACCATCCGCTGGTGAGGCAGCTGCGCGCGAACACCACGCTGCATGTCTTCCCCATCGTCAATCCCGACGGCGCGGCGCGCTTCCAGCGACGCAACGTGCAGGGGATCGACCTCAACCGCGATGCGCGCATGCTGGCGACGCCGGAAGCGCGCACGCTGAAGGCGTTGTACGACCGGGTGAAACCGATGTACGGCTTCAACCTGCACGACCAGCGCGTCGGCTACCGCGCCGGCGATTCCGATCGCGGCACCGCCATCGCGTTGCTGTCGCCGCCCTACAACCACGCCGCCGACGTCAACGATGTGCGCACGCGCGCCATCGAAGTGGCCGGCGTGATCCGCACGGCGTTGGAACCCTACCTGGCCGGCCACATCGCACGCTGGGACGAAACCTTCGACCCGCGCGCGTTCGGCGACCTCACCACGCAGTGGGGCGCCAGCACGGTGTTGATCGAAGCGGGCGGCATCGAGGGCGACGTGCAGAAGCAGCGTCTGCGCAAGCTCTACTTCCTCGGCCTGGTGGCCGCGCTGGACAGCATCGCGACCGGCAGCCACGTGGGCGTAACGCCTGCGCTCTATCGCGAACTGCCGGAGAACGGCGATGTGTGGCCCGATCTGCTGGTGCGTGGCGGCACGCTGTCGGTGCCGGGGCGTCCGCCGACGAAGGCCGACCTGCTGGTCAATTTCCGCAATCCGCTGATGGAGACCGACGGCGCCATCGCCGATATCGGCGACCTCGGCACCAAGAAGGCACGCCGCACCCTGGACGCACGCGACCTGTTCATCGTGCCGATCCCGGGACATGCGGGCGAACGCACGGTGATCGAAGCGAACGACGACGGCGACAACGACGAACCGCGCTCGCCCCTGCCGCTCACGCCGGGCGCCAGCGCGCGCTTCGTACTGAGCCGCGATCCGCAGGGCCGTGACGTAGTGTGGACGCTCGACGGAAGTGTGGACCCGGCGACACCCGCGCCACCGGCGCGCTGACCGTCAGCTGCCGACCTCGGGCCCGCGCTGCAGCGCGCGCCTCACTTCCTCCAGCGCATTGGGATCGTCCAGCGTGGAGAGATCGCCGGGATCCGCGCCCTGCGCCAGCGCCTGCAGCGAGCGCCGCAGCAGTTTGCCCGAGCGCGTCTTCGGCAACGCATTGACGATGTAGACGCGTGCCGGCCGCGCGACCGCGCCCAGGCTCTGCTCTACCGTGCGCCGCATGCCATCGGCGGCCTGCACGCGTTCATGCGGCTCGTCGGTGGCCTGGCGTAGCGTCGCGAACACCACCGGCACCTGGCCCTTCAGTTCGTCGGCCACCCCGATCACGGCAGCCTCCGCCACGGCAGGGAAGCCGGACACGGATTCCTCGATCTCGCGCGTGCCCAGGCGATGGCCGGCGACGTTGATGACGTCATCGGTGCGGCCGAGGATGAAGGTATAGCCGTCCTCGTCGCGGATCGCCCAGTCCAGCGAGCTGTACAGCAGTTCCTTGAAGTGGCTGAAGTAGCTGGAGAGAAAGCGCGCGTCGTCGTTCCAGATCGTCGTCATGCACCCGGGCGGCAACGGCGGCTGCATGACCAGCACGCCCTTCTTGCCAGGCCCGACTTCCTCGCCGGTGCTTTCGTCGATCACCTTCATCCTGTAACCGAGGTTCGGGAACCCGGGCGAACCGAACCGCACGGGCTTCATGTCCAGGCCCGGTAGCAGCGTCAGCGCGGGCCACCCGGTCTCGGTCTGCCAGTAGTTGTCGATCACCGGCTTGCCGATCGCATCGGTGATCCAGTGCGCCGTCGGCTCGTCGAGCGGCTCGCCCGCGAGGAACAGGTACTTCAGCTCGGACAGGTCGTGGCGCTTGATGAAATCGATGTCGTGCTTCTTCAGCACGCGCACTGCCGTCGGCGACGAGAACATGGTGCGCACGCCATATTGTTCGCACAGCGCCCACCAGATGCCGGCATCGGGCGTGATCGGCAGCCCTTCGTAGAGCACCGAAGTCGCGCCCACGATCAGCGGGCCATACACGTTGTAGGAATGCCCCACCGCCCAACCGACATCGGATGTGGAGAACATCACCTGCCCCGGCCCCACGTCGAACACCGTGCGCATGGACAGCGCGAGGGCGACCGCATACCCGCCGACATCGCGTTGCACGCCCTTCGGCTTGCCGGTGGTGCCGGAGGTGTAGAGCAGGTAGCTGGGCTCGTTCGATTCCAGCCATTCGACCGGCACCTCGGCATCGCCGACGGCGGCGCGCAACGTGGCGTAGTCCTCATCGCGGCCGGCGACCTTCGGCTCGGCCGCATCCAGGCCGCGCGACACGATCAGCACCTTGGCCGGCGGCGTGTTCGCCTTCGCGCATGCCTCGTCGACCAGCGGCTTGTAGGGAATGACCTTGCCGCCACGGCTGCCCGCATCGGCGGCGATCAACAGCTTCGGTTGCGCGTCGTCGATGCGCAGGGCCAGGTTGTGCGCGGCGAAGCCGCCGAACACCACCGAATGCACGGCACCGATGCGCGCGCAGGCCAGCATCGCGAACACGGCTTCGGCCATGTTCGGCATGTAGATGACCACGCGATCGCCACGGCCGACATCGAGCCGCTTGAGCACGGCGGCGAAGGCGTTCACTTCGCGGTACAGCTCTCGGTAGCTGATTTCGCGGGTGACATCGGTTTCGGTGGACACCGCCACCAGCGCCAGTTGGTCGCCGCGCCCGGCGACATGGCGATCCACCGCGTTGTAGCAGAGGTTGGTCTGGCCGCCGACGAACCAGCGACGGAATGGCGGCTGCGAATACTCCAGCACCTGCCGAGGCGGCACGTGCCAATGGATGGCCTTCGCTTCGTCACCCCAGAAGGCCTCGGGCTGCTCGATCGAGCGCCGATACACGTCTTCGTATGCCATGCGAACCTCCCCGGATCCTACACCGGGATCAGCATAGACCCGCCCCGCCGCCGCCACCTTCCTACCTTGGTCGCATGGGACATTCCGTCGCACCCAAAAGAAAAACGCCGGGCATGGGCCCGGCGTTTCCCCTGAAGCCACAGCGACGGGGCATTACTTCCGCGTCGCGGGCTCAGGCTTCACGTAACGGTCGAACCAGGCCAGCATCTCGGCGATGAAATGCTCGTTCGATTCCTGCGCCGTGTACCAGTGAGGCTCGAACGGCAGCATCACCAGCCGAGTCGTGCCGCCCGTGCCGCGGATGGCCTGGAACAACCGCGGCGACTGCAGCGATTCGGTGCCCGGGTTGGCGTCGTCGCTGCCATGCACGATCAGCAGCGGTTCGTTGACCTTGTCGGCGTGGAAGAACGTCGAGGCCTGGTCGTACACCTTCGGTGCCGCCCAGAACGAGCGGCGTTCGTTCTGGAAGCCGAACGGGGTCAGCGTCTTGTTGTAGCCGCCGCTGGAGGCCACGCCGGCACGGAACATGTCCGAGTGCGCCAGCAGGTTGGCCGCCATCAGCGCGCCGTGACTGTGTCCGGTGACGCCGATGCGGCCGCGGTCGACCACGCCGAGTTCGACCGCCTTGTCGACCGCAGCTTCCGCGTTCGCGACCAGCTGCTCCAGGTAGGTGTCGTAGGCCGTCTTCGGGTCGCCGACGATCGGGAACGACGCGTTGTCGATGATCGCGTAGCCGGCGAGCAGCAACAGGCGGTAGTTCGACAGGCGCGTGAAGGTCTGCTCCGAACCGCTTACCTGACCGGCCTTCGACGGGTCCGCATAGTCCATCGGGTAGGCATACAGGATCGCCGGCACGCGCGTGCCTTCCTGGTACCCCGGCGGCGTGTAAAGGGTGAAGGACAAGTCCACGCCGTCCTTGCGCTTGTAGGTCACCAGCCGCTTCTTGATGTCCCGCACCTGCGGCGTGGGGTCCGGGAATCGGGTCAGCGGCATCGGCTCGGAGCGTACGGCTGCTTCCGCCGGCGCCGCGCCTTCGATGGCGTCCGCGAGGATGCGGCGCTGCAGGTTCGGCGGATCCTTCGGCGACTGGTGCCAGGTGAGCAGGCGACGGGTGTCGTCGCCCTCGAAGCCGACGAAGACCTCGTACGCGGTCGCATCGCTGCGGAACAGGCGCCGCGTGCTGCCGTCGTCGATCGTGTAGCGATCGAGGAACGGCCGGTTGCCCTGCGGCGTCGCGCCCATGCCACTGAGGAACAGAGCGCCGTCCTCTTCACGCAGCACCCAGGCGCCGTTCGCGAGTCGCTGCAACTCCGGGTTGCCGGGGTCGGCATACAACTCGTCGCTGGACAGATCCCACAGCACGCGTGCCGGCACGCGCTTGTCCACGTCCACCAGCGTCGTCGTCTGCCAGCTCCGGTTCGCGTCGTACTCGTAGGTCAGCGCGCGACCGCCTTCGCGGAACCACGAAAGACCGGCGTAACGCTGCTTCAGTCGCGCGATCTCCTTCGGCTTGCCGGTGAATGGCGCCGCCAGCATCAGCAGGCGATCACGGGCCGGCACGTCGTTCTTCCAGTCGCCGCCGTCGAGCGCTTCGGCCCATACCAGCGTCGCCGGTTGATTGGCGCGCCAGGCGTGGCTGCGTGGACCGGTGGGAACGCCGCGCACGGGGACACGGTCGGCGACCGGTAGCTTCGCCAGCGGCGTCACGCGACCATTATTCAAATCGAGTACACCCAGGTCCTTGGCAAAGCGCTGCCAGGTGGTGACGTAGGAGTACGGACGCGCCAGCACTTCCACCAGCACGTGGCGCCCATCCGGCGCCGCGTCGACGGTGCCGTACACAGCCTTGGCGCCCACAGGCGTCACGGTGCCGCTGTCGGCATCGACCACCGCCAGCTGCGACGTGGCGTAGTAGTCGAACAGCGTCTCGTCCTCGGGACCGGACAAGGTATCGCGCGCTTCGTACGTACTGCTCTCGCCCTTGCCGGCGATCGCTTCCTTGATCTCCGGCCCAGGAGGGACCGCGGAGCGCACCGGCGCGGCGCCGATGTCGGTGGGCACCCGCTTCACGAGCATCGAGGGCTTGTCGCCCAGCCATTGCACCGCACCACCCAGGATCGTGTTGAGCTTCACGCCCTCCACGCGACGCACCTGGCCGTCAGCAGCGCGGCCGACCCACAACTCCACGCCTGAGTCGGTGGTGTTGTCGAAGGAGAACCGGGTGCCGTCCGGCGACCACGACGGGTTGCCCGGGCAGGCGCCCGCAGGCAGCGCGACGGCAGTTTCCTTGCCACTGGCCAGCTCCAGCACGCTGAAGCTCTCCAGGCAGGTCCGGATGCCGTAGCCATTGGAACGATCGTGGCGGCTGTGGTTGCGCGGCTCCACTCGGACGCCGGCGAGCTTGAGATAGGGTTCGGCGACACGGGCAATCGGCGGATACTGCGACTGCCGGATCAGGATCGCGCGCGTACCCGTGGGGTCCAGCGACGGCGATGGATTGAGCGGGGCGCGAAACACCTGCAGGAGTGGTTCCGGCGGCTGCAGGTAGCGCGCCTCCTGCGCCACCGCCAATGACGGCATCGCCAGGGCCAATCCCACCGCCAGCAATATCCTTCCTTTCCGCATCACCCACCCCCTTTGAGGAAAACCAGAAAGTAACACGACAAAAAAAGGGGCGGCTCGCGCCACCCCTTTTCTCCATCGCGTGCGACATGCCCGCTATCAGAGCAGGTGTGCCACGCCGCTGCGCTCTTCTTCCAGCTCGGCCAGCGTCTTGTCGATGGCCTTCTGGCTGAAATCGTCGACCGGCAGGTCCTTGATCATCGTGTACTCGCCGTTCTCGGTGGTGACGGCGAAGCCGAACATCACGCCTTCCGGGATGCCGTAGCTGCCGTCGGACGGAATGCCCATCGTCACCCACTTGCCGTTGCTGCCCAGCACCCAGTCGCGCACGTGGTCGATGGCGGCGTTGGCGGCCGAAGCGGCCGACGACAGGCCGCGCGCTTCGATGATCGCGGCGCCGCGCTTGCCAACCTGCGGGATGAAGGTGTTCGCGTTCCAGTCGGCGTCGTTGATCTTGTCCTTCAGCGACTGGCCGTTGACCGTGGCGAAGCGGTAGTCGGGGTACATGGTCGGGCTGTGGTTGCCCCACACGACCAGCTTGTCGATGTCGCCCACAGCCACGCCGGCCTTGTTGGCGAGCTGCGACAGCGCGCGGTTGTGGTCCAGGCGCAGCATGGCGGTGAAGTTCTTCGACGGCAGGTCCGGCGCGGACTTCATCGCGATGTAGGCGTTGGTGTTGGCCGGGTTGCCGACCACCAGCACCTTGACGTTGCGGCTGGCGACCTTGTTCAGCGCGGCGCCCTGGGCGGTGAAGATCTTGGCGTTCTCCAGCAGCAGGTCCTTGCGCTCCATGCCCGGGCCGCGCGGACGCGCGCCGACCAGCAGGGCCACGTCGACGTCCTTGAACGCGACTTCCGGATCGTCGGTGCCGACGACGCCGGCCAGCAACGGGAACGCGCAGTCTTCGAGCTCCATGATCACGCCCTTCAGCGCGGCCTGGGCCTTCTCCAGCGGCAGCTCCAGCAGCTGCAGGATGACCGGCTGGTCCTTGCCCAGCATTTCGCCGGAAGCGATGCGGAACAGCAGCGCGTAGCCGATCTGGCCAGCAGCGCCGGTGACGGCAACACGGACGGGGGTTTTCATGGTGCGGTTCCTCGGGGTTTCGTAGGGTGGGCGTCGGCCCACCGCGTGGGGAAAGAGTGGGCCTGCGCCCACGCAACGGTTACTTCAGTTCGGCAAAGAATTCCTGGAAGCGCTGCAGGCCCGGCGCGAGTTGCGGCGTCGGGCAGGTGTAGCTGATGCGCAGCGCGCGCGGCTCGCCGAACGCCGAGCCCGGCACGCAGGCCACGCCCTTCGCTTCGAGCAGCGCATTGCAGAAGTCGACGTCGTCCTCGATCTTCACGCCGTCATGCGACTTGCCGAAGGCGCAGCTGATGTCGGGGAATACGTAGAACGCACCCTGCGGACGCGGACACACCACGCCCGGGATGGCTTCCATCGCGGCCAGCACCTGGTCGCGCTTGGCCTGGAATTCGGCGTTCTTCGCCACGGGCACGTCCTGCGGGCCGGTCAGCGCGGCGATGGCCGCGGCGGTGACGACTTCCGGCACGTTGGTGATGTGGTTGGAATTCATCGTGGTCAGCGCCTTGGCGACCACCTCGGGACCGGCCATGAAGCCCACGCGCCAGCCCGGCATGCCATAAGTCTTGGACAGCGAATCGACGAAGACCGTGCGATCGCGCAGCTCCGGCCGCGCCTGCACGAAGTTCGTGTAGGCCAGGCCGTCGAACAGCATGCGGTTGTAGATGTCGTCGGTGACGATCCAGGTCTCCGGATGCTTCACCAGCACGTCGGCCAGCGCGGCGACTTCCTCGCGCGTGTAGACCATGCCCGTCGGATTGGACGGGTTGTTGAACAGGAACACCTTGGGCGTGTGGATCGTCAGCGCTTCGTCGAGCTGCGCGGGTGTCAGCTTGTAGTCCTGGCTGGCCGGGCACGGCAGCGGCACCGCCTTCGCGTTGACGATGTCGGCGATGTCGGCGTAGGTCGTCCAGTACGGCGACGGATAGACGATGGTGTCGCCCTCGTCCAGCAGCGACTCGGCCAGGTTGTAGAGGATGTGCTTGGCGCCGATGCCGGTGGACACGTTGGCGCGCGTGTAGCCAGTCAGGCCCAGCGCTTCGATGTGCCGCAGGAACGCATCGAGCAGCGCGTCGGTGCCGCGGTTGCTGCCGTACTGGCCGGAGTCCTTCGCCAGCGCGTCGCGCGCAGCTTGGTAGACGTGGTCGCCGGGCAGGAAATTGGGAACGCCGATCGAAAAGCTGATGATGTCGCGGCCTTCGGCCTTCAGCTTCTTGGCCTTTTCGGCCACCGCCATGATCGCACTTGGCTTGGCGCGACCGATGCGCCGGGCAAGCAGGGGCATTGCACAACCTCGCGTGGAAACGGTTAGGGAGCGTCGCCGCCGTCTTTTTTGCGGCGCAAAATGGTATCACGCCACCCCGCCGAGACCGACTAGCCCATGGTCTACCCCGGCCCGCGCGGCGGGGCGCGGTTACTGGTAATCCACCACGTCGCCCAGGTCGTAGTTCTCGTCGAAATACGCTTGCCACTGCGCATACGCCGCGCGCAGGCAGGCGGGGGTATCGCAGGCGTCCAACTGGCGGGTGGCGGCCTGGACCGTGCGGTCGCCGTCGGGATAGCGATCCGCCAGTTCCTTGAACTGCTTTCGCATCCCGACATCCAGCGCGCCGAACTCCTCGTGCCCGCAGACCAAGGTGGCGCGGATGCTGCCCGCCGGGGCATCGGTTTCGCATACCGTCGCGGGATCCGGCGTCCGGGCCGCGGCCACGGCAGCAGCAAGCTCGCTGCGGTCGCGTTCGGTCAGCCGGCGCACGAAGCCCAGCTCGTCGGTCTGGCCGGCACCCCAGGTGATGCGCAGGGTGAAGCCGTTTCCACTCTGGTCCTGCAGTTTGCGCAGGGTCACCGTCTCGCTGGGCCCGGTATCGGAGGTCAGGTGCAGGGCCAGCGTGCCATTGTCGAGGTCGACGTCCTCCACCTTGCCATCCAGCCAGGCGCCGTCACGCACGACCTGCAGACCCGCGTCGGGCTGCCAGGCAATGGCGTAGAGGGTCTCGGCGTCGTCGCCTTCGCTGTGATTCGTGCTCCACAGGCCTTCCAGACTCTGCTGGAAGTGCTCCGCCGGCGCCTCCACGGCGGTCGCTGCGACGGGATCCGGTGGGGTGTTCGCGCCTTTGTTGCACGCGCCCAGCGCCAGGGCGGCGGCCAGCAACAGGGCCGCGCGCAACGCGCGCCGGCAATGATCCTTCATGGTGGTGCTCCACAAAAAGAAAGGGCCGGTACGATGACCGGCCCTTCCATTCGATCACGCCGACAGGATGCGGTTCCACTCCGCCACGCGGTCGGCCTTGGCGGCCAGCGCCGCGTCGGCGTCTCCGCTGATGGTCACCTTGGTGATCAGGTCACCCTGCTTCACCGCGTCGACCACATCCAGGCCTTCGGTGACCTTGCCGAACACGGTGTGCTTGCCGTCCAGCCACGGCGTGGGCACGTGGGTGATGAAGAACTGGCTGCCGTTGGTGCTGGGGCCGGCATTGGCCATGGACAGCACGCCACGCTCATGGCGGACGCCGTTGGTGGTTTCGTCCTCGAAGCGGTAACCCGGGCCGCCCCGGCCCGAGCCTTCCGGACAGCCGCCCTGGATCATGAAATCGGGGATCACGCGGTGGAAGTTCAATCCGTCGTAGAAGCCGCGCTTGGCCAGGTTGACGAAGTTGGCCACCGTCAGCGGGGCCTTGTCGGGGTACAGCTCGATCGTGATCGGGCCGCGCGAAGTGTCGAAGGTGGCAGTCAGCTGACTCATGGAACGGTTCTCCAGGGGTAAAAGAGGGAACGGCGGGACATCGGCGGCTCTCTCCCCTGCCCCGCCCTGGCGGCGGGGCAAGAAGGAAAGCATCCGTCCCGCCACCCGGCCACTGATGGCCGGGACTGCGATGCGCAAGCCGGACCCGTCACGCAGGTCCTGCACCGTTGCCAGATCACGGCGCCGTCAGGGGATTTCAAGGGCGGGCCCCGTGCGGCGGCATCCATTCAGGCGTTTTTCGATAAATCAGGTGCTTAGCGCACCATAGCCCGCTATAATACGCCGCTTCTTTCCGCCCACGTCCTCGCGCCTGCCCCGTCGAAGGGGTATCCGGGTGCGCTTTTCCGATCCCAGAATCCATGTCCATCGAAAACCTCCGCAATATCGCGATCGTCGCGCACGTCGACCATGGCAAGACCACCCTCGTCGACCAGCTGCTGAAGCAGTCCGGCACCCTCTCCGAGCGCACCGTGCTGGCCGAGCGCGTGATGGACAGCAACGACCAGGAAAAGGAACGTGGCATCACGATCCTGGCGAAGAACACCGCCATCACCTGGAACGGCAACCGCATCAACATCGTCGACACCCCCGGCCACGCCGACTTCGGCGGTGAAGTAGAGCGCGTGCTGTCGATGGTCGACACCGTGCTGATCCTGGTGGACGCGATGGACGGCCCGATGCCGCAGACGCGCTTCGTCACCCAGAAGGCGTTCGCGATGGGCTTCAAGCCGATCGTGGTGATCAACAAGGTCGACCGCCCCGGCTCGCGTCCGGAGTGGGTCGTGGAGCAGGTGTGGGACCTGTTCGACCGCCTGGGTGCCACGCCCGAGCAGATGGATTTCCCGATCGTCTACGCCTCTGCCCTGAACGGATATGCCGGCCTCGAGGACACGGTGCGCGGCGGCGACATGACGCCGCTGTACGAAGCGATCATGAAGCACGCGCCGAAGCCGGAAGTCGATCCGGAAGGCGCCTTCCAGATGCGCATCAGCCAGCTGGACTACAACAACTTCGTCGGCGTGATCGGCATCGGCCGCATCCAGCGCGGCACGCTGAAGAAGAACATGCCGGTCGCCGTGATCGACCGTGAAGGCAAGAAGCGCCAGGGGAAGGTGCTGCAGGTGCTGGGCTTCCTGGGCCTGGAGCGCATCGAGCAGGACAGCGCCGAAGCCGGCGACATCGTCGCCATCTCCGGCATCCAGGACCTGACGATCTCCGACACCGTCTGCGCGCTGGACACCCCGGAAGCGCTCCCGGCGCTGACGGTCGATGAGCCGACGATCTCGATGACCTTCCAGGTCAACAATTCGCCGTTCGCCGGCCACAAGGACCTGTCGGGTGGCAAGTTCCTGACCAGCCGCCAGCTGAAGGAGCGCCTGGAACGCGAGACCGTGCACAACGTCGCGCTGAAGGTCGAGCAGCTGGAAGACGCGGACAAGTTCCTGGTCTCCGGCCGTGGCGAACTGCACCTGTCGGTGCTGATCGAGAACATGCGTCGCGAGGGCTATGAACTGGCCGTGTCGCGTCCGGAAGTGATCATCAAGGAAATCGACGGCCAGCTGATGGAGCCGATCGAGCAGCTCGTCGTCGACGTGGAAGAGAACCACCAGGGCGGCGTGATGGAGAAGCTCGGCGTCCGCAAGGGCCAGCTGAAGAACATGGAGCCGGATGGCAAGGGCCGCGTGCGCCTGGACTACCAGATCCCGGCGCGTGGCCTGATCGGTTTCCAGAACGAATTCAAGACGCTGACCCAGGGCTCGGGCCTGCTGTTCCACGTGTTCGACCATTACGGCCCGAAGGAACAGGGCGCCATCGCCAAGCGCCTCAACGGCGTGATGATCGCCAATGCGCCGGGCGCCACGCCGGCCTACTCGCTCGGCCCGCTGCAGGAGCGCGGCAAGCTGTTCGCCGCCGAGGGCGACAACGTGTACGAAGGCCAGCTGATCGGCATCCACTCCAAGGACAACGACCTGACCGTCAACGCGATCAAGACCAAGCCGCTGACCAACATGCGCGCTTCGGGCAAGGATGATGCCATCCAGCTGACCCCGGCGATCAAGTTCTCGCTGGAGCAGGCGCTGGACTTCATCGACGACGATGAGCTGGTCGAGATCACGCCGAAGGAAATCCGCCTGCGCAAGAAGTTCCTGACCGAGAGCGACCGCAAGCGCGCTTCCCGCGCGGCCTGACCGCCGCGCCGCGCCTTGGACGACACCGCCTACAACCCGGACCCCAAGGCGCACCCTGGGCTGCACGCCATCGCCCTGTTCGAGGGCGCCAAGGGCGTGCTCGCCCTCGCCTTCGCCGGCGGCTTGCTGGCGCTGGGCCCGGATCGCCTGCGCGAGAGCGTGCAGGCGATCGTCACCCGCATCATCCCCGATGCCGGTCCCGGCGTGGTGAGCGAATGGATGGCGCGGATCAATCCGGAATCCATCCACGTCACCGTGCTGATCATCGCGCTCTACGCCGGCATGCGCCTGCTGGAGGGCTGGGGCCTGTGGCGTGCCCGCGCCTGGGCGTCGTGGCTGGGCTGCATCGGGTCCGCCGCCTACCTGCCGCTGGACGTCTATGCGCTGTACCACCATCCGGGCTGGCACACCTGGGCGCTCCTGATCGTGAACCTGGTGATCGTGTGGGTGCTGTGGCGGGACATCCGTCGCCGCAAGGTGATTTGACGGGCGGGGCGGCCGCTGCGTAGCCTGCGCGGCAACCCTGCCAAGATGCCCGCATGCGTCGATTCCTGCTGCCGCTCGGCCTGATGGTGCTCGCCCTGGCTGCCTGCCAGCCGGCGACGACGCCCGATGCGACGGCGCCCGCCGCACCGACCGATTTCCTTTATGCCGAGCTCGACATCGCCGACCTGCAGTCCCGCATGCAGTCCGGTGAACTCGACAGCCGTCGCCTGACGCAGGCGTACCTGGACCGGATCGCCGCCGTCGACAAGGCGGGGCCTCAGCTGAATGCGGTCATCGAACTGAACCCCGATGCGCTGAAAGAGGCCGCGCTGCGCGACGTGGAACGCCGTGCCAATGCCGTTCGCGGCCCGCTGCACGGCATCCCGGTCCTGTTGAAGGACAACATCGATGCGGTGCCGATGGCGACGTCGGCCGGTTCCCTGGCGCTCAAGGATTTCCGGCCGGCTAGGGATGCCTTCCTGGTCCGGCGCCTGCGCGAAGCGGGTGCCGTCATCCTCGGCAAGGCCAACCTCAGCGAGTGGGCGAACTTCCGCTCATCGCACTCCACCTCGGGCTGGAGCGGCCGTGGCGGGCAGACGCGCAATCCCTATGCACTTGACCGCAATCCGTGCGGATCGAGTTCGGGCAGCGCGGTCGCGGTGTCGGCCAACCTCGTCGCGGTCAGTGTGGGCACCGAGACCGACGGCAGCATCGTCTGCCCTGCCGCGATCAACGGTGTGGTGGGACTGAAGCCGACCGTCGGCCTGGTCAGCCGGCAGGGCATCCTGCCCATCTCGCACAGCCAGGACACCGCCGGCCCCATCGCACGCAATGTGTCGGATGCGGCCTTGCTGCTGGCCGCCCTGGCCGGTCGGGACACCGCGGATGCGGCGACCACCCAGGCCGCCTGGAACACGACCCTCGACTTCAGTGCGCGACTCAAACCCGGCGCACTGAAAGGTGCGCGCATCGGCGTGCTGCGCAGCAAGGCGGCTATCCATCCCGACGCCGCCGCCGCGCTGGACATCGCCATCCAGGTGATGCGGGAGGCAGGCGCGACCGTCGTCGATGCGGAGATTCCCACCGACGGCCAATGGAATGCCGACGAACTCGAGCTGCTGCTGTACGAGTTCAAGCACGGCGTGGAGCGTTATCTCACCGAGCGCCAAGCCCCGCTGACCACGCTGACCCAGTTGATCGGCTACAACGAACGTTACCGCGTCTCCGAAATGCCGTACTTCGGCCAGGAACTGTTCGAGCAGGCGAATGCCAAGGGCGGACTCGGCGAAGCCGCCTACATCACCGCGCGCAGCCGGGCGCGCCGGCTGGCCGGACCTGAGGGCATCGATGCCGCGCTCAAGGCGCAGCAACTCGACGCACTGATCGCGCCCACGACGGGCCCCGCCTGGCTGACCGACCACAAGACCGGCGATCATTTTCCCGGCGCCGGTTACAGCGCAGCGGCCGTGGCGGGGTATCCCAGCCTCACCGTCCCGATGGGTCACAGCGATGGCCTGCCCCTAGGACTGGTGTTCATGGGAACCGCCTGGAGCGAAGCGCGGCTGATCGCACTGGGCTACGACTACGAACAGCGCACCCGCGCACGCAAGCCCCCCGAGTACTGGCCGACGCTGTCGGCGCGCATGCCGCTGCGCTGAGCGCCGCGAAAGTGTGAGCCGTTTGCGGTGCGGAGATGCTTGCAGCGGTAGCGGGATCATGGCGTCATAGCCCCACGGCAGCAGCGGGGGGTCTATCGCGTGGAATCTGGCGCGGACCGGGCATCGGAACTGCGGGCGTTCAGCGGGTCGGGCGCCGCTGCCCGGCTGCGGCAGCGCAACCTCGATTCGCTGGCATGGGGCATCCTTGTCATCGCATGCCTGCTGTCGCTGTGGTCCGGTGCCACCCAGTGGCGACAGGCGCAGGAACACGCCCGCGCGCAGTTCGAGGCGCGCGCCGACGCGATCGCCACCGCGATCTCGGCCAACATGAATGCGTACGAAGACACCGTGCGTGCCGCCGCCGCCGTGCTGGAAGGCCGGCAGGACATCGAACGCGACAGCTTCTACGTATTCGTTGAAAAACTGCAGATGCCGACGCGCCAGGCGGCCGTGCATGGACTCGGGTTCGCGCGTCGCGTGACGCACGCCGAACGCGATGCATACGTCACGACCCAGCGCGCTCGGTACGGCGATGCGTTCGCCATCCACCCTGGGGGCGATCGCAGCGAATACGTGGTGATCGACGTACTCTATCCCGATGTACCGGGCATGCGTCCCCTGCTCGGCCGCGACGTGATGGCCGAAGCCGTGCGCGCGCAGGCCATCGCGTCGGCGCGCGACAGTGGCGAGCTGGCCGCCGCGCCGCTGGTCGCGCTGGGGGATGCCACCAAGGGCAGTACCGGCCTGGCGGGCTTCCTGCTGTACGCGCCGGTGTACGCCGACCCCGTCGCCGCACGCGCCAGCGTGGAGGCACGACGGCGCCTGCTGCGTGGCTTCGCCACCGCCGGCTTCGGTTGGCAACGGGTCGTGGAAGACGCCGTCGGTCGCTCCGGCGGCGACGAGTTCGACCTGCAGTTGCTCGCCCGCGATCACGGTGGCGAGCCGATCTACCAGACACGGGCGTTGCACGACCGCTACCGGGGCGACTGGCAGCCGGCCTTCACCGCTCAGCGCGAACTGCGGCTGCTGGGCAGCGAGTGGCGGCTGGTACTGCAGTCGCCACCGTTGCGCGACGCATTGCCCGGCCTGGCGTCGATCGTGCTGCTGACCGTGTGTGGGATCGGCCTGGGGCTGCTACTATTCCTGCTGTTGCAGAACCTGGCGCGGACGGAGCGGCGCAGCCGCGCCCTGCTGGATGCGGTTGCGGACCACCTTCCCGCGCTGATCGCGTATATCGATGGGGATGGCCGCTACGGCTTCGCCAATCGCGCATGCCGCGCATGGTCCGGCACGCCGACGGATTGGAGCGACAGGCACGTGGACGACGTCCATGCGGACGCTCCCGACTTCCTCGCCTCGCTCAGGCGCGCCATGCAGGACTGCACGCCGGACCATTGGACGACCTGGGAAGGCGAGTTGGGCCGGCCGGCGCGACCGGTTCATCTCTATCTGGTCCCCGACGTGGAGCCCGGCCGCAGGATCGCCGGCTGGTACCTGATGGGGAACGACGTCGGTGAACAGCGGCGCGCGCACCGCGAGTTGGCGATGGCGCGCGACCACCTCAAGCGCGTCACCGATCGCCTGCCCGCACTGATTGCCCAATTCGATGCAGCGCACCGTCTGGTTTTCCACAACCGCGCCTTCGCCGACCAGGTCCAGTGGCGCAGCCCCCCCAGGATCGGCACCCACATGCGCGATCTCTTCGGCGAGGACGCCTACCTGCGCCGCATGCCGCAGATCGATGCCGCACTGTCCGGGCGCGATGGCGAGTTCGAAAGCAGCTTCGCCACTGCCGACGGCACCCGGAGCATGCACAGCTTCTATACGCCCGATGTCGACGACACCGGCAAGGTCTGCGGCTTCTTCGTCATGTCCATCGACATCACGGAGAAGGCCCGCCTGGAACACGCGCTGCACGACGCCAACGAACTGGCCGAGGTGACGCTGACGTCGATCAGCGAAGCGGTGATCACCGTCGATATCGAAAGCCGCGTCACCTACATGAACCCCGCCGCGGAAGCGCTGTGCGGCTGGGGACTGGACCAGGCATTGGGGCACCCCCTGGACCAGGTCGCTTCGCTGGTCCGCATCGATACGCAGCCGAATGTCGAGGAACCCCACACCATGGGGCAGCCGGGCGACCTGCAGTTGCTGCGCCGCGACGGCAGCCGCATGCTGGTCGAACGTTCGCTGTCGGCCATCCATGACCGCGACGAGCGCATGGTGGGCACCGTCATGGTGTTGCGCGACATCACCGAATCCCGCGCACTCAGCTCGCGCATGACCTTCCTCGCCCACCACGATGTCCTGACCGGGCTGCCGAACCGGCTGCAACTCAACGAGCGGTTGGGCCAGGCGATCACGCACGCGACCAACCATGGCAACGGCATCGCGGTACTGTTCCTGGACCTCGACCTCTTCAAGCACGTCAACGATGCCCTCGGCCACCACACCGGCGATGAACTGCTTCAGCAGGTCGCGCGACGCCTGCAGCGCAACATCGGCAATCTCGGCACCGTGTACCGCACGGGAGGCGACGAGTTCGTGGTGCTGCTGCCGAATGTAGTGACGCGCGACAGCGTGCTGCAGATCGCCGACCGTCTTCTCGCCCTCAGCGGAACGCCCTACACGGTGGCCTCGCACGAACTGCACCAGGCGTTCAGCATCGGCATCAGCCTGTTCCCGGAAGACGGCTACGACGCGGCGACGCTCATGATGCGTGCCGATGCGGCCATGTACCTGGCCAAGCGAAATGGCCGCAACGCCACGCGTTTCTACACGCGCGAGCTGGCATCCAGCGTGGACGCCCGCATCGAACTGGAGAACAGCCTGCGGCGAAGCCTGCGCAACGGCGATCTTTCCCTCCATTACCAGCCGCAGGTCGATCGCCTCACCGGTCGCATCGTCGGGGTCGAGGGCCTCGCACGCTGGCAGCGCGGCGAACGCCTGATGATGCCGGGCGAGTTCCTCCCGATCGCCGAGGAAACCAACCTGATCGTCGACATCGACCAGTGGGCGATCCGCGCCGCGTGCCGGCAGAACCGGATCTGGCAGCAGGCCGGCCTGCCGCCGATCCGCGTGTCGGTCAACATCGCCGCCGCCAACTTCGACACCGACGACCTGGTGGATACGGTGGTCGAGGCGCTGAAGGACAGCGGACTGGCCGCCGAGTTCCTCGAACTAGAAGTCACCGAAACCACGCTGATGCGCGACGTGCAACGCACCGATCGCACCTTGCGCGCACTGAAGGCCCTGGGCGTGCGCATCGCCATCGACGATTTCGGCACCGGCTTCTCGAGCCTCAGCTACCTGGGCAATTACGGATTCAACGTACTGAAGATCGACCAGTCGTTCGTACGCGATGTATCCGAACCGAACCAGGCCGCCATCACCCGCGCCATCATCAGCCTGGCAGCGCAACTGCAGTGCCGCACGATCGCCGAAGGCGTGGAAACGCCGGCGCAGGCCGCGTGGCTGGCCGCCAACGGCTGCGACGAACTACAGGGCAACTACTTCAGCAAGCCGCTGCCGGCCGCCGAATTCGCGAAACTCTATGCCCGTGCCACCACCTGGCATATCCCCCAGCTCGCCCCCAGCGCCGATACGCACTGGTCCTGACGGCGGCGCCCGGGATCAGCGCGCCGACGGGGCTGCCAGCTGGTTCTGCTTGCGCACGATGCACATCGCGATCTCGAGCGACTGCTCGTAGTTGAGGCGCGGATCGACCGTCGAGCGGTAGGCACGCTCCAGGTCCGCATCTGTCAGCTCCCGCGCCCCGCCGGTGCATTCGGTGACGTCTTCACCCGTCAACTCGAGGTGCACGCCACCCAGCCGCGTCCCGGCCGCCGCATGCAGGTCGAACGACTGCTCGACCTCGTTGCGCACGTTGTCGAAGCGGCGCGTCTTGAACCCGTTGCTCGTGCTTTCCGTATTGCCGTGCATCGGGTCGCAGACCCACAGCACGCGACGGCCATCGCGGCGTACCGCGTCCAGCAACGGCGGCAGCTTGCCGGCGATCTGCGCGGCACCCATGCGATGGATGAACGTCAGGCGACCCGCTTCGTCTTCGGGATTCAGCACATCGATCAGGCGCAGCAACTGGTCCGGCGTCACCGACGGCCCCACCTTGATCGCGATGGGATTGCGCACGCCGCGCAGGTATTCCACGTGCGCACCATCGACCGCTGCGGTGCGCATGCCGATCCATGGATAGTGCGTGCTGAGGTTGAACCAGCCCCACTGGCGCGGCACCTCGCGGGTGAGCGCTTCCTCGTAAGGCAGCAGCAGTGCTTCGTGCGAGGTGTAGAAGTCGATCCGGTTGAGGTTGTGCACTTCGGAACCGGACAAGGTCTCCATGAACCTCACCGCGTCGCCGATCGAGGCGACCATCTGCTGGTACTCGGCCGCCAGTGGCGAATAGCCGACCCAGTTGAGGTTCCAGTACTCCGGATGGTGCAGGTCGGCGAAGCCGCCATCGATCAGTGCACGCACGAAGTTCATCGTCATCGCCGAGCGCGCGTGCGCCTTGATCATGCGACGCGGGTCCGGCACGCGCGCTTCCGCCGTGAAGTCCGGCGCATTGACCACGTCGCCGCGATAGCTGGGCAACGTCACGCCATCGCGCGTCTCCATGTCCGCTGACCGCGGCTTGGCATACTGTCCCGCAAACCGGCCCACCCGCACCACCGGCAGCCGCAGGCCATGCACGAGCACCAGGCTCATCTGCAGCAGCACCTTGAGCCGGTTCGAGATAAGCCCGGATTCGCAGTCGCTGAAGTTCTCCGCGCAGTCGCCACCCTGCAACAGGAAGCGCTTGCCTTCCTGCGCCTCGGCAAGCTGCTTCTTGAGCGCGAAGATCTCCCACGATGTCACCAGCGGCGGCAGTTGGCGCAACTCGCCCAGCGCCGACTCGAGCGCCGCGGCATCGGGATAGATCGGCATCTGCATCGCCGTCCTTTCCCGCCAGCTGCCCGGCGCCCAGTGGGGCGGGAGAGTGACGGCGCGAAGGTTGCGGTCGGACGGATTCATGGCGGACTCCTGGGGGCCCACCATCGTGCCAGATTGGTGCGCCGCGTCAAATCAGCGGAAGGTCGAGGTCCTGCGCGCGCGAAAGCCGATCCAGAGCGCCCAGATGGCCAGCGCCCCGAACCACACAAGGCTCCACATCGGCATCGTGAGGCCCAGGAAACTCCAGTCGATGGTGCTGCAGTCGCCCTTGGCGGCGAGCACCTTCTGCAGGACGCCCAGCCAGGTATTGTTCTCGATCATGTAATCCCAGCCAGGGCCACAACTCGGCATCAGCGGCGGGTATAGCTGGACCCAGACATGACGCCCCGCGATGCCGATGCCCGCGGCGGCTCCCAGGAAGGCGAGCGCGCCGTACATGCGCCGGCCCCCGGGCTTGCGCGGCCCCTGCAACGCGCCAAGCAGGAACAACACGCCGGTCGCGGCGAACGCCAGCCGCTGGAAGATGCAGAAAGGACAGGGTTCCAACTGGTGCACGAACTGCACGTACAGCGCATAGCCAAGCAGGCCCGCGCATATGGCGAAACCCAGGAAGCACTGCGCACGGAAACTCCAGCGGAGAGGATTCATCGGCACCCAGGACGTGAGGTCTGTCCGCATTATCCACGCCGATCGGCCGTGACGTCACCCCGCGGCGATCTGACGCATCGGGACAGCCCCTCCGCACGCCGGAAAACAAAAACCCCGGCCGGGGCCGGGGTTTCGGGTATCGCGAGGGGCGAGGCTTACTCGGCCGCCGCTTCCGGACGGTCCACCAGCTCGACGTACGCCATCGGGGCGTTGTCGCCGGCGCGGAAGCCGCACTTCAGGATGCGCAGGTAGCCACCCGGACGCGACTGGTAGCGCGGGCCGAGCGTGGTGAACAGCGTACCGACGGCTTCCTTGTCGCGCAGGCGCGAGAACGCGAGACGACGATTGGCGACGCCATCGATCTTGCCGAGGGTGATCAGCGGTTCTGCGACACGGCGCAGTTCCTTGGCCTTCGGCAGGGTGGTCTTGATCAGGCCGTGCTTGATGAGCGAGGCGGCCATGTTGCGGAACATCGCTTCGCGATGGGCGCTGGTGCGGCTGAACTTGCGGCCGGCTTTCTGGTGGCGCATGGGTTGGATTCCTAAAGAAGAGTGGGACGTTGGACTTCGCTGTCGCCATCCAGGCGTTGCAACTGTGGACTGCGGGTGGTCCTAACCGGCCATCCTTGACCGGAGCGCCGCGGGCCTTCAGGTCCGTCGACGTGGTGTTGCAACGGAACTCCCGCGCGGACGCGGGAGCTCCGGGTTACATCATCAGCCGAGCATGCCGTGCTGGGCGACACCGGCCGGCGGCCAGTTTTCCAGCTTCATGCCCAGGGACAGGCCGCGCTGCGCCAAAACTTCCTTGATCTCGGTCAGCGACTTCTTGCCGAGGTTCGGGGTCTTGAGCAGTTCGACTTCCGTCTTCTGGATCAGGTCGCCGATGTAGTAGATGCTCTCGGCCTTCAGGCAGTTGGCCGAACGCACGGTCAGCTCCAGGTCGTCGATCGGGCGCAGCAGCACCGGATCCACGCCGCTGGCAGCCTGCTTCGGCGCGCCGCGATCGCGGTGCGTGAAGTCACCGAACACCGACAGCTGGTCGCTGAGGATGTCGGCGGCGGTGCGCACGGCTTCCTCGGCATCGATCGTGCCGTTGGTTTCGATATCCAGGACCAGCTTGTCCAGGTCGGTGCGCTGCTCGACGCGCGCGGCTTCCACCGCGTACGCGACGCGACGGACCGGCGAGAACGAGGCGTCCAGCACCAGGCGACCGATCGCACGGGTTTCTTCATCCGGACGACGACGGGCAGCGGCCGGCTGGTAGCCGAAACCACGCTCGATCTTCAGGCGCATGTTCAGCGCAGTGTCCTTGGTCAGGTTGCAGATGACCAGTTCCGGATTCAGGATCTCGACGTTGTGGTCGGTCTTGATGTCGCCGGCGGTCACCACGCCCGGGCCCTGCTTGGCCAGGCTCAGCGTGGAGGAGTCGCCGCTATGGATGCGGATGGCCACATCCTTCAGGTTCAACAGCACTTCCAGCACGTCTTCCTGCATGCCTTCGATGGTGCTGTATTCGTGCAGCACGCCATCGATCTCGACTTCGGTGATCGCGAAGCCGGGGATCGACGACAGCAGCACGCGGCGCAACGCATTGCCGAGCGTATGGCCATAACCACGCTCCAGCGGTTCGATGACCACTTTCGCGCGATTGCCGGTCAGGCGCTCGATCTGCGGGCCGCGGGGGCGCAGCACTTGCTGAGTAATACCCGTCATGTTGCTTTGTCTCCTGCGGTCCCCCGGTCGCCCGGGGGTGCGTGAATGAATTACTTCGAGTACAACTCGACGATCAGCGCTTCGTTGATGTCGGCGGGCAGGTCCGAACGGGCCGGAACCGCCTTGAACACGCCGCTGAACTTCTTCGCATCGACTTCAACCCACGACGGGTTCAGGTCGAGCTGCTCGGCGACCGTCAACGACTCCTGCACGCGGAGCTGCTTCTGGGCCTTCTCCGACAGCGCGATCGCGTCGCCAGCCTTGACCTGGTAGGACGGCAGGTTGACCGGCTTGCCGTTGACCAGTACGCCACGGTGCGAGACCAGCTGGCGGGCGGCCGGACGGGTCACGGCGAAGCCCATGCGGTAGATGACGTTGTCGAGGCGGGTTTCCAGCAACTGCAACAGGTTCTCGCCGGTGTTGCCCTTCTTGGTCGAGGCCTTCTTGTAGTAGTTGCGGAACTGGCGCTCCAGCAGGCCATAGATACGCTTGACCTTCTGCTTCTCGCGCAGCTGGGTGGCGTAGTCGGACAGCTTGCCCTTGCGGGCGGTGGCGCCGTGCTGGCCGGGCTTCTGCTCCAGCTTGCACTTCGAGTCCAGCGCACGGGCCGGGCTCTTGAGCGACAGGTCGGCGCCTTCACGGCGCGCGAGCTTACAGGTAGGACCGATATAACGAGCCATTTCTTATCGCCCCCTTAGACGCGACGCTTTTTCGGCGGACGGCACCCGTTGTGCGGGATCGGCGTCACGTCGATGATGTTGGTGATCTTGTAGCCCACGTTGTTCAACGAACGCACGGCCGACTCGCGACCCGGACCCGGGCCCTTGATGCGGACTTCCAGCGACTTCACGCCGTAGTCCAGAGCTGCACGGCCTGCCTTTTCGGCAGCGACCTGCGCCGCGAACGGCGTGGACTTGCGGGAACCGCGGAAACCGGCACCACCCGAGGTCGCCCAGGAAAGCGCATTGCCCTGGCGGTCGGTGATGGTGACGATGGTGTTGTTGAAAGAAGCGTGGACGTGGGCGACGCCATCGGTGATGACGCGCTTGATCTTCTTCTTGACTTTGGCAGCAGCTGGCTTGGCCATGGTGGTCGCCCCTTACTTCTTGATGGCTTTGCGCGGACCCTTGCGGGTACGGGCATTGGTGCGGGTGCGCTGGCCACGCAGCGGCAGGCCGCGACGGTGGCGCAGACCGCGATAGCAACCCAGGTCCATCAGGCGCTTGATCGCGATGCCGACTTCACGGCGCAGGTCGCCCTCGACCACGTACTTGCCGACTTCGGCGCGCAGGCGCTCGACTTCCGGCTCGGACAGGTCGCGGATCTTGGTGGTCGAGACGACGCCGGCGGCTTCGCAGACCTTCTTGGAACGGGTACGGCCAATGCCGTAGATGCTTTGCAAACCGACCCAGACATGCTTCTGGGCAGGCAGGTTGACACCTGCAATACGCGCCATGACGCGGTTCTCCAACTGTGAGTATTGGCCCGTGTACGGTCATCCCGGGCGGGATTCGCGCAGACAGGCGGAGTGAACTGGAAATTCTAACAAGATCCGGTGTTTGCGGGAAGCCCGGGCCGGCAACGCCGACTTCGGACCGGCATGGGGAGTGTGCCCATGCTCCGGCGCCGGAACCTGCCTGGTGCAGGTCGGGGGTTTCCCCCTGCCCTACCCGCCCGCGCTACTCTGGCGCAGGGACTGGCCGGTTCGCACCCCCGCACCGGATCGCTGCGGGGGCCGCCCATCTAAGTCAGCCGGCCATGAGGGCCGGACTGGTGCGGGAAGCCCGCGATTATACCTCAGCCCCGGGGGGCAAGACCGCCCCGCGAACCGCCCTTCAAGTTGGCCTTCTTCAGCAGGCTCTCGTACTGGTGGGACATCAGGTGCGCCTGGATCTGCGCGATGAAGTCCATCACCACCACGACCACGATCAACAGCGAGGTTCCGCCGAAGTAGAACGAGGTGCCCAGCTGGGTGCGCATGACTTCCGGCAGCAGGCAGACCGCCACCAGGTACATCGAACCGATGGCCGTCAGCCGCGTCAGCACGCCGTCGACGTAATCGGCGGTAGCCTTGCCCGGACGGATGCCGGGAATCAGCGCGCCCGACTTCTTCAGGTTCTCCGCGGTTTCCTGCGAGTTGAACACCAGCGCCGTGTAGAAGAACGCGAAGCCGATGATCATCGCCGCGAACACGATCATGTGCAGCGGCTCGCCCGGGGCCAGCGCATTGGAGATGCGCTGCAACCACGTGGTGGCGCCGCTGTTCTGGCCGGACCACATGGCCAGCGTCGCCGGGAAGGCCAGGATGCTGGAGGCAAAGATCGGCGGAATCACGCCGGCCATGTTGAGCTTCAGCGGCAGGAACGACGTCTGGTTCATGTACGCATTGCGACCGCCCTGGCGGCGCGCGTAGTTCACCGTGATCCGCCGCTGGCCGCGTTCCACGAACACCACCAGGAACGTGAAGCCCAGCACCACCACCGCGATGATCAGCAGCGAGATGAAGCTCAGGGTGCCGTCACGGAACGCGCCGACGGTCTGGATGACTGCGCCCGGCAAGCCGGCCACGATGCCCGCGAAGATGATCAGCGAGACGCCGTTGCCGATGCCACGCTCCGTTACCTGCTCACCCAGCCACATCAGGAAGATGGTGCCGGCGGTCAACGCGACCACCGCGGTCAGAACGAAACCCATGCCCGGCGCGTACACCACCGGCATGCCGCCCGGGGCGACCTGGTTCTGCAACGCGGTGGCGATGCTGCCGCCCTGCACGACCGCCAGCAGCACCGCGCCGATGCGCGAGTACTGGGTGATCTTGCGGCGACCGGATTCGCCTTCCTTCTGCAGCGCCTTCAGGCTCGGGAAGATGTGCACGCCCAGCTGCATCACGATCGACGCCGAGATGTAGGGCATGACGTTGAGCGCGAAGATGCTGAAACGGTGCAGGGCGCCGCCCGAGAACATGTTGAACATGTCCACGATGCCGCCGCCCTGCGCCTGCATCATCGCAAGCATGGCATCGGGATTGACGCCCGGGACCGGGATGAAACAGCCGATCCGGTAGACGATCAGCGCACCCAGCACGAACAGCAGGCGCTGGCGGAGTTCGGTGAACTTGCCTGCGCCTGCCAGCGCACCGGCGGCATTACCCTGCGCCATGCGTCCGTTACTCCTGCACGCTGCCGCCGGCAGCCTCGATGGCGGCCTTGGCACCGGCCGTGGCGGCCACGCCCTTCAGCACGAACTTCTTAGTGAGTTCGCCCTTCTTGACGATCTTGGCGCGCTTGGCGGTGCTGGGGACCAGCTTGGCGGCACGCAGCGCGGCGAAGTCGATTTCGCCGGCTTCCAGCTTCTCCAGCTGGTACGAAAGCACTTCGGCGCAATCCAGCTTCAGCTTGGAGCGGAAGCCGACCTTCGGCAGACGCTTGATCAGCGGCATCTGGCCGCCTTCGAACTTCGCCTTGATCTTGCCCTTGCCCGCGCGTGCGAACGAACCCTTGTGACCACGACCCGCGGTCTTGCCCAGGCCGGAACCGATACCGCGGCCGACGCGGGTGCGTTCGGTACGGGCGCCGTCGGCGGGCTTCAGTGTGTTGAGACGCATGTTGATTACTCCTCGACCTTGACGAGGTAGTGGACCTTGGCGATCAGGCCGCGCACCTGCGGGCTGTCCTTCAGTTCACGCACATCGTTGAGCTTGTTCAGGCCCAGCGCCTTCACCGACAGGCGGTGGCGCGACTGGGAACCACGCAGGCCGCGCACCAGGCGCACCTTGACGGTCTTGTTGGACTCGTTAGCCATTGAGGAGTTCCTCCACCTTCTTGCCGCGCTTGGCCGCGATGCGGGTCGGCGACTGCATGTCGCTCAGGCCCTTCAGCGTGGCGCGAACCAGGTTGATCGGGTTGCGCGAACCGACGGCCTTCGCCAGCACGTTCTTGACGCCCACCGCTTCCAGCACAGCGCGCATGGCGCCGCCGGCGATCACGCCCGTACCTTCCGAGGCCGGCTGCATGAACACGCGGGCCGCACCGTGGCCGGCCTTCACCGGATGCCACAACGTACCGTTGTTCAGGTCGACATTCAGCATGCCCTTGCGGGCGTACTCCATCGACTTCTGGATGGCGACCGGCACTTCGCGCGCCTTGCCGTAACCGAAACCGATCTTGCCGTTGCCGTCGCCCACGACCGTCAGCGCGGTGAAGGTGAACTGGCGACCGCCCTTGACGGTCTTGCTGACGCGGTTCACCGCGACCAGCTTCTCGATCATGCCGTCGTCGACTTTCTCTTCGCGGTTGCGGTCGCGATCGCGGCCCCGCGGCTGACGTTCTTCTGCCATTGCTTGAATTCCTTGATTGATGAGGTATGTACGGCGTGGCCGCTTATGGTTGTGGTGTGAAGCGGTGGCGCAACGGTCGATGCAGAAGATCGACCGCGCCCGGCGCAGCCCGCGCCGGCAGGTCAGGACATGGGGCTGCACCCATGCCCTTCATGCTTAGAACTGCAGGCCGCCTTCGCGGGCAGCGTCGGCCAGGGCCTTGATGCGGCCGTGGTAACGGTAGCCCGAACGGTCGAATGCGATCTTCTCGATGCCCTCGGCCTTGGCGCGCTCGGCGATCACCTTGCCCACGCGGGCGGCGGCATCGCTGTTTTTGCCGTTCTTCAGGCCATCCTTCACATCGGCCTGCAGCGTATTCGCCGACGCGATGACCTTGGCGCCATCGGCGGTGAATAGCTGGGCGTAGATATGCTGGCCGGTGCGCAGCACCGACAGGCGCGGGACGCCGAGTTCGCGGATGTGCGCGCGGGTGGACTTGGCGCGGCGCAGGCGGGCGGTGTTCTTGATGCTCATGATCTGGTTCCTCGAAGCCGAAAGCCCGGTTAGGCCTTCTTCGCTTCCTTGCGGATGATGGTTTCGTCGGAGTACTTCACGCCCTTGCCCTTGTAGGGCTCCGGCGGACGGAAACCGCGGATCTTGGCGGCAACTTCGCCAACGCGCTGCTTGTCGGCACCCTGCACCAGGATTTCGGTCTGGGTCGGGGTGGCGATGGTGATGCCTTCCGGCGTCTTGAACAGGATCGGATGCGAGAAACCCAGCGACAAGTTCAGGTCCTTGCCCTGCATCGCAGCGCGGTAACCCACGCCGACCAGTTCGAGCTTGCGCTCAAAACCGTCCGACACGCCCTTGACCATGTTGGCCAGGATCGCGCGGATGGTGCCGGTGATGGCGTCGTCGGCCGGCGTGACCGGCGACAGGTTCACCGTGCCGTTGTCGACGTTCAGTTCGACACCGGCCGGCTTGGCGATGGACAGGGTGCCCTTCGGGCCCTTGACGTTGAGGGTTTCGCCCTGGGCATTCAGTTCGACGCCCTTGGGGAGATTGATCGGCTTCTTGGCTACGCGGGACATGTCTGGGCTCCTTCGCTTAGGCCACGAAGCACAGCACTTCACCACCAACGCCGGCCGCACGGGCCTGCGCATCGGTCATGATGCCCTTCGAGGTGGAGATGATGGCGACGCCGAGGCCACCGAGGACCTTGGGCAGTTCTGCCTTGCCACGGTACTGGCGCAGGCCCGAACGGGACACGCGGCTCAGCTTTTCGATGACCGGCTTGCCTTCGAAATACTTCAGGACGATCTCGAGCTCGGCCTTGTTGTTCTCGGTCTTCGTCACGCGGACGTCGCCGACATAGCCTTCCGCCTTGAGGACGTTGGCGATCGAGGTCTTGATCTTGGAGGACGGCATCTTCACCGTCGGCTTGCCCACAGCGGCGGCATTGCGAATGCGCACCAGCATGTCGGCGATGGGATCAGTCATGCTCATTAGAGTCTGCCTTATGAGTAGCACCGATATCCGCTTTCGCGAAAATCTTGCGTTGTCCCTGGAAACCCCCAGGCGGGCGGCCGGTTCCCCAGCCCTCCCCCGGCCTGGCCGCGGGAGCCGAACATTGTACAACAACAAGTCCGGCAGGTGCCGGACTTGTCCTCGGAACCGAAGGAGAGCCAGTTCTGGCTCTCCCGGCGTCCTTACCAGCTGGCCTTGCGCAGGCCCGGGACGTCACCGTTCATCGTCGCCTTGCGCAGCATGTTGCGGCCAAGGCCGAACTTGCGGTACACGCCACGCGAACGACCGGACAGCTCGCAGCGGTTGCGCTGGCGGCTCGGCGAGGAGTCGCGCGGCAGCTTCTGCAGCTTGACGACCGCATCGGCCTTTTCTTCGTACGAGGCGTTCTGGCTGGAGATGATCTTCTTCAGCGCATCGCGCTTGGCGGCGTACTGCTTGGCCAGCTTTTCCCGCTTGATGTCGCGGTTGACCATCGAGGTCTTTGCCATGATGTCGTTTTCCTAGCGAATCAGTTGCGGAACGGGAACTTGAACGCTTCGAGCAACGCCTTAGCTTCGGCGTCGTTCTTGGCGGTCGTCGTGATGGCGATATCCATGCCGCGGATCGCGTCGACGGCGTCGAAGTCGATTTCCGGGAAGATGATCTGTTCCTTCACGCCCATGTTGTAGTTGCCGCGACCGTCGAACGAACGGCCGGACACGCCACGGAAGTCGCGGACGCGAGGCAGCGAAATGCTGATCAGGCGATCCAGGAATTCGTACATCTTGGCGCGACGCAGGGTGACCTTGCAGCCGATCGGCCAGCCGTCGCGGATCTTGAACGAAGCCACCGACACGCGGGACTTGGTGGTGATCGGCTTCTGGCCGGTGATCTTGGCCAGGTCGGCCACGGCGTTTTCCAGGATCTTCTTGTTGGTCGCCGCCTCACCCACACCCATGTTGATGGTGATCTTGGTGATCTTCGGCACTTCCATCGGATTGGTGTAGCCGAACTTCTTCATCAGAGCCGGCGCCACTTCTTCCTTGTAGATTTTTTCGAGACGAGTGGTCATGTCATTCCTCAGGCGTCGAGCGCCTCACCGCTGGAGCGGAACACACGCAGTTTGCGTCCATCCTCCAGCACCTTGAAACCGATGCGCTCGCCCTTGCCCGTTGCCGGGTTGAACAGCGCGACATTGGAGATGTGGATCGAGCGCTCGCTCTCCACCACGCCACCCGCGATACCGGCCTGCGGGTTCGGCTTGGTGTGGCGCTTGACGACGTTGACGTTGGACACGACCACGCGGTCGCCATCCACACGCACCACGTCGCCCTTCTTGCCCTTGTCCTTGCCGGCGATGACGACGACCTGGTCGCCCTTCTTGATACGGTTAGCCATTTCTTTGTCCTCCGCTCAGAGCACTTCAGGCGCGAGCGAAACGATCTTCATGAACTTCTCGGAACGCAGCTCGCGGGTCACGGGCCCGAAGATACGGGTGCCGATCGGCTCCTGCTTGTTGTTCAGCAGGACCGCGGCGTTGCCATCGAAGCGGATCAGCGAACCGTCGGGGCGACGGACGCCCTTGCGGGTGCGCACGACGACCGCGTCGTAGACTTCGCCCTTCTTCACCTTGCCGCGCGGGATGGCGTCCTTGACGGTCACCTTGATGATGTCGCCGATGCCGGCGTAACGGCGCTTGGAGCCGCCCAGCACCTTGATGCACATCAGTTCCTTGGCGCCGGAGTTGTCGGCCGCGTCAAGGTAGCTCTGCATCTGGATCATGATTCAGATCTCCTTTTATTCAGCCGCGCGGGTGATGATTTCCACCACGCGCCAGTTCTTGGTCTTGGACATCGGGGCGATCTCGGTCACGCGCACCACGTCGCCTTCCTTGCAGCTGTTGTCCGCGTCGTGCGCGTGCAGCTTGGTGGAACGCTTGATGTACTTGCCGTACAGGGCGTGCTTGACCTGACGCTCCACCAGGATGGTGACCGTCTTGTCCATCTTGTTGCTGACGACGCGGCCTTCGATGGTGCGTTGCGCTTTGTCTTTGTTATCGCTCATCTTGGTCGCTCCTTACTTCTGACTGCCCAGCAGGGTCTTGACGCGAGCGATCTCGCGGCGGACCCGGCGGGTTTCATGCGTCTTCGGCAGCTGGCCGGTCACCTTCTGCATGCGCAGGGAGAATTGCTCCTTGCGCAGTTCGGTCAGGTGGGCCTTCAGTTCGTCAGCCGACTTCTCGCGGAGTTGCTTGAGTTCCATTAGCGCACCGTCCGGGTCACGAAAGTGGTGGTGACCGACAGCTTGGCCGCGGCCAGGCGGAACGCCTCGCGCGCGATGTCCTCGCTGACGCCTTCGATTTCATAGATCATGCGGCCCGGCTGGATCTGGGCGACCCAGTACTCGACGTTGCCCTTACCGGAACCCATGCGGACTTCGATGGGCTTCTTGGTGATCGGCTTGTCGGGGAACACACGGATCCACATCTTGCCGCCACGCTTCACGTAACGGCTGATGGAACGACGCGCTGCTTCGATCTGGCGCGCGGTCAGCTGACCGTGCGCCGTGGCCTTCAGGCCGTACTCGCCGAAACTGACGAGGTTGCCGCTCCAGCTCAGGCCTTCGTTCCGGCCCTTGTGCATCTTGCGGTATTTGGTTCGCTTGGGTTGCAACATGACTGATTACCTCGCGTCGCGGTCACGAGCCGGGCGCGACGGACGTTCGCTGCGCTCGGGGCGCGCGTCGTCCTGCTTCTCCTGACCCACCTGGCTGAAATCGAAGATCTCGCCCTTGTAGACCCACACCTTGATGCCGATGATGCCGTAGGTGGTCTTCGCCTCGGCAAAACCGTAATCGATGTCGGCTCGCAGCGTGTGCAGCGGCACGCGGCCTTCGCGGTACCACTCCGAACGGGCGATTTCCGCACCGTTCAAGCGGCCGGCCACGTTGACCTTGATGCCCAGGGCACCCAGGCGCATCGCGTTACCCACGGCGCGCTTCATGGCGCGGCGGAACATGATGCGGCGTTCCAGCTGCTGCGCGATCGATTCGGCCACCAGCTGGGCGTCCAGCTCGGGCTTGCGCACTTCGGTGACGTTGATGTGCGCCGGGACGCCCATCAGGTCGCTCACTTCCTTGCGCAGCTTCTCGATGTCCTCACCGCGCTTGCCGATCACCACGCCCGGACGGGCGGTGTGGATGGTCACGCGGGCGGTCTTGGCCGGACGCTCGATCAGGATCTTGGAAATGCCCGCCTGCGCCAGCTTCTTGCGAAGCATCTCGCGCACCTTGAGGTCCGCGGCGAGGTAGTCGGCGTAGTCGCGCTTGTTGGCGAACCACTTGGAATTCCAGTCCTTGGCGATGCCCAGGCGGATACCGGTCGGATGAACTTTGTGACCCATACTTATTTGCCCTCGCCCACGACCACGGTGATGTGGCTGGTGCGCTTCAGAATGCGGGTGCCACGGCCCTTGGCGCGGGCCATGAAACGCTTCAGCATCGGACCTTCGTCGACCATGATGGTCTTGACCTTCAGCTCGTCGACGTCGGCGCCCTGGTTGTTCTCGGCGTTGGCGATGGCGGACTCCACGACCTTCTTGATCAGGTGGGCAGCCTTCTTGTCCGAAAACTTCAGCAGGTTGACGGCGCGCTCGGCCGGCAGGCCACGCACCTGGTCAGCGACCAGACGGGCTTTCTGGGGGGAGATGCGCGCGGTGCGCAGGATGGCTTTCGCTTCCATGGTCATCTCTCCTTACTTCTTGCCGCCGGCTTTCTTGTCGCCACCGTGACCCTTGAAGGTACGGGTGACGGCAAACTCGCCGAGCTTGTGGCCGACCATGTTCTCGTTGACCAGCACGGGAACGTGGTTCTTGCCGTTGTGGATGGCGATCGTGAAGCCCACCATTTCCGGCAGGATCATCGAACGGCGCGACCAGGTCTTGATCGGCTTCTTGCTGCCGCCCGCGGCCTCCACCTTCTTGACGAGGTGGTGATCGACGAACGGGCCCTTCTTGAGTGAACGTGCCATGGTCGATTAGCCCCTACGATCGCGGACGATGAATTGCTGCGTGCGCTTGTTCTTGCGCGTCTTGTAACCCTTGGTCGGGACACCCCACGGGGTGACCGGATGCGGGTTGCCCTGGCCGGCCTTGGCCTCACCACCACCGTGCGGGTGGTCGACGGGGTTCATGGCCGCACCGCGGACGGTCGGCTTGACACCGCGCCAGCGCTTGGCACCGGCCTTGCCGAGCTTCTCCAGGCTGTGCTCGTCGTTGCCGACTTCGCCCACCGTGGCGCGGCACTCGACCTGCACCTTGCGCATTTCGCCGGAGCGGAGGCGCAGCGTGGCGAACCCCTGCTCGCGGGCGACCAGCTGCACGGCGGCGCCGGCGGCGCGGGCGATCTGCGCGCCCTTGCCCGGCTTCAGCTCGATGCCGTGGATCGTCGTACCGACCGGGATGTTGCGCAGCGGCAGCGTGTTGCCGGCCTTGATCGGCGCATCGCTGCCGGCGATGACCTGGTCACCGGCCTTCAGGCCCTTCGGGGCGATGATGTAGCGACGCTCGCCATCGACGTAGCACAGCAGCGCGATGTGCGCGGTGCGGTTCGGATCGTATTCGATCCGCTCCACGCGCGCGGGGATGCCTTCCTTGTCGCGCTTGAAGTCGATGAGACGATAGTGCTGCTTGTGGCCACCACCGATATGACGGGTGGTGATGCGACCGTGGTGGTTGCGACCGCCGGACTTGCTCTGCTTCTCGAGCAGCGCAGCATGCGGAGCACCCTTGTGCAGGTCGGGCGTCACCACGCGGACCGCCGAACGGCGACCGGGAGAGGTGGGTTTGAATTTCATCAATGGCATGTGGATCTACCTCAGGCCTTGGCCGACACGTCGATGGCCTGGCCGTCGGCCAGACGCACGTACGCCTTGCGCCAGTCGCCGCGGCGGCCGGCGCGGTTACGGAAGGACTTGTTCTTGCCCTTGACGTTGACCACGTTGACCGTCTCGACCTTGACGTCGAACAGCTGCTCGACCGCGGCCTTCACATCGGCCTTGGTGGCATCGTTCGAGACTTCGAAGACGTATTGATTGGAGAGTTCCTGCAGGCGCACGGTCTTTTCGGAGACGCGCGGAGCACGCAGCACGGCAAAAATCTTTTCGTTGCTGATCATGCCAGCCACTCCTCGATCTTCTTGATGGCGTCGGCCGTGATCAACACGGAGTCGGCACCGACCAGCGCCGCCGGATCCAGGCCCTGCACGTCGCGCACTTCCACGTAGGGAAGGTTGCGGGCGGACAGGTAAAGGTGCTCGGAAGCATCTTCGGTGACGATCAGCGGACGCTTGCCCAGCTCGAAGCCCTTCAGCTTCTCGACCAGGGCGCTGGTCTTGGTGGCGTCCACGTCGAACGCTTCCACGACCTTCAGGCGGTTCTGGCGGTTGAGCTCGGACAGGATCGAGCTGATGGCCGCACGGTACATCTTGCGGTTGACCTTCTGCGCGAAGCTGCGCGGCTTGGCCGCGAAAGTCACGCCGCCGCCCACGAAGATCGGCGCGGTCAGGGCGCCGTGACGGGCACCGCCGCCCTTCTGCTTCTTGGACTTCTTGGTGGTGCCGTTCACTTCGGCGCGCGTCTTCTGCGCCTTGGTGCCGGCACGACCGGCGTTGCGGTAGGCAACGACGACCTGGTGGACCAGATCCTCGCTGAATTCACGGCCGAACACGTCGTCGGAGACCGACAGCTTGTTGGCGCTACCTGTAATGGCTAGTTCCATGGTCGTTCTCCTCAACCCTTGCTTGCCGGACGCACGATCACGTCACCACCCGGCGCACCCGGCACGGCGCCGCGAACGGCGATCAGGCCGCGCTCGGCGTCCACGCGGACGACTTCCAGGTTCTGCGTGCTCTGCTGCACGGCACCCATGTGGCCGGACATTTTCTTGCCCGGGAACACTCGGCCCGGCGTCTGGCGCTGACCCAGCGAACCCGGCGCGCGATGCGACAGCGAGTTACCGTGGGTGGCGTCGCCCATGCGGAAGTTCCAGCGCTTGATGGTGCCCTGGAAGCCCTTGCCCTTGGTGACACCCTGGACGTCGACGATCTGGCCGACTTCGAAGATGTCGGCCTTGATCTCGCCGCCGACGGTGAAGTCGCCCAGCTTGTCGGCTTCCACGCGCAATTCCCAGAGGCCGCGACCGGCTTCGACCTTGGCCTTGGCCAGGTGACCGGCAACAGGCTTGGTGACGAGCGAGGCGCGGCGGGTACCGACGGCAACCTGCACGGCGCTGTAGCCGTCGGTTTCCGGGGTCTTGATCTGGGTGATGCGGTTCGGGGTTGCTTCGATCAGCGTCACCGGGATGGACTTGCCATCTTCGGTGAACACGCGGGTCATGCCAGCCTTGCGGCCGACGAGACCCAACGAATATTTCTTCGCGGTCATGGTCGTGGGCCTCAGGTCAACTTGATCTGCACGTCGACGCCAGCCGCGAGTTCGAGCTTCATCAGCGCGTCCACGGTCTTGTCGTTCGGGTCGACGATGTCGAGCACACGCTTGTGCGTGCGGGTTTCGTACTGGTCACGCGCGTCCTTGTCGACGTGCGGGGAAACCAGGATGGTGTAGCGCTCGATCTTGGTCGGCAGCGGGATCGGGCCGCGCACTTGCGCGCCGGTCCGCTTGGCTGTCTCGACGATCTCGCTGGCCGAGCGGTCGATCAGACGATGATCGTACGCCTTGAGCCGGATTCGGATCTTTTGGTCCGCCATGACGGTGTTCCTTCGTTAAAGAGCGACGGGCGCGGCCTCTGGGATGCCTTGCCCCGGTTAGTCCAAGCTGTTCCAGTTCCCCGCCGGCCGCGTGGACTCCACGGTCGGATAGCGCCGGAATCGGCTGGGGATCTTCCTGAAAAACTAGGCAGGCCGGTAAACCGGCCCGCCCAGACATGAAAGTATAGGACGCGTGACAGACCCCGTCAACCACCGGGGCACCCCGCCTCGGCCCGAGGGCCGGCAGGAAGGCACGCGACACTCCGTGTCTGGCGAACACGAGGCGCTTCCTGCACCTCTTTTCGCGGTAGAACCAGCGGCCTCCCAGGGGGCGCTGGCGGATCATGCGAGTCCTGTCGGGCCAGGAAGCCTTCAAGGGGCGCGCATCATAACGCAGGTTCTGCTGTTTTGCAGCATCCATCGCGCGAAACGAATGGATTTCTGCAAAAAAGAGGCGGACCGAGGTTCCGGTCCGCCCTTGTCGCTTCATCAGGCGCTGGATCCCCGCCTGCGCGGGGATGACGGCCCGAGGAAGCCGGACGGGCTGGCCCGTCCGGATCAGGACGTCACTTGATGATCTTGGCCACCACGCCGGCGCCGACCGTACGGCCGCCTTCGCGGATCGCGAAACGCAGGCCTTCGTCCATCGCCACCGGGTTGATCAGGGTGACCACCATCTTGATGTTGTCGCCCGGCATGACCATTTCCACGCCTTCCGGCAGCGTCACCGCACCGGTGATGTCGGTCGTGCGGAAGTAGAACTGCGGACGGTAGCCCTTGAAGAACGGGGTGTGACGGCCGCCTTCGTCCTTGCTCAGCACGTAGACTTCGGCTTCGAACTCGGTGTGCGGGGTGATCGAACCCGGCTTGGCCAGCACCTGGCCACGCTCCACGTCGTCACGCTTGGTGCCGCGCAGCAGCAGACCGGCGTTGTCGCCCGCCTGGCCCTGGTCCAGCAGCTTGCGGAACATTTCCACGCCCGTGACCGTGGTCTTCTGGGTCGGACGGATACCGACGATCTCGATTTCCTCGCCCACCTTGATCACGCCGCGCTCGATACGGCCGGTCACCACGGTGCCGCGGCCCGAGATCGAGAACACGTCTTCCACCGGCATCAGGAACGGCTTGTCGACGTCACGCTCCGGGGTCGGGATCCAGGTGTCCAGCGCATCGACCAGCTTCAGGATCGCCGGCACGCCGATCTCGCTCTGGTCGCCTTCCAGCGCCAGGCGGGCCGAGCCCGAGATGATCGGGGTATCGTCGCCCGGGAACTCGTACTTGCTCAGCAGTTCGCGGACTTCCATCTCCACCAGCTCCAGCAGCTCGGCGTCGTCCACCATGTCGGCCTTGTTCAGGAACACGACGATGTACGGCACGCCCACCTGGCGCGACAGCAGGATGTGCTCACGCGTCTGCGGCATCGGGCCGTCGGCGGCCGAGCACACCAGGATCGCGCCGTCCATCTGGGCCGCACCGGTGATCATGTTCTTCACGTAGTCGGCGTGGCCCGGGCAATCCACGTGCGCGTAGTGGCGCGAAGCGGATTCATATTCCACGTGCGCCGTCGAGATCGTGATGCCGCGCGCCTTCTCTTCCGGCGCCGCGTCGATCGCGTCATAGGCCTTGAACTCGCCACCGAAACGCTCCGCGCCGATCTTCGTCAGCGCCGCCGTCAGCGTCGTCTTGCCGTGGTCAACGTGACCAATCGTGCCCACGTTCACGTGGGGCTTGGTGCGTTCGAACTTACCCTTTGCCATTGTCTTCTACCTTGTTATGCGTGATTCGTGACGGGAATGCAGGGTATCGCGACCGCGACACCCTGCCCCATTGCTCAGTTCTTCTTGACGACCGCGTCGGCGATGTTGGCCGGCGCTTCCGCGTAGTGGTCGAACTCCATCGAGAACGTCGCGCGACCCTGCGACATCGAACGCAGCGTGGTGGCGTAGCCGAACATTTCGCCCAGCGGCACCATCGCAGCGATCACCTTGCCGGACGGACTGTCGTCCTGGCCCTGCAGGATGCCGCGACGACGGCTCACGTCGCCCATCACGTCGCCCAGATAATCTTCCGGGGTGACGATCTCGACCTTCATCATCGGTTCCAGCAGGACCGGCTGGGCCTTGCTGAAAGCTTCCTTGAACGCCATCGAGCCAGCGACCTTGAACGCCATTTCATTGGAGTCGACGTCATGGAACGAACCGTCAACCGCCTTGATGGCGATGTCGACCACCGGGAAGCCGGCCAGCGGGCCGCTCTTCATGGCGTCTTCAATGCCCTTGCCCGCAGCAGCGACGTATTCCTTCGGCACCACGCCACCGACGATCGCGCTCTCGTACGAGAAGCCCACACCGCGCTCGACCGGCGACATTTCGATGACGATGTGGCCGTACTGGCCGCGACCGCCCGACTGACGCACGAACTTGCCGTCCTGCTTGACCGACTTGCGGATCGTCTCGCGGTACGCCACCTGCGGCTTGCCGACGTTGGCTTCCACGTTAAACTCGCGCTTCATGCGGTCCACCAGGATTTCCAGGTGCAGCTCGCCCATGCCCGAGATGATCGTCTGACCAGATTCTTCGTCCGTCTTGACGCGGAACGAGGGATCTTCCTGCGCCAGGCGGCCGAGGGCCAGACCCATCTTCTCCTGGTCGGACTTGGTCTTCGGCTCCACCGCCATCGAGATGACGGGCTCCGGGAACACCATGCGCTCCAGGGTGATGATGTGGTCGAGCGAGCACAGCGTGTCACCCGTGGTGACGTCCTTCAGGCCGACCGCTGCGGCGATGTCGCCCGCGCGCACTTCCTTGATCTCGTCGCGCTGGTTGGAGTGCATCTGCAGGATGCGACCCACGCGCTCCTTCTTCGACTTGACCGGGTTGTACACGGCGTCGCCGGAGTTCAGCACGCCCGAGTAGACGCGGAAGAACGTCAGCGAACCCACGAACGGGTCCGTCATGATCTTGAACGCCAGCGCCGAGAACGGCTCGTTGTCGCCCGCCTTGCGGCTGTCTTCCTTCTCGTTCTCGTCGATGCCCTGGACCGGCGGACGATCGGTCGGCGACGGCAGCAGCTGGATCACGCCGTCGAGCATGGCCTGCACGCCCTTGTTCTTGAACGCGGAGCCGCAGTAGACCGGAATCACTTCCACCTTCAGCGTGCGCTCGCGTAGGCCGGCGATGATCTCGGCTTCGGACAGATCGCCCTCGTTGAGGTACTTGTCCATCAGCTCTTCGCTGGCTTCGGCAGCCGCTTCGACCATGAAGGCGCGATCCGTCGCCGCCTTGTCGGCCAGCTCGGCGGGAATGTCGCGGTACTCGAACTTGGTGCCCTGGGAAGCGACATCCCAATGGATGTACTTCATCTTCAGCAGGTCGATGACGCCCTCGAAGCCGTCTTCGGCGCCGACCGGCACCTGCATCGGCACCGGGTACGCGCCCAGGCGGGTCTTCAGCTGGTCGACGACCTTGAAGAAGTCAGCACCGGTACGGTCCATCTTGTTGACGAACGCAAGACGCGGCACGGCGTACTTGTTGGCCTGGCGCCACACGGTCTCGGACTGCGGCTGCACGCCGCCAACGGCGCACAGCACGAACACCGCGCCGTCGAGCACGCGCAGCGAACGCTCGACTTCGATGGTGAAGTCGACGTGGCCGGGGGTATCGATGATGTTGAAGCGGTGCTGCGGCAGGGACTTGTCCATGCCGGTCCAGAACGCCGTGGTGGCGGCGGACGTGATCGTGATGCCGCGCTCCTGCTCCTGCTCCATCCAGTCCATGGTCGCGGCACCGTCGTGCACTTCACCGATCTTGTGGCTGACGCCGGTGTAGAACAGGATGCGCTCGGACGTGGTGGTCTTGCCGGCGTCGATGTGCGCCATGATGCCGAAATTGCGGTAACGCTCGATGGGAGTGGTGCGAGCCACGACAGTCTCTCTTTTCTGATGGAGGGCCGGCGGGATGCCTGGGCCTTCCGTGGAGGGCGGATCTTCAGATGGCCGAATGCCGCCTTTCGGCGGCCTTCGGGGCGGGGCGCCAAACTGCGCCCCAGGGACACCTAGATGGTGTCGGAGGCCCCTGCATGCAAGGGCCCCGAGGCCGTTACCAGCGGTAGTGTGCGAACGCCTTGTTCGCTTCCGCCATGCGGTGGGTCTCTTCACGCTTCTTGATGGCGCCGCCGCGGTTCTCGGAGGCATCCAGCAGTTCGGCAGCCAGCTTGCGCGGCATGGTGTTCTCGCCGCGCTTGCGCGCGGATTCGATCAGCCAGCGCATCGCCAGCGCCATGCGGCGCGACGAACGCACTTCGACCGGCACCTGGTAAGTGGCGCCGCCGACGCGGCGCGACTTCACTTCGACGGCCGGCGAGACGTTATCCAGCGCCTTCTCGACCAGCTCGAGGGCGTTGGGGTTCTTTTCGCCGATGACGTCCATGGCGCCGTACACGATCTTTTCGGCGACCGACTTCTTGCCGCTCAGCATCACCATGTTGATGAAGCGGGCAATCGTCTGGCTGCCGTGCTTGGGGTCCGGCAGGATTTCACGTTGGGGGGCAGAGCCTTTGCGCGACATGATTCTTTTTCCTTAAGCCTTGGGACGCTTGGCGCCGTACTTCGAACGGCCCTGGCGGCGCTTGGCGACGCCGGAGGCGTCGAGCGAGCCGCGCACGGTGTGGTAGCGCACGCCCGGCAGATCCTTGACGCGGCCGCCGCGCACGAGCACCACGGAGTGCTCCTGCAGGTTGTGGCCCTCACCGCCGATGTAGCTGATGATTTCTTCCTGGTTGGTCAGGCGTACCTTGGCGACCTTGCGAAGCGCCGAGTTGGGCTTCTTCGGGGTCGTCGTGTAGACGCGGGTGCACACGCCGCGACGCTGCGGGCAGTTGTCCAGCGCGGGCGACTGGCTCTTGTACGTGGGTGCCTGCCGCGGCTTGCGGACCAGCTGATTGACGGTTGCCATAGTGGATTCTTCGTGTGAAGGCCGGAGCCTTGTTTGACATGAAAACGAAGGCAGGCCGCAAGACGGCCCACCTAGACGGAAAAGTATAGCCGGCCACCCGCCCGACCGTCAACGCGACGGAGGTGGGTGCCTGCCAACTGACTGCGATCCCGCCCTTCCTGGGCCGAAAACGAGGCGCTTCCTGCGCCTCTTTTCGTGGTCTGGGACGGCCCGGAGGCCGTCAGGTAGTACGGTTTAGCTGGCGCTGGACTCCTCGCCGGCGTCGTCGGTGGTGGTCGCCACGACTGCAGGAGCAGCCTCGGCGACGCCGCCCGACAGGGCGTTCACTTCCGCCTCGGTCAGGCCCGACGCATTGCGACGGCGCTGGTTGTGGTACGCCAGGCCGGTACCCGCCGGGATGAGGCGGCCGACGATGACGTTTTCCTTCAGGCCACGCAGCGTGTCGCGGGTGCCGCGGACGGCCGCCTCGGTCAGCACGCGCGTGGTCTCCTGGAACGAGGCCGCGGAGATGAACGACTCCGTCGCCAGCGAGGCCTTGGTGATGCCCAGCAGGACCGGGTCGTACTTCGCGGGCAGCTCGTTGCGGGCCAGCAGCTTCGCGTTCTCTTCGATGAAGCGCTGCTTCTCGACCTGCTCGCCGGCGAGGAACTTGCTGTTGCCGGCATCGGTGATCTCGACCTTGCGCAGCATCTGGCGGGTGATCACCTCGATGTGCTTGTCGTTGATCTTCACGCCCTGCAGGCGATAGACGTCCTGGATTTCCTTGACCAGGTAGGCCGCCAGCGGTTCGACGCCCAGCAGGCGCAGGATGTCCTGCGGGCTCGGCTCGCCGTCCACGATGGTTTCGCCCTTGGCCACGTGCTCGCCTTCGAACACGATGATCTGGCGGAACTTCGGGATCAGTTCCTCGTGCTCCGAACCATCGGTGTCCTTGATGATCAGGCGCTGCTTGCCCTTGGTGTCCTTGCCGAAGCTGATGACGCCGGAGCGCTCGGCCAGGATGGCCGGGTCCTTCGGCTTGCGGGCTTCGAACAGGTCGGCCACGCGCGGCAGACCACCGGTGATGTCGCGGGTCTTGGACGCTTCCTGCGGCACCTTGGTGACCACGTCGCCCACGCCGACGGGAGCGCCGTCCTGCAGGTTGACGATCGAGCGCGGCGGCAGCAGGTACTGCGCCGGCAGGTCGGTCCCGGGGATGCTGAGGTCCTTGCCGTCCTTATCCACGATGCGGACGATCGGACGCAGGTCCTTGCCCTGCGAACCACGGCGCTTCGGATCGGTGATCTCGCGCGACGCCAGGCCGGTCAGGTCGTCGGTCTTCTCGATGACGGTGACGCCATCGACGAAGTCCACGAAGCGCACGAAGCCGGCCACTTCCGACACGATCGGGTGGTTGTGCGGATCCCAGTTCGCCACGGCCTGGCCGGCGGTGATCTGCGCGCCGTCCTTGACGTTGATGGTGGCGCCGTAGGGCAGCTTGTAACGCTCGCGCTCGCGGCCATGGCCATCGAGCACCGACAGCTCGCCCGAACGCGAGACCGCGACCAGGCTGCCGTTCGCGTGTTCGACGAACTTCAGGTTGTTGAACTTGATGGAACCGGTGGTCTTGACCGTGATGTTGTCCACGGCTGCCGCACGCGATGCCGCACCACCGATGTGGAACGTACGCATGGTCAGCTGCGTGCCGGGCTCACCGATCGACTGCGCGGCGATGACGCCGACCGCTTCGCCGATGTTGACGATGTGGCCACGGGCCAGGTCGCGACCGTAGCAGTGCGCACAGACGCCGAACTCGGATTCGCAGGTGATGGTGGAACGCACCTTCAGGGACTGCACGCCGGCATCTTCCAGCTTCTGCACCCAGGCTTCGTCCAGCAGCGTGTTGCGGGTGACGATGGGGTCCTCGTCGTTGCCGGGCAGGAACACGTCCTCGGCCACGATGCGGCCCAGCACGCGGTCGCGCAGCGGCTCGACCACGTCGCCGCCTTCCACGATCGGGGTCATGGTCAGGCCTTCCTGCGTGCCGCAATCGACCTCCGTGATCACCACGTCCTGCGCCACGTCGACCAGGCGACGGGTCAGGTAACCGGAGTTCGCCGTCTTCAGCGCGGTATCGGCCAGACCCTTGCGGGCACCGTGCGTGGAGTTGAAGTACTCCTGCACGTTCAGGCCTTCACGGAAGTTCGCCTTGATGGGCGTCTCGATGATCGAGCCGTCGGGACGGGCCATCAGGCCGCGCATGCCGGCCAGCTGGCGGATCTGCGCCTGGCTACCACGGGCACCGGAGTCGGCCATGATGTAGAGCGAGTTCATCGACTTTTCGTTGATGGTCTCGCCCTTGGCGTTCTTCACCTTGTCGGTACCGATGGTGTCCATCATCGCCTTGGCGATGCGCTCGTTGGTGCGCGACCAGATGTCGACCACCTTGTTGTAGCGCTCGCCGGCGGTGACCAGGCCGCTCTGGTACTGCTCCTGGATTTCCAGCACTTCCTGCTCGGCTTCGCCCAGGATGCCCTTCTTCTCGGCCGGGATCAGCATGTCGTCGATGCCGATCGAGACGCCGGCGCGCGTCGCGTACGCGAAACCGGTGTACATCAGCTTGTCGGCGAACACGACGGTGTCCTTCAGGCCCAGCATGCGGTAGCTGGAGTTGATCAGGCGGCTGATGGCCTTCTTGTTCAACTCGGTGTTGACCAGGGCGAACGGCAGGCCTTCCGGCAGGATCTCGGCCAGCAGCGCGCGACCGATCGTGGTGTCCACGATGCTGGTCTGCTGGCTGCGACCGCCCTCCTCGTCGATCACGGTACCGCTGATGCGGACCTTGACCTTCGCGTGCAGCTCGACGGCGCGGTTGTCGTAGGCGCGCTTGACCTCGGCGATGTTCGCGAAGGCCATGCCCTCGCCCTTCTTGTTCTCCAGCGCGCGGGTCATGTAGTACAGGCCCAGCACCACGTCCTGCGACGGCACGATGATCGGCTCGCCGTTGGCGGGCGACAGGATGTTGTTGGACGACATCATCAGCGCGCGCGCTTCCAGCTGGGCTTCCAGCGATAGCGGCACGTGGACGGCCATCTGGTCACCGTCGAAGTCGGCGTTGAACGCGGTGCAGACCAGCGGATGCAGCTGGATGGCCTTGCCTTCGATCAGCACAGGCTCGAACGCCTGGATGCCCAGGCGGTGCAGCGTCGGCGCGCGGTTCAGCAGCACCGGGTGCTCGCGGATGACTTCTTCCAGGATGTCCCAGACGTCGGCTTCCTCGCGCTCGACCAGCTTCTTGGCGGCCTTGATGGTGGTGGCCAGGCCGCGACGCTGCAGCTTGGCGAACACGAACGGCTTGAACAGCTCCAGCGCCATCTTCTTCGGCAGGCCGCACTCGTGCAGGCGCAGGGTGGGACCGACCACGATGACCGAACGGCCGGAGTAGTCGACGCGCTTGCCGAGCAGGTTCTGGCGGAAGCGGCCCTGCTTGCCCTTGATCATGTCGGCCAGCGACTTGAGCGGACGCTTGTTGGTGCCGGTGATGGCGCGGCCGCGACGGCCGTTGTCCATCAGGGCGTCAACCGACTCCTGCAGCATGCGCTTTTCGTTGCGCACGATGATGTCCGGAGCGTTGAGCTCCAGCAGGCGGCGCAGGCGGTTGTTGCGGTTGATGACGCGACGGTACAGGTCGTTGAGGTCGGAGGTCGCGAAGCGGCCACCGTCCAGCGGCACCAGCGGACGCAGGTCCGGCGGCAGCACCGGCAACACGGTCATGACCATCCATTCCGGACGGTTGCCCGACTCCAGGAACGCTTCCATCAGCTTGATGCGCTTGGTGAGGCGCTTCAGCTTGGTTTCCGAACCGGTGCTGGCGATGTCCTCGCGCAGGTTCACCATCTCGGCCTGCAGGTCGATGGTGCGCAGCAGGTCGTAGACGGCTTCGGCACCCATGGCGGCGTCGAAGTCATCGCCATGCTCCTGGCGCGCCTGCATGAACTGTTCTTCGGTCAGCAGCTGGCGGCGCTCGAGCGAGGTCAGGCCCGGCTCGGTGACGACGTAGGCTTCGAAGTACAGCACGCGCTCGATGTCGCGCAGCGTCATGTCCAGCATCAGGCCGATGCGCGACGGCAGCGACTTCAGGAACCAGATGTGCGCGACCGGGCTGGCCAGGTCGATGTGGCCCATGCGCTCGCGGCGCACCTTGGCCAGCGTCACTTCCGTGCCGCACTTCTCGCAGACGACGCCGCGGTGCTTCATGCGCTTGTACTTGCCGCACAGGCACTCGTAGTCCTTGATCGGGCCGAAGATGGCAGAGCAGAACAGGCCGTCGCGTTCCGGCTTGAAGGTACGGTAGTTGATGGTTTCCGGCTTCTTCACTTCGCCGAAGGACCACGAGCGGATCAGGTCCGGCGAGGCCAGCGCGATCTTGATCGCGTCGAAGTCCAGCGTCTGGCGCTGCTGGTTGAAGAGGTTGAGCAGGTCTTTCATTTTGTTTCTCCGTCAGGAGGAAGCTTTGTCGATGGCGGGTTGACCGGGGACGAACGGCGCGGGCGGCAGGTCAGTGCCGCCGCGCCCTTGCGGTCAGTCTTCCAGTTCCATGTTGATGGCGAGCGAGCGGATTTCCTTCACCAGCACGTTGAAGGATTCCGGCATGCCCGCGACCATCTCGTGGGCGCCATCGACGATGTTCTTGTACATCTGGTTGCGGCCCTGCACGTCGTCCGACTTGACCGTCAGCATTTCCTGCAGGGTGTGCGCCGCGCCGTAGGCTTCCAGCGCCCAGACTTCCATTTCACCGAACCGCTGGCCACCGAACTGCGCCTTGCCGCCCAGCGGCTGCTGGGTGACGAGCGAGTACGGACCGGTGGAGCGCGCGTGCATCTTGTCGTCCACCAGGTGGTTCAGCTTCAGCATGTGCATGTAGCCGACCGTGGTGTGGCGATCGAACGCCTCGCCCGTGCGGCCGTCGTACAGCTGGGTCTGGCCGCTGATCGGCAGGTCCGCGAGCTCGAGCATGTGCTTGATCTCGGTTTCCGCCGCACCGTCGAACACCGGGGTGGCCATCGGCACGCCGTCGGTCAGGTTCTTGGCCAGCGCGATCAGCTCGGCATCGCTGAACTGGTCCAGGTCCACGCGGTCCTCGCCCAGCTTCTGGTCGTGGTTGTAGATCTGGGTCAGGAACTTGCGCAGGTCGGCCACCTTGGCCTGGGCGTCCAGCATGTCCTGGATCTTCTTGCCCAACCCCTTCGCGGCCCAGCCCAGGTGCACTTCCAGCACCTGGCCGATGTTCATGCGCGACGGCACGCCAAGCGGGTTCAGCACGATGTCCACGGTCTCGCCGGTGGCCATGTACGGCATGTCCTCGACCGGCACGATGGTCGACACGACGCCCTTGTTGCCGTGGCGGCCGGCCATCTTGTCACCCGGCTGGATGCGGCGCTTCACGGCCAGGTAGACCTTGACCATCTTCAGCACGCCCGGGGCGAGGTCGTCGCCGGCGGTGATCTTGCCGCGCTTGTCGGCGAAGCGACGCTCGAACTCCTTCTCGTGCGCCTGGATCTGCATCTGGGCGCGCTCGATGGCGTCGGACGCGTCATCGTCCTTCATGCGCAGGGTGAACCACTCCGACTTCTTCAAGCCGTCGAGGTAGGCGTCGGTGATCGCGTCGCCCTTCTTCAGCGTACCCGGACCACCGTTGGCGACCTTGCCGACCAGCTGCGAGCGCAGGCGGGCGTAGATGGCGCCTTCCAGGATGCGGAACTGGTCGTCGAAGTCCTTCTTGACGCGCTTGATCTCGTTTTCCTCGATCTGGCGCGCACGCTTGTCCTTCTCGATGCCGTCGCGGGTGAAGACCTGCACGTCGATGACGGTACCGTCCATGCCCGGGGGCACGCGCAGCGAACTGTCCTTCACGTCCGAGGCCTTCTCGCCGAAGATCGCGCGCAGCAGCTTCTCTTCCGGGGTCAGCTGGCTTTCGCCCTTCGGCGTCACCTTGCCGACCATGATGTCGCCGGCACGCACTTCGGCGCCGATGTACACCACGCCGCTCTCGTCGAGGCGGTTCAGCGCCTGCTCGGAGACGTTCGGGATGTCGGCGGAGATTTCCTCCGGCCCCAGCTTGGTGTCGCGCGCGACGCAGGTCAGCTCTTCGATGTGGATCGTGGTGTAGCGATCCTCTTCCACCACGCGCTCGGAGAGCAGGATGGAGTCTTCGAAGTTGTAGCCGTTCCACGGCATGAACGCGATCAGCATGTTCTGGCCCAGCGCCAGCTCGCCGATGTCGGTCGAGGGACCGTCGGCGAGCACGTCGCCGCGCGCGACCACGTCGCCCACGTTCACCAGCGGACGCTGGTTGATGCAGGTGTTCTGGTTGGAGCGCGTGTACTTGATCAGCGAATAGATGTCGACGCCGGCATCGGTTTCACCGGAGATCTCGACTTCGTTGACCTTGACCACGATGCGGCCGGCGTCGATCTGCTCGACCACGCCGCCACGGCGGGCGTTCACGGTCACGCCCGAGTCGCGCGCCACGGCGCGCTCGATGCCGGTACCGACCAGCGGCTTCTGCGCACGCAGCGTCGGCACGGCCTGGCGCTGCATGTTGGCGCCCATCAGTGCGCGGTTGGCGTCATCGTGCTCCAGGAACGGCACCAGCGCCGCGGCGACCGACACGGTCTGCATCGGCGAGACGTCCATGTAGTCGACTTCGCTCGGCGGCTTCAGCAGCGATTCGCCCTGGTAGCGACACGGCACGAACTGCTCGGTCAGGCGGCTCTTGGCGTCATGCAGCGCGTTGGCCTGCGCGATGACGTACTCGTTCTCTTCGATCGCCGACAGGTATTCGATCTCGTCGGTGATGGTGCCGTCCACGACCTTGCGGTACGGCGTCTCGAGGAAGCCATAGCTGTTGGTGCGTGCGTACACGGCCAGCGAGTTGATCAGGCCGATGTTCGGGCCTTCCGGCGTCTCGATGGTGCAAACGCGGCCGTAATGGGTCGGGTGCACGTCGCGCACTTCGAAGCCGGCGCGCTCGCGGGTCAGGCCGCCCGGGCCGAGGGCCGACACGCGACGCTTGTGCGTGACTTCCGACAGCGGGTTGTTCTGGTCCATGAACTGCGACAGCTGCGAGGAGCCGAAGAACTCCTTGATCGCGGCGGCCACCGGCTTGGCGTTGATCAGTTCCTGCGGGGTCAGGCCCTCGGACTCGGCCATCGACAGGCGCTCCTTCACGGCGCGCTCGACGCGGACCAGGCCCACGCGGAAGACGTTCTCGGCCATTTCGCCGACCGAACGCACGCGACGGTTGCCCAGGTGGTCGATGTCGTCCACGGTGCCGCGGCCGTTGCGGATCTCGGTCAGGACCTTGATGACGTCCAGGATGTCCGAGGTCTCGCCCAGGCTGGCGACCAGGCGCTTGGCTTCTTCGTCATTGCGCGCGCCGAAGTACTTCTTGTCGTACAGCACGGCTTCGCCGGTGGTTTCCTTGCGACCCACGCGACGGTTGAACTTCATGCGGCCGACGTTCGACAGGTCGTAGCGCTCGAAGGTGAAGAACAGGTTGTGGAACAGGTTCTGCGCGGCGTCCTTGGTCGGCGGCTCACCGGGACGCATCATGCGGTAGATCTCGACCAGCGCTTCGAGCTGCGTCTTGGTGGGATCGATGCGCAGGGTGTTGGACAGGTACGGACCACGATCCAGGTCGTTGACCCACAGCGTGCCCACCGCGTCCACGCCGGCCTTGCGGAACTTGGCCAGCTGGTCGTCGGTGATCTCGTCGTTGGCGGCGGCCAGCAGCTCGCCGGTGTTGGCGTCGATCACGTCGTGCGACAGGATGCGGCCCACCAGGTACTCGTCCGGCACGGCCAGGGCGGCGATGCCTGACTGCTCCAGCTGCTTCACGTGGCGCGCGGTGATGCGCTTGCCGGCTTCCACGATGACCTTGTCACCGTCGGCCAGGTCGAAGTTCAGCGTCTCGCCGCGCAGGCGCTCGGCGACCAGCTCCAGCTGCACGCCTTCCGGCAGGATGTGGAAGGTGTTGACGTCGAAGAACTCGTTGAGCATCTCCTCGTTGGAGTAGCCCAGTGCGCGCAGCAGGATCGAGACCGGCAGCTTGCGGCGACGGTCAATGCGCGTGAACAGCGCGTCCTTCGGGTCGAACTCGAAGTCCAGCCAGGAGCCGCGGTAAGGAATGATGCGGGCGCTGTACAGCAGCTTGCCCGAGCTGTGCGTCTTGCCACGGTCGTGATCGAAGAACACGCCCGGCGAGCGGTGCAGCTGCGAGACGATGACGCGCTCGGTGCCGTTGACGATGAAGGTGCCGTTGTCGGTCATGAGCGGAATTTCGCCCAGATAGACCTCCTGCTCCTTCACGTACTTGATGGCCTTGGTCGACGACTCGCGGTCGTAGATCACCAGGCGCACGGTCACGCGCAGCGGGGCGCCGTAGCTCAGGCCACGGTTGCGGCACTCGCGCTCGTCGAACACCGGTTCGCCGAGCTTGTAGCCGACGTATTCCAGCGCGGCGTTGCCGCTGTAGCTGGCGATCGGGAAGACCGACTTCAGCGCAGCATGCAGGCCGCGGTCCTCGCGCTTCGCGGGATCGGTGTGTTCCTGCAGGAACTCGCGGTAGGAATCGACCTGGATGGCCAGCAGGAACGGGACCTCGAGGATCGACCGCTGCTTGCCGAAATCCTTGCGGATGCGCTTTTTCTCGGTGAACGAATATGTCGTCATGTGACTGTGCCTCTGGCAGCGTGGGGCGCGCGTCCGCGACCACACGGGGGACATTCTTTCGAACGGGGGAATTTCCAGTTGGAAGTCGCTGGTATTGCCGGCACCAGCACGCCTTCTGCCGCTACTTCCAACTACAAACTCGCTTCTACATCGCTACGTCTTGAAACGACCGAAGGCCAGGGGCTTTCGCCCCCGGCCTCGGGTTGTCGCCTGGGTGAAAGGGCGACGGATACGACTTACTTGACTTCGACGCTCGCACCAGCGGCTTCGAGTTCCTTCTTGAACTTGTCGGCGTCGTCCTTCGAGATGCCTTCCTTCAGGACGCCACCGGCTTCGGTGAGGTCCTTGGCTTCCTTCAGGCCCAGGCCGGTGATGGCGCGCACGGCCTTGATGACGTCGACCTTCTTGGCACCGGCGTCCTTCAGGACGATGGTGAACTCGGTCTGCTCTTCGACCGGGGCGGCAGCGGCGGCCGGGCCGGCAGCAGCGGCGACCGGGGCGGCGGCGGAGACGCCGAACTTCTCTTCGATGGCCTTGACCAGCTCCATCACTTCCATCAGGGTCTTGCCGGCAATGGCGTCGACGATCTGTTCGTTGGAAAGGGACATTGTGTTTACCTTTGGAAATTATCTGGGATTAGGGTTCGTAGAACCGTAAGACGTCGAACTCAGGCTTCGGCCGGGGCTTCAGCGGCGACTTCCGCCGGCGCTTCGCCACCACCCTGCTGGTCGGCCACGGCCTTGACGGCGCGGGCGAACATGGACGCAGGTTCGGCCAGCACGCGGGCCAACATGGCCAGCGCCTGGTCGCGGGTCGGCAGCGACGCCAGGACTTCCACATGGCTGGCCGGATACAGCTGGCCACCCACGGAGACGACCTTCGGCTGAAGCTTGTCGTTGCCCTTGGCGAACTCCTTGATCAGGCGACCGGCAGCGCCGGGCTCCTCGGTCGAAAACGCATACAGCAGCGGACCGACGAGCTTGTCCTGGACAACCTCGAACTCGGTACCGGCGATGGCGCGCACGGCCAGCGTGTTCTTGACTACCTTCAAGTACACACCGCTCTCGCGGGCCTTCTTGCGCATCGCGGTCATCTGGGTGACCGTGGTGCCTGCGTATTCGGCAGCGACCAGGGAGTGCGCCTTGGCGGCGACGTCTGCCAGTTCGGCGACTACTTCTTGCTTCTGGGACAGATTGAGAGCCATACACTCCTCACTTATTGACTCCGCTCGCGGCTCCTGCCGTTCGCGGTCCTGGACGGCGTCCATCCTGGATGCCGGGGACTTGCGGTCCCGTCGGTGGCCTGTCTGACGGGCCGGCCTTGCGGCCGGCACCAGAAAACTTCCAGAAGGCGGCACCATCTGCGCAGGCGCACTCCCTTGCGGGTGTGGATTAAGCGATCCCGCTAGTCACGACGGCGATTCCCTGCCAACACGAGCCTCCCTGCCCGTCGTCGTCACGCGCTGACCGCACCTGCGGTCTTTGACGGCTGTCGCTTGCACCGGAAACCGGCCTGGGCGACTGCCCTCAAAATGCTGTTGCGCCCTGCCCCGCGCCGCGGGACAGGGGTGATGCGATTACTTCAGGGACAGCGAAGACTGGTCCACCGTCACGCCGGGGCCCATGGTCGAGCTGACCGAGATCTTCTGCAGGTACTGGCCCTTGGAGGTGGCCGGCTTGGCCTTGACCAGGTCGATCAGCAGCGCCTGCAGGTTCGACTTCAGCGCTTCATCTTCGAAGCTCGCCTTGCCGATGGTGCAGTGGATGATGCCGGCCTTGTCGGTGCGGTAGCGCACCTGGCCCGACTTGGCGTTCTTGACCGCCTCGGCCGGGTTCGGCGACACGGTGCCGACCTTGGGGTTCGGCATCAGGCCGCGCGGGCCCAGGACCGTACCCAGCTTGCCGACCACGCGCATCGCGTCCGGCGTGGCGATGACCACGTCGTAGTTGATGTCGCCGGCCAGCATCTTCTCGGCCAGGTCGTCCATGCCGACGGCCTCGGCGCCAGCGGCGGCGGCTTCGTCAGCCTTCGCGCCGGCCGGGGCGAACACCGCCACGCGGACCGACTTGCCGGTACCGGCCGGCAGCACGGTGGAACCGCGCACCTGCTGGTCGGACTTCTTGGCGTCCACGCCCAGGCGCACGGCCACGTCGACGGACTCGACGAACTTGGACTTGACCGCGGTCTTGACGATCTTCAGGGCCTCGTCAATGGCGTATGCCTTGCCGGGGGTCACGGCGGCCAGGATGGCCTTCTGTCGCTTGTTCTGTGCCATCTCTTAACCCTCTACCGTCAGGCCCATGGAGCGGGCGGAACCCGCGATCGTGCGCACCGCTGCGTCCAGGTCGGCCGCGGTCAGGTCGGGTTCCTTCGCCTTGGCGATGTCCTCGAGCTGCTTGCGGGTGACCTTGCCCACCTTCTCGGTGTTGGGGCGCTTGGAGCCGGACGTGATGCCGACGGCCTTCTTCAGCAGGATCGACGCCGGGGGCGTCTTGGTGATGAAGGTGAAGGTGCGGTCGGAATAGGCCGTGATGACCACCGGAATCGGGAGACCCGGCTCCAGCTTCTGCGTGGCGGCGTTGAACGCCTTGCAGAATTCCATGATGTTCAGGCCGCGCTGACCCAGCGCAGGACCGACCGGCGGCGAGGGGTTGGCCTGACCGGCCTTCACCTGCAGCTTGATGTAACCGACAACTTTCTTTGCCATGTGAGTACTCTCCGGGTGCTAGCGCCTGTGAAGGCTCCCCATCGGACCGGGAAAATCACGCGTCCCGGCATCGCGTATCTCGAACGCGCCAATGGCCACCCGAAGGCGGCCATGGCTCCTGCCCGGCCAGCCGTTCAGGGAGCCGCGCAGTATAACAGGGTTTTGGCGGACCCGCTCGAGAGGGTCCGGCCGCCGGATCAGGCCTTCTCGACCTGTCCGAATTCCAGCTCCACCGGGGTGGAACGGCCGAAGATCAAAACCGCCACGCGCAGGCGGCTCTTCTCGTAATTGACTTCCTCGACCACGCCGTTGAAGTCGTTGAACGGACCGTCGGTGACACGGACCATCTCGCCCGGCTCGAACAGCACCTTGGGCTTGGGCTTCTCGACGCCTTCCTGCACGCGATCCAGGATGGCGGCCGCCTCTTCGTCGCGGATGGGCAGCGGACGATCGGCGGTGCCACCGATGAAGCCGAGCACCTTGGAGGTGTCCTTCACCAGGTGCCAGCTTTCATTGTCCATGCGCGGGATGCCGCCGTCGTCATGGGTCTCGATCTGGACCAGCACATAACCGGGGAAGAACTTGCGCTCGGAACGGCGCTTCTGGCCGGAGCGCATCTCCACGACCTCTTCGGTCGGGACGAGGACGTCGCCGAACTTCTCCTGCATGCCGTCGCGGACGATGCGATCGCGCAGGGCCTGGGCCACCGACTTCTCGAAGCCCGAATAGGCATGGACGACATACCAACGCTTCACTGCGGCACTCTCCTCAACGACCAAAATTCAGGAACTTCTCGATCGCCCACTGGATGGTGAAGTCGAAACCCGCCAGGATCAGGCTGAGCAGGATCACCACCACAATGACGACCCACGTCGTTCGGGTTGCTTCTTCGCGCGTCGGCCAGACGACCTTGCGCAGTTCGAACCGCGACTCGGACAGGAATTCGCGCGTATCGCGCCCCTTGCCCGTCTGCAGGAACACCAGCGCGCCGAGCACCAACCCGGCCACGACGGCCAGTGAGCGCAACGGCGTGGCCCACTGTCCATTGAACCACCACCACGCCACCAGACCGCCGACGACCAGCGCCAGCGCCAGGACGTACTTGGCGATGTCGGCTGCAGACGTGCCGGCTTTGGATTGTTCGACCTTGCTGTTCAAGTCAGTTGTCGCTCTTTGCTCTGGGGGAGTACCGGGAATACGGACTCCACGGGGAAGGAAGTGGCACGCCAGGAGGGACTCGAACCCCCAACCTGCGGTTTTGGAGACCGCTGCTCTGCCAATTGAGCTACTGGCGTATCGATAGAACTACAACCTTCCCTTAGACGGCGAAGGCGGACCGAGGTTCCGGTCCGCCCTTGTCGCTTCATCAGGCGCTGGATCCCCGCCTGCGCGGGGATGACGGCCCGAGGAAGCCGGACGGGCTGGCCCGTCCGGATCAGGACGTCACTTGATGATCTTGGCCACCACGCCGGCGCCGACCGTACGGCCGCCTTCGCGGATCGCGAAACGCAGGCCTTCGTCCATCGCCACCGGGTTGATCAGGGTCACCACCATCTTGATGTTGTCGCCCGGCATGACCATTTCCACGCCTTCCGGCAGCGTCACCGCACCGGTGATGTCGGTCGTGCGGAAGTAGAACTGCGGACGGTAGCCCTTGAAGAACGGGGTGTGACGGCCGCCTTCGTCCTTGCTCAGCACGTAGACTTCGGCTTCGAACTCGGTGTGCGGGGTGATCGAACCCGGCTTGGCCAGCACCTGGCCACGCTCCACGTCGTCACGCTTGGTGCCGCGCAGCAGCAGACCGGCGTTGTCGCCCGCCTGGCCCTGGTCCAGCAGCTTGCGGAACATTTCCACGCCCGTGACCGTGGTCTTCTGGGTCGGGCGGATACCGACGATCTCGATTTCCTCGCCCACCTTGATCACGCCGCGCTCGATACGACCGGTCACCACGGTGCCGCGGCCCGAGATCGAGAACACATCTTCCACCGGCATCAGGAACGGCTTGTCGACGTCACGCTCCGGGGTCGGGATCCAGGTATCCAGCGCATCGACCAGCTTCAGGATCGCCGGCACGCCGATCTCGCTCTGGTCGCCTTCCAGCGCCAGGCGGGCCGAGCCCGAGATGATCGGGGTGTCGTCGCCCGGGAACTCGTACTTGCTCAGCAGCTCGCGGACTTCCATCTCCACCAGCTCCAGTAGCTCGGCGTCGTCCACCATGTCGGCCTTGTTCAGGAACACGACGATGTACGGCACGCCCACCTGGCGCGAGAGCAGGATGTGCTCGCGCGTCTGCGGCATCGGGCCGTCGGCGGCCGAGCACACCAGGATCGCGCCGTCCATCTGGGCAGCACCGGTGATCATGTTCTTCACGTAGTCGGCGTGGCCCGGGCAATCCACGTGCGCGTAGTGGCGCGAAGCGGATTCATATTCCACGTGCGCCGTCGAGATCGTGATGCCGCGCGCCTTCTCTTCCGGCGCCGCGTCGATCGCGTCATAGGCCTTGAACTCGCCACCGAAACGCTCCGCGCCGATCTTCGTCAGCGCCGCCGTCAGCGTCGTCTTGCCGTGGTCAACGTGACCAATCGTGCCCACGTTCACGTGGGGCTTGGTGCGTTCGAACTTACCCTTTGCCATGGCTGCTGGTTCTCGAGTGGATCAATGGATGGAAGTGGTGCTCACGAAAGGAATCGAACCTTCGACCTCCTCCTTACCAAGGAGGTGCTCTACCGACTGAGCTACGTGAGCGTGAAACGGTTGTGTTGCCTGGATTGCCGCAGGTCCTGCGCAGGTGTTCAGTGGAGCGGGAGACGGGAATCGAACCCGCGCTAGTAGCTTGGAAGGCTACAGTTCTACCATTGAACTACTCCCGCACCGGGAGACCACTACAACGCGAAACAACAACGAAAACTGGTGGAGGGAGGTGGATTCGAACCACCGAAGGCGTAAGCCAGCAGATTTACAGTCTGCCCCCGTTGGCCGCTTGGGTATCCCTCCGGGATCACCGGACTGACTGGGCTGGAGGGCCAAATCAAACCAGGGTGAAACAGCCCGAGATTTTGGCGGGTACTCGACCGTCTGTCAACGCGCCCGCACCATTTTTTTCTCAGACATTGAACCGGAAATGCAGGACATCGCCTTCCTGCACGCGATATTCCTTGCCTTCCAGCCGGAGGCGGCCGGCATCGCGGGCACCCGACTCACCCTTGTACTTGAGGAAGTCGTCGAACGCGATGGTCTCGGCGCGGATGAATCCCTTCTCGAAATCCGTGTGGATCACCGCCGCGGCCTGGGGGGCGGTTGAACCGGCCCGCACCGTCCAGGCACGCACCTCCTTCACGCCTGCGGTGAAGTAGGTCTGCAGGCCCAGAAGCGTGTAGGCAGCCCGGATCACCCGATTCAGGCCCGGCTCGTCCAGGCCGAGGTCGGCCAGGAAAGCATCGCGGTCGGCATCGTCCAGCTGCGACAGCTCCTCTTCGATGGCGGCCGACACCGGAACCACCTGGGCACCCTCGGTCAGGGCACGGGCACGCACGGCCTCGAGGTGCGGGTTGTTCTCGAACCCGTCCTCCAGCACGTTGGCCACGTACATCACCGGCTTCAGGGTCAGCAGGAACAGGTCGCGGACCAGCGCCTTCTCCTCCTCGTCAAGGCCCAGCGCGCGGCCGGGCTTGCCGTCGTTGAGGCCCGCCTGCAGCTTCTGGAGCACCGGCTTGCGGGCGATCGCATCCTTCTCGCCCGCCTTGGCCGAGCGTTCGGCGCGGTTCAGCGCCTTTTCCACGCTCTCCAGGTCGGCCAGGGCCAGCTCGGTGTCGATGGTGTCGATATCCGAAATCGGATCGATCCGGTTGTTGACGTGGATGACGTCATCGTTCTCGAAGCAGCGCACCACGTGAGTGATCGCATCGACCTCGCGGATGTGGGCCAGGAACTTGTTGCCGAGGCCTTCTCCGCTGGCAGCGCCCGCGACCAGGCCGGCGATGTCCACGAACTCCACCGCCGTCGGGATCACCTTCTGCGGCTTGACGATCTCGGCCAGCTGATTGAGGCGCAGGTCGGGAACCGGCACCACGCCCACGTTCGGCTCGATGGTGCAGAACGGGAAGTTGGCCGCGGCGATGCCCGCCTTGGTCAGCGCATTGAACAGGGTGGACTTGCCTACGTTCGGCAAGCCGACGATGCCGCATTTGATGCCCATGTGTACATCCGGGATTCGTGATTCGTGATTGGTGATTCGCGGCCAGGTGCGCGCCTGCAAATCACCAATCACCAATCACGGCTTCTGCGTATGCAACCGCGTCATCGCATCCATGAAATTGCCCGCGACCGCGAGCGGCAGCACGTCGATGGCATCGTCGACCGCCCGCGCGATCAGGATTTCGTCATCCTTGCCCGGCTTGCCCAATACCCAGCCCGTCACGCGGTCCTTGTGCCCCGGGTGGCCGATGCCGATGCGCAGCCGGTGGAACTTGCCATGGCCCAAGTGCTGGATGGTGTCGCGCAGGCCGTTCTGGCCGCCGTGACCGCCATCGAACTTGAGTCGCGCGGCACCGGGGGGAAGATCCAGTTCGTCGTGCGCCAGCAAGGCCTCCTCCGGCGCGATCTTCCAGAAGCGCAGAGCAGCTGCCACGGACTTGCCGCTGAGGTTCATGTACGTGGCCGGCTTCAGCAGCCACACCGGCTGGCCGGCGACCACGACCTTCGCCGTCTCGCCGAACAGCTTGCTGTCCAGACCGAACCGCTCACCCTGCCGTTCCGCCAGGGCGTCGACAAAATGGAACCCGGCGTTGTGCCGGGTTCGGGCATGTTCGGCACCGGGATTACCCAGTCCGACGATGAGGCGCAAGCCTGCCATGGGGACGCACCGCGCACCTGCGCCCGCCGAAGCGGGCGCAGGATCACGCGATTACTTGTCGTCCTTCTTGGCGACCTTGGACGCCGGCACTTCCGCCGATTCCGCCGGCGCTTCCTCGACCTCTTCCTTGCCGTGCTTGGCGATCACGACGGCGACGTCGTGTTCCTTGCCCAGCTTCAGTTCGGGAATGGTGACGCCGGCCGGCAGCTTCACTTCCGACAGGTGGACCACCGCGCCGATGGCCAGGTCGGCCAGGTCGATCTCGATGAATTCCGGCAGGTCCTTCGGCAGGCACTCGACGACGACTTCGTTCAGCTCGTGGGTGACCACGACTTCGGCGGACTTGCCGGCCGGCGACTTGTCTTCGTTGAGGAAGTGCAGCGGCACTGCGGTGCGCAGCGTCTCGTTCTCGTTCACGCGCTGGAAGTCCAGGTGCATGATCTGCTGCTTGAACGGATGGCGCTGCATGTCACGCAGCAGCACCTTCTGGATGTCGCCGTTGAGGCTCAGGTCCAGGATCGACGAGTAGAACCAGTCGTGCTGGGAGGCCAGCCAGACTTCGTTATGGTTCAGCTGGATGCTGACCGGCTTCAGTTCGCCACCGTAAACGATGGCAGGCACGGTGCCCGCGTGACGGAGGCGGCGGCTCGCACCCTTACCCTCGTCTTCGCGGCGCTCGACCTTGATTTCATGCGTCTTAGCCATTGGATTCACTACCTAGTTGTTGGACCGCCCTTCGGCGATCTGATGAAAGGTTCACCCGCGACCAGATGAACCCGGAAAGCCGCGCACCGGTGAACCGGGGCGCAGCGGAGACTCAATCCACGTACAGCGAACTGACCGACTCGCCGAAGGCGATGCGGCGGATCGTTTCCGCCAGCAGTTCCGCCACAGACAGCTGGCGGATCTTGCTGCAGCCCTGCGCCTGCGGCGAGAGCGGGATGGTATCGGTGACGACGAGTTCATCGAGCACCGAATTGTTCAAGTTGTCCACCGCCGGGCCCGACAGCACGGGGTGCGTGCAGTACGCGGCCACCTTGTTGGCGCCATGCTGCTTCAGCGCCGCCGCCGCGGCGCAGAGCGTACCGGCGGTGTCGACGATGTCGTCCACCAGCACGCAGTCCTTGCCTTCAACGTCGCCGATGATGTTCATCACCGTGGCGACGTTGGCGCGCGGACGGCGCTTGTCGATGATCGCCAGGTCGGCGTCGTCCAGGCGCTTGGCCACCGCACGGGCGCGGACCACGCCACCCACGTCAGGCGACACGACCAGCAGGTTCTCCGTGCCGTAGGCGCGCCAGATGTCGGCCAGCAGAAGCGGCGACGCGTACACGTTGTCGACCGGGATATCGAAGAAACCCTGGATCTGGTCGGCGTGCAGGTCGACCGTCAGCACGCGGTCCGCGCTGACGGCGCCGAACATCTTCGCCGCCACCTTCGCCGTGATCGGCACGCGCGAAGAGCGCATGCGGCGATCCTGGCGGGCGTAGCCGAAATACGGCACCACCGCGGTGACGCTGCTGGCCGATGCGCGCTTCAGCGCGTCGATCAGGACCAGCAGTTCCACCAGGTTCTCGGCACTCGGCGCGCACGTGGGCTGCACGACGAACACTTCCTGCCGGCGCACGTTTTCCTGGATCTCCACCTGCACTTCGCCGTCGGAGAACCGGGATACCAGCGCCTTGCCCGGACGCACGCCCAACTCGCGGCAGATGCTGTTCGCCAACGGCTTGTTGGCGTTGCCGGAGAAGACAAGCAGGTTGCGTTCGTCTTGCATGGGTCGTCTCGGCAGGCGCAGCGTGACACGGGTGAATTGGCAGGGGCGGAAGGATTCGAACCTACGAATGCCGGGATCAAAACCCGGTGCCTTAACCACTTGGCGACGCCCCTAGGCGTTTTTCTCCGTCCCGCGACACGATGCCAGCGCGCGCAGCAGTGGCGATCGCGCGGCGCCCTCCACCACCCAGGCATGCAGCCCGGACGGCAAGGTCGCCAGCGCGGCCTCGGCCGAGTCCCGATCGGCGAACTCCACGAAGCAGCCGCCGCCGGAACCCGTCAATCGTGGCGTACCGACGTGCGACAGGGCCTGGAAGACCGCCTCGATGGGAGGCTCCCGGCGACGCACGACCGGCTCGAACACGTTGCCGAGCAGTGATCCCGAAACGAAGTCCGATATTTTCGCGGGTGCAGCATCACGCGTCAAATGCGGCGATGCGAACAGGGCCGCCGTAGGTACATGGACGCCGGGATCCACCAGCAGGTACCAGGCGGGCGGAAGCGCCAACGGCGTCAGGACCTCGCCCACGCCTTCCGCCCAGGCATTCTCGCCGCGGACGAAGACGGGCACGTCGGCCCCCAGCCGGAGGCCCAATGCCGCCAGGCGGTCCATGCCCAGATTGCACCCCCATAGTCGGTCCAGCGCCACCAGCACCGTCGCCGCGTCGGAAGATCCACCACCGAACCCACCCCCCGCGGGAATGCGCTTTTCCACTCCGATGTCTACACCTTGCGCGACATTGGCTTCATTTTTCAACAAGTTGGCCGCGCGGACAACGAGGTCATCCGCCTCCGGAACGCCGGGAACGGACTCACCGATCCGGCAAACCCGGCCATCTCCACGGCACCGCAGGTGGACCTGATCGCCCCACTCCAGCAGCCGGAAGACCGTCTGCAGGAGGTGGTAACCGTCCGCACGCCGGCCGGTGATCTGCAGGGCCAGGTTGAGCTTGGCCGGCGCCGGCCAGGCCGACCAGCCTTCCGCAGCCGGGAATGCGCTCACTGCGTCGCCAACTGCCACTGATCGATGGCGACCTTCACCGAGGCGCCCTGTCGCCGGGCCTCCATGCGACGCGGCATGATCGGGCGGGCACCCTCGGCCGGAAACCAGTCCAGGTAATCCACGCGCCACCCCTGCTGGGTCAGGGTGCGCAGGCGACCCTCGATGTCGTACTCCACGCCATCGATGGAAACGGCGGGATCGGCGACACCGCGGACCCAGTGCACCATCGACGCGACCGGAATGTCCCAGCCCGTGGCGTCGCGCAACAGCCGGTCGGCATCGGCACCTTCGCGCGGCCCGCCCTCGAGTCCCTCCAGCCGTGCGGCGCGGGTCACCAGGTCGCCGTCCAGCCGCCAGCTCTGACGGGTCACCGGCGCGCTCAGCGCGACGAGATAGTCCGTGCCGGTCTGCTGCCAGTCGATGCGGCCGCTGCCCCCTTTGCCGTTGGCGTTGACGGCCACGCGTCCGGCAAACGACCAGTCCGCTTGCGAAGCCAGCCACGCGGCACGCGTCGCCTGTCCGGCCTGTGCGGCCGCCAGGGCTGCCGGGTCGCGCAGGACCGGTGAGTCCACCGTGGCGCTGCGCGTCGCACAGCCGGCCATCGACAGGGCCGCCAGCCCCGCCAGCAGGAATCCTGAAACCTTCATGCGCCTGTCTTCTCCAGCGCCCGCAGCAGCGAGCGGTTGTCGGGGTCGAGCTTGCGGGCCTCGTCGAAGTAACGGCGCGCTTCCTCCTTCTGCCCCATCACCCACAGCACTTCAGCCACGTGCGCGGCGATTTCGGGGTCCTTCTGCAGCGTGAACGCGCGCCTCAGCTCGACCAGCGCCTCCGCGTTGCGGCCCAGCCGGTACAGCACCCAGCCGTAGCTGTCGATGATGGCGGCATCATCCGGCGCCGCGGTACGCGCCCGGCCGATCAGCTCCAGCGCCTCCTGGTAGCGCGTGGTGCGATCGGCGAGCGTGTATCCCAGCGCATTCAGCGCCGCCACGTTGTCCGGCTCGATCACCAGGATGCGGCGGAAGTCGGCCTCGGCATGGTCGATGCGGTCGCGCCGCTCCCAGGCCAGGCCACGCGAATAGAGCAGGGCCAGATCGTCGGGGTACGCGGCCAGTCCGCGCGCGAACACGTCCAGTTCGCCGGCGTCCTGTTCGTCCTTCTGCCGCAACTCGGCTTCCATCAGGTAAGCGTCGCGACGCGTGCCGTCGTCGACCGTCGCATCTCCCTGGAGTGCACGCGCCTCGGCGAAGGCGTCGTCCTTGCGACCCAGGTCGAACAGGGCCTTGATGGCGCGCAAGCGGGCTTCGGCACGCTGGTCGCCGGCCGGGACACTGCGGTACCAGGTGAGCGCTTCCTCGCGCCGCTCCAGGAACTCGGCCATCTGGCCCAGCAACAGCCTGCGGTCCGGACTGTACTCGGTGGGCTGGCCTGCACTGGCCTGTTTCAGCTCCTCGTAAAGCGCGTTGAGGGCGGTCTTGTCGTCGGCCTTGGCGAGCAGTTGCGCGCGCAGGCCGTAGGTCAGCGTGTCCTGCGGCCCCTGCCCCATGGCGCGGGAGGCGGCTGCCGGATCGCCGAGGCGGTCGTACTCTTCCGCGAGCTTGAGCCGGAGGGCGGCATCGGTGGCCGCCTTCGGCAGCAGCGTGTCGAGGACCGCGCGCGCCTCCTCCTTGCGGTCCGCCTGCAGCAGTTGGCTGGCTTGCAGCAACGCGACCAGCGGCTCGCCGGAGAAGCGTTTCACCACCTCGCCGACCATGCGCTCGGCCAGCGCGGCCTGGTCCAACTGCTGGGCGAGCCCGGTGAAGGCCAGCCACGGCTGCAGCTTGTCGGGGATGGCGCCGTCGTCGACCAGCTCCCGCAACAGTCGCGGCGCCAGCGCCGGGTCCTTGCTGCCGCTGCCCAGGGCGGTCAGCGCGTAGCGCCAGCCCAGGTCATCGGTTTCCTTCATCAGCGCCGCCAGTTCGCGACGCGCAACGCGCGACTGGCCCTGGCGCATGGCGAGCGTGGCCTCCGCGCCACGCAGGGCAAGCGTCCTCGGCGAGCGTGCCCGCCATAACTTCAACGCATCCGCCGCGCGGGCATCGTCCTTGGCCAGCAGGGCGATGCGCGTGGCGCGCTCGGCCAGGCCGGCGTCGTCGTCGCGCCGGGCGGCATCGAGGTACCAGCGCGCGGCCTCGGGCAATTGGCCGGCCTGCAGGGCGAATTCCCCCGCCATCACCGTGGCCAGCGCGTCGTCCTGCGGGGCGGCCGGCGATGTCGTCGTGGCCGCGGCGGCGGACGGTATCGCGGCCGCGAGGACCAGCAGGGCGAACCAGCTGCGAATCATTTCGGGCATGAAGGTCACGTCGGCCGTAAAATGGCGGCCCTGATATGAGCCAGCAGCTTACTGCAAGCGCCTGAACGATGACGTTGTGGGTCCTCGGATTGAACCACCAGACTGCGCCGGTCGACCTGCGCGAGCGGGTGGCGTTCGACGCCGGCACGGTGCCGCATGCGCTGTCGTCGCTGCGGGCGCTGCCCGACGTGGTGGAAGCCGCCCTGCTGTCGACCTGCAACCGCACCGAGCTGTACGCGGTGGCGGAAGACGGTGACGTGCTGGCGAGCTGGCTGGCGACCCACGCCGAGGGGCTCGAAGGCTATCTCTACCGTCACCGCGACGCCGATGCCGTCCGCCACCTGTTCCGGGTCGCCACCGGGCTGGACTCGATGGTGCTGGGCGAACCGCAGATCCTCGGCCAGGTGAAGGACGCCTGGGCTACGGCGCGCGAACACGGTGCGCTCGGCAACCGCCTGGACCGCCTGTTCCAGCAGACCTTCGCCGTCGCCAAGCGTGCGCGCACCGATACCCGCGTCGGCGCGAACCCCGTTTCCGTGGCCTCCACCGCCGTGCGCCTGGCGCAGAACTCCTTCGCCCGCCTCAGCGAATCCACCGTGCTGCTGGTCGGCGCCGGCGAAACCATCGAACTGGCCGCCAAGCACCTGAGCGAAGGCAAGGTGCGGCGCCTGCTGGTCGCCAACCGCACGCTGGCGCACGCGCAGGAACTGGCCACGCGCCACGGCGGCTACGCCCTGCCCCTGGCTGAACTGGAACGCCACCTGGCCGAGGCCGACGTGGTGTTCTCCGCCACCGCCGCGCGCGAGCCGGTCGTGCTGCAGGTACAGGTGGCCGCCGCACTGGCCAAGCGCAAGCACAAGCCGATGCTGCTGTTCGACCTTGCCGTGCCGCGGGATATCGAAGCATCCGTGGCCGAACTGCGCGACGCCTACCTCTATACCGTCGACGACCTCGAGCGCGCGGTCGAGGACAACCGCCGCAGCCGGCGCGAGGCCGCCGATGCCGCGGAAGCCATCATCGACGTACAGGTCGGCCGCTTCATGGAAAGCCTGCTGGCCGGCTCCCGCCAGGAGCCGCTCAAGCGGCTGCGCGCGCTGGGCGAGACCACGCGCGAGGACGTGCTGGCGAAGGCGCGGCAGCAACTCGCCAACGGGCGGGAACCCGAGCAGGTACTGGAGTTCCTCGCCCACACACTGACCAACCGCCTGCTGCATCCGCCGACCGCCGCCCTGCGCGAGGCGGCGATGAGCGGCGATGCGGAACTGACGCGCGCCGCGGATCGCCTGTTCCCGGCGCAGCCGCCCTACTCCCACGTGAAGAAAGACGATGACGCCGACGCTGCGCCGTAAGCTCGAAGCGCTGGCCGAACGCCGGGAAGAACTCGAACGCCTGCTCGCCGACCCCGGCGTGATCGGCGACAGCGACCGTTTCCGCAGTTTCTCGCGCGAGTTTTCCCAACTGGAACCCGTCGCCACGGCCATGGCGGAGGAAAAGCGCGCGCGAGCCGACCTGGTCGCCGCACAGGCGATGCGCGACGACCCGGAACTGGCCGAACTGGCCGACGAGGAGATCGAAGCAGCCCGCCAGCGCCTTGCGCAGCTGGATGACGAACTGATGCTGCTGCTGTTGCCGAAGGACCACCGCGACGACGGCAACCTGTTCCTGGAAGTGCGCGCCGGCACCGGCGGCGACGAGGCCGCGATCTTCGCCGGCGACCTGTTCCGCATGTACGCGCGCTACGCCGAGCGCCAAGGCTGGAGGGTGGAGATCGAATCCGACAGCCCGGGCGAGCACGGCGGCTACAAGGAAATCGTGGCGCGCGTCGTCGGCCGCGGCGCGTATTCCAAGCTCAAGTTCGAATCCGGCACCCACCGCGTGCAGCGCGTGCCCGAGACCGAATCGCAGGGCCGCATCCACACGTCGGCGGCGACGGTAGCGATCATCCCGGACGTGGACGAGGTGGACGACATCCTCATCAACCCCGCCGACCTGAAGGTGGACACCTTCCGCTCGTCCGGCGCCGGTGGGCAGCACGTCAACAAGACCGAGTCGGCGATCCGCATCACCCACGTGCCCAGTGGCGTGGTGGTGGAATGCCAGACCGAGCGCAGCCAGCACGCCAACCGCGACAAGGCGATGAAGCGGCTGAAAGCGCAGCTGCTGGATGCCGAGCGCAGCAAGCAGCAGGCCGCGCAGGCGGAGACGCGCAAGCTGCAGGTCGGCAGCGGCGACCGCAGCCAGCGCATCCGCACCTACAACTTCCCGCAGGGCCGCATCACCGACCACCGCGTCGACGGCCTCACCCTGTACGACCTGCCCAACATCATCCAGGGCGACCTGGACGAACTGATCGACCGCCTCAGCCGCGAGCATCTGGCGGATGAACTTGCGCGGCTGACGGAAGCGGCGTGATCCGGGAGGTCGTCTCCACGCTGCCCACTCCCTCGCGCCGGCGGCCGCCAACCGCCGAGTGGCGGGTCGAGCCGGAATGCAGTGACGCGCGGGTGACTCCATTGCCATGCGGAAAGTGAACGGCGCTGGGTCGATGTCTGCGCCGGAATGACGGCATCGAGGCAACCGGGGGCCTGCCGCGGGTTGCATCGCGATACTAGGAAAACACCATGGATCTCTCGATCACCCGCGCGACACTCGCCGACCTCGACACGATCGTCCCCTTGTTCGACAGGTACCGCGTGTTCTACGGAAAACCGTCGGACCCCGCCCTGGCGCGCGCGTTCATGCGCGCACGCCTGGAGCGCGCCGAATCCGTCGTGCTGCTCGCGTGGATCGACGCGCAGGCCGTCGGCTTCACCCAGCTCTACCCCGCGTTCTCCTCCGTCAGCGCCGCGCACGTGTGGGTCCTCAACGACCTGCTGGTGCTGCCGGACGCACGCCGGAACGGCATCGCGCGAGCGTTGCTGTCGTCGGCCGCCGACTTCGCCCGCGCCGACGGCGCGTTGCGGCTGGAACTGGAAACCGACCACGACAACGCCGCCGCGCAGGCGCTGTATCGCGCGATGGGCTGGATCCCGTACGAAGGCACCTTGCGCTTCCGCCTGTCCCTCGACTGACCCTCGATTGCGCTACCCTGCGGCCATGAGCCATGCCGACACCCTGATCCCGCTGCACCTCTGCGTGCTGACCGTCTCCGACAGCCGCACGCTCGCCGAGGACCGCTCCGGCGACTACCTCGCCCACGCCCTTGCGCAGGAAGGCCACCGCATGCACGAACGCGCGCTGCTGCCGGACGACCGCTACCGCCTGCGCGCGCAGGTCTCGCAGTGGATCGCCGATCCCGCGGTGGACGGCATCTTGGTCACCGGCGGCACCGGCTTCACCGGCCGCGACTCCACGCCCGAAGCACTGCTGCCGCTGCTGGACAAGGAAATGCCCGGCTTCGGCGAGCTGTTCCGGCACGTCAGCGTCGAGGAAATCGGCACGTCGTCGTTGCAGTCGCGCGCGTTCGCCGGCCTGGCCAACCAGACCTTCATCTTCTGCCTGCCCGGTTCCACCTCGGCGTGTCGCACGGCGTGGGAGAAGATCATCCGTGCCCAACTGGATGCCCGCACGCGTCCCTGCAACCTGGCCACGCTGCGGCCCCGCCTGAAGGAATGAGCAAGGAGCACCCGACATGTCACTCGATGCCACCCTGCGCCTGCTGGCCAAAGCCAGCGGCCTGACCGCCGCCGACCTTGCCGCCGCCATCCCGCGCGCCGGCGTGGCAACCGTGAAATCCTGGCTCGCCGGCGAGAAGATGCCCGGCGGCGACCAGCTCGCCGCCCTGGCGCGCGCCTTCGGTGTCCCGGCCGGTGCGCTGCTCTCCGAACTGGCGACCACGCTGGACCCCGCGCGCACGCAGGGCGAACACGACCTGCTCGCCGCTTACCGCGCGCTCAACACCCGCCAGCAGGGCGCACTGCTCGAAGTCGCGCGCAGCATGGCCGGACAACCGCGCCGCAAGCGCTGATTCCCCCACCGCACAGGATGCCGCGATGAAACCGCTCAAGCGCAAGGACTACGAAGCCCGCCTCAAACCACTGCAACTGGAACTGGCGGCGATGGCGCGCTGGGCCTCGCACTGCGGTGCGCGCATCGTGGTGGTGATGGAAGGCCGCGATACCGCCGGCAAGGGCGGCGCGATCGGCGCGATCACCGAGCACCTCAATCCACGCCAGTGCCGCGTGGTGGCGCTGCCCAAGCCGAGCGAACGCGAAGCGACGCAGTGGTACTTCCAGCGCTACATCTCGCACCTGCCCGCGGCGGGCGAGATCGTGCTGTTCGACCGCAGCTGGTACAACCGGGCCGGCGTCGAGAAGGTGATGGGCTACTGCACCGATGAGCAGTATGAGCGCTTCCTTCAGCAGGCGCCGGTGTTCGAGCGCGGCATCACCGACGACGGGATCCTGCTGTTCAAGTACTGGCTGTGCGTGGACCAGGCGCAGCAGGAAGAGCGCTTCGCCGAACGCGCGGAAGAACCGCTGAAGAGCTGGAAGCTGTCGCCCATCGACCTGAAGGCACGCGAGAAGTACGCCGACTACACCGCCGCGCGCGAAGCGATGCTCAAGGCCACCCATACGACGCATGCGCCGTGGACGCTGGTGGATTTCAACGACCAGCGCGTGGGCCGGCTGACCCTGCTGCGCGACCTGCTCGACCGCCTGCCCGACACCCGGGTACCGGTCGAACCCCTCGGCCTGCCTCCCTTGAAGGGCAAGCTGCACAAGGAGCGCTACAGCGTGCTCAAGCCGATCAAGCCGCAGCGCGGCGGCTGATCGTGCGCCGGACACTGATGGCCACACTGTGGCTGGTCGCCGCACCCGCGATGGCGCAGGATGCCGCGGCGGCGGCCGACGATGACCAGGCCACGACCCTCGATACGCTGGTTGTCAGGCCCGAGCCGGAGGAAGTGGTGGACCTGTACCGCTTCGAGAATCCGGTCGATGTCGAGCCCACGGTGTTCGAGCGGCGCTGGAAGGAGCCGACCAGCCTGGAACAGTTGGGCAAGAACGGCGGCATCGTGCCGGTACTGGCCGGACTCGCGGCGAAAGGCATCCAGGCCGGCGCCCGCAGGATTCCCGGCTGGAAGGAGCCCATGCAAACCGTGATCGCGCGCCCACCGCCGCTGGACGAGCAACAGGCCGCGCGCGCGTTGCGCCTGCAAGACGCCAGCGAGCCGTCGCCTGGTGGTCCTGAATGAGTGAGCCTGCGACAGGATGGAATGCCGTCCTGGCGTAGCGTGCGCCATGCGCACGGGCGACGTGCGTGATCGTGCGCATGGCGCACGCTACAGCTGGTGCCTGCCCGGTCAGCTGGTGACGAAGTTTTCGTTCACCGCTCGCGTCCACGCCTCACGCACGACCGATTCGACGCGCGCGGCAGGTGGCCCCAGGCGAAGCCATGCCTCCAGCAAATCGAGTGCCGCCGCATCACCTGCGGCGACGACCTCGACGCGCCCATCCGGCAGGTTGGTCGCGCGCCCGCTCAGCCCCAGGTCCAGCGCGCGTTCGCGGGTGGATGCGCGGAAGAACACGCCCTGCACCTTGCCGCTGACGAGGAAACGCGCAGCCGTCATCAGGCCTTGGCCTTCGGTCCGCCCGCTGCGGCGATCGCCGCCTCGATCTCCTTGCCCGTCACCGGGCCGAGGAACTGCTTGGCCACCTTGCCGTCCGGCGCGATCAGGTAGGTAAGCGGCAGGCCGCGCGGCGTGGCGAAATCGGCCGGCGGGTTGTACACGTCGAGGATGGCGATCGGATACACGACCGGACGTTCCGCGAGGAAAGCCCTCAGGTCGTCGGCTTCGATCTCTTCGTACGCCAGCCCGATCACCTCGATGTGGTCGTTGTCCTTGTCCAGCGCCGAGAGGTCCGGCATTTCCTTCAGGCAGGGCGCGCACCACGTCGCCCAGAAATTCACCACCACCCACTTGCCGCGGAGCGCGGCCAGCGTGTAATCGGCGCCATCGAGTGTCTTCACCTGCAGGGTCGGAATCTCGACCGTGCGATCGGCCGGCTTTTCGGCAGCGGGGTCGACATCCTTCACATGCGCCTCAATCGCCGGTTCGGCCACCTCGGCGGGCGCCGATCCGGCGTTGCACGCGGCCAGCAACAACACGGCCGCCAGCGACAGGGAAGAAACGGGCTTCATGCAGGCTCCTGGTGGGAATCGACGAACAGGTCGCTGACGCGCTTTTTCAACAACTCGCGCAAGGGCACGCGCAGGTCGTCCAGCGCCACGCGCGCGGCGCGCCCCAGCGCGTCGTCGTGGAACGGAAGATGTGCTTCGGCCACGGGAATGCGCAGCTGGCAGGCTTCGTACAGGTCGCACAGCGTCAGGTCGTCCAGGTCGCGTGCGAGCAGCCATTCGCCTTCTTCGTCACGGCGCAGCAGGTCGATCTCGGCCAGCTGCGCCAGCATCTGCTGGATCAGCGAATCGGTCAGCATCGGCTCCATCGCCAGGATCTGGTCGCTGTGCAGGCCCTTGCCCTTCTCGCGCGCCTGCGCGAAGCGGCCCAGCATGCGCAGCAGGCCATAGATCTCGTAGCCCAACGGCAGGCGCAGCGCGACCGGCTGGTAGCGGAAGGCGGCCATGCCGGAGGCGAGCGACGCGCCCAGCAGCACGGCCACCCAGCACAGGAAGATCCACAGCAGCAGGATGGGAGCGGCCGCCACCGCGCCGTAGATCTTCTGGTACGCGTTGAAGCTGCCCAGGTAGACGCCCAGGCCCCACTTCGCCAGTTCCAGCAGCACGGTCGCCAGCAACGCGCCCGCCACCGCATAGCGCCACTTGATGGTCCGGTGCGGCACCACGCGGTAGATCACAACGATGGCCGCCAGCTCGATCAACACCGGCGCCACGCTCAGCGACAGCGCCTGCAGCCACTTGCCGCCGCTGGTGGCGAACACGGGCAGCGCATAGAAGCGTGCTGACAGCGCCAGTGAGGCCGCCGCCATCAGCGCGCCCAGCGTCAGCACGGTCCAGTACACGAGGAAGCGCGACAGCTTCGGCCGCGCACTACGCACGCGCCAGATGCGGTTGAAGGTCGCCTCGATGCTGTTGAGCGTGATGAGCAGCGACACCACCAGCGCGATCACGCCGACCGCGGTCAGCTTGCCGGTGTTGGCCAAGAAACCATCGAGCTTCGCCTTCAGGCTGACCGCCGCGCCGGGCAGGAAGTTGGCGAAGATGTAGTCGCGCAGCTGCGCGCTCCATTCCTGGAACACCGGGAACGCCGACAGTACGCCGAACACCACCATCGCCAGCGGCACCAGCGCGAACAGCGTGGTGTAGGCCAGCGAGCCGGCAGCCTGGAACAGGCGGTCGTCGAGGAAGCGCTTGGCCAGGAAGCGGAAGAAGGTGCCCGTGCGCGCGCGGTCGCGCATGCGGTCAGTCCAGCGGTTCAACGAATCCAGGGGCTCCATGGGCGGAAGGGTAACCGATGCGTCATGGGCGCGACATCGCCGATACTAGGCGCTTCCACGCCACGAAGACGCCCCCATGCCCGAGATCCTGGTGCTCTACTACAGCCGCGGCGGATCCGTTGCGCGGCTGGCGCGGCAGATCGCGCGTGGCGTGGGCGAAGTGGACGGCATGTCCGCGCGCCTGCGCAGCGTGCCGCCGGTCGCCGCCGTGACCCAGCAGGCCGCGCCGCCCGTGCCCGAAGAAGGCGCGCCGTACGTGGACAGACAGGACCTGGCCGAGTGCGCGGGCCTGATCCTCGGCAGCCCCACCCGCTTCGGCAACATGGCCGCGCCCGTCAAGCATTTCATCGATGGCCTGGGCGCGGAATGGGCCAGCGGCACGCTGGTCGGCAAGCCGGCGGCGGTATTCACCTCCACCGCCACCCAGCATGGCGGGCAGGAATCCACGCTGCTGTCGATGCAGGTGCCGCTGTTGCACCACGGCTGCGTGATCGTCGGCATTCCGTTCACCGAGCCGCAGCTCAGCACCACGCGCACCGGCGGCACACCGTATGGGGCCAGCCACGTGGCGGGCGGGGACGATGATCCGCAGCCCAGCGACGAAGAAGCCGCCCTCGCGCGCGCACTCGGTCGCCGTGTCGCCGATATCGCCCGTCGCTTGGAGACGCGCTGATGGACCGCTCACGCCTGCTGCTCGCCGCCCTGCTGCAACTGCTGGCCATCCTGTATGCGGTGTGGTTCTGGGGCGACCTGCAGTACACGCTGGCGCTGCTGGTGTTCGCGCTGCCGCCGATCCTGTTGATGATCGGGGTGATGGCGCGTCGGCGCACGGCGGCGTTCTGGGCCGGCGTGTTCGCGCTGTTCTGGTTTTCGCACGCGGTGATGGTGGCGTGGGCCGATCCGGTGAAGGCGCCGTTCGCCTGGGGCGGCATCGTGCTGTCCATCGGCATCGTGCTGGCGACCAGCTGGCCGGCGTTCGCGAAGCGGTTCGGCAGGAAGGGGTGATGCGCTTCGTCGTGGCGCTGCTGTTCTGTCTGCTGGCGCCGTGCGGCTGGGCGCAGGACGCGGTGTGCGAACCGGCCGATGCCGTCCGCGCCGAGAACCGCGACGGCAGCGTGCTGACGGTGCAGACAGAATGCGCTTCGCCGGAAGTGCGCCGCTATGTCGCCACACTGGCCTGCGATGGCGGCCGCGTGTGCGATCGGCGGGAGGTGACGCAGGAGGTCGGCTACACCAGCATGGGCCACGCCAACCTGATCGACGTGGACGGCGACGGCATGCACGAGGTAGAGATCCGCGGCATGTGCGGCGCCGGCCCGAACTGCGAGGGCGAGGTCTACCGGATCGATCCGGCCACGCGCACGCTGCAGCACTTCTTCAGCGGCGGCTACTACGAGCTGCAGGTCATCGAAGGCTGGCTGGTGGAAGCCGGGCGCAGCAGTTGCTGCAGCTGGGAATTCCACCTTTGGAAGCTGGATGCGCCGCATGCGCTGCCACTGGAGTACGACACCATGGACCTGATGGTGCAGGTGGATGCCGGCGGCGACGAGGACGGCAACGTCACCGACGTGCGCTGCACCTTCACCCGGCAAAACGGCGATAATCGCGTGGTCGTCGCCCCACCGTCGCGCACGCTGGAAGCGATCTGCGAGCACTACGGCGAGCCGTACGACCTGACTTCCCCGGACACAACGCCAGGCGCGCCGTGAGCGCCGGCAGGAGCACTGAGATGGATGAGCTGCTGATCGTCACCACCGGTGGCACGATCGACAAGATCTACTTCGACGACAAGTCCGATTACCAGATCGGCGACCCGCAGATCGGCATGATCCTGCGCGAGCTGGGGGTGACGTTCCGCTTCACGGTCATCCCGATCCTGCGCAAGGATTCGCTGCACATCACCGACGAGGACCGCGAGCTGATCCGCGCGACCATCGCCGCGCAGCCGACGAAGCACGTGCTGGTGACGCACGGCACCGACAGCATGGTGCAGACGGGCCACGTGCTCGCTTCGATCACCGACAAGACCATCGTCATGACCGGCGCCCTCAGCCCGGCCCGCTTCCGCGGCTCGGACGCGGAGTTCAACATCGGCTGCGCGATCGGCGCGGTGCAGTCGCTGCCGGCGGGCGTGTACATCGCGATGAACGGCCGGATCTGGGATCCGGCGAAGGTGCGGAAGAACGTGGCGGAGAATCGGTTCGAGGCGGTTTGAGACCGGCAGGCCGATAGATTCTGCAGTAACAACAAGGCCCGCTAACGCGGGCCTTTTGCTTTTGGGAGAAGAATTGGTCCACGGCTCCAATTCCTGGAAACCTTTGATCCTATCCCGGCAGGGAACACATCATCTAGGGCCGACGACTTAGCGAATCGAGAACCTTGCGACTCTCCACCTCTTCCACTTCTCGAAAGTTGCTCACATCAACCAACCGAATCAACTTCTGATCTGGAAGCACATCGACCACACCATCAAGCCTGAACATGCCGCTCTTCGTAACTGGCGTATTGAAGACAACCGCATTAAACGCCGAAACGCGCGCACCCCCCTCATCCTCACCAACGGGAGAGGTTTGCAGACTAGAAAAAACGAAAGGCGAACCCGGGCAATCTGCTGACACCGCAACACTCCCATGATGCAGCGTTCCGTAAACATAAAGATCGTGAACCGAAACCCGGCTAGTCGGCATCCCGGACAGCAATGAGCGGCAATAGTCGCCAGCCTCCTCATCGCTTGAACAGGAGCAACAAAGCACCGCCAACGAAATTAGCGTAACGAGAGTGCTCTTCATGGCGAAGTCCTGAAAAGACCATAGGCACGGCAAGGATAGCGAAACTCCAACAGCTCAAGCCTTCCCTCGACTTGAAGCCATTCCCGGGCGCGACAGCCCCATCTCCCGCCATCTCGCCGCGTCGGATGTGCCGATGGAAAACCTACTCTGAGCCCGACTCAGAAGGACCAGACCTACGGCGGCGAAATGACAAAGGCGCTGAGGCTTGCCGACAGCGGGACGGCCTTCGCCCCCATCGCCTCATAGAGCGCGATGGCCCGGTGATTGCTGGACCGCACGTTGTTGATCACAAGCTCGTGGCAGCCCTTGTCGCGCGCCTTCTGCCGCAGCTGCTCGATCACCGTACTTCCGTAGCCGCGTGAGCGCTGCCTGGAATCGATCTCGATCTTCTCCAGCACAAAGCTCCCGCCGGGTTCGAACCAGCCGTGCGCGCGCCCCACCCGCCGACCGTCGAGCCATGGTTCGATGACGTAGTGGCGCCGCTGCTCGCTCTCTTCGAAGCGCCAGTCTGTTTTCAGTTGGAGTTGGCTTGCTTTCAATGGTTGCTGACTTGTCTGCGATGGCCGAATGCCTTCCGCCGACCAGGGCAAAAGGAAAACAGGGATCCGGAAACGGCGGCCAGAGTACCTGTCCCGGTTGATCCGCGCGAGCACCGTGGGCCCAAGAGCATGTGCGGGTGAGGCGCGGCACCGCCCGCAGGTGCAGCCGCGCCCTCGGCTGGCGTCGATCACCGGCAAGCCCCTGTCGTGATGTCCTAAGACCTAAAGCAGGACCTATTCGCGGTGGGTTGGGGCTCGCACCCGCCTCGGGTTCGAACCGCGGACATGCTGCCCTCCGCATCCCCCACGGTCCCCGCCAACCTTGGTGGGAGCGCGGCGCGACCGGAAGGTGCGGCCACGCCGCTGATCAAAGAGCTTGCTGCGCGGTCAGGATCGGATACGGATTGACCGGGCTGCCCTTCCACCACTGCTTCTCGGGGCCAAGCAGGAAGATGGCGAAGTGCAGGTGGGGGGCATCGGGGCTGGCGTTGCCCGTGGCGCCTACGTAGCCGATCACCTGCCCGCGGCGGATCTGCTGCTTTTCCGCCAATCCATCCGCATACCGGTCGAGGTGTGCGTAGTAGTAGGCGTAGCGGCCGGTCGGCTCGAACTGGTAGATCGTCAAGCCGCCGCGCTCGCTGGTGAAGAGTTTTTCCACATGGCCATCGGCCACGGCAAAGACCGGGGTGCCCTTGGCGGCCATGATGTCGATGGCATCGTGGGAGCGCCCTTCGCTGCGTGCGTCGGTGAAGGTATCGGTGAGGTCCGCCGCGCGTATGCCCTGGACCGGGAGCAGCAGCGCGGATGGCGCGGGCATGTCGCTGCCGACGCCAGGCGCGGGGGACACAGGCGCAGGCGCGACGGTGCCGGCAACGGCGACTGCAGGCGTATTGGCCACGTCCGGTGTCGCAACCGCAGCGGACGTTGTCGCCCCAGGGGATGCAACGGGCTGCGGCGGGTCGGATGCCGGCGTAGGCACGATGTCCATGCCGCTCCAGACGACCACGCCCAGCGCCACCACCAGCAGCAGGCCCAGCACGTACTTCATGCTAGTCCTGCATCACGACGGCGGTGGAGGGCGAGACGGCGGCGGCGACGCGCTCGACGTCCCAGTTCGTCAGCCGCACGCAGCCATGGGATTGCGCCTTCCCCACCGTGGCCGGCTCGGGCGTGCCGTGCAGTCCGTAGTGAGGCTTGGAAAGATCGATCCATCGCGTGCCCACCGGGTTGTTCGGGCCGGCAGGCAGTGTCGCCTTGGCATGGGAGGGATCCGCGTCCCAGAACAGGGCCGGGTTGTAGTGGAAGGTGGGATTGACGGCGGTGCCGAGGATCTTCCACTCCCCCAGTGGCAACGGGTCCTTGTCGCTGCCGGAGGACACAGGAAACTGCGCGACGACCTTGCCTGCGGCGTCCATCAACGCAAGCGTGGACTCGGACTTGTCGATCACCACGCGGGCGGCCTTGGGCGGCGCGGCGACATCGGCCACGTTCGGCACCTGTATCCGGGCACCCGCCCGCGCGAAGTCCACGCCGGGATTCAGTTGTTCGAGCAGCGCCGGCGCAACGTGGAAGCGTTCGCCCAGGGCTTCGCGCACCGACGCGAAGCCCAGCGATGGCAGCTTTGCCTGCGCCATCATGTCGTCGGGAATGCGGATGTAGCGCTGGCCGACGTCTTCGGCCGTCAACGTGTACGCGGTGACCACCGCCACCGCGTTTGCGTTCAGGGCGTTCCACGTGGCCTGGTCGAGCTCGCCGGTGACGTCCAGCCCCCTGGCGGCCTGGAAGCCCCGCAGCGCGCGCCGCTGGTTGGAGCCGGACAGGCCATCGATTTCCCCGGGTGAAAAGTGCGCGCGGTCCAGCAGTACCTGGGCGCGCAGCAGCGCAGCCGCGCCGCTCCGCGTGGCGGGATCGTTCGCCTGCGCCGCCAGGGACACAGGGGGTTCCGCCCGGGAGGGGGCCGAGAGGGCGGCGAGCAGGACGACGGCAAGGAATCGCACGGACATGGGCAAAGGACTCGGGTTGCAGTGCCCGCATCTTCGAAAGGCCTGCGTCATCGCGGCGTCAATCTGCGCGGCCACCCGATGCCTGCAGGCGCCGTCGAAGGGTGCCCGAGGCCGTACTCGTCCTCCCTGCTTTCACTGGAAGGCGTCTAGCCTCCGCGCTCCGCCCTGAAATACGCCACCAGCGCATTCGCATGGCCATGGCCCAACGCGTGCTCCGTTTTCAACAGGGCCACCTGCTCGCCGTGTTTCCGGTCGCTGACCGCGCCCAGGATCGTGAACCAGTGTTCCACCGGCTTGCCGTACTGCTTCTCTATCGAAGGGAAGTAGGAAGCCGGACCTTTTGTCTTCGCGTTCGTCGTCATGCATCGCTCCTGGCGGTCATGCAAGCTGTGTGCGCCACCTTGGCGTCACGACCTGCGCTTGCCTGTTCGACGAAGGAGGGGGTGCGGGATCGACATGCGGTCCTGCCCCTAGCACAGACGAAGAACCCCGGCCAAGGCCGGGGTTCCTCATGCACATCCTGGCGACTCCCTCAGCGGGCAATCCTCAGAACGTGATGCTCCAGCTGTTGATGTAGCCGGTATCCGCACCTGCACGGTCGCGGGCGCGCAGGCGCCAGCTGCCGTTGAGGGCTTCGCTCGACAGGTTAACCGTGTAGGTCTGGTTGATGTTGTCGGCACTGCCGCCCGTGCGGTTGTGCAGCACGTACACCGAACCATCCGGCGCCAGCAGGTCGACGATCAGGTCACCGATGTAGGTGTGCACGATGCTGACCGCCACCTGCGCATTGCTCGGCGCGTTGCCCGTGCGGCCCGACACGGCGATCGTGCTGGTCACGCCCGTCGTGTTGTTGTCGGGAATGCTGACGTCGGTGCCGTTGGTGTAGGTCTGCGTACCGCCACCCGGCGGCGTGGTGCCGCCCTGCGCCGCCACGACGGCCGCGTCCGCATTGGCGATGCCCGCACCGCAGCCACCCGAGCACGTGCCCGGCAACGGACGCGCGGTGTTCTTAAGGATGGTCTCCACCTGTGCCGGAGTCAGCGGCGACGGTGCGGCGGCCTGCATCAGCGCGACCACGCCCGCCACGTGCGGCGCCGCCATGGATGTGCCGTTGTACGACGCGTAGCTCGCGCTGCCCGCCGTGGTGGTGCCGGAGTTGAGCGTCGACAGGATGCTCTGGCCCGGCGCGGAGATGTCGATGCCGGTGCCGTAGTTGGAGAAGCTGGCGCGCGAGCCGCTCGACGTGGTCGCCGCCACGGCCACGACGTTCGGGCAGTTCGCCGGCACCGCGCTGGACACGTTGGTGTTGCTGTTGCCCGCGGCCACCACCACGGTGGTCCCGCGACCGACCGCACCGTTGATCGCGTTCTGGTAGGTCGCGGAACAGGTACCGCCGCCGCCCAGCGACATGTTGATGACTTCCGCCGGGTTGGCATTGGCGGGCACGCCGCTGACGGTGCCACCCGAGGCCCAGGTGATCGCGTCGGCGATATCCGAGGTCAGGCCACCGCAGCGACCCAGCACACGCACCGGAACCACCTTGGCGCCGAACGCGGTACCGGCCACGCCCGTGCTGTTGTTGGTCACGGCGGCGACGGTGCCGGCTACGTGCGTGCCATGCCAGCTGGAGTTGCTGACCGGCGAACCGCTGTAGCACTCGCCCGCGACCGGGTTCCAGTCGCCCTCGTCGTTCGGGTTCGAATCGCGTCCGTTGCCGTCGCGCGAGACGAAGGTGTCGCTGATGAAATCGTAGCCGGGCAGGATGTTGGCGTTGAGGTCGGCATGGTTGGTGATGCCGGTGTCGATGACGGCCACCACCACGCCCGCACCCGTGGACTTGTCCCAGGCCGAGCGCACGTTGATGCCGGACGTGGTGGTGCCGAAGCCCCACTGCTCGGACAGGCGCGGGTCGTTGGGCGTCAGCACCGGATACATGCGCTGGTCGACCTCCACGTACTCCACGTTCGGATCGGCGGCCAGCTGGCGCATCAGCGACTCGGCTTCGATGCGGTCCAGCTTGCGATCGGCCCGCACCACGTCGGCACCGCCCGCGGCGAGCCGGCGCAGCTTCTGCAGGCCCAGCGCGCGACCGCCGCGCTTGGCGACGCCGGTGCTGGCGGCGCTGGTCAGCGAGCGCTGCAGCTGCGTCGCGTTGGTGCTTTCCGTACTGCCGTCGCGATACTTCACGATGAAGCGGTCGTAGCCGCCCGGTTCTTCCACCTGCAGGCCACTCATGTCGACACGGCCGGCCATGGCCGGCAACGCATACAGCGATGCGAGCACGGCGGACGACAGGCACAGCAGGCGCACACGCGAACCACGCTTTGCAAATCCAGACATCAGACTCTCCCTCAAGGATGAAATGAAAAGCCGCCAATGCGGCAATCGCCCGGTCGAGGGCGCGGGACTGCAACGGGAGGGGGTGGACGGGCTGTTGCGTTCGACCGGGTACACGCCGCGCAATGCACGACGCAACGACGACGCTAACGGAGAGCACTTCGCTGAATCAGCGATGAAAGACACAGTTCGCCATATATGTTTCAAACGTAATCGCCGGGATACACGCATGAAGCGCAGGTCACCGGTAGACATCCGCAGGTAGGTTCATTTACTTCCTGCGCACCACCGCACATGCGAATTTTTTATTCGGTGAACCACGCGTTGATTACGCAATAAAAAAGCCCACTTCGCAGCGGGCTTTTCTTTAGACGATGCTTTCGACCTCATTCGCGCAACTTCACCAGCCAACCGTGGCGGTCGGGGATGCGGCCGTACTGGATGTCGGTGAGTTCCTTGCGGATGCCCATCGTCACTTCGCCGGCCGGTGCGTTGAGGTCGCCCACGGCGAAGTCCTTGCCCTTGAGCTGGCCGATCGGCGTGATCACCGCGGCGGTGCCGCAGGCGAACACTTCGACGATGTCGCCGGAGGTCACGCCCTGCTTCCACTCATCGATGGAGACCTTGCGCTCTTCGACGGTGTGGCCGCGATCGCGGGCGATCTGGATGATGCTGTCGCGGGTGATGCCTTCAAGGATGCTGCCGGAGAGTTCCGGGGTGACGATGTGGCCGTCCTTGTAGACGAGGAACACGTTCATGCCGCCCAGTTCTTCCAGGTACTTGCCTTCCACCGGATCGAGGAACAGTACCTGCGAGCAGCCCTGCGCCTGCGCTTCCTGCTGCGGCAGCAGCGAGGCGGCGTAGTTGCCGCCGCACTTGGCGGCACCGGTGCCGCCCTTGGCGGCGCGGGCATAGTCTTCCGACAGCCAGATCGACACCGGCGCCACGCCCTTGGCGAAGTACGCGCCGGCGGGGCTGGCGATGACGTAGTAGCCGGCCCGGTGCGCGGCGCGCACGCCGAGGAAGGCTTCGGTGGCGATCATGAAGGGACGGAAGTACAGGCTGGTCTCCGGCGCCGACGGCACCCAGTCGCCATCGATGGCGACCAGCTGGCGCAGCGATTCGACGAACTCGTTGACCGGCAGCTGCGGGAGCGCCAGGCGCGCGGCCGAACGCTGCAGGCGCTTGCCGTTGGCGTCGGGACGGAAGGTCCAGATGGAGCCGTCGGCATGGCGGTAGGCCTTGATGCCTTCGAAGATCTCCTGGCCGTAGTGCAGCACCGAGGCGGCCGGGTCCAGCGACAGCGGACCGTAGGCGCGGACTTCCGCGCTGTGCCAGCCCTGCGCCTTGTCCCAGGTGATGGCGACCATGTGGTCGGTGAAGTGCAGGCCGAACCCGGGGCTGGCGAGGATGGCGTCGCGCTCGTCCGGGGTGCGGGCCTTGTCGGAGCGGTTCACGCGGTAGGTCAACGGGGCGGCGTTCATCACGTTCATCTCTTTCTTCCTGACGGGTTCTGCATCGGGCGAGCCGCGGGCTCAGAGCATGCCGGTTTCCAGCTTGGCGGCGTCGGACATCATGTGGCGGCCCCACGGCGGATCGAACACCAGTTCGACATCGGCCTCGGCCACGGTGGGGATCATCTCCAGCTTGCTGCGCACGTCGTCGACCAGGATCTCGCCCATGCCGCAGCCCGGCGCGGTCAGCGTCATCTTCACGTCGACGCCGCGCTGGCCGTCGTCGCGGGTGGTGAGGTTGGCTTCGTAGACCAGGCCGAGGTCGACGATGTTGAACGGGATCTCGGGATCGAAGCAGGTGCGCAGCTGGTTCCACACCATCGCCTCGACTTCCTCGTCGCTGGCGTTGTCGGGCAACGAGAGCGGTTCGGACGGTTCCTTGCCGATCGCATCCGCATCCCTGCCGGCGATGCGCATCAGGTTGCCTTCGACGAACACGGTGTAACTGCCGCCGAGCGCCTGGGTGATGTAGCCGTAGCTGCCGGCCGGCAGGGTGACGAGTTCGCCCTGCGGCACCAGAACGGCGGCGCAATCGCGGGAGAATTGGACGGGTTCGCTGCTGCGGGAATACATGCAAGACCAGATGGGGACGCGCGTGGGGCGCTGCAAGGCGGTCTATTGTAGCCTTCGCGCCCCGGCGACCGCGTTCAGGCCGTATCCTTGGCGGCCCTGCCGGAGTCTCCATGTCCCCCGCCCTGCGTCGCGCCGCCCCATGGCTTGTTCCCCTGATGCTCGTGCTGGCCGGCGGCAGCGTGCTGGTGATCTGGGTGGCGCTGGCGCTCTACCTCCAGCGGCAGGCGGGCTGGATGGCGCTTGCCGTCGCGCTCGACATCGTGCTGGTGCTGCGCCTGTGCGGCATGCCCGCCGGCGCGCGCCGTGCCGTGTTGGGCGGCGTGGCCACCGTCGCGATCTCCCTGCTGGCGCTGTGGACCATCGCCGCCACCCAGATGGGGTTTGCCTTCGGGCTCAATCCGTGGGATTCGGTGCTGAAGCTGGGCGCGCACCATGCCTGGACACTGGTGTCGCTGACCACCTCCCCGCTGGACGCCGCGGCGCTGGTGGCGGCGCCGCTGCTTGCGGCCTGGTGGACGCGCTGACGCGGAGCGGCGGGCTCAGTGCCCGCCGTCCAGCGCCTTCAGTTCGCTGACCAGCGCATTGGCCATCTCGCTGCCGTCGCCGTACAGCATGCGGGTGTTGTCGGCGTAGAACAGCGCGTTCTCGATGCCGGCGAAACCGGTGCCCTTGCCGCGCTTGATGACGATGGTGTTCTTCGAGTTCACCACGTCGAGGATGGGCATGCCGTAGATCGGGCTGGCCGGGTCGGTCTTCGCCACCGGATTCACCACGTCATTCGCGCCAATCACCAGCGAGACGTCGGTGTTGGCGAACTCGGGGTTGATGTCGTCCATGTCGGCGATCAGGTCGTAGGGCACGCCGGCTTCGGCGAGCAATACGTTCATGTGGCCGGGCATGCGGCCGGCGACCGGGTGGATGGCGAACTTCACCTTCACCCCGCGATCCATCAGCTTCTGCGACAGCTCCCAGATCTTGTGCTGCGCCTGCGCCACGGCCAGGCCGTAGCCGGGCACGATCACCACGCGTTCGGCGTAGGCCATCATCGCGGCGACGTCGGCGGCCTCGATGGGCTTCATCGATCCGCCGATCTCCTGCATCGCCGCACTGCCGCCACCGAAGTTGGAAAACAGCACATTGGTGATCTTGCGGTTCATCGCCTTGGCCATCAGCCGCGTCAGCAGCATGCCGGCCGCGCCGACCATGGTGCCGGCGATGATGAGCGCTTCGTTGCCGAGCACGTAGCCTTCGAAGGCGACCGCCAGGCCGGTGAAGGCGTTGTAGAGCGAGATCACCACCGGCATGTCGGCGCCGCCGATGGGCAGCGTCATCAGCACGCCGAGCGCCAGCGACAGCACGAAGAACGCGATGATCCACGGCATCGCCAGGGTGGTCAGCGCCATCACGCCGCTGGCGATGGCGGCCAGCGCCACCAGCGCGTTGAACCACTGCTGCCCCGGGAAGGTGTAGCGCTTGTCCATGCGCCCGTCGAGCTTGGCCCAAGCGATCACCGAGCCGGTCAGCGAGACCGCGCCGATCAGCGCGCCGATGACCGCCAACGACAGCGTGAACGTCGACGGCGCCGGCTCACCGGCGGAGTAGCGCACCAGTTCCACCGCACCGATCGCCGCGGCCGAACCGCCGCCCATGCCGTTGAACAGCGCGACCATCTGCGGCATGTCGGTGATGGCGACCTTCTTGCCCCAGACCCAGTTCAGGCCGACGCCGATCACGATGGCCGCGATCATCAGGCCGATGTTGTGCAGCCCCGGCAGGAAGAACGTGGCGATCGTGGCGATCAGCATGCCCACGCCGGCCCACTGGATGCCGCTGCGCGCGGTCTTGGGACTGGCCATGCGCTGCAGGCCCAGCAGGAACAGCGTGGCGGCCACGAAGTAACTCAGTTTCACCAGCGTCAACGCACTCATGCACGGCTCCCTTCGGACGACGATGCGGGTGGCTTGTCCACCCGATGGTGCTCACGCATCTCAATCGCGGTCTTGAGCAGGCCGACCATGCCCAAGCCGAAGGCCACCAGGCCCAGCGACAACTGGTTCACCACCGTCGTGTCGGCCAGGTATGCGCCGAACAGCCCGGCCACCATCGGGGTGACGGTGTAAAAAGACAGCAGCACCAGCATCCAGCGCCCCTTGCGTGGGTCCTGCCAGACGCGTTTCGACAACGCGTTCTGCGTGCGGGTCGGATCCTGCAGGGAAGACAGGCCGATACCGATGCCGGCGTACAGCAGCACATAGTTCCAGTCGTCGTACACCGCCGCCCAGCTCCCGCTGCCGGCCATTGCGAGCGTCCAACCCGACTTCGCCGCGTACCCCAGCGCCACCAGCAGCGCCGGGTACTGGAGGTAGCTCAACCCCTGGAATACGTCGCGCGCAGTGCGCGCAGGCGCGGGAACGATGGGCATGCTGCTCACTTGCCACCCGCGGGCTTGCTGCTCTTGAACATGTCCAGCATGCGCTCGGTGACCACGTAGCCGCCGGCCGCGTTGCCCGCGCCCTGCAGGACGGCGATGAAGCCGATGGCTTTTTCCAGCGGGGTGTCGGCGTGGCCCAGCACGACCATCGCGCCGATCAGCACGATGCCGTGGATGAAGTTGGAGCCGGACATCAGCGGCGTGTGCAGGATCACCGGCACCCGCGAGATGATCACGTGGCCGGCGATGGCCGCCAGCATGAAGATGTACAGCGCCACGAACCCGTCGCTCATCCGCTCCTCCACCTCGTCCACGTTGTCGATGCACGGGCGTCGGCCGGTGCTTCCGCATCATAACCGTACCTGAACCCGCGCGTGGGCGGCGCTGCCGCGTCAACCGACGACGCCTCGGGGCGTTTCCTTGCCTGCACCGCCCCATCCCACCGAGGAGTCCACCATGAAGCGCACGTCATTGCTCGGCCTGACCGTACTGCTGCTGACTGCCACCGGCACCGCCGTCGCCGGCGATCGCGGCGACCGCATCGACCATCGCCTGGACCGCAAGGGCGACCGCATCGAACAACGGACCGACGCGCGCGGCGACCGTATCGAGCGGCGCTTCGACCGCAGTGCGCAGTGGGCCGACCATCATGGTCACTCCCGCGCCGCGAACCGGTTGGAACGCCGCGGCGACCGCATCGATACCCGGCTGGATCGCAAGGGCGAACGGGCCGAGGCGCGCTGGGACCGCCGTGGCGATCGCATCGACCGGCGCCTGGACCATCGCGGCTGATCCACAACGCGACCGCTAAGCTATGTTGGTGAGCACCGCCCCGAGCCCGCCGCCGGAAACGTCGTCGCCCGCCCCGCTGGCGACGACGATCGAGCGTTTCCTGGCCGATATCGGACCCCGCGCGTTCCGGTTCGCCGAAGCCGGCCTGCGCGATCGCGAGGACGCGCTCGATGCGGTGCAGGACGCGATGATGAAGATGCTGGCCTATCGCGAGAAGCCGGCCGAAGAATGGTCACCGCTGTTCTGGAGCATCCTGCGCCGTCGCATCGTCGACCTGCAGCGCCGCGCCGGCTTCCGCCTGCGCTGGCTGATGCCCACGGGCGATCGCGGCGAGGAAGGACCGGTGGACTGGGCGCCCGACCACGGCGCAGGGCCGGCGCAGGCCCACGATCAGCGCGAGGCGTATACCCGCCTGGTGCAGGCATTGCGCGGCCTGCCCGCGCGCCAGCGCGAGGCGTTTACCCTGCGCGTGCTGGAAGAACTGGATGTGGCCGACACCGCGCGCGCGATGGGCTGCTCGGAGGGATCGGTGAAAACCCACCTGTCCCGCGCGCGCGAGGCCCTGCAACGGCAACTTGAGGAATTCCGATGAACCCCGCCCCTGACATCGACCAGTACGCGCGTCGCCTGCACCAGGCGTCGCTGGCGCAGGTCTCACCCCAGACCCTGATGCACCTGCGGAACGCCCGCCACGAGGCCGGGCGGCAGGCCGCGCCGGCCGGTGCGCGCCACCGTGGGCGTTGGCTGGTGGCCACGGCCTTTTCCGCGGTGCTGGCGGTCGGTGTCGGTCTGCAATGGCTGCCCCGCGGCCCGGTGCCGCCCGCGCCGGAGACCGTTGCCGGCGAGAGCGAGGGCGACCTCACTGCGGAGGAACTCGGCGTGGCCAGCGCGTACGACGAAGACCCCGAACTGTATCTCTGGCTGGCGTCCGCCGACGCACAGCCCCTTGCCATGGAGTCGACCCCATGAAGGCCGCTGCCCTTCGCATCCTCGCCCTCGGCGTCCTGCTGGCCAGTGGCCACGTGCTCGCGCAGTCCGCACCCGCGCCGCTGCCGACCTGGGAGAAGCTGACGCCCGAACAGCGTGAAGCCCTGATCGCACCCGTGCGCGACCGCTGGAACCGGGAGCCCGGCGATCGCGGCCGCATGCTCGAACGCGCCCAGCGCTGGCAGGCGATGACGCCGGAACAGCGTGCGCAGGCGCGGCACGGCATGAAGCGCTTTGAGGGCATGAGTCCCGATCAGCGCCGGCATGCGCGCGCCCTGTTCGCACGCATGAAGACGCTCAGCCCCGAGCAGCGCGAGGCCTTGCGGAACGAGTGGAAAAAGATGACGCCCGAACAGCGCGAGGCGTGGATGCGCGACAACGCACCGCCGCCGCGTGACCGTGACCGTGATCGGAACCGGCGGCCGGAACGCTGACGTCCGGCGTCAGGCGGCCGCCTGCGTGGCCGGCCGATCCGGCCATACCGTCTTCGCCAGCAATTCATCGCTCCAATCGAACTGCAGCGCACCGTCCCTGACGAACAGGGCGACGAAGTTCAGCATGTTGCGGGCGTACATCTCGCTCGCATGCACCGCACCCAGGCTGGCGAGGTTGAGCGGACCGGCGATGGTCACGCCGTGGTGCGCGTAGGTATCGCCCGGGCGCGTCAGTTCGCAGTTGCCGCCGGTCTCGGCCGCCAGGTCCACGATAACGCTGCCCGGCTTCATGCCGTCGACCATCGCAGTGGTGACGATCTTCGGTGCCGGACGCCCGGGGACGGCGGCCGTGCACACCACCACGTCGATGCCCTTGAGGTGCTCGGCCAGCCGTTGTTGCTGCAGCGCGCGCTCTACGTCCGTCAGTTGCCGCGCATAGCCCCCTTCGCCCGCCGCGCTGACGCCGAGGTCGAGGAACTTGCCGCCCAGCGATTCGATCTGCTCGCGCGTCTCCGGACGCACGTCGAACCCTTCGACCTGCGCACCCAGGCGCTTGGCGGTCGCAACGCCCTGCAGGCCCGCGACGCCCGCCCCGACGATCAGCACCTTGGACGGACGGATGGTGCCGGCGGCCGTGGTCAGCATGGGAAAGAAGCGGGGCGCCAGCTGCGCCGCGATCAGCACCGCCTTGTAGCCGGCCATGCCGGCCTGCGAACTCAGCACGTCCATCGCCTGCGCACGCGTGGTGCGCGGCAACCGCTCCAGCGGGAATGCCTGGATACCATTCGCCTGCAGCGCAGCGGCACGCGCCGGATCGGCAGTGGGTTGCAGTACGCCGACCAGCGTGGCGCCCCGCTTGAAGCCTTCGATGGCGCCGGCCGACGGCGGTTGCACGCACAGCAGCAGGTCGGCGCCGGCGCGGCCCGCATCGTCCACGAGTTCGGCGCCCGCGTCGGCGTAGGCGCTGTCGATGAAGCCCGCGCCGTCGCCCGCTCCGCGCTCCACGGCCACCCGTGCGCCCGCGGCGATCAGCTTGCGCACGGTTTCCGGCGTCGCGGCCACGCGGCGTTCGCCCTCGGCGGCTTCCTTCAGTACCCGAACTTCGACCGCCATTGCGCCCCTCGTCGTTAGGTCATCCGTGCCGCGATGCTAACAGAGCGCGGCAAGGCCGCGCGGCGCGGATTCCCTTACGCCGGGGCGGCGGCCGACGGCGCCGGTTCCAGGCGCTCGATCACGCCCTGCATGGCGCTGTCGAACGCGTCCTCGCTCTGGTGGGTGCGCAGGCGTCCCAACCGCACCATCGCCGCGAGTTCTTCGGGCGAGGCGACGCAGAAGCGCACGCCGCGGCGGTTGACGAACAGCAGGCGCGAGGAGATCGGGCTGACCCACGACAGCTTGCCCGCCTGCACCTTGTTGTCCTTGTCGATGAAATCCAGCCAGGTACCGATGGGCAGGCCGCGGAAATGGTCCGCATCGCTGTGGTCGAAATCGAGCGTATCCGCCCCGCCGACCAGCTGGATGGACGCGCTCTCCTCTTCCACGACGGGCTTGGGCAACACGACCTGCGGCAGCTCGGGCAACGCGCGCTCCAGGTCCGGACGCGCGGCAGCCACGGCCTGCAGGGTGTCGTGCAGCGCATCCACCGCGCCGGCGGCCGCATCCTGGTTCATGCCGACGCTGGCGAACACCTTCAGCATCTGCGCACGCCAGGCCTGCAGCCACGGCTTGCCGACCACGTGGCGCTGCGCTTCGGTCAGTTCCTCGAGCACGCCGTCGGCCAGCGCCAGTGCTTCGCGCAGGCCGTCGCCCTCGTCGCCCTCGCGCAGGACCGTCATGGTGACGTGGTGCGCCCACGGCTGGCGCAGGAAATCCTCGATGGCCTGCGGCACGCGCCGGCCCGAGAGGCGCTCGTCCAGCTCGGACGTCATGCGCGCACGCGCGGCTTCCAGGCGTTCCTGGCCGCGCTGGATCTCGGCGGCACGACGCTCGGCGATCTCGATACGGCGGCGGTGCTGCTCGAGGTAGGCGCGGAATTCCTCTTCCAGGGTCAGGAAGATCGCGAGATTCTCGTTGAACTCGGCGACCAGGCGATCGACGACTTCCTCGACCTTGGTCAGCAGCGTGCGCTCGGCGGCGCTTTCGCCGTTGTTGCCCTCGCAGGCTTCGGCCAGCACGTTGAGCAGGCGCCGTGCGGGATGGGTCTTCTGCACGAACATGCGACGGTCGAGCAGGGCCACCTTCACGAACGGGACGACCAGACGACCGATCAGCTCGCGCGGCCGGCCCTCCAGATCGCGCTCGTCCAGCATCACGTCGAACAGCATGCCCACCAGGTCGATGGCATCTTCATCGACCGGTGCGAGGCGCGCCTGCGACGGATCCACGCCGAGTTGCGTGGCGCTGCTGAGCACTTCGTTCTTGAGCCGCTGCGAGAGCGACTCGCCGGTGTCGCCGATGGCTGCGCGCAGCGTGGCGCTGGGCGACGCCTGCAGCAGGGACAGCACCGAAAGCATTTCGCGCTGCGACAGGTCGCGCTGGCGCGGATCGGCCGCGCGCGGTGGCGGCGCATCGCCGGCATCGCGACCCCGGCGTGATTCCTGCAGCAGATGGTGCAGGGCTTCCAGCAGCACGCCCTGGGCACCGGGGGCCCCGCCGTAGCCGGGCGGCACATCGCCGAATGCGCTCGCAGCCGGCGCGGCCTGGCTGGCCTGCAGTCCGCGGCTGACGCCCGCCATGCGGTTGAGGAAGCGCGCGGCCCACGCCGGCGCCCCGGGGTCCTCGCCATCGGCCGCCGCATCGTTGACGGCGTCGAACTCCTGCGCGGGCGCGCCCGTGGACGAGGGCGACGGCGCGCGGCGCGCAGGCAGTTCCGGCATCACGCCGACCTGCATCAGGCGCTGGTCGAGCGAGGCGTAGATGCGGGCGATGGCCGGCACGAAGTCGCGCTCGCACAGCTTGATCACCACCAGCCGGACATCGGCCGCCAGGTCACAGGCAGCGAACGCCTGGTGCACGGCCACGCCGATATGCTCGGGGCCGATCGGGTTGAGATCGGCATCCAGCGTGATGTCGCCGGCGATCCAGCCGAGCCGTCGGTCAAGCCGCGCAAGCACCGGCTTGCAGTCGCGCATGATCACGCTGGCGAAATTGCGGACGGCCAGGCGCGATTCGAGTTCCTGTTCCGAGACCAGGCTGAGCGTGTCTTCCGCCGACTCCAAGAACACCCGCTCGCTCGGCACCGGCTGCCCGGCCTCGAAGGCCTTCCACGACCGCTGCAGTTGCCCGCGGAAGCGGCCGATGATGTCCTCGCGGCGACGGCGCAGTTCGCGCATGGCGTCGAGGAAGGCCATCTGCGAGGGACCGGCCCGTTCCGCCCTGTCGAACAGGGCGTCGTCGAAACGCCCCAACGCGACCGCGAACGCATCCACCAGCGGCGGGATCGCGGCATCGCGTGCCTGCTCCAGCAGGCGCGTATCGCGCCCGGGGCGGTCGGCGAGGTTGGGGACGTTCGACATGCGCAGGGTTCCCCGCCCCGGAGGGCGAAAGGGAGTGGGGGGATGCGGACGGGGATCCGCAGCGACATCGTAGGAAATCCGGCTGACGGACTACCGTGATGGCATCGGCAGTTTGACGCTGCGCAACAGGGCGCCGCGCAGAAAACCGTTGCGGCACGCCGCTTGCATGGGGGGCGAGGTTGTCACAATCAAGCCTGTGCCGGTGCGGCCAGGCGGTCGACCACGCCCTGCATGGCGCTGTAGAACGCGTCCTCGTCGCGGTGCATGCGCACGCGGCCCAGCTGCGCCATCACCACCAGCTCCTGCACCGACGCCACGCAGATGCGCGAACCCGAGCGGCTGACGAACATCATGCGGCGCGAGAAGGGGCTGATCCAGCTCAGACGGCCCGCCTGCACGCGATGATCCTTGTCGACGAAGTCCAGCCAGCTGCCTTCGCGCAAGTGCTGGAAATAGTCCGTCATCACCGGGTCGAGATGCTCGAGCCCCTCGACCCATTCGTGGGTTTCCAGCAACCCGGGCAGCAATGGCGCCTGCACGACGGGCGCAGGCGGTTCGACGGCCGCCTCGGTGGCCGCGGCCTGCGGGGTCACCAGTGCATCGAACAGCCGCTCGCGCAAGATCGCGATGGCGGCCCGCGACTGCCCCGAGGCCATCCACATCGGTTGCAGCCAGTCCATCGCCGCATGCCAGCCGCGCACATCGTCGCGGATGTGGGCATCGGCGACGGCCTGCAGCAGGCCATCCAGCATCATCGGGGCCGCCTTGGGCTTGCCCAGCCCCTCCATGCGCGCGGCATAGGCGGGCCAACTTTCCTTCAGCAGCCGCCGTATCGGGGCCGGGATGTCCTGCGGCTGCAGGCGGTCTTCGAGTTGCGAGGCGAACCGCGCGACCAGGTCCGCTTCCGCGTCCTTGGCCTGCTGTTCCGCCGCGAGCGCCTGCTCGACCTGTTCCGCCTCGCCACGATAGCGTGCGTAGAACGCGTTGAATTCCGCGCGCGCCAGGCGGAACACCGACTGGCTTTCGTCGAAATCCGCGACCAGTCGCTGCACCGTGTCCTTGACCTTCTCCAGCAACAGGCGCTGCGACTCGGTCTGCCCCGGATTGCCGTCACATGCCTCGACCAGGACGTTGAGCAGCCGGCGCGCGGGATGGGTCGCATGCAGGAACAGCTTGCGGTCCTGCAGCGCGACCTTGGTCATCGGCGCCATCAGCCGGCCCAGAAGCTGGACCTGTTCGCTGGTCAGGTGGCTTTCCCGGAAGATCACTTCGAACAGCATGCCGACGAGGTCGACGACGTTTTCGTCCGCCTCGGAGATCGCCACGGCCTCGGGTGCGACGCCGAGCTGCGCGGCCTGCAGGAAGATCTGCTGCTTGAACGCCGCCTGCAGTCGGTCCGGCCGGGCGAGGATCTCCGCGTGCACCTCGGCGGGCGCGATCTGCAGCAGCGTCAGGGCGACGATCAGTTCACGCTGTGACAGCGAGGTGCGTTCAGCCGGGCGCGCGACGCCCTGGTTGCGGGCGCGCTGCAGGCGCGATTCTTCCAGCAACTGGTGGAGCGCGGGCGGCAGCGAGGCGGTCGCGTCCGGGCCGGTGGCCGCCTCGGCGTCACCGTGGTCCCAGGACACGAAGAACCGCGTCATCCAGTCCGGTTCGCTGGTCGCCTCGTCGCCGGCGGACGGAATCGCCAGCGCCCGGCGCATGCGAGGAGACGAGGTGTCCTGCGCCCCCAGCCTGCGGACCAGGCGCGCGTGCATGGATTCGTAGATGGGCCCGACCAGTTCCACGAGTTCGCGCTCGCAGCACTGCATGGCCAGCGCCCGCACGTTGCCGGGCAAGGCCGCGCGCGCGAATCCCTGGTAGGCGGCCATCGCGATGCGCGCCGGCGAATAGGGTCCCAGGCCGGGATCCAGCCGCACCCCCATGTCAAGCCAGGTCAGGTAGCCGTTCAGGCGCAACAGCTCGGACTGCCACTCGCGCGCGATCACCTCCGCGAGATGTTCGGTGGCCAGGCGGACATCAAGTTCGTCCTCCTCCACCAGGCCCAGGCTGGCGCCGGTCTTCTCCGTGCCGAACTGCGCCGGTGCCTGATCGCCCGTCGCCGCTGCCTGCCATGCCGCGTCGAGGTCCTCGCGGAATCCGCGCAGGATGGCCTCGCGCCGTTCACGCAGCGCCAGCAGGCCGTCGAGATAGGGGCCACGGTCCACCTCGCTCTGTTCCAGGCGATCCAGCATCGGCTGGCGCAGGCCGTCCACCACATCGGCGAACGCGGCCTGCAGCGGCGGCTGCATCGCGTCGCGCAGCAGCTCGACGAGCTGGTGGCCGGAGGTGGGAAGGGGCGGTGGCGTGGCGGGCATTGCGTCGTTCGGTCGGCCAGGTTGTCCGCTGCGACCCGTCCTGCAGTGAGGAGCCGTGCGTGGCGCGGACCGTGGTGCATCCGCTGCGATTAAACTCATGCACCGCTAATGTGCACTGAATCCCACTATAAGGCGCCTCGATGCTCACTGAAAGTCTGTTGCAGGGATTGGACGCGCGACGCTCCGTACCTTCCAAGCAATTGGGCGAACCCGGCCCGGACCGTGCGACCCTGCTCCGCATGCTGGCCTCCGCGGTCCGCGTCCCCGACCACGGCAAGCTGGTGCCGTTCCGCTTCATCCATCTTCACGGCGATGCGCGCCATGCACTGGGCGATGCGCTGGCGGCGCGCACCCGTGCGCTGGACCCCGGTGCGCCCGATGCGGCGGTGGAGAAGGACCGCAGTCGTTTTTCCAGCGCCCCGGACATCGTCACCGTCGTCGCGCGCCTCACGCCCGACCACAAGGTGCCCGAGCAGGAACAACTGCTGACGGCCGGCAGCGTCTGCTTCGCCCTGCTGCAGGCCGCGCAGGCGTTCGGCTTCGGCGCGCAATGGCTGACCGGATGGATGGCCTATGACGCGCACGTGGCGCAGCGGCTGGGGCTCGTGCAGGACGAGAGGATCGTGGGCTTCATCCACATCGGCACGCCGCGGCTGCTGGCGCCCGAGCGGGAGCGGCCGGACCCCGCCGCGCTGTTGACCGTCTGGAATCCCGATGCCTGATCCGTCGCACCCGCGCCCGCTGTACCTGGTGGATGCGAGCCTGTACGTGTTCCGCGCCTGGCATTCGATGCCGGATGAGTTCCAGGACGCCGACGGCTGGCCGACGAATGCCGTGCACGGGTTCGCGCGCTTCCTGCTCGAGCTGCTGGAGAAAGAGCGGCCCGCGCACATCGCCGTCGCCTTCGACGAAGCCCTCGACAGCTGCTTCCGCAACCGGCTGTACCCCGCCTACAAGGCCAACCGCGACCCTGCACCGGAAGAACTGCGGCGCCAGTTCACCCACTGCAAGGCACTGTGCGCCGCGCTGGGCCTCAGCGTGCTGGCGCATGGCGAGTACGAGGCGGACGACCTGATCGGCAGTGCGCTCCACGAAGCGCGGCCACGGGGATTCCGCGGCGTCATCGTGTCCGCCGACAAGGATCTGTCGCAGTTGTTGCAGGAACACGACGAGCAGTGGGACTTCGCGCGCGGGCAGCGCTGGGGCGCCGCCGGCGTGAAGGCGCGCCATGGCGTGGAGGCGCGGCAGATCGCCGACTACCTGGCGCTGACGGGCGATGCGGTGGACAACATTCCCGGCGTCACCGGTATCGGCGCCAAGTCGGCCGCGGTACTGCTGGCGCATTTCGGCGACCTCGACACCCTGCTCGCGCGGATGGACGAGGTCGCGTTCCTGCGCCTGCGCGGTGCCGCCACGCTGGCCGTGCGGCTGCGCGAGCAACGCGAGCACGCGCTGCTGTGGCGGCAGCTCACGACCATCGCGCTGGATGCGCCGCTGGGCGACATCGGCGCGGGCCATGCGCGCGGCCAGGCGGACGGCGACATGCTGGCCGGACTGTCCGATGCCTTGCGCTTCGGCCCGATGACGCGACGCCGCCTGCGCGTGGCGGCAGGACTGGAACCGCCGGCGTACTGACCGTCTGTCAAACGTCATCGGCAACCGATAGCATCGCCGCATGGACAAACGCGACGACGACAAGCGAAAGGTGCCCGCCAGCGTGGTCTGGCAGGGCAAGTACCAGCGCATGATGGTGCGCGGCACCTGGGAATACGTGGAGCGCGCGCACGCAGGCGGACTGGCGGCCATCATCATCGCGGTGACACCGGACGACGAAGTGCTGTTCGTCGAACAGTTCCGCGTGCCGCTGCAGGCGCGCACGATCGAGATGCCGGCCGGCCTGGTCGGCGACATCCACGCCGGCGAGTCGATCGAGGTGTCCGCGGTGCGCGAGCTGGAGGAAGAAACCGGCTGGACCGCCGACCATGCGGAGGTGCTGATGATCGGCCCCACCTCGTCGGGCAGCAGCAGCGAGCGGATCGCCTTCGTGCGTGCCACCGGCCTTCGCAGGGTCGGCGAAGGTGGCGGCGATGGCGACGAAGACATCACGGTGCACGCCATCCCGCGCGTGCGGGCAGCCGCCTGGCTGGCGCAGAAGATCGGCGAGGGCTATGAACTCGACGCCAAGCTCTGGGCCGGCCTGTGGATGATCGACCACACCCTCGACGGCACGCCGCGCAGCTGACCGCTACGTCGCGTTGACGCCGTATCCCGCCAGGCGCCAGATGCCGCTTTCCTCGCGGCGCAGCGTGATGACTTCGCGATGCGGCGTTCCACGTCCGCCGAACGACACCGCGAATTCCAGCATCGCGTACGTCCCCGGCAACTGGTCGGCGCGCGTGGCGGGCCGACCCACTCGCACCGCTGTCCAGCGGCGCCCGGTGCCGCGACCGAGCACGTCGTGCCGGTGCGCCAGCGAATGGATGAAGGCATCGCGCGGCATCGAGTGCCGGATCGCATCCGACGCCGCGTCCCACAGCACGCCGTGATGACCCTGTTCGATCGCCTGGATGAAACGCATCGCCGCCATGCCCAGCCGCGGGATGTCGACATCCTCCAGCCCGATCCTGCCCTCGCCCGCCTGCCCTGCTTCCACCATCGCCCTGCACGTCCGCATCGTCTGGTCGCCGCCACGCGACCGGCCGCGAGGCACCCCTCCGTCTCGTTCGCAGGTGGATGCGGCGACCGGACAGCCTGCGTGCAGCCCTGAGGGGCCGTCGCTCTAGGCTCCGGCGAGATGCTTGCGGAAGAACGCCAGCGTCCGTTGCCAGGAGAGTTCGGCGGCCGCGGCGTCGTAGCGCGGCGTGGTGTCGTTGTGGAACCCGTGGTTCACGCCGGGATACATGTGCGCCGTGTACGCGACGCCGGCGTCCTTGAGCTGCTGTTCGTACGTAGGCCACCCCGCGTTGACGCGCGTATCCAGCTCGGCAAACTGCAGCAGCAGCGGCGCGCGGATGCGCGATGCTTCCTCCGCCGACGGCTGGCCGCCGTAGTACGGTACGCCGGCATCGACGAGCTCCGGCAGGCGCGCGGCCAGCACGTTGGTCACCAGCCCGCCGAAGCAGAAACCGACCACGCCGAGCTTCCCGTTGCCGCGCGGCAGCGCCTGCGCGAAGCGCGCGGCGGCTTCGAGATCGGCCATGACCTTCGCGCGGTCCAGCGTGGCCTGCAACTCACGACCCTTGTCGTCATTGCCGGGATACCCGCCCAGCGGATACAGGGCGTCCGGCGCGAACGCGATGAAACCGGCCACGGCAAGACGACGCGCGACATCCTCGATGTACCGATTCAGTCCGCGGTTCTCGTGCACCACCAGCACGACCGGATACGGTCCCGGCTCGCGCGGCATCGCCAGCAAGCCGCGTCCTTCGCCATGGCCCTGCGGTGCCGGGAACGTGCGGTAGACCGTGGTGATGCGCGGATCGTCCGCGGCCACCTGCTCAGCGAACGCGTACTGCGGCGCCAACGCCGCGAGCAACGCGGCTGCCGTCGTACCGCCGACGGCGAACCGGGCCGCACCCGACAGGAAGCCGCGCCGGTCGATCCGGCCGTGGACGTAATCGTCGTACAGGTCCAGCAGGCGCTGGTCGAAGGCGGAAGCGGTGGCGCGCGACGAATCCATGAGCTTCTCTCCGGTGCGGCGGTGGCCCGTCAGGCGAAGGCGTCCGTCGCGCGCACCAGCGCGTCGACGTTCTCGGCCTCGAACGCGGAATGACCGGACGCCGGCGTGATCTCGAGCTTCGCCTTCGGCCAGGCCTTGTGCAGCTCCCACGCGTTGGCGACCGGGCAGACCACGTCATAGCGGCCATGCACGATCACGCCCGGGATGTCGGCGATGCGCGATGCGTCGCGCAGCAACTGGTCTTCGACCTCAAAGAAGCCGCCGTTCACGAAGTAATGGTTTTCGATGCGCGCGAACGCGAGCGCGAACTCCGGCTCTTCGTGGCCGCTGACGAAATCCGCATCGACGTGCAGGAAGCTGGTCGCGCCTTCCCACACGCTCCACGCCTTCGCCGCCGCCAGGCGCGTGGCCTTGTCGTCGGAGGTCAGTCGGCGATGGAACGCCGAGATCAGGTCGTGGCGTTCGACCGACGGAATCGCGGTGACGTAGTGCTCCCACGCGTCGGGGAACAGACGGCTCGCGCCTTCCTGGTAGAACCATTCCAGCTCCCAGCGCCGCAGCATGAAGATGCCGCGCAGCACCAGCTCGGTCACGCGCTGCGGGTGCGCTTCGGCGTACGCCAGCGCCAGCGTCGAACCCCAGCTGCCGCCGAACACCTGCCAGCGCTCGATGCCGAGCTTGTCGCGCAGTTTCTCGATGTCGGCCACCAGATCCCAGGTGGTGTTGCCTACCAGGTCCGCATGCGGCGTGGAGCGACCGGAGCCGCGCTGGTCGAACAGCACGATGCGGTACTTCGCGGGATCGTGGAAGCGGCGCATCTTCGGGCTGCAGCCCGCGCCCGGGCCGCCGTGCAGCAGCACCACCGGCTTGCCCTGCGGGTTGCCGCACTGCTCGTAGTACAGCTCATGGCGGTCATCGACCTTCAGCGTGCCGGTGTCGAAGGGTTCGATATCGGGGTACAGCGTGCGCATGGGCAGCCCGTCCTGGAGGAAAGCGACAGTCTAGCGGCTCGCGTCCTGCGCTTCCGTGACGCGCCCGAGGGTCACGCGGTCCCGCTGCTCCAGGTCCGTCTCCGTGGCCACGTCGATGAAACCCGCGGCGGTCATGAGCGCGCGGATCGCCGCGCCCTGGTCCCACCCGTGCTCCAGCAGCAGCCAGCCGCCGGGCATGAGGTGCGCCGTTGCGTCGCCCACGATCTCGCGGATCGCCTCCAGCCCGTCCGCACCCGACGACAGGGCCGTCGAAGGCTCGAAGCGCAGGTCGCCCTGTGCCAGGTGCGCGTCGCCGTCGGCGATGTAGGGCGGATTGCTCGCGACCAGGTGGAAGCGTTCGCCCTGCAGCGGCGCCCACCAACTGCCGTGGCGGAATTCGACGTTGGCGATGGCGTTCGACACGCCGTTCGCGCGTGCGACGGCCAGGGCCTCTGCGCTGACATCGGTTGCCACCACCTGCGCCTGCGCTCGCTCGCTCGCCAGCGACAGCGCGATCGCACCGGTGCCGGTGCCGAGGTCCGCGATGCGCAACGGCCTGTCCGCCGGCAGGCGCTCCAGCGCCAGTTCGACGAGGCGTTCGGTTTCCGGGCGCGGGATCAGCGTCGCAGGCGACACCTGTAGGTCGAGCGTCCAGAAGCCGCGACGCCCGACCAGGTAGGCCACCGGCTCCCCGGCAATCCGGCGCGCCAGCAGCGCGTCGAACGCCGAGGCGTCCGCGTCCGCCAGCGTGGCGTCGCCATGCGCAAACAGCCAGGCGCGGTCGCGGCCGATCACGTGCAGCAGCAGTTGCTCGGCTTCGTGCCGGGCGTCCGGGCCGGCCAGTCGGCTCGCGGCGGCGCGCAGGGCGTGGTCGAGACGGAGGGATGCGGTAGCGGACATGGCACGCATGGTACCGGGCGGCGGTACCCCCACGCTCGCGCATCGCCGCGACGCACCATCATGGTGCTCAATGGCGTATGGAGCGCTCGGGGCTTCTCGCAGTGCCGGCAATGGCCTCGTTTGGACGTGGGCCGGCAAGGGAGCTCTTGAAGCGTCCTGATCCAGTCAGATCGCCATCAATATAAGTAACTGAAAAATTTGAGTTTTTGTTCGGATCTTGTTGAACGCATGTGCCGACCCCACCTATTGATAGCCAAAGACTATCTATTCAATTCCATCAATCGATTTGAGATATAAATAGTCGCTGCCTACCATGGCGCCATCGCTTCACCACACCCACTCCACTCACGAGGATCTTCCATGTCCCTGATCAACACCGCGGTCCAGCCGTTCAAGACCACCGCCTTCCACAACGGCGAATTCGTCGAAGTCACCGATGGCACCCTGAAGGGCAAGTGGTCGGTCCTGATCTTCATGCCGGCCGCCTTCACCTTCAATTGCCCGACCGAAGTGGAAGACGCCGCCGCCAACTACGCCGAGTTCCAGAAGGCCGGCGCCGAGGTCTACATCGTCACCACCGACACGCACTTCTCGCACAAGGTGTGGCACGAAACCTCCCCGGCGGTGGGCAAGGCCCAGTTCCCGCTGGTCGGCGACCCGACCCACCAGCTGACCCGCGCGTTCGGCGTGCACATCGAGGAAGAAGGCCTGGCCCTGCGCGGCACCTTCGTCATCAACCCGGAAGGCGTCATCAAGACCGCCGAGATCCACAGCAACGAGATCGCCCGTGACGTGTCGGAAACCCTGCGCAAGCTGAAGGCCGCGCAGTTCACCGCCGCCAACCCCGGTCAGGTCTGCCCGGCCAAGTGGAAGGAAGGCGCGCAGACGATCGCCCCGTCGCTGGACCTGGTCGGCAAGATCTAAGCGTCACCGCAGTACCGGCGCTCCCGCACGCGGATGCGCCGCCGCCACACCGCATCACGCCACCTCCGGGCCACAGGCCCGGAGGATGGCTTGGACGTTTGCAGCAGCGGCATGCGCCGCTCGCCGGTTCCCTCCTCCCTGACCGGCTCCCTCCCCCCCGGCGCATGCCGCTCCTGCAAACGCCTGACTTCCCCTCCTCCCCGTTCTCTTCCCAGAATCCCTCCACGGAGACGTTCGCCATGCTGGACGCCAATCTGAAGACGCAGCTCACCGCCTACATGGAAAAGGCCGTGCGCCCGATCCACATCACCGCGCAGCTTGACGACAGCGCCGGCTCCGCCGAGCTGCAGGCGTTGTTGAAGGACCTGCAGGATGTCTCCGACAAGATCACCGTTACCGAGCAGCGTGGTGGCGAACGCACGCCGTCGTTCTCGCTGACCTCGCCTGGGCATGACATCCACCTGACCTTCGCCGGTCTGCCGATGGGCCACGAGTTCACCTCGCTGGTGCTGGCACTGCTGCAGGTCGGCGGCCATCCGTCGAAACTCGCGCAGGACGTGATCGAACAGATCCGCTCGCTCGATGGCGAATACCGCTTCGAAACCTATTTCTCGCTGTCGTGCCAGAACTGCCCGGACGTCGTGCAGGCGCTGAACCTGATGGCGGTGCTGAACCCGAAGATCCAGCACGTCGCCATCGACGGCGCGCTGTTCCAGCAGGAAGTCGAGCGGCGCGAAGTGATGTCGGTGCCGACGATCTTCCTCAACGGCGAGGTGTTCGGCGCCGGCCGCATGGGCGTGGAAGAAATCGTCGCCAAGCTCGACACCAACGCCGGCAAGCGCGATGCCGAGAAGATCAAGGCCAAGGCGCCCTACGACGTGCTCGTCGTCGGCGGTGGCCCGGCCGGCGCCGCCGCCGCCATTTACGCTGCGCGCAAGGGCATCCGCACCGGCGTGGCGGCCGAACGCTTCGGCGGCCAGGTGCTGGACACGATGGCGATCGAGAACTTCATTTCCGTGCCGTATACCGAAGGCCCGAAGCTCGCCGCTGCGCTGGAGCAGCACGTCAAGGACTACCAGGTCGACGTGATGAACCTGCAGCGCGCGGAGAAGCTCGTTCCCGCCGGACAGGACGGGCTGATTGAGGTACAGCTCGCCAACGGCGCCTCGCTGAAGTCGAAGACCTTGATCCTCTCCACCGGTGCCCGCTGGCGGCAGATGAACGTGCCCGGCGAGGACGAGTACCGCAACAAGGGCGTGGCCTACTGCCCGCACTGCGACGGTCCGCTGTTCAAGGGCAAGCGCGTGGCGGTGATCGGCGGCGGCAACTCCGGCGTCGAAGCGGCGATCGACCTGGCCGGCATCGTCGCCCACGTGACCCTGATCGAGTTCGACAGCCAACTGCGTGCCGACGATGTGTTGCAGCGCAAGCTCCGCAGCCTGCCGAACGTGCGCATCGTCACCAGCGCACAGACGACGGAAGTACTGGGCGACGGCAACAAGGTCAACGGCCTGGTCTACAAGGACCGCACCGGCGGCGATACGCACCGCGTCGAACTGGAAGGCATCTTCGTGCAGATCGGCCTGCTGCCGAACACCGAGTGGCTGAAGGGCGTGGTCGCGCTGAGCCCGCGCGGCGAGATCGTCGTCGACGACCGCGGCCAGACCAGCGTGCCGGGCGTGTTCGCGGCCGGCGACGCCACCACCGTGCCGTACAAGCAGATCGTCATCGCCATGGGCGAAGGTTCGAAGGCCGCGCTGAGCGCCTTCGACCACCTGATCCGCACGTCGGCCCCGGTGGCAACCCCGGACGCTGTCGCGGCATGATGCGCGGGCGCGGGCCGTGCCATGGTCCGCGCCGCGTCGCCGCACGGCGGTTCCCTGAGGGAGGAGTTCCATGAATCTCCGCGACCTGAAGTACCTGGTGGCGCTGGCCGACCACAAGCATTTCGGCCGCGCCGCCGCCTCGTGCTACGTCAGCCAGCCCACGCTGTCGACCCAGATCAAGAAGCTGGAAGACGAACTGGGCGTGCCCCTGGTCGAACGCGCGCCGCGCAAGGTCATGCTGACGCCCGCCGGGCGCGATGCCGCCGACCGCGCACGCCGCATCGTGGCCGAGGTCGAGCAGATGAAGGAAGCGGCGCGCCGCAGCCAGGACCCGGAAGCCGGCACGGTACGGCTGGGATTGTTTCCGACGCTGGGACCCTACCTGCTGCCGCACGTGGTGCCGCAGCTGCGCGCGCGTTTCCCGCACCTGGAGTTGCTGCTGGTCGAAGAAAAAAGCGATGTGCTGCTGTCGCGCCTGCGCGAAGGCAAGCTGGATGCCGGCCTGCTGGCGCTGCCGATCACCGACGACCAACTGCATACCGAATTCCTGTTCGAAGAACCTTTCGTGCTGGCGGTGCCGGAATCGCATCCCTTGGCGCAGCGCGAATCCCTGACGCTGGCCGAACTGTCGCAGCAGCAGTTGCTGCTGCTGGAAGACGGACATTGCCTGCGCGAGCAGGCGCTGGATGTCTGCCGCCTCGCCGGCGCCAACGAAAAATCGGAGTTCCGCGCCACCAGCCTGGAAACGCTGCGCCAGATGGTCGCCGCGGATGTCGGCATCACCCTGCTGCCGACCTTGGCGGTCAAGCCGCCGGTGGCGCGCTCGCAGAACATCCACCTGTTGGGCTTCAGCGATTCGCACCCGAGCCGGCAGATCGCGATGGTGTGGCGGAAGAGTTCGGCGATGAGCGATTTCCTGCTGCAGCTGGCGCGCGTGTTCCGCGAACTGCCTCCCAGCCTCTTCGAGCCCGATACGGGCGGCGCGCAACCGCCGGCCGGACGCCCCACGCCGCGCGCGCGCGCGGCTTGAACCAAGCCACCTTCCGGGCTACGGTAGGGCGGCAAACAGGACTCCGATGGGCGGCGCGGCGACGCGTCGCCCGTTTCCTTTTGCGCGACCCCAAAATCCACAGAGGACCCCGATGAACAACACCCGCACCAGCGGCCTGCCGCCCTCGCTTCCCCCGCTCGTCGTGTCCAGCCGCGATCTGTCGCGCCTGGAAGCCCTGCTCGACACGCCCGTGCTGCGCCGGCACCCGGCAGCGCTCGCGCTGATGGACGAACTGAACCGCGCCGACGTGCGCACGCCGGACCGGATGCCGGACAACGTGGTGACGATGCACTCGCGCGTGGAGTGCGACGACGAACTCACCGGCGAACACCATCGCCTGACCCTGGTATATCCCCACGAAGCGAACGTCGAGACCGGCCTGGTCTCCGTCCTCGCGCCCGTCGGCAGCGCGCTGCTGGGGCTATCGGTGGGGCAGACGATCGATTGGCAGGCGGCCGGCAACCGGTCACTGCGCCTGCGGGTCACCTCGATCGAGTACCAGCCGGAAGCGAGTGGCGACCTGCATCGCTGATTGCTTGCTGGATCGACATGCAGACTGGTGGCGCCGGCCGATGTTGCGACGCTCCAACGCCAAGGCTCGCAGCGATTTTATGTGTGGTGGACGATGGTGCCAGCGACACAAAGCCTCTCCCACAAGGCCATCAAAGGCAAAACCCTTCGCGGCTATTGCAGCCGCAAGTGAAAACAAAAACCGGACTCCGTTGCCCCTCACCCCAACCCCTCTCCCGCAGGGAAAGGGGCTTGAAACCCTCTCCGCGAGGAGCCGCACCATGCCAAAACAAAGCCAATTTCAGCCTTCCACCACAAGCCTTCGCGCTGGACGACAAGGCATACTTGTCCTCCCCGTCCTGTTCCCCTGCCGAGCCACCGCATGAACTCCGCCACGCCCAGCAAACTCCAGCAACTCCGCGAACTATCCGTCGTCGTCGCCGACACCGGCGATTACGACGCCATCAAGCGCCTCAAGCCCGTGGACTGCACCACCAATCCCACGCTGGTGAAGAAGGCGCTGGACCTGCCGGTGTACGCCGACCTGATCGAAGAACACCTCGCCTGGGCGCGTGCGCAGGGTGGCGGCGAAGCGCTGGTGGACGAGGTGGTCGATCGCCTGACCGTCGGCGTCGGCGCGAAGCTCGCCGGCCTGATTCCCGGCCGCGTTTCCACCGAGGTCGATGCCGACCAGGCCTACGACACCGCAGCCACCATCGCCAAGGCACGCAAGTTCGTGCAGATGTACGCCGACCAGGGCATCGGCCGCGATCGCATCCTGATCAAGGTCGCTTCCACCTGGGAAGGCGTGGAAGCCGCACGCGTGCTGCAGGCCGAAGGCATCGACTGCAACCTCACCCTGATCTTCAACCCCACCCAGGCGATCGCCTGCGCGGAGGCCGGCGCGTTCCTGATCTCGCCGTTCGTGGGCCGCATCCTCGACTGGTACGTGGCCAACGGGAAAGCGCCGGCGAACATCGATGAGGATCCGGGCGTGGTGTTCGTGCGAGGCGTCTACGCCGAATTCAAGCGGCGTGGTTCCCCCACCGTGGTGATGGGTGCATCGTTCCGCTCCACCGCGCAGATCGAAGCGCTGGCCGGTTGCGACCGCCTGACCATCTCGCCGGACCTGCTGGAAAAGCTGGACCAGGAGCACGGCGACCTGCCGCGCAAGCTGTCACCGACGTCCGCCGAGGCGGGCGCTGCGGCGCCGGTGACGGCCGACAGCTTCGCCGCCGCGATCGAGGCCGATCCGATGGCGAAGGAAAAGCTCGCCACCGGCATCGACGCCTTCGCCAAGGACCTGGCTGCACTGCGCACGACCATCCGCGAGAAACTGACCGCGTGAATCTGCGCACCCTCCTGGTGATCGCCATCCTGGCCTGCCTGGCGGGGTGGTGGTTCTCGGAGAAGCGGGAAGGTCCACGGGCGCCTGCTGCGCCGGGCGACATCGCCTTGGCCTGCCCGTTGCCGCCCCGCGTGGCATCGGGCGAGCCGCCCTTGCAGACGGATGTGCCGGACAGCCTTGCGCCGTTCGCGCTGGATGCCGCCACGCTGACGCCGCTCGCCGGCTTCAGCGTGGAAGCCCGCGTCCTGTCCCGCGAGGACTACCGCAGCGGCCGCGAGTCGGACCTGTCGCCGACCGACCTCGCGCTGGGGTGGGCACGCATGACCGAAGATGTGGTGATCGACGCGCTGGACATCAGCCAGTCCTCGCGCTGGTACCGCTATCGCTGGAGCGACCAGGCGCCGCTGCCGCCGCAAGAAATCGCGAGCAGCAGCGCCAACATGCACATGATCCCGGGCAACGATGCCGTGGCGCGAATGCTCGCGGGCGTTCGCCAGGGCGAGCGCGTGCGGATCGATGGCTGGCTGGTGGAAGCGAACGCGTCCGATGGCTGGCGCTGGCGCAGTTCCACCCGCCGCGACGACACCGGCGGCGGAGCCTGCGAAGTCGTCTACGTGTGTGGCATCACCCGACTGTAGGAAAAGAGCGCTCGTGGGAGCGACGCAAGTCGCGAACTGCCAGGGCAAGCTCGGACGGATTCGCGACTTGCGTCGCTCCCACGACCGCGTTACTCAGGCGTCCAGCCCGATCGGACAGCTCACACCCGTACCGCCCAGGCCGCAGTAGCCATTCGGGTTCTTGGCCAGGTACTGCTGGTGATAGTCCTCGGCGTAGTAGAACGGCGGTGCCGGATACACGACCTCGGTGGTGATGTCGCCGTAGCCAGCCGCCTTCAACTGCTGCTGGTAGGCCCGGAGGCTCGCTTCGGCGGTCGCCTTCTGCTCCGGTGTATGGCAATGGATGCCCGATCGGTACTGCGTCCCGACGTCGTTGCCCTGGCGCATTCCCTGGGTGGGGTCGTGGCTCTCCCAGAACACCTGCAGCAGACGCTCGAACGACACCTGTGCCGGGTCGTAGACCACTCTCACCACTTCGTTGTGGCCGGTCTGGCCGGAGCAGACTTCCTCGTAGGTCGCGTTGGGCGTACCGCCGCCGGCGTATCCGACCGACGTGCTGTATACACCGGGCACGTTCCAGAACTTGCGCTCCGCGCCCCAGAAACAGCCCAGTCCGAACTCGACCTGCTGCAGGCCCTCGAACGCATCGCGCAGGGGGTGTCCGTTGACGAAATGCGCGTTGTGCAGCGGCAGCGGCGTGCTGCGACCCGGCAGCATGTCTTCCGCGCGCGGCATGCGCTGCTTGTAGGCTCCGATACCCAGCATGGCGAACCTCTCGTGTCGGCGGAAAGCGGATCAGGCGGGCAGGATGCCCAGACCTTCTTCATCGCCTTCCGATATGGGGCCATCGCCACGCGAATCCAGCCCCAGCGCCTTCACCACGTCCTCGGCCTGCGGCAACGCCGTGTCGGGCACGCAGACCCGCAGCACGCCGAACAGGGGCAGTTCGCCCATGCCGCCCAGCAACGACTCGCCGAAGACGAAGGCCGGGATCGCCGCCTCCTCCAACGCGTGCTTAACCAAGTGGGCATCGAACAGGTTGTCGGCCAGGTAGACCACGCGCATGGATGTGTCCTCCGACGCCAGCCTACACCGGGCGTCCGCTACAGGGGCGCGCGCACCGCATCGGTGGCCGCGACCGATTCAGTTTCCGCCGCGGCCGCCTCGCGCCATTCCCGCACGGCCGGCAGCGCGAACAGCGCGTCCATGTACGCGCGCGCGCCAGCGTCCACCTGCACGCCGTAGCCGTCGAAGCGGATCGCCACCGGCGCGTACATCGCGTCGACGATGCCGAAGTCGCCACACAGGAACACGCCGTTCCGGCTGTGCGCCTCGCGAAGCTGGCGCCACAGTGCCTGCACGCGGTCGATGTCGCGTTGGGCGGCGGCATCCCAGCGGTACGCATCGGGTACGCGCCGACTGTTCATCGGCAGCTGCGTGCGCAGTGCGACGAAGCCCGAATGCATCTCCGCCGCCGCGGCGCGGGCCAGCGCGCGTGCCGCGAGGTCCGCTGGCCAGCCCCGGCCCTCGAGCCAACGCTCGTTCGCGTACTCGCAGATCGCCAATGAATCCCATACCTGCACGTCGCCATCCTGCAGGGCGGGCACCTTGCCGGTCGGCGAATGCCGGCGGACCGCGTCGGCGAAGCCCGGCGTGTCCAGCAGAAGACGGACCTCATCGAATGCCACGCCGAAGTGCCGCAGCAGCAGCCACGGGCGCAGCGACCAGGAGGAGTAGTTCTTGTTGCCGATGACGAGCGTCGGAAGGCTCATGCGGGGACCGGGTGCGCGATGGCTGTTCAGGATAGACCAGCCCGGGCGCCAGACCGGCTAAACTGGCGTTTTTCCACGCCTCCCGCCCCGATGTCCGATACCGCTGCCCCCTCCGCCCCCCTGTCTGACGATGCCGCCCCGGAAAAGCGGGACTTCATCCGCCAGATCGTGCGCGAGGACCTGGCCAGCGGTCGCCATGCCTCGGTGAAGACGCGTTTCCCGCCCGAGCCCAACGGTTACCTGCACATCGGCCACGCCAAGGCGATCTGCCTGGACTTCGGCATCGCCGCCGAGTTCGGAGGCGTCTGCAACCTGCGCCTGGACGATACCAACCCCGCCAAGGAAGACCCCGAGTACGTCCGCGCCATCCAGGACGACGTGCGCTGGCTGGGCTTCGACTGGCACGACCTGCGCCACGCCTCGGATTACTTCGAGGTGTTGTACCTGGCCGCCGAGAAGCTGATCCGCCAGGGCGACGCCTTCGTCTGCGACCTGAGCGCGGACGAAGTGCGTGCATACCGCGGCACGCTGACCGAGCCCGGCCGCAACTCGCCCTACCGCGACCGCAGCGTCGAAGAGAACCTGGACCTGTTCCGCCGCATGCGCGCGGGCGAGTTCCCGGACGGCGCACGCACGCTGCGCGCGAAGATCGACATGGGGAGCGGCAACATCAACCTGCGCGACCCGGCGCTGTACCGCATCAAGCACGTCGAACACCAGAACACCGGCAACGACTGGCCGATCTATCCGATGTACGACTACGCCCACTCGCTGAGCGACGCGGTGGAAGGCATCACTCATTCGCTGTGCACGCTGGAGTTCGAAGACCACCGTCCGTTGTACGACTGGTGCGTGGACAAGGTGGACCTGGCCGGCTCGCCGGACCTGGTCGCGCCGCTGCTGGCGAAGGGCCTGCCGAAGGAAGCGAGCAAGCCGCGCCAGATCGAGTTCTCGCGCCTGAACTTCAACTACCTGGTGATGAGCAAGCGCAAGCTGCTCGCGATGGTGGAAGACAAGCTGGTGGATGGCTGGGACGACCCGCGCATGCCCACGCTGCAGGGCATCCGTCGACGCGGCTACACGCCGGCGGCACTGCGCCTGATGGTGGACCGCGTGGGCATCAGCAAGCAGAACTCGCTGCTGGACATCTCCATCCTTGAGGGTGCGTTGCGCGAAGACCTGGATGCCGCCGCGCCGCGCCGCATGGCGATCATCGATCCGGTGAAACTGGTGCTGGCGAACCTGCCGGACGGCCACGAGGAAGCGCTGACGTTCTCCAACCATCCCAAGGACGAGTCGTTCGGCCAGCGCAGCGTGCCGTTCTCGCGCGAGCTGTGGATCGAGCGCGAGGATTTCGAGGAAGTCCCGCCGAAGGGCTTCAAGCGCCTCACCACGGGCGGCGAAGTGCGCCTGCGTGGCGCCGGCATCGTGCGCTGCGATGAAGTGATCAAGAACGACGCCGGCGAGATCGTCGAGCTGCGCGGCTGGCTGGACCCGGAATCGCGCCCGGGCATGGCAGGCGCCGAACGCAAGATCAAGGGCACCATCCACTGGGTCAGCGCGAAGCATGCGGTCGCCGCCGACATTCGTCTCTACGATCGGCTGTTCACCGTGCCCAATCCGGATGACGAGTCGGAAGGCAAGACCTACCGCGACTACATGAATCCGGAATCGCGCCGCACGGTGACCGGCTACGTGGAGCCCGCCGCGGCCAGCGCGGCGCCCGAGCAGTCGTTCCAGTTCGAGCGTATCGGCTACTTCGTCGCCGACCGCTACGACCACACGCCGGAGCGTCCCGTGTTCAACCGCAGCGTCACCCTGCGCGACACCTGGGCGACCAAGGCCTGAGGCCGGCCTCTTTCACCGCGTCTTGAAGCGGCGAAAGGCAGGCTGGCGCGCACCACCACCGAGGAAGGAGTCCGCCATGTCCCGCATCGCGCTGCGCCTGTTGCCTGCCATGCTGTCGTGCCTGTTCCTGTTCGCGCTGTCAGGCTGTGCGGCGCCGGCGTCCTCCGATGGCGTGGCGACCGATCCGCCCCCCGCATCGGCGCCGGCGCCCAAGCCGACCGGTGGCAACCTGCCACCGCGCGAAGCGGGCGCCATCACCGTGGAATACGCCTGCCGGACCAGCGCCGACTGTGCGGTCAAGAACGTGGGCAACTGCTGCGGCGCCATGCCGGCCTGCGTCAACAAGGACAGCCCCACCGACCCGCAGGGCGTCCAGGCCCAATGCGCTGCGAGCGGCCGCATGAGCGTCTGCGGCTTCGCCGACGTGACCGCGTGCCAGTGCGTGAGCGGCCGCTGCGAATCCGACTCCTCCTCCTCGAAATTGCCGACCCAGTAATGCTCTACCAACAGATCCACCTGACCCTGCCCGCCTGGACCCACGACCTGGTCGATCCCGCCGCGACGTTCGCGAGCGACGAAGAGAAGGTCGCGCTGGCCATCGACCTGTCGCGCCGCAACGTGGACGCCAGCACTGGCGGCCCGTTCGGCGCCGTGGTGTTCGGCCCCGACCATCGCGTCATCTCCCTGGGCGTAAACCGCGTGATGCCGCATACCTGCTCGCTGGCGCACGCAGAGAACATGGCCTACATGCTGGCGCAGCAACGCCTGCAGACGCCGCGCCTCAACGACCTTGTCGCGCCGGTGGTGCTGGCGACGTCGTCGCAACCCTGCTGCCAGTGCTATGGCGCCACGGTATGGGCGGGCATCGACCGCCTGCTGATCGGCGCGCGCGCCGAGGACGTGATGGAACTGACCGAGTTCGACGAAGGCCCGCTGCCGGCGGACTGGATCGGCGAGCTCAACAAGCGCGGCATCGAGGTGGTCCGCGACCTGCGCCGGGACGACGCGCGTGCCGTGCTGAAGCGTTACGGCGAACAGGGCGGCGACACGTACTGACCTGGCGCGGCAGGAGAAGCCATCGACCGGCGCTTCTCCTGTAACCTGTGCCTGCGGCAGGAGCCGCCACCCTCCGCTTCACGCGACCGCGCCATGTCATCGACGACCGGCCTGCTGGCCTTTTGCCGCCAGGGATTCGAACCCGAACTCGCTGCCGAACTGACCGAGCGCGCCGCGCTGGCCGGGTTCGCCGGGTATGCGCGCGCGCAGCGCAACGACGGCCATGTGGTGTACGTCTGCGAACAGGCGCAGGCGCTGGACCGTGCGCTGCGCTGGCGCGACCTGATCTTCGCCCGGCAGAAGCTGCGTCTGCTCGCCGAACTGCGCGGCATCGATCCGAAAGACCGCATCACGCCCCTGCTTGCCGCGCTGGCCGGCAGCGGACGCTTTGGCGACCTGTGGGTCGAGCATCCGGATTCCGACAGCGCCAAGCCGCTGGCGGGGTTGGCGCGCAGTTTCGGCAATGCGTTGCGCCCGGCGTTGCGCAAGGCCGGATTCCTCAGCGAAAAGGACGACGCCCGCCTGCCGCGCCTGCACGTGGTATTCGTGCAGGGCGACCACCTGTTCCTGTGCGTTGCCGACGCACGCGACAGCGCGCCGTGGCCGCTCGGCATCCCGCGCCTGAAGTTGCTGCCCGATGCGCCCTCGCGCTCGGCGCTGAAGCTGGAGGAAGCCTTCCTGTCGCTGCTCGACGAGCGACAGCGCGATGCCTTGCTGCAACCGGGCATGACCGCGGCCGACCTGGGGGCCGCACCCGGCGGCTGGACGTGGGTGCTGACCCGGCACCACCTGCGCGTGACCAGCGTCGACAACGGTCCGCTGCGCGATCACGTGTTGGCCACCGGACTGGTCGAGCACCTGCGTGCCGACGGCTTCCACTGGAAACCCGCCCAGCCGCTGGACTGGATGGTCTGCGACATGGTCGAGCAGCCGCGCCGCGTGGCCGAGCGCATGGCGCAGTGGTTCCGTGAAGGCTGGTGCCGGCATGCGGTGTTCAACCTCAAGCTGCCGATGAAGAAACGCTGGGACGAGACCCGACTGTGCCTGGACCTGTTCGCGGACCAGGCTGGGCGTCCGCTCGAGGTGCGCGCGCGCCAGCTCTACCACGACCGCGAAGAGATCACCGTCTTCGCCACGCCCGGCTGACACCTGCAGACGCGCTGCGCGCCACCAAGGGAAACGGATGACGTCACCTGCCTCGACCCGCATCATTGCCCTGGGGCTCGTCGCCTCGCTCGCCGGCTGCGCGCACGTGCAGGGAGCCCGCAGCGCCGCCAACGAAACGCTGTACGTCGCGCGCGATGTCATCGGCGACGGTGTCTTCAGCGCGGGGATCGAAGGGCCAGCGTTCGGCCCCGATGGCGCGCTGTATGCCGTGAGCTATGGCCGCGACGGCACGATCGGCCGGGTGACCTTCGACGGCCATGGCAAAGGCCGCGCAGACCTGTTCATGACGCTTCCCGAGGGCAGCACCGGCAACGGCATCCGCTTCGATGCCGACGGCTTCATGTACGTCGCCGACTACACCGGCCACCGGATCCTGCGCATCGATCCGCGCGACCGATCGATCGGCGTGTTCGCGACGCTGCCGGGCGCACATCAGCCCAACGACATCGCGTTCGCGCCCAACGGCATGTTCTACGCCAGCGATCCTGACTGGCGCGGCGCTACCGGCCAGTTGTGGCGCATCCTGCCCCATGGCGAGGCGACGCTGCTGGAAACCGGCATGGGCACCACCAATGGCGTGGAAGTCGGGCCGAAGGGCGATGTGCTGTACGTCAACGAGAGCGTGCAGCGCCGCGTATGGGCCTATGACCTGGACGGCAGCGGCGCGATGTCCGGCAAGCGCCTGCTGATCGCATTCTCCGACCACGGCCTGGACGGCATGCGGACCGACGTGCGCGGCAACCTGTACATCGCACGCTACGGCGCCGGCGTGGTCGCGATGGTGTCGCCCGATGGCAGGCGAGTGCGCGAGGTGACGTTGAAAGGACGGAAGCCGACCAACGTGGCCTTCGGCGGTCCGGACGGTCGCACTGTCTACGTCACCCTGCAGGATCGCGGCGCGATCGAAGCCTTCCGCGCCGAGTTTCCCGGTCGCGAAACCGGGCTGTGACGGGGTGCCGCCGCGGTCTCAGGCAGTGACATGCCCGCGTGGCAAGATGCCTCCCTGACACGGAGACCGACCATGCTGCCCATCGAACTCAAGGACCCTGCCGGTTTCGGCACCGAGTTCCTGCGCCTGACCCTGCTGCAGGGCTTCCAGTCGCTGACCAAGCGCGACCTGGAGTTGTTGATCTTCGTGTTGCTGGAGCGCGACGGCGCCATCGGCCGGGACGAATCCAATTTCACCGTCGCCGGCAAGCTGCGGGTCACGCCGGCCAAGATCAAGGCGCTGCGCCGCGATGGGTACGCCCGCTGGCGCGCCCTGGTGCCGGAAGAACGCGACGCCGCGCTGCAGCGCATCGTCGCCAGCGCGTTGACCGAAACGAACCTGAAGTCGGGCGCCAAGCATGTCAGCGAGCGCAGCCGCAAGGACGGCTTCCTCGCCATCCGCGTCGAACACCCGGACGACCACCAGCAGTTCGAACAGGCCATCCTCGATGTCGGAGCATTGCCGGTCTACGAGCGCAATCGGGAGGTCGTGGCCGTGCGCTTCGATACGCTGCTGGCCATCGCCGAGCGCTGGGGTTACCTGCAGCCCGATCCGGCCGCGGTCACCGAGGCCTTGAGGGCGCTCACACCCACCTCGGAAGAGGTCGCGGACCTGCTGAAGAAGGACGTCACCAAGCTGCGCTGGCAGGATGCGCGCAACGCGCTCAACAGCCTGGGCGCCAAGGCCGTGGCCAGCACCGCAGAAGGCGGCCTGAAAGGACTGCTGAAGATCGTCTTCCCGTTCATTCCGGGCTGATCGTACTCAACCCGCGGCGATCTCCACGCGTTTCCCACCCGCGCGCGCGGACGCGAAGATCGCATCGAGTACCTGCATGTCGCGCCAGCCCTCCTCGCCAGGAACCCGCGGCGCACGCCGCTCCAGGATGGCCAGCGCATCGGCATCCATCTGCCTCGCCTGCTGCGCAGGCGTGGCACCGACCGCGATATCGAAACGGCGGCCGTCGCTGGCCTCGCCGCGCACGCCTTCGTAGGCCTGGAACGGCGACAGTTCGTACCACCCGTTCGCGCACTCGGCGCGCAATAGATTGAGATTGCGGCCAAAGCTGGTCTCGCCATCGGCCACGATGCCGTCGGGAAACTCCAGCCGGAACTGCATCGTCTCGTCGACGCCGCGGAAGATCTCCGGGCGCTGCACCGACGCCGTGGCGGTGACCGCGACCGGCTCGGCGCCGGTGGTGTAGCGCGCGGCGTTGAGCGCGTAGACCCCCATGTCGTACATGGCGCCGCCGCCCCGCGCCGCATCCAGCCGCCACGGATCGCCGCCGGCGTCGTCGAATCCGCGGAATCCGGCCTCTGCGCGGATGCGCTGCAGGCGGCCGAAGGGTCGCGAGTGCGCCAAGGCCATGACGGCCTGCGTATTGGGCTCGTGTTGCATGCGGTAACCGATCGCCAGTTGCACCCGCTGGTGCCGGCATGCCTCGATCATCGCGCGCGCCTCCGCGGCATCCATCGCCATCGGCTTCTCGCACCAGACATGCTTGCCGGCCGCCGCGGACCGCAGGGTGAACGGCTTGTGCAGGTGGTTGGGCAGCACGACATAGACCACGTCGATGTCGGGGTTGTCGGCGATGCGGTCGAAACCGCCGTAGTCGTAGACGTTGCGGTCGGGAATGCCATGTCGGCGCTGCCATTCCGCCGCCTTGTCCGGCGTGCCGGTCACGATGCCGGCCAGCCGGCAATGCCTCGTCATCTTCAGCGCCGGGGCCAGGAGGTCTCGGCTGTAATAGCCGAGACCGACCAGGGCGACGCCCAGCGGGCGCCTGGCCGTCGCGCTCACGCGGGGCAGGACGCCGGCCATGCCCGCCGCGCCGAGCGCACCGAGCAGCCGCCGACGGAATACATCGGGCGAGGAACGTTCGATACTCATCGCGGCCAGCCTCAGGGTGGGGAATCGCGAGGCTATCGCATGCGGGGTGCCGCCGGCGTCAGCGCGGGCGCTGGCCGGCCGCGTGGCGCCAGAAGAAATCCACCAGCGGCGGCAGCCTGCCGGCCAGGCCCAGCAGCGGACCGCGCAGGAGGGTCAGGTGCATGTCGTCGTTCGAGAACAGCCGGTTGATGCCTTCGAAGGCATACGCGGCGGTCGCATTCTCGCTGCGGCGCGAGCGGGCCCAGCGCTCGAGCCGATGCGTGGCGGACCAGTCGACGCGCCGAGCCTGCGCGGCGCGGATCCCGTCACGCAAGGCGCCCACGTCGCGGAGGCCCAGGTTCACGCCCTGGCCTGCGAGCGGATGCACCACGTGCGCCGCATCGCCGGCCACGACCACGCGGCCGGCGACGTAGTCCTTGGCCAGTTGCCGCTTCAGCGGGAATGCCGCGCGCGGCGAGGCCGCTTCCACATCGCCCAGCTGCCCCCCCATCGCCAGCGTCACCTCGCGACCGAAGGCGGCATCGTCCAAGGAGAGCACGCGTCCTGCTTCGCCGTCCGGCAACGTCCAGACGATCGAGCTGAGACCCTCGGCGAACGGCAGGAAGGCCAACGGCCCGGTCGGCAGGAAGCGCTGCCAGGCGGTGTCTTCGTGCGGCATGCTCGTCCGGACGAATGCCACCACGCCCCGCTGCGCGTAGTCGTGCGTCGCGACGTCGAGACCGGCCAGGCGACGCAGGGTGGAATCGGCGCCATCGGCGGCCACTGCCAGACGCGCATCGAGGCGCGTACCGTCGTCCAACCGCAGGGTGACGCCGCTCTCGTCCTGCTCCAGCGCCTCCACGCGCGCCGGACAGCGCACCTGCACACCGGCCGATGGCAGGGCGGCCCACAGCCGGTCCACCAGCAGCGCATGCTCGACGATCCAGCCCAGCTGCGTGCGTCCCAGCGTGTCGGCGTCGAAACGCAATGCGTCGCCACTGCCGGCATCCCATACGCGCATGCGTCGATACGGGTGCACGCGCGCGTCGCGGATGGCGCCCCAGGCACCGGCGTCGTCGAGCAAGGCGGCGTTGTCGGGCGCGAACGCATAGACGCGCAGATCCGGGTGCGCCGGCGACCAGCGCAACGGCTCGCGGCCTTCGACCAAGACGACCTGCAGCCCTTCGCGCGCCAGCACCAGCGCGCAGGCCGCGCCCACCACTCCGCCGCCCACGACGGCGACATCGATCTGTCCCCGGCGCTTCATGCGGCCTCCCCGCGGCACAGCGCCGGCACGTCGCCCCGGAAGCCCATCGCTCCCCCCACCAGGAACGACTGCAGCGAAGGCTGCGCATCCACCGCCACCAGGCCCAGGCTGCGCAGCGGCTTCAGCAGCGGCGATGGATTGGCGGTAAGCCGTGCCAGGCCGTCGGAGAACGCCAGCGTGCGGTCGCGGTCTTCCTGCCGGCGCGAGGCGTAGGCAGCCAGGCTGGCGGTATCGCCCGGATCGTCGCGGCGGGCGATCTCTTCGGCCAGCGTGAGGGCATCGCGCAGGCCCAGATTGAAGCCCTGCGCGCCGATGGGATGGATCGTCTGCGCGGCATTCCCGAGCACCACCGCGCGCTCGGCGGTCAGCCGTTGCGCGACCACGCGGACGATCGGATACATGCTGCGCTCGCCACTGGCGGTCAGCCGGCCGATACGCCAGCCGATCGCGCGCTGCAGCCGCGCCAGCCAGGCGGCGTCATCCAGCGCGGCGACGTCGTCGGCGTCTTCCCGCGCCACGCCGTGCACCACGCCCCAGTGACGGTCGCCACGGGGCAGGAGTGCCGTGGGGCCCTCGCCGCCGAGGCGTTCGAAGGCGGTTCCGTCCGGCGCATGCGTGGCGCGCACGCGGGCGACGAACAGCGTCTGGCCGTAGTCGTGTTCATCCGTACCGATGCCGAGGGCCTCGCGCACCGCACTGCGGGTTCCGTCGGCAGCGACCACCAGGCGGGCGTGCAACGTGCGCTCGCCGTCCGCATCGGCGACCCGCAGCGCGCGATGCCCCGCTTCGCCGGGCGCGAATCCCACGAAGCGCGCGGGGCGGTAGCGCGTCAGCCGGGACAGGCCGCCCAAGCTGGACTCCAGCGCCTCGCCGAACTCGCGTGCCACGACGACCTGGCCGAAAGCCTCGCGCCCGTAGTCCCCCGCCTCCAGCTTCACCCGCCCGAAGTCGCCCTGCCGGCTGACATGGATGCGCCGGATCGGTCCGGTGGGCGTGCGCAACTGCTGCATGACGCCCAGCGCGGTGAGCGCATTGACCGTCGCCGTGGCGAGACTGAGATTGCGCTGGTCGAACACCGCGGGCATCTGCCCGGCCGGCGTGGCTTCCACCAGTGCGACGTCCCGTCCCTGCCGGTCCAGGGCGATGGCCAGGCTGGCGCCGACCAGCCCCCCGCCCACGATCACCACGTCATGCCGTTCTTTCATGGGGCCATGATAGCGCCCCGCCTCCCACGCTCCGTCCGTGGGCATGCGACGCGCAGGCTCCGGTAGAATGCGGGGCTGAGTCTCCGGAACCGTGCCGATGAATATCTCTTCCCAACGCGCCCTCGTGCTGATGCTGGTCGCTGCCCTGCTGGTCCTCACCCGCCTGCACCTGCCGACGACCTTCGGTCACATCGGTCCGTTGCCCGACGCGAGCTGGGCGGCCTTCTTCATCGGTGGCTATTACCTGCGCACCTGGTCGCGCTGGGCTTTCCCGCTGTTCATGGCGGCTGCCGTGGCGGTGGACTACATCGTCATCAGCGGCCAGGGCATCAATTTCTGGACGCATTACTGCGTTTCGCCGGCGTACTGGTTCCTGGTACCGGCCTACGGTGCGATGTGGGCGGGTGGCGCGCTGCTTCGCCGTTACCAGACCGCTAACCACGGCCGCACGCTGGCGCTGCTGGTCGGCACGCTGCTGGCTTCGGTCACCGTCTGCCACTTGCTGAGCCAGGGCAGCTTCTACTGGCTCAGCCCGGTCGTGAGCGAGCCCACCGTCGCCGGCTGGTGGAAGAATTTCAGCGACTGGTACCTGCCGTACCTGCGCGTGGCCGCGATCTACGTGGGCCTGGCCGTCATCGTGCACGTACTGGCCGGACAGGTGGTGCGCCTGGCCCGGCCGCACGGCCGCGCGGCCGGCTGAGCGGGCCCGGGGCGCCGATGGGCAACCGCCTCTCGAAGATCTACACGCGCACCGGCGACGACGGCAGCACCGGCCTGGGCGACGGCACGCGCGTGGGCAAGGACTCGGCCCGCGTCACGGCCTACGGCACGGTCGACGAAGCCAATTCGGCCATCGGCGTGCTGCTGGCGGTGGCGAGCGTGCCGGACGACATCCGCGCGCTGTTGACCACCGTGCAGCACCAGTTGTTCGATCTGGGCGGCGAGCTGTGCATTCCCGGCCACGCGGCGATCACCGGTGACGATGTCGATGCGCTGGAAAAGCAACTGGACCAGTACAACGACGACCTGCCGCCGCTGAAGGACTTCATCCTGCCGGCAGGGGGCGAAGCGGCCTCGCGTTGCCACCTGGCCCGCACCATCGTGCGCCGGGCCGAGCGCGAAACCGTCACGCTGGCCCGTCACGACGCCGTGCGCCCGGAAGCGATCCGCTATCTCAACCGGTTGTCCGACCTGCTGTTCGTGCTGGCCCGCGTGCTGGCCCGCGCCGACGGACACGGCGAAGTGCTGTGGAAACACGAGCGGCGCCACGCCTGAGCCGTTGAGCGCGGGGCGGTCTCACCGATCTCCGCAGCATGGTAGGAGCGGGCCCTGCCCGCGATGCGGCGGGGTGACCCGCCGGCAGGGCATCGCACCCTAAGGCGCTCGCACAGAGCATCGGCGACCCGGACGGCGGACGCCACGTCACGCCGCCCCCGAAAGGTCGAATGCCAGCCGCCACAGGGCCGCGCTTAGAATGGCGCTGACTCCCCACCGCGTGGGACCGTCTGCGCCACTTCCCGAACCCGGACAATGCCGGCACCGTGATCATCTACACCCATCCCGCCTGCCTGCTCCATGACCCCGGACCGGAACATCCGGAGCGGCCCGCCCGGCTGGAAGTCGTGCTGGATGCGCTGCGCCGGCACCACGCCGATGCCGACTGGCGGGAGGCGCCGATCGCCAAGCTCGGCGACCTGCGGCGCGTGCACGACGAAGCGCTGGTGCGGGAGGTGCTGGAGGCGGACGTGTCCGGCTACCGCATGCTGGACCCGGACACGGTGATGTCCCCAGCCTCGCGCGCCGCGGCGTTGCGGGCCGCCGGTGCCGGCGTGGCAGGCGTGGATGCCGTGATGAACGGCGAGGACCGGACCGTCTTCTGCGCGGTCCGGCCGCCCGGCCACCATGCGACCGGCACGGCCGCGATGGGGTTCTGCCTGTTCAACAACATCGCCGTCGCGGCGGCGCATGCCTGCGACAGGCACGGACTTGAGCGCGTCGCGGTGATCGACTTCGACGTGCACCACGGCAACGGCACGCAGGCCATCTTCTACAACGACCCCCGCGTGGCCTACTTCAGCAGCCACGAGTCGGGCATTTATCCGCACAGCGGCGCGCCGTACGAACGGGGGGTCGGCAACGTCTTCAACGCGCTGCTGCCACCGGGCAGCGGCGGGTTCCGCTTCCAGAACACGTGGGCCGACGAACTGCTGCCGGCGCTCGACGACTTCAAGCCGCAACTGCTGCTGATCTCGGCCGGATTCGATGCGCACATGCGCGATCCGCTGGCCGACCTGATGCTCGAAACCGACGACTTCGGCTGGCTGACCCGGCAGCTGCGCGACCTGGCCGACCGGCATGCCGCCGGACGCGTGGTGTCCATGCTCGAAGGGGGCTACGACCTGGAGGCGTTGAGCGACTGCGCCAAGGTCCACGTGGACGCGCTGCGCTGATCGCCACGGCAGTCCGGCCAATCGCTGAACCTCGACCGACACCGGCCGGAGGCCTTCATTGCCCGCATGCATGGGATGGGGCAAGCTAACGGCCGTTTTTCGTCCGACAGCGAGCCTTGCACCGCGTGCGCACCGCCCTTCGCCTGCTACCGTTGCCCTTCAGCATCGCCCTGTGCCTGCCGGCGATGGCCGACGATGAGAAGCCCGAAAGCTGGGCGCTGTGCCCGATCCAGGATGTCATCCCGGCATTCGGCGGGGCGGCGCCCCCGTCGGCCGACAACCCCCAGCTCACGCGCGAGCAGCGGGCCGGTCAGCCGACGTCGATCGAAGGCGACCAGCTGGGAGGTACCGAGGCCAACCTCGAGTACCAGGGCAATGTCGCCCTCAGTCGCGGCGACCAGTTCCTGGGCGCCGACAACCTGAAGTACGACCAGGAAAAGGACACGTACGTCGCCGATGGCCACATCCGGTACCAGGACACCGGCATCCGCCTGATCGCCGACACGGCCCGCGGCGACCAGAGCGCCGACACGCACCAGATCGACAACGTGCGCTACCAGTTGGTGGACCGGCGCGGCAACGGTGGCGCCGACCGCATCGACATGAAGGGACCGGAGGGCAGCCTGCTGCACTCCACCTATTCCACCTGCGATCCCGACGACCGCCGCTGGGAACTGCGCTCGCGCCGCATCGACATCAACACCGACGACGGATGGGGCGTGGCCCGTGGCGCGACCATCCGCCTGGGCAAGGTGCCGGTGCTGTACGTGCCGTACCTGAAGTTCCCCATCGACGACCAGCGCCACACCGGCCTGCTGTACCCGGCGATCGGCCTGTCCGGCCGGAACGGCTTCGACTGGAAGCAGCCGATCTACCTCAACCTGGCGCCGAACTACGACGCGACGCTGGAACCGCGCTACATGAGCGAACGCGGGTTCCAGATGGGCGCGGAATTCCGCTATCTGTACGAGAAGGGACGCGGCGAGATCCAGGGCACCTGGATGACCAAGGACGACCTGGTCCGCGACCGCATGAACGAGGCGGACTACGATCCCCTCAATCCGAACAATCCCGATCCGGACGACGGCCGCGGCTTTCTGTCGTTCGAAGGCGACCACCGGTTCAGTCCGAACTGGCAGGCGCGCGCCAACCTGATCTGGCTGAGCGACGCGCGCTACCAGGAGGACTTCGGCAATTCGCTGTTCGGCCAGGCGTACTCCTCCGTCACCAGCACGGCCGGCATCTACGGCGCCGGGGAGTACTGGAGCACCGGCCTGATGGCCGACCACTGGCAACTCTCCGACTACCTGAGCACCGAAGCCTCGCTGCCCTACAACCGCCTGCCCCGCACCTACTTCAACTGGAGCCAGCCGCTGAGCCGCTGGATCAACGTGGGCGGCCATGCGGAAGCGGTGCGCTTCCAGCACGACGAACTTGCCGGCGGCAGCCGCATCGACCTCAAGCCGACCATCTCGTTCCCCATCCAGGGCGCGTCCTGGTACGTCACGCCCACGCTGGCCTATCGCCATACCGAGTACAGGCTGGATGCCGACCTGGCCCAGACGATCGCCACCGATCGTGCGCGCGCCGCGTATGGCATCGCCGCGGGGCAACCGGTGAGCGCGGCACAGATCGCCGAGTTCTATGATCGTTCGCCCAGCCGCAGCCTGCCGATCGGCTCGTTCGATGCGGGCGTGTACTTCGACCGTGAAACCGAGATCAAGGGCGACCGCTTCCTGCACACGCTCGAGCCGCGCCTGTTCTACCTCAACGCGCCGTATCGCGAACAAGACGGCTTGCCGATCTTCGACACGCGTCCGTTCAACTTCAGCTACGGGCAGCTGTTCCGCGACAACCGGTACACCGGACCGGACCGCCAGACCGACGCGAACCAGCTGACGCTGGCGTTGACCACGCGCCTGCTGCGGCAGAAGGATGGTTTCGAACGCCTGTCGGCCAGCATCGGCCAGATCCGCTACTTCGACGACGTGCGCGTCACCGCGCCGAACGAGGTCCCCCTTGCGCAAGGCAAGTCGGCCTGGGTCGTCGACGCCAACTACGCGCCGACGGATCGCTGGACCATCGGCGCTTCCTATCAGTGGGACCCGAAATTCCGCCGCGAAGACCTGGCCAGCGTGCGTGCCCGCTACCTGCTGCCGGACGACGGCGTGGTCAACATCACGTACCGCCGCCGCCGCGACCTGCTGGAGCAGGCCGACTTCTCGTTCCTCTACCCGGTGACGCCGGCGTGGAGCGTGGTGGGACGCTACTACCATTCCTTCTATCGCGATGCCGCGACCGACCAGGAGCCGGGTCTGCTGGAAGGCGTCGCCGGCGTGCAGTGGGACAGCTGCTGCCTGGCCGTGCGCGCGCTGGTACGCCGCTACGTGCGCAACCGCGAGGGCGAAATGAACACCGGATTCCAGGTGGAATTCGTCCTGAAAGGCCTGGGCTCGGCCGGCCAGGACACGGACCGCACCTTGCGCCGTGCTATTCTCGGTTACTACCGAGACGACCTCTATCTCGTCCCGCCGAGCAATATCGCGCAGCGACCGGACGACACCTCTTACGCTCCGGATCCATTGCCATGACCAAGCCGTTTTCCCGCTTCCTCATCGCCGGCCTGCTGACCCTGTCGACGGTCGCTACCTCGGTGCAGGCCCAGACCCTGCAGCGCCTGGACGGCATCGCCGCCGTCGTCAACGAGGATGTCGTGCTGCAGAGCGAGCTGGACCGCGCGGTGCAGAACGTGCTGACCCAGTACGCCAACCAGCCTGGCCAGCTTCCGCCGCGCAACGTGCTGGAGCGCCAGGTGCTGGAGCGACTGGTGCTGGTCAAGCTGCAGGTCGCGCGCGCAGCCGAAAGCGGCATCCGCATCAGCGACGCTGAACTCAACAATGCGGTCAACGCGGTCGCCCAGCAGAACGGCACCACGCCCGACGGCCTGCGCCAGCGGCTGGAAGCCGACGGCATGTCGTTCGCCGAGTTCCGCAGTTCGCTGCGCGATGAGGTGACGATCCAGCGCCTCCGCCAGAGCTTCGCCCAGAGCCGCGTGCAGGTGAGCGAAGGCGAGGTCGATGCCGCGCTCGCCGCGCAGGCCACCGGACAGGTCCAGTACCACCTCGCGCACATCCTGGTGGCGTTGCCCGATGGCGCCAGTGCGGAACAGATCAATACCGGCAAGAGCAAGATCGACGGCGTCAAGGCGCTTGTCGACAAGGGCGAGCTGGATTTCTCCGCCGCCGCCGTGCGCTACTCGGACAGCCCCAACGCCCTGGAAGGCGGCGACCTCGGCTGGCGCAGCCCGGACGAGATCCCCACCGCGTTCGTGGAAATGCTGAAGGGCATGAGCCCCGGCCAGGTGGTCGGCCCACTGCGCGGCCCCAGCGGCTTCCAGCTGTTGAAGCTGGTGGAAGTGCGCGACGGCGCGAAAGCCGAACAGCGGTCGGTCACCGAGTACAACGCGCGCCACATCCTGATCCGCATCACGCCGACGCAGGACGCGAACGCCGCCAAGGCCAAGATCGATACGCTGCGCGCCCGCATCGCCGGCGGCGCTGACTTCGTCGAAGTCGCCAAGGAATCCACCGAGGACGCCAACAGCCGCGATGAAGGCGGCGACCTGGGCTGGTTCCCCGCCGAGGCGTTCGGTCCGGCTTTCGGCCAGCAGGTCACCGGCCTGCAAGACGGCCAGGTCAGCCCGCCGTTCCGCACCGACGCGGGCTGGCACATCGTGCAGCGCGTGGGCAGCCGCCAGACGGATGTGACCGACCAGAACCGCCGCGCCCAGGTGCGCGAAACCATCGGCCGCCGCAAGGCGGAAGACGAGTACAACCGCTATCTGCAGGAACTGCGTGGCGAAGCCTACGTGAGCTTCCGCAATGCCGGCGCCGAGACCACGCCGGGCGGCTGACGTGGTACCGCGGCTCGCGCTGGTTCCGGGCGAGCCGGGCGGCATCGGACCCGAACTCTGCGTGCGTCTGGCGCAGCAGGTGCGCGACGATTGCACCCTCCTCGCCTTTGGCGATGCCGTCACGCTGGGGGCGGCAGCCGATGCGCTTGGTCTGCCGCTCCGCCTGCTCGCCGAGCATGAGGTCGCGCGGCAGCCGGGCGATCTGCGCCTGCACCCCCTCCCCAACGCTGTCCCAAACGCCTTCGGCGCGACCGAGCCGCGCAACGCGCGCGCGGTCATCGATGCGCTGACGCATGCGGCCGGCGCCTGTCTGCGGGGCGATCTCGACGGCCTGGTCACCGGCCCCGTGCACAAGGCGGCGATCAACGCCGGCGGCATCGCTTACCGGGGCACGACGGAACTGCTGGCGGAACAGGCGGACTGTCCAGTGGTGATGATGCTGGCCAACGACATCGTGCGCGTCGCGCTGGCGACCACGCACCTGTCCTTGCGGGCTGTTCCCGACGCCATCACGCCCGGTGGGCTGGAGCAGGTACTGCGCATCACGCATGCCGCGCTGCGCCGTGACTTCGGCATCGCCGACCCGGTCATCGCCGTGCTCGGCCTGAACCCGCATGCGGGCGAAGCCGGCCACCTCGGCAATGAGGAAATCGAGGTCATCGAGCCTGTGTTGCACGCCCTGCGCGCGGACGGCCTGCGCCTTGAAGGTCCGCTACCCGCCGATACCGCGTTCCTGCCGCAGAAACTGCGGGGCTTCGATGCCGTGGTCGCGATGTATCACGACCAGGGCCTGCCGGTCCTCAAGTACAGCGGCTTCGAGCAGGCGGTGAACCTGACGCTGGGGCTGCCGTATCCGCGCGTAGCGGTCGACCACGGCACCGCGCTCGACCTTGCCGGCAAGGGCATCGCCGATCCCGCCAGCCTGTTCGCCGCCGTGGCCACCTGTGCGCGCATGGCGTTACGGCGAGGAGTGAGCGGAGAACAGTGAGGAGTGAGGGAGATGTCGCGCCCCGTCGCTCCCGCCTGCCCTGCTCGCCCCTCACTTCCACACACTCTTTTCTGCTTTCAAAGGCTCCGCGCCCCCATGTCCTTCAAGGCTCCCCCGAAGAAGTCCCTCGGCCAGCACTTCCTGACCGACCGCAGCTACATCGACAAGATCGTGATGGCGGTGAATCCGCAGCCTGGCGACCGGTTGGTTGAGATCGGGCCGGGCCAGGGCGCGATCACGTTCCCACTGCTGCGCAAGCATGGCGAGCTGACGGCGATCGAGTTCGACCGCGACCTGATCACGCCGCTGATGGAAGCGTCGGAGGGCGTGGGCCGGCTGACGATCATCCACAAGAACGTCCTGGACGTGGACTTCGGCAAGCTCGCCGGCGACGAAAAACTGCGCTTGGTGGGCAACCTGCCGTACAACCTGTCGTCGCCCATCCTGTTCCATGCCATCGAACACGCCGCCTCGATCCGCGACATGGTCTTCATGCTGCAGAAGGAGGTGGTGGACCGCATGGCCGCCGAGCCCGGCAGCAAGGTCTACGGCCGTCTCAGCGTGATGCTGCAGGCGTACTGCCGCGTGGACGCGCTGTTCGTCGTCCCGCCCGGCGCGTTCCGTCCGCCGCCGAAGGTCGATTCGGCGGTGGCCCGGCTGGTGCCCCGCGATGCCACGTCCATCGGCATCAGCGACCCTGGCCGCTTCGAGGCCGTCGTGCGCGCGGCGTTCGGCCAGCGGCGCAAGACCCTGCGCAATGCACTGGGTGGCACGTGCACGACGGACCAGATCGAAGCCGCCGGCCTGCGTCCGGACGCGCGTGCCGAACAGGTCGACGTGGATGGTTTCGTCCGCCTCGCCAACCTGCCTGCGGACGACTGAGTTGCGGCATCGCGCCGCGTTGTTTCCGCTTTTACGCGCGTTTGCATACACTGAACGCATGGATTCCCCCGATTACGCCATCGACGTGGATGTCGCCACGCGCTTCCTGGATGACCAGTCAGCGCCCGAGGACGGGCGCTATGTGTTCGCGTACACGATCCGCATCCACAACCGCGGCCGCGTGCCGGCGCAGCTGCTTCGCCGGCACTGGATCATCACCGACGCCAACGGCAAGGTGGAGGAAGTGGAAGGCGAAGGCGTGGTCGGCGAACAGCCCTGGCTGAGGCCGGGCGAAGACTTCCGCTACACCTCCGGCGCCATCCTGGAAACCGCACTGGGCACCATGCAGGGACGCTACGACATGCTCGCCGACGACGGCACCCGGTTCGACGCGCCCATCGCCGCCTTCACCCTGTCCGTCCCGCGGACCCTGCACTGAGTCCGCCGCGATGACCGTCTGGGCCATCGGCGACCTGCAGGGCTGCTACGACGCGACGCAGCGCCTGCTGGAGAAGATCCGCTTCGATCCGGCGCAGGACCGGCTTTGGTTCTGCGGCGACCTCGTCAACCGCGGCGGACAGTCGCTGGAAACGCTGCGGCTGGTGCATTCGCTGCGCGATCACTGCGTGGTGGTGCTGGGCAACCACGATCTCTCCCTGCTGGCGATCGGCGAACGCTCGCCGGACGAACAGCGCAAGGTCAATCCCGACCTGCAACGCGTGGTGCTGGCCGACGATGCCCGCGAACTGCTGGACTGGTTGCGCCTGCAGAAACTGGTGCACGTGGACCGTGAACTGGGCTGGATGATGGTGCACGCCGGGCTCGCGCCGAAGTGGACCACCGCCCTCGCGGAAAAACACGCGCGCGAAGTGGAAGTGCAGCTGCACGGCAACGCCTACCGCAAGCTGTTCCGCAACATGTACGGCGACAAACCGAACTGGGCGCCGCACCTCTCGGGGCACGACCGCTCGCGCGCCATCATCAACGTGCTCACGCGCATGCGCTACTGCACGCCGCGCGGGCGCATGGCGATCGAGGAGAAGGGCGCGCCGGGCCGCCAGGCCCAGGGCCTGTATCCCTGGTACGAAGTCCCCGGCCGCGCCGAGCGGGACCTGAAGATCGTCTGCGGCCACTGGTCCACGCTGGGCCTGATGATCGGCCATGGCGTGCACGCGATCGACACCGGTGCGGTGTGGGGCGGCAAGCTCACCGCGCTGCAGCTGGACACCGACGAGATCCGGCTGGTGCAAGTACAGGGCCGTGACGTTCCGCCGCCACCCAAGGGCGAATTGCCCAAGGATTGAGTGCGTAGCGTGCGCCATGCGCACGACCGCATGGACCCAGCACCGCGCAGTCGTGCGCATGGCGCACGCTACGTTCGGTCAGACGCGCCGGTACTCGACGAAGTCGAAGGCCAACGCGTGCTTCGCATCTGCCGGATGCGGTTCGCGACTGACTTCGCGCCAAGCCGTCGGATCGAAGGACGGGAAGAACGCATGCGCATCCTCCACCTTGGTGTGGACCTCGGTGAGGTGCAGTACATCCGCGCGATCCAGGGTCAGCGCATAGACCTCGCCACCGCCGATCACGCACAGCTCGTCGGCACCTTGCGCATCGGCGACCGCGATGGCTTCGTCTACGGAGGCGACCGCCCGCATGCCCTCGAACGGCACGGTGCCACGGCGTGTCAGCACCAGGTTCACACGGCCAGGCAACGCGCGCCCCAGGGATTCGGCGGTCTTGCGCCCCATCAGCACCGGCTTGCCCAGCGTCAGCGCCTTGAAGCGTTTCAGGTCGTCCGGCAGGCGCCAGGGCAGGTCGTTGTCGCGTCCGATGGCGCGATGGCGATCGAGAGCGGCGACCAGCGAAATCCGCATCCGCTAAACCGCCACCGGCGCCTTGATCGCCGGATGCGGATCGTAGCCATGGATCTCGATGTCATCGAAGGTGAAGCCGAACAGGTCGGTGACGTCGGGATTGAGGTGCAGCTTCGGCAGCGCGCGCGGCTCGCGCGCCAGCTGCTCGCGCGCCTGGTCGTAGTGATTCGAATACAGGTGCGCATCGCCCAGCGTGTGCACGAAGTCGCCGACACCGAGGCCCGTCGCCTGCGCCACCATATGCGTCAGCAGCGCATAACTGGCGATGTTGAACGGCACGCCGAGGAAGATGTCACCACTGCGCTGGTAGAGCTGGCAACTGAGCTTGCCGTCGACGACGTAGAACTGGAACAGCGAGTGGCAAGGCATCAGCGCCATCTTCGGCAGTTCGGCGACGTTCCAGGCGCTGATCACCAGGCGGCGCGAGTCCGGATTGCGCTTGATCTCGTCCACCAGCCACTGCATCTGGTCGATGGTCTTGCCGTCGGCGCCCTCCCAGCTGCGCCACTGCTTGCCGTACACGGGGCCCAGTTCGCCGTGCTCGTCGGCCCACTCGTCCCAGATGCTGACCTTGTTGTCCTTCAGGTAGGCGATGTTCGTTTCGCCTTTCAGGAACCACAGCAGCTCGTGGATGATCGAGCGAAGGTGCAGCTTCTTCGTGGTGACCAGCGGGAAGCCTTCGTTCAAGTCGAAGCGCATCTGCCAGCCGAACACGCTGCGGGTGCCGGTGCCGGTGCGGTCGGACTTCTCGGCACCCTGTTCCAGCACATGGCGCAACAGGTCGAGGTATTGCTTCATGCCTGGTCTCCGGCGAAAGGCTTCACGGTTTACTTGCCGGCGACCGGCGCGGGAACGACGGGCTGCAGCGTCGGCGCACGGCGCGACAGCCACAGCAGGTACAGGCCCAGCAGCACCAGCGGCACGCTGAGTACCTGGCCCTTGGTCAGCCAGCCCCAGGCGACGTAATGGCCTTCATCCGGCACGCGGACGAATTCCATCAGGAAGCGGAATACGCCGTACATCAGCGCGAACAGGCCCGACACGAGGTAGCGCGGCCGCGGCTTGCGCGAGACCGTCCACAGCACGACGAACATCACCAACCCTTCGAGGAAGGCCTGATAGAGCTGCGAGGGATGGCGGGCGAACTGGTTCAACGCGCCCGCGGCGTACTGCGCCTTGAGCTGCAGCGCATCGAAGTTGCGCAGCTCAGGATCCGTCGGGAAGATCACGCCCCAGTTGGCATGCGTGTATTTGCCCCACAACTCGGCGCCGATGAAGTTGCCCAGCCGGCCGAAGCCCAACCCGGGCGCGGCCAGCGGCGCGACGAAATCCATCGTGTCGAAGAAGTGCAAACGGTGCTTGCGCGACCACCAGAGCGCCACGGCCATCACGCCGAGCAGGCCACCATGGAAGCTCATGCCGCCTTCCCACACCTTGAAGATCGACAACGGGTTGTCGAGGAAAGTGCCGAACCCATAGAACAGCACATAGCCGATACGCCCGCCCAGCACGACGCCAAGCATCGCGTAGAACATCAGGTCGGAGAACGCATCCGCATTGACGCCGGGCAGGCGTCCCTGCGAGGCGCGCAGGCGTCCCAGCCACCAGGCGGTGACGAACGCCAGCAGGTACATCAAGCCGTACCAGTGCAGCTTGACCGGTCCCAGCGAAAAGATGATCGGGTCGATCTGGTGAAGGTAGATCATGCGCCTCGGCAGTGCCGGTGGGGAGCGACTATTCTGCCCCACCCGCCCCGTGCGTGGATGACTGGCCGCCCGCGTAGCGCCGAGCCTGCCCGGCCGAGCGAGAGCAGCCGGGCATCACGTCAGCGGAGCACGCTCCGCTCTACGGCTCCGATATCAGTCCAGCAGGTGCGGACGGTTGGGCAGTTCGTCCTCGTCGGCCTGGCCCGACTGCTGCGGGAAATACTGGGCCAGCAACGCCGAGGTCGCCGCGATGCCATCCAGGACAGCCTGCTCGGCCCGGCCCTCGCCCATGCCCGTCTCGATCAGCTGGCAGACCTCGCGCCACTGCGCCTCACTGACCCGGCCGGCCAGCCCGCGATCGGCCACGATCTCGATGCGATGGTCGGCGAGCAGCAGGTAGATCAGCACGCCGTTGTTCGCTTCCGTATCCCAGGTGCGCAGGCGGACGAATACCTCATGCGCGCGCTGCCGCGGATCCACGCCCGCGATCACGGCGCTCGGCGGCAGGTTGGACTCCACCGCGAACATCACCTCGCCGCGATGCAGCCGCTCGCCTGCCGCGATGGCACCGGTAATGCGGTGCAGGCTGTCCTCGGGGAACAGCCGCCGGGCGGAACGGGCGAACAGATGGCGCAGCAGGCGCATCACCAGCTCCCCGAGGCGCCACCGCCTCCGGACATCCCGCCACCTCCGCCCCAGCCACCGCCGCCGAAGCCACCCCCGCCCCCACCAAAGCCACCCCCTCCCCAGCCGCCTCCGCCGCCACCCCAGCCGCCCCAATCGCGGTGCCGGGCATAACCACCGCGGGTCGACACCGAGGCCAGGCCGTACAGCAGGCCGAACACGCCCGCGATGCCGGCGGGAATGAGCGAAGACAGCAGCAGCGCCACCCCGGCGGCGGCGCCGCCGGTGAACAGGCCTCGCAACCCCGCAGGTGCGCGACCGAACATGCCGCGCACGAGGGTCGCCACGATGAAGGCCGCAAAAAGGGCGAAGATCCAGTCGCCACCCCGACCGCCGCCCGGACTGGCGCGATGCGTGCTGACCGGGGCCGGCAGCGTTTCGCCGTCGATCAGTTTCACCAGGGTCGCCGTGGCATCGGCGATACCGCCACCGAAGTCACCCTCGCGGAACTTCGGTGCCAGATACTCCTGGATGACGCGGTTGGCGATGGCATCGGGGATGGCACCTTCCAGTCCGTAGCCGGGGTGGATGCGCACACGGCGGTCCTCCTTCGCGACCAGCAGCAACACGCCGTCGTCCACGCCCTTGCGGCCGAGCTTCCATTGGTCGAACACGCGCTGCGCGTATTGCTCGATGGTCTCCGGCTGCGTGGTCGCCACCATCAGCACCTGCAACTGGCTGCCCTTGCGCTGCTGCAACGCCAGCGCCTGCTGTTCGAGCTGCTGCTTCTGCGCGGCATCCAGCGTGCCGGTGGTGTCGACCACCGGCGAATCCAACGCAGGGATCGCGGCCAGCGACTGCGCCCATGCGGGCGCTGCCACCAGCAGCAGGAAGAGCGCCAGCGCGCGCAGCAGGGCGGCGATCGGCGTGGCTCAGTTGCCGGGCGACGGCGGTGGCGGCGGTGTGGGCGCCTGCGGCGCGGCCGGCGGCGGGGTGCCGAAATCGACGGCAGGCGCTTCGGAAATCGCGGCCTCGTTCTCGACGGTGAAGTTCGGCTTCTCCTTGGCGCCGGTGATCTTGGCCGTGATCACCTGCGGGAACTGGCGGATGTAGGTGTTGTAGTCCTGCACCGTCTGGATGTAGCGGCCGCGTGCGACGGTGATGCGGTTTTCCGTGCCTTCCAGTTGCGCCTGCAGGTCGCGGAAGGACTGGTCGGACTTCAGGTTGGGATAGTTCTCGGTCACCACCAGCAGACGCGACAGCGCACTGGACAACTCGCCCTGCGCCTGCTGGAACTGCTGCAGCGATGCCGCATCGTCGGCATTGACCTGGATCTGCCCCACCCGCGCACGCGCGTTGGTCACGTCGGTCAGCACCTGGCGCTCCTGCTGGGCGTAGCCCTGCACGGTCTTGACCAGGTTGGGGATCAGGTCGGCGCGGCGCTTGTACTGGTTCAGGACTTCCGACCAGCCGGCCTTCACCGCTTCGTCCTTCTGCTGGATGGCGTTGTACCCGCAACCGGACAACAGCGCGACCAGCACGACGATCAACCACAGACGCGACACCTGGCGCATGGCACGACACTCCCTAGGGCGGACGAACTGATTGCAGCACCTTGCCCGTGAAGGCGCAAGCAGGTGCGCCGATCACACCTGCGGCGCTTCGTTAGGCTTCCGTGAAAAACGAAAGGCTCCCGAGGGAGCCTTTCGCCGGGCCTTCGCGAGGCGCGGATTCACTCGCGCAGCATGCGCTGGCTGGCGCGCTTCTTCGCCCACAGGTTGAGGCACTCGACCACGGCAGAGAAGGCCATCGCACCGTACAGATAACCCTTCGGGATGTGCATCTCGAAGCCGTCCAGCAGCAGGTACGCGCCGACCGCCACGATGAAGGCCAGCGCCAGCATCTTGATGGTCGGGTTGTTGTCGATGAACTGGCCCAGCGGGCGCGCCGCCAGCAGCATCACCGCCACGGCCAACAGGATTGCCGCCACCATCACCGGGGTGTGGTTGGCCATGCCCACGGCCGCGATCACCGAGTCGAGCGAGAACACGATGTCGATCACCGCGATCTGCGCGATCACGCCGGCGAACGAAGCGGCGGGACGCGTATGCACGTCTTCCGAATCGGGCTCGCCCTTGACCAGCTCCAGGATTTCCTTGGTGCCCTTCACCAGCAGGAACACGCCGCCCAGGATCAGCACCAGGTCGCGCACCGAGATGCCCTGGCCGAACAAAGTGAAGAGGTCGGCGGTCAGGCCGGCCAGCCACGCAAGGGTCAACAGCAGCAGGATGCGGGTGATGCACGCCACCGCGATGCCGAACTTGCGCGCCACTTCGCGCTGGTGCGGCGGCAGCTTGCTGACCGCGATGGAGATGAAGACCAGGTTGTCGATGCCCAGCACGATCTCGATCGCACTCAGCGTGACCAGCGTGATCCACACCTGCGGATCGGTAAGCAATTCCATCATCGGGGGGTACCTAGGTTCGGATCAAAAATTCACAGGTAGCGTGGTGCGAGGATCAGCGCCCAGCACAGCAGCACGTTCATCATCAGCACGAACACGGCAGCGGAGCCCATGTCCTTGGCGCGACCGGCCAGCTCGTGGTGTTCGGGACCGTAGCGCTCGATCACCGCTTCCACCGCGGAGTTCAGCAGTTCCGCCGCGAGCACCAGCAGGCAGCTGCCGATCATCACCGCGCGCTCCAGGCCGGTTTTGCCCAGCCACAGCGCCAAGGGTGCCATCACCACCAGCAGGTAGACCTCGAGGCGGAACGAGGATTCGTGCATCCACGCCGCGCGCAGTCCCTGCAGGGACCAGACGGTGGCTTTCAGGATGCGGCCGGGGCCGCGCGGGAAGTGTCCGGTTTCGTCTGCCATGGGGCGGGTTGAGGCGGAAAGGGGTCCCGCATCGGCCCCAGCCGGTCGGGCCGAAGCCGGATCCAGCAGAGGGAGGTGTCGGGTGGAGCCGGCGCATGCATCGCGCCCAAGCGTCCAATTTTGCCACAAGGCGATCTCGGGCCGCCTCGCCAGCGGTTTGCATCCCCGGGAACGGGCTGGTCCACTAGCTTGCCCGCGTCCAAGGAGACCTCCCCCTCGTGCCCTTCCTGAATACCGCACGCCTGCCGCTGATCGCCTCCGCACTGGCCGCACTGCTGGCCGCCTGTGCCGGAAGCCCACCCACGACCCCGGCCACGGCCGCGACACCGGTTTCAGCCAAGGAGGCACCGCGGATCCCCGAACAGGTCTCAAGCCCGGCCTGGGAAGCCGACATGCAGCGCTTCGAGGCGGCCGACGCGCAGTCGCCGCCGCCGCGCGGGGGCGTGCTGTTCATCGGCAGCTCGTCGATCCGCTTCTGGGATACGCTGGCGCAGGACTTCCCGGGCGTGCCGGTGATCAACCGGGGCTTCGGCGGTTCCGAACTGCGCGACAGCACGTGGTATGCCGACCGCATCGTCGTCCCGTACGCGCCGCGGCAGATCCTGATCTATGCCGGCGACAACGACCTCAACGCGGGGCGCACGCCGCAGCAACTGCATGCGGACTTCATCGCCTTCGTCGAACGCGTGCGCCGCGACCTGCCGAAAACCAGGATCGCGTACATCAGCAACAAGCCCAGCCCGTCGCGCGCGCAGCTGCTGTCCGTTCAGCGGGAGGCGAACAGGTTGATCGCGGCGGAAGCCAAGCGCCTGGGCGTGGACTACATCGACATCTTCACGCCCATGCTGGACGCCAGCGGCCAGCCGGACGAATCCTTGTTCATCGAGGACCGGCTGCACCTGAACCGTGCCGGCTACGTCATCTGGCAGCGCGTGATCGCGCCCTACCTCAAGTAACCGCGTCCGCAAAAAAAAAAGAAGCCCGGCGATGCCGGGCTTCTTCGTTGCATCGCCTGCGCGGATCAGAAGCCGCTGGCGTTGAGGCGTCCGCCGGTGACCGTCTTGCCCTGCAGCGAAGGCGTGGGCACCGTGGAGCCGAGAATCGCCGCCTTTATCTGCGCTGCCGTCACGCCGGGACGCGTGGATGCGTAGAGTGCAGCTGCACCGGTGACGTGCGGCGTGGCCATCGAGGTGCCGCTGTAGCTGGCATAACCGGAGACCACGCTGCCCTTCGATGCCTTCGGCACGGTCGACCAGATGCCATAACCGGGCGCGCCCAGGTCCACCGTGGTGACACCGTAGTTGTAGACCAGCGCGCCGGTGGACCGCAGCGCCGCCACCGAAATGATGCTGGCGTTGGGATACGACGCCGGGTAGCACGCCCCCGAGGTGTTGCCTTCGCAATTGACGCTGTCGTTGCCTGCCGCGACGATCGTCAGGATCTCCGCCTGGCCGGCCCGGTCGATGGCATCGCTGAGCGCCTGCGAGTAGCCGCCACCGCCCCACGAATTGTTGGTCGCGACCAGGTTCAGGCCATGACGCGTCTTCAGGTCGGTGAAATAGTCCAGCGCCTTGATGGCATTGGCCGTGCTGCCGCCACGACGGCCGAGGAACTTGCCGCTGATCAGCTTCACGCCGCTCCAGCACACGCCGGCCACGCCCTTGCCATTGCCACCGACACCGGCGATGGTGCCGGCCACGTGGGTGCCATGGTCGTCGTTGGCGCCGCCGGAGTTGATGTCGTTGGTGTTGCCGTCGAAGTCCCACCCACGCACGTCGTCCACGTAGCCGTTGCCGTCGTTGTCCACGCCATCGACCGGGTCGTAGGGATTGGTCCAGATGTTCGCGGTGAGGTCTTCATGATTGAAGTAGATGCCTTCATCGATCACCCCGACCACCACGTTGCCGCAACTCGTATGGCCGGCGGCCCAGGCCTCGGACGCCTGCGAGCCATAGACGTTGGCGGGCGTGCCCGCATCGCCGTACATGCCCCACAGCGACCCGTTGGTGGAATAGGTGTCGTTGGAGACGGCGTTGTGCTGGTAGGTCCAGTTCGGCTCGGCGTACTCGACGGCAGGGTCTGCACTCAGCACCTGCACGGCGGCGGACAGATCCACGTTGCCTGGCAGCTTGAGCAGGGCGATTTCGCCGCTGCGGCCATTGCCGCGACGCACCGTCTCCAGCTTCTGCGCACCGAGGCCCTGCACCACCGCATCACGGTCAGCCAGCACGGCGCCATCGCGATACTTCACCAGCAACTCGCCACTGACGTGCGGCTGGCCCGCCTTCAATCCCTTGATCACCAGATCCGGCCTGCCACCCGCGCTCGCGGTTTGCGCCGCGCCCATCGTCACGAGTGCCAAACCCACCCACACCGCCATGCGATTCTTCTTCATAAGCCGATCCGACTCCGAGTGTTGTGATTGCCGCGCGGGACAGCGCAGTGGGTCGAATCTAGCTTGTAATTTTCGTTCTAGATATGGATTTTCAGCTAACATTTTCTCCTCTGTCGCGCGCCGGAACCCTGCCACCGGTAGCCATGGGAATGGTTCGCATCGGCGGAAGAATCGCGCGGTCACCGCCGCCGTGGCGCACCCTCGTTCTGGTGCAGGCTCAGCACGTTGCCATCGGGGTCGAGAAAATCCAGCGACAGTCCGCCATCGGGCGATTCGCTGACCGGCACCACGATGTCCACGCCCTTCGCAGCCAGCGCTTCCGCGTGGTCATCGATGCCCCCGTCCAGGCTGAAGACGACGACTGGCGATTCGCCTGCGCGCGCAGGCCGTGGAATGAGCACCAGGGCGAGTTCGCCCACCTCGCCCATCGCGAACGGCCCGTCATGCCCGTCCATCGCGGCGATGGGCAGGCCCAGGGTGTCGCGATAGAAGCCAACCGACCGGGCCAGGTCGGAAACGAAGAACACGATGGCGCCTACCTTGCAGTGTCCGAGCATGGGATGTCCTCCTGTGTGATTCCCTTCCGTACGTTGCCGCGGGAAGGCGAAGTGTGAGCACCGGCATCGATCAGGATCAGATGACCGTCCGGATCATGCGTACCCAGCCCCTCGCCCGCCTGCATGGCCGCCTTCAGCGCGCGCCGGGCGAGGCCGAAGGCGAGGTCCACGCTGCGCGCCGGATCGCGCTGGTGCGCGAGCGCGATGCTTTCCGCACGCGCTGCCGGCGACTGTGCGGCGAGCGCCTTGCGGATGCGGGTCAGGCGCTGGCGGAAAGCGGTCGGTTCGATGCGCAGGATCCAGCGGATCTCGTCCGCCGACAGGCCATGCAGCGCGAGTATCGCCAGCCTGCGTGCGGAGGGCGGCAACGCGGCCAGCCACGGCGGGCAGGCGGTGGAACCGCTGGTGAGGCCGTGTGGCGACGGGCTTTCTTCGCTGCCGGCCAACAGGCCCGCCTCGGCCTCGCGCCGGCGGCGACGTCCGGCGGCGCGGGCAGCCATCGCGGCCTGGTTGCGCACGACACCCGACAGCCATGGCAGATCGTGCCGCCCGGCCAGCAGTCCCGCGAGCAACGCCTCCTGCACCAGGTCGTCCGCTTCATGCGCGCGCCGGCACAACCGCAACGCCTGCGCACGGAGGGCGCGATAGTCCTCGTGCGTCAGCGTGGCTTCGCTCCCGCCCGGTGCCGCCGGCATCAGGCCTCCTGGTAGATCGCGGTGCCCCGCGTGCCGTCCGGCAACACCCATCCGCGGTACATGCCACGCGTGTTGAGCACCAGCGATACATTGCCATCGGTATCCAACGCGATGGCGCCGCCGTCGCCGCCATGCTGCGGGACATCGCCGAGGACGACATCCTCCACCGCATCCTGGAGGCGATCGCCCCGGTAGGCGACCCGTGCCGCGATGTCGTGGGCGACCGCGTTGCGGATGTAGAACTCGCCCCACCCGCTGCACGAGACGGCGCAGCGCGCATCGGCCCAGGTCCCGGCGCCGATCACCGGCGAATCGCCCACCCGGCCCCAGCGCTTGTTGGTCATGCCGCCGGTCGACGTCGCAGCCGCGACGTGCCCGCGACTGTCCAGGGCCACCGCACCGACCGTACCGAAGTAGCGTCCGCGCAGATCGTCGTTGCCGTTCCACGCCTGCTGCTCGCGCTGCTGCGCGTCCCGCAACTGCATGCGCCGCGCCTCGGTCGAGAACCAGCCGTTCGGCACGCGTTCGATGCCGGGCTGCGTATCGGCGAACTGCTCCGCTCCATCGCCGATCAGGAAGACATGCGGGGAATCCTCCAGCACGCGCCGCGCCAAGCGCACCGGATGACGCACCGTCATGACGCCGGCCACCGCGCCCGCGCGACGATGGCGCCCGTCCATGATCGACGCATCGAGCTCGTGCCGGCCCTCGGCGGTGAACACCGCGCCGCGACCGGCGTTGAAGTAGGGAGAATCCTCCAGCACCGTCACCGCGACTTCCACCGCATCCAGCGCGCTGCCGCCCGTGGCGAGGATGGCGTGCCCGACATCGAGCGCACGCGCGAGGTCGGCGTGGATCGCGGCTTCGGCCTCGGCGCCAAGGCTGCCCCGTTCGATGACGCCGGCGCCTCCATGGATCGCCAATGCAAGCGGCCGGCGGGAGGAATGCGGGCTCATGGCGCGGGACCGGTGGGCACGACGGGCACCCAGCATACTCCCGCGACCGCAGCGCACCAGCCCCCGACGGCCTATTGCGAGCGCAGCGCCTCGATCGGGTCAAGCTGCGAGGCCTTGCGCGCCGGGTAGTAGCCGAAGAACAGGCCGGTGGCGATCGAGAAGCCGGCCGCCAGGCCGATGACCTGCCCGTTCAATGCCACCGGCAGTTCGCTGAACTGGCCGACCAGCAATGCACCGGCCACGCCGATGACGATACCCAGCACGCCGCCGCCCAGCGACAGCAACATCGCCTCGGCGAGGAATTGCCGGCGAACGTCGCCGGGTCCCGCACCTACCGCCATCCGCAGGCCGATCTCGCGGATGCGCTCGGTCACCGACACCAGCATGATGTTCATGATGCCGATGCCGCCCACGATCAGTGAAATGGTCGCCACCGCGCCGAGCAGCAGCGACATCAGCTTGGTCGTGGCCGTGCGCGTGGCGACGATCTCGGAAATGTTGCGGACGTTGAAGTCGTCCTCTTCGCCCGGGTTGATCTTGTGCCGCTGGCGCAGCAGCGCTTCCACCTCGCCCTGCACGTAACTCAGGTCCTTGGCATCGGCCACCGTCAGCGCCACCTGCATCACGGCGCCCGGCGGCAGGCCCATCGACCCGAGCAGGCGCCGGCGCGCGGTTTCCAGCGGAACCATCATCACGTCGTCCTGGTCCTGGCCGAAGCCCCCCTGCCCCTTCGGCGCCAGGGTACCCACGACGGTGAACGGCACGCGCCCGAGGCGCACGGTCTGGCCGACGCCGCTGTCCTCGCCGAACAGCGTGCGACGCACCGTCTCGCCCAGGATCACGACCTTGCCGGCGCTGGAGTAGTCCTGCGCATCGAAGCCCTCGCCATTGGCGACGACCCAGCCGTTGATGTCGAAGAAATCCGCCTGCACGCCCTGCCAGCTGGTCGATGCGTTGTTCTCCGCGAACACGATCTGCGTATTGCCCCGCAACGCACCGGCCACGTACTGCACTTCCGGGATCTCGTTGCGGATCGCCTCCACGTCGCCTTCCTTCAGCGTGTAGAAGCTGCTGGAACTCATGCGTACGCCACCGCCGCCGGGACCGCGGCCCGCGCCCGGGCTGATGTCCAGGCGCTGCGAGCCCAGGCCGGAGACCAGCTTGTCGATTTCCGCCTGCGTGCCCTGGCCTACCGACACCATGACGATGACGGCGGCGATGCCGATGATGACCCCTAGCGAGGTCAGCGCGCTGCGCATCCAGTTGCCGCGCAACGCATGCAGCGCGGTGCGCAGGATGTCGGAGAACTTCATGGCCGGCCTCCCGCATGGTCCAGGTCTTCGTGCAGTTCGCCATCGCGCATCACCAGGATGCGGTCGGCATGCGCGGCGACTTCGGCGTCGTGGGTGATCAGGATGACGGTGTGGCCGTCGTCGCGCAGGCGCTTGAACAGCGAAAGGATCTCTTCGCCGGTCTTGCTGTCCAGCGCGCCCGTGGGTTCGTCGGCCAGCAGGATCGGGGGCTGGTTGATCAGCGCACGCGCAATGGCCACGCGCTGTTGCTGGCCACCCGACAGTTCGTTGGGACGGTGGCAGGCGCGCTCGGCCAGGCCGACGGCGGCCAGCGCCTGGCGCGCGCGCTCGGCACGTTCGCCGGGGGGTACCTGCGCATAGCCTAGCGGCATCGCCACGTTCTCCAGCGCGGTCATGCGCGGCAGCAGGTGGAAGCCCTGGAACACGAAGCCGATCTTCTCGCGGCGGAGGATCGCCAGTTGTTCGGCATCCAGCGTCGCCACGTCGATGCCGTCGCATAGATAGCGCCCGTCGCTGGGCGTGTCCAGGCAGCCGATCAGGTTCATCAGCGTGGACTTGCCCGAGCCTGACGGTCCCATGATCGCGACGAAATCGCCGCGGTCCACGCGCATGTCCACGCCGCGAAGCGCGACGACCTCCGCCTCGGTCCCGGCGGAATACACCTTGCCCAGCGCGTGCGTCTGGATGACCGGCACGCGGTCGCCGGCAGTCGCGGACGGCATGCTCATTCCTTCGCGCGCTCGCCCACGACCACCACGTCGCCTTCCTTCACCGGGCCGGATACTTCCGTGCTGGTGCCGTCGCTGGCACCCACGCGCACCTGCACCATCTCCGGCTTGCCGTCGACCAGCTTGTAGACGGGCGCGCGCTTGGCCGTGAGCAATGTGCGCAGCTCGCCATCCCAGCGCTGCTTCTGCGCGTCATCCAGGGTGGCGCGGAACGGGGCGAAATCCTGCTGCATGCGTTCGGCCATGCGCTGGCGCATCTGCGCCTGCATCGCGCCGCCGCCCCCCGCATTTCCACCCGAACGCGGGCCGCCGCCCGGTCCCCCGAACATGCTGGCACCCCCGCGCTGCTGCGCCTGTGCCATGCGCGCCGCCTGGCGTTCGCGCAACGCCGTCAGTGCCGCATCGAAGGCGGCCTGCTGCCCGGGCTTCAGCTGCAGGCTTCCTGCAACGCGCACGAGGTCGTCGCTGATGCCGCCACCGCGGTTCTGCCCACCCTGGGGCGCCGCCTGCGCCGTCGCGGAGGCGTTGGCCTGCTCGCCGGTCGGCTTGTAGCGCAGCGCGGCGTTGGACACCTTGAGGATGTCGTCGCGCTTGCTGACCTCGATCTCGGCGTTGACGGTCAGCCCGGGCAGCAGCGTGCCGTCGCTGTTGTCCACGCTGACGACCACCGGATAGGTCACCACGTTGCTGGTGGTGGTGGCGGACAGGCGCACTTGTTGAACCTCGCCACGGAACTGGCGGTCGGCGAACGCGTCGACGGTGAAGGACACCGCCTGTCCCACCTTGACCTGGCCGATGTCGGCCTCGTCGACAGCCAGCTCGATCTTCATCTTCGACAGGTCTTCGGCGATGGTGAACAGCTCCGGCGCCTGCAGGCTGGCGGCCACGGTCTGGCCCGGCTCGATGGTGCGCGTCAGCACCACGCCATCCACCGGCGAGCGGATGACGGTACGGTCGAGGTTGACGCGGGTGGTCTGCGTGGACGCCGTCTGCTGGCGGATCTGCGCCTGCGCCGCATTGACCTGCGCGCGTGCCTGGTCGCGCGACGCGCGCGCCAGGTCGACGTCGCTCTGCGCGACCAGCTTCTGTCGGCCGAGGTCGGCCTTGCGGGTGTAATCGAGTTCGGCGTTCGCCAGCGTGGCCTGCGCCTGCTTCAGGCTGGCCTGCGCGTTGGCGATCTGGGCATTGCCCTGTTCGATCTGGGCTTCGTACGTGCTCGGATCGATGCGTGCCAGCACCTCGCCCTTCTTGACCTCGCTGTTGTAATCCACCAGCACGTCGGTGACCTGGCCGGAGATCTGGCTGCCGACGGTCACGGTGGAGATGGCGCTCAGCGTGCCGGTGGCCGAGATGGCCACGCGGATGTCGCCGCGTTCGATGGTGGCGGTGCGATAGGCGCTCTCGGCACCCTCGGCCTTGCGCGAGGTCCAGTACCAGGCGCCCGCACCGACGAGGGCGATGACGGCGACCCCAACCAGGATCCTGGGCAACGGGGAAGGCTTGCGGGGGGCAGTGCGTGCAGGCTGGCTCATGCAGTGAGTCGGCTCGGAAGAGGGGGAGTCGGAAGGGGGAACGCGCCGGAGGCCGCGGCGTTGACAGCGTGCGGTACCGATCGGTTCCCGTATAGCTTACGGAACGAAGCGGATCGTGGCCGTGGTGCCGCGCCCCAGCTCGCTGTCCAGCTCGATCTTCCAGCCGAAGCGTTCGCACAGCCGGCTGACGATGGACAGGCCCAGTCCGCTGCCGTGCGGACGCGAGGGGTCGGCACGATAGAAAGGTTCGAACACGCGGGTCATCGACTCGGCCGACATGCCGATGCCGCTGTCCCGCACGACCACCCGGTCGGGCTCCAGCAGCACGTCGATGCGGCCGCGGTCGGTGTAGGCGCAGGCATTGCGCAGCAGGTTGCTGACCACGACCTGGAACACCCGCGGCGGCGCATGCAGCCGCGGGCGCGCGTGCAGCGTGACCTCCAGGTCGACCGGCTTGTTGAGCAGGAGCGTGCGTGCGTTTTCGGCCTCGTCCATGACGATGTCGGCCACGTCGAAGTCTTCGCTCTGCGGTTCAACCTCGGCTTCGCGCGCGAGGATCAGGAAGGCATCGATCACCGCCTCCATGTCGCGGCCGGCGCGCTGGATGCGCTGCAGGGCGCGGGCCACGCGTGGCGGCGCATCTTCCGCCATGCCCATGTCGGTGGCCACGCGGATGACGGTCAGCGGCGTGCGCAGTTCATGACTGGCGTCGCGGGTGAAATCGCGCTCGCGCGCCACATGCGCGGTGACGCGCTGGGCCAGGCCGTGCAGCGCCGAGGCCAGCTGGCGGGCCTCACCCTGCACGTCGCTCGGCAGGCGTTCGGGCGCCAGCGCGCTGACATCCGGGCGGCGCGGATCCCATTCCGCCACCTGCCGTGCCAGCCAACTGACCGGCGACACCAGGCGTTTGGAGGCGCGGTAGGTCAGCCACGACACCAGGTAGATGGCCACCAGGGTCATGATGATCGGCACGGTGCCGAAGTAGAAGGCCAGACGCTCGGCCTGCGAACGCAGGAACACCAGGTACAGGCGGCCCTGCGGTTGCTCGTCGACGAGCACCAGCAGGTCGTCGTCCTTCAATTCGTGGAAGCCCGGACGGAGATCGCGCAGGTTTTCCGGCAGCACTAGGTTGGAGTGCCCCTTCAGCACCAGGTAGCCGCGCAGGTTGAAGGTGTTCGGTGGCGGCTGCGCGGTACTGGCGCTGTAGAGCTCCCAGAAGTGCCCGGCCTCTTCCTGCAGCGCGGTGTTCATCAGGCTGTGCTTGATGACCGCGGAGATCACGTACACGCCCAGCACGATGGCCAGGCTGACCATGACGGCCTGCAGGATGAAGGCGATCCTGAGTTTGCGGGGCAGGCCGTGGCGCATGGGCAGTCGTCGGGCGGAGGCAGGAAGATGCCGCGCGCCGACGGTCCGGTCAGCCGATGTCGGCGATGCGGTAGCCCGCGCTCTGCACGGTGTGCAGCAGCGGCTTGTCGAACGGTTTGTCGATCACCTTGCGCAGGTTGTAGAGGTGGCTGCGCAGCGTGTCCGAATCGGGCAGGCCATTGCCCCAGATCTCGCGCTCGATCTCCTGGCGCGTCACCACCCGCGGCGATTCGCGCATAAGGATGGTCAGCAGGCGCAGGCCGATGGGCGAGAGCATCAGCTCGGTGCCGCCGCGCGTGGCACGCATGCTGACCGGGTCCAGCACCAGGTCGGCGACCTTCAGCACCTCGGCTCCCACCTGGCGCCGTTCGCGGCGGATCAGCGCGCGCAGGCGCGCTTCCAGTTCCTGGATCGCGAACGGCTTGGTCAGGTAGTCGTCCGCACCGGAACTCAGGCCGGTCAGCTTGTCGTCCAGCGTGTCGCGCGCGGTCAGCATCAGCACCGGCGTGGACTTGCGTGCCTCGGTGCGCAGGCGCTTGCAGACTTCCATGCCGTCCAGCCGCGGCAGCATCAGGTCCAGCACCAGCACGTCGTAGCTGTTCTCCACCGCCAGGCGATACCCGTCCAGGCCGTCAGTGGCGTAGTCGACTTCAAAGCCGCGGCCTTCCAGATATTCCCCGATCATCTCGGAAATGTTGCGGTTGTCTTCCACCACCAGCACCAGACCCGCGGTTTCCTGACTGTGTCGCATGACAACTCCTTGAGAGGCTTCAGGTTTGTGAAGCTACCGGGCCACCGGTAGACACCGCGTGAAGACGCCCTCTCCATTCAGCCGGCAGTTGGCATTACGCTTCGCGCTCCCCTCCCGACGGCCTTGCCATGATCGACCGCATCCTGCCCCTTTTCCTGCTGCTGGCCTCCAACGTTTTCATGACGTTCGCCTGGTATGGGCACCTGAAGTACAAGTCCTCGCCGCTGTTCGTGGCGATCCTGGCCAGCTGGGGCATCGCGTTCTTCGAGTACACCCTGATGGTGCCGGCCAACCGGATGGGCAGCACGGTGTACTCGGTCGTGCAGCTGAAGACCATCCAGGAGGTCCTGACCCTGCTGGTCTTCGCCGGCTTCAGCACCTGGTATCTGGGCCAGCCGCTGAAGTGGAACCACTACGCTGCCTTTGCCCTGATCGTGGGTGCGGCGTTCCTGATGTTCTACGAATGAACCTGTAGGAAGAGGATCAGAACCGGATCTTGCCGGTGAGGATGTCCTTGAACATCACCCAGTCGCCGGCGAAGGAATAGAACGGATGCTTGAAGGTTGCGGGCCGGTTCTTCTCGAAGAAGAAGTGGCCGATCCAGGCGAAGCCATAGCCGCAGAACAACGCGGCGAGCAGCCACCACGCGTTGCGCTCGACGATGGCCATCGCCAGCAGCGCCAGCACACCGCAGCTGCCGATGAAGTGCAGGCGCCGCGACGTGCGATTGCTGTGCTCGTCGAGATAGAACGGATAGAACTCGCGGAAGCTGGCGAAGCGGCTCATGTCCCCTCCCACAAGGTCAGGCGGCGCGTGGCGAGAACATGATCACCGCCATGCCGGCCAGGCACAAGCCGGCGCCCAGCAGGTCCCAGCGCGTCGGCTTCACGGCATCGACCGCCCACAGCCAGAAGATCGCCGTCGTGATGTAGACGCCGCCATACGCGGCGTAGACGCGGCCCGAGGCCGTGGGGTGCAGCGTCAACAACCAGGCGAACAATGCCAGGCTCGCCGCGGCCGGCACCAGCAGCCAGGCGCTGCCGCCCTTGCGCAGCCACAGGTACGGCAGATAGCAGCCGATGATCTCGGCCACCGCGGTGACGAGGAACAGCAGCAGGGTCTTCATGCGGCAAGCCTAACGCAGGCGCGGGTCACACCGGGTTCCGCTCCGTGGCTTTCACCCGCGTCCACAGCGCTTCCTGTGCTTCGAGGTCCAGCGCGGACATCGTGGTGCCTTCCGCGGCGGCGATCGCCTCCATCGCGCGGAAGCGGCGTTCGAACTTCAGGTTGGCCCGGCGCAGCGCGCTGCCGACATCCACCTTCGCGTGCCGGGCGAGGTTGGCGGCGACGAACAGCAGGTCGCCGATCTCGTCCTCCAGCCGCGCATCGCGCTCCGGCGAGGGTGCGGCGGCGAGCTCGACGCGGACTTCGTCGATCTCTTCGTGCAGCTTGTCGATCACCGGCGCGGTGCCCGGCCAGTCGAAACCCACGCGCGCCGCACGCGCCTGCAGCTTCACTGCGCGCTGCCATTCCGGCAGCCCGCGCGACACGCCGGCCAATGCGGATGCATCTTCCTCGCCGGCGGCCTTCCGTTCGGCGGCCTTGATGGCCTCCCAGTTGACGGTCTGCGCCTCGGCATCGGCGAACGAGGCCTCGCCGAATACATGCGGATGGCGGCGCACCATCTTGTCGCAGATGGCGGCGACGACATCGCCGAACGCGAAGGCGCCCTGCTCCTGCGCCATCTGCGCATGGAAGACGACCTGCAGCAGCAGGTCGCCAAGCTCGTCCTTCAGGGCCGGCAGGTCGTGCCGGTCGATCGCGTCGGCGACTTCGTAGGCTTCTTCCACCGTGTACGGCGCGATGGTGGAAAAATCCTGCTCCAGGTCCCAGGGGCAACCGCCATCGGGATCGCGCAGCCGGGCCATGATGGCCAACAGCCGCGCGATGTCGCCGTCAGGCGATGCGGGCGTGCCCATTCGCGTCGTCCTGCGCCAGCGCCAGCCACGTGCGCCATGGCAGCGTCATGTCGCCCAGCGCAACGAAGTCGCCATTGAGCAGCGTCTCGCGGCGGTTGTAGCGGAACGCACGGCCATCCGGCGCCAGCAGTGCGCCGCCCGCGGATTCCAGCACGCATTGCGCGGCGGCGGTATCCCACTCGCTGGTCGGTCCGAAACGCGGATAGACGTCCAGGGCACCTTCGGCGATGCGGCAGAACTTGAGCGAGGAACCGAGCGCGACGTCTTCGATCGTCCCCATGCCGTCGAGGAAGGCCTGCGTGCGCGCGTCGCGATGGGACCGGCTGGCCGCCACTTTCAGCGTGCCGGTGGCCGGCGCCCGCGTGCGGATCTGCGCATCCACGTCGCCGACGCGGCGGTAGGCGTTCCGCCCCTGCCGCGCGTGCCATGTCTCGCCGCCGACCGGCGCATGGACCACGCCGAAGATGGGCTCGTTCTGCTCGATCAGTGCGATGTTGACGGTGAATTCGCCGTTGCGCTTGATGAACTCGCGCGTGCCGTCGAGCGGATCCACCAGCCAGTAGGTCGGCCACTGGCTGCGCTCGGCCCACGGGACGTCGGCGGCTTCCTCGGACAACACAGGCCATTGCGGGGTCAGGCGGCGCAGGCCGTCGATGATCACCTGGTGGGCGGCCATGTCGGCGGCGGTCAGCGGGCTGTCGTCGCTCTTGTGCTGCACGTCGATGGCGTTCTCGTACACCGCCATGATGGCGAGGCCCGCTTCGCGGGCGATGACGATGACGGCTTCGTGCAGGTCTGCGGTCATGCGGCTCATGTCCGCTCTTTCAACCATTCGCGGGCGATGAACAACGCCGCAAGCGAACGGCCTTCCGAAAAATCCTCGCGCAGCATCAGCTGGTCGAGGTCTTGCAACTTCCAGGGCACTACTTCCAACTCCTCGGGTTCATCCCCCGGCAGGCGCTCGGGGTACAGGTCTCTCGCCACCACCAGCCAGGACTGGTGGCTCATGTAGGTGGGCGCCAGGGTCAGGGCGCGCAGCACGTCCAAGCGGTGCGCGCCGAAACCGGCTTCTTCCTTCAGCTCGCGGTCCGCGGCCTGTTCGGGCGTCTCGCCCGCATCGATCCGGCCCTTCACCAAGCCCAGTTCGTAGCGGTGCATGCCGGCGGCGTACTCGCGCACCAGCAGCACCGTGTCGTCGTCCTGCATCGGCACCACCACCACGGCGCCATGGCCCTGCGAGCGCAGGCGGTGGTAGCGGCGGCGCTCGCCGTTACTGAACTCCAGGTCCAGCTCTTCGACGTGGCGATCCGGCCCGTCGGCGCGCTGGGTGATCCCATGGATGGTGGGAAGGCGGCTCATGCGACGGCGCACGTTCCGCCCGTTCCACGCGGAGCGTGGCGACGGCAGGGGGTGGTGCCCGATATCATGGGGGGATGCGACAACAGGATCATCAAGCGGGAATGCTAGCAGAGGCGGACCACTGGCGTGCCCGTGATCTGTCCGTGCTGTGGCATCCCTGCACGCAGATGCGTGAACACCCGCACACCTTGCCGCTGGTCCCGATCGCCCGGGGCGAGGGCGCGTGGCTCATCGGCCAAGACGGATCGCGCTACCTGGACGCGGTGAGCAGCTGGTGGACCAACCTGTTCGGCCACGCCGAGCCTAGGATCAGTGCCGCCATCGCGGCCCAGGCCGGCGTACTCGAACAGGTGATGCTGGCCGGCTTCACCCATGCGCCGGCGATCGAACTGGCCGAACGGCTGCTGGCGGTGGCGCCGCGGCAGGCGGGTCGCGCGCCGCTGGCCAAGGTTTTCTACGCGGACAACGGTTCGTCCGGCGTGGAAGTGGCGCTGAAGATGGCGTTCCACTGGTTCCACAACCGCGGCGACCACCGGCGCACGAAGTTCATCGCGCTGGAAAACGGCTACCACGGCGAAACGCTCGGCGCGCTCGCGGTCGGCGACATTCCGCTGTACCGCCGCGTGTATGCGCCGTTGTTGACGGAGGCCGTGTTCGCGCCCTCGCCCGATGCCTACCTGGCGCACCCCGGGGAATCGCCGGCCGACTGCGCCGCGCGTGCTGCCGACGCGCTGGGCAGGCTGCTGGAGCAGCATGCGGGCGAGGTCTGTGCCGTGATCGTCGAGCCACGCGTGCAGTGCGCGGGCGGCATGCGCATGCACCACGCCGACTACCTGACTCGCGTTCGTGAACTGTGCGATGCCAGCGGCGCGTTCCTGATCGCCGACGAGATCGCGGTCGGCTTCGGGCGTACCGGCACGCTGTTCGCCAGCGAACAGAGCGGCGTGCTGCCCGACCTGCTGTGCCTGTCGAAGGGATTGACCGGCGGCTTCCTGCCGCTGGCCGCGGTGCTGGCCACCCAGGCGCTCTACGATGGCTTCCTGGACGATTCGCGCGAACGCGCGTTCCTGCATTCGCACAGCTATACCGGCAATCCCCTGGCTTGCGCCGCTGCGCTGGCATCGCTGGACATCTTCCGCAGCGACGACGTGCTGGCGCGCAACCGCCGCACGGCCCACGCGATGGCCGCGCTCGCCGCACCGCTGGCGTCGCACCGGCATGTGGCCGACGTGCGACAGGCCGGCATGATGCTCGCGTTCGAACTCACCCAGGACGGCGACAAGGCGACACCCTTCCCCGCCGCGGCACGTATCGGGCTGAAGGCGTACCGGGCCGCGCTCGCACGCGGCGTGGTGCTGCGCCCCTTGGGCGACGTGCTGTACTGGATGCCGCCCTACTGCGTGGACGAGGATGCCCTGCAACTCCTCGCCGACGTCACCCGCCACGCCATCGACGAGGCCACGTCATGCGACTGACCCGCTGCCACGTCGATGCCGGCCTGGCGGTCGGCACGTCGATCGCCCTGCCCGACGCCTCAGCCAACCATCTTGCCCGCGTACTGCGCCTGCGCGAGGGCGACGGCTGCGTGTTGTTCAATGGCGACGGACGCGACTACGACGCGCGCATCGCCGCGATCAGCAAGCGGGGCGTACTGGCCGACGTGGTCGGTGCGCATGACGTCGACAACGAGTCGCCGCTGCGCGTCAGCCTGCTGCAGGGCATCGCGCGCGGCGAGAAGATGGACCTGATCCTGCAGAAGGCGACCGAGCTGGGCGTGGCCTCGGTCATCCCGGTGATGGCCGAGCGCACCGAAGTGAAGCTCGATGCCGAGCGCACGGAAAAGCGCATGGCGCACTGGCGCAGCGTCATCGCCTCGGCCTGCGAACAGAGCGGCCGTGCGCGCCTGCCGTCGCTGGCGGTACCCACGGCGCTGGGCGACGCGGCACAGGCGGTCGATCATGGGACGACGAAGCTGACGCTGGACCCGACCGGCGACGTGTCGCTGGCCACGGTGAAGATCGATGCAGCTGCGGTCGTGGTCGCGATCGGGCCGGAAGGCGGCTGGTCGCCGCGCGATCGCGACACGCTGTCGGCGGCGGGCTTCATCGGGCTCCGTCTCGGCCCGCGCATCCTGCGCACCGAAACGGCCGGGCTCGCCGCCATCGCCGCACTGCAGTCGCGCTTCGGCGACCTGTAAGAAGCCACGCCGACGAGAAAACTTCAGGCGCGGCCCAGGGCCGCTCCTGCAGATAGCGGGGTACGTCAGGCCACGCTGGCCAGCGCGTCGCCGATCATCGTTTCGACCACTTCCAGGTCGGGCAGTACGGCGGCTTCATCACCGAGCAGCACGCGGACTTTCACCCCGACGGGGAGATCCTCCTCGGTCGCATCGGCCAGCAGGCCGTCGCGCGGTACCGACACCAGCCGCGGGAAGGACGGCGTCAGCAGGGCGAAGTACGGGCGATCCTTGTCGCCGCTCAACGCCTTGAGCACGACGATCTTGCTGTTCAGCGCGACCGGCTCGCTCGCGTTGCCGGTCAGGCGCCCGAAGGCGACCAGCGGCACGGCCCAGCCGTGCCAGTCGATCCGTCCCGGCAACCAGCCGGGCATGTCGGCAACCGGCTCGACCGGCGCGCGTGTCAGCACTTCCGCCACGGTGGCATTGGGCAGCAGCAACCGGTACTCGCCCGCCTGGATCAGGACGCCGCGGATTTCGTCGTTGGAATGGGCCATCGTGTGTCCTTCAGAACCAGCGGTCGGTCAGGCGCTGCGCGAGTTGCGCGGGGGTGCCCAGTTCGGCGCCGCGGGCGGCCAGCGCCTTCGGTGCGGCAGGGTCGTAGCAGCCCTCCTGCGACTGGCCCATGACCAGGGCACCCTCCTTGCCGAGCGCCGCCGCCGCATCCACCAGTCCGGTGTCGCTGCCGCTGAGCAGCAACACCGCGCTGTCTTCCGGCGGCAATTGGGGAATCGTGGCCTGGATCGCGTCGCCGGGACGGAAGCCCACGGCGCCGGCATCGACGAACGGCACGACGTCGCCAGGCAGCACGTAGACGTGCCCGGCGTCGGCGGCCTTGCCTGCTTCGGCGAGCAGCACCGGCATGTGCGACACCCGCTCCATCTGCCGCACCAGATTGTCGTAACGGCCGCCATCCAGGCGCAGGTGCACCATCACCGGCTTGGGAAAGCCGGTCGGGAGATCGGCCAGCAACTTGCGCACGGCGTCGGGTCCCCCGATGCCGGCGAATACGAGCACCGCGCCCTGCACGCGCGTCGCGCCTGCAGATGCGCCATCCAGCGGTTCGAGCTCCAGGGTCGAGAGATCGAAGGTGGACTTGGACACGGACGCAGGCAAGGGCGGCGGAACCGCAGCGGGCAACTCGGGCAGCGGCGGCGGCGTCTGCGGGAGGTCGGATTCGGATTGCGGCGACGCCGCGCGCAGCCAGTCATCGACGTCGACGACCTGCTCGTTCCCCTCGCGTACCTGCAGGCCGCCGGTATAGGCGAAATCGTCGCTCGGCAGTTCCAGCGCCATGTCGGCCGCTTCCTCCACGTGCAGGGAAATCTCTGCCCCTTCGTGCAGTTGCGCCGGCGTTACCGGCAATCCCGGTTCGAGCTGCAGGCCCACGTCTTCTTCCCGACCGGGCGGCAGCACGTCGCGATGGCCATGCAGCTTGGCAGCCAAGTGGCGCGCCCAGCGCTGGGCCTCCCAGCCCTGGCGCTTGGCGGCCAGATCGGCCTCGTCGAAGATCACGGCGACGGCCGGGTCATGCAAGACGCTGTCGAAGCGCTCGAGGCTGTCCTCGATGGCCGGCTCCAGCGCCACCAGCACCACCTGCGGCGCACTGTTGCCGAGCGCGTCGGCGTCGAGGGCGTTGGGGTCGTCTTCCAGCACGATCTCGGCGCCGGCGTCGTGCAGCGCCACGCGCAGGCGCTCGCGCGCCTCGCCCGGGCGCGCCAGCAGGGCTACGCGTTTGGCTTCACTCACGGACACGGGCGATTCCCAGCAGGTCGTACACGTTGCGCATCAGATCGAGCTCCTGGTAGGGCTTGCCCAGGTAGCGCTGCACGCCGATATCGAAGGCACGCTGGCGATGCTTGTCGCCGGTACGCGAGGTGATCATCACGATCGGCACGTCCTTGAAGCGTGGATCGGCCTTCATCGCGGTGGCCAGCTCGTAGCCATCCATGCGCGGCATCTCGATATCGAGCAGCATCAGGTCGGGTACGCGCTCTTCCAGCTTCTCCAGCGCTTCGACGCCGTCGCGCGCGGCGCTGACCTCGAAGTTGTGGCGTTCCAGCACGCGGCTGGTGACCTTGCGCATGGTCAGCGAGTCGTCGACCACCATCACCAGCGGCACCCGGCGCTGTTCCACCGCCGGCGCCTGCGCTGCAGGCTCCTGCGGCTGCGCCAGGTGGCGGCGCACCAGCGGTGCCGCATCCAGGATCACCACCACGCTGCCGTCGCCGGTGATCGTGGCGCCGTAGATGCCGGGGATGGAGGAGATCTGCGGGCCGACCGGCTTGACCACGATCTCGCGGTTGCCGAGCACCTGGTCCACCGCCACGGCGGCACGCAGGTCGCCGGAGCGCACGAGCAGCAGCGGCACCTGCGGCTGGCCTTCGGCCTTGGCGGCACCCTGCCCGACCAGATGGCCCAGGTTGTACAGCGGGTAGTCTTCGCCGGCGTAGTGGTAGCTGCCGGCACCGGCGCTGAAGCGGGCGTGGCTGATGCGGCCGATACCGCTGACCGCCGCCACCGGCACCGCGAACTGCGTTTCGCCGATCTGCACGAACACCGCCTGGCTGACCGCCAGCGTCTGCGGCAGGCGCAGGGTGAACGTGGCGCCCTTGCCGGGCACGGAACTGATTTCCAGCGAACCGCCGAGCTGGCGCACTTCGTTGTAGACCACGTCCATGCCGACGCCGCGACCCGCCAACTGGCTGACCTTGTCGGCGGTACTGAAGCCGGGCTCCAGGATCAGGCGGTCCAGCGCGCTGTCGGGCAATACGGCGCCCGGTTGCAGCAGGCCGCGCTGCTCGGCGCGCTTGCGGATGGCGTCGCGGTTCAGGCCGGCGCCGTCGTCGGACACCTCCAGCACCATTTCCGATCCCTCGCGGCGCAGTGCGACGTGCACGGTGCCTTCTTCCGGCTTGCCGGCCTTGCGCCTTTCCTTCGGTGTTTCCAGGCCATGCGCCACGGAGTTGCGCAGCAGGTGTTCCAGCGGCGCGGTCATGCGGTCCAGCACGTTGCGGTCCATTTCGCCGTGCGTACCGGAGAACTGCAGGCTGACCTGCTTGTGCGTCTCGGTGGCCGCCTGGCGCAGCACGCGGCGCAGGCGCGGCACGATGCCTTCGAACGGCAGCATGCGCGCACGCATCAGGCCATCCTGCAGCTCCGAGCTGACGCGCGACTGCTGCTGCAGCAGGCTGTCGTACTGGCGCGCGAGATCGTCCAGCACGCCCTGCAGGCCACTGATGTCGGCGGCCGACTCGGCCAGCGCGCGGCTGAGCTGCTGCAGCGTGGAGAAGCGGTCCAGCTCCAGCGGATCGAACGTGGGATCCTGCTTGTCGTGCTCGCGCTGGTAACGGGCGACGATCTGCGCTTCCGTTTCCAGGTCGAGACGACGCAGCTGGTCGTGCATGCGGATGTTGGTGCGGTCGAGCTCGGCCATGGCACCGCGGAACGCGCCCAGCTGCTGCTCCAGGCGCGCGCGGTAGATCGCTACCTCGCCGGCGTTGTTGACCAGGCGGTCGAGCAGGTCGGCGCGCACGCGAACCTGTTCCTGCTGGCCCACCGGGAAGAACTCTTCCTCCACCGGCGCGGCGGCCTCGGTATCGATCGGTGCCGACAGCGGCGCGAGTTCGATCGGCGCAGCGGGCGCGTCGGGGACGACGGGCGCATCCGGCAGCTCGATGCCGCGGGCGCGCGCGTTGAACTCGGCGATCATGCCGTCGGGGATCGAGACCGCGCGGCGCGCGGTGACGCGGGCCAGTTGCCCGTGCAGCGTATCGAAGCCGCGTTCCAGCAACTGGATGGCGCGGCGGTCCAACTCCGTGCGCTGGCCCGCGATCGACTCGAGCATCGTCTCGATCGCATGCCCCAGGTCGCCGACGGCATGGATGCCGGCCATGCGAGCGCCGCCTTTCAGCGTGTGCAGGTCGCGCTGCAGGCTGGTGATGAGCGCGCGGTCTTCCGGGGTTTCACGCAGCTTGGCGATCAGGTCGTCGGCGTGGTCGAGCAGGTCGTTGCCTTCCTCGACGAAGATCTCGACCAGGTCCAGGTCGAGACCGGTCAGGTCGAGGGCCTCTTCCGGCTCCGGCATGTCGGCGGGTGCACTGGTCACGGCAGACTCCTCGGCTTCGACGGAGGCAACGGCTTCGACATCCAGCGGCGCCGGTTCCGGCGCCTCGGCCACCTCGACGGTGTCGTCGAAGCCGGCATCCGCGGCTTCGGCCACGGTCGTGTCCTCGACGACGGCGTCCTCCGCGGAGGCAGGCACGTCGCCCCCGTCCACGGCGATCGCATCGGAGGCAGGCGCCTCATCCGTCACGGCACTGCCGGCGAAGTCCACAGCGATTCCGGCATCGTCGGACGGCACGTGCGACGGATCGACCGTCTCGACAGCATCGTCCGCCATCGCGCTGTCGTCCTCGATTGCGGTCGGAACCTCGGCTTCGTCGGCGATCCCCGCCGATGCGGTCGTGGCATCGGCCGCGTCGATGTCGGTCAGGGCGAGGTCGTCCGCCGTCGCGGCTTCTTCAGGCGTCGACGCCGGCACGGCGTCATCGGCCGCCTCGGCACCTTCATCCGCGGCCTGCGCCCCGTCGGTTTCGGCGAGGAAGGCCGGCAGATCGCCATCGACCGTCAGCGCATCGTCTTCGACGCCGGGCACTGCCTCGTCGGCGGCCGGCGCCGGTGCGTCCGTGATGACCGGCTCCACTTCATCGGCCGCCGGCTCGACGCCTTCTGCGGCAGCCTCGAGCGAAAGCTCAGGCTCGCCGATGGCCATGTCGGTCTGTTCGATGGCTGCCGGCGCATCCGTGGCGAGCGCCTCGACCGGTGCCGGTGCACCCTCCACATCCGCGGCCCGCGTGCGGGGCAGGATGCGGTAATCGATGTCGTAGAACGTCTTGACGTCCTGTTCGACGGGCGTGGGCGCGTCATGCGCCTCGACCGGCGCGAGGGTGTCGGTGTGCTCGTCGGAAGCAGGCAGGGACAGGTCGTCGGATGCTCCGCCCTGCTGCGACGTCGCGGCAGCGGATTCGCCAGCGCCCTGCAACGTCTCGCTGTCGAGGTATGCCGACAGGTCGAGCGCCGCCAGTTCGATGTCGGACGGCGACACCGGCGCGGCCGTGGTCTGGCCGACGTACGTGCCCTGCTGGGTGTCGTCGACGATCTGCGCCCCGTGGCGTACATCGGGCAGGCTGTCGCCCAGCGCGCGCAACTGGCCTGCCAGTGCGGCGAACACGGGGATGCGCGGCGACGGAGCCTGCAACGCGGCGACGCTGCGGCGGATCGCCTGCGCGGTATCGGCCAGTGCGGCGACACCTTCCGGCGTGGGCGTTTCGCCCGCGGCCAGCAGGCGCTTGACGTACTGTTCGGCCGGCGCGGTGACCTGGGTGATCTCGGGCACGTCGGCCATCGCCAGCGCACCGTTCATCGTGTGGATGGCGCGCAGCAGGTCTTCGCTGACCGGCGTGGCCTCCATCTGGGCCTTCTGCAGCCAGTGGTCGACGGTATCGAGGTGGTTGTCGACTTCGGCCTCGAGGATTTCGCGGAGCACGGCGTCGACCGATGCCGGGGTTCCCTCGGTTTCCGGCTCGAACACGGCTGGCGCGTCGTCCGCGAAGGTGGCCGGCGGCGCGACGGAGGCGGGTTCGACGAAGTCGGCCTCGTCGCCGAGGACCGGCGGTTCCGCGCTGTAGTAGGCGTCTTCGCCCGCCGCCAGCCGGTCTGCCACGTCCTGCAGGCCGGCCAGGTCCGCCGTCACGCTGCCCTGGCCGCGCAGCGCGGCATTGAGTTGGGGCAACGCGTCGCAGGCCTGCTCCAGCAGGACTTCGACGGCGTGACTGGGCGCGCGCGTGCGGTCGAGCACGCGGTTGAGCATGTTCTCGACCTTCCAGCTGAATTCGCCGAGCGTCTTGGCGCCGACCAGACGGCCGCTGCCCTTCAGCGTGTGGAAGACGCGGCGGATCGGCCGCAGGCGTTCGAGGTCTTCGGTATTGCTGCGCCAGGCCGGCAGCAGCTGCCGGAGGTTGACGATCTCTTCGTCGAATTCCTCGAGGAACACCTCGCGGATGTCGTCGTCGATGTCGGTGGTATCGCCGTCGAAACCGCCTACGACGGCAGCCGGCATGGCGGCCGCTGCGGCAGCGATCTCGTGGCGCAGGTCGGGCAGCGCGTCGGCGTCGGCGTCGGTGTCCGACACGGCAACGGGCGCTTCGGGCATCCCGGGCAGTGCGTCGGCCGGCGCATCCGCCGTGGCGACCTCTTCGCTGTCGACGGTCGGTTCCACCCCTGCCGGGGCGACTTCGATCGTCGGTGCCTCGACGCTGTCGGCTTCCTCGAAGCCGACGGGATCGAACGGGTTCGCCCCGGCATGCGGTGCTGGTGCAGGCGCGGCATCGACCGGCTCGAGCGACAGCTCGCCGAACGACGGGAGCGCGGGTGCGTCGACAGCGGGTGGCGGCACCGGCAATGCCTCGGCCGCGGGCGCGGCGGCGGGCGTCTCGGCGACGACGGTCTCGGCGGGCAGCGGCCAGTAGCGCAGGGCTTCCAGGCTGCCGCGGGTGATCTCGAGGATGTCCTCGCGGTTGGGACGCCGCTCGCGCAGCGCCTCCAGGTAGTACTCCAGGCTGGCCATCGCATCGGCCAGCGTGTCCAGCTGCTGGCCGCCCGGTACGCGTTTCTTGCCGATCAGCTCGCCGCTGACGTAGCGCTTCACGCCGACCACGTAGTCGCCGGCCTGGCCCAGCTCGAGCATGCGCAGGGCACCAGCCACTTCGTCCAGCAGCCGCGGCACCTCCGCCAGTTCGGCGTGATCCCAGTTGGTCTCGATGAACGCGACGAAGCGCTCGCGCGCGCCGGCGAAATTGATGATGGCTTCCTGCGCCAGCACTTCCACCGTGCGCTGCGACTCGGCCGCGCTGGGGTCCGGGCCGGCATCGCCACCGCTGCCCAGGCGCGCGACCTGGTCGTCCAGCGATGCGTCGACATAAAGCAGGGCACCGGCCACGTCGAGCAGCGTGCCTTCGTCGGCGGGACGCGTCCCGGCCACGACCTCGCGCAGCGTGTCGCGCTGCTGCATGACCACGTCACGGGCCACGCCCAGGCCCATCATGCCGAGCGTATCGCCGACATTGCCCAGTTCGGTGACCTGCGATTCCAGTTCGTGCGCGTCGCTGCCGGTGCGCAGGTGCAGGTCGAGCGCGTCCTTGACGCGCAGCAGTTCTTCCTTGACCGCATTGCCGACGGTGTCGAGCAGCTCGCGGTTGCGGCCACTGAGGCTGCTGCGCGCGTGGTCGATCTCGGCCTCGCTTGGCGCCGCATCGTCGCGCGACCCCGGCGGGAACAGCATGCTTTCGTTGAGCCCGGACGCGCCACGCGCCGCGCGGATCTCGTTGAGCAACGGCAGCAGCACGATCGGGATGTCGCGATGGCCTTCCTGCAGCCGCTCCAGATAATCCGGCAACAGCACGGCGCCGCGCATCAGCGTGGAGCATGCTTCGTCGCGATCGCCTGCGCTGCCGTCCTGCAAGGCCTTGGCCAGCAGTTCGAGCTCCTCGGCCACCATCGCCGGCGCATACAACTCCACCATGCGCAGGGTGCCCTGCACCTGGTGCAGGTAGCCGGCGCAGAAGCGCATGCGGCTGGTGTCGGCGGGCGCCTCGACGAACGCCTCGATTTCCTGGCGCACCTGGCGCAGGGTCTCGTCGAGTTCGGGCTTCACCCAGCCGAGCACGGCGTGGCTCATGGCTTCGCGCAGCGCGCTCATGGGCGGGCTCCCGCGGCGACGAGGGAACCGTCAGCCTCGCGCTGCAGGCGGGCGGGATGGCGTAGGAAATTCATGCGGTGCGTCCCGTCCTCAGCCCGGCAGCTTGAAGTCGGCGACCGAACGGCGCAGATCCGCGGCCAACTGCGCCAGGTGTCCGATGGACTCGGCCGTCTGCCCGGCGCCCAGCGAGGTCTGCGAGGTGATCTGGCGGATCACGCCCATCGTCTGGGTAATGTCCAGCGCGGCGGCAGACTGCTGCTGCGCGGCACCGGAGATGCCCTTGATGAGGTTGTTCAGGTCGTTCGACACGCGCTCGATCTCGCCCAGCGCGGTACCCGCGTCCTCGGCCAGTCGCGCACCGGAGACCACTTCGGCGGTGGTCTGCTCCATCGAGCTGACCGCTTCGTTGGTATCGGCCTGAATGGTCTGCACCAGCGATTCGATGCGGCGCGTCGCGCCCGAGGTGCGTTCGGCGAGGCGCTGCACTTCGTCGGCCACGACCGCGAAACCACGGCCCGCTTCACCGGCCGAGGCCGCCTGCACGGCGGCGTTCAACGCCAGGATGTTGGTCTGCTCGGAAATGTCGTTGATCAGTTCCACGACCGAGCCGATTTCCTGCGAGGACTCGCCCAGGCGCTTGATGCGCTTGGAGGTTTCCTGGATCTGGTCGCGGATCTGGTCCATGCCGCGGATCGTCTCGCGCACCACGCCGGCGCCCTCGGTCGCGATCTGCACCGAGCGCTGCGCCACTTCGGCGGACTCGGTGGAGTTCTTCGACACCTGGTCGATGCTGGTCGCGATCTCGCTGATGCGGTCGGAGGCGGTGGTGATCTGGTCGGCCTGGTGGCCGGCGGCCTCCGCCAGCTGCAGGGCCGTCGCCTGGGTTTCCTGGGTCGACGCGGCCACCTGCACCGAAGTGTCGTTGATCGTCGTCACCAGGTTGCGCAGTTCGTCGACGGCGTAGTTGATGGCGTCCGCGATGGCGCCGGTCATGTCCTCGGTCACCGAGGCCTTCACCGTCAGGTCGCCTTCACCCAGCGAGCTGATTTCGTCCAGCAGCCGCATGATCGCCTGCTGGTTGCGGCTGTTGTATTCCACCTGCGTCTGGTAGCGCATTTCCTGCTCGCGCTGGCGGGTGCGGTACAGCGACCACAGCAGGCCGATGATGGAGACCAGCGCCGCAATGCCCGACGCGATGCCGAGCCAGAAATTGGGGAACAGGCGCGTATCGCGCACAGAACCGAAGGCCGAGAACGCCTGGAACAGGTTGGTGCTGTCCTGCAGCATCTCGCCCGAACCGTTGGTCAGCGCCGCCGCGGCGGACTGCGCCGCGAAGAGGTTGCGCGAGCTGGCCAGGATCGCGTCCAGGTCCTTCTTCATCGCCGTCCACAGCGTCTGCGAATTCTGCAGCGCCGACAGCGCCGCGGCGTTGCGGACGGGCGCGATGCCCAGGTCCGGGTTGCCGTCGCGCAGGCCGTCCAGCACCTGGCCGAACAGCACGGCGTCGCGGCCCAGCGCGTCGCCTGCGGTCGCGGCGCCGGCGCCGCCAGCCCGGATTTCCGTCACGCGACGGGCCATCGTGCCCGCCAGCACCACCTGCTGCAGGGCGCTGTAGATCTGCGACGACGGCGCACCGCCGGCCGACATGGCACGCACCACTTCGTTGAGCTGCGCCTGCAGGTTGGGGACCTGGGTGGCGAACCGGTCCGCGTTGCCGGCCAGCGCCAGCACGGCGGCTTCGGACGCGACGATCTGGTCGGCGCTCTTGCCCAGCGGTGCCCAGGTGGCGCTCAGCTTGGCCAGCGGACCGGCGATGGCGCCCTCGCTGCCGAAGCGGCTCTGCAGGCTGGACACCGTGGCTTCGACCGACTGCTTGGTCTCCTTGAACGCCTTGAACGCCTCGGCGTTGCCGGCCACCGCTTCACGGCCCTGGTTGGCCAGCTGCTGCGACAGCACGCGCATGTCCGATGCGCCGGTGCTGGCGCCGGACAACCGGCTGCCCTGGTAGGTCGCCACGCCGGTATTGGCACCGAAGACCAGCACCGACAGCGCCAGCAGCAGCAACCAGAAGTTGTTGCCGAAACTGCCGACCTTGCCGGCGCTAGGAGAATCCGTCGCAGTGCTCATCGTTCAACCCCTGGATTGTGCTTGTCGTACGCGCTCAGAGCGCGGTCTGGCGGAATTCGGGCGTGCGCGCCAACAACCCCAGCGCAAAGACGCCCCACCGCTGATCGTCGCTGGCGAAGGCGCGATCGATGAAATGCCCGTAGCGGCCGTCCGCCAGATCCCCCGGCTCGACCTGCTGCGATTCGTGGAAGCTGCGCTGGCCGTACAGCTCGTCGATGGTCAGCGCGACGTCGCCGCCGGCCTGGCGCATCACCAGCACGCGCTGGCCCTCGTGCAGCACGGTGCGCTCGCCTTCGAGGAACTGCTTCAGGTCGACCACCGGGAACAGGTTGCCGCGCAGGTTGCCGATGCCCAGCAGCCACGGGTGCGCGCCCGGCACCGGCGTGACCGGCGGCATCTGCACGATTTCCACCACTTCCCCGAAGTTGGAAATCAGCCGGCGCTTGCCGACACGGTAGCCGACGCCGCGGTACTGGTCCTGGGCGATCTCGCGCGCCGGCTGCAGCACGGCGTGCGCCAGGCTGCGGCGCTCGTATTCGGCGAGCGTGTCGAACGGTGTGCGGATCATCGCCCGCCCCCTGTGCCTTCAGTGCGAATGGTCGCCATGGCGCCAGCCCCTCAGGTGCTGACGTGGGCGCGGATGGCGTCGAGGAGTTCCTCGCGCGTGAACGGCTTGGTCAGGTACTGCTCCGAGCCCACGATGCGCCCGCGCGCCTTGTCGAACAGGCTGTCCTTGGACGACAGCATGATGACCGGCGTGGACTTGAACACCTGGTTGTTCTTGATGAGCGCACAGGTCTGGTACCCGTCCAGGCGCGGCATCATGATGTCCACGAAGATGATCTGCGGCTGCTGGTCGGCGATCTTGGCCAGGGCCTCGAACCCGTCGGTCGCGGTCACGACTTCGCAACCCTCGCGTTTCAGCAGGGTTTCCGCGGTGCGGCGGATGGTTTTCGAGTCATCGATCACCATGACCCGTAGGCCGTGGAATCCACCGGCCTGGCCTTCGTTCTGCGTCATTACCTGATTTCCCCATGCGCGCGTGGCTTCATTGACGAACCGGCCACGCTGCGTTGCTGCCTATATCCCCTATCACGGCGCGCACTGTCAAGCCGCAGCGCCGACCGCCGTTCCGATGAACGGGATGATGCGAACTGCGTCGCAGTTTTCGCCGGCACCCGCGACAGGGTGTTCCACCCGCACGCGGGGCGGCGACCGCACGCGCCCTGATACCATCGCGGCGTCTCCCGCAGAACCCTCCCCATGCCGCTGGACGTCATCGTCGTCATGGACCCGATCGGGTCCATCAAGATCGCCAAGGACACCACCTTCGCCATGTTGCTGGAAGGCCAGCGGCGCGGCCATCGCCTGCACTATGTCGCGCCCGGGCGGCTGTCACTGCGCGACGGCGTGGCGCACGCGCAGGTGGCCCCGCTCACCGTACGGGACGACAAGGCCGACTGGTACACCCTCGGCGAAGCGCGTGAGCTCGCCTTCGGTCCGGGCCAGGTCGTGCTGATGCGCAAGGATCCCCCCGTCGACGACCAGTACCTCTACGACACCCACGTGCTGGGCGTCGCCCAGCGGGCCGGCGCGCTGATCGTCAACGACCCCCAGGGACTGCGCGACTACAACGAGAAGCTGGCCGCCCTGCTGTTCCCGCACTGCTGCCCGCCCACGCTGGTCAGCCGCGACCCGGCCGCACTGAAGGCCTTCGTCGCCGAGCACGGCGAGGCGGTGCTGAAGCCGCTGGACGGCATGGGCGGGCGCTCGATCTTCCGCGTGAAGGCCGGCGACCCCAATACCAACGTCATCCTGGAAACCCTGGTCGGTCCCGGCCACCTGACCCTCGCGCAGCGCTTCATCCCGGGCATCAAGGACGGCGACAAGCGCGTGCTGCTGGTCGACGGCGAACCTGTCGGTTACGCGCTGGCCCGCATCCCGCAGGGTGACGAGTTCCGCGGCAACCTGGCCGCCGGCGGCCGCGGCGAAGGCCGGCCGCTGAGCGACCGCGACCGCTGGATCGCGTCGCAGGTCGGTCCGGAGATGAAGCGACGCGGCATGCTGTTCGTCGGCCTGGACGTGATCGGCGACTATCTCACCGAAGTCAACGTCACCAGCCCCACCTGCGTGCGCGAGCTGGATGCGCAGTTCGGCCTGAACATCGCCGGGCAGCTGTTCGATGTGATCGAGAAGAAGATGGCGCGCTGAGATGTCGGCGGTTCCCGTACCACCGCCCAGGATCGGCGCCAACGAACGCCTCGGCGCCACGCTGGCGCTGTCGCTGATCGTGCATGGCCTGCTGGTGCTGGGCGTCGGCTTTGCGCTCGACGACGCCGCGCCCGTCATGCCGACGCTGGATGTGATCCTGAGCCAGACCAGCACGCCGCTGACGCCGAAGGAGGCCGACTTCCTGGCCGCCGCCAACCAGGAGGGCGGCGGAGAAAGCGACCAGGCCAGGCGTCCCCGCGACAGCCAGGCCGGCTGGATCCCCCAGCCCGACACGGGACTGGCGCCCCAGCCGCTGCGCGCGCAGACCACCGCGCCGGCGCCACCGCAGGAAACCCGCGTGGTGACCACGCGCGACAGCGACGCCCGCACGCCTGCCCCGGAAGCCCGCCCGCAACCCGACCAGCCCGAGCTTCCGCAAGGCGAGCAGAAGGTACAGCGCGATGCCGAGATGGCGCGGCTGGCCGCCGAGTACCACCTGCGCTCCGAGCTGTACGCCAAGCGGCCGAAGCGCAAGTTCGTGTCGGCGAGCACGAAGGAATACGTCTACGCGAACTACCTGCGCGCGTGGGTGGACCGCGCCGAGCGCGTCGGCAACCTCAACTACCCCGACGAAGCGCGGCGCCGCCGCCTCGCGGGCACGCTGGTGATCAGCGTGGCAGTGCGACGCGACGGCAGCGTCGAGCAGACCCGCATCATCCAGTCCAGCGGCATCCCCCTGCTCGATTCGACGGCGCAGCGCATCGTGCAGCTGTCCTCGCCGTTCCCGCCCTTGCCTGAAACGGCGGAGAACGTCGACATCCTGCACGTCACCCGCACCTGGCGCTTCCTGCCCGGGGGCGAAGTGCGCGACGAGTGAGCGTCAGGGCGCCAGGGCGCCCGGCAGGCGGAGATTCCTGCGCAGGTACCGCCGCAGTTCCGGGTCCGGCGATGCCGGGGGCATGCCACCGAGTTCGCGATGCAACATGGCTTCGATTAGGTAGGCGCGCGCCTCCCGGGCGATCGGCGAGCCGCCGTCGTGGCCCGCCTGCGCGTCGACCAGCAGTGCGACCTCCTTGTTCGCCAGTTCCAAGCGCGCGGCGTACTCGACGACGCCTGCAAGTCCCACGCGGCGGTCCTCGCCGCCTGCCACCAGCAGTACCGGCCGCTGCAGGCGGTCGACATTCGCCAGCGGGGACTGCGCGTGCAGGCGCGCCATCGCCTGAGCATCCGCCACGTCGATGCCCTGCCCTCGCAACCATGTCTCCATCGACACGGCGCCGCCGATATCCAGCGCCTCGGGATTGCGCAGCACCCAGCGCAGCACCCAGCCGAAGTCCGGCGGCGGCACCGTGGCGACCGCCACCTTGAACAGGTCCGGCGTGAAGGTGACGCCGAGCAGCGCGGAATATCCGCCGAAGGACGCGCCCGCGATACCGACGCGGTCCGGGTCGCCGACGCCCTGCGCCAGCAGCCAGCGCGTTCCGTCGGTGATGTCGCGCTGCACCCGGCCGTTGCCGAAATCCGCACCCGCGGCGAGCACGTAATCGCGACCATGACCGGTCGATCCGCGGAAGTTGGGCTCGAACACCGCATAACCGCGGTTGGCGAGCAACTGGCTCAGCGACCGGTACTCGGGCTTCCAGTGATTCCAGGGCCCCCCATGGGGCACCACGACCAACGGCAGCTCCGCGGCATCGCGCCCCGGCGGCAGCCACAGGAATCCGTGCAGCGCGCGCCCATCCGATGCCTTCCACGTCAACGGCAGCGGCCGTGCGAGCGATGCTTCGGGCACCACGACCGCCGCACTGCCGCCGCGACGGTCCACCGGCGTTTCCTCCAGCAACGTCGACAGGGTCCGTGAAGCCGGATCGTAGAGATGCCAGCGCCGCAGGGGATTCTGCGGCGACGAGGCCTCCACCAGCCAGCGCGCCTCGCGACCCACGCCGAGTTGCAGGGCAAGGTCGCCGCCTGCCAGCTTCGAGCGCAGGACCGCCAGGTGTGCTGCATCGTCGCGATCCAGCGCGTGGAGCGTGGCGGCCGTGCTGCGATAGGCGACGAAGCGTGGCCGCCGGTCGACAGGATCCTCGATGATGCTGTCCACGTCCGCCACGCGGTCGGGATCGGCATGCACGTCGTGCAGGCGTCCTTCGCGCGACAGCCGTGCGACGCGCGCGAGATCCCCGTCCACGTCGGTCCTCACCCATGCCGAGCCATCGGCCGCGATGCCCCGAAGTGCGCAGCGCCGGCTGGGGTCGTGGCGCACGACCTGCGTCGCGACCGCCCGATCGATCGCGACGATGGCAAGGCGGTCGGCTTCCACGCGCTGCAGCCAGGCCACCGTGCCGTCGTCCCGGAGCAACGCATCGACGATGCGCTGGCGGTCCTGCCACACCACGGTGCGCCGTCCGCGCATGTCCACGCGCACCAGGCGCCAGGCGCGCGGTGCGGCGACGGTGCCTTCGCGTTCCACGAGGAGTACGGCCGCAGGCTGGCTATGGTCGACATCGAGCATTGCGGTCGCGCTGCCATCGCCCAGCGCTGCGATGCGACCGGAACCTCCCTGTCCCGCCACGGCGATCGCCTGCAGGTCACGCGCCGACCGCAACAGCAGCCAGCGTCCGTCATGACTCCAGTCCAGCGCCTGTGCCGCCGTGTCCGCCAGCAGGCGGCGGGGTTCGCGGTCGGCGACGACGTGCAGCCACAGCTCCTGGTGTTCGCCGCGCTCGCGCAGCCACGCCACGCGACGTCCGTCCGGCGATAGGCGGATGTCGATGATCGAGCCCCGTTGCAGCAAGACGCCGCGCGGCAAGACCGGTGAAGGCGCACGCGCGCGCTCCGTGGCGAGGTAGCGGACCAGTGCCGTGTCGGCTGCCGCTGATGCGGGCGCCGACGCGAGCATCGCGACCGCCAGCCACAGCGATGCCCACGGACGCCTGCAGGCGCCGGAAGAGAGAAGGCTCATGCGGTTCTCCTGGAGGGGGCGAGGGCGGTCGCCGTCAGTCCGTCGCTGGATGGGACGGATTCATCCCGGGTGCGGTCTCGCGTGTTGGCACCAGTAGCCAGAGACTGCCCAGCGCCGGCAAGCCGATCAGCCCGCATGCCGCGACCCAGCCCCAGCGCGCGGCCGGCGAGAGCCCGGTCAGCGAGGTCCGCCAGAACGCTGCGACCAGCGACAGCAGCGACAGCACGCCTGCCAGCCAGGCCATCGACATCGGACGTGGCGCGGGATGGACGACATCGAGCGGCAGCGGCGGCGCGAACAGGTCGCGTGCTTCCGTTTCGATCATCGACAGGAGCGGCGAAGGCCACCAGTCGCGGTAGCGGTAGACAGGTGGATAGTCGAAGGCCAGCGCCCGTCGATGCACCGTTTCGATACGGCCATCGTCGTGCGTGCGCAGCGTGATCTGCACGGGCGCGGCGCCCTCGGCGTGCGACTTCGCCGAGAAGGCGAGCGAGATGAGGTGGCCATCGACCAGTTCGATCATGTCCAGATTGCGCAGGTCGCCCATCGCGCCCGGCAACGGCACGCGCAACCGGGGCGATACCACGGCATCGTCTTCCACCAGCGGGCGCCCGTCGTAGAAGTACAGTGCGCGATCGCTGAGCATGCCCACGCCCTGCCCCAGCGGTCCGCCCCCCATCAGTGTTTCGCCCGTCCTCACGCGCAGGCGCGGCACCACCTGGCGTTGCTGGCTCCTGTACTGGTACAGAGTGTCGCCGCCGACCAGCACCGCATCCCCGGGGTTCATGCCCGGCAACCCGTCACCGGGCAGTACCACGGCAGGAAACGGCGCGTGCGACGGACCCACGCCCAGCGTGCCCACCGCCTGATTGTCGGCAAGACGATAGCCCTGCAGGCGCATGTCGTCGTGGCTGAACACCCAACGTTCGCGGCGCTCTCCGTCGTCGAACTCCATCGGGCGGAAATTGGCCAGTTCCTGGCGTTGCGGCAGCTTGGGCACCTGCACGCCCAGCCCCTCGGGATCGGACAGGCGAACCTGTTCCCGCAGCAACGCGGCATCGGGATGCTGGCTGCCGCGCAGGCCCGCGATCATGCGGTCCCTTGCATCCATCTTTTCCACTTCGTTGTGCCCGCCAGGGGGTGGCGCCGGGGTGTTGTTCGGATGGCTGCCCTGCATGACCCACAGCATCTCGATGCAGAACAGCAGTACGAGGAGCGCAAGGTGCAAGGCCACCTGCAACGGCAACGCGACAGCGGCGGTCGCCAGCAGGTGGCGTGGAGGCGAATCCAGGTCAGCAGCGAAGGCGACGCGCAACAGCAGCGCCAGCCAGGCCAGCACGACCAGTTCGACCGCGATCATCGCCGGCCCATATGCACGGCTGACCAACAGCCAGACCAACAGCGCCAGTGCCGCGCCGGACCAACGCCAGCCGCGCAGGCCGCAGAACGCACCTGCAAGGTAAGCGGTGGTGGCGATCAGCCAGCCCGAAAGGGGCAGCAGCCAGTGGCGCGCATCGACGACGCGCGGCGTCAGGGTCTCCTGCCAGGCTGCGATGGCCAGCAGCGGGAGCGCCACGGCGACCGCCAGCAGCACCGACGCCGACGCCGACAGCGCGAGGGCGATGCGACCGGGCGGCATCGGCCTGTGCAGCAGGCTCACCCATTGGCTGGGCTTGCGGTAGCTGCCCATCTGGTACAGACCGAGCAACAGACCGCACAAGGCGTACACGCCGCCGATCACACGATGCACGAGCAGCGGTTGCTGGCCCAGATCGACCACGCGTGCCATGAAGGCCAGGGCCAGCACGTGCACCACCGCCGCGGTTACCGCCCAGGCGCGGAAACGGACGAGCTCGCTCCTGAAGAAATCGAACATGGGCATCTCCTCAGGCGGCCGCGGGCGCGGCGTGGTTCTTGGCCAGGAAACCGTTGACCGCACGGTCCAGGCTCACCGGCATGCACTGGAGCGAGCGCGCTCCCTGCGCCCGCAGGAAGTCGGCGAAGCCTTCGTCCTGGTCCAGCACGAGGTAGTGGTGCAGGCCATCCAGGCGTTGCACTTCAAGCAGGCCGGGCACGGTGCGCGGGTCCGGACCCTTGAACGGAACGTCGGCGATCCATAGCGACACCCGCGCTGTGAAGTCTTCGGGCGCGGACATGTGCTTCAGCTGCCCGCGCTCGAGGATGATGAGGTTGTCGGCGACGCGCTCGATCTCCTCCATCTGGTGCGAGCAGTACACCACCGTGCAGTGTTCGGCGGCGGTGCTGTACAACAGCGACTCGAGGAATGCGCGCTTGGCGACCACGTCAAGCCCCAGCGTCGGCTCGTCCAGCACCAGCAGTTCCGGCGACTGCGCGAGCGCCAGCGCCAGGTTGAATCCCGCGCGCTCACCGCGCGAGAGCTGCGACACCTTCTGGCGCGGCAGCACATGGTAGTGGCCGATGACATCGTCGTACGCCCGTGCATTCCAGCGTGGGTACTGGTTCTGCTGCATGGCGCGCACCTGATCGACCCGCATCCATCCCGGCAGCGTGTGTTCTTCGTTGACGAAGCCGATGCGGCTGCGGTCGTCGGGCCGCAGGCACTGGCTGTCGCGGCCGAGGATGCGCGCCGCCCCCGACGACGGTGGCAGGAAGCCGAGGAGGATGCGAAAAAGCGTGGACTTGCCGGCGCCGTTGGCACCGACGATCGCATGGATACGCCCGCGCGGCACCGCCAGGTCCAGATGGTCCAGCGCCAGCTTGCTGCCGTAGCGGCGGGTCAGCGCGCGGGTTTCGATGACGTAGTCGTCGGACATGGATGCGCGTCCTGCTCAGGCGGTGCGGCGCGACGACCAGCGCCGCAATTCGTGCGAGACGCGGGCTTGCACGTCGTCGGGGGGGAAATCCAGCGGGATCACGTCGTTGACGAAGCGTCCGATGGCATCGTCCAGGCGTCGTTCGCGTTCGGCATCGGACAGGCGCTGGCGTGGCGCCGCCACGTACAGCCCCATGCCCTGGCGCGACGCCAGCCAGCCCTCCGTGGTCAATTCCGCATAAGCCTTGGCCACGGTGTTCGGATTGATCGTCAGTTGCTGGGCCAGGCCGCGCACGCTGGGCAACTGGTCGCCGTGCTTCAACTCACCGGCGGCGATCTTCAGCCGAATGCCGTCGATGATCTGGCGGACGATGGGCCGCGCGTCGCCGGTGGCGATCTGCAACATCAGGGGAGTGGTACGGGCCATGGCGGGATTCGCTCAACTGTACTAATACGAATAGTACAGTCTGCGCCATCCGGGTCAACCATGACCGATGGCATCCCCCGGCGGAAAGCTCGGTCGGCTCAGCTGCGCGCGGCGCGCAGCGCTTTCTGCTCGTCGAGGGTCAGGGCGACGTTGTTGCGCAGGTAGGCGGGTTCGACATGTTCCGGCGCGATCCCCTCGCCGCGCACGAAGGCATCCGCCGCCAGCCTCGCAAGATCCGACGCATGCGGCAGCGCATGGGCATCGATGCGCGCGAAACGCGTCTCCAGCCGGGTGGCGAGCGCGCCCCCGGAGGCCGCGAAGCCGGTCCCCACGCCGACCCAGCCACACGCGTCGCCGGCCAATACGTAGTCCGTTGGCGCGACCACCGCTTCGCCGGACGTCGCCTCGAGGCGATCGCCATGGTGCACGAACGTGCCTGTGTAGATCTCGCCCATGCGCGCGTCGATGGCGGCGAGGATGGCGCGCGGCGCGGCGACGTCGCAGCCGCCCTCGCCCGCGCTCACCGGCGGCGGCGGCACCTGCGCCGCGAGCACGGCGAGCGTCGACACCGGTACCAGCGGCCGATCCAGCGCCAGCGCGATGCCCTGCGCCAGCGCGATGGCGAGGCGCACTCCGGTGAAGGCACCGGGGCCGCGACTCAGGGCGATCGCATCGAGCTGGCTGCGAGCCAGGCCGGCCTCGGCGAGCAAGGCTTCCGCCCAGGGCAAGGCGAGTTCGGCATGGCGGCGCGGCGCGACGTCGAAGCGCTCGCGCACCTCGCCATCGACGTAGACGGCGATGGAACAGGCTTCGGTAGCGGTTTCGAAGGCGAGCAGCTTCATGGGTCGTGCGCAAGGAGCGAAGCGGCTAGCTTAAACGCGGCAGGGCCGCGATCAGAAGCGTGCATCGGCAAACCAGTCGTCCGCGTCGCCGGCGGGCACCGCGGGCGGCGCGGCTTCCTCGATCTCGGCACCGAAGAAGCGCTGGACGTCCTGCACGCGCTGGGTGCGACGGAACGGGGGCAGCGAATCGAGGAAGACGCGCCCGTAGGGTTTGCCGGTCAGGCGCGGATCGCAGAGCACCAGCACGCCGCGGTCGGTTTCGCTGCGGATCAGCCGGCCCACCGCCTGTTTCAGCGCGATCACCGCCTGCGGCAACTGTTCGTCGCGGAAAGGATTGCCGCCGGCACGGCGTACCGCTTCAAGGCGCGCCTCGAACACCGGATCGTCGGGCGCGGCGAACGGCAGCTTGTCCACCACCACCACGCTCAACGCGTCGCCCACCACGTCAACGCCCTCGCGGAAACTCGCCGCGCCCAGCAGCACGCCGTTTCCCGATTCGCGGAAGCGCTCCAGCAGGGTGCCGCGCGGCGCCTCGCCCTGCACGAACAGCGGCCACGGCCCGCCCCGCAGCGCGTCGGCGGCTTCGCGCAGCGCGCGATGCGATGCGAACAACAGGAATGCGCGCCCCCGAGAGGAGACCAGCACCGGTCGCAATGCCGCGATCAGCGCCGCGCCGTAACCGGGCGCATTCGGATCCGGCAATCCGGTGGGCAGGTAGCACAACGCCTGCTGCGGCCAGTCGAACGGGCTCGGCTGCAGCAGCGTCGGCGGATCGTCCAGTCCCAGCCGCACGGCGAGATGGTCGAAGCGCCCCCCGACCGCCAGCGTGGCGGAGGTGAACACCCATGCCGCGCGCGATTGTTCGCGGTGCTGGCGCAGAGGCCCGGATACGTCCAGCGGGGTGCGCTGGCAGCGGAAGGCGCGTGGCGTCAGTTCGTACCAGAGTACGTCGCCGGCGCCCTCGTCCGGGCTGGGATCATCGTCGAATGCCCTCGTGCCCGACCGCGCCTGGTACCAGCGCGAGAGCCGCGTGCCGAACTCCTTCGCCCGTGCGGCGCAGGCCTCCAGCCCCAGCGATGCTTCGGCCAGCGGCGCGAGCGCCGCCGACAGTTCCTCGAGCGCAGCGGACAGCACCTCGAAGCCGGCCGCCACCTCCGGCTTGGCCAGCAGGCGTTCGCGTGTCCCGCGTGCCGGCAGGCCTTCCATCGCCGCGCGCAGTTCGCGCAGCGCCTGCTCCAGCGCGCGCACCGGCGGTTGCAGGGCGGACAGCGCACCGGCGGCATCCTTGGATTCGGCCAGGCAGTCGCGCGCCAGCTCCTGCAACGGGCGCATGCCGAAACCTTCCCCGAAGAAGTTGGCCGCCAGTTCCGGCAGCTGGTGCGCTTCGTCGATGACGAACGCCTGCGCACCCGGCAGGATCTCGCCGAACCCCTCCTGCTTCAGCGCCAGGTCGGCGAGCAGCAGGTGGTGGTTGACGACCACGATGTCCGCGGTTTGCGCGCGCTGGCGTGCCTGCACCACGAAGCAGTCGTCCCAGAACGGACACTCGCTGCCCAGGCAGTTGTCGATGGTGGAGGTGACCAGCGGCAGCAGCGGCGAGTCGTCGGGCAGCGCCGCCAGCTCCGCCATGTCGCCGAGCTTGGTGCGCCCACCCCAGGCGACGATGCGCTGGAACTGGTCCACGTGCTCGCGGCTGGTGAACGTGGTCCGCAGCGCCTGCGGATCACCCTTGGCCTGGTTGAGCCGGTAGCGGCACAGGTAATTGCTGCGCCCCTTGAGCAGCGCCGACTTCAGCCCGGCCACGCCGAGCGCATCGCGCACGCGCGGCAGGTCGCGGTGGTACAGCTGGTCCTGCAGCGCACGCGTGCCGGTGGACACGATGGTCTTCAGTCCGGACAACAGCGCAGGCACCAGGTACGCGAACGTCTTGCCGGTGCCCGTACCCGCCTCCGCCAGCAGCACGTCGCGCGCGTCGAAGGCGTCGGCGATCGCCGCCGTCAGTCGCTGCTGGGCGTCGCGGGGCGCAAAGGCGTCGAGTCGTTCCGCCAGGGCACCGCCCTCACTGAGGGCGTCGCGGCTGGCCTGGGCTAGCTGGGACATCGGGAAAGCGAAAGCGGCGTATGGAGGCAAGGGTACCGCGTCGCGACTGACGCGGCGCCCTTCACATGCGCTCGATCACCGGCACGGTGCAGGCATCACGCCGGCTTTCGGCCTCGGTGATCGAGGCCTGCAGGGTGGCCGCGCGTGCCGCGTGCTGCGCGGCATCCTCGGGCGTGTGGCGCACCGGCAGCGCGGGCTGCACGGCCTGTTCATGCTGCCGCACCTGGCGCACGGTTTCCCAGTGCTGCCGGCACAGCGGACCGACCTGCGAACCCAGCTGGAAGGCACGCTGCGCCAACGTGTCGGCACGGGCGTAGTCGCCCTGCAACAGCGCCACTTCGGCACGCTCCTGCAGGACGGCGGGATCTTCGGGCACGAGCAACAGGGCCTGGTTCAATGCGTCGGCCGCGGCGGTGGCGTTGCGCGCGGCAAGCGCTTGCTGCGCGCGCTCACGCAGGTCTTCGACCTGCGGATCACGCAGCGGCTGCACCGCCAGTTCGCGGTCGTCATCGCCCGCTGCAGCACGGATGGCGGCGAGGCGCTGCTCGGGGGTCAGGGGATCGCGCGCGGCGGGCGCTTCCGGTGGGGGCGCCGAGGCGCAGCCGGCGAGGAACACCAGGAACAAGGGAAATGCAGGCTTCGTCATCACGGTTGCGGCGGCGGTGTCTCTTGGGGGGGCGGTGATTCGTCTTTCTTGCGGTCCAGGCCGAACCAGCTGCGCCACCCGCCGCCTTCCGACTCTTCGCCTTCCATCACCGGCTCTTCCACCACGCAGGCGGCATACGCGGGCGCGAAGCCGGAGACGAACGGGAGCTGGCGCGCTTCCGGGCAGCTCGCGTCGGTGCTGTTGGAGCCGACCACCCACTGCCAGTCCAGGCCCTTGCCCGACACCTTGAGCGGTGCGCTCGGCAGGCGCGAGAACAGGCCCGACCACACGCGCATCGCACCGGTGCCGCCGTAGAGGCCGGTCTGTTCGTTCTGGTCGTTGCCCATCCACACCACGGCCAGGTGATCGCCCGTATAGCCGGCATACCAGCTGTCGCGGCCGTCGTTGCTGGTGCCGGTCTTGCCGGCGGACTGCAGCCGGCCCAGACCGTCGCCGATCAACTGGCGACCGGTACCGCTGGACACCACCTGCTGCAACGCCACCGTGATCAGGTTGGCGGCGATGGAGTCGCCCTCCTGCGCCGGCGCCGGCGTCTTGTCGTAGCGCTTGAGCAGCTTGCCATCGGGATCGAGGACGCCGCGCACCGCATGCAGCGGCTGGATTTCGCCACCGGAGGCGAGGAACTGGTACAGCTGCGCCATCGCGTACGGGCTCTGGTCCGTCGCGCCCAGGATCAGGGCCGGATTCGGCTCCGCCTGGATGCCGGCCAGCACGCGGATGAGCTGCGCCAGGCGGTCCGGTTCGACCTTCATGCCCACCCGCACGGTGGCCTGGTTGTACGACCGCGCCAGGGCATCGACCAGGCGAACCGTGCCATGGCTGCGACGGTCGGAATTGGCCGGCGTCCAGCGGCGGCCCTTGCCCAGCTGCACGGTCACCGGCGAATCGTCGACCCACGACGCCAGCGAGTACTGGTCGGGCTGGGCCAACGCGAGCAGGTAGACGAAGGGCTTGAGCAGCGAACCCACCGGACGCTGCGCCTCCACCGCGCGGTTGAATCCGATCTCCGACACATTGCGGCTGCCGACCACGGCCAGCACGTCGCCGTCGTGCACGTCGGTCACCACCATCCCGGCCTGCAGCGGCGGTCGGCGCTTGTTCTCGAGCGCCTTGATCGTGCGCATCACCGACGCTTCCGCGTACGCCTGCGCCGACGGCGACATGCCGGTGAGCACGCTCAAGCCCGCGCCCTGCAGTGCGCTTTCGGGGTAGTCACGCGCCAGCTGGCGGCGCACCAGGTCCACATAGGCGGGAAAGCGATTGGCGGCAGCCATGCCCGGCGTCTTGGTGACGCCCAGCGGTGCGGCGCGCGCGCGCTTGTATTCGGCATCGTCGATGAGGCCCGTCTCGTGCAGCTTGGAGAGCACGTAGTCGCGACGTTGCGTGGCGCGCTCGGGATTGCGGCGCGGGTTGTACCAGGACGGCCCCTTCACCAGTCCGATCAGCAGCGCCACCTGTTCGGTGGTCAGGCTGTCAAGGTCGCGACCGAACCAGAATTCGGCGCCGGCCGCGACCCCGTGGATGGCCTGGCTGCCGCGTTGTCCCAGGTCCACCTGGTTGAAATACGCCTCCAGGATCGTGCGCTTGTCATAGCGCGCTTCCAGGATCAACGCGTACAGGATCTCGTTGAACTTGCGCGTGGCAGTCTGTTCCTTGCCGATGCCGAGCAGGCCGCTGCGCGCGAGCTGCTGGGTCAGCGTGCTGGCGCCCTGCTTCGTATCGCCGCCCGACCGCACCAGCAGCCATGCCGCGCGCACCATGCCGGACAGGTCGACGCCGTGGTGATCCTTGAAATCGCGGTCCTCGACCGCCTGCAGCCCGGTCACCAGCAGTTCGGGCACTTCCTCCAGCCGCACGAGGCGGCGTTCTTCCTGTTTCTGTCCGTACAGCGTGGCGATGCGCGCCGGATCCAGCCGCGCCGCCTTGAGGTTCTGCTTGCGCGCGAGGTCGCGCACCACTGCGATGCGCCCATTGGACAGGCTGACCTGCACGCGGCGCGGCGCCACCCGACCGTCCACGTCGATGTAGCCGCGGCTGGAAATGGTGAAGCGACCGCCATCGCGCGCGTAAGTGCCCGGGCTCTCGCCGGTGCCGTCGTCGCGATACGACGCCGCATCGAGTTCCGTCTTCAGCGTCTGCGCATCCATCGCCAGGCCCGGCGCGACCTGCAGCGGACGCGCGTACACGCGGGTCGGGATCTGCCAGCGCAGTTCGCCGAAGCGCTCGCTGACCTGGTGGTTGAGGTACAGCGTGTAGGGGATCAGGAAACCCAGGCCCAGGCCAACCAGGGCGAGGCCCCATGTCAGCAGGCGTTGCCGCCAGCCGGGCCCATCGCCGTCGTCGATGTCGTCTTCGTCCAGCGCTTCGTCGTCGTAGTCGTTGCGGGCCACAGGGGATGCGACAATGGGAATTCGGGCGAGTCTAGCGCAGCCACCGAGGGTGCGCCCGGCCCGCTTCCCCCCTGCTCAGCTGGAGTTGCAACGGAATGTCGATGTCGTGGGCCGACGTGCGCTTCATGCTGGAACGCGCGCGTGGCCTGGTCCGGCGCGGTCTTGCCAGCCTGCGCACGCGTGGCCTGGGACCCACCTGGGCGCGCGTGCGACGGCAGTTCGCGCGCCACGTCCCGCCGATCTCCACCCCGCTCTACCTCCCCGCCGACCTACCCTTCGCGCCGTTCGCCGTGCCGGCCGGCCAAGCGCCGCGCGCCAGCATCATCATCCCCGTCTACAACCAGGCGGCCTGCACGCTGGCCTGCCTGCGCGCGCTGGCGGACCATCCGCCGGCCGCATCCTGCGAGATCATCGTGGTGGACGACGGTTCCACCGACGATACGGGCGAATGGATGCCGCAGGTCGCCGGCCTGCGCTATCACCGCCGCAGCGCCAATGGCGGCTTCATCGCCGCGTGCAACGACGGCGCCGCGCTGGCCACGGGCGATTGCCTGGTGTTCCTCAACAACGACACCATCCCGCAGCCGGGATGGCTGGATGCGCTGCTCGCCACATTCGACACGCAGGCGGGCATCGGCCTGGTGGGCGCGCAGCTGGTGTATCCGGACGGACGCCTGCAGGAAGCCGGCGGCGTCGTGTTCGACGATGGATCGGCCTGGAACTATGGCCGCTTCGACTCTCCCGACGATCCGCGCTATGCGAGCCTGCGCGACGCGGACTACTGCTCCGGTGCCGCCATCGCGATTCCCGCGCGACTGTTCCACGCGCTCGGCGGATTCGACACGCGCTACTCGCCGGCCTATTACGAGGACACCGACCTCGCCTTCGCCGTGCGCGCGTACGGCCTGCGCGTCGTCTGCCAGCCCGCGTCGCGGGTCGTCCATCTGGAGGGCGTCACCTCCGGCACGGACACCGGCAGTGGAACGAAGGCCTACCAGGTACGCAACCGCGGCGTGTTCGCGGCGAAGTGGAAGGACGCGCTGGTGCAGCAGCCACGTGCCGGCAGCCTGCCGAGCGCCGGCTCGGTCGTGCGTCCGCGCCGCCAGGTCCTGATCATCGATGCGGAAACTCCGCGCCCGCACCACGATTCCGCTTCGCTGCGCCTCGTCAATCTGATGCGCATGCTGGTCGACGAGGGCGTCCACGTGGTGTTCCTGCCTGCCGACCTGCGCCAGGTCGAGGGCGATACGGCACGCTTGCGGCGACACGGCGTGGAAGCGTGGCACGCGCCGTTCGCGACACGGCCCTCGGCATGGTTGCGCGAACATGGCCCGCGCTTCGACGTGGTGATGCTGTCCCGCCACTACGTGGCCGCCGAGTTCCTCCCGCTGGTGCGGCGTTTCGCCCCGCAGGCGCGCGTGGTGTTCGACACCGTCGACCTGCACTTCCTGCGCGAACTGCGCGGTGCCGAATTGTCCGGCGACGCCGGTCTGCGACGCGCCGCCGAGCGAACGCGCGATCGCGAACTCGCGCTGATGCGGCAGGCGGATGCCACGCTGGTCGTCAGTCCGGCCGAGCGCGAGTTGCTGTCCACCCTGTTGCCCGCCACCGAGGTCGAGGTCCTGCCGAACCTGCACGAACTGGCGGACACCGGGCTGCCCTTCGGGCAGCGCAAGGACCTGGTCTTCGTCGGCGGCTTCCGCCATCCGCCCAATGTCGATGCGGTGTTGTGGTTCGGGCGCGAGATCTTCCCGCGCATCCAGGCGCGGCGACCCGACATCCGCTTCCATTGCATCGGGATGGCACCACCGGCGGACGTGCGGGCGCTGCAGGTGCAACCGGGCATCCTGGTGCACGGGCATGTCGCCGACATCGGCTGCTACATGGACGGCGCGCGCATCGCCCTGGCGCCGCTGCGCTTCGGTGCCGGCGTGAAGGGCAAGGTCAACCTGAGCATGGCGCACGGCCAGCCGGTGGTGGCGACCTCGTGCGCGATCGAAGGCATGCACCTGACCCACGGGCACGACGTGCTGGTGGCGGATGACGCGGACGCGTTCGCCGAGGCCGTGCTGCGGCTGTACGACGATGCCGAACTCTGGGGGACGCTCTCCGAACATGGCCGCGACAACATCGCGCGCCACTTCTCGCTGGACGCCGCGCGCGACACGGTACGGCGCATCTTCCAGCGCTAGGGCGTGGCCGCCTGCGCCGTCCGCACGCGCGCGTCGAAATCGTCCAGCCCGGCGAGCGCACCGTCCAGGCGCCGCGCCTCCTGCAACGCCTGGGCGGCGAACGCCACGTCCCCCATCCCCAGCCGCTCCGTTCCCACGGCAATCCATTTTTCCGCCAGGCGACGGCGCGCATCCGCCAGTGCGGCATCCCGCGGCTGCAAGGTCTGCCACGCCTGCAGGCAGGCCTGTGCGCGCCGGACGCGGTTGGCGCGCAGTTCGTCTTCATAGCAGGTACGGACGGCGGGGAGCAGGCGCAGCGCCGCCTGTTTCACGGCAGCGTTGTCCGGCGCGAGCGCCTGTGCCGCACGCAACGTGTCGTACGCACTGTCGCCGGGTGGGGTCAGCCACTGCCCCTGCGCTTCGGCTTGTGCCATGCGCTCCAGCAGCGCCTGGACACGCCGGTCGCGCTCGCGTGGCGCAAGCGACGGCGCAGCGCCCTGACGCTGCTGAGCTTCGCGGGCACGGGCGACAGACTGCTCCGCCTGTACCACCCGCGACGACTGCGGCGCCAGTGTGCGCGCAAGCGCGAGTTCGCGTTCCGCCTGCATGAAATCGAAGTCGCCCGCTTCGCGTTCAGCCTGCCGAGCATGGGCAATGCCCGTCTGCTCGAGCCCCTGCTGCGCCGCCGCGTCATCCGGCACGGCCGCCACCACGGCTTCATAGGCCGATCGCGCCGCCGACAAGCGCCCGCGCGCCAGGTCCCGTGCACCCGCACGGCGTCGTGCATCCACCGCCGCCGCCAGCGCGGCTTCCGCCTGTGGAAGATCGACGTGTCCAGGATCGAAGGTGCGCGCCGCCGCGATCCTGCTGGCCGCCTCGCCCAATTCACCCCGCTGCAGCCGCTGTCCTGCTTCCTGCAACAGGTCGGACAGCGCGTCCTCCCGACCCTCCAGGGCTTCGAGGCGCGTGGGCTGCAGCGCGAGCACGCGCTGGTACAGCGGCAACGCCGCGTCATCGCCTTCCGACAGGCGCTTGTCCGCGTGCGCACGCGCCGCGGCCGCAAGCAGTCCATCGACGCCGGCATGCGCCGCTTCCCGGGCGCGCAGCCTGGCGGCGAACGCGTCCGCGTCCGGCCGCGGCACGTGGAGATCGCGTGCGAGCGCCAGGTGCACGCGCGCTTCGTCGAACCGGTGGCGCTGCAGGGCCGAATCCGCCGCGCGAAGTGCCGCTTCCGCGACGCGACGCAGGCCATCGGCCGCTTCGGTGCGGTCGTTGTCCATCGCCTGGGCTGCCTCGTACAGCTGTCGCGCGCCCGTCCCGTCGGCGGCATCCAGGCGGCCGGCCTGCAGCGCCTCGTCCGCCTGGTCCAGCAGGGACTGGACGCCGGTCTCGGGCCACAGCAGGTCGGCCAGCGGCTGGCGCAGCGCCACCAGCGCCACCGCCAGGGCGAGCACGATGCCCACCACCCAGCGCCAGTACCGCCGGTCGCGCCACGCCGGCACCGGGGTACGCCGCGAAGGCGGCACGGATGCGTCAACGCGCGCCCAGTCGATGTGCGGTTCGATGCGTCGGCTTCGCCCGGCGTCGTGGTGGTCTTCGCGGGTCACGCCCGCAGCATACCCACTCAGCCTGAACGTCGTGCGTCTTCCACCCCGGGCAGCGCATCCAGCTTCCCGAGCAGCGTCGACAGCTGGCCGAAGTCGGCGACCTTCAGGCGCAGGCGAAGGTGGACGCGGCCATTCGCGCGGTTGCCCTGGCTGTTGATGTCCAGCACGTTGGCTTCTTCCTGCGCGATCAGCGTGGTGATGTCCTTGAGCAGCCACTTGCGGTCCAGCGCGGTGACCTGCACGTCCACTTCGTAACCGCCGCCTGCCTGGCCCCACTCCACCGGCAATACGCGCTGCGGGCTCGTGGCCGCCAGCCGGGCGAACGCCGCGCAGTCGGTGCGGTGCACGGTGACGCCACGCACGCGGGTCAGGTAACCCGCGATCGGCTCGCCCGGTACCGGCTGGCAGCAGCGGGCGAGCTGTACCAGCAGGTTGCCGACGCCCTGCACGGTGAATTTCGACTTGCCGGGCCTGGCGACCCTGCGCGGAGGCCGCAACACCGGCAGCGAGGAACCCTCCGGCTCCGCGGGCGCACGCTGTTCTTCATGTAACGCGCGACCCACCTGGTGCGGGCCCACATCGCCCAGTGCCACCTGGATGTAGAGCTCGTCCACGTTGTCGGCATGGAACTTCTTCGCCGCTCCCGTCAGGTCGGCATGGTGCAGGCCCAGGCGCTTCAGCTCCTTTTCCAGCAACTCGCGCCCGGCCTGCAGGTTGCGGGCGCGATCGAGCTTGTGGAACCACGCACGCACCTTGTCGCGCGAACGTCCGCTGGCGAGGAATCCATTGGCCTGCAGCAACCAGTCGCGGCGCGGTCCGGGCTCCTTCGATGTCAGGATCTCCACGCGGTCGCCGCTGCGCAGCACATGGTTGAGCGGCACGATGCGGCCGTTGACCTTGGCGCCGCGCGTGCGGTGACCCACCATCGTGTGCACGTGGTACGCGAAATCCAGCACCGTGCCCCCCTGCGGCAGGTCGACCACTTCGCCTTTCGGCGTCAGCGCGTACACCCGGTCCTCGACCAGTTCGGCGTCCAGCTCCCCCGCCAGTGCGCCGTCGCCGCCCGCGCCTTCGGCCGCTCCGTCCAGCAGCCGGCGCATCCAGGCGATCTTGCGGTCGAAGGCATCGCCGCCGGCCTTGCCTTCCTTGTACTTCCAGTGCGCGGCCACGCCCAGCTCGGCCTGCGCATGCATCTCGTGCGTGCGGATCTGCACTTCCAGCGTGCGCCCCTCGGGGCCGACCACGGCGGTATGCAACGACCGGTAGTCGTTGGCCTTCGGGCGCGCGATGTAGTCGTCGAACTCACTGGGGATCGGCACCCACAACGCATGCACGATGCCCAGCGCGGCGTAGCACGCGGCGACATCTTCCACGGCGATGCGGACCGCGCGCAGGTCGTAGAGCTCGTCGAAGCCGACCTGCTTGCGCTGCATCTTCCGCCAGATGCTGTAGATGTGCTTCGGCCGGCCACTGATGTCGGCGTGGATCCCGTGGTCGGCGAGCGCCGCCCGCAACGCATCGATGACGGCACCGATGTAGCGCTCGCGGCCGACGCGCTTTTCGTCCAGTTGCGTGGCGATCTGCTTGTAGACCTGCGGCTGCAGGTACCGGAACGCCAGGTCCTCCAACTCCCACTTCAGTTGCCAGATGCCCAGGCGATTGGCCAGCGGCGCATGGATGTCGCGGGTCAGCCGCGCCAGTGCCTGGCGATCGGATTCGGGCAGGGCGCCCGCGGCCCGCATGCGGGCGAGCTGGCGGGCGAGCAGGATGGTGACCACGCGCAGGTCGCGCACGATGGCCAGCAGCAGGCGGCGCAAGCCTTCGGTGCTGGCGCCTCGGGTCTGCTCCGCATGCAGTGCCCAGACCTGCGCCGCGGCCACCTGCCCTTCCAGCAGGTCGGCCAGGCCGGGCACCTGCGCACCCGCCGCACGGCCGACGGCCGCCTGCAGCCCCGGCGCCCCGTGCAGCAGCGCCGCCAGGATGACGTCGCCGTCGGCGCCGAGCATGGCCAGCGTATCCAGCGTGTCGTCCAGCACCCCGATGGCATCGGGCATGCCGTCCTGCGCACCGGCCGCCGTCGCCGCATCGGCGAGCGCGCGGCGCAACGGGGCAGGCAGCGCTTGCAGGGCCGGCCGTCGCAGCAGCGTCGCGATGTCGTGGGCGGGGGGAACCATGGACGTACGGAGAGGCGACCGAGCGTCGCCGGAATGACTACACTAACGGCCAGTCGACCGCAGGAACAACCATGAAGATGAGCCGCTTGTTTCTATCCCTGGTACTGGCGAGCGCGCCGCTGCTCGCCTTCGCGCAGGACGCCGCATCCGACGCGCGCTTCGGCAACCTGCGCGAATCGATGAGCGCAGAGGAATTCAAGGCCGCCGGCCTCGACAAGCTGAGCGATGCCGAACTGGCGACGCTGAGCGCATGGCTCACGCGCAAGGTGGGTACCGAAACCGCACGCGCTGTCGAGCAGGTGCGGCAGGAGACCCAGGTGGCGGTCACCCAGGCCAAGGCGGACACGCGCAAGCAGGTGGAGCAGGAGAACCGCGGCTTTTTCGATTTCGGCTCCGACGAGCCGATCAAGAGCACGCTGGAGGGGGAGTTCAAGGGCTTCGCCGAAGGTAAGCGCTATACGCTGGCCAATGGCCAGGTGTGGGAGCAGATCGAGTCCGCCAGCCTGCAGGGCGTACGCAAGACGAACCCGGCGGTGACGATCAAGCCGGGCCTGTTCAACAACTGGTTCCTCCGCATCGATGGTTACAACACGGCCGCCAAGGTGCGCCGCGTCAAGTAATGCCGCCCGCACACCGGAACGTGGCGTGCTGTGCGCGCATCGTCCCCGGCGCTTCCAGCCTAGATCCGGGCAATGCGTTCCAGTGAGCCATCCATGCTTCCGGCGCCCAAGACAACGATCGGAAGCTGATGGCATACAGGTGAGACATATGGAGATTTCGCAACAGGGCGGAAACGAGGCACGGGCCAGCACATCGGCACCCATCCTGGGAGGGGAAAGGCGTGGGACGCGTCGGACGTCCACGGCGCCCAGAAGACGGTTCGCCGGGCGATGCAAGACTGAGGCGCGCGCGCGCCCGAGCGTCTTGGTGACGCTCGTCTTTTTCGCCTTGCTCACCCTGGCGCTCCCGGCGATGGCCGGTCGCGCGGACAGGCCACTCGTGTTCAAGCCTTCGGCCCTGGTCCCGGTGGAGAATCCGGTGACGATCATGCTGGCGGAACAGATCCGTTTCGATGAGCGCTCGACCAGTTGGGCCGTGCCCGACATGGAAATGGGCTTGCGTGCCGGCGATTACGTCGCCACCGTGGCTGCTGGCGGCGGCGTTTTCTATCTGGGTCCGGATGCGGCGTTCTACCGCGGCAACGCAGGCAAACAAATGAACCTGCTGCGTGGCGGATTCTGGGTGCCTGACGACGGCGGCGAGCCACGTCTTTTCTGGGTCGTCGGCATCGAAGGCGCGCGGGTCGCGAAGGATTCGCAGCATCTGGCGTCGGCTTCGCCGATGAAGCCGCAGCGACTTGGTCTACTGGCGGCACTGTCGGAGAAGCGGCAGGAAGGGCATCTCGTGCTTTTTCCTCCCGCTGTCGATCGCATCGCGACCGAGAAGCTCGGCCAGATTGTGCGCAACCGGATGGCGTCCGACGGGACGCCCTGACGGTCTCGTGCCGGCGAGGCGACTTATCCGCGCAAGGCCTGCAGGCGCTGCGCTAGCTTCTTCTGCGAGATGGCGCTCCTAGCGCCCAGTTCCTGGGCGAACACCGACACCCGCAGCTCCTCCAGATCCCAGCGCAACGCCTGCCAGGCGGGCGATGCCGCAACCCCTTCCTGCGTTGCCTGCGCCAGGGCATCGGCGAACGGCTTGAGCTCCAGCATCCGGGCCTGGTCCTTCGCGGGATCGCGCTTGGCCCGCTCCGCACGCAAGGCCATCGCCTTCAGGTAGCGCGGCAGTTGCGCCAGTGCGTCGGCCGGCGTCTCGCGCAGGAACCCGGGGCGTACCAGCGCCGCGAGTTGCATGCGCAGGTCATCGAGGTTGCCCCGCGCCCATCCCATCAACGGCGCGTCGAGCTGGGGCTTCAGTTCCGCTACCGCCGACAGGATGGCCTCGGCCAGCTCCAGCCGCGCCATGGCCTCGCCGAACAGGCGCTTGCCGGCATCTTCGCGCCGTTGTTCGAACGCGGCGCGGTCACGGATCGTCGCCAACCCTTCCGCCAGCAGCGCATTCATCGCCGCATCGACGATGTCGCCGCGCAGGCGTTCCTGCGACTCGATGGCCGCATACAGCAGGCCCGTCTTGGGCGACACGGGCAATTGCTTGCGTGCCTGCTTCACCTTGTCGGCCAGGGCGATGTCCAGCAAGCGACGGACGCCCCGCGGGTGCGACGCATCCGCCTCGGCGCGATCGGCGAACACCTGCAACGCGACGCTATCGCCGTCGTCGCGCAGCGCCGGATAGGCGGGCACGCCCGCTTCGCCAGGAACGTCCTGCGGAATCGGTTGCGCGGGGAAATCGCGCAGCCCGCTAGCGGCCATCGCACGACCCGCACGCGCGGCGAACGCCTGCCCCGCCTTCGCGCCGAAGCGCGCACGCAGCGCGTCGAGATCGCGCGATTCTGCCAGCACCTTGCCCTCGCCACCCCCACGGGGATCCTCGCGCAGGCGCAGGTTCATGCGCAGGTGCGGCTCTAGCGCGGCCTCGTCGAAGTCGAGCGCACCCACCGCCACGCCCGTCGCACGCGACAGGAAGCGCGCCAGTTCGCCGCGGATGTCATCGGCGGTCGGCTTTGCGAACGCCTCGAAGAACGCGCGACCGAAATCCGGTGCCGGCACGTAGTTGCGCCGCATGGCCTTGGGCAGGCTGCGGATCAACCCGGCCGCCTTGTCGGCCACGAAGCCCGGGGCGAGCCAGGAAAGCCGCGCGGGATCCAGCGCGTTGAGCAGGTGCAGCGGCACCTCCAGCGTCACGCCGTCGTCGGCGGCACCGGGCTCGAACCGGTACTGCAGCGGCAGGCGGGCATCGCCGAGCGCGAAGTATTTTGGGTAGCGATCTTCCTCGCTGCCCTCGCCCGGCAACAGGTCGGCCAGCGACCAGTGCAGCGCTCGCCGCTTGTCGGCCGGCAGCGCTTTCCACCACGCATCGAGGCCGGCGGCGGAGTGGAGCTCCGATGGCACGCGATCCAGGTACCAGCGCGCCTGCCAGTCCTCGTCGGCGACCAGTCCCGCACGCCGGAGTTTCGCTTCTTCCTCGCGCGCCTGTTCGAGCGTCTTCAGGTTGTCGGCAACGAAGGAGGCGCGCGTGTTGATCTCGCCGGTCACGAGGCCCTGGCGCACGAAGAGGTCGTGCGCTTCGCCCGGTGCGATGCGGCCGTAGTGCACCGGCTTTTTCGGTGCCAGCACCAGCCCGAACAGGCTGATCTGCTCCGACGCCAGCACCTGCCCCTGCGCGCGCGACCAGTGCGGATCGAAATGCTTGCGCAGCAGCAGGTGCGGCAGTTCGGCGATCACCCAGTCCGGTTCGATCGCGGCCAACGTCATGCCCCAGACCTTCTGCGTGTCCAGCAGGTTGGCCGCCAGCAGCCACGGCGGCGGCCGTTTCGACAGCGGCGAGGCCGGGAATGGCAGGAAGCGGCGCTGGCGTGGCGCCTGGAAATCGCCCTTGTCGGTGCGATGGCCGATCTGCGTGGGCAGGCCGGCCACCAGCGCGCGATGCAGGGTCTGGTAGGCGCCGGCCCGCACGCGCTCACTGAAGCCCCCACCGCTGTGCGCCGGCTCCTTCAGCACCCCGGCGGCAACCGGCGCCAACGGCGCGTCGGGCTTGCCTTCGCGCGCCAGGCGCGCGGCGCGATGCAGCTGGCCGCGCGTGGCCTTCGCGGCCGCCGCGTCGTCGCGCGCGACCGGCGGCGCGCTGCTGCCGGCGAGCAGCGGCGCCATCGACGCCTCGACGGCCTCTTCCTTCCACCCCAGCTCCTCGCACAGCAGGCGCAGCTGGCGGTGCAGCTCGCGCCATTCGCGCATGCGCAGGAAACCGAGGAAGTGGCGACCGCACCAGTCGCGCAGCTTGGACTGGGTGAGATCTTCGTGCGCCTGCCGGTACGCATCCCACAGGCGCAGCACGCCGACGAACTCGGACCGGCCATCGGCGAACTGCGCGTGCGCGGTGTCGGCCGCGCCGCGCGCATCGGCCGGACGCTCGCGCGGATCCTGGATGCCCAGGAACGAGGCAATCACCAGCATCGGCCGCAGGCAGCCGGCGGCCTGCGCCGCCACCAGCATGCGCGCCAGCTTCACGTCCACCGGCAGGCGCGCCATCTGCCTGCCGATGGCGGTCATGCGCCGCTCGCCGTCGATGGCGCCGAGCTCGACCAGCTGCTGCCAGCCGTCGGCGACCGCGCGCTCGTCGGGCGCCTCCAGGAACGGAAAATCCTCGATCCGTCCCAGTCCCAGCTGCAGCATGCGCAGGATCACGCCGGCCAGGCTGGAGCGGCGGATCTCCGGATCGGTGAACTCGGCGCGCGACTGGAAATCGGCTTCGGCGTAGAGGCGATAGCAGATGCCTTCGGCGATGCGTCCGCAGCGGCCCTTGCGCTGGTTGGCGCTGGCCTGCGAGACCGGTTCGATGTGCAGGCGGTCGAGCTTGTTGCGCGGGCTGTAACGCTTGACGCGCGCGAACCCGGGATCGACGACGTAGCGGATGCGCGGCACCGTCAGCGAGGTCTCGGCGACGTTGGTCGCCAGCACGATGCGCCGGTTCGGACCCGGGTTGAAAACGCGGTCCTGGTCCTGGTTGGACAGGCGCGCATACAGCGGCAATACCTCGGTATTCCTGTACTTGCGTCGCTCCAGCGCCTGGTGCGCGTCGCGGATCTCGCGCTCGCCGGGCAGGAAGACCAGCACGTCGCCGCGCGCGTCCTGTCGGGTGATCTCGTCCACCGCCGCCACGATCCCGTCGTTGACCGTGCGCTCCCCCTCCTGCTCGCCCTCGCCCTCCAGCGCGCGGTAGCGCACCTCCACCGGATAGGTGCGCCCTTCCACGCTGATCACCGGCGCATCGTCGAAGTGCCGGGCGAAGCGCGCGGTATCGATGGTGGCGGAGGTGACGATCACCTTCAGGTCGCGGCGCTTGCGCAGCAGCTGCTTGAGGTAGCCGAGCAGGAAATCGATGTTGAGGCTGCGTTCGTGCGCCTCGTCGACGATGATCGTGTCGTAGGCCGACAGCCAGCGGTCGCTGGCTATCTCCGCCAGCAGGATGCCGTCGGTCATGAACTTGATGTGGGTGTCGTCGCCCACCTGGTCGTTGAAGCGCACCTGGAAGCCGACCCCACGGCCGATCTCGGTCTTCAGTTCCTCGGCCACGCGGCGCGCCACCGCACGCGCGGCGATGCGCCGCGGCTGCGTACACCCGATCATCCCGGCCACACCGCGCCCGGCGGCCAGGCAGAGCTTGGGCAGCTGGGTGGTCTTGCCCGAGCCGGTCTCGCCTGCGATCACGACCACCTGATGGTTGCGGATCAGCTCGACGATGCGTTCGCCCTCGCGCGCGATGGGCAGGCTGTCGTCGAGCGTCACTGCGGGTACCGTGGAACCACGGCGTTCACGGGCGGCGACGGAGGCGTGCAGCGCCTGTTCGAAGGCCTGGCGCGCGCCGGCATCGGCCGGCTTGCCCTGCCAGCGCGACCACAGACCCTGCAGGCGGCCCCGGTCGCGGCTCAGGGCACGGTCGAACGATCGCCGTGCCTGCTCGAGGGCGGCACGGTCGGGATGGGGTTGAGAGGAATCGCGGGGGGTATTCATTCTTCGGGGAACGGTTGAAACTTTTCGCTCACGCCACATGTTCTAGTGTGCCCATTGTGCCGCCTCAACCCACCCACAGGAGAATCCGCATGGCCAAGCCGAAGACCAAGCCCGCCAAGACCAAGGCCGCACCCGTCACCGCCCCGCTCGCCTCGGCTCCGTCCGCACCCAACATCGATATCGGGATCAGCGGCAGCGAACGCAAGAAGATCGCCGACGGCCTGTCGCGCTTCCTCGCCGACAGCTACACGCTCTACCTGAAGACCCACAATTTCCACTGGAACATCACCGGCGCGATGTTCAATTCGCTGCATACGATGTTCGAGACCCAGTACACCGAGCAGTGGACGGCGCTGGACGAGATCGCCGAACGCATCCGCGCGCTGGGCTTCAATGCACCGGGCTCCTACCGCGAATTCGTCGGCCTGACCTCGATCCCGGAAGAGCCGGGGCTGACCGACAGCGCCGACTGGCGCGAAATGGTCCGCCAGCTGGTGGTCGGCAACGAGGCCGTCTGCCGCACGGCACGCAAGGTGCTGGACATCGCCGACGACGCGGACGATGCACCGACCGAGGACCTGCTGACGCAGCGTCTGCAGACGCACGAGAAGTACGCGTGGATGCTGCGCTCGCTGCTGCAGTAAGCCATGCCCGAGTGAAACTCAGAACGCCCGGCTTGTCCGGGCGTTTTTGGTCTGAGCCCTTCTGAGCCCCTCTCCCTGCGGGAGAGGGGTTGGGGTGAGGACCAACGAAGTCGATGTCTTCGCCCCGCGCTGGCGGTTGCCACATCCGCGATGGGCTCTGCTGTCGATGGCCTGGCGGGAGAGGCTTTCTGTCTCGGACGCATGGTGCCGCTCGCCGCGGAGGGCGTTCCTTTCTTTGCTCGTGCAAAGAAAGGAACCAAAGAAACACGCCCCAAGCGGCACGCCCTGCGCTTCGCTCCGGGTTCGCAATTGGGTCGGGAATTTTCGTAAGGCACATCCCTGTGCCATACGAAAACGCCGTCATCCATGACGGCGCCCTTCGGGTTTTACCCGACCCACTCGCCGTGCCTCATGGGGACCCGAAGGCAACACCAACGGCAAAAAGCACGTCGATCTTTCAGCTGCGGCTCTCGGGGCCCCTGAGGTCCGGCAGTCACGGCGGGTAAAACCCCGCAGGGGCGGCGCACAGGACGTGCGCCGTTTTCGGCCAGGGCAGGATGCCCTGTCCGAAAATTCCCGCCGGGACTGCGCGCCCGCCGCGCAGCGGCGGGCGGACCGCCGGGGTGTGTTTCTTTTGCCTACTTTTCTTTGCACAAGCAAAGACAAGTAGGGCCCCCGCGGCGAGCGGCGCCATATTCAAGAAATGGAAAGCGCCTTCCGGCAAGCCGTCAAGAGCAGCAACTGCTGCGGAAATGGCCGCTACCAATCCCGCACGAAGAGAAGGACTCCGTTACCCCTCACCCCAACCGCTCTCCCGCAGGGAGAGGGGCTTACGGTGGCCCGCTCGAATCAGGATCAACTCCTACCCCACGCCACACCGATTTCCGATAGCCCATCGTGCCCTCAACGCGGGCTGACACCTTTCACCGCGTTATCCTTGTCCCCATGTCGTCCCCCGCACTCGAAACCCTCCAGCGCGTCTTCGGTTACAGCGCCTTCCGTGGCCACCAGCAGGCCATCGTCGAACACCTCGCCGCCGGCCACGATGCCCTGGTCCTCATGCCGACCGGCGCCGGCAAGTCGCTGTGCTATCAGGTGCCTGCGCTGTTGCGCGACGGCACCGGCATCGTCGTCTCCCCGCTGATCGCGCTGATGCAGGACCAGGTGGACGCCCTCCGCCAGCTCGGCGTGCGGGCGGCGTTCCTGAACTCCTCGCTCGCCACGGACGAGGCCCAGCAGGTCGAACAGGCCCTGCTGCAGGGCGAGCTGGACCTGCTCTACGTCGCGCCGGAGCGGCTGCTGACCGGCCGCTTCCTGTCGCTGCTGGACCGCAGCCGCATCGCGCTGTTCGCCATCGATGAAGCGCATTGCGTCTCGGCCTGGGGCCACGACTTCCGCCGCGAATACCTGGAACTGACCCTGCTGCACGAGCGCTGGCCCGACGTGCCGCGCATCGCGCTGACCGCCACCGCGGATCCGCCCACGCAGCGCGAGATCGCCGAGCGCCTGAACCTTGTCGACGCCGAGAAGTTCGTCAGCTCGTTCGATCGTCCCAACATCCGCTACACCGTCGTGCAGAAGGACAATGCCCGCCACCAGCTGCGCGACATGCTGCGCAAGCACAAGGGCGAGGCCGGCATCGTCTACTGCCTGTCGCGCAAGCGGGTCGAGCAGTTCGCGGACTATCTCGCCGAGCAGGGTTTCAATGCCCTGCCGTACCACGCCGGCTTGGACGCGAGCGTGCGGGCGCATAACCAGCGCCGCTTCCTGCGCGAGGAAGGGATCGTCATGGTGGCGACCATCGCCTTCGGCATGGGCATCGACAAGCCCGACGTGCGCTTCGTCGCCCACGTGGACCTGCCCAAGTCGATGGAAGGCTACTACCAGGAAACCGGCCGTGCCGGCCGCGATGGTGAAGCAGCCGAGGCGTGGCTCTGCTATGGCCTGGGCGACGTGGTGCTGCTGAAGCAGATGATCGAACAGGGCGAAGCCGGCGAAGAACGCAAGCGGCTGGAGCGGCGCAAGCTGGACCAGTTGCTGGGCTACTGCGAATCCACCCAGTGCCGCAGGCAGGTGCTGCTGGCCGGCTTCGGCGAAACCTATCCGCACGAATGCGGCAACTGCGACAACTGCCTGAGTCCGGCCGAGACGTGGGATGCCACCGAGGCTGCGCAGAAGGCGCTGAGCTGCGTGTATCGCAGCGGCCAGCGCTTCGGCGTGAACCATGTCATCGATGTGCTGCGCGGCAGCGAGAGCGAACGCATCCGCCAGTGCGGCCACGACCACCTGACCACCTACGGCATCGGCAAGGATCTGGACGCCACGACCTGGCGCAGCGTGTTCCGCCAGCTGGTGGCCTGCGGCCTGCTGGAAGTCGAAGCCGAGTTCGGCAGCCTGCGCCTGACCGAAGGCAGTCGCGCCGTGCTGCGCGGCGAGCGCCGCCTGCAGCTGCGCAAGGAACAGCGCGAACGCCGCGAACGCGACCGCAGCCCTCGCAGCGGCGTCCCGGTGCAGGCCGCCGACCTGCCGCGTTTCCAGCGTCTCCGCGACCTGCGCGCGGAGCTGGCCCGCGAGCAGAACGTGCCCGCCTACGTCATCTTCCACGACAGCACGCTGCGCAACATCGCCGAGCAGCAGCCGGCCACGCTGGCCGACCTGGCGCGGGTGGGCGGCATTGGTGGCGCCAAGCTCGAGCGCTACGGGCAACGCGTGCTGGACGTGCTGCGCGCGGTCGGGTGACGCTCCGCGTCGCGCGGGCGTTTTATCCAGCCCGCGTTCAATCCGCGACTGGTAGCGTTCGTGCAAGGTCGGCCAGCCGGCGGACCGCGCTTCCGGGACTGCCCATGAAGACGTTGCCCCTCGCCCTGCTGGCCCTGCTTAGCGCCTCGTCGGCATCGGCCCAGTCGAATGCCGAAGCGCTGGATCTCAGCCTGCCCTCCTCCGCTGCATACCGTCAGGATCCGCCCGGCACCTGGTATGGCGATACGCAACCGGCACGCCCGAAGAAGGGCGCGTCGCCGGCCACTCCGGTCGATCCCTGCGTCCGCTACGGCGATGAGGATGGCGACGGCGTGTCGGGCAGCGTCACCGCAGGCGTCGGCTACAGCAAGGGCCATGGCCGCAGCACCTACAACGCAGCGAACCTCAACCTCTGCAAGACCACGTACGACGACGAAGGCAAGCCGCGCACCTTCAATCTCAACATCAACGTGGACCGGTACGATGGTCCCGGCGGGTATTACGGCCCGCACGGCGGCTATCCCGCCGGTCCGATGATGCGCGGCGCGCCGCGCCCGTAGGCGTATCAGTCGCGCGTGGCGACGCGTGCGACCGCTGCCACCGCCGTCAGCAGCAGGACGAGCAATCCCAGCGCGGTCGCCAGCGAGGTGAGCTTGGCGATGAAGCCCAACGCCGCCGGTCCCAGCAACACACCCGCATAGCCCATCGTGGTGACCGCCGCGACCGCCAGGTGCGTGGGCATGCTGCGCTGGCGACCGGCAGCGGAAAACATCACCGGCACCACGTTCGCCGCGCCGGCACCGACCAGGGCGAAGCCGGCGAGTCCGGCCAGGGGCGACGCGACCAGGACGACCAGCGCGAACCCGGCGGCGGCAAGCAGCGCGCCGCACACCACGACCCGGAACGCACCCAGGGCATGCACGATCCGGTCGCCGGTCAGGCGGCCGATCGTCATCGTCACCGCGAAGGCGACGTACCCGAAACCGGCGATGGCAGGGTCAGCGTCACGCACCGATGTCAGGAACACCGCGCTCCAGTCCAGTACCGCCCCCTCCGACAGGAACATCGCAAAGCACACCGCGCCGATCAGCAACACACGTCCACGCGGCAGCACGAACGCCGGATGATCGCCTCCGTCCCCTTCCAGCAGCAGCCCGCGGCGGCAGGTCGCCAGCAGCAGCGCCGCAACGATCGCCATGGCGACGATCGCCGACAACGGCGACGCGCCGAGCGCCAGGGCGCCTGCGACACCCCCGGCGCCGGCGATGCCGCCGACGCTGTACATGCCATGGAAGCCGGACATCATCGCGCGGCCGCCAGCGCGTTCGACGATCACCGCCTGCACGTTCATCACCACGTCGAGCACGCCCATGCCCGCACCGAAGAGCGCCAGTACCAGCGCAAGCAGGGGAAGGGTCGGCGCCAGCATCAGTGCCGGCATGCACGCGCAGATCACCGCCCCCGCCGCCAGCATCACGCGTCGGCATCCGAACCGGGCCGCCAGGCCGCCCGCCAGCGGCATCATCAGCACCGATCCCACGCCCAGGCACAACAGCATCAGGCCCAACTGCCCGTCGTCCAGCGCAAGCCGGCGTTTGGCGAACGGAATCAGCGGCGCCCAGGCGGAGATGGCGAACCCTGCCACGAAGAAGACGACGCGCGTGGCGATGCGCTCGCGCGCGCCCACGACCGGCGTCGCCGCTTCATGCCAGGTCATGCGGACTCAGGGAGCCAGCAGTTCGAACGTCACTGCGTCGCCGACGGCGCTGGACGGCGCGACCCACAGGTCGAACAGACCGGGTTCGGCGACGGGTCGGTTGTCGACGCCGTGGAATTCGAGATCGGCGCGTGTCAGCGTGAACACCACCTCCTGGGATGCGCCTGCCGCCAGCGCGATCTTGCGGAAGCGTTTCAGCTCGCGCACCGGCCGCACGCGGCTGGCGGTGCGGTCGCGCAGGTAAAGCTGCACGACCTCTTCGCCATCGCGCGTGCCTTGGTTGGCGACGCGCGTGCGGATGGTCAGCGCGTCGTCCCAACCCAGGCGCGCCGTGTCGAGTTGCGGCACGCCGTAGTCAAAACGGGTGTACGACAGGCCATGGCCGAACGGATACAGCGCGGCGTGGCTGACTTCGCGCCAGCGCGTCTGAAAGAAGCGCGGCGTACCCGGCACATTGGGGCGTCCGGTCGCCGGATGGTTGTAGAAGTACGGCTGCTGCCCGGCATCCTGCGGAAAACTCACCGGCAGCCGCGCCGACGGGTTGTAGTCGCCGAACACGACGTCGGCGAGCGCGGGACCGGTCTGTGTGCCGAGGAACCAGCCCACCAGGATCGCCTGCGCATCGCGCACCGCACCTTCCAGCGCCAGCGCGCGACCGTTGCGCAACACCACGACGACCGGTGTGCCCGCCGCGGCCACCGCTTCCGCCAGCGCCTGCTGCGCGGCCGGGATCACGATCTGCGTGCGCGACTGCGCCTCACCGGAAAACTCGTGCGGCTCGCCCAGCGCCAGCAATACGACATCGGCCTCGCGCGCAGCCGCCACTGCCGCCTCGATGCCGCCTTCGAGCGGTGCCTCGATGCCACTGCCCGGCACCACCACCAGCGCGGAGGGATCCTCCAGCGCGGCGCGCACGCCCGTCTCCATGTCGACCATGCGCGAGGCGTCGCCGAAGATGTTCCAGCAGCCGCCGAGGTTGGCGGTGTCCTGGGCGAACGGCCCGATCAGCGCGATGCGCTGGCCGGCCTTCTTCAGGGGCAGCAGGTTGCCTTCGTTCTTCAACAGAACGACCGAGCGGCGCGCGCAGTCGCGTGCCAGCGCATCGTGCGCAGCGATGTGCGACTGGTCGGCTTCGCGCCCGGCATCCAGGCAGCGGTAGGGATCGTCGAACAGGCCAACCGCGGCCTTGACGTGCAGCACGCGGCGCACGGCCTCGTCGACCTCGTCCATGGTCAGGCGACCCTGCTCGACCAGCGTGGCGACGTGGCCGGCATAGATGCCGCTCTGCAGGCTCATGTCCAGTCCGGCCGACAGCGCCTTCTGCGCGGCGTCGGCCTCGTCGCTGGCATAACCGTGCGCCACCAGCTCCAGGTCGGAGGTGTAGTCCGAGACGACGAAACCCTCGAACTTCCATTCGCCGCGCAGGATGTCGGTCAGCAGCTCGCGGTTGGCCGAGGCGGGCACGCCGTTGATGTCGTTGAACGAACTCATCAGCGCCAGCGCGCCGGCATCGATCGCCGCCTTGAACGGCGGCAAGTGCACGTCGCGCAGGGTCTGCGGCGCCATGTCCACGAAGTTGTAATCCAGTCCCGCGGAGATCGCGCCATAGGCGGCGAAATGCTTGGGCGTGGTCAGCAGCGAATCGGACGCCGTCAGGTCGTCGCCCTGGAAGCCGCGCACGCGGGCGGCGGCGAACTCGCAGGACAGGTAGACGTCTTCGCCCGACGTTTCGGCGACGCGGCCCCACCGCTGGTCGCGTGCGACGTCGACCATCGGCGCGAACGTCCAGTGGATTCCCGCGGCCGTGGCCTCCCTGGCGGTGGCGCGCGCGGTGCGCTCGGCGAGGTCGGGCTCGAAGCTGGCCGCCTCACCCAGCGGAATCGGGAACACGGTGCGCATGCCATGGATCACGTCGGCGCCCAGCAGCAGCGGAATGCCGAGTCGGCTTTCCTCCACCGCGATGCGCTGCGCCTCACGGCCTTCCGCCACGCCCACGCCATTGAAGAGCGCACCGACGCGACCGCTGCGGATCTGCTCGCGCACCTGCTCGGCATCGCGCGCGAAGGTTTCCGGATTGAACTCGAACGCGAACGGCCGCAACGCATCGGCAAAGGCGCCCAGCTGGCCGATCTTCTCCTCCAGTGTCATGGCGGCGATCAGGCCCTCGATCCTTCGCTGATGCGGCATGTAAGCGATCCTCCCCGGAACGCGGGTATGACAGGGCAAGCATTATGAAAACGTTTACAGTCATGGTCAAACGCCCGGCCCCGGCCCTGTGCGCACCTGGATCGAGGCGCCCGGGAGCGCGCTCGAACCGCTCAGCCGGCCATGCCGGCGTGACGCAGCAAGGCCTCGATGCGCGGCGCGCGGCCGCGGAACGCGCGGAAGTTCTCGGCCGCGCTGCGGCTGCCGCCACGCGCCAGCACCTCATGCCGGAACCGCGCCCCCGTTTCGGCCACGTGCGCGGGGGCTTCCTCGAAGGCAGCATAGGCATCCGCGCTGAGCACCTCTGCCCATTTGTAGCTGTAGTACCCCGCCCCGTAGCCACCCGCGAAAATGTGGCTGAACTGGTGGGGGAAGCGGTTGAACGCCGGCGGGACGTTCACGGCCACCTCGTCGCGTGCACGGTCCAGCAGCGCCAGCACGGTGTCGTTGCCGGCGTCGAACGCGCTGTGCAGCTGCATGTCGAACAGGCCGAATTCCAGCTGGCGCACGGTCGCCATCCCGCTCTGGTAGTGCTTGGCCGCGACCATGCGGTCGAACAGCGCGCGCGGCAGCGGCTCACCGCTGTCCACGTGGGCGGTCATGGACTGCACGCGCTCCCATTCCCAGCAGAAGTTCTCCATGAACTGGCTGGGCAGCTCCACCGCATCCCACTCCACCCCGTTGATGCCGGCCACGCCGAGTTCACCGACCTGCGTCAGCAACTGGTGCAGCCCATGGCCCATTTCGTGGAACAGCGTGGTCACGTCGCTGTGGCTGAAGGTGGCTGGCTTGCCGTCCATGCCCTTGCCGAAGTTGCACACCAGATACACCAGGGGCGTCTGCGTGCCGTTCGCCGTCTCGCGGCGGTTGCGGCAATCGTCCATCCAGGCGCCGCCGCGCTTGCCTTCGCGGGCGTACAGGTCGAGGTAGAACTGGCCGACCAGGGTGCCGTCGCCGTCGACCAGGCGATAGAAGCGCACGTCGGGATGCCACGTGGGCGCTTCATCCTGCTCGACACGCAGGCCGTAGAGGTCGCCGATCACCCCGAACAGGCCGGCCAGCACCGCCGGCTCGGTGAAGTACTGCTTCACCTCCTGCGCGGAAAAGCTGTAGCGCGCCTGCTTGAGCTTCTCGCTGGCGTAGGCGAGATCCCAGGCTTCAAGCGTTTCCAGACCCAGATGGTCGCGGGCGAACGCTTCCAGCTCCGTGCGGTCGCGTTGCGCGTGCGGCCTGGCGCGTGCGGCGAGGTCGCGCAGGAACTGCAGCACCTCGTCCGGCGTATCGGCCATCTTGGTGGCCAGTGAATACTCGGCGTAGCTGGCGAAGCCCAGCAGCGCGGCCAGTTCGGTACGCAGGGCGAGAATGCGGTCGATCAGCGCAGAGTTGTCGAGTGCGTCGTTGCCGGCGAGTTCGGAGGCGCGCACCGCATTGGCGTGGTACAGGGTCTCGCGCAACGCGCGGTCGTCGGCGTAGGCCTGCACCGGCAGGTAGCACGGCATCTGCAGGGTGAATTTCCAGCCCGGTTCGTCGTCGGCCTTCGCCGCGGCGCGTGCGGCCGACACCACGTCGGCCGGCAGGCCACCGAGGTGCTGCTTGTCCTTGATCCAGAATTCGTACTCGTCGGTCGCGTCCAGCACGTTCTGGGAGAATTTCGCCGACAGGCTCGCCAGTTCTTCCTTCACCGCGCCGAAGCGCGCCTTCTGTGCGTCCGGCAGCTCGGCACCGCCGAGGCGGAAGTCGCGCAGCGCATTGTCCAGCACCTTGCGGCGCGCCTCGTCGTACTGCGCCGACTCCGGTGCATCCGCCAGCGCGCGGTACTGCCGGTACAGTGCAAGATTCTGTCCCAGTGCGCTCCAGAAGCGGGTCACCTTGGGCAACTGCGCGTTGTACGCGCTGCGCAGCGCCGGCGAGTTCGCGACCGCCTCCAGGTGCGTCACCTGGTTCCAGCCACGCGACAGGCGTTCGGTCGCATCGTCCAGCGGCACCACGAAGGTATCCCATGTCACCGGCGTGACGGATTCCGCCACCTTCACGGCCGCCTCGGCCTCGGCCAGCAACTGGTCGATGGCAGGCGCGATGTGCTCGGGGCGGATCTCGTCGAACCGCGGCAGGCCAGAGAAGTCGAGGAGTGGATTGGTCATGGCAATACCATCTGCAAAAAGGGGATTTCAGTCCGGCCAGTCGGCCCGTGCCAGCGACGGCAGGCCTCGTCCGGCGACAGCGGCGGCGATGGCATCGTCGTTCTCCACGATGGGGATGCCGCGCTCCAGATACCAGTCCCGGTTGTAGTAGCTGTGCGCGTAGCGTTCACCACTGTCGCACAGGATGCTGACAATGGACCCCACCTGGCCTTCTTCGCGCATGCGCATGGCCGCGGCGAGGATGCCGACGAAGTTGGTGCCGGTCGATCCGCCAACCCGGCGACCCAGCACCGCGTTGACGTGGCGCATGGCCGCCAGGCTCAAGCCGTCGGGCACCTTCACCATCGCATCGATGCACGCCGGGATGAAGCTGGGTTCGCAATGCGGGCGACCGATGCCCTCGATCCCGGAGCCGCGCGCGCAGGTCAGCGTGGTGTCGTCGCAACCTCCGCACGCGCCCCGGTACTGGTCGAAGAACACCGAGTGCTCCGGGTCGGCACACATCACGCGCGTGGGATGACGGCGATAGCGCACGTAGCGTCCCAACGTGGCGCTGGTGCCGCCGGTACCGGGGCTGCAGACGATCCACGCCGGCACGGGATGGGGCTCGGCTTCCATCTGCTTGAAGATGGATTCGGCGATGTTGTTGTTCGCACGCCAGTCGGTGGCGCGCTCGGCATAGGTGAACTGGTCCATGAAGTGGCCGCCGCTTTCCTGCGCCAGTCGCCGCGAGACCTCGTTGATCTCCGCCGCCTGCTCGACCAGGTGGCAGCGTCCGCCCTGGAACTGGATGGCCGCGATCTTGTCGGGCGAGGTCGACGACGGCATCACGGCGATGAAGGGCAACCCGAGCAGGCGCGCGAAATAGGCCTCGGACACGGCCGTCGAACCGCTGGAGGCCTCGATCACCGGCGCGCCCTCGCGCAGCCAGCCATTCGCCAGCGAATACAGGAACAGCGAGCGTGCCAGCCGGTGCTTCAGGCTGCCGGTCGGATGGCTGGACTCGTCCTTGAGATAGACATCGATGCCGGGAAAACCGGGCAGCGGCAGCGGGATCAGGTGGGTGTCGGCAGACCGGTTGAAGTCCGCTTCGATGCGCTGGATCGCCTGCGCCGTCCAGTCACGCACTGCCATCGCCACGTGGAAGATTCCCTGCCGGGCGCCGACGCGAACTCGGCGCGATGATGGCGCGGCGGCGGGATGTGCGTGGTGGGCCGTGAAGGATTCGAACCTTCGACCAAAAGATTAAAAGTCTTCTGCTCTACCGACTGAGCTAACGGCCCGGGAACGCATCCCGGCCTTGCACCGGGACGCGCATTCTAGCGCATCGTCCGCACGGGGGCGAAACGCGCCCGTCAGGCGTAGTGGGTGGGATCCGGCACGCCGGCGTCGGCGAAGCCGGCGGCGCGCAGGCGGCAGGCGTCGCAATGGCCGCAGGCCCGGCCCTCGGCGTCGGCCTGGTAGCACGACACGGTCTGCGCGAAATCCACGCCCAGGCGCACGCCTTCGCGCACGATGTCGGCCTTGCTCATGCGCAGCAGCGGCGCCTGGATGCGCAAGCCGGCGCCTTCCACGCCTGCCTTGGTCGCCACGTTGGCCAGCTTCTCGAAGGCCTCGATGAATTCCGGGCGGCAATCCGGATAGCCCGAGTAGTCCACCGCATTGACGCCGCAGAAGATGTCGCTGGCGCCCAGCACCTCGGCCCAGCCCAGCGCGACCGACAGCATGATGGTGTTGCGGGCCGGCACGTAGGTCACGGGGATGCCGGGGCCGCCAGCCTCGGGCACGTCGATGTCATCGGTCAGCGCGGAGCCCCCGATGCTGCGAAGGTCCACGTGCACGGTCTTGTGCGCGGCGGCGCCGAGCGTAGTGGCCACGCGCGCGGCGGCATCGAGTTCGGAGGTGTGCCGCTGGCCGTAGCGCACGCTCAGCGCATGCACGGCGAAGCCCTGCTCGCGGGCGATGGCGACGACGACGGCGGAGTCCATGCCTCCGGACAGCAGGACGACGGCATTCTTCATGGGGCGATGTTTCGTGGGGTGATGGGTAGGCTACCGCAGGCGCTGCTCAGCGTCCCGGCTCGTCATCCCACAGCAGCTTGTGCAACTGCATCTGGAAGCGAACCGGCAGGCGGTCCTCGACGATCCAGTCCGCCAGGTCGCGCGGCGACAGTTCGGACTTGCTGGGCGAGAACAGCACGTCGCAGCGCTCGGGCAAGCGATGCTCGGCCAGCATGCCGCGCGCCCACTCGTAGTCGGCGCGGCCGCACAGCACGAACTTCACCTGGTCGCGCGCGGTGAGCAGCGGCAGGTTCTCCAGGCGGTTGCGCGCCATTTCCTTCGAACCGGGCGTCTTGAGGTCCACCACGCGCGACACGCGCGGATCGACCTCGGCGATATCGATCGCGCCCGAGGTTTCCAGGGAGACGTCGAAACCGGCGTCGCAGAGCTTCTTCAGCAACATCAGGCAGCGCTTCTGCGAGAGCGGCTCGCCGCCGGTGACGCAGACGTGGCGGACGCCATGCCGGGCGACCTCGGCGACGATGTCGTCGATCTCGCGCCACTCGCCTCCGTGGAAGGCATAGGCAGTGTCGCAGTACTGGCAGCGCAGCGGGCAGCCGGTCAGGCGGACGAACACGGTAGGCCAGCCGACCGCGTTCGCCTCGCCCTGCAGGGACAGGAAGATCTCGGTGATCTTGAGGCGTTCCAGCGGGGACTGGACGATTTCGCTGGGGCGGGCGGCATCATTCATGGGGTGCGCATGATACGCCCTGCCGGTCCGGCGTCTCCGTCAGGAGCACCGGTATCTCCTCGACTCAGCGCAGGCGGCCGAGCTGGATGGCGCGCAGGCGGTCGTCGGCCGTACGGGCGACATCCGTGCCCGGGTACTTGGCGATAACCTCGCCCAGGGTGCGTTCGGCTTCGGGCAGCTTGCCGAGGCCGTAGTCGCACAGGCCGATCTTCAACAGGGCGCCTGCCGCCTTGTCGTGGGTCGGATACTGCGCCAGCAGCGCGCGGAACTGCTCCGCAGCCAGCGCGTAGTTCTGCGTGACGTAGTAGCTCTCGCCCAGCCAGTACAGGGCGTTGGGGGCGTACACGCCGCTGGGATAGAGCTGCAGGAAACTGGTGAACAATTGCGCGGCATCCGCGTAATCGCCTGCCTTGAGCTTGTCGAAGGCCACGTTGTAGGCGGTACGCTCGTCACCGGCCGCGGACATCGCTCCCGTGTCCCCGTGGACGCTGGGTGGGCGCTCGGACGTAGCGGACACGACGGGCGCCGGCGCGGTGGCCGGCGCACTGCCAAGGGGGGGTGTGGTCGTCGGCGTGCCGACCGGTGACGGCGCGGCGCCGCCTTCCAGTCGGTTCAGGCGACCGTCCAGGTCGAGATACTGGTCACGGCCCCGCTGCCTGAGCTGCTCGTTCTCGTTCTGCAGCTGCTCGAGCTGGGCACGCAGCTCACGCAGTTCCGATTCCTGCTGCGTGACCTTGTTGAGCAGGTCCAGGTTCTGCTGCGGATTGTTCGCTTTCGCTTCCAGCGCGGCCACGCGATCGGCCAGGCTGACGCGCTGCGCGTGAGCGGGAGCGGCGGCCACGAGGGCCGCCGCGAGGACCAGCAGGTAGTACGTCTTCTTCACGATCATCGTGGCGACGACGGCTTACTTGGCCGTGTAGACGATCTCGACGCGACGGTTCTGCGACCAGCAGGACTCGCTGGAATCGGTGCAGACCGGGCGCTCTTCGCCGTAGCTGACCACGGACAGCTGGCTGGCCGAACCGCCGCTGGCCTGCAGGGCGGAATTCACGGCGTTGCCGCGGCGCTCGCCCAGGCCGATGTTGTACTCACGGCTGCCTCGCTCGTCGGCGTGGCCTTCCAGCGTGATGCGCGAGGACGGACGGTCACGCAGGTACTTGGCGTGGCACCCCATGATGGCCTGGAACTCCGGCTTCAGGGCGTCCTGGTCGAGGTCGAAGTAGACCACGCGCTGGCGCAGGCAGGCGTCGGTGTCCAGGTCGCCCGGGCCGTACACGCCCGACGTGGTCGGGGTGGTCGGGGTGGTCGGCGTGGTGGTGGTGGTGTCGGCCGGCGGCGTCGGCTTCACGTCCTTCTTGCAGCCCGCCAGCACGGCGACGGACATCAGGGACAGCATCAGAACACGGGTGGTGTTGTTCATGGTCATTCCTTGCGTCATTGGAACAGGGGGACAGGTGGAGCGAGGGGTCACATTGTAGACACAAACTTAACGAGCGGTACGGTAGGGCGACCACGCAGGTTCGCGCACATCCGCATTCGCCACGACCAGACGCTGGCGTACGCGCGCATCCGCGGAGACGGCATACAGCACGCCGCGCCCGCCTTCGCGTGCGGCGTACAGCACCATGCTGGCGTTGGGGGCGAAACTCGGCGACTCGTCCAGCGAGCCCGGCGACAGCGACGACCAGCGCGCGCCACCCAGACTGCTGTCCATCAGGGCGATGCGGTAGTTGTTGCCGCTGCCCTGCACCACTGCCACCTTCTTGCCGTCGTACGACACCGTAGCCGTCGCGTTGTAGTTGCCTTCGAACGTCACCCGGCTGGCGCTGCCGCCAGCGGCGGGCACGCGGTAGATCTGCGGGCGACCGCCGCGATCGGAGGTGAAGTAGATGCTGCCGCCATCCGCGCTCCACACCGGCTCGGTGTCGATGGCGGACGTATTGGTGAGCTGGCGCAGCGAACGGCTGCCGAGATCCATCACGTAGATCTCGGGATTGCCGCTGCGCGACAGCGTCAACGCCAACTGGCGGCCATCGGGCGAGAACGCGGGCGCGCCATTGATGCCGCGGAAGCTGGCGATCTTCTCGCGCGCACCGGTCGAGATGTCCTGGATATAGATGGCCGAGTTGCCGCTCTCGAAGCTGACGTAGGCCAGCTTGCGGCCATCCGGGCTCCATGACGGGGACAGCAGCGGCTCGGCCGAACGCACGACCGTCTGCGGGTTGTAACCGTCGGAATCGGCCACCATCAGCGCGTAGCGCGTTGCCTTGCCGGTGCCGGCAGCGGTGACGTAGGCGATGCGGGTCCAGAACGCGCCACGCACGCCGAGGATCTTCTCGTAGATGGCATCGGCCATCTGGTGGGCGACGTCACGCAGCGCATTCGAGCGCGCCGTCATGGCCAGGCCGAGCATGCGCTCCTTCTTGGCCACGTCGAAGAGTTCGTACTCGACGCGATAGCCGCCGTCGCCGGCATCCACCACGCGACCGACCACGATGTAGTCCTGGCGCAGGGCCTGCCAGGTCGGATACTGGATCTCGCCACCCCGGGTCGGACGCTCGGCGATGCGGGCCTCCGGCAACGTGCGGAAGGCGCCCGAGCGCTCGAGGTCGGCACGGACAACTGCGGACACGTCGGTCGGCGGAGCGGCCGCGCTACCCTGGTAGGGCATGGGCACCACGGTGATCGGCAGGGCCGAGGCGTTGCCGCCGATGATGTCGATCTCCAGACCCTGCTGCTGGGCGGACGCCAGCACCGGGGCGAGCATGAACAGGATCAAGGCGAACCAGCGCAACGGTTTCTTCATGGGCAACGACTCTGCGGTTGGGCGGGGCGGCAAAGGGATACCAGCCCCCACGTGAACGTTTTAACAATTGTGAACGGAAGGCAGCGAAACGCGGCGTGAAGTCAGCGGTCGCGGGCCTCGAAGTTCAGCGTCAGGGTGCGGGCGAAGACGGTCTCGAAGCCGCGGTACGGCAGCGGTCGCGCCTTGAGTACGGCGCGTTCGATCGAGTCCTGCCCCGCCGCATCCATGGCGCACCCCGGCTGCACTTCTGCGCTGACCACATCGCCGCCGGGCAACTGGCGGATCACCACACGGCACCGCGTACCGACCGGCACGGACTCCGGGCGCGTCCACTGACGCAAGACAGCCTCCTGGATGGCGGCGGCATAGCGCCCCCTCAGATCCTCATCCGTGCCGCCGGTGCCCGCCGGACCGGCGGACGGCGCCTGCGTGGACGTCGCCGTGGCCGCCGCCTGCCGCGCCCGCGCATCTGCGAGCTGACGGAGCTTCTGTTCGGCCAGCTGCGCCTCGCGGGCCGCCTGCGCGCGCTGGCGCCGGATCTCCTCAAGACGCTTCTTGTCGGCCTCGGCCTTCTGCGCGGCCTCCGTGGCGATGCGCTTTTGCCTGTCTTCTTCCTGTTGGGCGGCGAGCCGGCGCTGCTGCTCGGCCTGCTCCTGGCGCTTGCGCTCGGTCAGGTCGATCTGTTCCTGGCGGCGCTTGGCCTCCTGCTCCTGTCGCGCCTTTTCCTGCGAAATCGCCTCACGGCGCGCTTCATCCTGGTCGACCTCATCCGGCACCGGAATGCGTTCCTGCGCCTGCGCCTGGCGTTCGACCGGCGCGTCCTGCGGTGCAGGCTCGGGAATCGGCTGGGGGGGCGGGACGGTGTCCTCGGGAGCCGGCTCCTGCACCGGCTCGGGCATCGGCGCCGGCTGGAAATCGAGCGCCCGTTCGACCGCGCGCGCATCGGACGACGACACGTCGAGCGTGGCCTCCATCGATTGCGAGCCTGCGGCATTCAGTCGCTCGCGGTCCCACTTGAAATACGGCGACACCAGCAGCACCACGAGCAGCAGCACGTGCAGGCCGATGGCCCACGCAACCGCCCGGCCCAGCCCTTCGTCCTGCGGCAGCGTCTGTCGCTGGAAGGCTTCAGCGTGCATGGCGCGTTACTGCTTGGTCCACAGGACGACGTTGGTCACCTTGGCCTTCTTCAGCGCCTCGGTGGCGTCGATCACCCGCTGGTACGGCGCATCCGCGTCGCCTGCGAGCAGTACGCGCAATTCGTTGCCCTGTTCGGCCTTGATCGGCGCCAGCATGGCCTCGAGCTGCGCCGCGTCGACGGTGCGCGGCGCCTTGTCGCCGGGCAGTTGCAGGCCCAGCCGGCCATCCGGGTAGGCGACGACGATGATCGGGTCGTTCTTGGTTTCCACGGCCTTGGCCGTGGACGACGGCAGCTTCACGTCCACGCTCAGCGTGAGCAGCGGCGCGGTCACCATGAAGATGATCAGCAGCACCAGCATCACGTCGATGTAGGGCACGACGTTGATCTCGGATTTCAGCTTGCGCCGCTTGCGGTGGACGATGCTTCCGGCCATGGGGAACTCCGCTTACTCGGCTGCGTTCTGGCGCTGGAGGATGGAGCTGAACTCTTCGGCGAAGCTCTCGTAGCGCACCGCCAGCCGCTCGACGCGGGTGGTGAAGCGGTTGTACGCCCACACCGCGGGAATCGCGACGAACAGGCCGATCGCCGTGGCGAACAGCGCTTCCGAAATGCCCGGCGCGACGGCGGCGATGCCTGCCTGCTCGCCGCTGTTGAGCATGTCGTGCATCGTCACCATGATGCCGAACACCGTACCTACGAGGCCGACGTAAGGCGCTGTGGAGCCGATGTTGGCGAGCAGTTCCAGGTTGCGCTCAAGCTGGTCGACTTCGCGCGTATAAGTCACGCGCATGGCGCGCTGTGCGCCTTCCAGCTGCGCGCGTCCGTCAAGGCCGCGCTTGTCGCGCAGGCGGGTGAACTCGCGGAAGCCCGCTTCGAAGATCGCCTCCAGGCCGGTCACCATGCGATTGCGGTCGGCGGCGCCGGCGTAGAGCTTGTGCAGTTCGGCGCCCGACCAGAAGCGGCTCTCGAACTCGTCGGCATCGCGGTTGGCGTTTTTGAACACGCGCCCCTTGCGGAAGATGATCACCCAGCTGATCAGCGACCCGGCCAGCAGCAGCAGCACGATCAACTGCACCGGCAGGCTGGCCTTGAGCATCAGGTCGATGTAGTTGATGCCGCTGTGCACGGTGGCGGCGGCCGCATCGGCCGTCGCGGCGGCGGTCTCCGGCGGCAACGCCTCCACCACGGTGTCCTGGAAGGCCAGTAGCGTTGCGATCATCCGTCGTTCCTCGTCGTTCGGTTCGTGTTGCGCATCAGGTCAAAGCGGACGGCCCGGGGTTTCGAGCCGGCGGAATTCGTCATACAACGCCTCGGGCAGCGCAACGGGTCTGAAACCCGAGGCACTCAGCGCCGCCACCTTCACCTCAGCGGTCAGCAGGACCTCGCCGTCCCGCTCGATCGACTGGGCGAAGACCACGCTGGCCCGCTTGCACTGGTGGATGCGCGCCGACACGTGCAGCAGATCGTCCAACCGCGCGGGACGCAGAAAATCCAGGCGCATCGCGCGGACGGCGAACACCAGGTCGTGGGTCTGGCGCAGTCGTTCCTGGGCATGGCCCCGGACCCGCAACCATTCGGTACGGGTCCGTTCGAGGAAAGCAACGTATTGCGCGTGGTACACCACGCCACCGGCGTCGGTATCTTCCCAATAGACGCGTGTCGGAAAGATGAACGGCACCGCCTCCGCGGCGATCCTCGTCGAATCAGTAGTCAACGCATGCGCTCCCGCACCCTGTGGTGCATACCAACCTGTAACCAGTGCCGCTCAGAACAGTTCACCGGACGCATCGCCCGGTTCGGGAACGCGCCCCTTCGGCGTGAGTCCCAGGTGCAGGTACGCCTTGCGGGTCGCCATGCGTCCGCGAGCGGTGCGGATCAGGAAACCCTGCTGGATCAGATAGGGTTCGATGACGTCTTCCAGCGTGCCCCGCTCCTCGCTGAGCGCGGCAGCCAGGGACTCGACGCCCACCGGACCGCCATCGAAACTGTCGACGATGGTGCGCAGCATGCGGCGGTCGAGTTCGTCGAAGCCCTCGGGGTCCACCTTCAGCATCTGCATCGCCGCGCGCGCGACATCGACGTCGATATGACCGTCGGCCTTGACCTGCGCGTAATCGCGCACGCGGCGCAGCAGGCGGTTGGCGATGCGGGGCGTGCCGCGGGCACGGCGCGCGATCTCCGCGGCGCCTTCCGGCACGCAGTCCATGCCCAAGATGCGCGCCGAGCGCTGCACGATGCGGGTCAGCTCTTCGGGCGAGTAGAACTCGAGTCGCTGCACGATGCCGAAGCGGTCCCGCAGCGGCGCGGTCAGAAGACCGGCGCGGGTGGTGGCGCCGATCAGGGTGAACGGCGGCAGGTCGAGTTTGATCGAACGGGCCGCAGGGCCCTCGCCGATCATGATGTCGATCTGGAAATCCTCCATCGCCGGATACAGCACTTCCTCGACGACGGGCGAGAGGCGATGGATCTCGTCGACGAACAGCACGTCGTGCGGCTGCAGGTTGGTCAGCAGCGCCGCCAGGTCGCCGGCTTTCTCGATCACCGGGCCCGAGGTCACGCGCAGGTTCACGCCCAGCTCGTTGGCGATCACGTGGCTCAGCGTGGTCTTGCCGAGGCCGGGCGGCCCGAAGATCAGCACGTGGTCCAGCGCCTCGCCGCGTCCTTTCGCCGCCTGGATGTAGATGTCCAGCTGTTCGCGCACCGGCTTCTGGCCGAGGTACTCGTCCAGCCGCTTCGGCCGGATGCTGGCCTCGATGGCGTCGTCTTCGCGGGTGGCGGAGGAATCGATGATGCGGTCGGCGGTCATGGCGCCATTATGACGGACCGGCTGTGCTTGCGACCGCGCGATCAGGCCGCCACGACAGGCCGTGACCTCATCCCGCGCGTCAGCCGCTCGTAGGAGGCATGCCACACCCACTCCAACGGCCCCCGCTTCGCATGTCGCTGCCACGCGTGGGCGAACAGCATCACGCAGGCCGCGACCGCCACGTAGGCCGCGATCGTTACCGGCACCGAAGCGGCATCCGGAACACGCCGCGCCAACCCCAGCCCCCAGTCGTAGCAAAGGGCGGACGCCAACAGGTTCTGCAGCACATACCCACTCAATGCCATGCGGCCCACCTCGGCCAAGCGCTGTCCGAGGAAGCCGGGTGTTGGCCGCCGCTGCGACGCTTCCGCGACCGCCGCCAGGAGTCCCACCGCCACGAATGGCGCGCTGCCGTAGCGGCCGGCCATGATGCCTGCTTCGCCTCCGAACACGCCCAACGCCATGTCGATGGGCCACGCCAGCCCCAGGCCGATGACCATCAGCCAACGGCGCAGGCCCGCGCCGCGAGCCTCGAACACGCCCGCATCGAGCAGGCGCGCCCCGGCCAGGAACAACGCCACGCTCATCGGTGCGATGAAGATCATTTCCTGGCGGAAGAGCCAGACGTGGTCGATCCGCGCCACCACCAGGTCCCACCAGCTCGCATTGACCGTTGCCGTCGCGACGGCCGGCTCGGCCGCGAGCTGGTCACCCCACAGCGCCAGCGCAACGACGATGATGCCCAGGAACATCAGGTGGAGCGTGGCGGCCACGGCCAGCCAGGCCCACCGACCCCGGGCACCCAGCTTCAACATGAAGGCCACGATCACCGATGTGAGCGCATAGCCCATCAGCACATCGAATTCGACGACGAACAGATAGTTCAGCACGCCATCGACGAAGAGCAGCAGCGCGCGTATCAGGTACGGACCCGGCCACCGGGCACCCTGCGCCGCCGCGGAACGCTGCTGCAAGGCGATGCCCATGCCGAACATCAGCGCCAACAGACCGAGGAACTTGCCCTGGGTCAGCTGCTGCAATGCCAGCACGGCCCAGTGCGCCTCCGATGCTCGTCCCCACCCGGACTCCATGTAACCGAGCAAGCCGCCGGGATACATGAAGACCCAGATGTTGGTGCCCAGCGTGCCGAGGATGGCGATGCCGCGCAGCACGTCGAGCACGGTCAGGCGGTCATGCGGCGGCATCCTGCCTCCTTGCGTGGGGCGGAGCCCAAGTTTACGGCAGCGCCCCGCACGCGACGCGCGGTCAGATCTCGACCTGCGCGCCGAGCTCGACCAGGCGGTTGCCCGGGATCCGGAAGAACCCCGTCGCAGGCGCCGCATTCCGATGCATGGCCGCGAACAGCTTGTCGCGCCAGATCGGCATGCCTCCCTGTCGACGCGCGACCACGGTTTCGCGGCTGGCGAAGTACGTGGTTTCCATGGGGTCGAAATACACGCCGCCCTGGTCGCACGACCCCATCAGTGCCTGCGGGACGTCCGGCGTTTCGGCGAAACCGTAGCTGATCACCACCCGGTAGAAATCGTCGCCGATCGGATCGATCTTCAGGCGCTTCTTCTTCGGCGCATACGGCACGGTCAGCGTCTCGACCGTCAGGAACACGTTGCGCTCGTGCAGCACCTTGTTGTGCTTGAGGTTGTGCAGCAGCGCGTGCGGCACCACGCCCTTGTCGGCGGTCAGGAAGATGGCCGTGCCGGGGACGCGCACCGGCGGCGCCAGCATCAGGCCCGGCAGGAAGGTATCCAGCCGGATGCCTTCCTTCTGCACCTCGCCATGCAGCAGCTCGCGGCCGCGGCGCCAGGTGCGCATCATCGTGAAGGCGGTGATGCCGATGAACAGCGGCACCCAGGCGCCGATGCCGGTGACCAGCTTGGCGCCGTTGGCGAACAGGAAGGCCAGGTCGATCACCAGGAAGACGCCGCACAACGGCAGTACCCAGCGGCGCGAATCCGGCCAGCGCGTGTACGCCACGATGGCCAGCAGCAAGGTATCGATCAGCATGGTACCGGTGACCGACAGGCCATACGCCGTGGCCAGCGCCCCCGAGCTCTGGAAGCTCAGCACCAGCACGATCACCGCCAGGTACAGCATCAGGTTGACCGACGGCACGTAGATCTGGCCGATGGTGTCCTTCGAGGTGTACTTGATGTGCAGGCGCGGCAGGTAGCCCAGTTGGATGGCCTGGCGCGTCACCGAGAACGCGCCGGTGATGACCGCCTGCGAAGCCACCGCGGCCGCCGTCGTCGCCAGCACCAGCATCGGGATCTGCGCCCAGTCCGGGATCGACATGTAGAACGGATTCGCGACCGCTTCGGGATGGCGCAGCAGCACCGCGCCCTGGCCGTAGTAGTTCAGCACCAGCGCCGGCAGCACGAAGCCGAACCAGCCCCAGCGGATGGGCCGTTTGCCGAAGTGGCCCATGTCGGCGTACAGCGCCTCACCGCCGGTCACGGTCAGCACCACGGCGCCGAGGATCAGCACGGCGTGCCAGTCGTGGGTCACGAAGAAATGCCACGCCCAGTACGGGTTGAGCGCCGCCAGCACCGAGGGATTGTGTGCGATGTTGTAGATGCCGAAGCCGGCCAGCACGATGAACCAGGTGATCATCACCGGACCGAAGGCCCTGCCGACTTTCGCCGTGCCGAAACGCTGCATGGCGAACAGGCCGGTCAGGATGACCAGGCTGATCGGCACCACCCACTGCTTGAAGACGGGCGACACGACTTCCAGGCCCTCCACCGCACCCAGCACGGTGATCGGCGGGGTGATCATGCCGTCGCCGAAGAACAGCGCCGCGCCGAAGATGCCGAGGATGCCGACTGTGTAGCTCATGCGCGAGCCCTTGGCCAGGCTGCGCTGCGCCAGCGCCGTCAGCGCCATGATGCCGCCCTCGCCTTCGTTGTCGGCGCGCATGATCACGATGACGTACTTCAGCGTCACCACCAGCAGCAGCGACCAGAAGCCCAGCGACAACAGGCCGCGCACCGTGTCAGGATCGGGCGTCAGGCCGAAGTGCGGGTGGAACATCTCCTTGATGGTGTACAGCGGGCTGGTGCCGATGTCGCCGAACACCACGCCGACCGCGCCGGCCACCAGCGCGACCATGCCTGCCTTGGAATGACCGTGCTGGCCGGTGTCGCCGGGCGCGGCGTGGGAAGAATGTGGGGTGGACATGGCGGCCGGCAGGGTAGCGCTGTGGAAGTGAAGGGATGCTCTAACGCAGCGCTCAGCGCAGCGCGGCCTGCAGGGCCTTGCGGATGATCATGGCGGCATCGTCGCCGGGCGCGGCGGCATCGCGCGCCATGCGGGTGGCCTCGGCGGGCTTGTAGCCGAGCTGCTGCAGGGCGATGGTGGCTTCGGACTGCGGATCCGCCGGCAGCGCGGTGATGCCGCCCACGCCGGTACCCATCAGGTCGGCCGCGCGGTCGCGCAGTTCCACCACCATGCGCTCGGCGGTCTTCTTGCCGATGCCGGGGATGCGCGTCAGCGCCGTGACATCGCCGGCCTGCACCATGCGCGCGAACTCGTCCACGCTGGCGCCGGACAGCACCGCCAGCGCGATCTTCGCGCCGATGCCGCTGACCTTCTGCACGTCGCGGAACAGCCGGCGCTCGCCCTCGCGCAGGAAGCCGTACAGCGACACGCTGTCCTCCTTCTGCGCATGGTGGGTGAACAGCAGCACTTCGCGACCCACGTCCGGCAGGTCGTAGAACGTGCTCATCGGCGCCTCGAGCTCATAGCCCACGCCGCCCACGTCGATCACCAGCCAGGGCGGGGACTTGTACGCCAGGATGCCGCGAAGACGTCCGATCATTTCCTGCTCCAGGCCAGTTGCGAACTCACGCCCAGCCGTTTGGCGGTGGCGCGCACGTGTGCGTGGGTGATGGCGACGGCCAGCGCATCGGCCGCATCGGCCTGCAGCTTGCCGTGCAGGTTGAGCATGATGCCGACCATGTGCTGGATCTGGGTCTTTTCTGCGCTGCCACGGCCGACGACGGCCAGCTTCACTTCCTTGGCGGCGTACTCGTGCACCGGCAGGTCGCGCAGGACGACGGCACTGATGGCGGCGCCCCGCGCCTGCCCCAGTTTCAGCGCCGAATCCGGATTGCGCGCCATGAAGACTTTCTCGATGGCCACTTCGTCCGGTTGCCACGCGGCGATGATGGCGGTCAGCCCATCCAGCAGCACGCGCAGGCGCTGCGGGAAATCCTCGGCGCCCAGCAGCACCAGCGGTGCATGGTGGACGTGGCTCACCTTGCCCGTGGCATCGACATCGATGATGCCGATGCCGGTGCGCTGGGAACCGGGGTCGATGCCGAGGATGCGGGTCACGGGATCGGCTTACGCGTACGCGTCGGCGCCCAGGTCGGCGTTGGAGTAGACGTCCTGCACATCGTCGAGGTCTTCCAGCATGTCCAGCAGCTTCTTCACCTGCAGGGAGGTCTCGCCTTCCACGCGGATGTCGTTGTCGGCACGGTAGGTGATCTCGGCGTGGCCCGGCGCCAGGCCGGCGGCCGTCATCGCCTCCTTGACGGCCTGGAAAGCATCCGGCGCGGTGACCACGTCGATCGAGCCGTCATCGGGATAGACCACGATGTCATCGGCGCCCGCCTCGATGGCCGCTTCGGTGATCTTCTCTTCGTCGGCCCCCGGTGCGTAGCTCAGCACGCCGAGACGCTTGAACATGAAGGCGACCGAGCCTTCCGTTCCCATGTTGCCGCCGTGCTTGCCGAACGCATGGCGCACTTCGGCCACGGTGCGCACGCGGTTGTCGGTCAGGCAGTCGACGATCACCGCGACGCCGCCCGGCGCGTAGCCTTCGTAGCGGATCTCTTCGAACACCACGCCTTCCAGCTCACCGGTCGCCTTCTTGATGGCGCGCTCGATGACGTCCTTCGACATGTTGGCCGACAGGCCCTTGTCCACGGCCGCACGCAGGCGCGGGTTGTTGGCGGGTTCGCCGCCGCCGGCGCGGGCCGCCACGCCGATCTCGCGGATGATCTTGGTGAAGATCTTGCCCCGTTTGGCATCGGTGGCGTTCTTGCGGGCTTCGATCGACGGGCCTCTGCCCATGGTGACTTCCGGAGTGCACTGACAAGGGCGCGGATTATACGCGCCCGCCTGCGCAGGTCAGTCCTGTCCGTCGAAGCGGCCGTTGCGAAGGAAGCAGGCCGCCTGGTGGGCGGCATCGGCGGAGAACACCAGACCGGTGTGGCTGGCAGGCACCACGCAGTGCGCCGCCAGGCCGGGCAGCCGGGTCTCTTCCAGTCCGACCGTGCCGTCCGACGCGCCGTCGAACCGGGTGATCAGGCGCCCGATGCCGCGCGCGACGTTCCCCGCCACCATCGCCACCGGTACGTGCCCGTCCCATGGCACGCAGCCCGTCTGCAGCAGCGCGCCGCTGCGGCCGAGCACGGGCGCCGTCCAAGCGTGCCGACCCAGACGGCGGGCGGCGCCGCTGCCGCACAGCGGCGACCCTAGGCAGACCATCCGCCGCACGGGCAAGCCGGGCGCGCGACGCAGTGCCTCCAGTCCTATCAGGCCGCCCAGGCTGTGCCCGACCAGATGCACCGGCGGCGAGGCCTGCAGCCGCTCGATCAGGGCGGCGATCGCTGGCTCCGGGCCGCCCAGGATGCTGGGATAGCCGAACACTTCGACCTCGAAGCCTTCGCGGCGCAATCGCCGTGCGAGGGGAGCGAGCCAGGATTTCGCATTCCAGATGCCGTGCACCAGCAGCACGCGGGTGGTGTCGTCTCTCGCATCATTCATGCGCGGCCGTATGGGCGACAGCGCGGGTTCGTGGCCCACCGCGTCAGTGCGTTGCATGCAGGCGCTTCCATTCGCGCGGCGACATGCCGCTGTGCGCCTTGAACGCACGCGACAGCGCCGCCTCGCTGCCGTAGCCCACGTCCGAGGCCACCACCTTGAGTGGCCTGCCCTGCCGCAGCGCCTGTTGTGCGAGGCCCACCCGCCAGCCCTGCAGGTACTGGCCCGGCGTGGTGCCCAGCGCCTCGCGGAAATGCGTCGCGAACACGCTGCGCGACATGCCGGCCACGCCCGCCAGGTCGTCCAGCGTCCAGTCCTTCGATGGCGCCTCGTGCATGGCGACGAGGGCGTGACGCAGGCGCGGGTGCGACAGGCCGGCCAACATCCCGCCCTTCACCTCGCCGGTCTCCATCAGTTGCCGCAGCACCTGGATCATGACCACCTCGAACAGCCGGTTGACCAGCGCGGTGCGGCCGCAGCGCTGGGTGAAGGCCTCCTCGAACAGCAACGCCAGCACCTCCTGCGCACCGACGATGCCATCGAGCGGCAGGCAGACCACGTCCGGCAACGCGGCGCCGATCGGATTCTGCGCGCCGCCGTCGAAGCGCACGTTGGCGCAGGCCATGTCGGCTCCGCGTTCGTCGTCGCTGACGAAACGGTGCGTCATCGCACGGGGATAGAGCAGCAGGCTGGGCGCGTCGATGCGCAGCGACGCGCTGCCGTGGAACACCTCCAGCGGTCCTCGCTGGATCAGGTGCAGCTGGCCCACGCCAGGCTCCGCCTCCAGCGTGTTGATGCCGCAGAGCGCGCCGGCATGGAACACCTCCGCCGACACCGAGAACCGTTCCAGCAGCACAGCGAGCCTGTCGACCACATCGGTACTCCCGATCAAGTTATCAGGACTATACGTCACGAATCGTACGCACGGAGCGCGCAAAGTACACCTCACCGGACGGCCACCCCGCTCCGGACCCCCCCACCCTTGCAGGAGTAACGCCATGTCCATCGAAACGATCCTCTACACCGCCACTGCCACCGCCTCGGGTGGCCGCGAAGGCCAGGCCACCTCGTCCGACGGCGCGCTGGACGTCACGCTGTCGACCCCGCGCGAACTGGGCGGCGCCGGTGGCCCGGGCACCAACCCCGAGCAGCTGTTCGCCGCCGGCTACTCGGCCTGCTTCCTGGGTGCGTTGAAGTTCGTCGCCGGCAAGCAGAAGATCAGCCTGCCTGGCACCACCACCGTCACCGGCAAGGTCGGCATCGGCCAGATCCCCACCGGCTTCGGTATCCAGGCGGAATTGACCATCGCTGCACCCGGCATCGCCCGCGACCAGCTGCAGGCCCTCGTCGACGCTGCACACATCGTCTGCCCGTACTCCAACGCCACGCGAGGCAACATCGACGTGACGCTGGCGATCGCCGACTGACCGCTGTTCCTGACCACCCTCCACAGGAATCCAATCCCATGAACACGCTCACCCGCACGTTTGCCGCCAGCATGCTGGCCGTCGCCACCCAGGCCGGAATGACCGCCCAGGCCGCACCGGCCACCGCGCCGGTGGCCGCAGAACGCACCGCCAGCACCATCACCACCGCCGACGGTGTGCAGCTCTATTACAAGGACTGGGGCCCGAAGAACGGTCCGGTCGTGACCTTCAGCCATGGCTGGCCGCTGTCTTCGGACAGTTGGGAGTCGCAGATGATCTTCCTGGCTTCCAAGGGCTACCGCGTGGTGGCGCACGACCGCCGCGGCCACGGCCGCTCCAGCCAGCCGTGGGACGGCAACGACATGGATCACTATGCCGATGACCTCGCCACCGTGATCAACACACTCGACCTGAAGGACGTCACCGTGGTCGGCTTCTCCACCGGCGGCGGCGAAGTGGCGCGCTACATCGGTCGCCACGGCACCGGCCGGGTGAAGAAGGCGGTGCTGATCAGCGCGGTTCCGCCGCTCATGCTGAAAACCGCGGACAACCCGGGCGGCCTGCCGATCGAAGTGTTCGATGGCATCCGCAAAGGCCAGTTGGACAACCGTGCGCAGCTCTACAAGGACATCCCGTCCGGCCCGTTCTACGGCTTCAACCGCCCGGGCGCGAAGGTATCGCAGGGCCTGATCGACAGCTGGTGGGCGCAGGGCATGCAGGGCGGCCACAAGAACACCTACGACTCGATCGCCGCGTTCTCGGCCACCGACTTCCGCGACGACCTGAAGAAGTTCGACATCCCCACCCTGGTGATCCACGGCGACGACGACCAGATCGTCCCCATCGACGCCGCCGGGCGCAGCTCGGCCAGGCTCATCAAGAACGCCAAGTTGATCGTGTACGCCGGCGCTCCCCATGGCCTGACCGATACCCACAAGGATCGCGTCAACCAGGACCTGCTCGACTTCCTGCAGAAGTAAGTTCCAATACGCAGACAAAGCAACGGCCGCATCAAGCGGCCGTTCGCTTTCGATCTTCCGCATCCCGATGCGCCAGCGAGCCCAACAGACCCGGAGGGCGGCGGACATGGATGTCCGCCGTATTACGCCTCGCCAGTGCTGTCCTGTAGCAGCGGGCCATGCCTGCGATGCTCTATCCCCGCCTGCATGGAAAGCATCGCGCCCAAGCGGCGCCCCCTACGGGGATGGGCGTGATCTTCCCGGTCTACGAACGGCGGCGAGCACTAGCAGACCCGGAGGGCGGCGGACATGGATGTCCGCCGTTTTCTGATAGCAACGAACTGATGGGATTGCTTCGTCGTGAAAGACGCTTTCTTTTGGTGACTTTTCTTTGCGTCAACGAAGAAAAGTTACCCGCTAGACCGAAGGGCTAGCGGAAGCTCCTGCATCAACCGACAGAAGAAGCATCCCGCCGCAGGATGAACTCATCATCCAGCGTCTTCCCCACCGGAAACTTGTACGCCCCGACCCGCACAAACCCCTGCCGCCCATAGAACCGCTGCGCACCGAAGTTCTCCGACCACACCCCGATCCACAGCGTCCGCGGCCCGTCCTTCAACAGCCACCGTTCCACCTCGGCGAACAGCTTCCCGCCCCACCCGCCGTTCTGGTGCGAGGCCAGCACGTACAGCCGCTTCAGCTCGCCATCGCCCTTCACCACGTCCGCGTGCGGCAACCCGCACGGCCCGGCGGCCGCATGACCCACGGCAACGCCATCGTCCTCGAGGAACCACACCGCGTAATCCGGGTGCGACAGGATGACCCGCTGCTTGTCGATGTCGTAGGCGTCGGCGAGGAATGCCGAAAGATCTTCCGCCGGATACAGATGTCCGAAGGTTTCCGTGAAGGTGCGCGACGCCAGGTCCGACAGGACCGCGGCGTCATCGACGGTGGCGCGGCGGATCTGCACGCTTACGCGTCCTCTTCTTCCTCTTCCTCTTCGTCCGCCTCGTCTTCCTCGTCGGCGTCCTCGTCTTCTTCCTCTTCGTACTCTTCTTCGTCTTCTTCTTCGTAGTCGTCCTCGCCGAAGTCCTCGCCGTCCCAGCGGCCCTGGCCGTCCGGTACGAAGGTCACCGCCATCGCGGCCGGCGACGTGCCGACACGCACCAGCCAGCCGCCGAACACGCGCGCGCGTTCCGTCACCAGGCCTGCATCGGCGCCTTCATTGCCCAGGCGTTCCCACTCCAGCGAAAAAGCAACTTCCGTCATCTTGGTTCTCTTGATGTTGAGCCCCCTTGAGTCAAGGGGGCGCGGCGTCAGCCGCGGGGTTGTGGCATGCAACGGCGCGGGGCCCGTCATTTCGCCCTGGCGAAATGACGGGGGCTTGACCGCTTAGCGGTCAAGTCCGCGGACGAACCTGGATGTGGACTTCAGCAAGCTGCTCGTCCGGGATCGGCGACGGCGCACCGGTCATCAGGCACTGCGCACTGGTGGTCTTGGGGAACGGGATGACGTCGCGGATCGACTCCGTGCCCGCCATCAGCGCCGCGATACGGTCGATGCCGAACGCGATGCCGCCATGCGGCGGCGCGCCGAAGCGCAGCGCGTCCAGCAGGAAGCCGAACTTGGCTTCCGCCTCTTCCGCACCGATGCCAAGCAGTTCGAACACCGCGCTCTGCATGTCGGGGCGGTGGATACGGATCGAACCACCACCGATCTCGTTGCCGTTCAGCACCATGTCGTAACCGCGGGATACCGCCGTCTTCGCGTTCGCACGCAGATCGCCGATGTCGTCCACCGCGGGCGCGGTGAAGGGATGGTGGAGCGCGACATAGCGCTGCGCCTCGTCGTCCCATTCGAACATCGGGAAGTCGGTGACCCACAGCGGCTTCCAGCCGTCCTGGACCAGGCCGAAGTCCTTGCCGGCCTTCAGGCGCAGCGCGCCCATGAAGTCGCTGACCTTGTTGTAGCCGCCCGCACCGAAGAACACGATGTCGCCGTTGCCGGCGCCGACGTGCTTCACCAGCGCCGCGAAGGCGTCTTCGGCGAAGAACTTCCGGATCGGCGAGGAGATTTCGCCAGCCTCGTCGATCTTGATGTAGGCCAGGCCCTTGGCACCGTACTTGGCGGCATGCGCAGCGTACTCGTCGATCTGCTTGCGGCTTAGCGACGCACCGCCGGGGATGCGCAGCGCGGCCACACGGCCGTCCGGATCGTTGGCGGCGGCGGTGAACACCGCGAACTCGCTGGACTTCACCAGTTCGCCCACGTCCACCAGCTCCAGCGCGATGCGCAGGTCCGGCTTGTCCGAGCCGTAGCGACGCATCGCCTCGGCCCAGGTCATGCGCGGGAATTGTGCGTCCAGCCGCACGTCCATCACCTCGGCGAAGATGTCGCGGATCATGCCTTCCACGGCGTCCTGCACGTCGCGCTCGCGCACGAAGGCGAACTCCATGTCGAGCTGGGTGAACTCGAGCTGGCGGTCGGCGCGCAGCGCTTCATCGCGGAAGCAGCGCGCGATCTGGTAGTAACGGTCGAAGCCGGCCACCATCAGGATCTGCTTGAACAGCTGCGGCGACTGCGGCAGCGCGTAGAACTCGCCCGGATGCATGCGCGCCGGCACCAGGAAGTCGCGCGCGCCTTCCGGCGTGGCCTTGGTGAGGATCGGCGTCTCGATGTCCTGGAAGCCGCGTGCGTCCAGCCAGCGGCGCAGCGCCTGCACCAGCTTGATGCGGGTGCGCTGCTTGCGCTGCATGTCGGGGCTGCGCAGGTCCAGGTAGCGGTATTTCAGGCGGATGTCCTCGCCCGGGTTTTCGTGGTGATGGAACGGCAGCGGCTCGGCCTTGTTGAGCACGGTGATCTTCGTCGCGATCACTTCCACCTTACCGGTACGGATCTTGGCGTTGACGGCTTCGCGCGCGCGCACCACGCCTTCGACCTGCAACACGTCCTCGTACCCCAGCGACGCGGCCACCTTGAACACCTCGGCACTGGACGGGTCCACCGTCACCTGCACGATGCCCTCGTGGTCGCGCAGGTCGATGAAGCACACGCCGCCGAGGTTGCGGGCGACATCGGTCCAGCCGCACAGGGTCACGGTCTGGCCGATCATGGCCTCGTCGACGAGGCCGCAGAAATGGGTACGCATGGGGGCTCCACTGGGTTTGGACCGGGGCCGGGACGTTCCGCGGCCGGACAGGCCGGTCAAGCCGGGTAGTTTACCCGGTCCCCTGCCCGCCAGCCCCACCTCCGCCCCTGCACGGCCTTAACGGGCCGGGCGTATGCTGGCGCCTCCCCAGGAGGGTGCCACCATGAAGAAGCCGTTGTTGCAGTCCGTGCTCGTACTGTTGCTGGCCCTGGTGGCCGGCAGCGCTGTCGCCCAGATCGGTACGCGGGCCTATGCACCTGAGAACCTTCGCCAGCTGTCCGTCCAGGACCAGACGCGGGTCATCAGCTTGGAGTATTCCGAACAGTCCCGCGGTCGCCGCATTCCGGACGACCAGCTCCGCTTCTACCTGGACCAGGTCAACCGGTCCAACTGGACCTTCAGTCGGATCAAGCAGGACATCGCGCAGTCGCTCGGCGGCAACAGCGGCGGCTGGAATCCGAACCCGCCTTCCAACGGCAACACCATCCTCTGCGAGAGCAAGAGCGGCGACGCCAAGCGCTGCACGCCGCCATGGCGGGGGCAGTCGCGGCTGGTGAGGCAGATCTCCAACAGCCGCTGCGAAGAGGGCGCCACGTGGAGCTCGCAGGACGGCCTGATCACCGTATGGAAGGGGTGCCGCGGCGAATTCGCCCAGGGCAACGCCACCGGCGGCACGATCCGCTGTGAAAGCAACGACGGCCGCGGGCGCACCTGCCGCACGCCGTGGAGTGGCCACTCGCGCCTGACCCGACAGCTGTCGAACGCGGCCTGCGTGGAAGGCCGGAGCTGGCAGTCGCAACAGGGCCAGGTCTACGTGGGCAACGGCTGCCGCGCCGAGTTCGGTCCGCGCATCGGTGGCGGTGGCGGCTCCAGCAACTACTCCGTGACCTGCAGCAGCGAAGACAACCGCCGCAAGACCTGCGCGTACGACCCGCGGCAGGGCCGGCCGATCCTGCTGCAGCAGATCTCGAACACCAGCTGTCGCGAGGGTTACAGCTGGGGCTACACGGGCGCCCAGATCTGGGTGGATCGCGGCTGCCGCGGTCGCTTCGGGCCGCGTTGAGCGATCCCTACTCATTCAACCGCCGGCGCCCCAGGGTGCCGGCGGCAGGTCGACCGGCCTGGCGAGGTCGAATTCCACCCGGAACAACCGGCCGTTCGGCCGGCTCAATTCGTAGACGAAGGTCTTGCCTGGCACCAGCTCCATCGCCCAGGTATTCGTCACCGAGGCCGCCAGGCCTTCCCGTTCGAACATCACGATCGAATCCGCGTCCACCGGGAACGCCTGCCGCCGCGTGCTGCCCGGCTCGGCCGTGTCGCCGCCATACATCGTCACCGCGTCCGGACTGCCGTCTTCGTGGCGGTGATCGTGCTTCAACCTCACGCCGGTACCGGTGCGCGTCAGCACCCAGGTACGCGAATGGTCATCGCCGACGTGGAAGGGAATGCGGATCTCGCGCGTCGGGTCGCTGCATCCACGCACATGCATGACCAGCGCCTTGCCCTCGAAGGGATCCGGGGTGGTCGACGCAGGTTGGTTGGCCGTGATGCGGCCGGCGTAGGCCTTGCCGCAGTGGAAGCGCAGATTGGACCAGAACTGGTCACGAGGCTCGGCGGCGATGGGCACCGGCGCATCAATTCCCAGCGCCAGGGGTCCTGAATGCAGCGCCTTTTCTCCACATCCGCTGACGCACAGCAACGCGAATATCGCCACGTAAATTCTGCTCATCGCATTCCTCGCTAGCCAAGGAATGCACCTTACACCGAGCTGCCTTACGACGAAGACGACGGCGTCGCCGGCTTCGATTCCGTCTTCGCCGGCGTACTTTCGGTCTTCGCCGGCGCCGCCTCGGCAGGCTTCGACTCACCGGAAGGCTTTGCGCCTTCGCCGCCGTCTGCCAGGTTGCGCTTCTTGTCGCCGTCCTTCTTGAAGTCGGTCTCGTACCAGCCGCTGCCCGCCAGCCGGAACGACGGCGCCGTCAGCTGGCGCTTCACCGCGTGCGCACTGCAGGCGGGGCAGGTGTCGGGATCCGGATCGGACAGTTTCTGCAGGCGGTCGAAACTGTGGCCGCACTGGGTGCATTCGAAGGCGTAGATGGGCATGGCAGCTGATCGGGGGGGGTGGGACGGACGTACGGGGTGTGGGGATGGCGGTGGCGCGATTCAAGCCTCGTCGTACAGCGCCGACCAGGCCTCTTCGGCCTTCGCCAGTTGCTGCTGTAGCGCTTCGCGATCCCGGCCCAGTCGCGCGGCGAGTTCGGCGTCGGCGTAGCTCTTCGGGTCCGCGAGTTGCGCATCGACATCGGCCAGCTTGCCTTCGAGTTCGGCGACCTTGGCCTCGGCGGCGGCCAACTTCACCGGATTGACCTTGCGCACGGGCGCTGGCGCGGCTTTCGGGGCGGGCGCGGGCTCGCTGCGCAGCGGCTTGCTGCCCTGCGCGGAGGCGCGCGTGCGCAACCAGGCGGCGTATTCGTCCAGGTCGCCATCGAACGGCTCGACCACGCCATCGGCGACGCGCCAGAAGGTGTCGCACACCAGGCCGATCAGGTGGCGGTCATGCGAGACCATCACGATCGCGCCATCGAAATCGCTGAGCGCTTCGGCCAAGGCTTCGCGCATCTCCAGGTCGAGGTGGTTGGTGGGTTCGTCGAGCAGCAGCACGTTCGGCTGCTGCCAGGCGATCAGCGCCAGCGCCAAGCGGGCGCGTTCGCCGCCGGAGAAGCCATCCACCGGCTCGAATGCGCGGTCGCCCGGGAAGTTCCACTTGCCCAGGAAGTCGCGGAACGACTGGTTGCTGCCTTCCGGCGACAGTTCGCGGAAATGGTCCATCGGCGACTGGCCTTCATGCAGCGACTCCACCGTGTGCTGCGCGAAGTAGCCGATGCGCAGGTCCGGGTGCGCCATGCGGTCGCCCGCCATGGTCGGCAGCTCGCCGACCAGGGTCTTCACCAGCGTGGTCTTGCCCGCGCCATTGGGGCCCAGCAGGCCGATGCGCTGGCCCGCTTCGAGGCCGAAGCCGACGTCGTGGAGGATGACGGCGTCGCCGCCGTAACCGGCTTCGACATGGTTGAGGCGGATCAGCGAGAACGGCAGCTTGGCCGGCTCGGCAAACTCGATGCGGAATTCGCGCTCCGCGCGCACGGCCTCGGTACCGGCCAGCTTGGCCAGGCGCTTCATGCGGCTTTGCGCCTGCGCGGCCTTCGATGCCTTGGCCTTGAAGCGGTCGATGAAGCTCTGCAGGTGCGCGCGTTCTGCCTGTTCCTTCTCGTGCGCGATCTGCTGCTGGCGCAGCTGTTCGGCGCGCTGGCGCTCGAAGTCGGTGTAGCCGCCGGTGTACAGCTTGGCGCCGCCGCCATGCAGGTGCAGCGTGTGGGTCGCGACGTTGTCGAGGAACTCACGGTCGTGCGAGATCAGCAGCAGCGTGCCGGGATACTTCAGCAGCCACTGCTCCAGCCAGAGCACCGCGTCCATGTCGAGGTGGTTGGTGGGCTCGTCGAGCAGTAGCAGGTCGCTGGGCATCATCAGCGCGCGCGCAAGGTTCAGGCGCACCCGCCAGCCGCCGGAGAACGACGACACCGGGCGGTGGTGCGTGTCGGCCGGGAAACCGAGGCCGTGCAGCAGCTTGCCGGCGCGCGCCTCGGCGTCGTAGGCGCCGATCTCGGCCATCTTCTGGTGCGCATTGGCCACCGCTTCCCAATCTTCCCGCGCGGTGGCATCGGCCTCGGCCTGCAGCACGGCGGCAACCTCGGTGTCCCCTCCGAGCACGAAGGTCAGCGCCGGGTCGGGGAGCGAGGGTGTTTCCTGCGCCACGCTGGCGATGCGCACCTTGCCGGGCAGGTCCAGGTCGCCCTTGTCGGCCTCGAGTTCGCCTTGGACGGCGGCGAACAGGCTGGACTTGCCCGCGCCGTTGCGACCCACCACGCCGACGCGGTAGCCCGCGTGCAGGGTGAGGTCGACGTTGGACAGCAGCAGGCGCTCACCACGGCGGAGCGCGAAATTACGAAGGGAAATCAAGAAACAACCTACGGGGATTTGGGGAAGAGCGGCCGCGTAGTTTATCGGTAGCGGGCCGCCTCACAGTTGTTAAGAATCCATTGACATCCATGTCATAGGGCGGTAACAAAGGGGTTGGTGCAACGCACAAAACTGATTTCAGCGGCAACTTTCCTGCCACCATCGACCCTGCTGCGCCGTCCTTCCATCCCGTTGGAGCCACCATGACCCGCAAGCTTTCGCCCCTCGCCTTCGCCGTCGCCCTGGCGCTCGCCACACCCATCGCCCTCGCGCAGGAAGCCCCTGCGTCGTCCGACGCGCAAACGCTCGACACCCTGATCGTCACCGGCACCCGCGTGGCGGATCGCACGGTGGCCGAATCCACTGCACCGATCGACATCATCACGCCCGAGGTGCTGGAGTCCACCGGCACGGTGGAACTGGCCACCGCGCTCTCGCGCGCCGTGCCCTCGATGAACTTCCCCCGCGCCGCGATCAACGATGGTACGGACGCGATGCGTCCGGCCCAGCTGCGCGGCCTGGCCCCCGACCACACCCTGGTGCTGGTGAACGGCAAGCGCTACCACCCGGGCGCGCTGGTCAACGTCAACGGCAGCCAGGGGCGCAGCTCCTCGCCGGTGGACCTCAACTCGATCCCGATTTCCGCCATCGAACGCGTTGAAGTGCTGCGGGACGGCGCCTCCGCGCAGTACGGCTCCGACGCCATCGCCGGTGTCATCAACATCGTGCTGAAGGGCGCCGACAGCGGCGGCAGCGTCAGCGTGACCGGCGGCGGCTACAGCGCCGGCGACGGCCGCCAGTACCAGGCGCTTGCCGATGCCGGCTTCAAGCTCGGTGAGAGCGGCAAGGTCCACCTGGCCGCACAGGCGGGGCATCAGGACCAGACCGACCGGGCACGTCCCTTCCTGGGGACGGTGACGGCAACCAGCGCGCCGGGCGGCAAGGTCGTGCAGCGCTATGGCGACCCCGAGGTCGACAACGCCTCCTTCCTGTACAACGGCGAAGTGGACGTCACCGACTACCTGACGTTCTATTCCTACGGCCTCCATACCAAGCGGGAAACGCTCTCCAACGGCTTCTTCCGCCCGGCCGGCGACTCGCGCAACATCCCGTCGATCTATCCGGACGGCTTCCTGCCGCAGATCTTCAACACGTCCACCGACGTCAGCGTTTCCAGCGGCATCAAGACCTTCACCGCCGGCGGCACCAACATCGACATCAGCTACACCTACGGCAGCAACGAACTGGAGTTCGACATCCAGAACACGTTGAACCGGAGCCTGGGCCCCACCTCGCCCACCGCGTTCTATGCCGGCTCTCTGGAACTCAAGCAGCACGTGCTGAACTTCGATTTCAACAAGCAACTGGACTGGGGCCTGGCCTATCCGGTCACCCTGTCCTACGGCGCGGAATGGCGAGGCGAGAAGTTCACCATCGGTGCCGGCGAACCCGGGTCGTACATCAACGGCGGGGTGTTGATCGGCGGCGCACCCGCTCCGTCCGGTGCGCAGGTGTTCCCGGGCTTCCGGCCGAGCGACAGCGGCAGCTTCGACCGCAACAACATTTCGTTCTACGCCGGCCTGGAAGGCGACCTGACCGAGAAACTGTCCGCCGGCGTCGCCGTGCGCTATGAGGACTACAGCGACTTCGGCGACACCACCACCGGCAAGCTGACGGGCCGCTACGCGTTCAACGACGCGGTGGCGCTGCGTGCGACGGCCTCGACGGGCTTCCACGCGCCGTCGCTGCAACAGCAGTACTACCAGACCACGTCGACCAACTTCATCGGCGGGCTGCCCTTCGACCTGGTGACGTTCCGGGTGACCAACCCGGCCGGCATCTCGCTCGGTGCGGAACCGCTGAAAGCGGAGGAATCGGACAACCTCAGCCTGGGCCTGGTGCTCACGCCGGTCGAGAACCTGTACGTCACCATCGATGGGTACCATATCAAGGTCAAGGACCGCATCACGCTGTCGGAGAACCTGACCAGTACCGCCGTGCGCACCTGGCTCAACGCGAACGGCTTCCCGGACGTCGCGGGCGGGCGCTACTTCACCAACGCGCTGGACACGACCACAAAGGGCGTCGACATCGTCGGCACGTACAAGTGGGCACTGGCGGCCAGCACGCTCGACTTCACCAGCGGCTACAACTACAACAAGACCACGATCGACCGCGTGGCGCCGAATCCGGCCGCGCTCACGGCGATCGATCCCACCGCGCTGCGCTTCGGCCGCGTGGAACTGGGCCGCTTCGAGGTGGGCGCGCCGCGCGACAAGTTCTTCCTCAACGGCATCTGGACCAAGGGCGGCTTCAGCGTCAGCACTACCGCCACGCGCTACGGCGAGTTCACCATCCTCAACGCCAACCCGGTGCTGGACCAGACGTTCGGCGCGAAGTGGCTGCTCGACCTGGCCTTCAGCTACAAGACCGGCGGTTGGCAGTTCACCGTGGGCGGTGACAACGTGCTGGACGAGTATCCGGACGAGAACCTGTTCATCTCGCCGGCACTGAACACCTCGACCACCGGCCAGCTGCCGTATCCGTCGCAAAGCCCGTTCGGCTTCAACGGTGCCTATGCATACGGGCGGATCAGCTATACCTGGTAAGCCACGCGCACCATGCTTCGCCGGAACGCCCCGCCTCGCGCGGGGCGTTCCCATGATGGGGGCAACTGAACCGCGCGACGCAGGCTTGGCATGCGTCGCGGGTTTGCGACAAAGCGTCCGCATCGGCGACACTCGACCGATCACGCCGCGGAACCGCGCCATTCGATGCACCATGACACCGACCTGATCAACATCATCGCGGTAGGCCTCGCCCTGGCCTTCGTGCTGGGCGCGCTTGCCCACAAACTGCGCTTCTCGCCGCTGGTCGGTTACCTCATCGCAGGCATCTTCGTCGGTCCATTCACGCCCGGCTTCGTCGCGGACCAGGAACTCGCCACACAATTGTCCGAACTGGGCGTGATGCTGCTGATGTTCGGCGTGGGCCTGCACTTTTCGCTGGAAGACCTGCTGGAAGTAAAAGCGATCGCCATTCCTGGCGCCATCGCGCAGATCGTGGTCGCGACCGGCCTGGGGTGGGCGCTGGCGTGGGGCATGGGCTGGACACCGCTCAACGGCTTCGTGTTCGGGCTGGCGTTGTCGGTGGCGAGCACGGTGGTACTGCTGCGTGCGATGGAGGAACGTCGCCTTCTCGAGACCAGGCGCGGCCGCATCGCGGTGGGCTGGCTGATCGTCGAGGATCTGGTGATGGTGCTGGCGCTGGTGATGCTGCCGGTGCTGGCGGAGGCATTCGGGCCGGAAGCCCAGGCTGAAGGTGCCAGCTTCGGCACGTTCATGGTGGCCATCGCCTGGACCTTCATCAAGCTGGGTGCCTTCGTCGCCTTCATGCTGGTGGTGGGTCGGCGCGCCATCCCGTGGACGCTGGAGAAGATCGCCGCCACCGGTTCGCGCGAGCTGTTCACCCTGTCGGTACTGGCGATCGCGCTGGGCGTGGCGTTCGGCTCGGCCACGCTGTTCGGCGTGTCGTTCGCGCTGGGCGCGTTCTTCGCCGGCATGCTGCTCAACGAATCGGAGCTCAGCCACAAGGCCGCCAACGACTCGCTGCCGCTGCGCGACGCGTTCGCGGTGCTGTTCTTCGTCTCGGTCGGCATGCTGTTCAACCCGGCGATCCTGGTGGCGCATCCGTGGCAGGTGCTGGCCACGTTCGGGATCATCGTGATCGGCAAGTCGGTGGCGGCGTACTACATCGTCAAGGCGTTCAAGCATCCGACCGGCACCGCGCTGACGATCTCGGTCAGCCTGGCGCAGATCGGCGAGTTCTCCTTCATCCTGGCCGCGCTGGGCGTGGCATTGAAGATCCTGCCGCCGGACGGGCGCGACCTGATCCTGGCCGGCTCGCTGCTGTCCATCATCGCCAACCCGTTCCTGTTTTCGTGGCTCGACCGCTGGCAGACGAAGCAGGAAGCGCTGGCACCCTTGCCAGCCGAACCCGAGGTGCCGCCCGGTCCGTCGCTGGACGTCACCGACCACGCCATCATCATCGGCTACGGCCGCGTGGGCAGCGAGCTGGCACGCGTCCTGCGCGACCGGGGCGTGCCGTTGATCGTCATCGACGACAACGGCGACCACGTCGCCCGCGCACACGATGCGGGCATTCCCGCGATCCGCGGCAGTGCGGCCGCCGACCGCGTGCTCGCGGAAGCGCACCCGGAGCGCGCCAAGATCGCCGTGCTGGCGATCCCCCAGCCGTTGGAAGCCGGCGAGACACTGGCCAAGCTGCGCGCGATCAACCCTTCGCTAACCCTGCTGGCACGCGCGCACAGCGACGGCGAAGTGAAGCACCTGCTGGAACACGGCGCCGACGGCGCCGTGCTGGCCGAACGCGAACTCGCGTTCTCGCTGGCCGAAATGGTGATGTCCACGCCGCCCTACCGCCCGCAGCGCACGAGTGCCTGAGCCGCCGCCTCACTCGCGCGAGGCGGCGGCCTCGGCGGCCGTTTCCGCCAGCACGTCGGCGAGCGGCCGCGGCGCGCCGTAGAGGTACCCCTGCACGCGGTGCACGCCCAGGCGGCGGAGGCAGTATTCCGTGTCCTCGTCCTCGACGAACTCCGCCACCGTGACCGCGCCGAAGGCTTTCGCCACCGCCACCGAGGCCTGCACCACGGCGTAGTCCTTGCCGAGCTGCGCCACGTTGCGCACGAACGAGCCATCGATCTTGATCACGTCCACCGGCAGCTCCCGCAGGCGCGCGAAGCTCTGCATGCCGGTACCGAAATCGTCGATGGCGATGTGGCAGCCCAGCGCGCGCAGGTCGGCCAGCAGGTGGCTGGCCGCCGCGGTGTTGGAGATGGCCGCGGTTTCGGTGACTTCGAAGCACAGCGCGTGCATCGGCAGCGGCGAACCCGCCAGCAAGGTGCGCAGCTCGACCTGGAAGCTCATCGACGCCAGGCTCTGTCCGGTCAGGTTGATGGCGATCTCGCGGCAATGCGGCAGCGCGGCCGGTGTCTTGCGCAGGAGCCGGAACAGCGCGCGCATGACCGCCAGGTCCAGTTCGGCGCCCCGCCCCGCCGCCTCCAGCGGTGCCATGAAGCGCGCCGGCGACATGATGTCGCCGCGCTCGTCGATCAGTCGGCACAGCACTTCGCCCGCCAGCGGCCGGGGCTCGCCCTGCATGTCCTCCACCAGATCGCGGATGGGCTGGAAGTACAGCACCACGCGCTCGCTGCGCAGGCTGGCCAGGGCTTCGGTGGCATCGTGCAGTTGCCGGCGGTGCGTGCGCCGCAACTGGGTGTCGCCGATGTCGCTGTAGCGCGGCCGCAGTTCCCCGTGCTGGCGCGCCTCGAACGCCAGGTGCGACGCGGCCAGCACGGCGCGGTCGATCACGCTCGCGTGCGCGCCGTTGAACGCCGCGACGCCGAGGTACGGCAGCAGCCGTATCGGTTCGCCGTCGACATCGATCTCCGCATGTTCGACGCGGGCCATCACGCGTTCCCACAGGTCGGCGTCGCGCCCCGGGCGCGGCAGCAGCGCGAACTGGCCGGTGCCGACGTAGTACGCCTCGACCAGGTCGTCCACCCGCCGCGCGGTCGCGTTCATCGCCTGCGCCTGGGTGTCCAGCCCGAAGCCGGCCACCAGCGTGTCGGTCTGGTCGAGCAACAGGTAGCCCAGCTCCGTGCGCGGCAGTGGCCTTTCCATGCGCCCCCGCAACGCCTTGAGGTTGGGCAGGCCCGTGACCTGGTCGCGCAGCGTTTCTTCCGACAGCTGCTCCGCCAGCGCGGAGCGGTCGCGGTTAGTCAGCCACAGGTAGAGCATCGCGAGCAGCAGGATGTTCATTTCCGCCGCGATGTGCAGCAGGTTGAAGAAGCCTACCGGGGTGTTGGCGTACTCGGCCGTGCCCGCCACCATGCCGACCAGCAGCAACAGCGTGAGCGACAGGGACAGCATCGCCCAGCGCGGCGGCAGGCGCAGCATGCACCAGGCGAGTACCAGCAGCAGCGCGAAGCGGTAGTCCATCAGCACCGGCGCCGACGGCAGCGATACGCCACCCAAGGACTGCCGGACCTGCACCGCCGCCCACAGGCTGATCGCCAGGCCCAGCCCCAACACCACCGGCCACATCCAATGCCGGCCGATCGTCGAGCGCGCCGCGGGCAGCGTACGTTCCTGCCAGCCGATGACGAGCGGCAGGGTCACCACCGCCACGCCGAACTGCTTGGCGAAGAACATCTGGAAGGCGGCGCTCACCGCCACGGCCGGCGTATTGACCAGCGCGATGCTGAAGCCCAGCAGCGCGATGATGATGGGGTACAGCAGCAGCCCGATCGCGGCGAACCGCATCAGGTCGCCGCGCTGCACGCCCGTGCCTGCCATGCGCGGCCATCCCATCCAGCGCGCGCACAGCCGCGTCCAGCCGTACTGGAACAGGTACGAGGCTGCGCCCCACGCCAACGTCCACGAGGGCTGGCCGTCATCGAACAGGTAGAGCTGGCGGAGCGTCCAGCCCGCGAACGTCAGCACGAAGCAGCCCGCCACCACGCGCGCATCGCGCACCAGCATGGCGATGGCCAGCAGCAGGCCGGTATGCAGGTGGATCAGCGAGGCATCGGCGAGTTCGCCGAAGAAGTCGATGCGGTAGCGGATCGGGATCTGCTGCAGCAGCAGGCACATGCCGCCCAACAGGAGCACCTGCATGCTCCCGCCCAGGCCACGCACCGGCTGCCCTGCATGATCAGCCATCCGTCCGCCCTTGCCCCTTGCCAGCTCCGCGTCCTCGCGCGCACGGCGGCGGCCCTGCCCTATCGCAGGCCGCCCCATAACGTACTACCACGCGCCGATGGACGAAAGCAGGACAGGCGCTGGCCTACCGTCCGTCAGCGCGCGACGGTCTCGAACACCAGCTGGCCGCCTTCCGCGCGAACGCGCACCGTATCGCCGGCGGCGAACGCACCCGACAGGATCTTGTGCGCCAGTGGGTTCTCCAGCTGTGCCTGGATCGCGCGCTTCAGCGGCCGCGCACCGTACACCGGGTCGAAGCCGACGTTGCCCAGCAGCATCAGCGCCGAGTCGTCCAGTTCCAGCGCGATCTGGCGTTCGGCCAGCCGCTTGGCTAGGTAACGCGTCTGGATGCGCGCGATCTCGCGGATCTGCGTCTTGTCCAGCGGATGGAACACGACGATGTCGTCCAGCCGGTTGATGAACTCCGGACGGAAGTGCGCCTGCACCACGCCCATCACCGCCGCCTTCATCTGCGTGTAGCGCTCCGGCGTGTCAGCCGACCCATCGCCCTCGGACATGTCCTGGATCAGGCTGGACCCCAGGTTGGACGTCATCACGATGACCGTGTTGCGGAAATCCACCGTGCGGCCCTGTCCGTCGGTCAGGCGACCGTCGTCCAGCACCTGCAGCAGGATGTTGAACACGTCCGGGTGCGCCTTCTCGACCTCGTCCAGCAGGATCACGCTGTAGGGACGACGACGCACGGCCTCCGTCAGGTAGCCACCTTCCTCGTAGCCCACGTAGCCCGGGGGTGCGCCGACCAGGCGGCTCACCGCATGCTTCTCCATGAACTCGCTCATGTCGATGCGCACCATCGCGTCGCTGCTGTCGAACAGGAACTCCGCCAGCGCCTTGCACAGCTCGGTCTTGCCGACGCCGGTCGGGCCGAGGAACAGGAACGAGCCGCTCGGACGGTCGGGATCGGAAATGCCGGCGCGCGAGCGACGGACCGCGTCGGAGACGACCTTGATCGCCTCTTCCTGGCCGATCACGCGACCGCGCAGCGACTGCTCCATCTGCAGCAGCTTCTCGCGCTCGCCCTCCAGCATCTTGCTGACCGGGATGCCGGTCCAGCGGCTGACGACCTCGGCGATCTCCTCGTCGGTGACCTTGTCCTGCAGCAGGCGGAAGCCCTTCTGCTCGGCCTCCTGCGCGGCCGACAGCTGCTTTTCAAGCTCCGGTAGCTGGCCGTACTGCAGTTCGCTCATGCGCGCGTAGTCCTGCTTGCGCTGCGCGGCTTCCAGCTCCAGCTTCGCGCGCTCGATCTGCTCCTTGATCTTCGTCGCGCCGGTAAGTGTCGCCTTCTCGGCCTTCCAGATCTCTTCCAGGTCGTTGAACTCGCGCTGCAGCGATTCGATCTCGGTTTCCAGATCGGCCAAGCGCTGCTTCGACTGCGCGTCCTTTTCCTTCTTCAGCGCCTCGCGCTGGATCTTGAGCTGGATCAGCCGCCGCTCCATCCGGTCCATTTCCTCCGGCTTGGAATCGATCTCCATACGGATGCGGCTGGCGGCTTCGTCCATCAGGTCGATGGCCTTGTCCGGCAGCTGGCGGTCGGCGATGTAGCGGTGGCTCAACTGCGCGGCGGCGACGATGGCCGGGTCGGTGATCTCGACGCCGTGGTGCACCGCGTACTTTTCCTTCAGGCCGCGCAGGATGGCGATGGTGTCCTCGACGCTGGGCTCGCCGACGAACACCTTCTGGAAGCGGCGCTCCAGCGCGGCATCCTTCTCCACGTACTTGCGGTACTCGTCCAGCGTGGTGGCGCCGATGCAGTGCAGTTCGCCACGCGCCAGCGCGGGCTTCAGCATGTTGCCGGCATCCATCGAACCCTCGGCCTTGCCCGCGCCGACCATCGTGTGCAGCTCGTCGATGAAGAGGATGATCTGGCCTTCGTTCTTGGCCAGGTCGTTGAGCACGCCCTTCAGGCGTTCCTCGAACTCGCCGCGGAACTTGGCACCGGCGATCAGCGCGCCCATGTCGAGCGACAGCACGCGCTTGCCGCGCAGGCCCTCGGGCACTTCACCGTTGACGATGCGCTGGGCCAGGCCTTCGACGATGGCAGTCTTGCCGACGCCGGGCTCGCCGATCAGCACCGGGTTGTTCTTCGTGCGGCGCTGCAGGACCTGGATGGTGCGGCGGATCTCCTCGTCGCGGCCGATCACCGGATCGAGCTTGCCGATCTCGGCGCGCTCGGTCAGGTCGATGGTGTACTTCTCCAGCGCCTGGCGCTGGTCCTCGGCGTTCTCGGACTGCACCTTCTCGCCGCCCCGCAGGCGTTCAATGGCGGCGCGCAGCTTCTGCTTGTCGGCGCCGCTGGCCTTCAGTTCCTGGCCCGCCGCCCCGCTGTCGTCCAATGCAGCCAGCAGGAACCATTCGCTGGCGATGTAGGTATCACCGCTGTCCTGCGCCAGCTTGTCGGTGACGTTGAGCAGGCGCGACAGGTCGTTGCCGATGGACAGGTTGCCGGCCTGGCCGGTCACCTTGGGCAGCTTGTCGAGCGCTTCGCCCAGCCGCTCGCGCAGCACGGGCACGTTGACGCCGGCCTGCGCCAGCAACGGCCGCGTGCTGCCGCCCTGCTGTTCGAGCAGGGCGGTGAGCACGTGCACCGGTTCGATCATGGTGTGGTCGCGGCCTACGGCCAGCGACTGCGCATCCGCCAGCGCCTGCTGGAAACGCGAGGTCAGTTTGTCCATCCGCATGGGGAGAACCTCAGAGAGTCAGGGGCCGGCGAACGCCAGCCGATGCTACCCAGATGCGGTTAAGCGGCGGTGTTTCAAGACCTGCTGAGACCCGGATTCACGTAGGGTGGGCCTTGGCCCACCGTCCGCGCATGCACCGGAAACGGCGGGCCAGGGCCCGCCCTACGGCTTCTTCTGGAGGGATAGCGCGGCCAGCAGCACCGCCAGCGCCGCATACGCCCCCGCGAACTGCCACAGGATCGTCGCGCGCAGGCCGTCGACGTCCCACGGCAGGTAGATGCCGCCGCGCGGATCGACCGAATGGATGATGCCGAACAATGTCAGCACTGCGCCGACCAGCAAAGCGACGACCGCACGGCCGTTGCGGCCGTCGATCATCGCCACCAGCGCGGTGGTCCAGATCATCGCGGTGATGATGAAGCCGTTGCCCAAGGTGACGATGGTGGCCAGGTCCGGCAGCCCGTGCCCGTCGACGCCTTCGTACAGGCCGGCGAACCGGTCGGGCGCGATCCACGCCGGATTGCCGAACTTGATCGTCAGCAGGTACGCCACCGACGGCAGGAAGCCCAGCGCTACCGCGATGGCGTGCTTGCGCGGCGTTTCGGTGAACGCCTGCACGGTGATGTCCAGGCCCACGTAGACGATGATCGGCGCCAGCACCGCCACCGGCAGCCACTGCACCAGGCCTGACACGTAGCCGAGCACGCCGCCGAGGCCGATGAAGATGCCCGTCAGCAGCGTGTAGCCCTTGCGCGCGCCCATGTGCTTGTACGCGGGCTGGCCGATGTAAGGCGTGGTCTGTGCCACGCCGCCGCAGACGCCGGCGACCAGCGTGGAGACCGCTTCGGCCAGCAGCACGTCGCGCGTGCGGTAGTCATCGCCCGCGGCGCGCGCGCTCTCGCTGACGTTGATGCCGCCGACCACCATCAGCAGGCCGAACGGCAGCAGCAGCGGGAGATACGGCACGGTGTAGGCCAACCCATCGAGCCAGCCCAGCGTGGGCAGCGGCAGTGTCAGCGCGAGCGGCACCGCATCCGGCACCTTGAAGCCGGGCGCGCCCAGGCCGGCGAAACCGAGGCCGTAGTACAGCGCGGTGCCGACGATGAAGGCCAGCAGCACGCCGGGCAGCTTCACCGGCAGCCTGCCCTTCGCCACCAGCACGTACAGCAGCAGCCCGAAGGTGACGAAACCGACGATGGGCTGGCGCAGCGTTTCGATCAGCGGCAGGAAGCCGAGCAACGTCAGCGCCGCGCCACCGATCGACCCCAGCAGGCCCGCACGCGGCACCGCGCGCGTGACCGCATCGCCAAAGAACGAGAGCACCAGCTTCAATACGCCCATCACCACCAGCGCGGCCATGCCGAGTTGCCAGGTGGCGGTGGCCGCCGCCTGCTCGTCCATGCCGGCCTGCTTGAAGCCGACGAAGGCCGGGCCCAGCACCAGCAGCGCCATGCCGATGCTGGTCGGCGCATCCAGGCCCAGCGGCATCGCGGTGACGTCATCGCGGCCGGTCTTCGCGGCCAGGCGATGCGCCATCCACGTGTAGATCAGGTTGCCGACCAGCACGCCCAGCGCGGTGCCCGGGAACATGCGGGTGAACACCACCTCGGCCGGGAACTGGAAGATGCCGATCAGCGCGGCGGCGATGAAACCGAGGATGGACAGGTTGTCCACCACCAGGCCGAAGAAGCCGTTGAGGTCGCCGGGTACGAACCAGCGGCGCACGGGAGAAGCCGATGCGGTCATGGAATCGGTAATCAGTGGGGTGGGCGGGAGGTCGCCAGCATAAGCGCCCGCGCGATCGGCGGGCGCACCGGGTTCAGAACGATACGTCCACCGCGTGGCGCGACCACAGCACCGACTGGTGGCCGGTCGCCTGCTTCCATGCCAGGCGGATCGCCTCGATGTCGGCGCGGCGCTGCGGCGTGTCCTCGTGCAGCACCACCAGCACCTTGGTCTTCAGGCGGTTGGGCTCCTTCGCGCCGCGGAACAGCCACTGGCCGTAGGCATCGAACACGGTCAGGCCATCGGGAAAGCGCGCGGTCACTTCCTTGTCCAGGAACGCGCGCCACGTCGCCTCGGTGATCGGCTCGGCCTGCGGACGGTCGGCCGGCCCCGTCTCTTCGCCCACCCCGAAGTACAGCTCGCTGCGTACCCAGCCACTGGCGGTCGCCGGCCGCAACTCGTCGCCCTGCAACGAGGCGGTGGGGGTGGCGGGAGAGGACGGCGGTGGCGTGGACACGCAGCCGGCGAGCACAAGCAGGACCGACAACCAGACAGCACGGTGCGACATGGGGCAAACCTCGTGGGAGGAGGACAGGATGGAACATGCCGACGCGACGGCCATATGACGCGGCGGCATAAGCAGATGGGGAGCAGAGATGACGCAGCCGCCGCATCGCGACTTAATATATCGCTTCATCGCAATAAAGCGATAGACTTTATCCGGTTTCTCCCCTCGCTCCACGAGACTTTCCATGCCGCATCCGATCCTTGCCCCGCTGGGCGCCGCCATCGCCCTGGCGCTTGCCCTCCCCGCCGCTGCACAGACTTCCGGCGCCACCGACCTTGACGCCGTGATCGTCACCGGCACCCGCGCCACCGACCGCACCGCGCTGGAATCCACCTCGCCCATCGACGTGCTGACCGCCGAGGACATCCGCAAGGCAGGCGTGCTCAACGGCGAGCTCGGCAGCGCGCTGCAGGCGCTGCTGCCCTCGCTGAACTTCCCGCGCCAGTCCAACTCCGGCGGCGCCGACCACATCCGCGCCGCACAGCTGCGCGGCCTGAGCCCCAACCAGGTACTGGTGCTGGTCAATGGCAAGCGCCGCCACACCAGTGCGCTCGTCAATACCGACAGCAAGATCGGCAAGGGCAACACCCCGGTGGACTTCAACGCCATCCCGGTCAGCGCGATCAAGCGCATCGAAGTGCTGCGTGATGGCGCAGGCGCCCAGTACGGCTCCGATGCCGTGGCCGGCGTCATCAACGTGATCCTCAACGACGCGCCGGTAGGTGGCGCGTTCGAAGCCAGCTACGGCGCGCACCACACGAAGGTGGAGCCGATCGACCGGACCGTCACCGACGGCCAGAGCGGCTTCTTCAGCGCGCAGGTCGGCGACCGCATCGGCGACGGCGGCTTCTTCCGGGTCGGCCTGGAGTACAAGCAGCGCGAGGGCACCAATCGCGCGGGCTTCGACCAGATCCCGTTCTTCGAGGAACAGACGCCGGACAACCTGGCCCTGGCCGGCCAGCGCAACTACGTGCTGGGCGACGGCAGTTCGCGCGACATCAACGCGTGGCTCAACGCGGCCGTACCGCTGGGCGAATCGGCCGAGCTGTACGCCTTCGGCACCTACCACCAGAGCGATACCGAAGGCGCCAACTATTTCCGCTACCCCGATGGCGTGGCGAACTGGAAGGAGGTGTATCCGAACGGTTACCGCCCGATCTCGGAAGGCGACAACCTGGACCTGGCCGGCGTGGGCGGCGTGCGCGGGCAGTGGGGTGACTGGGACTACGACGCCAGCCTCAACCACGGCCGCAACGCTTTCACCTACCGCCTGCGCGACTCACTCAACGCCTCGCTCGGCCCGACCAGCCCCACGCGCTTCAAGACCGGCGACTACGAGTCCGCACAAACGCTCGCCAACCTCGACCTGAGCCGCGTGTTCGGCGCGCATACGTTCGCCACCGGCCTTGAGTTCCGCCATGAAACCTTCGAGACCGGCGCAGGCGATCCCGCCTCGTACGCAGCCGGTCCCTTCACCGACCGCCCGACCGGCTCGCAGGCCGGCGGCGGGCTGACGCCACAGGACACCGCCGACCTCGACCGCGACGTGTCCAGCGTCTACGCCAGCCTCAGCAGCCAGTGGGGCGAGAAATTCACCACCGACATCGCCGCGCGCTATGAGCACTACGACGACTTCGGTGGCGAGCTGACCGGCAAGCTCGCCGCCCGCTATGAGTTCGCGCCCACATTCGCCCTGCGCGGTTCGGTGTCGAACAACTTCCGCGCCCCGTCGCTGAGCCAGATCGGGTTCGAGTCGACCTCCACCGGCTACGACGCATCCGGCCAGCTCACCCAGGGCCGCCTGTTGTCGGTGAACAATCCCATCGCCCGCGCACTCGGCGCGCAGGACCTGGATCCGGAGAAGTCGCTGAACCTCAGCCTGGGCTTCACCAGCCGGATCGGCGAGCACTTCGACGTGTCGCTGGATGTGTTCCGCATCGACATCGACGATCGCGTGGCGCTTACCGAACGCATCAGCGGCGACGCGCTGACGGACTTCGTGCTGGACAACTTCGGCGTGCCTGGCGTGCAGAGCGCCAACTTCTTCATCAACGCCGCCGACACCCGCACCGAAGGCGCCGAAGTGGTGGCCAACTGGCGGCAGGCGCTGGGCGACGGCAACCTGCTGCTGACCGGCGCTTACAGCTACGCCAAGACCGAGCTGAAGAACATCGCGTCCACGCCGGCGGAACTGCTCGCCATCGACCCGAGCTACGTCCTGTTCGGCGTGGAGGAGAGCAACACACTGACCGATGCCGCGCCGCGAACGCGCGCGCAGCTCACCGCGAACTGGGACAGCGAGCGCTGGAACCTGCTGGGCCGCGTGAGCCGCCATGGCAGCGCCAAGCGCGTGTTCAACTTCGGCGGCGGCTTCGAGCCGGAACAGACCTACGGCGCCGAGTGGCAGCTGGATGCGGAAGTCGAATACAAGGTCTCCTCGAAGTGGAGCGTGGCGCTGGGTGGCCTCAACCTGACCGACGAGTACCCGGACCTGTCGAACGAAGACATCTACTACTTCGGCAACCTGCCCTACGACGTGCTGTCGCCCATCGGCAGCAACGGCGCGTACTACTACACCCGGGTGCGCTACACCTTCTGATGGACCCCGCCGTCATCCCGTCGCAAGCCGGGATGACGGCGTAGCGTGCGCCGTGCGCACGACCGCAGGATCCGTCAACCGCCCGCCGTGCGCATGGCGCACGCTACGGAACCGCGCCCGCTCCTGTTCTGTTGGTACACGACACCGTGTCATTCCGAAGCCAGGCGCGAACGTCGCCGGGTCCCGACACCCGCCTGGATGAATGCGTAGCGTGCGCCGTGCGCACGACCGCAGGATCCCTCCACCGCCCGTCGTGCGCGCGGCGCACGCTACAGGAAGCGCGCGCGCTCCTTTTCCGTCGGCACGTGGCATGCAGTGGTGCCAAACAAGCGATATCTGTTCCGCGCGATCCAGCGGTACAGCGGATCGCGCACGGAACGCGGCACCCATGCGATGAACCCCGCCAGGCGCCATGCTCCGCCCAGCCCGGTCAGCACGCGCTGGATGGCGTCGCTGTCGGTCCACGCGCTATCGCCATCGACCAGGAGGAACGAAGCCGGATCGTCGGGGTCCAGGCCGTGCGTCGCCAGCAGCGCGCGTCCGCGCTCTGACTGCATGGCGGCGAAGCGGTAGCGGCCTTCGCCGTCATGCTTCAACAAGAAGCGTACCCAGCCGTTGCACAGCACGCAGATGCCGTCGAAGACGATGACCGGACCTTGCGGGCGGGATGAATCCCGTGTCGTCACGCAACCTCTCCATTAAACAGGATGATTCCCCCCTCTCCCCGCGCGCGGGGAAAGGATGCCAACGGCGGGTGAGGGGCGAACGGAGCCTGCCACCCATCGCGCCACCGCACAGGCGCAATGCGCGATGCACTGACGCCCGCTCCCCGTGTCGACAACGAGAAGCGCCCCTCATCCGCCCTCCGGGCACCTTCTCCCCGCACGCGGGGAGAAGGACAGCCATTCACTCGTTGCGTACATCCAGCCAGCCCGTGTAGTGCACCAGCAGTCCGACGAGCGGCAACGAGGCCCACACATCGAACGCGTAACGCTCGCCGTCCGCGGACTCGCGCGCGCCGACGCCGGTGAACCAGCGGGGCGGTAGCCGCACGCCGAACACGCCGACCCGGACGACGCGCCAGACTATCGCCCCGTTCACGACCTCCAGGTGGAACCCGAACGTCGCTACGCCCAGTCTTTCGCACAGCACGTCGCCCTCGCGCCACAACCGAGAGGGCATGGCGCGGCCGCCGATGTAGCGAATCCAGCGTTCGTGGTCCGCCGATGCGTCGATCTCGACGCACAGTGATCCCGTGCCCGCGGGTGGCAGGTGCGTGGCCGCGGCGACCAGTCGTGACAGCAGGCCCGATCCGCGTTCGACCTGCACCTCGCCGACGTACCGCTTCAGTCCCTGCGCGACATGCAGCGCGCGCACCGGTTCCGGCAGCGTGGTGAACGCCGGCCCCAGCAATGCTGCGAACAGCGGGCTTACGGTTGCATCCACGCCAGCGTGGCGATGCGTCCGCTGCGGCCGTCGCGGCGGTGGGAGAAGAAGCGGTCGGGTTCGCTGATCGTGCAGAGATCGCCGCCGTGGATGTCCTCTGCCCGCATGCCGCGCGCAACGAGGCGGCGGCGCGCGAGCGCGGGCAGGTCGGCCAGCCAATGGCCCGGACGCGTCGGCGCGAAGGCCCCGGCCGCGCCCGCATCCTGCGAGACGAAGGCGTCGAACACGTTCTCGCCAACTTCATAGCGCTGCGGCCCGGCCGCCGGGCCGATCCATGCGATCACCTCCGTGGCCGGGGTGCGCATCGCGGCGAGGGTCGCTTCGAGCATGCCCTTGGACAGACCCGGCCAGCCCGCATGCGCGGCGGCGATCTCGCGGCCGTCCTTCGCCGCGAACACCACGGGCAGGCAATCGGCCGTCAGGATGGCGAGCACCACGCCGGGCTCCGAGGTCACCAGCGCATCGGCGACGGCCTCCGGTGCGGCGGAGTCGGCAGGCACGTCCACGCGCACGACGTCCGTGCCGTGCACCTGCTTCAACCAGTGCGGGGCGGACGGCAGTCCGGCCAGCTCCGCCAGTTGCGCGCGGTTGCGGGCCACCACGGCCGGGTCATCGCCATCGGCCGCGTACTTGTTGCCCAGGTTGAAGTGGTCGAACGGCATCTGCGACATGCCCGCGCCATGGCGCAGCGTGGTGAAGGCGTGCACCCCCGCCGGTGCGGGCCAGTCGGGCGCGACGGCGGGCGCGCGATTCACTTGCGTTGTGCCTGGGTGTCCGCGCGCAGCGCAGCCAGCAGGGCGACCATGTCGGCCGGCACCGGCGCGGTGACCCGCACGGGCTCGCCACTGACCGGATGTGCGAATTCCAGCGTTTCCGCATGCAGTGCCTGTCGGCGGAAGCTGCGCAGCACCGCGATCAGGTCGTCGCTGGCGCCCTTCGGCAAACGCAGCGGACCGCCGTACAGCGGGTCGCCGACGATGGGGTACTTGATGTGCGCCATGTGCACGCGGATCTGGTGCGTGCGGCCGGTTTCCAGTCGGCATTCCAGCGCCGTGTGCGCGCGGAAGCGTTCGCGCAGGCGGTAGTGGGTGACCGCGTCGCGGCCGTCCTCGCGTACCGCCATCTTCAGGCGGTCGCGCGGGTGGCGGTCGATCGGCGCGTTGGCGGTACCGCCGGACACCATCGCGCCGACCACCACGGCGAGGTACTGCCGGTGCACGTCGCGCGAGGCCAGCTGCGCCACCAGCGAGGTATGGGCCGGCAGGGTGCGCGCCACCACCATGACGCCGGAGGTGTCCTTGTCCAGCCGGTGCACGATGCCCGCCCGCGGCAGCGCCGACAGCGACGGGTCGCGGAACAGCAGCGCATTGACCAGCGTGCCGGTCGGATTGCCGGCGCCGGGGTGCACGACCAGCCCGGCGGGCTTGTCCAGCACGAAGACGTGTTCGTCCTCGTACAGGATGTCGAGCGGGATGTCTTCCGGCTCGGCATGGGTCTGGGTGTCCAGCACCACGTCCAGGCTGGCGGTCTCGCCGCCGCGCACGGGGTCGCGGGGACGCACCACCTGTCCATCCAGCAGGGCATTGCCGGACTTGATCCACTCGGTCAGGCGCGAGCGGGAGAACTCGGGGAACAGCTCCGCCAGGGCGGCGTCGAAGCGCCGGCCGGCAGCACTGGCGGGCACGATGGCCGTGCGCGGGGTATCGAGGGAATCGGGTTCGGTCATGCGGAAAGACGTCCAGAGAGGCCATGCGCCGGTCCGTATTGGCCGATTGTTCATGGCGAAGGCGGCGCCTAGGCTATCATCGACGGCCTGTTTCCCTGCCGCGGCCTGCCGCCAGCCCATGACCCAGCGTGCCTTTCCCCGCTTCTCCCGCCCTTCCGCCGCCACCCGTCTGGTGCTGCTGGCCCTGGTCGTCGGCTTCGCCGGTACCGGCTGCGGCAAGATCTTCAAGAAGAAGGACGCGGCGGAGAACCAGCCGGTCGAGGTGATGTACCAGGAAGCGCACCAGGCGATGGCCAACAACAACTGGGACCGCGGCCTGCTGAGCTTCCGCCGCCTGATCGCCCAGTACCCGTACGGCCCGTACACCGAACAGGCGCTGATGGAATCGGCCTATGCCGAGTACAAGGCCGGCAAGCTGGACGACGCCGTCACCACCATCGACCGCTTCATCCGCACCTACCCGACCCACCGCAACATCCCGTACATGTACTACCTGCGCGGACTGGCCAACTCCAACCGCGACACCGTGTTCCTGCAGAAGGTGTGGCGCCTGGATGCCAGCCGCCGCGACCTGGCCACGCCCATGCAGGGCTACAACGACTTCGCCCGCGTCGCGGAGAACTACCCCAACAGCCGGTACGCCGCCGATGCGCGCCAGCGCATGACCGTGCTGCGCGACCAGTTCGCCCTGCATGAGCTGGACACGGCCATCTACTACCTGCGCCGCGATGCCTGGGTGTCCGCCGCCAGCCGCGCCAAGTACCTGCTGGAAACCTACCCGCAGAGCGCCTATCAGTACGACGCCATCGCCGTGCTCGCCGAGGCCTACACCCATCTGGGCAACAAGACGCTGGCCGACGACGCCAGGCGCGTGCTGGAACTCAACGATCCGCAGCACCCCTGGCTGGCCGGCAAGTTCCCGGACTACCCATGGATGGTGCGCCGCCTGAACCCGTTCGCCGGCGAGAAATCCAGCAATTCCGTGGACCAGCGCAAGGACGACTGACGCCGTCGGGCGATCGCAAAGAAAAAGGGCCGCGAGGCCCTTTTTCTTTCTCCGGGCATTACCGCCGGGTCAGTCGGCTGCGCCGGCCTTGTCCCAGTCGAAGCGGGTCAGCACCGCCAGTTGCCGGGGCTCCATCACGCCGTTGTGTTCGATGCCGTCGATGATCCAGGTCGGGAACACCGTGACGCCCGCCGCTGCGCACGCCGAGACCATCGGCGTATTGCGCCCCCCCGGCGAGCATTCCACGTAGGGCAGGCGATCGGCCGCGTGGCCGAAGTGGCGCTTCTGCCGACTGCATTCCACGCACCAGGACGCGCCATAGAACTTCGCGCCGTAATCGGCCAGGTGCTGCGCGAGCGCCTCTGCGCGACGGCTCTCGGGTCGCTGGTGCAGCAGTCCGCTCTGGTGCACGTGCAGGACCGCGAGCACCAACAAGACCGGCACCGCCTGCACTCCCCACCAGCGCGTCCACGGCTGGCCCGGCGCCGAGGCGGGACGGCGCAGCTGCAGCCACGCGAACATCGCCGCCAGCACCGCCAGCGAGGCCAGGCAACCGATGCAGTACGCATCGAGCACGAACGCCCCTATCGCGGTGAGGTACACGCTGACCGCCAGTCCCAGCAGCACCAGCCGCCACTGGCGTTGCCAGCGCAGCAGCGGCGACGCCTTGCGTGCCAGCGACACGAGCGCGACCAGCGCATACAGGCCGAAGCCCCACAGCGCCATCGGCACGCCCAGCAGCGTGGACCATCCGCTGCGCCGGATCGCATCGCACCCCCCGTCGGCGCCGCAGAACGCGGATGGTGACCCGCTCCCCGCCGTCCAGGCCAGGTAGCCGGTGATCAGCAGGCCCAGCGCCGCCAGGGCCAGCATCACCCGGTCCGGCGGTGTGGCCGGACGCGGCGCCGGCACCGCGGGCCGGTCGCGATGGGGTGAACGCTTTTTCTTCCTTGTCATTCCGGTCTCCGGCTCGCGGTCGCGCTCACAGCGCGTACTTGTTGGTGATGGGATAGCGGCGTTCGCGGCCGAACGCGCGGCGCGAGACCTTGGGGCCGGGCGCGGCCTGGTGGCGCTTCCACTCGTTGATGCGCACCAGCCGCAGCATGCGGTCCACGGTGGTGGCGTCGAAGCCGGCGGCGACGATCTCGTCGCGCGACTGCTCCAGGTCCACGTAACGGAACAGGATCGCGTCCAGCACGTCGTACGGCGGCAGCGAATCCTGGTCCTTCTGGTTCTCGCGCAGCTCGGCCGACGGCGGTCGGTCGATGACGGCCGGCGGGATCACCGGTGCGCCGCCCACGGTGTTGCGCCAGCGCGCCAGCGCGAACACCTCGGTCTTGTACAGGTCCTTGATCGGCGCGTAGCCGCCGCACATGTCGCCGTAGATCGTGGCGTAGCCCACCGCGTATTCGCTCTTGTTGCCGGTGGTCAGCAGCAGGCCGCCGAACTTGTTGCTCAGCGCCATCAGGATCACGCCGCGGCTGCGCGACTGCAGGTTCTCCTCGGTGGTGTCGGCGGGCCTGTCGCCGAAGATCGGGCCGAGCGCGTCCAGGAAACCCTTGAACGGCGCTTCGATCGAGATGGCTTCCAGTTTCACGCCCATCGCCGCGCACTGTTCGGCGGCGAGGTCATTGGACAGGCCTGCGGTATAGCGCGACGGCAGCCGCACCGCAGTGACGTTGTCCGCGCCCAGCGCGTCCACCGCCAGCGCCAGCACCATCGCCGAATCGATGCCGCCGGACAGGCCCAGCCAGACCTTCGAAAACCCGTTCTTGCCGCAGTAGTCGCGGATGCCGCGCACGATCGCGCGCCACGCCAGCGCATCGCGGCTCTCGTCGCCGTCGTCCATCCACACCACCGGACTGAACGCACGCGTGGCCACGTCGAAGTCGACCACCAGCCATTGGTCGGTGAAGGCCGCCGCGGCCGGATGCACGGTGCCGTCGCCGTTGGCGACCACGGAGGCACCGTCGAACACCACCGCATCCTGCCCGCCGACCACGTTGAGGTAGGCCAGCGCCATGCCGGTCTCGCGCGTGCGCTCGGCGATCAGCGCATCGCGTTGCGCATGCTTGTCGCGGTCGAACGGCGACGCATTGGGCACCAGCGTCAGCACGGCGCCCGCCTCGGCGGTGTCGGCCAGCGGCTCGGGGAACCAGAGGTCTTCGCAGATCACCAGGCCCAGCGGCACGCCGTTCACCTCGAAGGTGCAGGCGCCGCCATCCGGGTCCACGTCGAAGTAGCGGCGCTCGTCGAACACCGCGTAGTTGGGCAGTTCGCGCTTGCGGTAGGTGGCCTCGACCGCGCCGTCGCGCAGCACGCTGGCAGCGTTGTACACCACGCTGCCAGCGCTCTGCGGCCAGCCCACCACGGCGACGATGCCGTGCGTGGTGGCGGCGATCTCCCTCAGTGCGGTTTCGCAATCGGCCAGGAAGCGCGGACGCAGCAAGAGGTCTTCAGGCGGATAGCCGCTGACCGCCAGTTCGGGGAACAGCACCACGTCGGCGCCGTACTGGTCGCGCGCCTCGGCGATCATGCGGCGGATGCTCTCGCTGTTCTGCGCGACGGCGCCGACCGGGAAATCGAACTGCGCCATGGCGATGCGGAGGGTCTGGGTCATGTCGGCCTTCGGTGGGAGCGAGCGCCGGCATTATCCCAGAGCACGGCAGGCCGCGCGCCCGCACAAAAAAGCCCCGCGGCGTCCCGGGAGGACGTGCGCGGGGCTTGCGCAGGAAAACGATGCGCGAGGCGGGGAATCAGTGGGCCAGACGGGCCGCGATGCGTTGCTGTTCGTCCTTCAATGCCTGCGGCGTGCGGGTGCCGAATTCCTGCAGGTACTCGCCGATGCCGGCGAACTCCGCCTGCCAGCCGGCGCGGTCGAAGCCGAACAGCAGGTCGTGCGCTTCATCGCTCAGCGCCACGCCATCCAGGTTGAGGTCCTCGGCGCGCGGCAGGTGGCCGATGGGGGTTTCCACCGCGTCGGCCTTGCCCTCGACGCGCTGGATCATCCACTCCAGCACGCGCAGGTTTTCGCCGAAGCCGGGCCACAGGAACTTGCCGTCGCCGCCCTTGCGGAACCAGTTCACGTGGAAAATTTTGGGCAGCTTCGCGCCGGCCCGGTCGAACGACAGCCAGTGGGCGAAGTAGTCGGCGAAGTTGTAGCCGCAGAACGGCTTCATCGCCATCGGGTCGCGACGCATCACGCCGACCGCGCCGGTCGCGGCGGCCGTGGTTTCCGAGCCCATCGCCGCGCCGACCAGCACGCCGTGCGTCCAGTCGCGCGCTTCGAACACCAGCGGCACCAGCGAGGCGCGGCGGCCGCCGAAGACGATGGCGCTGATCGGCACGCCCTGCGGATCCTCGGCCTTGGCCGAATAGCTGGGGCACTGCTTGGCCGACACGGTGAAGCGCGAGTTGGGGTGCGCGGCCGGCCCGTTGGCTGGATCGTACTTGCGCCCCTGCCAGTCCAGCGCCGGCGTGCGCGTGTCCAGGCCTTCCCACCACGGCTCCTGCTCGTCGGTGACGGCGACGTTGGTGAAGATGGTGTGGTGGCTGATGGTGGCCAGCGCGTTGGGGTTGGAACTGTCGGAGGTGCCCGGCGCCACGCCGAAGAAACCGGCTTCCGGATTGATCGCGTACAGGCGGCCATCGGCGCCGGGGCGCATCCAGCAGATGTCGTCGCCGACGGTCCACACCTTCCAGCCCGCCTGGCGATAGCCTTCCGGCGGAATCAGCATGGCCAGGTTGGTCTTGCCGCACGCCGACGGGAACGCGGCGGCGATGTAATGCGTTTCGCCCTGCGGGTTCTCGATGCCGACGATCAGCATGTGCTCGGCCAGCCAGCCTTCATGGCGCGCCTGGTGCGAGGCGATGCGCAGGGCGTGGCACTTCTTGCCCAGCAGCGCGTTGCCGCCGTAGCCGGAGCCGAAGCTCTTGATGGTCAGCTCGTCGGGGAAATGCATGATGAAGCGGCGGTCCGGGTCGAGCTCGCCGGTGGAGTGCAGGCCCTTCACGAACGTTCCCTCACGCTCGATCCGCGCCAGCGCCGGTGCGCCCATGCGGGTCATGATGCGCATGTTCGCCACCACGTACGGCGAATCGGTGATCTCCACGCCGCAGCGCGAGAGCGGCGAATCGATCGGGCCCATGCAGTACGGGATCACGTACAGCGTGCGTCCGCGCATGCATCCGGCGAACAGCGCGTCCATCTTCGCGTGCGCCTCGGCCGGGGCCATCCAGTGGTTGTTGGGGCCGGCATCGTCGGGCTGCGCGGTACACACGAAGGTCAGGTGCTCGACGCGTGCCACGTCGCTCGGGCTGGAGCGGTGCAGCCAGCTGTGCGGGTGGGTTTCAGGATTCAGCGGCAGCAAGGTGCCGTCGGCCAGCATCTGCTTCGTCAGCAGCGCGTTCTCGGCATCGCTGCCATCGCACCAGTGGATGTGGTCGGGTTGGGTGAGCGCGGCGACCTCGGCGACCCAGGCGTTCAACGCGGCCAGCGAACTGCCCGGAAATTCGTTGCGTTTGAAAACATCGACCGCTGCGTTCATGCCACACCCTCGAAAAGTGAGACCAAAATGATACCAATGTCTTGTCCTTCAGACGAGGAGAACGTCGACGGGCGGTCATCCGGGAGGGGGAACGAGGGTCATTCCGTCTCACCAGGGCCAGAGAAGGCCCGCCACACAGGGCGTTGCGCGCCAAGGACGGAGCTCCGAAGGCCATCGATCGAGCTCGGAGAGCCAACGATGAGGCCCGGACGCCCGATCGATGGCTTTCCGAGAGCGATCGATGGGACTCGCCATGCCATCGATCGCCCTCGGAGCCTCATCGCTCGGGCTCGGAATGTCATCGATGGAGCACGGAGCCCGATCGATGGGGCTTCGGGGGCGATGCCGATGGAGCTCAACGTGCCATCGACGGGGCTCAGAGGGCGATCGATGGAGCAACAAGGGCCATCGATGGCTTTCCGAGCCCCATCGATGACATTCCGAGCCCGATCTCCTTCCCGGCGGCTACGCCTCGCGCGAGCGCCGGTAGGGATTGAACAGCTGCAGCAGCCACGGCTTCTGCGCCAGCACCAGGCTGACCCCCACCCGGTCTTCCGCCGGCAGCGTCGCATCGCGGGCGAGCAACGCATCGAACTCGCGCGCGACCTCCTCGAGGCGCTGGCGGAGCTGCTTCACGCCGTCGATGCTCAGGCTGCCGCTCAGCAGCAGCAGCGCATCCTGTTCTCCGTCGAATGGATCGGCGAAGTAATCGGTCAGCAGGGTGAGCCGGAAGTAGCGCTCCATCGGGCCATCGGCACGCCAGCGGAAGTTGCGCGCGGTCAGCGCGCGGCCGCGGTTGCCGGGCATCAGTTCGATGATGCCCAGGCGATCCAGCTTGACCAGCAGACCGGTCCACTGCGCCGGCGTGAAGCCGAAGTGGCCCATCACGTCGTCCTGGCGCCAGCGGTTCAGGGTGAGGAACAGCGCCATGAGCAGCGGCGGGTCGTCCACCAGGGCCTGTTCCTGCGCCTCGCTCAGTTGGGCCATCGCCTTGCGCCCGCGCGAGGCTTCGGCGCTGAGCTCGGCCAGGCCGACATCGAGCACATCGCAGATCTGCTCGAGCCGCTGCAGGCTCATCGCGCGGCGCGAGAACATGCGCTTGACCGCCGCTTCGCTCATGCGGATGCGGACGGCGAGTTCGCGGTACGTCAGTTCCTGCGCGCGCAGGCAGCGCTTCAGGGCATCGATCAGGTCGACCGAGACGGCCATCGGTAGCGGATTCCTATACCGGTTGTTGCGCCGGAGCTTACCTCGTCGATGCCGGTTGAACACCGCGGGCGAGCGCAGCCAAGGTGCGGCGACATCGCCGGAGGCCGCCATGACCCGCCTGATCGCCCGCTCGCTATCGCTTGCCCTGGCCACCGCCCTGTCCGGCGGCATGACCCTCCCGGCGCAGGCCGCCCCCCAGTCCGATGGCGCCAGCCGTATGTCGCAGGCCAGTCTCGAAGCCTCCATCGAAGTGCCCGTCGCGGTGATCCACGCACTGGGCCATGGCGCGTCCGCCGTGGTGACCGGCGTCGCCGTGGTGGCGGGCAGCGTGGCGGTCACGGTGTCGGTCGCCGCAGCGGGCGTGGTGGGCGCCGCCTCGTTCGTCGTGTACCTGAGCGCGGAGGCGATCAAGCGGCTAGGCATCGCGGTCGGCACGGCCATCAGCGTGGCTGCGGTGTCGACCGGCTGGATCCTCAGCGCGGCCGGCGAAGCGCTGTGCTTCATCGCCAACGACGCCGCCCGCCCGCACATCCACAGCCACCGATACGGCGGGTGATCGCGTGATCCGCACGTTCGCGGCATGCCTTTTCGCCTTCGTCCTCGCGCTGCCAGGGACGGCACGCGCGGGCGATGCCTGCAAGCAACTGGAGATGCCGCCGCACAAGGTGGCGGACGCCGCGCGCACCGCGTTGCTGGCGGCGCGGCAACTCGACGAGGTGGATGCGCCGGTGGCGCTGATCACACGCGTCGGCACCGACCTGTCGAAGCAGGGCCTGGTCTACAGCCACGCCGGTTTCGCGGTGCGCGACCACGCCGAAGGCCGCTGGACGGTGGTGCACCTGCTCAACGAATGCGGCAGCGACCGGTCCGGCCTGTATGCGCAGGGGTTGGTGAACTTCTTCGCCGACGACCTGGTGAACCAGGACCTGCGCATCGTCTGGTTCACGCCGGACGTCGCCGACCGCCTGGCCGCGCGACTGCAGCAGATGCCACGCCACAGCCTGCACCACCCACGCTACAACCTGATCGCGCGACCCGGCAGCGAGGACTACCAGAACTCCACCGCGTGGCTCGTCGAAGTGATGGCCGCCGCCCTCGCCGATCGCGGCATCTACGACCGCCGCAGTGCGTACGCCTTCGCCCGCGGCGACGGCTTCGTGCCGGACACGGTGCACATCGCCTATTCCAAACGCGTACTGGGCGGGTTGTTCTCCGCCAACACCGACTTCACCGACCACCCCGTCGGCACGCGCCTGTCCGGCGACTACCCCGTCGTCACCGTGCGCTCGATCTTCCGGTGGCTGGAACGCAGCGGATATGTGCGCGAGCAGCGGGAGTGGCGGGGTGGCGTGCGGCAAGTGGCGATGGGGCCGGCGTGAGGGAGGTCACGCGCGCCGCCACGTCGCACGCATCTCCCGGCGTATGGGCTTTCCGCTTGCTCTCGCGCCTGCTGGCCGCCTGCGTACTGACGTCGATTCCCGTGCATCTCGCATTGCTCGTGTCCGACAGCGCCGTGTATCGCGGCTGGGTTTACCTGCAGTTGGCGCTGCTGACGGCATCCGCATGGCTGCTGTGGCGCTCACGCAGGCTCGATGGTCGTGCCGTCATCGCCCTCCCACTGACGACGATACCCGCGATCCACATCAACGCCGCATATCTGAACTACGGCAATGGCCCACAGGCTTGGGCACTGCCGCTCGCCCTCGGCCTTTGCTACGTCGCGCTCTATGCGGTCGCGCGCGCTGGAAAGACGCGGCGATCCGGCGCGAGCCCCGCGGGAGGAGATCATCGATGAACGCCAGATTCATTGCTTTGCTCGCGACGCTCCTGCTGGTTGGCTGCTATCCAGTCACCTACGAAGATGTAAGCCGCGATTCGGAGTACGCGCGATATGTCGGCAACGAGTACAGGGCGACGGCCGACATGACCGTCTATCGCGTGAGCCTGGATCAGAACTACGGCCCCTCACCTAGCACCTACAAAGTCGTCCAGCCGCCCGGCTTTGATGGACCGGAGGTCATCTCGCGGACGCGCTTCCCGGAAGGGTCGACGCTGAAGGTACTGACGATCCAGTGATGCAAGGATTGCTATCTGGATGCCGAGCCGAGAGTTCATGCGACGGTTCGTATCACCTCGACCACGCAGTTCGACGATCAGGAAGTACGGGCCGATCTGGGGCTGCTGTCTTCGCACATGCAAGCCGTCGACGAGCCCGCACCAATCAAATGACGGGCGCGACGTAGCCCGCCCTCCACACGGCGACCACGCGCCGCCTTATGAAGCGTCAGTTCGGAATCAACGTCGAGATGACGTGTTCGAGGTAGGTCTCGAACTCTTCCGACGTCATGCGCGGCTGTTGCAGCTGCAGCGACAGTTGCAGGAAGCCCACATAGGCCGCATAGGCCAGGCGCGCACGATGCGTGGCATCGGTGCGCTGCAGGCCGGCCTGTCGGAACATCGCCACCAGATAGTCCAGCCGGCGCTGCGAGATGCGGTCGATGACCGGCTGCACGGAGGGGTGGTCCAGCGCCTTCAGCAGTTCGCTGTAGATGATGTGCGGCTTGACCTCGTGCCCGACAAGCTGGAACAGCGCGCGCAGGCGTTCGCGCGGATCGGCCACCTTTTCCAGGCTGCCGAAGATGTTTTCCTGTTCACCGACTTCCCAACGCTCCAGCGCCGCCTGCAGCAGCGCATCGCGGGACGGGAAGTGCCAGTAGAAGCTGCCCTTCGTGACACCCAGCCGGCGGGCGAGCGGTTCCACGGCCACCGCCGACACCCCCTGCTCCGCAATCAGGTCGAGCGCCGCCTGGGCCCAGTCGTCGGCACTGAGGCGGGCGTTGCGGGCGGGGGCGCTGGCGGGTGTTTCGGGGCTGGGCGTGCTCATGGCCGGCATTTAACCATACGCCGAGGTGTGTAGCGGTATGTATGCTGCAGCGCACCACAAATAAAGACAAATCAATCGGTTGCATGTGAAACGCGAATGCCAAACCGATTGACTGCTCTAAATGCGACAGCCCATACTTGGCCGTATGGTCACCTCCACCTCTCCTGCTACCGCGCCGCACTCCCGCGTCATCGACGCCGGTCAGGATCGCGTGCTGAAAGGACAGGGGGAGGTGCCGCTCGCGCTTCGTCGTTTCCCGTCGCCCCGCGCCCTGCAGAGCCATCCCGCGCTGATCTACGCGCACGGGTTCGGACAGACCGCGGGCGCCTGGCATAGAACCGGGCAATGGCTGGCCGAACAGGGATATGCCGGACTGGCGTACGACGCGCGTGGCCACGGCGAGTCCGGCCGCAATGCCCCCGATCTTCCCTATGCGGGCGACCAGTTCGCCGACGACCTGATCGTGGTGGCCGGTGAACAACCGGAACCGCCGGTCCTGGTCGGCGCGTCGATGGGCGGGCTGTTCGGGCTGATCGCCGAGTCGCGCTGGCCCGGCCTGTTCCGCGCCATGGTGCTGGTGGACATCACCCCGCGCTGGGAGCACGCCGGCCTGCAGCGCATCCTCGCCTTCATGACCGCGTTCCCCGACGGCTTCGCGTCGCTCGATCACGCGGCGGACGCCATTGCCGCGTACCAACCGCAGCGTCGCACGCGCAAATCCGCCGACGACCTGCGCGAGCTGCTGCGCGAAGGCGCCGATGGCCGCTGGCGCTGGCACTGGGACCCGCGCCTGGTCGACGAGCTCGCGCGCGACAGCGCCCAGCACCAGGAGGCCATCGCCGAGGCCGCGCGCCGGGTGCAGTGCCCCGTGCTGCTGATCAGCGGCGGGCGCAGCGACCTGGTCTCGGAGAAGACCGTCGAAGAATTCCAGCGATTGGTGCCGCATGCGCGCCACGTGCACCTGCCGCAGGCCACGCACATGGTGGCCGGCGACGACAACGACGCATTTACCGCCACCGTGCTGGAATACCTGGCAAGCCTGTCGGCTGCGCCGGGCCATGCCGAATCCGATGTAACCGAATCCGTGTCCGGAGCAACCCCATGAGCATCGTCATCCCCTTCCTCGCCTTCCTGCTGGCGGGCGCATTCGCCGCCTACCATCGGATCCGGCTCGCCTACTGGGCCGCGATCACCGCCAGCCTGCTGGTCGCGTGCTGGCTGCTGGGCGCCAACCCCACGGCCACCGTCGTCGCGGCGCTGGTGGTGGTGGCGATCGCGCTGCCGCTGCTGATCCCGGCGATCCGCAAGCCGTTGATCACGGCGCCGGCGCTGGGCTTCCTGCGTCGCGCACTGCCGCCGCTGTCGCAGACCGAGCGCATCGCGCTGGAAACCGGGTCGGTCGGCTTCGAAGGCGACCTGTTCACCGGCGACCCGGACTGGAACAAGCTGCTGGCCTATCCGAAGCCGCAGCTCACCGCCGACGAACAGGCCTTCCTGGACGGTCCGGTGGAAGAGCTGTGCCGGATGACCAACGACTGGGAAATCACCCACATCCACGCCGACCTGCCGCCGGAGCTGTGGGACTACATCAAGAAGAACAAGTTCTTCGGCATGATCATCCCGAAGCAGTACGGCGGCCTGGGCTTCTCCGCGCTGGCGCACCACAAGGTGATCCAGAAGATCGCCTCGGTCAGCAGCGTGGTCAGCTCCACCGTCGGCGTGCCCAACTCGCTGGGCCCGGGCGAACTGCTCAACCATTACGGCACGCAGGAACAGAAGGACTACTACCTGCCGCGCCTGGCGATCGGCCAGGAGGTGCCCTGCTTCGGCCTGACGGGCCCGTTTGCCGGCTCCGACGCGACCTCGATTCCCGACTACGGCATCGTCTGCAAGGGTGAATGGAACGGCGCCAACGTGCTGGGCATCCGCCTGACCTTCGACAAGCGCTACATCACCCTGGCGCCGGTCGCCACGCTCATCGGCCTGGCGTTCCGCATGTACGACCCGGACGGACTGATCGGCGACACGCGCGACATCGGCATCACCCTGGCGCTGCTGCCGCGCGATACGCCCGGCGTGGACGTCGGCCGCCGCCACTTCCCGCTGAACTCGCCGTTCCAGAACGGCCCCATCCATGGCCGCGACGTGTTCATCCCGCTGAGCCAGCTGATCGGTGGCGTCGAGATGGCCGGCAAGGGCTGGAACATGCTCAACGAGTGCCTGGCCGTGGGCCGCTCGATCACCCTGCCTTCCACCGCTAGCGGCGGCGCCAAGTTCGGCGCGCGCGTCACCGGCAGTTATGCCCGCATCCGCAAGCAGTTCGGCCTGTCGGTCGGCCGCTTCGAAGGCGTGGAGGAGGCGCTGGCCCGCATCGGTGGCAAGGCGTACGCGATCAGCGCGCTGTCGCAGGCCACCGCGGCCGCCGTGGACCGTGGCGACGTGCCGTCGGTACCGTCGGCGATCGCCAAGTACCACTGCACGAACATGGGCCGCGATGTCGCCAAGGACGTGATGGACATCGTCGGCGGCAAGGGCATCATCCTGGGCCCGCGCAACTTCGCTGGCCGTGCGTGGCAGGCCTCGCCTATCGCCATCACGGTGGAAGGCGCGAACATCATGACGCGCAGCCTGCTGATCTTCGGCCAGGGTTCGATCCTGTGCCATCCGTACATCATCAAGGAAATGCGCGCGGCACAGGACCCGGATACCCGTGCCGGCGTCAACCAGCTGGATGCCGTGCTCTACCCGCACATCGGCGGGGCCATCTCCAACGCGGTGCGCTCGTTCTGGTTCGGCATCACCGGTTCGAAGATCGGTGCGGCCCCGGGCGATGCGTACACGAAGAAGTTCTTCCGCAAGCTGGACCGGTACGCCGCCAACCTGGCGCTGCTCACCGACATCTCGCTGGGCGCGCTGGGCGGCAAGCTGAAGTTCAAGGAATCGCTGTCGGGCCGCCTGGGCGACGTACTGAGCCACCTGTACATGATGAGCGCGGTGCTCAAGCGCCACCATGACGACGGCGCCCCGGAAGCCGACAAGCCGCTGCTGGCGTGGGCGTTCCACAACAGTGCGTACGAGATCGAGCTGGCGCTGTCGCAGGCGCTGCGCAATTTCCCGATCAAGCCGCTGGGCTGGCTGCTGTGGCCGGTAGTGTTCCCGTTCGGCCGCCGCGCCGTGGCACCGGGCGACCGCCTGAGCCATCGCGTCGCGATGCTGCTGATGGCGCCGAACGAAGCGCGCGACCGCCTGGGCCAGGGTGTGTTCCTGACCCCGTGCGAGAACAACCCCGGCGGCCGCATCGACAGCTACCTGGCCGCCGCCGTGGCCGCCGAGCCGGTGGAGCGCAAGTTCCTGAAGGCGCTGAAGACCAGGGACATCGAAGCCCTGGACTACAGCGCGCAGCTGGATGAAGGCGTGCGCGAGGGCTGGATCACCGCGGAAGAGCGCAGGCAGCTGGAAGAACTGCGCGCGATCACGCTGGACACGATCACCGTGGACGACTTCGACGTGCACGAACTGCGTGCCGCCAGCTACTACGACCTGCCGCAGAACAAGCGGCAACCGCGCGAAGCGGCCTGACGCCACCACGAAAGACACGACGACGGCGGGCATGTCCCGCCGTCGTCGCGACAGGAGCACACGATGAGCGCCGACGTCCTGAAGATCTACCGCAGCCTGAGCCGCAAGCCGCTAGGCCACTGGCTGTTCTCGCGCCTGATCTGCTTCAAGGCGCCCTACTTCGGCAGCATCGGCCCGCGCATGGTGCGGCTGGAACCCGGCCGCGGCGAAGCGACCATCCGCCATCGCCGTTCGGTCACCAACCACCTCGGCACCGTGCACGCGATCGCACTGTGCAACCTGGCTGAATTCGTCGGCGGCCTCACCACCGACGTCAGCATCCCGCGCTCGATGCGCTGGATTCCCAAGGGCATGACGGTCGAGTACCTGAAGAAGGCCGTCGGGACGATGACCGCGGTCGCGACCCCGGCCTTCGAGCCCCGCGAATCCGTCGATGGCTATGAGCTGCCGATGGACGTGGTGGTCAGCAATCCGCAGGACGAGCCGGTGTTCCGCGCGCGCATCTCCATGTGGGTGTCGCCGAAGCCACCGCGCACCGACTGATGCGTAGCCGTCGTGGGAGCGACGTAAGTCGCGACGCATAACATCCGTCCGCGAAGATGACCTGCCGGAGGGAGCGGTCGCGACTCACATCGCTCCCACATCGGTTTAAATGCCGGATCAGAGAAGCCAGATAGCGGCCAACGCCGCGATCGCCGGCACGCCCTGCACGTAGAAGATCCGCCGACTGACGCTCCATGCGCCGTACAGCGCCGCAACGACCACGCACAGCAGGAAGAACACCACCACGTTCCATTGCGCGGTGAACAGTCCCCATAACAGGCCGGCGGCGAGGAAGCCGTTGTAGAGCCCCTGGTTGGCCGCCAGCACGCGGGTGGTCTCGGCCTTCTCGGCCGTGTTGCGGAAGGCCTTCAGACCAGCGGGCTTGGTCCAGAGGAACATTTCCAGCACCAGGAACCAGGCGTGTAGCACCGCCACCAGTACCACCAACACCGAAGCGATCACGTCCATCCAGGCCTCCCGTCATGTGCCGGGCAGCATAGCGGCATCGTGCAAGGACGTCAGGAGGTCCTCGTGGCCGTCGACGGGTCGCTCGCCGCCCGTTCGGACGGCAGCTTCGACTCTTCGCGCAGCAGGCGCCACGCGCTGAAGGTCATGGCGCTGGCGACCAGCAGGCCGGCACCGAACACGACGTTCGACCCGAACGCGGACAGGAGCTTGTGCAGCCAGACGAAGCTGAGGTCGCCGCCGCGATAGATGACCGTGTCGATCGCCGCCCCCGCCTTGTAGCGCCACTCGCGGCCGACCCGCGTGTAGATAGTCTCGCGCGCCGGCTTGGCCAGCGAGAACTCGCTGGCGCGGGTGACCACCTGCACGATGGCGATCATCATGGGCAGCGGCGATGCGGCCAGGATCGAGAACCCGATGATGATCGCGCAGCCGGGGATCAGCAGCGCCGGCGCGATGCCGAAGCGCGACAGCAGGAAGCGCGTCACCAGCAGCTGCACCACGAGGGTCAGTGAATTCACCGCGAGATCGAGCGTGGCGAAGTAGTCGGCGCGCTGCTCGGCCGAACTGAACATCGTGCGGGCGATGGCATTCTGCTCGTTGTAGAGCAGCGTGCCCACGCCGACGCCCATGACCACCATCGCGGCCAGCCAGCGCAGCAGCGGCTCGCGCGCGATGAGCTTCAACCCCGCCAGCACGTCGCCCCCCATGGGGATCTCGCCGCTGACCTGCTCGCGCAGCGCCTCGCGGGCGACCGCCCACGTCCGCAGCTTGAAGATGCAGAGCACGCAGACCGAGAACAGGAAGGCCGACACCAGCATCATGTTGGGAATGCCGACTCGCACCACCAGCGTCTTGGTCAGCACGGGCCCCAGGAATGCCCCCATCGTGCCGGCTGCGCCGATATACCCGTAGAACTTGCGCGCCTCGGCATTGGTGAACACGTCCGCCATGAAGCTCCAGAACACGGCGACCGCGAACAGGTTGAATACCGTGATCCACAGGATGAAGGCCAGTCCGCGCCCCGCGATGCCACTGTCGAACATGGCGTAGAACACGAGCAGCGTGGCGATGAAGAAGCCGTAGATCACCGGCAGGAACACCCGGCGCGGAAAGCGGCTGACCAGCCAGCCATAGACCGGCTGCAGCACCAGCATGATGACGAACACGGCGCTGAAGATGAACTGCAGCGTGAATTCGCTGAGCGCGATGCCACGGCTGGCGAAGAAGGCGATCAGTGCCGGCGGAAACACCGCTTCGATGTCGCTGGAGGCCGCCATCGCTTCCCGCACCGGCCGCAGCACGTAGTAACCGCTGAGAAGGCAGAAGAAATACACGAACGCCCACAGCAGCGGCGGCGACTCCGACAGCGCCGTGCGGAATCGGCCGAACCGGGTGGTCGCGGGTGAAGACGGGTCCATGGGCGCGGCCTGCGATCGTTTCATCGGGACGCGGGCACCGCCCGCCTGTGGCGCGCACGGTATCCGATGCACTGCAACATCGCCAGCCTTTCCGGGTATGCGCTCCGCCGGAATCCCGCCGTGCGCGTCCCCGGCGCCGGACGCGTCGAATGCCCGAGCATTTGCTCTATCCCCCGCCGCTAGGTTCGGCCGGACTTCGCAACAGGGCAGCATGTGTACGACTACATCATCGTGGGCGCCGGATCGGCCGGTTGCGTCCTTGCCCACCGCCTGAGCGAAGACCCGGCGTGCCGCGTGCTGCTGCTCGAAGCCGGGCCGCGCGACTGGCATCCCTTCATTCACATGCCCGCCGGCCTGGCCAAGCTGGTCGGCCAGAAGGGTGTCAACTGGAACTACGACACCGCGCCCGAGCCGCACCTGGACAACCGTCGCCTGTGGTGGCCCCGCGGCAAGGTGCTGGGCGGGTCCAGTTCGATCAATGCGATGTGCTACATCCGCGGCGTGCCGCAGGACTACGACGACTGGGCGGCTGCCGGTGCCGCCGGCTGGGGCTGGGCCGGCGCCTTGCCCTATTTCCGCCGCTCGGAACACAACACCCGCGGTGCGGACACGCTGCATGGCGGCGACGGCCCGCTGCACGTGTCCGATCTGCGCTACACCAATCCGCTGTCCGCAGCCTTCGTCGAGGCGGGGGTGCAGGCCGGCTTCGCGCGCAACGATGACTTCAATGGTCCGACGCAGGCGGGCTTCGGGCTCTACCAGGTGACGCAGAAGGACGGTGCACGCTGTTCGGCGGCGGTGGCCTACCTGGACCCGGCGCGCGACCGCCAGAACCTCGACATCGTCACTGGCGCACTGGTGCGGCGCATCCTGCTGGAGAAGGGACGCGCCGTCGGCGTCGCGTACGCCCGCGGCGGCCATGAGATCGTCGTGCGGTGCGGACGCGAGGTGCTGTTGAGCGGCGGCGCGATCAACTCGCCGCAGCTGCTGATGCTGTCCGGCATCGGCCCGGCGGATCACCTGCAGCAGACGGGCATCAGCGTGCGGCACGCGCTGCCCGGCGTCGGCCGCAACCTGCAGGACCACCTCGACATCTGCACCCTGCAGCACAGTACGCAGCGCATCACCTACGACCGTACCAGCGAGCTGAAGACGGCCTTCGACTACTTCCTGCGCGGGCATCGCGGCCCGGGCAGCAGCAACATCGCGGAGGCCGGCGCGTTCGTGCGCTCGCCGCTGGCTCCGGACGACCGCCCCGACATCCAGATGCATTTCGTGCCGGCCATGCTGGACGACCACGGTCGTCACCGGCTGCCCGGCGACGGCTATACGTTGCATGCCTGCTTCCTGCGCCCGAGAAGCCGGGGCCGCATCGCGCTGGCGAGCGCGGATCCTCGTGCCGACGCGCGCATCGAAGCCCACTACCTGAGCGACCCGGAAGGCTTCGACCTGAAGATGATGGTCGAGTGCGCCAAGCTGTCGCGCGAGCTGTTCGCCCAGCCCGCGTTCGACGCCTACCGCGGAGCACCGATCCATCCCCGCCGCACCGACCTGTCCGATGCGGAGCTGGTCGACTTCATCCGCGCCAAGGCGGAGACCGTCTACCACCCGGTCGGCACCTGCCGCATGGGCGAGGATGAGGACGCCGTCGTCGACCCGCAGTTGCGCGTGCGCGGCATCGAGGGGCTTCGGGTGATCGACGCCTCGGTGATGCCGTCGCTGATCGGCGGCAACACCAACGCACCCACCATCATGATCGCCGAGCGTGCGTCGGATCTGATCCGCTGCCGTCCCACCTTGTGTGGCGACGACCTCCCGGCACACACGGCACCGAGCGCACTGGCCACCGTCGCCTGAGTTCGCACCCGCCGCACACAGCCCCCACGCGGCGATCGAGCCGTGCATCTGTTCAGCGGATGCCCGCGCGTCGCGCTGGCGTGCGCCTTGTTGGCGCGGCACTTGCATGTGGTCTAGTGGATCTTCCTGAACGCGATGCAAGCCCTCGCATCGCGGGCAGTCCACCTTGCTGAATTGGGACGTTCCGCACATCCGCAATCCGCAACAGGATGAACAACATGCACACGGAACCTCTCCTTGTTTGTGCAACCGAAAAAAGCGGCGTTATGATCCCAGACAGCATCCGCTCACGCAGGCGCCACGCACGATGAACCCCAAGAAAAGCCGGCGATCGCGCCATGTCTTCCGTGTCGGCATGATCGGCTTGCTGCTGCCGCTGACGCTTTCGTCCACGGCGCAGACACCGTCGAGCTGGAAGGCCGCCGGCCAAGGCCCGCAGGCCGCCGCGGCGACGGGCAATGCGGCGGCCAGCACGGCGCCCTACATGTCGCCCACGCAGCCGCGTCCCTACCGCACCTCGCTGGCGGAGCAGAACGTCCAGCCGCTCGCGGCGGGCTTCGACGTGCGTGCGTTCGAAACCATGGCCGAGCACCTCACGGTCGGCCAGCGCGTGCCTGGCCTGGCGATGGCCATCGTGCACAACGGCCGCGTGCTCAGCGCGCGCGGCTATGGCGTCACCGACGTGGTGAACCCGCAACAGGTCGACTCGCACACCGTGTTCCGGCTGGCGTCGCTGTCGAAGGCCTTCGCGAGCACGCTGACGGGCCTGATGGTGCAGGACGGGTCGTTGCGCTGGGACAGCAAGGTCAACCAGTTCGTGCCGGGGTTCCAGCTGAGCGATGCCAATGCGACGGCGCACGTGACCGTCGCGGATGTCCTCAGCCACAGCGTGGGCCTGCAGGCGCACAACGCGTTCGATCGCGACATTGAGGCCAATGCCGAGTACTACGACGTGGCCCGCAAGCTGGCCTACGCGCCGCTGAAGTGCGCGCCCGGCGAGTGCTACGCCTACCAGAACGTCGCCTTCAGCCTGATCGGCGACGTGGTGTTCGCTGCGTCCGGGACGTTCTACGACCAGGCGGTGGACCGCCGCATCTTCAAGCCGCTGGGCATGAACGATGCGAGCATGGGCCTGGCCGGCATCGAAGGCAGCACGCGCTGGGCGCGTCCGCACGTGCGCAGCCGCAATGGCTGGGTGTCGCTCACGCCGAAGCCCACCTACTACCGCCTGCCGCCGGCGGCGGGGGTCAACGCCAGCGCCAGCGATCTTGCGCAGTGGCTGATCGCCCAGACAGGTCATCGTCCCGACGTGCTGCCCGCGCCCCTGCTGGCGACGCTGCATGCACCGGTGGTGACGACGCCCGGGGAAATGCGCGGCGGCTGGCGCCGGGAGCGCGTCAACTCCGCCAGTTATGCGCTGGGATGGCGCGTGTTCGATTACGCAGGCCAGCAGGTGGTTTTCCATGCCGGTGCCGTGCAGGGGTACCGGGGGCTGGTCGCCCTCGTGCCGGGGCAGGATCTCGGCGTGGCCTTGGTGTGGAACAGCGACAGCTCGCTGCCGTCCGGCCTGCTGCCGACCATCCTCGATCGTGCGATGGGCCTGCCGGGCCAGCCGTGGGTAGAAACGCCTGCCGACTACGATCTGCTGCTCGCCGAGTCGCCCGACGGAACGCCGGTCGACAACCGGAAGGACAGCGGGACTTCTTCGCAGCGCGCGACCGCATCGCCGCGCTGAGCACTCATCGGACCCTGCCGGTGCGATGGGGAACCATCGACCGGGTAGCCGTCGTCGTCAGCGTTGCGCGTCCTGTTCGAGCATCGCCTTGAGCCTGGACAGCCCTTTCTCGTAGTCCGCACCGATCATCCGGTCGAACAGCAGGCCCAGCCAACGCTTGAGCGGGTTGAACCCGTGCGCGCTGTCGAACGCCCAGGTCACGCGCGTTCCGTCGCCTTCCGGCGCGATCAGATAGGTCGCCTGCGCCTGGCTGCCATCGAAATCCAGCGCCACCACGATGCGACGCTGGGGCTCGCTGGCGATGATCTCCTGGCTGCCGCTGCCCACTGCCCGGTTGCCCACCCAACGCATGCGCGCGCCCGCGCCACGGTCCGGACCTTCGAAGGTGTACCTGGCCTGCGGGTCATACTCCGCCCACGGCGACCAGTCGTTGAAGCGCCGGAATGAGTCGAGCGTGTCGAAGACGGGTCCGGGGCTGCGCTTGATGACGACGGTGCGCTCGACATGCGTGGTCGACGGCAGGAACAACCCGCCCACCACGAACACCAGCCCTAGTGCGGCAATGGCCGCGAGCACCCATTTGATGAACTTCACGCGCCACCCCGTCGGCATCCGGAAAGCGGCAGCCTAGCGGTTCGCGCATAAAAAAACTCTCCCCCCGCTGGGCACAGGGAGAGAGTCCATGGTGTTACGGATAACCGGGGTGGGCTTAGATCAGCGGAGCCGGGGTGGCCGGCAGCGCGACCGGGGCCGCTTTCTTCTTGGACTTCTTGGCAGGCTTCTTGGCGGCCTTCTTCGCGGCCTTCTTGGCCGGCTTCTTGGCTACTTTCTTGGCAGCCTTCTTCGCGGTCTTCTTGGCGGCCTTCTTGGCAACCTTCTTGGCCGGCTTCTTGGCTACCTTCTTGGTGGCCTTCTTCGCGGTCTTCTTGGCGGCCTTCTTCGCCGGCTTCTTGGCTACCTTCTTCGCAGCCTTCTTGGCGACCTTCTTCACTGCCTTCTTGGCCTTGGCGACCTTCTTGGCGACCTTCTTGGCAGCCTTCTTCACTGCCTTCTTCACGGTCTTCTTGGCAGCAGACTTCTTGGTGGCCTTCTTGGCAGCCTTCTTGGCGGCCGGTTTCTTCTTCGCAGCTTTCTTCATTGCCATGTGATGGCTCCTCGTCAGTGAACTATGGATTTTTACGTCTGGTTACAGCACATCTGCCCGGAGGCAGGCCCAGCTGCAAGAAACGCCGCGGGAGTCGGACCCGCCGGCAGCCGTCGTCGCGACACGCGCGGCGATACGGATTCCCCAGGGCGCCCGGCGTGCGAAACCCGGCTCCCTACAAATACGAAAACACCCGCGTCGCCAGGCGACACGGGTGCGGTGGAAAGGGTGCGTTGCGTTTTTCCGGGGGAAGCGAGGCCTGCGTCCACCGCGATCTGGGTGCGGACGATGGGCTGTGTTGTCTCTCGCGCTGTCGTGTTGATTCGACTCACTCGCTTCCGCAGCCGGTGCTGCTTGGGGCGAAACCTAATCACGGTTTTTCAAGGTGTCAACACCTTCGCGCAACTTTTTTCCGACGCCCCTCCCGGCGACACGGCGGCAGCGAGCGCGCGGAACCACCGTCCTGTGGCGATGGCGGATGCCCTCGACGCGACCCACTGACATGCGCGTGAAAAAAAACATCGGTAAAACGCGCATTTTTTTCATGGCGCATGCGCGCACCACGCGTCGGCCACGCGGCGCGGCATGCCATGCGGTCGCACCGACGTGCACGCCGATGGCTTGAACGGCGGCTAAAAAAAACTTTCGTCTGGGGTGTCGGATTTCGCGTCGCACAAGCCCGATTGCGCCAAATTGCGCAAACTTTTTTCTTCGCCAGGCGACGCATCGCGACGTTCGAAACCATGCCGTCGATGGGAGAACGCTCGCGATCGCCTGCCGCGCATGCCACTCCGCCGCACGAACGCGTGACGTCCGGCGCGTACCCGCCATTCCACTTTTCCCGCCGCGGAAGGTGGCGCGCGACGGCGACGACGCACCCCGCCGTCTGTTCCGCGCGCTGCGCCGCGTCGGAAACGAAACGGGGAGCCGGCAGCGGCGGATCATCGTCCGCCATCGCCGGCTCCCCGTCGGGGACCGCCTGCAGGATTGCCTCAGTGGTCTTCGTCTTCGATCAGCTCGGCGTAGTCGTCGGGCGAGAGCAGGTCGTTGAGCTGCTCCGGCTCCTCGGCTTCGAGGACGAAGATCCAGCCTTCGCCGTAGGCGTCTTCGTTGATGGTTTCGGGCTTGTCGGCCAGCGCGGCGTTGACCTCGACGACCTTGCCGGTGATCGGGCTGTAGACGTCGGAGGCCGCCTTGACCGACTCGACCACCGCGCTCGCGTTGCCGGCTTCGATGCGGTCGCCCACGTTGGGCAGCTCGACGTAGACCAGGTCGCCCAGCAGGCCCTGCGCGTGATCGGAAATGCCGACGGTGACGCGACCGCCGGCTTCGACGCGGGCCCACTCGTGGGACTTCAGGAACTTCAGATCGCCAGGAATCTCACTCATGGGGTGCTCCGGATCGCTGCGTGGGTCGGGAAGGGAACGATAGTTTAGCGGAGGAATGCGGAAGTGAAGGCTGCCAGTCGCGGCTCACTCCAGGACACCCGGCTGCGGCTGTCCGTCGCGCACGAACGGGAACTTCACGACGCGCACCGGCACGTCCCTGCCACGGATGTCCACGCGTACGCCGCCCGCGGCGCCCAGCGGAATGTCGCCGGCCGGCACGCGCGCGAACGCGATCGCCTTGCCGAGCGTCGGCGAGAAGGTGCCAGACAGGATCTCGCCGTCGCCATGGGCGGTGAGCACTTTCTGCCCGTGGCGCAGCACCCCCTTCTCGTCCATGACCAGGCCGATCATCTGGCGCGCCGCGCCGGTCGCCTTCTGCGCCTCCAGCGTGGCGCGGCCGGTGAACGGACGGCCTTCGTCCAGTGCGACCGTCCAGGCGAGCGCCGCTTCGTAGGGCGAAACGGTGTCGTCCATGTCCTGGCCGTACAGGTTCATGCCGGCCTCCAGGCGCAACGTATCGCGCGCGCCCAGGCCTGCCGGCTTGACGCCGGCATCGAGCAGCGCGTTCCAGAACGCCACCGCCTGCGCCTGCGGCAGCACGATCTCGTAACCGTCCTCGCCCGTGTAACCGGTGCGCGCGACGAACAGCGGCACGCCCTGGGTACTGGTGGCGTCGGCGGCGGCGAAGCGGGTCAGCTTGCCGACCTTCGCGCGGTCTTCTTCCCGCAACAGCCCGTGCACGCGCTCGCGGGCGGTCGGACCCTGGACGGCCACCATGGCGAAGTCCGGGCGCTCGGCGACTTGGACGTCGAAGGGCGCCGCCTGCGCGGTGATCCACGCCAAGTCCTTCTCGCGGGTGGCCGCATTGACCACCAGGCGGAAGAAGTCCTCCGCCAGGAAGTAGATGATGAGGTCGTCGATGACGCCACCCTGCGCATTGAGCATCGCCGTGTACAGCGCCTTGCCTGGCTTCTGCAGCTTGTCGACCGAGTTGGCGACCAGTTGGCGCAGGAATTCCCTCGTACGCGGCCCGCGCAGGTCGACCACGGTCATGTGGCTGACGTCGAACATGCCGGCGTCGCGGCGCACCTGGTGATGCTCCTCGATCTGCGAGCCGTAGTGGATCGGCATGTCCCAGCCGCCGAAGTCGACCATCTTCGCGCCGAGCGCGCGATGGGTGTCGTTGAGGATGGTCTTCTGGGTCATGACGGATTCCGGGACGGACAAAGAGGGCTATTATCCCAGAACGCACCAGCGCGGTGCGGCACGACGGAGCGCCGTCGTACGCCGCGCGCTAAAGGCCGTAGTAGGCCTCGTTGATGCAGTCCACGGAACGCGCCTCCAGCACCTCGAAGCGGCCATCCGGCAACCGCAGCCGGCCCGCCCACGCGACATCCTTCAGCCATTCCGTCGCGGTGTCGTGCTGCCGAACGATCGCCGCCACGCGCGCGTCGTCGCGCCCGTTCACGCGGCAGGTGCCGAACTGAAGGTAGTAGCCGGTCCGACCGGTGGGATACGGCAGCGCATCGGTGATGCGCCACTGCGCACGGGCGCCGTCGCGGCCGGCGAACTGGCCTGCCACCACGAAGCGCGGCACGGGGTCGCCATCGATCCTGGCGGCGGGTGCGGCCAGCACGCCGACGGAGTAATCGCAGACGCGGGCCGGATCCGCGGATTCCGAGACGCAACTACCACCCAACTCGTCGAGCCCGTCCGGGTAAGGCGGCATGACCTTGCCGACGAGGTCCGTCGCCGCCACCGCCAACGGCGCCAGCACCGACATCGACCACGCCAGCCGCGGAACGCCCACTTACGCCTCCTGCACCTTCAGTGTCATGCCATTCACTGCGATCACCCGCACCCGCGTGCCGACGGGCAGGTCGGCACCCTCCACCGTCCAGAACGCATCGTCGATCTTGACCCGGCCGCGGCCGCCTTCGATGGGCTGGTCGAGCGTGGCGACGGTTCCCACCAGTTGCTCGGCGCGGCGGTTGAGCAGCGGCTTGTCGCTCTGCCGCCCCTTGCCGCGGAACCACTTGCGGTAGACCGCCACGGAGATCACGGCGAGCACGGAAAACAGCACGACCTGCGCCAGCCAGCCCACGCCCGGGGCGGCCAGCACCACGATCGCCATCGCCACCGCCGCGAAGCCGAACCACAGCATGAAGGCGCCCGGCGCCATCGCTTCCGCCGCGAACAGCACCAGCGCCGCGATCGCCCAGAACGCGAACTTGATGCTCATGTCAGCCTCCCGGGACGCGCGGCGGGCGCGGCGGCGCAGCAACCTGTTGCTTGCCCAGCGCCTCCTTGGCGAGTTCGGCGATGCCGCCGATCGATCCGATGATGCCGCTGGCCTCCATCGGCATCAGCACGAATTTCTGGTTCGGCGCGGTGGCCAGTTCCTTGAACGCTTCCACGTATTTCTGCGCGATGAAGTAGTTGATCGCCTGCACGTCGCCCTGCGCGATGGCGTTGGACACCAGTTCGGTGGCCTTGGCCTCGGCTTCCGCCAGGCGTTCGCGCGCCTCGGCTTCGCGATAGGCGGCCTCGCGCTTGCCTTCGGCTTCCAGGATCGCGCTCTGCTTGTCGCCCTCTGCACGCAGGATTTCCGACTGCCGCGCGCCTTCCGCTTCCAGGATCGAGGCGCGCTTGTCGCGCTCGGCCTTCATCTGCCGCGCCATCGCGTCGACCAGGTCGCGCGGCGGCTGGATGTCCTTGATCTCGATGCGATTGACCTTCACGCCCCACGGGCTGGTCGCATGGTCCACCACGCCGAGCAGCTTGGCGTTGATCGTCTCGCGCTGGCTGAGCGACTCGTCCAGGTCCATCGAACCGATCACCGTGCGGATGTTCGTCTGCACGAGGGCGATCATCGCCTGGTCCAGGCTGGACACTTCATAGGCCGCCTTGGCGGCGTCCAGCACCTGGAAGAACACCACGCCGTCCACCTTCACCACCGCGTTGTCCTTGGTGATGACGTCCTGCGAGGGCACTTCGAACACCTGCTCCATCATGTTGACCTTGCGGCCGATGCTCTGCATGTACGGGATGAGGAAGTGCAGGCCGGGCGACATGGTGTGGGTGTACTTGCCGAAGTGCTCCACGGTGAACTCGTACCCCTGGGGGACGACGCGGACGCCCTTGAAGAAGGTCACGACGATGAACAGCGCCACCGCCGCGACCACGAGTGTCGAAATACCGAAATCCATGCTGGCCCCCTCCCGTGATGTGGCCTCGATTATAGGCGCCGGAGGCAGGGCGCCGACGGGAACTTCACCGCCCCTGCGACGGTATTGCCTTCCGCCGCATCCCTACCTCCGAACCCCGACGAATTTCCCCGCTTGAGCCGATCGCAGTTCGCCATCGACATCCCCGACGCCCTGGTCGCCCGCGCGCGCACCGGCTGCCGGGAGGCGTTCGAGCAGATCTACCGACGGTTCGAGCGGCCGGTGTTCACGCTGGCGCTGCGCATCTGCGGCGACCGCGAGGAGGCCGGCGATGTGCTGCAGGACACCATGCTGAAGCTGTTCCACCACCTACCGGACTATCGCGCCGACTGCCCCTTCTGGGGGTGGCTGCGGCAGATCGCGGTCAACGAAGCCCTGCTGCGTCTGCGCCGGCAGAAGCGACTGGTTGCCGAGATTTCGGTGGAGGAAGACGACCTGCCGCAGGACCAGGGCCTGCCCCCCGCGGCCGCGGCCGACGCCGCGCTGCTGCAGCGCGCACTGGAAGCGCTACCCGCGGCGACCCGCAGCGTGTTGTGGCTCTACCACGCCGAGGGCTATACCCACGAGGAGATCGCCGGGCTCATGCAGCGCACGCCGAGCTTCTCCAAATCGCAGGTCTCCCGCGGCACGCGCCGGCTGCGGGCGCTGTTGAACATCGAGGACACCGTCCATGCCTGATTCCCGTTCCCGCGAACCCATGCCGCGCGATTGGGGCGATGCCTTCTGCGCCCTGCCGCTGGAAACGCCGCCTCACGGCGCATGGCAGCGCGTCGTCGCTGCACTGCCGCCAGCGCGCGTGCCGGCACGTCCGGTGCGCTGGCGACGTCCCGTCCTCGCGATGGCCGCGACAGCCTTCTTCGCCGCCGTGATCCCGTTGATGCACTGGCGGGATGCACAGACCCCGATGCCGCCGTCGCAACGCGCGCCTGGGGTCGTGGCCACGGCACCGGCGCTTCCGGACATGCCGGCGCGATCCGTCGCCGCCGAACCCGCCGCCGCACCCGTGGGTGTCTCCACGACGCAACGGATCGCTGACGCGCCGTCGCCGCGTCCAGCCGTTGCGCGCCCTATGCCTGTTCGTGCGCCGGCGGAGCCGGCCCGTCTCGATGCGCTCTACACCGAATCCGCGCGACTCGAAGCCGTGCTGGCGCAACTACCCGACAGCAGTACCGGCAACGTGGCGGCCCTCACCGTCAGCGCCGACCTGCAGGACCAGGTCAGCCACATCGACCTGGCCCTCTCGCAACCCGCCCTGTCCGAGGCCACACGCACCGCGCTGTGGGAAGAGCGCGTCGACACGCTGCGCCAGCTCACCGGCGTGGAAGCCACCCAACGCTGGCAGGTCGCGTTGAACGATACCGCCGCCGACAGCGCCATCTACTGATCCAGAACACGCAACAAGGAGACCTTCCATGCTCAAGCCCCTATCCCGGTCGCTGCTGGCCCTTGCACTGATCGCACCGCTGCCGGCGTTGGCCCAGCAGGGCGATGCGGCGAAACAGAGGGAACTGGACGCCGCCCGCGCGGACCTGCAGCGCGCCGCGAAACGCGTCGCCGAACTCTCGCGGGACGCCGGCGCCATGCGCGCACCCGTCGACATCGATCACATCGTCGTGCGTCGGCCGCGCCTCGGCGTGCTGCTCTCGGGCGACGACGCGGCAGGCGTGCGCATCACGGGCGTGACGCCGGACAGCGGCGCGGCCAAGGCCGGCCTGACGGCGGGCGATCGGCTGTTGCGCGTGGCCGGCGAGACGATCGGTGGCGCCACCGCCGACGCCCGCGTGGCCGACGCGCGCGCGCGGTTGGCCAACCTCAAGGCGGATACCCCCGTGCACGTCACCTATCAGCGCGACGGCAAAACACACGAAGCGAGCGTCACTCCCACCCAGGTATCGCCGCGCGTAGCATTCGCCGGCCAGGGTCCGGGCGCCGTCTTCTTCAGCAGCGCCGACGGCGGCATGCCGAGGATCGAAGGCGTGCCCCTGCCGATGGGCGAGATCAGCACCGTCATCGCACCCGAAGTCCAGCTCGAGCTCCGCAAGCTCGGGCGACTGGGCGACTGCAAGGGCGAGGACTGCCAGCTGCCCGCACTCGCCCATGCCTTCCGCTGGAGCAACCTCAACCTGGCGACGGTGGATGCTTCGTTGGGTCGCTACTTCGGCACGGACGCCGGCGTGCTCGTGCTGTCTGTCGGCGAGGAACTCGAGGGCCTGCAGGCGGGCGATGTGATCCGCAAGATCGACGGCGCAACCGTCACCTCGCCTCGCGACGTCACGCAGGCGCTCCGCGACAAGCCGGAAGACGCCAAGGTCGCGATCGAATACCTGCGGGACCGCCAGACCCGGACCAGCACCGTGACCGTACCGAAAGCCGCGGCGTTCCGTTTTCCCTCGACATCGCGTGTGGTCGTGAAGCCGCGTACGGCCGAGACCGCCGGCAAGGCGCCGAACGTCGTGGAGCGTCGGCGCGTGATGATCGTCGACCAGGACGGCAAGGTGCAGACCTTCGAAGACGACGGCGGCGACATGCCGCTGCCGCCCCCGCCGCCTGCTGCGCCCGTACCGCCATCCGGCAAGGGCAGCACGCTGCTCTGACACGTATTACTAGAAGAGAAACCGATGAATCCCCTGCCCCCGCAACCGCGGGGGTCTTTTTCTGCAAAGGCGGCACGTCCCTGTGCCGGAGAGAACCTTCAGCGCGATTGCCCGGCCGCCGCGGCACGTTCTGCGGGTGCGGGTTCGACCCAGTCGGCGAACACCTTGGCGATGGCCGCATCCGCCACCATCTTGCCTTCCTGCACGTCGCCGGCCTGGGTGAACAACGGAATGATCATCGCCATGCCATCCACCTTGGTTTTCAGGTGGACGCCGGGCGCGCGGGACAGGAATCGATCCCAATGCGCGCGCACCTTGGCCCAGTAGCCGGCCGTCGCCTGCCAGTAGTCGCGCGCGGGCTTGAAGTCGACCTCGGTGGTCTTGATGTAATCGTTGAAGCCGAACTCGCGCGCCAGTTCCACCTGCGCCCCGTCAGGTTTTCGCAGGACCTTGGTGTTGAACTGCTCGTGGGTCCAGCCGTTCGGCGTCAGCGTGTGGCGGTTGACCACCGACAGGGCGTTGTAGTCGCTGCGCTTGGTGTACTCGCGACGTGGTAGCGGCCGCCAGCTCAGATCGCTGGTCCAGGTCGTCACGCCGTTGGTGTACTCCCAGCGGCCGGTACCGCAGTAGCGCGGCGCATCGCTGACCTCATACACGCACTGCGTCCACGCGCCGCGCGTCGCATCGGCAGGGATCGCGCGGACGCTCCAGGTCTGATCGGCACTGAACTCGAAGCGCGTAGGTGCCTCGTAGGTCCAGTCCTGCCGCCAGTGCTTGGTCACGTGGCCACTCTTGGCGTCGACCAGGATGTGCTGGAGGACGATCCGGCTCGGCGTGTCTTCGACGACGATGACGGTCTCATCGCCGCCGCTGCGCTGGCCGCCTGCCGCTCGTAGCCCGGCTGCAGCAGGACGGTTTCGTCGAAGGCGAAGTCGACGGTGTAATCGCCCTGCATCGCCAGGATCGACTGGCGATCGCGGGCAGGGTCGGCGGCGAAGGCCTGGCCTGCGGCCAGCAGCAAGGCGGTGGACAGCAGGGTGGCGACCGGTGTTTTCATGGTGGCTTCTCTCATTTGAGTCTGATCAGCGGCACGACCTTGTCGCCCGCCTCCATGGGGGTCTGTCGATCCGCGCCAGGCAGGGACGCGTTGTAGCGGGTCGACGATGCGCAGCAGCAGTCGTGCAGCCCACTTTCCAGTTCCGCGCCTTCCGCGTGGGCGATGCGACGCGCCGTGTTGACGCCCAACACCGACATCAACGACAGGCTGGCGGCCAGCACCGGCAACGAGGCGGGCTGCGGCACCGCATGGAGTTGCAGCGCGCACGCGCGCCACTGCCCGCCGAGCAAGCGCCCCGCGAGGCGTTGCCACAGGCGGTCGGCCAGCCCGGCGGCTTCACCGTCGGCGCCCTGCGGCAGCGACGCCACCAGGCGATCCCAGGCCACGAAATCGCTGTCCGGCAACAGGCACAGACGCCAGCAGCACCGTCCCTGCGCGTCGAAGAACAGCAATCGTTCGTCCAGACCGTCGCTGCCCACGCCGGCGCGGGCTTCCACCCGCACCGCCTGTTGCCAGCCTGCCAGTTCGCTGCCGTGCTGCGTGCGATACAGGCACAACACCGGTCCCAACGCCGCGAGTTGCGCGGCGCCCGGGAACGCATCCGTGGATGCGCCCGTGACGGAACCGGGGAGTGCCCGCAGTATCGGCATGGCGGTTACCAGCTCACCGCCACGCTGGCCGACAGCGTGCGGCCCGGCGCAGTGTAGCGATCGAGCGTGGTGCTGCCGGTGGCAACGAGCGCCATGTCGCCCGCGTCGATGTAGCGACGATCGGCCAGGTTGAAGACGCCGACGTTGAACTTCGCGCCAGGCGCGAAATTCCAGCGCACGTACAGGTCGAGCACGCCATAGCCCGCCTGGCGGTAGTAGTCCGGGTCCGACACGCGGCGCTTGCGGTCCACGAAACGGCCTGCTAGTTCCGCGCCCCACGACGAGGCGTCGTATGCCAGGCCCAGCGTCGCGGTCAGCGGGTCCACGCTGTCCAGCGGCGTATCGGTGCTGCGGTCCTTGCCGCGCGACCACGCGGCCGCACCGCGCAACGACCAGCCCGCCCACGCATCGGACAGCGCACCGATGTCCAGGCCCGCCTTGAGCTCCAGGCCATGGATCTGCGCTTCGGAAATGTTCTGCGACTGGTAGACCATCAGCCCGTCGTCGTTGTAGCCGATGGGCCGCATCGATTCGATGAAGTCGTCGTAGCGGTTGTAGTAGCCCGAGAAGCTCGCATACGCCACTTCGCCTGCATAACGCACGCCCAGTTCGACGCCGTCGCTGGTTTCCGGCTTCAGGTCCGGGTTCGCGATGGCGGTGTACCCGAACTGCACGTTGGTGAACCCGATGTTGACGTCGTTGTACGGCGGCGATCGGAAGCCATGCGCATATCCACCGAACAGCGACCACGCCGGCGCGAACGTCCACACCATGCCGAGTTTGGGCGACACGCTGGTTTCGCGGATGTCCGCCAGCGCCACGCCCGGATTGTCGGCGTCGAAGATCGCGTCGTGCTGCGGATCGAGGCGATAGTGGTCCACGCGCAGGCCCGGAACCAATCGGAACGCGCCGTCAGCGAAGCTGATCTCGTCCTGCACGTACAGGGCGGCCGTTGTGGTCTTGCTCACCGGGAAGTCGCGCACGGGGAACGTATCCGGCGACATGACCGGCGTGCTCACGCCGGTCAGCGGGAACGTGCGCAGACCGTCGCGCTTCTGCCGTGTCTCGGTACGTGCGAGGTTCAGGCCATAGATCAGGTCGTGGCGAACAGAGGTGCCGAACGCCTTGCGGAAATTCGCCTGGAGACCATAGGTCCGCTGGTCGAAATTGAACTCGCGCTCGCGGATGTCGCGCAGCGTCGGCGCCGGCAGCGCGCGTTCCTCGCGCGTGTACTGGGTGGTCTCGCTGTCCTGGCGGTAGACCTGCCAGTCCAGACTGTCGGCGAATGCCGCCGAAAGGTTGTCCCACTCATGCGCGAAGGCGACGCGCGCACGCGTCTGGTGGTCGCGCGCGATCACGCGATCGTTGGTGGCGCGCGTCAGCGATTGATACCCCTGCTGGGTCAACAGATCGGTATCGGCGTTGTCCTCGTTGCCTTCCACCGTCAGGCGGAACCGCTGTCCTTTGCTCGGCGCGAAGACCAGCTTCGTCAGCAGGCTGCGGCCGTCCCGTTCCTGTGGGTTCGGCAACGTGCGCGTGGCACCGACGCCACCGACATCGCCCTGGTTTTCGGTCTCCTGGCCCTGCCGGTGGCCCACGCTGACCAGGCCGCTCCAGCGCTCGCCGCCGAAGGCCGTGGTGGCGTTGCCGAACAAGCCGTTCCAGCTGCTGTCGAAGCCGAGGCGGAAGCCGAAGTACGCATCCTTGCCGTCATCGAGATAGTCCGAAGGATCCTTGGTGATGAACGACACGACGCCGCCGAGCGCATCCGAGCCGTACAGCGAACTGGACGGCCCGCGCACGATCTCGACCTGCTTCAACGTGTCCAAGTCGACGAAGTTGCGGCTCGCGTTGGAGAAGCTGCCGATCGAGAACGCGTCCGATACCGGAATGCCATCGGTCTGGATGCGTACGCGATTGCCTTCCAGGCCGCGGATGCGGAAGCCACCCAGGCCGAAGCGGCCGAAGCTGGAGGTCACGGTCACGCCGGGCTCATAGCGCACCAGTGCCTTGATGTCGCGGACCAGGCGGTCGTCCAGTTCCTCGCGATCGATGACGCTGACCGTGTTCGGCACGTCCGTGACGGCGCGCTCGCTGCGCGTGGCGGTAACCTGGATGCGCGCCAGTTCATTCGCATCGGCGCTGGAGGAAGAGGGCGAAGCCGCATCGGTGGCGGGAGCGGCATGGGCATGGCCGGCAAGGGCCAGCCACACGGCCGCGGTGAGCAGCGTGGGACGCATCATGGCGTACAGCATTCCTGTGGGTGGTGATCAGACCCGGAAGGCTGGCGGCCGGAGAATCCTTGGCTGGCCCGGTGGAGAGAGAAGCGGGTCGCCGCCATCGGTGGCGGCGACCTTGGAACTACTTGGTGAGGATCAGCTTGTCATTGCTGGTGTGACGCAGGCGATAGACGCGGTCGCCATGGCGGATCAGGACTTCGCGCTGCCCCTTCAACAGAGCGTCGCTGTGGAGCAGGTCTTCGCTGCGTGGCGTGGCCGGCAAGGAGAGGCGCTCGCGCAGCGAACGCGTGTCGAGCATGGGCGAGGTGGTGAGGGTCGGGATCATGGTGGGCTCCAGGGAAGGAACGCCATCGATGATAATGATTCTTATTTGCGAGTCAACATTCCGTGCATGTGCCTCCCGCCGCCGTCTAAATGAGAACGTCTCCGCCGTGCCCGCGTCCGTCTCATTACAATGTGCGCACTTTCCTCCTCCGGGGAGTAGCCCACCCGTCCTGACGGGGTCCGCGCGTCAACACACTTGGTCAGCCGACCATGGTGCGCGGGACGAAGCGATCCGCTTCGCCGGGCAAGACCGAAGGCAGGCGTCGCGCTAACCCGGGCCGGGCTGCGTGCCGTTTGCCTTCGCGTCCATCCGCGAACGCCTGGCCCCGGAGTTTTCGATGCAATCGCTGCATGCCCTGCTGGTCTCCACCGGCACCGTCACCCTGGCCGAGATCGGCGACAAGACCCAACTGCTCGCGCTGCTGCTTGCGGCGCGTTACCGCAAACCCTGGCCCATCGCCTGGGGCATCCTCGCCGCCACGGTCGTGAACCATGCCATCTCCGCCTGGCTGGGCGCTGAGCTCACCCAATGGCTGTCACCGGACGTCCTGCGCTGGCTGGTGGCCGCCAGCTTCCTGGCCGTGGCCCTGTGGACGCTAAAGCCGGACACCCTGGACGAGAACGAGAAACTGCCCGCGCACGGCGCGTTCATCGCCACCACCCTTGCCTTCTTCCTGGCGGAGATCGGCGACAAGACCCAGGTCGCCACCGTCCTGCTGGCGACCAAGTACACGCCGCTGTGGCAGGTGATCGCGGGCACCACGATCGGGATGCTGCTGGCCAACCTGCCGGTGGTCTGGCTGGGCCATCGGTTCGCCGACAGGCTGCCGCTGAAGCTGGCCCGCACGCTGGCTGCCGTGGTGTTCTTCGGCCTGGCCCTCTGGGTCGCGTGGCGAGGGGTTGGCTGAACGGTCTGGGGAAGCCGGCGCGCTGCTAGACTGCCCGGTCAGAACAACATGCAAGGTCTGGGGGAATACATGCTGGAAGTCTTGGGGCGGATCGGCTTTGGCCTGTTCGGTCTGGCGGTGCTGATCGGCATCGTCTGGCTGTTTTCCAACAACCGGAAGGCCATCGACTGGAAGCTGGTCGCCACGGGCGTCACCCTGCAGATCGCCTTCGCCGCGCTGGTGCTGCTGGTGCCCGGCGGACGCGAAGTGTTCGACTGGCTGGGCCATGGGTTCGTGAAGATCCTCGAGTTCGTCAAGGCGGGCTCCGGCTTCATCTTCGGCAGCCTGATGGACACCGAGAAGTTCGGCTTCATCTTCGCCTTCCAGGTACTGCCCACCATCATCTTCTTTGCCGCGCTGATGGGCGTGATGTACCACCTGGGCGTGATGCAGTTCATCGTGCGGATGATGGCGCTGGCCATCACCAAGGTCATGAAGGTCTCCGGCGCGGAAACCACCAGCGTCTGCGCCAGCGTGTTCATCGGCCAGACCGAAGCGCCGCTGACGGTGCGCCCCTATATTCCGAAGATGACCGAGTCCGAGCTGATCACCATGATGATCGGCGGCATGGCCCACATCGCCGGTGGCGTGCTTGCAGCCTACGTGGGCATGCTGGGTGGCGGCGACCCGGAGCAGCAGGCCTTCTATGCCAAGCACCTGCTGGCCGCCTCGATCATGGCCGCTCCCGCCACGCTTGTGGTGGCGAAGCTGCTGATCCCGGAAACCGGCACGCCGCTGACCCGCGGCACCGTGAAGATGGAAGTGGAGAAGACCTCCAGCAACATCATCGACGCCGCTGCCGCGGGCGCCGGCGATGGCCTGAAGCTGGCATTGAACATCGGCGCAATGCTGCTCGCGTTCATCGCCCTGATCGCGCTGATCAATGCGCCGCTGACGTGGCTGGGCGAGATCACCGGCCTGGCCTCCGCGATCGGCAAGCCGACCGACCTGGCGACGATCTTCGGCTACCTGCTGGCGCCCATCGCCTGGGTGATCGGCGTGCCGTGGCAGGACGCGACCACCGTGGGTTCGCTGATCGGCCAGAAGGTGGTGATCAACGAGTTCGTCGCTTACCTGCAGCTGGCCGGCATCGTGAACGGGCAGACGCCCGGCGTGACGCTGACCGATGAGGGCCGCCTGATCGCGACCTATGCGTTGTGCGGTTTCGCCAACTTCAGTTCGATCGCGATCCAGATCGGCGGCATCGGCGGCCTGGCGCCCGAGCGTCGCTCCGACCTGGCACGGTTCGGGCTGCGCGCCGTGCTGGGCGGCACCATCGCGACGCTGATGACGGCCACCATCGCCGGCGTGCTGTCGCACTTCGGCTGACCCGGGAGCGGCGGCCGCCGGCCGCCCCGCCCATCCTGTTTACGTTCCCTTCCCGTGGGCGTGGCGATGCCGCGTTCCGGACCTCAGGTATCGCACCATGAATACGCACCTCCCTGCCGCCCGCGTCGTCGTCGTGGGCTCGTTCAATGTCGATCATGTCTGGCGCTGCGACGCGCTGCCGGCGGCGGGCGCCACCATCGCCGGACGTTATGCCAGTGGGCCCGGGGGCAAGGGCTTCAACCAGGCGGTCGCGGCGGTGCGGGCGGGCGCGGACACCACGTTCGTCTGTGCGCTGGGCGACGACGCCGGGGGGCGGCTGGCGCGTGATCTGGCGGCCGCCGACGGCCTGGCACTGCGCGTCGACGCGAGCGAGGAGCCCACCGGGACCGCCGGCATTTATGTGGATGCGCACGGGCGCAACACCATCGTCATCGGCGCCGGCGCCAACGCGACCCTGTCGGCCGACTTCGCCACGGGGCAGGCGGACGTGCTCGTCGCCGCAGGCGTGATGCTGGCCCAGCTGGAATCGCCCGCGGACACCGTGCTGGCCACGCTGCAGGCCGCCCGCCAGTGCGGTGCCACCACCCTGCTGAACCCCGCACCGGCGAATGCCGCGACGACGACCGAACTGCTTGCGCACGCCGATGTCATCACGCCGAACGAAACCGAATTCGCCGCCCTGCTCGCACGCCACCTGGGCGAACGGATCAGCGCCGACGATGTCGCCACGCTCGATGGGGTCACCCTGCACCAGCACTGTCGTCAGCTGTTCCCCCACGGCACCGTGGTGGTGACGCTGGGCGCCACCGGCGTGTACGTGTCGCATCCCGACGACGCACTGCGCGGCGACGCCCGCCCGCATTACCGCGTCGCGGCGGAGGCGGCCACGGTCGTCGATACGACCGGCGCCGGCGATGCCTTCAACGGCGCACTCGCGGCATCGCTGGCCGAGGCCGCACTGCCCTGCTTTGCCGATCACGTGCGGTTCGCCAACCGCTACGCGGCGCTGTCGACCGAACGTGCTGGTGCCGCGCTGGCGATGCCATTGCGCGCGGACCTGGCGGCGCGCTACGGCGCGTAGTCCTGCCGGTTCTCCCCGGGGACAAACGGCGGATAATGCCGGCATGCAGATCGGTCCCTATCGCATCGACGCCCCCGTGATGCTGGCCCCCATGGCCGGCGTCACCGACAAGCCGTTCCGCCTGCTGTGCAAGCGGTTGGGCGCGGGGCTGGCGGTGTCGGAGATGACCATCAGCGACCCGCGGTTCTGGAACACGAACAAATCGCTGCACCGGATGGACCACGACGGTGAACCCAGCCCGGTCAGCGTGCAGATCGCCGGCACCGAACCCGAGCAGCTCGCCCATGCCGCGCGCCACAATGCCGACCACGGTGCGCAGATCATCGACATCAACATGGGTTGCCCGGCCAAGAAGGTGTGCAATGCCTGGGCCGGCTCGGCGCTGATGCGCGACGAGGCGCTGGTGGGCCGCATCCTGGAAGCCGTCGTGAAGGCGGTCGACGTTCCCGTCACCCTGAAGATCCGCACCGGCTGGGATTGCGACCATCGCAACGGGCCCGTCATCGCGCGCATCGCCGAGGCCAGCGGCATCGCCTCGCTGGCTGTCCACGGCCGCACGCGCGACCAGCACTACACCGGCACCGCCGAGTACGACACCATCGCCGCGATCAAGGCTGCACTGCGCATTCCGGTCGTGGCCAACGGCGACATCGATTCGCCGGAAAAGGCAGCGCACGTGATGGCGACGACGGGGGCCGATGCGGTGATGATCGGCCGCGCTGCGCAGGGCCGTCCCTGGATCTTCCGCGAGGTCGCGCACTACCTGGCCACCGGCGAACGCCTGCCGCCGCCGTCCCTGCAGGAAGTCCGCGACATCCTGCTCGGCCACCTGGAGGCCTTGCATGGCTTCTATGGTGAGCCGCAGGGCGTTCGCATCGCCCGCAAGCATCTGGGCTGGTATGCGAAGGATCGCCCCGAGAACATCGCCTTCCGTGCCGTGGTCAATCGTGCCGAGAGCGCGGACGAGCAGGTACGGCTGACGCGCGACTATTTCGATGCACTCATCGCCGGTGCCGTGCCGGACCTGCCCGCCGCCGCCTGAGGAACCCCGCCATGCCCGAGACGACTGAAAGCCGCACCTATCTCCACGGATTCTCATCGGTGGAGCAGGCCCGCCTGATGAAGCAGGCCCGGCTGCTGGAAAGCACGCTCTTCAACCACATCGACTACACCGGCGCGCGCCGGCTTCTCGAGGTCGGCAGCGGCGTCGGGGCGCAGACCGAAATCCTGCTGCGCCGGTTCCCGGACGTGCACGTCACCTGCGTGGACCTCAACGAGGTGCAGTTGGCGGCGGCGAAGCAGAACCTCGCCACGATGCCCTGGTGCCGCGACCGTTACACGCTGCAGCAGGCCGACGCCAGCCGCCTGCCCTACGGCGCGCGCGAATTCGATGCCGCCTTCCTGTGCTGGATCCTGGAACACGTGCCGAATCCGGCGCGCGTGCTGAGCGAGGTCCGCCGCGTCCTGGCGCCGGGCTCACCGATCTACATCACCGAGGTGATGAACTCCTCGTTCCTGCTGCATCCTTATTCGCCCAACACCTGGCGTTACTGGATGGCGTTCAACGATTTCCAGTACGACAGCAACGGCGACCCGTTCATCGGGGCCAAGCTCGGCAACCTCCTGCTGGCCGGCGGCTATCGCGACGTGGCGACCGAGATCAAGACCGTGCACTTCGACAACCGCGAGCCCGCACGGCGCAAGGACATGATCGCGTTCTGGGAGGAACTGCTGTTGTCGGCGGCGGATTCGCTCGTGGACGCCGGGCGGGTCACCCGCGACATCGTCGACGGCATGCGCCGCGAGATGCACGATGTGCAGAACGATCCTGACGCCGTGTTCTTCTACGCCTTCGTGCAGGCGCGCGCGACGGTGTACTGAGTCAGGGCGCCGACGCAGCGTCCGGCGTCGCAGTCGGCGCAGGCGGGGCAGTGCCAGGGCCCAGCGCGGCACGAACCGGCTCCGCAGACGGGTGCCACGTCCGGTGCCACATCGCGGCCAGCAGGCGGCGCATGCCGTCGCCGCCGGAGACCGGCATCGACCAGGGGTGCTGTACCGGCGCAACCGCCTGCCAGCGCCCGTCGCGCTGCTCGGCCACGGTGAAGCGGAAGTTGTAGTCGGGCTCCATCCCCATGCGCAGGTCGGACAGGACCAGCCGCCCGTCCTGCACCTGCGCGCGCATGAAGCCGCGGTTGAACCAGGCCAGGCGCTGGACCGCCGGCACGCCGGCCGCTTCACGGTAGGCCTGCACGTTGGAGGGGTAGCCGCGGAACTGCAGCGGCCCCTCGTCGACCAGTACCGAGCGCTCGGCCTCGACATAGCCCGACGGCGTCATCGCCACCACGCGCCACAGCAGCGTATTGAAGGGCATCGGCACCGAGAAGTAAGGCGCATCGCCGAGACCCATCGACGCCAGCGTGCGCTCCGCGTCGCGATCCACGTTGGACTTCGCGACCAGCGACCACCCCAGGTAAGCGGTGCTCAGCACCAGGCCGGCCACCAGTACCCGTTGCGCGGCGACCCGCTCGCGCAGGCACCACGCCGCGACGCACGCCACCAGCAGCCAGACCGTATACAGCGGGTCGATGATGAACACGCTGGACCACATCACCGGCGGCGGCGTGAGCGGCCACCACAGTTGTGTGCCGTAGACGGTGAAGGCGTCGAGCAAGGGATGGGTGACCAATGCCAGCTGGATCGCCCAGAACCAACGCGCGGGCGCTGCGGCGACCCGTCCGCGGCCATAGCGTCTGAACAGCCACCAGATCAGCCACCCCACCAGCGGCAACACGAACAGCGAATGGCTGAAGCTGCGGTGCACGGTCATCAGCGTGACCGGGTTGTCGGAGAAGAGGGCGATCGGCAGGCTGTCGAGGTCGGGCAGCGTGCCCAGGGCCGCGCCGGCGAGCAGGGCGGCCCGGCGATGCCCTGCAGGGGCGATGGCGGCGGCGACGGCGCCACCCAGAACGATCTGGCTGAGGGAATCCATGGCGTGATTGTAGGAGCGCGCCACGCCGGCGACCATCACCTCGCCTGCACGGCGACACCGCTCACGCGGCGCGTTGCGAGTCCTGCGGCACCAGCCGCAACCGCGGCGCCACCTCGTGCAGCACCTTGCCGGTATGCGACAGCAGGCACAGCGTGCCGTCGGCCTCCTCGCTCAGCGCGGTGAGGCTTTCGACCCAGTCGCCGTCGTTGGCGTAGAGCAGTCCATCGCGCTGGAGCAGCGAGGCGCGGTGGATGTGGCCACAGACGATGCCATCCAGCCCGCGCCGACGCGCGTCGTCGAGTCCCGCCTGCACGAAACGGGCGATGTAGCGTTCGGCGGCGTCGCTCTGCCGCTTCAGGTATTCCGCCAGCGACCAGTAGCGCAGGCCGAAGCGGCGGCGCAACTGGTTGGTCAACCGGTTGCCGGTGAGGATGCGGTAGTACAGCCAGTCGCCGAACTTTTCCTGCAGGCCGCCGAAGTGGGTGACGCCGTCATAGTCGTCGCCGTGCGTGACCAGCAGCCTGCGCCCATCGAGCGTGGTGTGGATCGCGCGGCGCCGCACCTGCATGGCAGGCAGCATCAGGCCACAGAATCGGCGGATCGGCCTGTCGTGGTTGCCGGGCACGTAGACGAGTTCGGTCCCGTTGCGTGCCAGCGCGTGCAGCGCCTCAACCACGCGGTTATGGGCCGCATCCCAGGACGCGCGGCGCTGTGCCATCCACCACAGGTCGACGATGTCGCCGACCAGATAAAGGCGCCGGCAACGCAATCCTGCGAGGAAATCGGCGAACTCCGCCGCGTGGCAGTGCTTGGAGCCGAGATGCACGTCGGAGACGAAGACCGCGCGCCGCATCGCAGGTGGCGCGGCCCGCGGAATCATGCGGCCGTTTCCATCGGACGCCACGCCTCGCCCAGATAGCGATCGCGCTTCTTCGGCCGGATGCGGTGCAGGTCCACCTCGATCAGGCCATCGATCGAATCGCTGAAGTCCGGGTCCACCCCGAAAGCCAGGAAACGCGCACCACCCGGCTCGCACAGCTCGGTGTACTGCTTGTAGAGCATCGGAATGGTCGCGCCCAGCGTGTCGAGGTTGGTCTTCAGCACACGGTAGGCTGTATCGGCGTCCAGCGCGTCGAAACGCGGCGGCGTGGCGGTATAGCGGAACGGATGGCGCGATCGCGCCTCGCCGTTCGCATCGCCGTAGTAGTGCGCGTAGTACGCCACGATCTGTTCGCGCGCGTGCAGCGGCAGGGCGGCGCTCATCGACACCGCACCGAACAGGTAGCGCACGCGCGGATGCCGGCGCAGGTAGGCGCCAATGCCCTGCCACAGGTAGTCGATGCTGCGGCTGCCCCAGTAGTCGGGCACCACGAAGCTGCGGCCCAGCTCCATGCCAGAGGCCAGGCGTGGCAGCGCGTCGTCGGCGTAGTCGAACAGCGTGGCGGTATAGAGGCCCTTCAGTCCCTGCGCCGCCAGCACGGGCGCGCCGCGCGCGATCCGGTAGGCACCGGCGATCTTCCTGTGGGCGGCATCCCACAGCACGATGTGTTCGTACCAGGTGTCGAACGCATCCACGTCCAGGCGCTTGCCGGTGCCCTCGCCCACCGCGCGGAACGTCAGTTCGCGAAGCCGGCCGATCTCGCGCAGCAGCGGCGAGCCACCGGCCAGCCGGCCGACGCAGATGCGCTTTCCGTCCGTCGTCTGCCCCAGCACGTCGAGGGTGGCGATGCAGGCCTCAAGCGTGTCCGGCGCCAGGGCATCGAGCAGCGGCTCCGGCGCATCGCGGCCCTCGTTCGTTCCGGGCCGCGTCCGCCGGCCGAGCGCGTAGAGTGCACTACGCACGCGCGCGATCGCCACGGCTGCATCGCCGTCCGTATCGATCCGCATCAGCTGGCCGACATGCAGCTGCAGGCGCCGCTGGCTGCGGCGGAACATCTCGTGCGCCAGCAACGCCGTACCCGCCGGCTTGAACAGCGCAGAGGCCCCATAGAAGAGCGGCGAGTTGCGTGCCTGCACACGGATCGGCAGCACCGGCGCACCGGTCGCACGCGCGAAGCGCAGGAAGCCGCGGCGCCAGCGGGTGTCGCGCACGCCGCGCGGGCCCAGGCGCGACACCTCACCGGCCGGAAAGACGATGACGCATTGTTCGGCCGCCAGCGCCTGCTCCACGGCGCGCACGCTCTCGCCACTGGGCTTCCCGCCGAGAATCCGCACCGGCAGCAGCAGACCGGCGATGGGGGCGATGCCGGACAGGACATCGTTCGCCACGATCTTCACGTCACGGCGCACGCGACCGACGAGTTGCAGCAGCGCCAGCGCATCCAGCGCGCCGGAAGGATGGTTGGCCACGATCAGCAGCCGTCCCTGCGCCGGGATGCGCTGCTCGCCGGCCGCATCCACTGTCGGGCGCAGGTTGAGGTGATCGATCGCGGCATCGATGAAGTCGAGCCCTTGCAGGTGGCCGTGGTCCGCAAGGAATGCATAGGCCTGGTCGAGCTTCGACCAGCGCCCGAGTGTGCGCAGCAGCGGCTGGGTCAGCCGGGCGCGGCGACCGCGGAACCAGTGGGGATAGCGTTCGGCGATCTGGCGTTCCAGCGGATGCATGGCGGGACCGGCGGCGGGGTTTCGCCGCGCAGCCTGCACCTGGCCTGCGACAGTGCGGTTGCGGTTTTCTGGCAATCCGGTGACAGGTGCGCTTGATGCCCGCTTAACCCCGGCGGACCCTGAACGGCGCAGAATGCACGCACCGCCCCCGGCGTGTATCATGCGCGCCCATCTTTTCATCCGAATCAAAGGATATAAGCCTGATGTCCAGCTACCTGTTCACCTCCGAATCGGTCTCCGAAGGCCATCCGGACAAGATCGCAGACCAGATTTCCGACGCCGTGCTGGACGCCATCCTGGCCCAGGACAAGCGCGCGCGCGTGGCCTGCGAGACGCTGGTGAAGACGGGCGCCGCCATCGTGGCCGGCGAAGTCACCACCAGCGCGTGGGTCGACATCGAGTCGCTGGCGCGCAAGGTCATCAATGACATCGGCTACGACAATTCTGACGTCGGCTTCGACGGCCACACCTGCGCCATCATCAACATGCTCGGCAAGCAGTCGCCCGACATCAACCAGGGCGTCGACCGCAAGAAGCCGGAAGAACAGGGTGCGGGCGACCAGGGCCTGATGTTCGGCTACGCCTGCAACGAGGCGCCGGAATTCATGCCCGCCCCGCTGTACTACAGCCACCGCCTGGTGGAACAGCAGGCCAAGGTGCGCAAGAAGGGCAAGCTGAAGTGGCTGCGCCCCGACGCCAAGTCGCAGGTCACCCTGCGCTACGACGGCAACACCGTCCTGGGCCTGGACGCCGTGGTGCTGTCGACCCAGCACGACCCGGACATCAAGCAGAAGGACCTGATCGAGGCCGTGCGCGCCGAGATCCTGGTGCCCGTGCTGCCAAAGAAGTGGCTGGACGCGCTGCCGAAGAACAAGGTGCACATCAACCCGACCGGCAAGTTCGTCATCGGTGGCCCGGTGGGCGACTGCGGCCTGACCGGCCGCAAGATCATAGTCGACAGCTACGGCGGCATGGCCCGCCATGGCGGCGGCGCGTTCTCGGGCAAGGATCCGTCGAAGGTCGACCGCTCGGCGGCCTACGCCGCGCGCTACGTGGCCAAGAACATCGTGGCCGCCGGCCTGGCCGACAAGTGCGAAGTGCAGGTCTCCTACGCCATCGGCGTGGCCGAGCCGACCTCGATCTCGGTCACCACCTTCGGCACCGGCAAGGTCGGCGACGACGTGATCGAGAAGCTGATCCGCAAGCACTTCGACCTGCGCCCGTACGGCATCACCCGGATGCTCGACCTCGAGCACCCGATCTACCAGCCGACCGCCAGCTACGGCCACTTCGGTCGCAAGCCGCGCGAGATCAGCTACGTGGACGCCGCCGGCAAGAAGCACACCGCGACCGCCTTCTCGTGGGAGAAGACCGACCGCGCCGAAGCGCTGCGCAAGGACGCCAAGCTGAAGTGACGACCCGGCGCGCCTGCGTTCGCAGGCGCCTTTGCCGGGCCGTCATCCCTGCTAACACAGGGATCCAGCGCCTCCGCCTCGAAGAACGGGCCGCGAAAGCGGCCCGTTCTTTCTTTCACCAGGCGTGAAGCGGAGCAAGCTCCGCTCTACGACACGGGTGACCATCACAGGGCGTGTCGGGATCGGTTAGCCTGCGCGCCTCACCCCCAGGAGGCGCGCCATGGAATCGCTCAAAAGCCACCAGCTCACCATGACGGTGCTGATGACGCCGGACATGGCCAACTTCTCCGGCAAGGTCCACGGCGGCGCGATCCTCAAGCTGCTCGACCAGGTGGCGTACGCGTGTGGCAGCCGCTACGCCGGCAAGTACGTGGTCACCCTGTCGGTGGACCAGGTGATGTTCCGCCAGGCCATCAACGTGGGCGAACTGGTGACGTTCCTCGCTTCGGTCAACCACACCGGTACGTCGTCGATGGAAATCGGCATCAAGGTCGTCGCCGAGGACATCCGCAAACAGAGCGTGCGCCACGCCAACAGCTGCTTTTTCACGATGGTGGCGGTGGACGACGACGGCCGGACCACCCCGGTCCCGCCACTGGCGCCGTCCACGCCGGACGAGATCCGCCGCTTCGCCGCCGCGCGCCTGCGCCGCCAGTTGCGCGAGGAAATGGAACGCCGGCACGCCGAACTGGGCAGCCGGGCCATCGAAACCGCCTGACCGGCGGCCGCCGGCAGGGCGCGCCGGCTACAATACGTGCATGTCCCTGATGCAATTCCAGCGGGTCGACTTCAGCGTCGGCGGGCCGCTTCTCCTCGAACACGTCGACCTGTCCATCGAACCCGGCGAGCGCGTCTGCATCGTCGGCCGCAACGGCATGGGCAAATCCACCCTGATGCGCCTGATGGCCGGCGAGCTGAAGCCGGACGACGGCGAGATCCGCGTACAGAACGGCGTGGTGGTCGCGCGCATGGCGCAGGAAGTGCCGCAGGATACGCAGGGCACCGTGTTCGACGTGGTCGCCGAGGGCCTGGGCGACCTGGGCCAGCTGCTGGCGCGCTACCACCATGCACTCCACGACGGCGACATGGAGGCGATGGGTGAAGCCCAGGCGTTGATCGAGGCGCGCAATGGCTGGGACCTGGACTTGCGCGTGCAGCAGGTGCTGACACGGCTGGAGCTGCCGGAGGAGACCGACTTCGCGGCGCTCTCCGGTGGCATGAAGCGCCGCGTGCTGCTGGCGCAGGCCCTGGTCCGCAACCCCGACATCCTGCTGCTGGACGAACCCACCAACCACCTCGACATCGAGGCGATCGCCTGGCTGGAAGGCTTCCTGAAGTCCTTCGGTGGCAGCATCGTCTTCGTTACCCACGACCGCAGCTTCCTGCGCTCGCTGGCCACCCGCATCCTCGAAATCGACCGCGGCCAGCTGACCAGTTGGCCGGGTGACTACGACAACTACCTGCGCCGCCGCGAAGAACGCCTGCACGCCGAGGCGCAGGAGAACGCGCGCTTCGACAAGCTGCTGGCGCAGGAAGAGGTCTGGATCCGACAGGGCATCAAGGCCCGCCGCACGCGCAACGAAGGCCGCGTCACCGCACTGAAGGCGATGCGCCGCGAGCGCGCCCAGCGCCGCGAGCTGTCCGGCAACGTGAGGATGGAGGCCGCGGCGGCGCAGTCGTCGGGCAAGAAGGTCATCGAGGCCAAGCACATCACCCAGGCCTACGACGGTCGCGTGCTGCTGGACGACGTGTCCGCGACGATCATGCGCGGCGACCGCGTGGGCATCATCGGCCCCAACGGCGCGGGCAAGTCGACCCTGTTGAAGATCCTGCTGGGCGAACTCGCGCCGCAGCAGGGCGAAGTGAAGCTGGGCACCGGCCTGCAGATCGCGTACTTCGACCAGCACCGCAGCCAGCTGGACGACTCCCGCACGACGCTGGAGAACGTCGCCGAGGGCAGCGACTTCGTCGAGATCAATGGCAGTCGCAAGCACGTCATCGGGTACCTGCAGGATTTCCTGTTTTCGCCCGAACGCGCGCGTGCGCCGATCACCCGCCTGTCCGGCGGTGAGCGCAACCGGCTGCTGCTGGCCAAGCTGTTCGCGCAGCCATCCAACCTGCTGGTGATGGACGAACCGACAAACGACCTGGACGTCGAGACGCTGGAGCTGCTGGAAGAACTGTTGCTCGACTACAAAGGCACGCTGCTGCTGGTCAGCCACGATCGCGACTTCCTCGACAACGTGGTCACCAGCACCCTGGTGCTGGAGGGCGAAGGACGACTGGGGGATTACGTCGGCGGTTACTCGGACTGGTTGCGCCAGCGCCGCGTGCCCGGCGCGACCGCCACGACATCCTCACCGGTCAAACCCGCGCTGTCGAAACAGCCCGAACCGGTGGCCGCCACCAAGCGCAAGCTGAGCTTCAAGGAAGCGCGCGAGCTGGAACAGCTGCCGGCGCGCATCGAAGCCCTGGAAACCGACATCGCCGCACGTACGGCCGCGATGAACGATGCGGCCTACTACCAGCAAGCGCCGGCCGACCTGCAGCGCGCAAACGATGAACTTGCCGCCCGACAGGCGGAACTGGACCATGCGTACCAGCGATGGTCGGAGCTGGATGGCTGAAGCGCCGTGATGCCGATGTGGGAGCGACGTGAGTCGCGATGGCACGCCAGTAACGCCTCATCGCGACTCACGTCGCTCCCACGCCACAGATCTCGCGCTCACCCGGTGTTCTGCACGCCCTGCGACACGCCGTTGATGCTGGCGACGAGCGCATGCAGCAGTGCATCGTCTTCGCGGTCGCTGGCGCGCCAGCGCTTCAGCAGATCGGCCTGCATCACGCTGATGGGGTCGATGTAGGGGTTGCGCAGCCGGATCGACAGCGCCAATCGCTGGTCGTGCTGCAGCAGCCAGTCGTTGCCATTGAGCGCCAGCACCCAGCGCAGGACGGCGGCATGCTCCTGCTGCACCTTCGGGAAGAACTCTTCATGCAGGTCGCCGGCCATCTTCGAGTACATCTCGGCGATGCTCAGGTCGCCTTTGGCGAGCACCATCGACACGTCGTCAAGGAAGGTCTTGAAGAAGGGCCAGTCGCGCGCCATTTCGCGCAGTGCCTCTTCACCATACGCAACGACCGCCGCCTGCAGGCCGGTCCCCACGCCGTACCACCCGGGGATCACGGCACGCGCCTGGCTCCACGCGAACACCCAGGGAATCGCACGCAGGTTGCTGAGCGCGGCATCCTGTCCGAGCCGTCGCGATGGACGCGAGCCCAGCGTCATACGCTCGATCACGTCGATCGGCGTGGCGCTGCGGAAATAGTCCATGAAACGCGGCGCCTGCACGAAGGCGCGATAGGCCTGCGAACTCTCGCGCGCGACGAGCGCCATGATCTCGCGCCAGCGTGTCTCGCGCGGCTCGGGGGGACGCGGCCGCAGGCTGGACAGCAGCACCGCACCCACCGACTGCTCCAGCGAGCGCAACGCAAGCGCGCGGATGCCGTACTTGCGATGGATCACCTCGCCCTGCTCGGTCACGCGCAGGCGGCCGTCCACACTGCCGCGCGGCGCGGCTTCCAGCGCCCGCGTGGTCTTGCCGCCGCCACGGATGATCGAGCCGCCGCGGCCATGGAAGAACGTCAGCCGGATACCCAGCTCCTGCGCCGCGTCGACCAGGTCCACCTGCGCGCGCTGCAGGCCCCAGCGCGAGGCGGCGATGCCGCCGTCCTTGCCGCTGTCGGAATACCCCAGCATCACCATTTGCACGTTGCCGCGCGCGGCCAGGTGGGCGCGGTAGACCGGATCGGCCAGCAGGTCGCGCAGGACGTCGGTACCGTGGCCGAGGTCGTCGATGGTTTCGAACAGCGGCGCGATATCCAGCGGCACCTGGCCTGCGTCGTCGACCAGCCCACCCCGGCGCGCCAGCGCGAGCACGGTCAGTACGTCGGCGCGGCTGTGCGCCATGCTGATGATGTAGGTCCCCAGGGCATCCGTGCCGTGGCGCGCACGCGCATCGGCGAGGGCCGCGAACACCGCATCCAGGCGCTCGTTGCCTTCCTGGTCGGACGCCGGCAGCACCGCATCGCCGCTGGCGTACGGACCCAGCAACGCAGCGCGTTCGACCGCATCGCGCTGTTCCCAGTCACCGTCGCCCAGCGCGGCCGCCACCGCGCGTGCGTGCACGCTGGATTCCTGCCGTACGTCGAGCCGCGCGAGGTGGAAACCGAACGTGCGCACCCGCCACGCCAGCCTGCGCACCGCGAACCAGCCGGCATGGATGCCGCGGTGGGCTTCCAGGCTGTGCAGGATGAGATCGACGTCCTGCGCGAGTTCGTCTGGCGACGCATAGCCTTCGGGGCGATCTTCCAGCGTGGCCTGCAAGCGGGCGCGCATCAGGTCGTTGAGCAGCCGGTACGGCTGGTCGCCATGGCGGGGTCGCGACTTCTTCGCAGCCTCTGGCATCAGGGCGCGGTAGTGATCGAGGCGTGCGACGACATCGTCCGACACCCCGATGATCGAACTCGACTGGCTGAGCAGCGTCGTGAGCTGGCGCAGTTCCTTGAGGTAGCGCGTGAGGATGGCGCGTCGCTGCGTGTCCAGGGTTGCGGTAACCGTGTGTGCGTCGACATTCGGATTGCCGTCCATGTCGCCGCCGACCCAAGTACCGAAGCGCAGCACACGGGGAAGCCGGGCGGTCACCTCGGGTGCGACGCCGTAGACCTCGGTGATCGCGCTTTCCAGCGTTTCGTACAGTACGGGGATGACGCGATAGAGCACCTCGATCAGGTAGAAGCCGACATGCTCGCGCTCGTCCTCCACGCCAGGACGCACCGGCGACGAATCGGCCGTCTGCCACGCCGACGTCAGCGCCATGCGGAAGCGCGCGGTGTCGGTGGCCAGTTCGCCGGGCGTACGCGTGCCGTCCAGGCCGTTGATCAGGCTGGCGACCATCAGCTGCTCCTTCTCGAGCAGCGCGCGGCGCACGGCCTCGGTCGGGTGCGCGGTGAAGACGGGCTCCACGTCGATGCGCGGAAGCCACTCCGCTAGTTCCGCCAGGCTCACGCCCTGCGCTTTCAGTTTGGCCAGCGTGTCGTGCAGGCCGTCGGGCTGCGGACGGGCACTGCCGGCGCGCTGGTAGTCCCGGCGCCGGCGAATGCGGTGCACGCGCTCGGCGATGTTCACGACCTGGAAATACGTGCTGAACGCGCGGATCAGGGACTCCGCCTGTTCGGGCGCCTGACCCTCCAGCAGTCCAGCCAGGATCTGGGGCGGCTCCCCGCCCTGGCGGCGCGCGATCGCCGTGGTGCGCACCCGCTCCACGCCTGCCAGAAACTCCGGAGAAACCTGCTCGGCCAGCATGTCACCGACCAGCGTGCCGAGCCGGCGCACGTCTTCACGCAGGGGAACATCGGGTGGGGCGAATTCGAGACTGCGGGGGCTGTTCATGCGGGGGCGTGGATCCCGTCGTTCGGTTTGGTCTGGATTGGTATTGTTCGGACAGACAACTGGTCTGCTGCAGGGCAGCATGCCTGAGCCTACCCGATCAGGCGTGAGCCGTGCGCCATCGTTTCATCCGGAACAAGCGATATAATGGCGACCCTTCGCCGAGGGGCGCTGCGACCGTGACATGTGCGGATCCTTCCGCAAGAGCCTGCACATCCTGTGCGGACTCTCCACATAGTCCGGCCAGGCTCGGTGGAATGAACCTGCAACGGCGCCCGGATACCCTGCGACCCTGATCGCACAGACCGGAGCAAGAGCCATGAACGCAGTACGCAAGTTTTCCACCGAAGGCGATTACAAGGTCGCCGACATCTCCCTGGCCGACTGGGGCCGCAAGGAACTGGACATCGCCGAGCACGAGATGCCCGGCCTGATGTCGATCCGCCGCAAGCACGCCGCCACCAAGCCGCTGAAGGGCGTGCGCGTGACCGGCTCGCTGCACATGACCATCCAGACCGCCGTGCTGATCGAGACGCTGAAGGACATCGGCGCCGACGTGCGCTGGGCCTCGTGCAACATCTTCTCGACGCAGGACCACGCCGCCGCCGCGATCGCCGCGAGCGGCACGCCGGTGTTCGCCTGGAAAGGCGAGACGCTGGAAGAGTACTGGGACTGCACGCTCGACGCGCTGACCTTCACCCTGCCCGACGGCACCCTGACGGGCCCGGAGCTGGTGGTGGACGACGGTGGCGACGTCACGCTGCTGATCCACAAGGGCTATGAGCTGGAGCAGGGCGACACGACGTGGGTCAACAGTGCGTCGGGCAGCCATGAGGAGCAGGTGATCAAGGACCTGCTGAAGCGCGTCGCCAAGGAGCGTCCCGGCTACTGGACCCGCGTGGTCAAGGACTGGAAGGGCGTCTCCGAAGAGACCACCACCGGCGTGCATCGCCTGTACCAGATCGCCGAGCAGGGCAAGCTGCTGGTGCCCGCGATCAACGTCAACGACTCGGTTACCAAGTCGAAGTTCGACAACCTGTACGGCTGCCGCGAGTCGCTGGCCGACGGCCTGAAGCGCGCGATGGACGTGATGCTGGCCGGCAAGGTCGCCGTGGTCTGCGGCTACGGCGACGTCGGCAAGGGCTCGGCGCACTCGCTGCGCGCGTATGGCGCCCGCGTCATCGTCACCGAGATCGACCCGATCTGCGCGCTGCAGGCGGCGATGGAAGGCTTCGAGGTCAACACCGTCGAGGACAGCCTGGGCCAGGCCGACATCTACGTCACCACGACCGGCAACAAGGACATCATCACCCTCGAGCACATGAAGGCGATGAAGGACCAGGCCATCGTCTGCAACATCGGCCACTTCGACAACGAGATCCAGGTGGATGCGCTGTACGCCTCGGACGCCAAGCGCATCAACATCAAGCCGCAGGTCGACAAGTTCGTGTTCCCGAACGGCAATGCGATCTTCCTGCTGGCCGAAGGCCGCCTGGTGAACCTGGGCTGCGCCACCGGCCACCCGAGCTTCGTCATGTCGAACTCCTTCGCCAACCAGACGCTGGCGCAGATCGACCTGTGGGCGAACAAGGACGTGTACGAGAAGACCGTCTACCGCCTGCCGAAGCAGCTCGACGAGGAAGTCGCGCGCCTGCACCTGGAGAAGATCGGCGTGAAGCTGACGACCCTCACCAAGGACCAGGCCGACTACCTCGGCGTGGCGGTCGAAGGCCCGTACAAGCCGGATCACTACCGCTACTGATCACCGCGTCATCACTGCGATGAAAGAACGGGCGCCCCAGGGCGCCCGTTCTGCATTCCGTGCAGCGAGGGTCCGGCGCGCGCCCTCGTTCACAACCATTTCCATACCGCCGGGCGCTTGCCTCGCTCCGGCGATCATCGCAAGCTTGGCCGCCGTACATCGCCCCAGCCGGTACCCGGCCTGCGGCGCAATGACCCAGCACCGGGAGTGGACATGCAACGCGACCAGGGGAGCGGCGGCACCGCGCACCCCGCCGACAAGGCACTACCCTCGACGGAACCCCGGTTGGGCGAAAAGATCGGCTACGGCGTCGGCGACTTCGGCTTCAACCTTTATTGGGCGAACATTTCCGCGTTCCTGCTCATCTTCTATACCGACGTGATGGGCCTGGCCGCTGCGGCCGTCGGCACCATGATGCTGGTCACCAAGATCGTGGATGCCGTCACCGACCCGCTGATGGGCGCGCTGGCGGATCGCACCCGCAGCCGCTTCGGCCGCTTCCGTCCGTACCTGCTGTACGGCGCGTTGCCGCTGGCGTTCACCGGTGTGCTGACGTGGACCGTGCCCGACCTCGGCCAGGGCGCGAAACTGGTGTGGGCCTATGCCACCTTCACGCTGATGATGCTGGCCTACACCTTGGTGAGCATCCCCTATTCCGCGCTGTCGGGCGTGATCACCGGCGACAGCCAGCAGCGCACGCAGCTGATCAGCTTTCGCTTCATCGCCGCGTTCGCTGGGACGATGGCGGTCAACTGGCTGACGCTGGACCTGGTGCGCTGGCTGGGACGTGGCGACGACGTGCTGGGCTGGCAACTGACGCTCTCGCTGTACGGCGTGATCGCCACGGCGGCCTTCGTCACCGTAGCGCTGTCCACGCGCGAACGCGTGTCGCCGCCGCCGCAACAGGCCAGCGACGTCCGCCAGGATATCGTCGACCTGCTGCACAACCGGCCGTGGATGGTGCTGTTCGCGCTCGCGCTGATCATCATGGTGACCATCGTGATGCGTGGTGGTTCATTGGCCTACTACCTGAAGTACCACCTGGGTCGGCCTGACCTGACCGGTCTGTTCCTGGGTGCGTACGCGCTCGCCCTCGCCGTGGGCGCCGGGCTGACGCCGCTGATGACGCGCTACGTGGATAAGCGGCGACTGATGGCGGGGTTGATGGCGGGCGTCGGCGTGGTGAGCTGCGCGATGTTCTTCATCCCGCCAGAGTCCGTGTGGTGGATGTTCGCCCTCAACCTGCTGGTGGGACTGATGCTGGGACCGAAATCGCCGCTGGCGTTCTCCATGTACGCCGACTGCGCCGACTACACCGAATGGAAGACAGGACGCCGCGCCACCGCGATGACCTTCGCGGCTGCGACGTTCTCGCAGAAGCTCGGCGGCGCACTGGCGTCGGCGACGATCGCGTGGATCCTGGCCGGCATGGGCTACGTGGCCAACGCCGCCCAGTCGGATGCGTCGCGGCTCGGCATCGTGCTGCTGCTGACGGCAATTCCGGGGGGCGTCGCCCTGCTCGCGGCGGGGGTGATGCGGTTCTATCCGCTGGATGACGCCACGCTGGCGCAGGTGCAGGCCGAGCTGCGATCGCGCCGCGAGGCGGCGGCATGACGGAGGCACCTTACGGCTTCGAGGAAAACGGCCGCCGCTTCGTCCTCGCCAGCCCCACCGCCATGCCCGCGGCATCGACCTTCCTGTGGAACCGGCGGATGCTGCTGCAGCTTAACTGCCGCGGCTTCGCCACCGCGCAGTTCATGCAGCCGGAACCGGCCAAGTACGCACATGCGCCGACGCTGGAAGCCAGGAGCTTCATGCAGCCGGAGCAGCCGTACTACGCGCACCATCCGGGACGCTTCTGCTACGTGAAGGACGAGGACGATGGCGGCCTGTTCTCCGTGCCGCACGAACCCGTGCGCCGTGCACCGGATTCGTTCGTCTTCTCCGTCGGCCTCGACGACGTGGCGTGGCGCGTGCAGTGCGCGGGCATCGACGTGGAGATGTGCGTCGTGTTGCCGGTCGACGACGTGGCCGAACTGTGGACGCTGCGCGTGCGCAACCGGTCCGGCCGGCGGCGACGGCTTAGCCTGTACCCGTATTTCCCGGTCGGCTACATGTCGTGGATGAACCAGTCCGGACGCTATCGCTCCGACCTGGGCGCCATCGTCTGCGACAGCGTCGCGCCATACCAGAAAGTCGAGGACTATTTCCGCCAGCGCGATTTCAAGGACCGTACCGTGCTCCTGCACGCGCGCGCGCCGGACGCCTGGGAAGCGAACCAGGCGACATTCGAGGGTGAAGGCGGGCTGCATGCCCCGAAGGGCATCGTGGACGGCGAGCACTTGGGCGGTGGCGAGGCAGCGTACGAGATGCCGACGGCGGTGCTGCAATACCGCGTGACGCTCGACGACGACGACGTTCAGGAGTTCCGCTTCGTGTTCGCGCCCGCACGCGATGACGACGAGATCCGCCAGCTGCGCGCGCGACATCTTTCACCGGACGGGTTCACCGAAGCCCGGCGCGCAAGCACTGCGTACATCGGGGCCGGCGCGGGCTGCCTGCGCATCGAAACGCCGGATCCGTGGCTGGATGCGTTCGCCAACCACTGGCTGCCGCGGCAGGTGTACTACCACGGCGACGTCAACCGCCTGACCACCGATCCGCAGACGCGCAACTACCTGCAGGACCACATGGGCATGGGCTTCCTGCGGCCCGAGGTGGCGCGGGCGGCGTTCCTGCATGCGCTGTCGCAACAGGAGCCGTCCGGCGCGATGCCCGATGGCATCCTGCTGTCCGAAGGTGCAGAACTGAAATACATCAACCAGATCCCGCATACCGACCATTGCGTATGGCTGCCGATCTGCCTGCGCGCGTATCTGGACGAGACGGGCGACGATACGATCCTCGACGAACTGGTCACTGCCCGCGAGGGCGATGCCGCTCCGGTCGCCGATCGCATCGATCGCGCCATGCGCTGGCTGCTGAAGGCACGCGATGCGCGCGGCCTGAGCTACATCGCGCAGGGCGACTGGTGCGATCCGATGAACATGGTCGGCTGGCGCGGGCGCGGTGTGTCCGGATGGCTGACGCTGGCCAGCGCCTACGCCCTGAAGGAATGGGCGGCGGTCTGCGCACGCCGCGGCGATGACGCGCTCGCCGACGAATTCCACGCGGGCGCGGATGCCTGCAACGCGGCGATGAACGCGCACCTGTGGGATGGCGACTGGTATGGCCGCGGCATCACCGACGACGACGTCCCCTTCGGCATCGCCGCCGACACGGAAGGCCGCATCTTCCTCAATCCGCAGAGCTGGGCCCTGCTCAGCGGTGCGCCGGATGACGACAAGCGCACGCGCATGCTCGCGGCGGTCGATGCGCACCTGGTCTCGCCCTACGGCGTGGCGATGTACGACCCGCCTTACACGCGCATGCGCGAGGACGTGGGACGGGTGACGCAGAAGTTCCCCGGCACCGCCGAGAACGGGGCGGTCTACAACCATGCCGCGGCGTTCTATCTCTACAGCCTGTACCAGGCCGGGGACGCGGACCGTGCCTGGCATGTGCTGCGCGCGATGCTGCCGTCGCCCGCACCGGAGGATTGCCTGCAGCGCGGCCAGCTGCCGGTGTTCGTGCCCAATTACTACCGTGGCGCATGGCGCCTGCACCCGCGTACGGCGGGCCGTTCCAGCCAGTTGTTCAACACGGGCACGGCGGCGTGGATGTATCGCTGTCTGGTGGAGCACCTGTTCGGCCTGCGCGGCGAGGGCGATGCGTTGAGGATCGCGCCGCAGCTGCCCTCGCATTGGCCGTCGGCACGCGCAGCGCGTCGTTTCCGGGGTGCCTGGTTCGATGTCGCCATGGAACGCGTTGCGGGTGTCGCGACGACGCGGGTCGCCGTGGATGGCGCGTGGCTGGAAGATTCCCTGCTGCACGGCATCGAGGCCGGCCGCACCTACCAGGTGCGCATCGAGCTCCCGGCATGAGCGGCCACGTCCACGTCGTCGTGGTCATGGGCGTGTCGGGCAGTGGCAAGACCACGCTCGCACGTGCACTGGCAGGCGCATGGCAGGCGACATTCCTGGATGCTGACGATTTCCACGGCACGGCAGCGAAGGCGCGCATGGCCAGTGGCCACCCGCTGACCGACCGGATGCGCGCCCCGTGGGTACGCCGCATCGCCACCGACCTGCGGCAACGCGCGGCATCGGGCGAGCGCGTCGTGTTGGCCTTTTCGGGCCTGCGTCGGCGCCACCGCGAGGCGTTGCGCGCGACCGGCGTGCCGATGCGTTTCCTGTTCCTGGCGGGCGACGCGGCCCTGATCGCCGCACGTCTGCATGATCGCCAGGGCCACTACATGCCGGCCTCGCTGCTGGACAGCCAGTTCGCCACCCTCGAAGTTCCGACGGACGAAGCGGACGTTGTACGGATCGACGTGGCCCGGGCGCCCGCCGCCCAGTTGCGCTGCGCCCTGTCCGCGCTGGCGTCGCGCTGAGCGGCAACCCGGCGCGGACTACGGGCGCCAGTTGGCGTTGAGCTCCCAGAACGCGACGCTGCGCCGGTATGCCTCGCGGTTGATCGGCACGCCCGAACCGCCTTCCTCCACGCCCAGCGCATTGCGCATCATCGTGATGGGCGCCATCGGAATTTCTTCGGGCGCCTGCGTGTACAGGCATCCGACGATGCCCCAGTCGCCTTCGATCGGCGCCCGCTCGTGCGCCAACTGCGCCGCGCTGTACAGGATGACGACCAGGTAGTCCGCCACCGGCGGCTCGACGCCTTCGAACCAGCGCACCAGCACCGGCAGTTCCTTCGAGGACCGCGCTTCGTAGCCTGATCGCAACAGGGACCGGTTGTCGTCGGTGATCGGTACGGTCAGGCACCGTGTCGACGTCCAGTTGCGATGCACGTGCAGTCGGCAGAACGGCGCATAGCCCGCCAGCACCGCCACCGGCGGCTCCGTGTTCAAACGCTGCTCGAAGGCCTGAGGCGTGCAGTCCTGGATGGCGTTGCGACGCGGCTCGGTCGGGAACAACCGGGTGCGGGCGAAGGGAGTGAGGACGATGGTCATGCGGCAGCCAGTGACGGAAGGCCGACAGCGTACCCGCCCCCGCGCCAACACATCTGGCCGAATTCCCGTCACGAAGGACGGGACGCCACCAGCCATACACATTCATCCGGATGAAGAGATACAATGCGCTCTCGACCCGAACGGCGCCGTCCATGCCCTCCATCAGCTTCGAGTTCTACCCTCCCAAGACCGATGAGCAGCGCGCGCAGCTCGATCGCACCGCGGACAGGCTGAAGGCGTACAAGCCCGAATACGTGTCGTGCACGTTCGGTGCAGGCGGGTCCACGCTGAGCTATACCTCGGAGACGGTCCGCCACCTCCATCAGCATCATCGCTTCGATGCAGCGCCGCATCTGTCGTGCGTCGGCGGCAGCCGCGAGGAAATCCGTGAACTGCTGCGCCTGTACCGCGCCCTCGGGTGCAAGCGTATCGTCGCGCTGCGCGGCGATCTGCCCTCCGGCATGGGCCATCCGGGCGACCTGCGCTATGCCTCGGAGTTGATCGACTTCATCCGCGCCGAGCAAGGCGACACGTTCCACATCGAAGTCGGCGCCTATCCCGAGACGCACCCTCAGGCCGAGGACGCGCTGACCGACCTGCGCCACTTCAAGGCCAAGGTCGATGCCGGCGCCAACGGCGCAATCACGCAGTACTTCTACAACCCGGATGCCTACTTCCACTTCGTCGACGCGGTGCGCAAGCTCGGCGTCGAGATCCCGATCATTCCGGGCATCATGCCGATCTCGAACTTTTCGCAGCTCCGCCGCTTCTCCGAAGCCTGCGGCGCCGAAATTCCCCGCTGGATAGGCAAGCGAATGCAGGCGCTGGGCGACGATGCCGAGGCGATCCGCGACTTCGGCGCGGACGTCGTGGCCAACCTGTGCGAACGACTGGTCGCCGGGGGAGCGCCGTCGCTGCACTTCTACACGCTCAACCTAGCCAAGCCGACGCAGACCGTCCTGTCGAGGCTCGGCTGGTCCGCCTGACGCTCTCCACAGCGGGCATCCGACCGGCAGGTGAACAACCCCTCATTCCGTGCGCACGTCCCATGACCGCGGCGCGCATGCCGGATTAGGCTGGCGACATGCGGACCCTCTTTCTCCTCGCCCTCGCCGGCCTCCTCGTGTGTCCCGGTGCCGGGTCGCCCACCGCCCGGGCGCAACAGCAGGGCGTCCAACGCTGCACGACGATGTCCGGCGAGACGGTCTACACCGACAAGCGCTGCGAGGACGTGGGCGCGATGGACCGTCTGCCTTCCACGACGACGACCGCCGCCACCGGCGCGCTTTACCGCGGCGGCTGTTCGCGCACGCTCAGCGACCTGGTGATGCAGGTGTCGTCGGCGATCCAGGCAGGCGACGTGAACAGGCTCGCGGGGGTCTACCACTGGGCCGGCACGTCGGATGCGGGTGCCCTGCGCATCCTCGACCGGCTCGACGTGGTGGTCCAACGCCCGCTGGTCGATATCGTGCCGGTCCGTCCCGCGCCGGCCCCGATACTGGATGCGGAAGGCTCCGTCGTCGACGCTAACCAGGACGGCTATTACCCGCAGACCGCAACGCAACGGCAACGGCCGACGGGACTGCGCGTCGTGCAGACGCTGAAGAACAGCGCCACGCCGGCCGACACCACGTTCGGCCTGCGCCGCGCCTACAACTGCTTCTGGATCACGCTCTGACAGCAGTCGGTGGGGTCAGGGGAGCGACCGTGATGCGTCGCCCGACTCGCGATCGGGTGAAAATCGCAGCGTGGCGATCACGCCCTTCTGCTCGCCCGGGCGCACGCCTACCTGCCATCCGTACAGCGCGCACAGGCGGCTGACGATGGACAGTCCGATGCCGCCCCCTTGCGAATGGCCCGCATGCGTGCCGCGGTAGCCACGCTCGAACAGGCGCGCGGCGTCTTCCTTGCTGAGCCCCGGGCCCGAATCCACGACTTCGACCGCATCAGGCAGCAGGCGCACGACCACCTCGCCTTCCTTCGTGTACTTGACGGCATTGCCGATCAGATTGCCGAGTGCCACCGACAGCGCGGCTTCCGGCGAATCGACCGTTGCCCCCCCTTCGCCTTCGACGCGCAGGATCAGCGGCTTGCCGCCCAGCGTGGCGCGATGCGCATCGAGCAACTGGTCGACCACGCGCGCGACGTCCGTGTTGCCGTGGCCACGCTCGTTGCGGGACAGCAGCAGCAGTGCACTGATCAGGTCCGTGCACTGCTGCTCGGCACGCTGGATGCGCTGGATGCGCGTGCGCGTCTTCTCGTCCATGTCCGGCCGCGACAGCATCAGCTCCACCGAGCCGCGGATGATGGCCAGCGGCGTGCGCAGCTCGTGGCTGACGTCGGCGTTGAACTCGCGGTCGCGCTGGACGACTTCGGTGAGGCGACCGGAGTAATCATCCAGTGCCCTCGCGAGTTCACCAACCTCGTCCTGCGGAAAGTGCGGCGCCAGCGGCCTCGGATTGCTACTGCCGCGATACGCACGCAGTCGTGCGGCGAGTTCGGACACCGGACTCATGACCCGGGAAGCGGACCACCACCCGACCACCAGCGAAAACACAGTGAACACAAGGATCGAGCCGTAAACCGCGCGCTTGAACTGCACTTCAGCGCGCGCCGTCTGCCCCATGTCATAAGCAAGGAAGAACCAGATCTGCGGCGTTTTCCTTACTCCCAGCTTGAAGGGATACGCCTTTCCGTCATCGCCTATGTCGGTAATGTTATGGATGCCGTCAGGCAATGCATACCACTCCGGCTTTGCAAGCCTGAGGCTTTCAAACTTGTCGGGAAGGTAGTAATACGCCTTCACCTGCTCGAACGGCGCACCGATCACCTGACCTTCGCTTTGCGCGAACCGCCGCCAAGATTCATCCAGATTGCGGTTCATCACGTCTTCGACCAATTGGTTCTCGACGCGCTGACGCGCAACAATCGTTGCATACGCGAACAGCACCGTCAGGCCAAAACCCAACAGGACGAACGACAGGATGATGCGGGTGCGCAGCCGCCGCCGGAAGCGGCGGTGGCGGCGGGGTTTCGACGACTCAGCTGCTGGCATCGGGCGCGGCGATGCGGTATCCGATGCCATGGCGCGTCTGGATGTAGGGCGAGTCGAACGGCTTGTCGACCACGGCGCGCAGGCCGTGGATGTGCACGCGCAGCGAGTCCGAATCCGGCAATTCCTCGCCCCAGACGCGCGTTTCCAGTTCCTGGCGCGTCACCACGGCGGGCGACGCCTCCATCAGGGCCTGCAGGATCTTGAGCGCCGTGGGATTGAGCTGCAGCAGCTTGCCTTGGCGACGGACTTCCAGCGTGTCCAGGTTGTATTCCAGCTCGCCCACCTCCAGCACCCGCGTCTGTACGCCCTTGCCGCGACGGGACAGCGCGTTGAGGCGCACCTCCACTTCCTGCAACGCGAACGGCTTGATCAGGTAATCGTCGGCGCCGGAATCGAAACCGGCCAGCTTGTTGTCCAGCGAATCGCGTGCGGTCAGCATCAGCACCGGCGTCTGCTTGCGCGCTTCGTTGCGCAGCTTGCGGCAGACTTCCAGCCCGTCCATGCCGGGCAGGTTGAGGTCGAGGACGATCGCATCGAACTCGTGCACCACGGCAAGGTGCAGGCCGGTCACACCGTCGGCGGCGAAGTCGACGGTGTGTCCGCGCTCCTCCAGGTAATCGCCGAGGTTGGCGGCGATGTCGCTGTTGTCTTCAATGACGAGAATACGCATCAGGACGCCTTAGTTGTTGCCGCGCAGGATGACCCGGTTGCTCTTGAGCAGGGTGTTCTGGTCGTTTTCCCGGATACGGCGACGTTCCGCGACGGTCTGGCACTGCGTCGTGGGACGATGCGAGCCGACCACCTTCTCCCGCGTGCACACCAGACGGCTGTCCTCACCGGCGCGCGTGAGGATGCTGTTGACCAGTTCCTGGTCGTTGAATACGCGGGCTTTCTGTTCTTCGCTGAGGCCCTGCACGCCACTCGTCGCCTCCAACGCGCCGGAGATCCGGTTCAGCGCATCCTTGACGTCGCTGCGCTCCTTCTGGCTGATCTCGGAATAGACCTTGCCACCATCGAGGTCCTTGATGATGGCCAGTCGCTGTTCCTCGAACGATCCGTTGATATTCACCTTGGCCGGGGCGCCGTCGTTGCCGGCGTCGATCTTGGCGTGTGCGGTGAGAGCGGCCAGTGCCAGCAGGGAGCCGAGTACCACCTTGTACATTCAACACCTCGTTCGTCAGGTTGAAGGATCTGCCCCGCCCAGCAGAGTTCGGGCATGGGAATAATCCGGATTCTGCCATAGCGCGTGGCGACAGCCGCGTGCAAAAAAACAAGGCCCAGGCGGGTGGTCGCCCGCCTGGGCCAAACTAATGCCCCGATTACCGTAATCCTGTGCTTTCCAGATGCAAAGACCGGGAGGAACGCAGAGCTGCGGTCCGGCCAAGGCTACGCGGCCTTCGATTAAACGACCGTTAAAGAGTGCGTTAATTCCACGTGAAAAAGACACAGCCGCGTCGGGTCAGCCCTGTTCAGCCTGCCTCGCGAGGTGCTCCACGATCCTCCCGGCGACGTCCACGCCGCAGACGGATTCGATGCCCTCGAGCCCCGGCGTCGAGTTGACCTCCAGGACCAGGGGACCCCGCTGGGCACGGATCAGGTCCACGCCCGCCACGCCCAGCCCCAGTACCTTCGCGGCCCGGATCGCCACGGCACGCTCCTTATCGGATGCCACCGCATGCAGGGCGGTCCCGCCGCGATGCAGGTTGGAACGGAAATCGCCCTCCGGCGCCTGCCGGCGCATCGACGCCACCACCTCGTCGCCCACGACGAAGCAACGCAGGTCGGCACCGTCGGCTTCAGCGATGAATTCCTGCACCACGAAGCTGGCGTACAGACCGCGGAGGGCCTCGACCACGCTGCGGGAAGCCGAAGGCTTTTCGGTCAGCATCACGCCGGCGCCCTGCGCGCCCTCGTTCAACTTGATCACATGCGGTGGCGGACCCAGCATCGACAGCAGGTCGCTGGTGTCGTCGGGGTTGTCGCCGAAGACGGTGACCGGCAGGTCGATGCACTGAGCGGCCAGCAACTGGTGCGCGCGCAGCTTGTCGCGCGCGCGCAGGATGGCATCGGAGGGATTCGGGCTGTACGTGCCCATCAGCTCGAACTGGCGCAGCACGGCCGTGCCATAGCGCGTGATGGAAGCGCCGATGCGCGGAATCACCGCGTCGTAGCCCGCCAGCGAACGGCCCTTGTAGTGCAACTGGAAACCGGTCGATGCAATGCGCATGTAACAGCGCAGCGGGTCCAGCACGCGGACCGTGTGGCCGCGCTGGCGCGCGGCCTCGACCAGGCGGCGCGTCGAGTACAACTTGCCGTTGCGCGACAGGATGGCGAGCTTCATGGGGAATCGTTCACGGGGGGTCGGGCACAGCATGCCATGCCCGCTGCATGGGCCGATGACAGGAAGGGGGTGTCGCGGACTGGAGCGGGTGATGGGAATCGAACCCACGCTAGCAGCTTGGGAAGCTGCAGTTCTACCATTGAACTACACCCGCACGATGGCGCGAGTCTATGCCGCGACGGGCGGCAAGGCAATGCGGCGCCGGCGGTCCGGCGCCGCATCGCACGGCAATATCAGAAGCTGCCGCTCAGGGTCATGAACGCGGTGGCGTTGGCGCCACCACCCTGGTTGACGGTGGTATTCACGCCGAGGTTCGCGTCCAGTCCGAACAGCTGCGTGCGCGCGCCGAGCAGCAGCGTGCCGTAGCTGTCGTCCTGGGTCAGGCCGGGCACGGCATAGGGGGCCGTGCCGGGCATGGACAGCGACTGCGCGAAGACTTCGTCGGCCGGGTCTTCGAACTCCTTGTCGATCGTGAGGCGGGCGTACGGCGCCAGGTGATCGTTGATCGCGTAGCTCACCTGCCAGCCGGCGCTGCCGATCAGCGAATCGAAGTCCTGGTCCGGATAGGCCAGCGCCGTCGAGTTGACGTTGCTCTCGCTGTAACCGTCCATCTCGATGGTCTGCGATACCACGCTCACCACCGGGCCGTGGCGGAAGGCGCCGTCGCCGAATTCGTAGCCGGCGCTTGCGCCGACCGTCAGGTTGGTGCCATCCGGCGAACCGCTGTGCCGGCGCGTCACGCCGCCCAGCTGCACTTCGCGGTCGATGTCGTAGGACAGCCAGCTGTAGCTGACCTGCGCGTTCGCCCACAGCTGGTCGCCATACCAGCCGGCGAACCCGCCGAGCGTGGCGTCGCTTTCGTCGAAACTGCCGCGGCGCAGGCCGAAGTCGTACTTCGCGCGTCCGTAGCCGGCAAAGGCGCCATAGACCCACGAACCCTGCGACCAGTCGACGCCGAAGGTGCCCATGGGGCCCGCGCCGTCGTACAGGTTGCCGTCGTCATAACGCAGGAAGTCGCCCCGCACGTCGCCCCACCAGCGCATGCCGTCCGCCTCGGGCTTGCCCGCAACGTGCGAGGCCACCCGATCAGCGCGGGCACGGCCATGCACCGACGCGGTGTACGGCAGCAGCGCGATCTGGCGCGGACCTTCGAGCATCGCCACCGCATACTGCGACAGGATGTCGTGGGCCTTCGACGACGGATGCACGCCATCAGCGAACGCATACACGTCCGCTGCATTCGGCGTGGCGTAGTTGAGCGGACTGCAGGTGACCGACGACGCGGTGATCTGCGGATTGCAGGCGGTGCCGGTGACGTTGCCGAAGCCGTACTCCGCGGGGCTGGCGACGATCTCGCGCAGCAGCGTGAAGGTATCCAGCGGGATCACCCGCAGGCCGGCGGTGTTGATGGCGCCGAACAACGCCGTGTTGTAGGTGGTGGCCAGCTGCGTGCCGGCGGCCGCATTCGTGGGTCCCTGGGCGCGGAACGAGGGCGTCACGCCCAGGTCCGGCACCGTCGGCACCAGGATGTAGCGCGCGCCCGCATTCTGCAGTTGCCCGATGATGCCGACCTGCGCGGTGACGGCGCCACCGATGGTCGCGGTGGGGTTGGCGCCGGCGACCACGGCGAACAGGTCGTTCGCGCCCCCCCAGACGGTGTACAGGGCGTTCGGATCGGCGCGGCCACCGCTCGCGGACAGATAGGTGTTCAGCTGGGTGGTCATCGACGGAATCGCGCCGAGGGCGCCGGAGGTGTTGGTCCCCACGCGCGCACCGCCGACGGCGTAGTTCGTGCCCCCCTGGTTGGCGCTGGCGGCACCCGTGCCGTAGTACTCGGCCAGATACTCGGACCACACCAGGCCGGGGTTGGTGGTGAAGCGACCGAGGATGGCGGCGGAAGGGCCACCGATCTGTACCAGCGCCGGACGGAAATGGCCGGAGTCGGTCAGGCTGTCACCGAAAAAGATCGTCTGCGAGTACGGGCTGTCCGCCGCCAGGGCGGGGGCCGCCGCCACGGCCAGCGCCACGGCCAGCAGGGAACGGACAGGCGAAAGGGAACGCTTCATGGAATCTCCGGGGCAAGAAAGGATGGTCGGGACTGCGTGCCGGCTCTGCCGTACGGCTGCGCATGGCGCGCATCGTTCCACCAAGGCCGCGCCTGCACACGCTGCAATGCGGCATGCGCGCCGGCCTTCGGCGACAATGGCGGCATGGACATCCAGTTGAACGGGCAGCCGCAGGCGCTGCCGGACCAGAGCACCATCGCCTCCCTGCTGGTGCTGCAGGGGCTGGCCGAGCGACGCGTGGCCATCGAGGTCAACGGCGAGATCATCCCGCGCGGACAGCACGCGCAACACGTGCTGCGCGCCGGCGACCGCGTCGAGATCGTGCACGCGCTCGGCGGCGGCTGACGGCCTCGGCCTGCCGCACCCCGGGGGGACGCGCCGAGGCTTCATGGGCGATAATCGCCGCATGTCCAACACCGCCCCCCATGACCCGCTGGTGATCGCGGGCAAGTCCTACCGTTCCCGCCTGCTGACCGGCACCGGCAAGTTCAAGGATTTCGAGGAAACCCGCCTGGCCACCGAGGCTGCGGGCGCCGAGATCGTCACCGTCGCCATCCGCCGCACGAACCTGGGCCAGTCGCCCAACGAGCCCAACCTGCTCGACGTGCTGCCGCCGGACCGCTACACCATTCTTCCCAACACCGCCGGCTGCTACACCGCCGACGATGCCGTGCGCACCTGCCGGCTGGCGCGCGAGCTGCTCGACGGCCACACCCTGGTGAAGCTGGAAGTGCTGGGCGACCAGAAGACCCTGTATCCCGACGTGGTGCAGACGCTGGCCGCCGCAGAGAAGCTGGTGGCGGACGGATTCCAGGTGATGGTCTACACCAGCGACGACCCGATCCTCGCCCGCCGCCTCGAAGAGATCGGTTGCGTGGCGGTCATGCCGCTGGCCGCGCCGATCGGCTCCGGCCTGGGCGTGCAGAACAAGTACAACCTGCTGGAAATCATCGAGAACGCGAAAGTCCCCGTGCTGGTCGATGCCGGCGTCGGCACCGCCTCCGATGCCGCCATCGCGATGGAACTCGGCTGCGACGGCGTGCTGATGAATACCGCCATCGCCGGCGCGAAACACCCCGTGCTGATGGCGAGCGCGATGAAGAAAGCGGTGGAAGCCGGCCGCGAAGCCTTCCTGGCGGGCCGCATCCCGCGCAAGCGCAACGCGTCCGCCTCCAGCCCGATCGACGGACTGATCGGCTGATGACCGATCCGTTTTCCAGTCCCGGCGCCAAGACCCCTCCCAAGCCGTTCACGATCAGCGACGGACGGCGCGAAATCCGCAGTTTCGTGTTGCGCCAGGGCCGCTTCACCGAGGCACAGCAGCGCGCCTTCGATACCCAATGGCCGCGCTTCGGGCTGGACTACACCGGCGCGCCGCGCGACTACGACGCGGTGTTCGGCCGCACCGCACCGCGCGTGCTGGAAATCGGCTTCGGCAACGGCGAGGCGCTCCGTTTCGCCGCGGCGAACGACAAGGACCGTGACTACCTCGGCCTGGAAGTGCATGCCCCCGGCGTCGGTCGCCTGCTCAACGCGCTGGCCGAGGACGGCAGCGACCACGTGCGCGTCTACCACCACGATGCGGTGGAAGTGCTGCAGCACGAAGTCGCCGACGGATCGCTGGATGAAGTGCGCATCTACTTCCCGGATCCGTGGCACAAGAAGCGTCACAACAAGCGCCGCCTGGTGCAACCCGAATTCGCGGCACTGATCGCGCGCAAGCTGCGTCCGGGCGGCCGGCTGCATTGCGCCACCGACTGGGAGGCCTATGCCGAGCACATGTGGGACGTGCTGGATGCGACGCCCGGCCTGCGCAACCGGGCAGGTCCGCGCGGCAGCGTGCCGCGTCCGGACTGGCGCCCGCAGACGCATTTCGAGACACGCGGCCAGAAGCTCGGACACGGGGTGTGGGATCTTGTCTATGACCGGGATTAGGGATTCGGGATTCGGGATCTGCAGGAGCGTGCACTCCTGCCCCGCGCGACCACCGCGCGATGGCCTGCGTCCGCATGGCTGCGTGGCTCGGCCGACCCGTCAATCCCGAATCCCGAATCCCGCATCCCGGCCGTTCTGATGGACAACGCGCTGACGCTGACCAACGACATGAAGCTCGTCCTCGGGCTGGTCGGCTTCACGATGGCGATGTTCCTGTTCGAGCGCATCCGCGCGGACCTGGTAGCGCTGGTGGTGCTGGTGGTGCTAGGCATCACCGGGCTGATCGCCCCGGAGGAAATCTTCGGCGGCTTCTCCGGCAACGCGGTGATGAGCATCATCGCCACCATGATCCTGGGCGCCGGCCTGGACCGTACCGGCGCGCTGAACCGGCTGGCCTCGTGGCTGCTGCGGCGCGGCCACGGCATCGAGCAGAGACTGCTGCTGATGACCACGGCCATCGCCAGCCTCAACTCGTCCTTCATGCAGAACCCGTCGGTGATGGCGCTGTTCATGCCCGTCGCCTCGCGATTGTCGTCGCGCACCGGCCTGTCGATGCAGCGGTTGCTGCTGCCGATCGCGGCCGCGATTGTCATGGGCGGCGCGTTCACCATGGTCGGCAACTCGCCGCTGATCCTGCTCAACGACCTGCTGGTCTCCGCCAACAACAACCTGCCCTCCGGCATGGCCACGCTGGAGCCGCTGCGCATGTTCGCGCCGTGGCCGATCGGGCTGACGCTGGTGATCGCGTCGCTCCTGTACTTCCGGTACGTCGGCGACCGGAAGCTCAAGGACGACACCCAGGACAGCGATGGCGTGGTCACGCCCGCGCGCACTGAGAGTTACTTCGCCAACACCTACGGGATCGAGGGCGACGTGTTCGAGCTGGTCGTCAGCGCCGAGAGCCCGCTCGTCGGCATGTCGCTCGGCGAGGCGGAAGCCCTGCACGATGCGCCGCTGATGTTGGCGCTGCAGACCGGCAACGACACCCGTCTTGCCCCGCCCGCGGACATGCGCATCTGGGTGGGCAGCGTGCTGGGCGTGATGGGTGCGCGGCAGGAGATCAGCGACTTCGCGCAGAACCAGTTCCTGCGCATGTCCTCGCGCCTGCGCCACTTCGGCGACCTGTTCAATCCCAGCCGCGCGGGCATTTCCGAAGCCGTGGTGCCGCCGACGTCGAAGTTCATCGGCAAGACCGCGCGCGAGCTGCGCCTGCGCAAGCAGAATAGCATCAGCCTGCTGGCGATCAACCGCGACAAGAAGGTCATCCGCGAGAACGTGCGCGAGGAGAAGTTGCGCGCCGGCGACATGCTGGTCTTCCACAGCATCTGGCAGGACCTCGGCCTGGCGGCGGAAAGCCGCGACTTCGTGGTGGTGACGGACTACCCGAAGGGCGAACAGCGCCCGCACAAGTTCAAGATCGCGATGACCATCTTCGCCATCACCATCATCATCGCGCTGACGTCGAAGCTGCCGGTCGCGCTGACCCTGATGACCGGCGTGGCGGGCATGCTGCTGACCGGCGTGCTGCGCATGGACGAAGCCTACGGCGCGATCAACTGGAAGACGGTGTTCCTGATGGCCGGCCTGATTCCGCTCGGCTGGGCGATGGACAGCAGCGGTGCGGCCGCGTGGGTGGCAGGGCATACCGTGGAACGGTTGCCGGAAGGCATTCCCATCTGGGTGCTGGAGATCGCCGTCGCGCTGCTCACGACCGCGTTCTCGCTGGTCATCAGCCATGTCGGTGCGACCATCGTGATGGTGCCGATGGCGATCAACCTGGCACTGGCGGCGGGCGGCAATCCAACCGCGTTCGCGCTGATCGTGGCGCTGTCCGCGTCGAACAACCTGATGACCGCGTCCAACCCGGTGATCTCGATGATCGTCGGCCCCGCCAACTACACCTCGCGCCAGCTGTGGCGCGTCGGCGGCCCGCTGTCCCTGATCTATACCCTGGTGGTGGTGCTGGCCGTCAACGCGCTGTTCTGGTGGAACGGACACGCCGAGTGAACCCGCCCTCGCTGACGCTGGTGCTGCTGCCCGACCGCTACGCCGTCGCGCAACTGCCCGCCGACGCCACGCTACCTGGGTGGTGGCCCACTCACGGCATGCGCCATGCCGGCTGGACCGACGACGAACTGTCGCTGGTCTGCGAAGAAACATGCGTCCCCGACGATGTCCGCTGCCAGCGCAGCTGGCGCATGTTCAAGCTGCAGGGGCCCTTCGACTTCGCGCTGACCGGCATCCTGAAGGCCGTGCTGGATCCCCTGGCGGCTGCCGGCGTGGGCATCTTCGCCATCTCCACGTTCGATACCGATTACGTGCTCGTGCAGGACCACCAACTGGACATCACCCTGCAGGCGTTGCGCGAGCACGGACACAACGTGTCGGGCGACTAGCTTCGCGTCAACGACGACGCAGCAGGATCCGCGCCAGCACCGCGCCGAAATGCAGCCAGATCGCGGCGAACACGCCGAGCTGCGTGACCGGACCCTGTTGCGCGGCCTCGAATTTCCGGAAGTAGCGCCACAGGCCCCGATGCTTGTGCCATTCCACGAATACCGGGCGGGCGCGACTCGACACGCCGCGGATATGCAGCACGCGGATATCGTTGGCGACGGCGACCAGGGCGCCCGCCGCACGCGCGCGCCGGCAGAGATCCATGTCCTCGGCGTGCAGGCGGTAGCCTTCGTCGAAGCCGCCGATCCTGTCGAACAGCGCGCGCGGCATCAGCATCAGTGCGCCGGAGATGATGTCGACCGGCTGCAATGGGGTCGCCTCGTCGACGGCCACTCCCAGCCGCGACGCCGCACCGGGCGAGCGCAACATGGCGGCGAAGACCGGATCGCGACGGCGCGCGGCGGCATCGCGCATGCCGTCCTCGTCGACCAGGTCCACGCCCAGCAGCATCCTGTCCGCCGCCGCATCGGCCGCGTGTGCGCACAACCGCGCCAACGTGTCGGCTTCCACCATCAGGTCGGGGTTCACGAACGCAAGCCAGCATGCCTGCGTATCGCGCGCGCCCTGGTTGCATCCCACCGCGAACCCCGGATTGTCAGGATTGGCAATGAAGCGCACGCGCGCATCTTGCAAGGCATGCCGCTGCACGATCTCCATCGTGTCGTCGGTGGACGCGTTATCGACCACGCGGATCTCGTGCACGCCATGCGCCACGCGCAGGCGCATCAGGCAGTCGTCGATGCTGGACGCGCTTTCGTGCGTCACCACCACCGCGGCGATGCCGGACGCGTCAACCGAAGAGGTCACGCTGGCGCTCCGGCGATCCTGCTTCCGCATACAACACATGCAACCGTTCGCGCGGTACGCGCAGCGGATCCTCCATCAGGAACGTCGCCAGCCTGGGCGTGAACGTGGGCCAGCGTGCATTCAAGGCGTCCATGTCGCCGTCGGCAGGGCCGCCTTCGCCGCCACGCGCGACGAACGCGGTCTCGCACAGCACGTTGCGCCACCCCAGGCCGGCGAGCCGCAGCGACAGGTCGACCAGCGCGGCATACCAAGAGCCATAGCTCGCCGCGTCCAGTCCGCCGACCCGCTTGCGCGCACTGCCGCGCAACGCGACGGCGTGCGCGACGGCGGCGGGCAGCTCGGGATGCAGCGGCGACATCGCGGCACAGGCGTGCGCCGTGCGTTCGACATCGGCGGGTGGCGGGCTCACTTCGCCCAGGCGTGGCCACGCGGCGGCTTCGCCGGCATTGCACCAGGGGGTGGCGGTGGCGATGGCGGCGTCGCGTGCGAAGCAGGCGGCCAGCTGTTGCAGCCAGCCGGGCAAGGGCTGCGCGTCGGGCGCGAGCACCACCACGTCCGCGTCGCCGCACGCGGCGAGCATCTGGTCCACGTGCGCGACCTCGCCGAGCATGCGCGGACGGCGGGTGTAATCGGCCTGAAGGCGCGTGCGGGCGAGCCAGCGCTCGATGATGGCGAGGCCACGGGGTCCGGCCTGCGCGTCGTCGGCCAGCCACAGGCGCGTGCCGGCGGGCGTGCCGGCGTCCAGCGCCCCGAGGCAGGCGTCGAGCGCATCGTCGTCGCTGCCGATCGGCAACAGGACGATGGGCAGGGGCGATGCGGCCGGCGGCGTCACTTGGAGCGCGGCGTGTGCAGGGGTTCCAGCGCGCGGAAGCGCTTGCCGTACTCGTCGGTCAGGTCGTTGGCTTCCTGCGGGTTGCGGACGATGGTCGGCGTCAACAGCACGATGACTTCGCTGCGGTCGCTGCTGCTGGTCTGCCGGCCGAACAGGCCACCGATCACCGGCAGGCGGCTCAGCCCCGGGAATCCTCGCGAGCCCTTGGTCGCGCCATCGCTGATCAGGCCGGCCAGCATCACGGTGTTGCCTGCCTCGACCGCGACTTCGGTCTTGAAGCGCCGCGTGTTGATGCGCACGTTGCCGTTGTCGTCCGGCACGTCGCCCGGCGTGCTGACTTCCTGCACGATGTCGAGGAAGACGATGCCGTCCTTCGTCACCCGCGGCCGCACCTTCAGGATGATGCCGGTATCCAGGTACTGCACCTGGCTATAGGTGTTGTCGGTGCCCAGCCCCGGATTGACGGTGACCGAGGAAATCGGGATGCGGCTGCCCACGTTGAGGGTGGCTTCGACGTTGTTGCGCGCGAAGATCGACGGCGTCTGCAGCAGGCGGACGTCGGTGACCTCGTCGAGCGCCGAGATGATCGCCGCGGCGTTGCGGCCGAGGAAGGTCCAGCTGGCACCGGGATTCACGCCGCCGACCGTGCTGCCCGCGATGTTCCCGGCAAGCTGGCTCCAGGTGGTGCGTCCGACGGCGTCGGGCAGGCCCGCGTCCGTGACCGCGCGCTCGAAGTACCAGTTCACGCCATAACTGAGGTCGCCGGTCAGCGACACTTCCGCGATCTGCGCTTCGATGTGCACCTGCATCGGCATCACGTCGAGCTTCTCGACCACTTCGCGGATCGACTGCCAGGCACTCGCACTGGCGCGCACGAGCAGCGTGTTGGTTTCTTCCACGGCGGCCACGCCGACGCGGTTGCCGTCGACTTCCAGCGTCACGGCGCCGTTGCCGTTGTCGCGCTGGTTGAGCGAGAGCGACCCGCTGCCGAGCCCGCCCCCGGCACTCCCGCTGCTGCCACTGCTGCCGCCGAAATCGACGCTGCCGCCATTGCTGTTCATGCCGCCATCGTTGATCTGCACGGGATCGGTGCCCGGCATCAGCGAGGTGTTTCCGGCGCCACCGGTCGACCGGCTGTCGCCGCTGCTTCCGCCGCCGGAGGAGCCGAACACTTCCGCCAGCCGCTGCGCGAGTTCGCGCGCCTTGACGTACTTCAGTTCGTACGAAAACAGCCGGCTGCCTTCGCCCGCGCCGTCGATGCGCTCCAGCCATTGCTGGATCTGGTCCAGGTACGCCGGCTGCGGCGTGATGACGAGCACGGCGTTGGCGCCCTCCAGCGGCATGAAACGGAACATGCCGGCGCTGGGCGTCTTGCTGTCGTTGCCGAACACCTTCTCCAGGTCGGCGACCACCCGCGTAGCGCGGCCCGACTGCAGCGGGAACACGCCCACCGACATGCCGGACAGCCAGTCGACATCGAAGATCTCGACGGTGCGCAGGTAGTTTTCCAGTTCGGTGCGCGTGCCCGCCAGAGTGATGACATTGCGGGTGCCGTCGACATTGACGATGGCGTTGGGCCGCGCGTACGGCTCCAGCACCTTCTTCATTTCACTGGCCGAGATGAAGCGCAGCGGCACCACGCGCACCTCGTAGCCGCGTGCATTGGAGGCAGGCCCGGTGCGCGGCGCCACGCTGCCGGCCAGTGCCTGGTCGGCCGGGATGATGTTGTAGCGCCCGCCGCTGTAGACCAGGCGCGCGTTGTTCCAGCCCAACACCATTTCCAGCAGGTTGAGGGCTTCGGCCGGCGATACCGGCTTCGGCGTGCCCAGCGTCACGGTGCCCTGCACGCCCGGCGCGATCACGTAATTCTGTCCCAGCATGTCGCCGAGGATCGCCTTCACCACGGCATGGACGGACTCGCCCTCGAAATTGAACGTGGCCGATCCACTGCTGGCGCCGCCCAGCGACGGCAACGGTGCACTCGCCGCACTGCGGTTGATCATCTGCCCGTTGCCGCGCCGGATCTGCGCCTGCGGCCCGGTCACCGGCGCGTCGCCTTCCTTCAGCGGCGTGGTCTGCGCGGTGCCCGCGACGACCTCCCCTGTCCCTGGCGCGGTCGTGCGACGCACATCGGGCGACGGCGCGCTGGCACAGCCGGCCAGCAGGCCCAGACAAAGGGAAAACAGGATCACACGTAACGTCATGCCGGCACTCTACTGTGTCTTGCCGGGCGTTGCCGGCGGCGTGGTGGGTTGCGCCTGCTGCTGCCGCAACTGCGCGCGGCGCTGCTCGATGCGCTGGCGGATGGCGTCCATCTGCTGGTCCGTCGTCTGGACGGGCACGGACGGCGCCGTCGACGAGGGCGATGGGCTGGCGGCAGGGGCCGGAGTCGGCATCTGCGCCGGACCTGGCGGCGATGCCACCGTGGGCATGGCGGCGGGTGCGCTGTTGCCGCCGGTCGTGCGTCCGCCCGGCGCAGCAGGTGGAACGACGGTCGCGGCGGGCGGCACGGCGGCAGGTACACCTGCGACCGGCGAAGGCGGTTGTCCTCCCACACCGTCGAAGACACGCAACGCCATCTCGCGACGGCCTTCCGGACCCTCGAAGACGGCGCGGCGCGGATCGAGTTCGACCAGCCGCCACCCCGGGAAGCCGGCCGGCGAATCGCCCACCTTCACCCGCAGGCCCTCGCCGCCCTGCGCGGGCTGCACGATGGCCAGCTCCAGCGCGGGCGTGATCAGCACGCTGGTCAATACCAGGTCGAAGGCTGGCGCCGCGGCTTCCTCGCCGGAGAGGAAGAACGGCTTCGGACGGCGATCCTCCGAAAACAGGGGCCGCTCGCCGACGCCTGCATACTGGTCCAGCGCGCCCAGTCGTTCGGGCGGGCTCGCCGGCAGGCGCGGCAACGCCTGCACCATGCCCGGATCGGCAGGCAGGGGCGTGATGCGGCTGCCCAGCCCGAACAGGGCCATCAGCGCGGCCACCACCGCCCACCCCGCCACGACGGCGAGGATCCACGTGCGCACCCCCCAGCTGTCAGCGCGCACCGGACGGCTCCTGGGTCAGTACCGGCGAGGGCTTGAGGTAACCGTACAGGTCGAAGTTCACGTCCAGGCCGCCGGCGCCGCTTTCGCTGGCCTGGTAGGCGTACCGCTGCGCGAGGATGTTGAGGTTCTCCACGAACAGGCGCGGGCTGCCGGATTCGAGCTGGTGCAGGACCGATGCCAGTTCCGGCGCGCCGCAGCGCAGGCGCACCTGCACGACCACGCGCGGATAGATTTCGCGTCCCGCGACCGCCAGCGGCGACTGGTTGGCGATGGCGCAGCTGCGGTTGCCGGGGCTGGCTTGCCTGACGACGGTTTCCAGCCGCTGCACCAGGCCCGCGGTCGCCAGCTCGACCGTCGCTTCCGGAAGGAAGCCCGGGCGCTGCGCCTGCTGCGCGAGCGCGGCGGCGAGTTCGCGCTGCACCTGCGGTGCCTGCTGCAGCTGGGTACGGATGCGAAGTTCGCGCTCGCGCAGCTCATCCACGCGCGCGCCTACTTCCTGCATCGGCACCGTCCACCAGGGATGCACTAGCACCGCATAGCCCAGCAACAGCGCTGCCAACAGCAGCGCCAGCGCGAGCCAGCGATCGCGGTCAGTCACGGCCAGCGGCATCTGCGCCTCCTTGCGTCGCGGCAGCCGGGTCCTGTTTGCCCAGCAGCTCGGCCGTCATCGTGAAGCGGTCCATGCGCGTGCGCGGATCCGGCTGCAGCGCGCCACTCAGTGCAGGATTGCGCCACAACGGCGAGCCTTGCAGGCGCGCGACCAGTCCCGAGGCTTCCGGGCTGAAACCGATCAGCGTCAGCCGGTCGCCTTCGATGGCGAGTTTTTCCAGATAGGTGTTGTCGGGAAGACGCTGCGTGACCTCATCCATCACTTCCAGCGCTGTCGGCCGGCGCGCACTGGTCTGGTTGAGCGTGGTGGTGCCGGCGACGAGGTCGACGAGTTGCTGCCGCTGCGCCGCCACCTGCCGCGCCGCATCGGCCCGGCTGTCCACCCGCGCGGCGAAGGCGTCGGCGGCAGCGCGCCGGTTGTCCAGGACGGCCCAGGCAGCGAACACCACGGCGATGACGGCTACCGACGCCAGCACGGCATGCAGGCCGCGGCGCGGCGCCTGGCGCGCAACGCGCGATGCCTCGGGCAGCAGGTTCACGCCCAGCGGCGCACCGCCCGCGTCTTCCACGTCCGCGCCGGCCAGACCCTGCGAGAGTGCGCCCAGCCGCGACAGGCCATCGACGAAGGCCGCCTTCTGCACGGCCGCCAGTTCCACATCGAGTTGTGCATCCTCACGCACCCCCACCACGCGCGCGTCGAAGCACGCATCGTTGGCGGTGAACGGGGTTTGCCGGTCGAGCTCGAACGTCAGCACGTCGCGCAGGCGGTCCGCCGCCGCGGCCGGCAGCAACAGGCGCCGACGCAGTGCCATCCCCGCCGGCACCAGCCACCAGCGCGGCAGTTCGGCCAGCCGGCTGCCGAGCAGCGCACGCAGGTCGTCAGGGCTCACCGTGGCCGGCAAGCGTGCGAGCGGATGCCGCTGCGTGCCCTCCAGCCAGCTCATTTCGATCTCGTCGTCCTGACGCTGGAACAGCAGGCGGTCGCCCGTCAGCCCCAGCACCACGCGCCAGCGCGCGGGCAACCAGGTCGCCAACGCCTGTCCCCACCACGCGAAGAAGCTGCGTGGCCCGGGACCGAGCCGTGCCCGGAACCGCTGCAAGGTGTCGCGTACGCCGCTCATTGTGGTGACGCTCCCTCCTCCCAGCGCAACAAGGTATAGGCCGAACCCGGCACCGGGCTGGCCCCCGCGCGCACCACTGTCCGCACCGACGCTTCGCGGCCATCGGCCAGCCGCGCACGGCTCTCGATACTATACGTGCCGCTGCCGGCGCCGACGAGTTGCGGGCCGCCGGTGACGCCGGTCGCATTGCGTTGCGCCAGCCATGCCGCCGCATCCACGCCCATGGCCTGCAGCACAGGCCCCGGCGCGTACGTCGCGTCCGGCTGCGCGCGGCCCGAATACAGCGTCAGGAATGGCGCGAGGCGCGCGTACAGGTCCGGCGTCATGCCCAGGACCTGCTCGACTTCCGCAACCGTGTCGAACGGCGCGTCCTTGGCACCGTACTCGCGCTCCGCCGCCGCGTAGTCGCTGTCCTCGGCCCCGCCCACCGGCTGGGTGAGGTTGTCGGCATCGCGCCAGTCGACGATCGCCGCCGCGAGCGCATCGCTGGCGTCCGCAGGTTCTCCGAGCGCCTGCATCAGCCGCGACAGCAGCGGCACGTCGGCCTGGTTGAGATCAACCTTGCCGGTCTCATCGACGATGCGCACCTGGACCTGCTGGCCATCGAACGTCCACGCGTAAGGGCGGCCATTGGGTTGCCAGTGGGTTTCCGGATTGCGGTCGGCCACCCGCACGAGCGCGTACTCGATGCCGGCGCGCGCGACCTCCTGTGCGATCGCGCCGCGGCTGCCGACCCGACCCTGCAACGCCTCCATCCGCGCCGTCAGCGCATACGCACCGACCAGCGCGGTGAGCAGGGCCACCAGCCACAGCACCAGCAACAGCGCGGCACCGTGCATGCGCTTCATGGCAGTACCGTATTCGTGCCGCCGGGCAACAGCCCGCCACCAGCGCCGCCCTCGCTGCGCGCAAGGGTCACGACAAGGTCTGGCCAGCGCCCGCCGGCCATCGCGACCATTTCCACCTTCACCTGCAGCGGCAGCATCTCGGAAGTCTCCCAGCGGTCCTGCCAGGGACCGAGGCGATTGTCCGCATCCAGGCCGCGATACCGGAAGCGCACCGAACGCAGCCCATCGGCCAGCCGCTCCGCCCGCTGTCCGCGCGCGGCGAGATCGACGTCCTCCAGCGACGCGTCCGGACGGGCGACGGCGAAGGCCACCTGCAGGCGACCTTCCTCGTCCGCGACCAGGTCGTGCACGTAAGGGCCGCCATACCCTAGATAGTCCGGCAGGTCCGCCACGAAGCGCATGCGCTGCGGCGTGCCGATGAAGCGCGCCTGGCGCAGCGTGCCCCGGTCCGTCGCGAACACGATGGGCTGCGCCGATGCCAGTCGCGCGCGCAGGTAGCCATGTACCGCGCGCATGCGCTCGCTCGCCTGCGCCATGTCCTCGCCGCGCGTGACCACCGCGGTGGAGGAGCGCAGCGTCGCGAACGCCAGCGCCAGTCCTGCCGCCAGCAGCACCAGCGCGAGCAGCACTTCGATCAGGGTGAAGCCCTGCGTGCGCGCGCGCATCATGGCGACACGGCCTGGTTGACGTCGCGCGGTGCCAATCGCAGCGTGCGCCATTGCATCGCCTGTGCCCGCTCGTCGCCCCAGCGAACGACCAGGCGTACATCGAGGAGTTGCGGCGCGCCCGGATCGAGCTGTGCCCGCGCCGCCAACGGATCGGCGAACGGCGCGATGTCGAGCTGCCAGCGATAACGATCGCCTTCGAAGCTGCCCTCCTGCCGTCCCGGTTGCAGGACATCGCCCGCCCCCAGCTGCGCCAGCAGGGATTGCGCGTGCAGCGTCGCGCGACTGCTGTCCGCCGATTCGCGCACCTGCCGGCTCGCTCCGGAGAGCGACCCCAGCAGCAGGCTCAGCGCCAGCGCCAGCAGCGCGAAGGCGACGATGACTTCGAGCAGGGTGAAGCCACGCTGATGGCGGCGGTTGGGCGGCGTCATGGCGCGCGCACCTCGTCGCGCAGCAGGCGCGTCTCGCCGGTCAGCCAGGCCACGTCGATGCTCCACGCGGCCGTCCCGGCGGCCAGCGTGATGCGGCCACCGGTGGAACCTCCGTCGGGGAAGAACAGGATCGCGCCCTCGCCCGCCCGCTCCTGTGCCTCGCGCACGCCGGTGAAGCGGACCGCCAGGGCGCGATCGATGTCGCCACGCCGGTCACCGGCCGCCTCCCACGCATGCGCGCGCGGATCGATTCGGAAACGCTGCGGCTGCCCGGTCGCGATCGCACGCGCCCGCGTGTAGCGCAGCTGCGCAGCGACTTCCTTGGATTCCGAGCGCAACCGCATGCCGTCCATGCCGCCGGTGAAGGCCATCGCCGCGAGGATGCCCGCCGCCGCGATCAGCGCCAGGACCAGCAGCGTCTCGAGCAGGGTGAAGCCGGCCACGTGCGGCCGCGCCGCGGCAGGCCTGCGGGCCGGAGGCATGGAGACGGTAGCGGCACGGCGCGCCACGGCGGCGGTGGCCGCGCTTACTCGTTCGTGATGTCCGCGTTGACGCTGTCGCCACCGGCCTTGCCATCGGCGCCCAGGCTGATCAGGTCGAAGCGCTGCGTCTCGCCGGGAATGCGGTATTCGATCGGGTTCTTCCAGGGGTCCTGCAACTCGCTCTCCTTCGCGTACGGGCCCAGCCACCCGCTCGCGTTGCCCGGATTGGTCACCAGGTCGGACAGCTGTGCCGGATACCGGCCGGTGTCCAACTGGTAGGTCTCGACCTTGCCCGCCAGCGTCTGCACCTGCGACTGGGCCAGTTTCACCTTGCCGCTGTCGGCACCGCCCATCACGCGACTGCCGACCAGCACCAGGATGCCGCCGATCAGCACCAGCACGATGATGATCTCGAGCAGGCTGAAGCCCTGCTGGGATTGCGGGGAGCGGAACGCAGTCATCGGGCGCGTGCGGGACATGGTGGCGGACTCTCCAGGATGCTCAGTTGATGGCGCCGGTCAGATCGTACAGCGGGACCAGCACGGCGATGATGACGACACCGACCACCGCCGCCAGGATCAGCGTGATGGCAGGCACCAGGGCGGCCAGCATACGGTCCAGCACCTGAGCCGTTTCCTGCTCGAAGGTTTCGGCCGTCTTCAGCAGCATGCCGTCGAGGGCACCGGACTCCTCGCCCACCTGGATCATCTGCAGCGCCAGTCGTGGAAACCGCTTTCCCTTGCCCAGCGAGGCGGACAGCCCGTGGCCGTTCTTCACGTCCTCCGCGGCCACGTCGACATCGGCCGCCAGGGCACGGTTGCCCAGCACGTTGCGCGCGATGCCCAGCGCGGTGAGCAGGGGCACGCCGTTCTTCAGCAGCGTGCCCAGCGTGCGCGCGAGCCGGGCGGTTTCCAGCCGGGCGACCAGCGGACCGACGAGCGGGCGCCCCAGCAGCCAGCCGTCCAGCCGACTGCGGAAGCCGGGGTCGCGGCGGCGGCGATCGAACCACAGCAGCGCCAGCGCAGGGACGGCGACCAGCACGAACCAGAAGTCGCGCACGAACGCGCCCACCCACAACACCCCGCGCGTGAACCACGGCAGCGCCACGTCCAGGCTCTCGTACATCACCGCGAACTGGGGGACCACGTAGCCGAGCAGGAACAGCAGCGCGAACCCGACCACCACCAGCAGGATCGCCGGATACACCAGCGCATTGACCACGCGTCCCTTCAGCGCGCGGCTGCGCTCGAGATAATCGCCCAGCCGCTGCAGGGTGTCGTGGAGGCTGCCGCCGGCCTCGCCGGCACGGACCATGTTGATGTACAGCCGCGAGAAAAGACCGTGCTGTCGATCCAGCGCGGTGGACAGCGGCGCACCGCCGCGCACGGCATCGCGGATGTCGGTGATGACGCGACGCGCTTTCTCGTCTTCCGGCAGGTCCAACAGGATGCCGAGCGCGCGGTCGAGCGGCTGTCCGGCGCCCAGCAGCGTGGCGAGTTGCTGGGTGAACTGCACCAGCCGGTCGCCCGCGAACGCATTCGGTCGCCACAGTTGCCCCAGGCTGCGTCCACCCCCGGCCACGGCCAGTGCGGCTTCGACCGGCAGGTGTCCCTGCTCCTGCAGGCGCGCGACCACGTCGGCATCGCTGGCGGCCTCCATCTGGCCATCCAGCATTTCACCGTGCGCGTTGAGGGCCTTGTAGCGGTAGAGCGGCATGCCGGAGGACAAAAGGAGAATGCGCCAACTTACCGTATTCCCCGGCCCAGCGTCATGCGGGGCGATCATGTCATGGAACGAAACGGCCCCGGTCTCCCGGGGCCGTCGCGATGCATCGGAGGACACTCAGGGCGCGGTGAAACTGCCACGCACGCTGACGCCGGAGAACTTCGTCTTGCCCACCAGCGACACGTAGTACGTGCCCGCCTGCGGGTTCGCGATGTTCACCACGTCGTTGTTGCCGGGGCGCACCGAGCGCAGGTCGTAGCTCGTCGCCGTGGCCGCACTGCCGAACTTGACGTACAGGTCGGCGTTGCCGCTGCCGCCGTAGCTGATGAAGGACAGGTTGCTGGCCCCGGCCGGCACCACGAGTGCGTACTGCACCACCGCATCCTTGGCGCCGGTATTGCCCCCGACGGCGACGTTGTTGGTCAACGGCGTCGCGGTGGGCGGTTCGCCGCCGCCGATCACGGCCTGGACCGCTGCCGCGGCATTGACGATGCCCGCACCGATCGGACGGTTGGCCGGCGGCGCGACGGGGAACGGGCGCGCGGTCGACTTCAGCGTCGCCAGGATCTGCGCCGGCGTCAGCGGTGTATCGGCCACGCTCTGCATCAGCGCCACCACCGCCGCCACGTGGGGCGCCGCCATCGACGTGCCGCCCAGGCCGAAGTAGGTCTCCGTGGTGGGTACGGTGGTGCCCGAGTTGCCGGTGGACCATACGTAACCACCCGGATTGCCATCGACGCTGCCGCCGCCGCCCGGTGCCGAGATGTCGACGCGCGTGCCGTAATTGGAATACGACGCGATGCCGCCGGTGATGCGCGTGGCGCCGACGGTGATGACGCCGGCGCAGTTGCCCGGCGAGTAGCCGGTGACGTTGCCTGCATCGTTGCCGGCCGCGACCACGACCGTGCTGCCGTTGGCGATGGCGATGTTGAAGGCGTTCTGCTCCACCGCGCTGCACGCACCGGACCCGCCGAGGCTCAGGTTGATGACCTCGGCCGGATTCGCGTTGGCGGGTACGCCGGCCACGGTGCCACCGGAGGCCCAGATGACGGCATCCGAAATGTCCGAGGTGTAGCCGCCGCAGCGGCCCAGCACGCGCGCCGGCACGACTTTCGCATTGAATGCGCCACCGGCCATGCCCTTGGCATTGTTGGTGACTTCCGCGACCGTGCCCGCCACGTGGGTGCCGTGCCAGCTGCTGTCCTGCACGGGCGAACCCGCATAGCATTCACCCGCCACCGGATTCCAGTCGCCTTCGTCGCGCGGGTCCGCATCGCGAAGGTCGCCGTCGCGCGAAACGAACGTGTCGCTGATGAAGTCGTAGCCCGGCAGGATGTTCGCATCGAGATCGCTGTGGGTGGTGATGCCCGTGTCCAGCACGGCGACGACCACGCCCGCACCGGTGGCGTTGTCCCAGGCCGCCGGCAGGTTGATGCCGCCGACCGGATCCTTGAAGTGCCACTGATACTGGTTGTAGTAGGTGTCGTTGGGCACGAGGCGCGCATAACGGCGCGCGTCGACTTCGACGAACTCCACGTCCGGATCGGTCGCCAGCTGCCGCAGCAGGCTCTCGGCCTCGACGCGATCGAGCTTGCGCGAGGTCTGCACCAGCTCGGCGCCGATGCCAAGGCGGCGCAGCTTCGCGGCGCTCACCGCCTTGCCGTTCGCGGGACCCAGCGCGGCGCGCGATACCGCACCCGACAACGAACGCTGCAGCGTCGTGTTGCTGGCACGGGCGGTACTGCCATCGCGGTATTTCACGATGAACCGGTCGTAGGTCTGGCCGTCGCGAAGACCGGCGGTACTGACATCGCCCGCGAATGCGGTACCGGCGAACGCGCCGGCGGTGACGATTGCGGCGAGTGCAGCAACGAGGGGATGACGGCGCGAACGACGGAATGAGGAAGATGAATTCACTGGACCTGCTCCATGTCTACAAGGATGAACGAACTGGGTAACCCGTTTACGACGTGCGTACTCAACGACTTGCGACTTCCCTTTCAAGCGGATCGTGCAGGTACCCCTGTTTACCTGCCACGACACTCTTCACGCGACGAGAACAACGAATGCACATGGCGTTAACGCCTTGTTTTCAGCGTTTTCTTCGCGTTGCGCCGAACGTAGCAAATCTCTCGCAAATTGCACAACGCGGATGTAGTGTTCGATCACACGGAGTTTTTTGCATCATCTCGGGATGAGGGGATGGGGAATGCAGCCATGGCTTTTCGACGCGACATCGTTCTTCGCTGATCCGCTTGCATGTCTTTTCCGCGACGCCATTGCGTCGTGTTCTTCGCGCCAGCCGCGGCACGCCCCGACGCCGCCGGCCTCCGACTGCAACTTCCTCCCCGCTTCCTTTGCTTCGTGCGACCCGTCCATGCGTCTCCCCTGTCGCATGCGGCGGCTTTCGTTTTCCTGACGCAATCCGCTTCGCATCCCCGTGCCGCCAAGCCCGGGTGCTGTCGTATTCCCCCGAAAACACAGAATGAAGGACGTGATCCATGAATAGGATTTACAGCAAGGTGTGGAACCCCTCCCTGGGCATGCTGGTCGTCGCCTCCGAGTTCGCGCGCCGCGCGCATGGCATGATGTCGTCCGGTGCGCGCGTGCGTGCGCGCCTCGGCGTGACACTACTGGTGTCGGCGCTGCTCGCAAGTGCACCGTTCGGTGCGGCATTGGCCCACGACAAGAACAAGGGCCAACCGCAGAACGACAAGCCGCAGATCGGAACGGGCCCCGCCTACTGCGTGGATGCACGCGGCAATCCGATCAAGGACGGCCGCCCCGGCGAGAACGCCGTCTCGTGCGGCGATGATGTCGACGCGTCCGGTCGCCATGCGGTCGCTGTCGGCTACAAGAGCATCGCCAACAAAGCGGGCGCCACCGCCGTTGGCGGTTATGCGGAAGCAAAGGGGGTTAATGCCACGGCGGTGGGCTACGACAGCAGTGCGACCGCGCAGGGCGCGACGGCGCTGGGCAGCCAGAGCAACGCCACCGGCGCCAACGCGACTGCCGTCGGTACGCAGGCGAACGCGACGGGCGCGGGCGCCAGCGCGGTGGGCACCGGCAGCACGGCGACCGGTGCGTATGCCGGTGCATTCGGCAGCGCGTCCACTGCATCGGGCACGCAGGCGCTGGCCGCAGGCCACACCAGCACGGCGACAGGAATTGCGACCGTCGCGGTCGGCGGCTTCGCCAATGCGTCGGGCGATTTCGACACGGCGGTCGGCTACGGTGCCGATGCCAGCGGCGGCGACAGCACCGCGCTGGGTTCCGGCTCCCTTGCGACCGGTTACAACAGCGTCGCAGTCGGTGGATCCCTGCTCGGCTTCCTGCCGACCGAAGCATCGGGCGACTTCTCGACCGCGGTCGGCGGCGGCGCGTGGGCGCCGGGCACGAATGCGACCGCCATCGGCAATCTCGCGTCGGCGAATGCCGACAACAGCGTTGCGCTCGGTGGCGACTCCGTGGCCGACCGCGAAGACACCGTCTCCGTCGGCAGCGCCGGCAGCGAGCGGCAGATCACCAACGTCGCCGCCGGTACCGAAGGTACCGACGCGGTGAACCTCGATCAGTTGAATGCAGTCGCCGAAGCTTCAGAAAACGCCACGCGCTACTTCAAGGCGAACGGTGCGAACGATGGCACCGACGACGCCACCGCCAACGGAGACTATGCGACCGCCTCCGGTTCGGCTGCGCTGGCCGACGGCGTCGGCGCGACGGCGACCGGTTCCGGCGCGTTCGCGATCGCCGACGGCGCCACGGCGACCGGCTTCAATGCCACCGCCACCGGCAACAACAGCGTCGCCAACGGTGCGGGCGCACAGGCCACGGGCGCAGGTGCGGTCGCACTGGGTGGACAGCGCCAGCTGCTCGACGAAAACGGCGACCCGGTGCTGGATGAAGACGGCAACCCGGTCTATGCCAGCACCGAGGCCACGGCGGACGATGCCACGGCGATCGGCGCAGGTGCGGTCGCGGGCGAAGTCGGCGCGACCGCCACCGGTGCGGGTGCGAATGCGTCGGGCGCCTATGCCTCCGCCATCGGCACCGAAGCCTCTGCGTCGGGCATCCAGGCCACCGCCGTCGGCTTCCGCAGTGATGCCTCCGACGATGCCGCGACGGCCATCGGCGGCTACAGCAACGCATCCAACTTCGGCGCATCGGCCTTCGGATACGGCGCCGAGGCGAGCGGCAACAGCGCGACGGCGCTGGGCTTCGGTGCGGTCGCGAGCAACTTCGACAGCACCGCGCTGGGTTCGAACTCGATCGCCAGTGGCGACAACAGCGTGGCCGTCGGTGGTGCCTTCTTCGGTCTGTTCGCCACCGAAGCCTCGGGCGACTATTCGGTGGCCGTCGGCGGCGGCGCGTACACGCCGGGCTTCAACTCGGTGGCGCTGGGCAACCTGGCCACGGCCGAGGCCGACAACAGCGTCGCCATCGGCGGCGACTCGGTCGCCGATCGCGAAGACACCGTGTCCGTCGGCAGCGTCGGCGGCGAACGCCAGATCACCAACGTCGCCGCCGGCACCGAAGGCACCGATGCGGTGAACGTCGATCAGTTGAACGCCGTGGCGGAAGCCTCGGAGAACGCGACGCGCTACTTCAAGGCCAACGGTGCGGACGACGGCTCGGACGACGCGACGGCCACCGGCGATTACGCCACGGCGTCCGGGTCGGCCGCACTGGCCGAAGGCGTTGGCGCCACGGCCACCGGCTCGGGCGCGTTCGCCCTGGCCGACGGTGCCACCGCGACCGGCTTCTCCGCGACCGCCACCGGCAGCAACAGCGTGGCCAACGGCAGCAGCGCCGAAGCCAGCGGCGATTCCAGCATCGCCATCGGTGGCACGGTCGATGCCTTCGATGCCGAGGGCAATCCGATCAGCGTCAATACGGTCGCTTCCGGGCTGGGCGCGACGGCGGTCGGTTCCGGCAGTCTCGCCTCGGCGCTCGGCAGTTCGTCGTTCGGTGTGCTCAGCGAAGCCAGCGGTGAAGCGAGTTCCGCCTTCGGCTATGGCAGTACGGCCACCGGGTCGTATGCGTCGAGCTTCGGCCACGCCAGCGGCGCCAGCGGCGACTACAGCGTGGCGGTGGGTGGGCCGGCGGACCTGATTCCCGGCTTCGGTCTCCTGGTCTACACGCAGGCGAGCGGATTCAGCGCGGCCGCCTTCGGGTCGGGCGCGATCGCCGCAGGCGACTACAGCCTGGCGGCCGGCAGTCTGTCGGAGGCGTCGGGTCTGGAAAGCACGGCGGCCGGCTTCTTCTCCTACGCGCCGGGCGACTACGCCACGGCACTGGGCGCGGAATCCTGGGCCAGCGGCGACAACAGCACGGCCGTCGGCTTCTACAGCACGGCGCTGGGCGACAACAGCGTGGCGCTCGGCGCGAACTCGACGGCGGACCGCGACAACACGGTCTCGGTGGGCGATGTGGGCAGCGAGCGGCAGATCACCAACGTCGCCGCCGGTACCGAAGGCACCGATGCAGTGAACGTCGATCAGTTGAATGCAGTCGCTGAAGCTTCGGAAAACGCCACACGCTACTTCAAGGCGAACGGTGCGAACGACGGCACCGACGATGCCACCGCCAACGGAGACTATGCGACCGCCTCCGGTTCGGCTGCGCTGGCCGACGGCGTCGGCGCGACGGCGACCGGTTCCGGCGCGTTCGCGATCGCCGACGGCGCCACGGCGACCGGCTTCAATGCCACCGCCACCGGCAACAACAGCGTCGCCAACGGTGCGGGCGCACAGGCCACGGGCGCAGGTGCGGTCGCACTGGGTGGACAGCGCCAGCTGCTCGACGAAAACGGCGACCCGGTGCTGGATGAAGACGGCAACCCGGTCTATGCCAGCACCGAGGCCACGGCGGACGATGCCACGGCGATCGGCGCAGGTGCGGTCGCGGGCGAAGTCGGCGCGACCGCCACCGGTGCGGGTGCGAATGCGTCCGGTGCGTACGCGACGGCGCTGGGCACGGAAGCCTCGGCATCCGAAACGCAGGCGACGGCGGTCGGCTTCCGCAGCAGCGCGGGCGGCCTGGCATCCACGACCGTCGGCGGCTACAGCAGTGCCGGCGGCGATTTCGCTTCGGCATTCGGCTACGGTGCCGATGCAGGCGGCAGCGGCGCGACGGCGGTCGGCGAAGGGGCCGCCGCTGGCGGCGATGAAAGCACCGCCGTGGGCGGCACCACCTTCTTCGGCCTCATCAACACCCGTGCCAGCGGGACCGGCAGCTCGGCCTTCGGCAACGGAGCCTGGGCCACGGGCGAGTACAGCACTGCGCTCGGTCACAACAGCTACGCGGATGGCGAAGAGAGCGTGGCCGTGGGCGTGAACGCCGTGGCGGGGGCGACGAACAGCGTCGCGATCGGCGCCAACTCCTGGAACGACCGCGACGACACCGTCTCGGTGGGCGACGTGGGGGCCGAACGCCAGATCACCAACGTGGCCGCGGGTACGGAAGGCACGGATGCGGTGAACCTCGACCAGTTGAACGCGCTGGCCGACGCGTCGGAAAGCGCCACGCGCTACTTCAAGGCGAACGGTGCGAACGACGGCAGCGATGACGCCACCGCGACCGGCGATTACGCGACGGCGTCGGGCTCCGCGGCACTGGCGGACGGCGTCGGGGCAACTGCTACGGGCTCCGGCGCCTTCGCCCTCGCGAACGGCGCCACGGCCAGCGGCTTCAATGCGACCGCGACCGGCGAGAACAGCGTTGCCAACGGCGCGGGAGCGCAGGCGACAGGCGCCGGCGCGGTCGCGCTCGGTGGCCAGCGTCCGCTGCTCGACGACAACGGCGACCCGGTCCTCGACGAGGACGGCAATCCGGTCTACGCCAGCACGGAAGCCACTGCAGACGATGCGACGGCCGTCGGTGCAGGCGCCGTCGCCAGTGAAAGCGGTGCGACGGCGACGGGTGCGGGAGCCACCGCCTCCGGTGCGTACGCCACGGCCAACGGTACGGAAAGCGCGGCATCCGGCCTGCAAGCCACGGCAACCGGTTTCCGCAGCGATGCCGCGGGCGATGCCTCGACGGCCGTGGGCGGATACAGCAGTGCCTCCGAGTTCGCCGCCTCGGCGTTCGGCTACGGTGCGGATGCCAGCGGAGAGAGCGCGACGGCACTGGGCTTCGGTGCGACCGCGAACAACTACGACAGCACGGCACTGGGCTCACGCGCGCTTGCCAGCGGCGACAACAGCGTCGCCGTCGGCGGCGCGTTCTTCGGTGCCCTGGCGACCGAAGCTTCCGGCGATTACTCGGTCGCCGTCGGCGGTGGCGCCTACACGCCCGGCGTCAATGCGGTGGCGCTGGGCAACCTGGCGACCGCCGAAGCCGACAACAGCGTCGCGATCGGTGGCGATTCGGTCGCCGACCGCGAGGACACGGTGTCGGTCGGCAGCGCGGGTAGCGAGCGGCAGGTCACCAACGTCGCCGCCGGTACCCAGGCGACCGATGCGGTCAATCTGTCGCAGTTGAGCCTGGTCGCCAGTTCGCTGGGCGGTGGCGCCGGTTTCTCCGGCGGCGTGTTCATCGCGCCGAGCTACACGATCCAGGGCACGTCGTACAACAACGTGGGCGCGGCATTCACCGCCGTCGATGCCAAGCTCAACGAGCTGTACGGGATGTACAACGGGTTGAGCAGCGGCACCTCCACCGCATCGACCGCCGCGACACCGCCAGCACAGGCCAGCCAAGCGCATTCCACCGGCGAATCGGCCTCCACGCCCGGCACCGGCGGCAATGCATCGTCGCCGACACGCGGCACGGCGACGACGACGGAGGCTGGCGGCAGCGGCGCTGTCGCCAGTGGCCAGCCGGCGGTTGCGGCCCCAAGCGACGCCAGCGCCACCGCGGACGTGCCGGCCGCCGCCGCGTCGTACGCCGACGCCGGCGACGCCAACACGCTCAGCAGCGCGCAGTCCTACACCGATCAGTCCTCGGCAAGCACGCTGGCCAGCGCGAAGGCGTATGCCGACTTCCAGGTCAAGGCGCTGGAGGACGACTTCAATGCCTTCCGCGGCGACGTGGACCGTCGCTTCTCCGAACAGGACCGTCGTCTCGACCGGATGGGCGCGATGAGCTCGGCGATGCTGAACATGGCGATCAACGCGGCGGGCAGCCGCAGTCCGCGTGGACGCGTCGCCGTGGGCGCGGGCTGGCAGAACGGCGAGAACGCGCTGTCGGTGGGCTACTCGAAGCCGCTCGGCGAGCGCGCATCGTTCAGCATCGGCGGTGCGTTCAGCGGTGACGAGAAGTCGGCCGGCGTCGGTTTCGGTATCGACCTGTAAGTCGCTGTCGTGGAATGCGGAAGGGCCCGGCATGCCGGGCCCTTCTTCTGCGCGATCAAGGCAGCGCGACGGTTGCGCTCGGCGGTGACACGCCGTTCTCGTCGAACGCCTCGACCGCCACGTGGTACGCGACACCCCGGCTGAGGGCGCGAAGTTCCAGCGTGGTCGGCCGGTCGGCGAATACCTGGTAGGTCAGGTTCAAACGGTCCGGCGCGATGCCCCACCGCACGTTGTAGCCCACCGCGCCGCGTACCGGGCGCCAGCTGACGAACGCCTGGCGCGGATCGGCGTCGCGGCGGACGACCACTCCCCGCGGCGCGCGCGGCGCAGGACCGCCGGCATCGCCGAACACGCGCAGATCGCTGATCGCAAGATGGGCGGCACCGACGTGACCGTGCACGTAGCGTACGTAGCGCGCACTGACCGACGCGGGCAGCTGGAAATACGCATTCGGACGATCGCGCCGCGGTGCGCCGGTGGCCGCCAGCGGCCGCCAGCGGCGTCCGTCCGTCGAATACTCCAGCGCGAATTCCGTATAGATGTCGTCGGCATCACCGTAGCGCCCGGACTGGTAGTCAGCGAAGTTCACCTGCACCGCGCGCAGCGTCCTGGAAGCGCCCAGATCCACCGTCAGTGTCTGTCCCGCCGTGTTCCTGCCGGCCACCCAGAACGTGCGCGGATTCTCGTCGGTCGCATTGCCGGCGGGATGTCCCTCCAGCGTGGTCGACGCCGTCACCGGCTTGCGCCACGACAGCAGCATCCAGCCGGTGAACAGGTCGGCCGGATCCGCATTCGGTCCCGCCGGCACGTAATGGGGGAAATCGCCGAAGCGCGTGCTGACCGACATCTGGCCATCGGTACTGAAGGCCGCCGGGAACATCGCGATGCGCCGCTCGAAGGTCCAGTTGTAGCCGAGCCACGGCGTGCCCGTATTCCACCAGTTGCCATGCGCATCCTGGAACGTGGACCCGTGGCCCGCCCCCTGCACGAAGCCGCCGGGCTTGTAGCCCACCGGGTTGTAGGCCACGTAGGCGAACGGGCCCAGCGGGCTGACGCCCACATAGGTGCCGGTCGCATACGCGTTGTACTCGGTACCGGGGGCACCGTACTGCAGGTAATACCGGCCCCGCACCTTCGTCATCCAGGCGCCTTCCATGTAGTTGCCGACCGGCTCGCCGTCGGGGAAGAACGCGCCGCGATGATCCTGGCCAAAGCGCTCCCATCCATGCGCCTCGGGATCGAGTGCGAGCAGCGCGCGCGGCTTACCGACGTAACGCATGCCCTTGGACATGTCGAGTTCGATGCCGTACAGCGGGAACGTGTCGGACGAACCCCAGTACAGGTACCAGCGACCGTCGTCGTCCCTGAAGAACGCCGGGTCCCACGGACCGGGCGGAATCTTCGCCGGCTGAGGATCGCCGTTGCGCCATCCGGGCAAGCCGACATCGCGACCGGGCGCGACCGCATTCGGCAGTTCCGGCAGCATGCGCGTCAGGAAATCGAACCGCCCCCTGGCGGGATCGCGCGACACCAGCACGGCCCCCGGCGAGAACAGCGAACGCATCACCAGCATGCGGTCGCCATCGGAGATCACCGCGGGCGCGACCATGCTGTCGAACGGCCAGCGATCGGGGGTGATGAATCGCCAGTCGACCAGATCGGTCGAGCGCCAGTAGCCATCGGCCAGGGTCTGGAACAGATAGTAGGCGTCGCCGTGGCGCACGATCACCGGGTCGGCGCCCGTGCGATAGGAGATCCCCAGGCTTTCCTGCTCGAAGTTGTAGCGGTAGTCGATATCCAGCGGGTTGGCGTAAGTCTTCCTTGCGTCCTCCCTCGCTGCCGCCGCACCCGTCACCGCCAGCGCGGCCAACAATGCCACGCGCACACATCCCTTCCCGTCCACGCCACCCCCGCTGGAAACGATTCCAACGGAGTATTCACGAGGATCCCGCAGGCGGAAAGCCGCGCCGCAGCGGAGGAGGACGAGGCGTAAGCCGGAACCGCAGTGCCATGCCTCAGTCGCAGGCCATGCCGCCCTTCGGCAGGACGCGCGGATTGCCCATCGCGAAGTGCGTCACCGGTTTCTCCCACATCTCGAACGAGGAGATGCCCGGCGTCACGCCGCAGCTGCTGGCGTAGGTGAACTGCTCGCCGTCCCGCGAGACGTACAGGTCGAACTTGACCGCCTCCGCCAGCGTACTGCTGACCATCAGCGTGGTCTGCGTGGCATCGCCGCTGCGGGTGGCGCGCAGGTTGCCGGGCCAGTCACCGGCGGGCGCCCACGCGATGACCTTGCCGCCTGCGACCTCGACCTGCAGCGCCAGCGAGGGCGAGGCCGTACCGATGGCGAAGCCCGCAGGCAGCTCGCCGCGTGCGAGGGTCTTCGGTGCGGGCTTGGCCGCTAACGCAACGGTCGGCAACGCACACGCCGCTAGGATCAGGTAACCCGCCAGTCTGCCATTCATGCGCCTCACCCCTCTTCCGTCACGCGCAGGACTTCCTCGATGGTCGTTTCGCCGGACAGCGCCTTGACGATGCCGTCCTCGTACATGGTCCGCATGCCGGCCTCGCGTGCCAGCTGCTCGATCTCGCCCATGCCCGCGTGCCGCATGATGGCGCGGCGGACGTCGTCGTTCATCACCAGGAATTCGACGATGGTCGTGCGGCCGAGGTACCCGGTCGGCGCGATGGCGGAGCCACGCGGCCGGTACAGGAAGATGTCGCCTTCGGGCTGGAAGCGGCGCAGGTGGAACTTTTCGATTTCCTCGGGCGACGCCGCGTACCTCTCCGCATGCGTCGGCTCCAGCCGGCGCACGAGGCGCTGGGCGAGGATGCCATTGATGGTGGACGTCATCAGGTAGTCCTCAACGCCCATGTCCAGCATGCGGGTGATGCCGCCGGCCGCATTGTTGGTGTGCAGCGTGGACAGCACCAGGTGGCCGGTCAGCGCGGACTGGATGGCGATGCGCGCGGTCTCGAGGTCGCGCATTTCGCCGATCATGATGATGTCCGGATCCTGCCGGACGATGCTGCGCAGCGCGTGGGCGAAGTCCAGCCCGATCTGCGGCTTGGCCTGGATCTGGTTGATGCCCTCGATCTGGTACTCGACGGGATCTTCCACCGTGATGATCTTGACGTCCGGCGTATTGAGCTTGCTCAGCGCGGTGTACAGCGTGGTGGTCTTGCCCGAACCGGTGGGGCCGGTGACCAGCAGGATCCCGTGTGGCTGCTCCAGAACTTTCTGGAACTGTGGCAGGAAGGCATCGGTGAAGCCCAGCTTCTTGAAGTCGAACACCACCGTTTCGCGATCGAGCAGGCGCATCACCACGCTTTCGCCGTGCGCCGTGGGCACGGTGGATACGCGCAGGTCGAGTTCCTTGCCCTGCACGCGCAGCATGATGCGGCCGTCCTGCGGCAACCGGCGCTCGGCGATGTTGAGCTTCGCCATGATCTTCACGCGGCTGATCACCGCCGCGGTGAGGTTGGCCGGCGGACTTTCGCCCTCCTCCAGCACGCCATCGATGCGGTAGCGCACCTTCAACCGGTTCTCGAACGGTTCGATGTGGATGTCCGACGCACGCAATTCGACGGCGCGCTGGATCACCAGGTTGACCAGGCGGATGACCGGCGCTTCGGAAGCAAGGTCGCGCAGGTGCTCGACATCATCGAGGTCTGCGGTGGCCTCGCCATCCGCATTCTCGACGATCGCGCCCATCGCGCTGCGTCCCTGCCCGTAGTAACGCTCGATCAGGTCGCTGATCTCCGACCGCAGCGCCACCTGCGGGCGCACGATGCGGCCGGTCGCCAGCCGCACGGCCTCGAGCGCGTAGTGGTCCTGCGGATCGGCCATCAACAGATCGATATGGGTCTCGTCCTCGCCCACCGGGCAGACATGGAACTGCTTGAGGAAGCGCAGCGACAGCGCCACCGATTCCGGTGGCACGTCCGGCGCATCCTTGGCGTTGACCAGCGGCAGCCCGAGCACCTCGGCCGCGGTCTCCGCATGATCGCGCTCGGACACCAGGCCCAGCCGCGAGAGCAGCGCCAGCAGGCCGCCGCCGGCCTCTTCCTGCAGGCGCCGCGCACGCGCCAGGTCAGTTTCCTTCAACCGCCCGCGGGCCAGAAGCGCCGCGACGATGCGCTCGTCGTTGGAAAGTGGATTGTCGATCGCGGCTGCGTCCACGGAAGGCCTCCTTGAAGGCCGGACTTTATCAGGTCCGGACGGGGGGGATTGTCGCAACGCGCGGCGCGAGGGGAGCTTTTCGAGGCAGCCCCGTGCTCCCTGGAGAGGACTGCTGCGCAGGCCGTCACTTGCGAGGATGCCGTCACACCGCAACCACGGACCCAAAACGCCCCGTGCATGGAGGGACGCTGCACACGCAATCGTGGGGCATTCCGCGAGAATGTTAATGGCATGTACTGATATGCATCTGATACAAACGCCAAGCAGTCGCATGAAACATCGCACGCAGCAAGCGGCACTGCACAGCCGCCAGGAGCGCTTACTCACTCAAAAGAAGTGGCGACCCCCATCCCCTGACATGCTATCCGCTGGCCAAGGAGGCCTTATGACGCATTTCCACTTCGCACTTCTTGTTTCCGCTCTTTTTCCCACTGCAACGGCGATCGCAGACAGCGCAATGCAGGGAGAGAACCTGCTTCAGGCGTTGCCGCACGGCTACAAGATCGGTTACCAGACGCGACAAGGCCATATGAGCATGAGCGAAATGGTGCCATCGGATGAATCCGTTGAACGCTGGACACGCATGGTCATCACACAGGTCTTCCACGGCGCACGGATGCCGGCGGACGGATTCCAGCAACGGCTTGCAGCCAACCTTTCCGGCGCCTGCCCCGGCGCGAACGCTGTCAAGATCGATGCGGGGGAGGAGGATGGCTACACGTACGCGTTATGGCAGCACGTCTGCCCGTTGAATCCTGCAACCGGCACGCCGGAACACTTCTGGTCGAAGACCATCGAAGGCAATGATGCCTTCTATTCCGTCCAGTTCGCGTTCCGGCACGTACCTTCGGAACGCGATACCCACCTGGCGCTCCGGCATCTCGCGGAAGTGCGTATATGCGACTCACGCATTCCTGGCAGAGATTGCCCGAACGTAAGCCCGGCACACCAGGATTGAACTTGCAGTTCTTTCGGCCTGCACGTGATGTAAGGCTCACGGACCGGCCACCTGGCAACTTGGCGCCTGTGCAAGGTTGTGACTCCGCTGCCAGCAACGGCGGCTCCAACAGTTTCCGAGGATGCAATCCGTGAATCGCCGATTCCCGTGTTACTGCCTGATCGTCGCATCCCTCCTGATCGCGGGATGCTGGGGCGCAAGCGAGTTCAAACCACCCACCGTAAAAACCAACTCAAATCCGACTCAACGCTACGAAATCACGGTGGAACTGGTCGATCCGCCGGTCGACATCGAGAACATCTCCGGAATGGCGTATTTCAGTATTCCTGATGTCATCTGCATGCCTACGCCGGACCGTATCGCCGGATATACCCCCGGCTCCCGCTACGAGAGGGGGTTCTCTCTCGTCCCGACTGGAAACAACACCTACAGGGGTCACATCTTCCTCGACTGGCCCATCGACGAGGACTACTACGGTCTGGGGTTATGCAAGTGGGAGTTTGCTTATGCAGATGCCATTGTCGAACGCGGCAGCACTCTTCGCCAGACTACGCGACTGAGCCTCGCTGAACTCAATGGAAAAGAGGTGACTGTGGGCTATTGCAGAACATTGATGCGCGACAAATACGACTCCACTTGCTTCACCCCATTCGACGATGGACGTATTCAGGAACTGGACCCCATCTCATACAAGATGAAGATATCTTCAAGGAAGAACTGACATGTCAACGCTAACGGAATCACATGCAAGGCTGTCTGAAAGATCTTACTCGCCCCACGATAGTCGGATCGATATCGATGCTTTTGCACTGGTCAAAGAGGTTCGAACCTCATCCGGCTACCACGGAGCGATCTATCGAAATGTCAAGACAAGAGATTACGTCGTGTCCCACACCGGCACCGAGTTCGACACCGACAAGATCCGCGACGGGCTGCTCACCGATGCCCAGATGGCTCTGCTGAAGGTGAACCAGCAACTGGACGACGCCCGAGACCTGGTGGAGCTTGCCATCGAGATAGCCAAAAGGGACGGCACCCGCGTCACCGTCGCCGGACACTCCTTGGGAGGATTCCATACCCAAGTCACGTGCCACGAGTACGGACTCAAGGGCGAGACATTCAACGCTTATGGCGCAGCCGGACTCTATGGCGTGCCCGAGGGCGGAAACCAAGTCATCAACCACGTACGTGCCACCGACATGGTAGGCGCGGCGAACAGACACTTCGGCGAGGTCCGCGTCTATGCCACGCAGCAGGACGTCGACGTACTGCTCAAGCAGGGTGCGGCACCCAGTCAGCAGACCCGATGGGAACTCATCGGCGACCTGCGCACACTCGGCCCGGACGCGACCCACGGTGCAGTGCAGTTCCATGGTGGCCACCGCACCGCCGAACAACTGGCAGTCTACGGCCCGAACTCACTTATAAATCACGAAAACCAAGCGCTCTACCAGCAACACAAGCCCGAATTCGATGCCTACCGGGAGAGCATCCGCTCGGCTGCGGAGGATGTGGCGCTGGCTACGAAGCTCACCGGCGCGGGCATCGCCTATACGTCCGCGATCGGCTCTCAGTACGTGATGCACAAAGTCAGGCACGGCCTGATGGGCAACGAAGTTCACGACGAGTTGCGGGAGCTTCGCCTTGGGGCGCAACGCGCGACGGAAGAGAGAAATCGCGACTTCGTGCCGCCCGATCGACCGCTGATCTATCGGGACCGTGCCGGCAGCCCCCTGGAACAGATCGACGGGCGGATACAGGAGCTTCGTCGGGCTCCCACGCTGGAAGACAGCCAGTGCAAGCCGGAGCGTGGAAGTGGCTGGCCCTCGCGGCCCGCCGGCGATTCCGCATCGTCGCCGGTCTCGCTACGCGATGACCCCCTCGCCTACATCAACCGCATGGTGACCGCCTACGACGCCGGCGACCAGGTCGACTTCCGCCTGATGACTCAGGCCGCAGCCAACGATTCTTATGCGAGGCGGGTGAGTGCGACTGCGGTGGCTCAGGTGGATGCCGAAGAACGACAGCAGGCGCTGCTGGAACAGGTCACCGAACAACAACGTGTGGAGCAGCGGCAGGTCGCGGTGTCAGCCGGCATCGCACGTTCGATCTGACACCAACATTGCCAGGGAAAGCAGGATGGACACTGACCGGATCACCGACCTCGTCGCCAGCGTGTCAGCCCTCATGGAGCGGTTCGAGCGCCGTACGCAGCAGATCGAGGACAGCCTGCAAGCTGCGCACCGGCAGCTCCAGGAGCTCTCGCAACAATTGCCCAACACGGTCCGCCGCGCTGCCGACACGGAAATGCAGCATCTGCGGGGCAGTATCGCGAGCGCCATCGATGCAGGCATCGGACAATCCGTCTCGACCTACCAGGCACGCCTGGAGACGTCCGGACAGGATCTACGGCAGGCCTCGCAGGCACTGGCTGCGCAGATCCACGCCGCGCGCACCATCCATCGGCATCTGCTATGGAAGGTCGTCGGCGTCTGTCTCGCCAGCCTCGCCCTGCTCGTTCTGGGCGGCGGCTGGCTTTCCAGCCACTACTACGACGAGATCCGCCGCCACCAGCTATCGGCGCAGTTGCTGAAAGCCTATGACGCTGCCGACGTGACTCTGTGCGATGGCAGGCTGTGCGCCAACATCGACCCGACAGGCGACACGTTTGGAGAGGATGACCAGTATCGCCCGGTCCGGGATCGCCCGTAAGCGCCCGGACCGGCAACCCTCAACGCCTGCTCAGCCCACCCACACCCGCGCATTGCGGAACATGCGCAGCCACGGCGAATCGTCCGGCCAGCCCGCCGGATGCCAGCTATGGTTGGCGCTGCGCGGTGTGCGCTCGGGATGCGGCATCAGGATGGTCGCCCGGCCGTCGTCGCTGGTCAGGCCGGTGATGCCGTCCGGAGAGCCGTTGGGATTGAGCGGATACGTGGTCGCGATCGCACCATCGCCGTCCACGTAGCGCAGCGCCACGCGGGCCGCGGCCTGGTCGACCGGGCCGGCGAACTCGGCACGTCCTTCGCCATGCGCCACTGCCACCGGGATGCGTGAGCCGGCCATCCCGCGGAAGAACACCGACGGCGATTCCTGCACTTCCAGCAATGCCACGCGCGCTTCGAACTGCTCGCTCTGGTTACGCAGGAACTGCGGCCAGTGCTGCGCACCGGGAATGATGTCCTTCAGCTGGCTCATCATCTGGCAGCCGTTGCAGACGCCCAGCGAGAACGTGTCCTGTCGCGCGAAGAACGCCGCGAAGGCATCGCGCAGCGCACCACGCTCGAGGATCGAGGTCGCCCAGCCGCGGCCCGCGCCCAGCACGTCGCCGTAACTGAAGCCGCCGCAGGCCGCCAGGCCGCTGAAGTCCTTCAGCGACACGCGGCCCGCGATCAGGTCGCTCATGTGCACGTCGAACGCATCGAAGCCGGCGCGGGCGAAGGCCGATGCCATCTCGATCTGGCCATTGACGCCCTGCTCGCGCAGGATCGCCACCTTCGGGCGCTTGCCCGTGGCGACGAAGGGCGCCGCGACATCCTCGGCGGCGTCGAAGGACAGTTTCGGCTTCAGGCCTGTGCGCCCGAACTGGCGCGCGGCATCGCGCTCCTGGTCCGCGGCCTCGGGGTTGTCGCGCAGCTTCTGCATGGCGTGGGTGACCGACCACCAGGCATCGAACAGGTCTTCCCAGCGCCACTCCGCCAGCACGTCGCCGTCCTGCTGCACGCGGATCGTGGACGCCGTGGTCGGGCGCGCGATGCGCTGCGCGCACTCGGTCAGCGCGTGGCGCTCGACCAGATCGGCGAACGCCGCGCGGTCTTCGTCGGCCACCTGCACCACCGCACCGAGTTCTTCGGCGAACAGCGTGCGGAACGCATCGTCGCCCCAGCCGTCGAGGTTGATGTCCAGGCCGCGGTGCGAGGCGAACGCCATCTCGCACAACGCGGCGAACGCGCCGCCGTCGCTGCGGTCGTGGTACGCCAGCAGCAGGCCGGCCTCGCGTGCGTCGGCGATCAGGTGGAAGAAATCGCGCAGGCGCTGCGGATCGTCCAGGTCCGGCACGCTTTCGTCGTGGCCGTCGCCGGCGAACGCCGGCCAGGCGCCCTCGCCGCCCGACTGCGGGTAGACCTGCGCGAGCACGGAACCGCCGAGACGCTTCTTGCCCGCGCCCAGCCCGATCAGCCACAACTCGCTGTCGTCTTCGCGCGACAGCAGCGGCGTCAGGTGCTGGCGCACGTCGGTGACCGGCGCAAAGGCGCTGATGATCAGCGACACCGGGGACACCGACTTCTGCGCCTGGCCGTCGCGATGCCACTGCGCCTGCATCGACAGCGAGTCCTTGCCGACCGGAATGCTGATGTCCAAGTCGGGGCACAGCTCCATGCCGACGGCCTTCACCGCGTCGAACAGCAGCGCGTCTTCGCCCGGATGCCCGGCAGCCGCCATCCAGTTCGCGGACAGCTTCACGCGGTGCAGCGATTCCACCGGCGCGGCGCACAGGTTGGTGATCGCTTCGCCCACCGCCATGCGGGCGGCGGCGGCGGCATCGAGCAGCGCCAGCGGCGTACGCTCGCCGATCGCCATCGCTTCGCCGACAAAACCGTCGTAGCCGCTCAGCGTGATCGCGCAGTCGGCCACCGGCATCTGCCACGGGCCGACCAGCTGGTCGCGTGCGGTCAGGCCGCCGACGCTGCGGTCGCCGATGGTGATCAGGAACTGCTTGGCGGCCACCGTCGGATGCGCCAGCACGCGCAGGCCGGCTTCATGCAGGTCCAGCGCCCCGGTCTGCAGCGCGGGCCACTTGGGCGGCGCCGGATGCGCGGTGTCGCGGTGCATCTTCGGGGGCTTGCCGAACAGCACGTCCATCGGCAGGTCGATAGGCGCATCGGCAGGAATACTGCCGGGCGTTGCGCCGTACGCGACTACCAGGCGCTCTTCCTTCGTCGCCACGCCGACGGCTGCGAAGGGGCAACGCTCGCGCTCGCACAGTGCGGCGAATTCGGCCAGGCGCGCCTGCGGGACGCCAAGCACGTAACGCTCCTGCGATTCGTTGCACCACAGCTGCATCGGCGACAGCGACGGATCGTCGCTGGGTACCTTGCCCAGGTCGATCACCCCGCCCACGCCGGAGTCGTGCAGCAGTTCAGGAATCGCATTCGACAGGCCGCCCGCGCCCACGTCGTGGAACCACAGGATCGGATTGTCCTCGCCCATCGCCACGCAGCGGTCGATGAGTTCCTGGCAGCGGCGCTCCATCTCGGGGTTGTCGCGCTGCACGCTGGCGAAATCGAGCGCTTCGGCGCTTTCGCCGGAAGCCACCGAACTCGCCGCACCGCCACCGAGGCCGATCAGCATCGCCGGGCCGCCGAGCACGATGACGGCATCGCCGGCCGAGAGCGTCTTCTTCTCCACCTGGATACGGTCGATCGCGCCCAGGCCGCCGGCCAGCATGATCGGCTTGTCGTAGGCCCGGGTCAGTGCCTCGCCTTCCGGCAGCTCGAAACTGCGGAAATAGCCCAGCAGGTTCGGCCGGCCGAATTCGTTGTTGAACGCGGCGCCTCCCAGCGGGCCGTCGAGCATGATCTCCAGCGCCGGCGCCATGCGCGGATTCAGCGCGCGAGGCATCTCCCACGGCTGCGGCAGTGTCGGGATGCGCAGGTGCGAGACCGAGAAGCCGGTCAGGCCGGCCTTCGGCTTGCCGCCGCGGCCGGTGGCGCCCTCGTCGCGGATCTCGCCGCCGGCACCGGTGCTGGCGCCGGGGAACGGGGCGATCGCGGTCGGATGGTTGTGTGTCTCGACCTTGATGCAGAACGCCGAGTCCAGCGTCGCCTCGATGCGGTACTGGCCGCTGCCGTCGGGGCGGAAACGGGCCGCCGGATAACCCTCGACCACCGCCGCATTGTCGCTGTAGGCGCTGAGCGTGTGCTCGGGCGTCTGCGCATGGGTGTGCTTGATCATCCGGAACAGCGAGCGGTCCTGGTCCTTGCCGTCGATGGTCCAGGTGGCATTGAAGATCTTGTGCCGGCAGTGCTCGGAGTTGGCCTGCGCGAACATCATCAGTTCGACGTCGGAGGGATCACGACCCAGCTCGGTGTAACGGGTACGCAGGTAATCGATCTCGTCCTCGGCCAGCGCCAGGCCGAGGCGCGCGTTGGCGGCTTCCAGCTGTGCCAGCGGGATGCGCTCCAGTTCGCCGCGCGCCGGCGCGGTGAACAGCGCCTGCGCCTGCTCGCGGCTCGCCAGCAGCGATTGCGTCATCGGGTCGTGCAGCGCCTTCGCCAGTGCCGGCCGGCTGTCGTCCCAGCCTTCCAGGTCGATGCGCAGGCCGCGTTCGACGCGCTTGACCGGCTGTCCGGCACCGCGCAGCAGCTCGGTGGCCTTGCTGGCCCACGGCGACAGCGTGCCGAGGCGCGGGGTGACGAAGCGCGAGACCGCGCCCGCCGCCAGCGCCTCGCTGCCGTCACCGGCCTGAAGGATGCGGCGCAGCGTGGCCAGGTCCGGCGTGGCGCCTGCCTCGGGTTCGATGAAATAGACGTGCCAGGCGCCGCAGATGCGGACGTCGGAAACAATCGACTGGAGCCTGGATTCGAGCCGCGCGCGGCGGAAGTGCGACAAGGCCGGTTGGCCTTCGAGGACGATCATGTCCGGAACCGTGGGGGCGTGCCGTCAGACGGGGCCCGCTATTGTAGCGAAGCCGGCGCGGGGCCGGCTTCGTCGGGATCAGGGGGCGGCGCCCGCGGGCGCGGCAGGGGCCTTTCTGGCGGCCAGTTCATCCAGCTTGGCCCGGAGCGCGGCCGGTGGCAGGTAGCCGCCCAGCTGGACGCCGTCCGCCGAATAGATGGCCGGGGTTCCGCTGACCCCGATGCGCTGGCCGACGTCGAACTCCATCGTCACCGGGTTCTTGCAGTCGCGCGCGGGGACGGACTTGCCGGCCTTGGCGTCGGTCAGTGCGCGCTTGCGATCCGGTGCGCACCAGACCGAGATCATGTCCTTGTGGTCCTGGCTGCCGAGTCCCATGCGCGGGAACGCGAGGTACTCCACCGCGATGCCCTGCCGGTTGATCTCGGCGATTTCCTCGTGCAGCTTGCGGCAGTAGCCGCATTCGATGTCGGTGAACACGGTGACCGTGTACTTGGCGTTCGGCGGCGCGAACACGATCTTCTCGCTGTGGGGAATGGTGGCGATCAGCGCGCTGCGGTGCTTGGCCAGGGCGACGCTGTTCTGCATCACGTCCTGCTGCTGCTGCAGGTCCAGCACGGCGCCCTGCATGACGTAGCGGCCGTCGTCGCTGATGTACAGCAACTGCCCGCCCACGATCACTTCCCGGAAGCCCGGCAACGGCGCGGCACCGACGTAGTCGATCTTGGCGCGGGGGTTCAACTGCGCCACGGCGGAGCGCGCGCGGTCGTCGGGTGTGCTCCCGGTTCCCGGCTTGAGCTGGGGCGCGGAGGCCGGCGCGGGCGACGCGGTCGCGGCCTGGTCCTTGGCGGGCGGTTGCGGGGCCTGCGCGCAGGCGGTCAGGCTCAGGGCACCCAGCAGGGCGGCGGTGATCAGGCGGGGCATCAGGGGCATCCGGAATGAGCCGCGACGCGGCTGGCTGGCAGGGAACAGGCGGGAATTCTGGCACACGGTGGCAGGCAGGCGGCTTAACCGCCCGCCAGTGTGAGCGGGCTCACGCGCGCGGGTGATGGCGTCCGTGCAGCTGCTTCAGGTGCTCGCGCGCGACCAGCGTGTAGATCTGGGTGGTCGACAGCGAGCTGTGACCCAGCAGCAGTTGCAGCGCGCGGAGGTCGGCACCGCGGTTCAGCAGGTGGGTGGCGAAGCTGTGGCGTAGCCCGTGTGGACTGATGCGGACGGGATCGATGCCCGCGGCGCCCGCATAGCGCTTCACCAGCGACCAGAACTGCTGCCGGGTCGGCGGCTCGCCCGTTGCGCCGACGAACAGGGCCGGCACGCTGCGCTTGCCGACCAGCGCGGGCCGCGACCGAGCCAGGTAGGTTTCCAGCCAGTGCTGCGACTCTTCCCCCAACGGCACCAGGCGGTCCTTGCTGCCCTTGCCGGTGACCCGCAGCACGCCCTGCCGCAGGTTGACTGCCGTCGCCGGCAGGGTGACCAGTTCGCTGACGCGCAGGCCGGCCGCGTACATCAGCTCCAGCATGGCGCGGTCGCGCAGGCCCAGCGGGGTGTCAATGTCCGGCGCGGCCAGCAGCGCATCGATCTCGGTTTCCGCCAGCGCCTTCGGCAATGAGCGCGGCAGGCGGGGGGGCTCGAGCAGTGCCGTGGGATCGTCGCGACGCTGGCCCCGGCGCAGGCGGTGGGCGTAGAAGGCCCGTAGGGCGGACAGCAGCCGGGCATTGCTGCGCGGCGAATAGCCCTCGCGCGTGCGCCAGGCCAGGTAGTCGAACAGCGCGGCACGATCCGCCGCCGCCAACCCTCCCCCGCGCCCGTTGCGCCAGCGCGCGAAGCCTTCCAGATCGCGCCGATAGCTGTCGAGCGACGGCCGTGCGAGACCGCTTTCGGCCCAGATCGCATCCAGGAAGGCTGCGATGTCGTTCGCATCGGCGTCCGGTACCGGAGGCAATGTGCTCGCCTGCTGGCGGCGTTCGGCGGGCGTGCGGGCAGTCATGCGCCAAGCTTAGGCGATGCGGATCGTTCTTGTGGGAGCGACGGCAGTTGCGAATGCCGATCGCCCCAGAACGCATGGAAGTACCGCACCCGAAGGCGTTATGCGCCGTCGCCGGCTCATTTCGCGACTGACGTCGCTCCCACGAGAGTCGACGGGGCGTAGCCGGTATCCTGTCGCGATGACGGATCCCGCTACCACCCCCGCATCCTCCCGCGCCCTGATCGGCTGGCGCCTGCTCGCGCTGCTCTACGATTTCTGGCCCGTGCTGGCCATGTGGCTGGCGGTGGCGATTCCGTTCGTGCTGGTGGACGTGGTGATCAGCGACAACGTCCGCCACAACATCGAGCCCTTCAGCCCGATGTGGTGGCTGTTATGGACGTGCTGCTGGGGCGCCGCCGGGCTGTATGCCACCTTCAGCTGGCTGCGCGGCGGACAGACCCTGGGCATGCGGCCGTGGCGGTTGAAGGTGATCGCGGCCGACGGCGGCACACCGACGCTGGCCGCGCTGTGGCGACGCTATGCGCTGGCGACACTTTCGACGCTGACCGCGGGCCTGGGCTTCTGGTGGGCGTGGCTGGACCGCGACCGGCTGGCCTTCCACGACCGCTTCAGCGGCACGCGCGTGGTGCGGTTGCCGAAGCACGCCTGATGGCGCCTCAGCGGCTCCTGCGCCGGAACATCAGCCAGGAAATGCCCAGCAGGGCGAACGGCGGGATGGCGTACGCGATCCGATAGTCGAGCCGGAATGCGCCTGCGAGCCGCACGAACATCGTCTGCAGCACGTAGAAGCCGACGGCGAACACGATGCCCAGGAACAACCGCTTGCCCATGCCGCCGCTGCGCAGGCTGCCGAACGCGAACGGGATGGCGGCCAGGCACAGGGCCAGCACGTTGAGCGGATAGAACCAGCGCGCCCAGTACTGGTCCTCGTAGTCGCGCGCGTCCAGCCCGTTGCGCTTGCGGTAATCGATGTTCTGGCTCAACTCGGTGCTGGGCATGTTGCGTGCGCGCACCAGGCTGGACGACAGCACAGCCGCGTCCAGTTCCGATTCCCAGCGCTCGCCCAGTACCGTCGTCTGCACGGCCGAGCGCTCCTTGAAGGTGGTGCGGCGCACGTTCTTCAACAGCCAGTAACCGTCCAGATGTTCGGCGGTGGCGGCATGCGCAATCGAGGCGAGCCTGCCGTCGTCCGCGAGTTCGTACATGCGCACGTCGCGCAGCTGCAGGGACACCTTGCCACCGCCCTGGTCCTTCTCTTCACCGCTCTGCGCGTACAGGAAGGTGTTGCCTTCCCGCGCCCACAGCCCCGAATAGCGGTCCATCGCCACGTTGCCGGTGCGCGCCGCCATCTTCAGCACGTCGGCCTGGCGCTGGCCCCACGGACCCAGCGTCTCACCGCTGAAGATCATCAGCACGGTCAGGATGCCCAGCGCGGCGGCCACCGAAATGCTCAGGCGCAGGCGCGACAGGCCCAGCGCACGCAGGGCGGTGAGTTCCGAACTGGCCGCGAGCTGGCCCAGCCCCATCAGCGAACCGATCACCGCTGCCGTGGGGAACATGGTGTAGGCGCGGCGCGGCACGGTGTACAGCACCCAGGCGACCGCATGGCCGAAGGTGTAGTTGCCGGTGCCCAGGTCGCTGATCTCGCCCGACAGCGCCATCACCACGTCCAGGCCGACCAGCACCGCCCAGGTCAGCAGCACCGTGACCAGGACCACCTGGCCCACGTAGGTGTCATGCAGGCGCGGCAGCAGCCTCATGCGCGCCTCCGCGGCCGCGACAGCCGGCCGTCACGCAGGTAGAACCAGATCGCCGCCGCCAGCAGCGGCACGGTCAGCCACCACAAGCCCACAAGCCCGGGCAGTTTGCCGTCGACCAGCAACTGGGTGCCGTTGATCATCAGGCTGACGCCGACCAGATACGCCAGGAAGCCCAGCATCACGCGCCCGTAGCGGGTCTGCCGCGGCGAGCTGCGCGACAGTGGCAGGGTGAGCAAAGCGAACGCCAGTGCCAGCAACGGGGGGGTTAACCGGGCATGCAGTTGCGCATTGGCCTCGGGGCGTGCATCGCCGAGCAACTGAGGCGTCGGCTGCAGCGCAGGATCGTCCTTGTCGAGCGTGTCGGCCCGGTCGGGCAACGCGACCTCATTGGACTTGTAGCGGATCAGCCGGTAATCCAGCCCCGCACCATCCGGACCTTCGACCCGGAAGCCGTCGTCCAGGCGCAGGTAACGGTTGCGTTCGCCCTCGAAGAACATCTGCCCCGATTTCGCCGTCACCACGTCGATGCGGCCCTCGTTGGCGCGGTGCATGAAGACCTTGCTCAGCCCGGTACCGTCTGGCGACAGGGCACTGACATAGACCACGGCACCACTGGACAGGACGGTGAACTTGCCCGCGTCCAGGCCCGACACCACCAGGCTGCGGTTGGCATGCTCCAGCATGTTCTGCGCGGTGCGCAGCGCCCACGGGCCCAGCCAGAGCGAGCACACGCCGACGATCACCACCACCGGCACCACCAGCATCATCAGCGGCCGCAGCAGCCGGCGCGGGCCGATACCCGCCGCCGTCAGGACCGCCATTTCCGAATCCCGGTACAGGCGCGAAAACGCCAGCAGCAGGCCCAGCATCAGCGCAAGCGGGATGATGTAGGGCATGTAGTTGAGGAACTGCAGGCCCAACTGGGACAGCAGCAGGCGTGCCGGTACCTTGCCGTCGGCCACGTCGCCCAGCAGGTCCGCCATCACGCCGCCCACGCTGACCATCAGCAGGATGATCAGGGTGGCCAGGAAGCTCTGGGTGAATTCCCGGAAGAGGTAGCGGTCCAGCTTCGGCATCAGGAGGGCTTGATTTACAATCTCGGGCTTGTGCGCCGCGCCTGCGGCGGCAGTCTCTGCGGTCCGGGATGGCGTCAGCCACCTTCATCCGGCCCGCGATTGTACGTAACTGAACCGGGAATCTGATCAATGACGCTGGAATTCACCCTGAACCACGAAGCCCCCGCCCAGGCCGGCGTCGATTGCCTCGTGGTAGGCGCGTACGCCGACAAGCGCCTGACCGCGGCCGGCCAGGCCGTGGATGCGGCCAGCGGGGGCAAGCTGTCCGCGCTGCTGCAGCGGGGCGACATCGGCGGCAAGACCGGCAAGACCACCCTGCTGCATGACCTGCCCGGCGTCGCCGCACCGCGCGTGCTGGTCGTGGGCCTGGGCGAAGCGGCCAAGTTCGGCGTGGCGCAGTACCTGAAGGCCGTGGGCGATGCCGCCCGCACCCTGAAGATCGGGCCGGTGAAGAGCGCGCTGTTCACCCTGTCCGACGTGGACGTGAAGGAGCGCGACGCCGCGTGGAAGATCCGCCAGGCCGTGATCGCCGCCGACCATGCCTGCTACCGCTATACCGCCACGCTGGGCAAGAAGAAGAACGACGACCCGGGCCTGACCCACTTCGCCATCGCCGGCGAGGATGCCGATGCCCTGGCGCAGGGTATTGCCATCGCCGCCGGCGTCCAGACCACGCGCGAACTCGGCAACCTGCCGCCCAATATCTGCACCCCGGCCTATCTGGCCGAGCAGGCGCAGCAGTTGGCCTCGGAGCACGGCGCCGAAGCCGAGATCCTCGACGAGACGCAGATGGAAGCGCTCGGCATGGGCTCGCTGCTGGCCGTGGCGCGCGGTTCGGCCAACCGCCCGCGCCTGATCGTGCTGAAGTGGAACGGTGCCGGCGACGCCGACACCAAGCCGTACGTACTGGTCGGCAAGGGCATCACCTTCGACACCGGCGGCGTCAACCTGAAGACGCAGGGCGGCATTGAGGAGATGAAGTACGACATGCTGGGCGCGGGCAGCGTCATCGGCACCTTCGTGGCTGCCGTGAAGATGAAGCTGCCGCTGAACATGGTGGTGATCGTGCCGGCGGTGGAGAACGCGATCGACGGCAACGCGTACCGTCCCTCCGACGTCATCACCAGCATGTCCGGCAAGACGATCGAGGTCGGCAACACCGACGCCGAGGGCCGCCTGATCCTGTGCGACGCCCTGACCTACGCCGAGCGCTTCAAGCCCGCCGCGCTGGTCGACGTCGCCACGCTGACCGGCGCCTGCATCGTGGCGCTCGGCCGCTACGCCAGCGGCCTGATGAGCAAGCACGACGACCTCAGCAACGAGTTGCTCGGTGCGGGCGAGACCGTGTTCGACCGCGCATGGCGCCTGCCGCTGTGGGACGAGTATCAGACCCAGCTGGAATCCAGCTTCGCCGACGTTTACAACATCGGCGGCCGCTGGGCCGGCGCGATCACCGCCGGCTGCTTCCTCGCGCGCTTCACCGAAGGCCAGCGCTGGGCGCACCTGGACATCGCCGGCGTCTCCAATGACGAAGGCAAGCGCGGCATGGCCACCGGCCGACCGGTCGGCCTGCTGAGCCAGTGGCTGCTGGACCGCGTCGCCTGACCGGCGACGCGAACCCGACGCCATGGCCCGTGCCGACTTCTACCTGATCACCAAGCCGCGCTTCCTTGAGGAACCGCTCAAGCTGGTCTGCGAACTGGCCCGCAAGGCCTACGACAGCAACCAGTGGACGCTGGTACTGGCGCGCGACGCGGCGCAGGCCGAAGCGCTCGACGAACTGTTGTGGGAGTTCGACCCGGACGCCTACATCCCGCACCAGATCGCCGGCGACGAAGAGGACGAGCTGACGCCCGTGCTGATCGCCACGCCCGATGTCGACGTACCCGCCCGCGCGCTGGTCATCAACCTGCGCGACGACGCCTTCGCCGGCGCCTGCGAGCGCGTGCTGGAAGTGGTGCCCGCCGACCCGTCCGCGCGCGAGCCGCTGCGCGAGCGCTGGAAGCAGTACAAGGCGCGCGGCTACGACGTGAACAAGCACGACATGTAATGCCCTCGGCGGCGCTGCCGCCGGCCACGCGATCCGCGTTCGCACGATCGCAGCAACCACACCGACACGATGACCGACCTCGCCTCCAGCTACGACCCGAAATCCTTCGAATCCCGCCTGTACGCACAGTGGGAAGCCGCCGGCTACTTCAAGCCCAGCGGCAAGGGCGAACCGTACACCGTGCTGCTGCCGCCGCCGAACGTCACCGGCACGCTGCACATGGGCCACGCGTTCCAGCACACGCTGATGGACGCGCTGGTGCGCTACCACCGGATGCGCGGCTTCGACACGCTGTGGCAGATGGGCACCGACCATGCCGGCATCGCAACGGAGATGGTCGTCAGCCGCAACCTGGCGCAGGAAGGCAAGGGCGAAACGCGCGACTCGCTGGGCCGCGACGGTTTCATTGCCAAGGTCTGGGACTGGAAGGCGCAGTCCGGCGACACGATCGAGCGGCAGATGCGCCGCATGGGCGCGTCCGGCGACTGGTCGCGCAGCACATTCACCATGGACGAAGACGCCTCGAAGGCGGTCATCGAAGCCTTCGTGCGCTGGCATGAGCAAGACCTGATCTACCGCGGCCAGCGCCTGGTCAACTGGGACCCCGTACTGAAGACCGCGATCTCCGACCTGGAAGTGGAGAACGTCGAGGAAGACGGCTTCCTGTGGTCGATCGAATATTCACTGGCCGACGGCAGTGGCTCGCTGGTGGTGGCGACGACGCGGCCGGAAACCATGCTCGGCGACACCGCGGTGATGGTGCACCCGGAAGACGAGCGTTACGCGCACCTGATCGGCAAGGCGGTGAAACTGCCGCTGACCGACCGTGAGATTCCCGTCATTGCTGACGACTATGTCGACCGCGAGTTCGGCACGGGCGTGGTGAAGGTCACACCCGCGCACGACTTCAACGATTACCAGGTGGGTTTGCGCCACGACCTGCCGCTGATCAACCTGCTGACGCCGACGGCGGCGATCAACGAGAACGCGCCGGAGAAATACCGCGGCCTGGATCGTTACGAAGCGCGCAAGGTCGTGTTGGCGGATCTCGAGGATCTCGGCCTGCTGGTCGAGACCAAGCCGCACAAGCTGCAGGTGCCGCGCGGCGACCGTACCAACCAGGTGATCGAGCCCTACCTGACCGACCAGTGGTTCGTGAAGATGGACGGCCTGGCCAAGCGCGGACTCGAACTCGTCGAGTCCGGCGAGGTGAAGTTCGTGCCGCCGAACTGGATCAACACCTACCGGCACTGGATGGAGAACATCCAGGACTGGTGCATCAGCCGCCAGCTCTGGTGGGGTCATCGCATCCCGGCATGGTTCGATAGCGCGGGCAATTGCTACGTCGGCCGCGACGAAGCCGAGGCGCGCGCCAAGGCCGGCCTGTCCGCCGACGTCGCGCTGACGCAGGACAGCGACGTGCTGGAGACCTGGTTCTCCTCGCAGCTGTGGCCGTTCAGCACGATGGGCTGGCCGGACACGCAGGCGATGGCCGCGCGCGGTTTCGACCGCTACCTGCCGTCGTCGGTGCTGGTCACCGGCTTCGACATCATCTTCTTCTGGGTGGCGCGCATGGTGATGGCCACCGACAGCTTCGTCGGCCAGGTGCCGTTCCGCGACGTCTACATGACCGGCCTGATCCGCGACAAGGACGGCCAGAAGATGTCCAAGTCGAAGGGCAACGTGCTCGACCCCTTGGACATCATCGACGGCATCTCGCTGGAAGACCTGGTGGCCAAGCGCACCGGCGGCCTGATGCAGCCGAAGATGGCCGAGAAGATCGAGAAGGCCACGCGCAGGGAATTCCCGGACGGCATCGTGCCGCACGGCGCCGACGCGCTGCGCTTCACCATCGCCGCGCTGGCGACGCACGGCCGCGACATCAAGTTCGACATGGGCCGCGCCGAGGGCTACAAGAACTTCTGCAACAAGCTGTGGAACGCCACCCGCTTCGTGCTGATGAACACCGACGGCTTCACTGCGAACGGTGCGCCGCAGCCGAAGACCGATGCGGAAAAGTGGATCCTCTCGCGCCTGGCCAAGGTTGTCGCCGAGGCCGAAACGCAGTTCGCCGCCTACCGCTTCGACCTGCTGTCGCAGGCGCTGTACGAGTTCGCCTGGAACGAGTTCTGCGACTGGTTCGTCGAACTCGCCAAGCCCGCGCTCAATGGCGATGACGCGACTGCCGCCGACAGCACCCGCCACACGCTGCTGTACGTGCTGGAGTCGCTGCTGCGCCTGCTGCATCCGCTGACCCCGTTCGTTACCGAGGAACTGTGGCAGCAGGTCGCGCCGAAGCTGGGCATCGACGGCGGCACCGTGTCGCTGCGGCCCTACCCGGTCGCCAGCGACTTCGCCGGCCAGGAGTACGCGCAGGCCGATGCCGACGTCGAATGGCTGAAGACGATGGTGTCCACGCTGCGCCGCGTGCGCAGCGAGCTCAACGTCTCGCCGGGCAAGACCGTCCGCCTGCTGCTGCAGGACGGTGCCGCGCAGGACCGCGCGCGGATCGAGCGTTTCACCGCGCCGCTCTCGTTCCTGCTGAAGCTCGAAGGCATCGCGTGGCTTGACGCCGGCGCCGATGCGCCCGCCTCGGCGGCCGCGGTCGTCGGCGAGCTGAAGCTGCTGGTGCCGCTGGAAGGCCTGGTCGATCTCGATGCCGAACGCGCGCGCCTGGACAAGGAAATCGCGCGCGTCGCCAGCGAGAAGGAGAAGAGCGAGGCCAAGCTGGCCAAGTTCACCGACAAGGTGCCGCCGGCGGTGGTCGAACAGGAACGCCAGCGCCTCGTCGACTGGAGCAACCAGCTCGCCGCCCTGCACGGCCAGCGCGCGAAGCTCTGACGCTCACGTCATTCCGGCCCGGTAGAGTCGAGCTTGCTCGACTCCGCGCAGGCGTTACCCTTCCATCGACTGACCGGAAAGCAGCGGAGCGAGCTCCGCCCTACAGCGGCGGCATCGAGCTGATGTCGTCGGCGACCAGCTCGATCGCCATGACCAGTGCGTCCTCGCGACCATCGCGGGCCGGGTAGTAGCGCGGCCGGCGGCCGATCTCGTTGAAGCCTTCGCTGTGGTACAGCGCGATCGCGCCCGGATTGGACGGGCGCACTTCCAGGAAGACGCGCTGCGCGCGGTGGTCGCGGGCGATCTTCACCAGCGCGCGCAACAGGTGGCGACCGAGACCGCGCCCCTGGCGTTCCGGTGCCACGCAGACGTTCAGTACATGCGCCTCGTCTGCCGCGATGCTCAGCAGGCCGTAGCCGATCACCAGTCCGTGCTCCGTCATCACCCATGACGGGTAACCGGCCTTCAGGCAATCCTTGAAGATGCCGCGCGTCCAGGGAAACGGATAGGCGCGCTGCTCGATCGCCATCACCGCGTCGAGGTCGCCCTCGCGCATCGGCCGCAGGCTGGACGTGGACCCCGGCGAGGCCTCGACGCCCAGCGCGCTCATGTCGCGATACCGCGGCGCAGGCGACGCAACAGCGGCCACAGCGCGCGCTTGGCGGCCGGGTTGCCGCGCAATTCCGCCGAACTCGGCCATTGCGCGATCAGGGCGGCGGCTTCCGGCGCATTGGGATTGCAGCCCGATGCGCGGATCAGCGCGAAATGCAGGCGGTCCGGCAGCTTCGCGCCACCGGTCCGGGGCGCCGATGCCTGGCGCACGGGTGCGGGTCGCTCGTCAGCGTCGGGTGCCGGTGGTCTTGCACGCGGCGCAGGCGTTGTCGGTGTCGCCGCCTCCGTGCGTACGTCCTGCATATCCACCCGAGCCGCCGCCGGGCCGCCGGCCTCGGTCGGCCAGTCGGCGGGCAGGTAGATGGCGTGGCCGAGTGCGCGAAGCCAGCCCTGCTGCTCGGCCGACCACAAACGGTCCGCCGCCAGCGTCATGCGGAAGCATCCTTGTGCCGGCGCGCGCGCTGCCACAGCCAGTAACCGGGGCCCGACAGCGCGTACACCACGCCCACCGCGAACAAGGTGCGCGGCAGGTCGATGAACAGGATCGCCAGCACCAGCGGCACCAGCGCCAGCACCACGAACGGAATGCGGTCGGCCTTCGCCCCGCCCTCGCCCGTGCCCTTGAAGCTCCAGAAGCGGATGCGGCTCACCATCAGCAGCGCCGCGACCAGCGTGACCGCCAGCGCCAGATAACGCAGTTCCTCGCCCGTCCAGCCCAGTTCGCCGTCGGCGAACGCCCATACGAAGGACATCATCAGTCCGGCGGCCGCCGGACTGGCCATGCCGATGAACCAGCGCTTGTCCACCGTGCCGACCTGCGTGTTGAAGCGCGCCAGGCGCAAGGCGGCGCACGCCGCATACAGGAATGCCACGACCCAGCCCACGCGCCCCATCACGCCACCGTCGAACTTCAGCGCCGACAGCGACCAGTGGTACATCACCAGCGCCGGCGCCAGGCCGAAGCTGACCAGGTCGGCCAGCGAGTCGTACTGCACGCCGAAATCGCTGCTGGTGCCCGTCAGGCGCGCCACGCGGCCATCGATGCCGTCCATCAGGCCCGCCACGAACACGGCGATGGCCGCATTCACGAACTGGCCGTTGGCGGCGGCGATGATCGCGAAGAACCCCGCGAACAGGCCCGCGGTGGTGAACAGGTTGGGCAGCAGGTAGATCCCGCGGGAGCGCGGGGGCGGCTTGATTTCGTTCATGGGTCGCAGTTTAGCCCAGCGCTCCCCTGCCCGGCTTGCCTGCGCGGCCCCGGGGTGCTGCAATCGGGTCCCCCGTGATCCGGAGCTTCCCATGCGCCTCCTGTCCTGCCTGTCCGTGCTGGCGCTCTGCCTGGCGACCGCCTCTACCGTGCAGGCCCAGCAGGTCTACCAGTGGAAGGACAAGAACGGGGTGACGCACTACTCCGACAGCCCGCCGCCCAACCAGCAGGCTGCGCAGAACCGCCGCATCAACCAGTATGGTGCCGCGGCCGCGGATGCGCCGCAGCCGGCCGGCAAGCCGGTCGAAAACCCGCAGTGCACGACCGCGCGCGCCAACCTGCAGATGCTGGCGGCCACCAAAGGCCCGATCCAGCAGGACACCGACGGTGACGGCAAGCCGGACACCACGCTGGACGACACCGGTCGGGAGAACCAGCGCAATCTCGCCGAGGCCGCGGTGAAGGCCTACTGCAAGCCGGCCGCCGGCACCTGATCCGGCCGGATGCGCGCCTGGCTGGCGATCGCGGCAGGCATCGCACTGGGGGCCGGCGTCGCCTGGTGGCTCGGCCGGGAAGCCCCTGACGCCACATCGCGCAAGCAGGCGCGCGCGGACGACGCCGCGGCCGCCCAGGCGCGCGAAACCCGTCCTTCGCTGTATCGCTGGCGCGACGACGCCGGCGTGCTGCAGATCACCGAGCAGCCGCCAAAGGGCCGGCGCTACGAACGCATCGACCGCGACACGCCCGCCGGCATCCGCGTGAGCGGCGACGCCGCGACCGACGCCGATTGACCCAGCGCCGCCCCGCGTGCGGCCAAGGCTGGCAAAATAGGCGATTCGCCCCTCCCGGATCCCCCTGCCGATGCGCCTGTCGCAGTTCCACCTCCGCACCACCAAGGAAACCCCGGCCGATGCCGAGCTGGTCAGCCACCAGCTGATGCTCCGCGCCGGCATGATCCGCAAGCTCGCCGCCGGCCTTTACACCTGGTCGCCGCTGGGCCTGCGCGTGCTGCGCAAGGTGGAAACCGTGGTACGCGAAGAGATGGACCGCGCCGGCGCGATCGAGATGATCATGCCGACCATCCAGCCGCGCGAGCTGTGGGAAGAGACGGGCCGCTGGGAGAAGTTCGGCGGCCAGTTGCTGAAGATCACCGACCGCAAGGAGCAGCACTTCTGCTACAGCCCCACGGCCGAAGAAGCGGTGACCGACTTCGCGCGCCAGGAGCTGTCCAGCTACAAGCAGCTGCCTGTCAACTTCTACCAGATCCAGACCAAGTTCCGCGACGAGATCCGCCCGCGCTTCGGCGTGATGCGTGCGCGCGAGTTCGTGATGAAGGATGCCTACTCGTTCCACATCACCGACGAGGACCTGGTGCGCGAGTACCGCAACATGCATGCGGCCTATACGCGCATCTTCACCCGCCTGGGCCTCGACTTCCGAGCGGTGCAGGCCGACAGCGGCGCCATCGGCGGCGATGCCTCGCAGGAATTCCATGTGCTGGCCGATTCGGGCGAGGACGCCATCGCGTTCTCCACCGGCTCCGACTACGCCGCGAACGTCGAAGCCGCGCAGGCCGCGGCCCCGGGTCCGCGGCCGGCCGCCACGGAGACGTTGAGCAAGGTCGCCACGCCCACGCAGAAGACCTGCGAGGAGGTCGCCGCGCTGCTCGGCATCCCGCTGCAGCGCACGGTGAAGTCGGTCGCCGTCATGACCGACGCCGGCTTCGTGCTGGCCCTGGTGCGCGGCGACCATGCCGTCAACGAGATCAAGCTGGGCAAGGTCGCCGGCATGGCCGACTACCGGCTGGCGACGGAGGCGGAGATCCTCGCCCACCTCGGCAGCGAACCGGGCTTCCTCGGCCCGATCGGCGCGAAGCAGGCGATCCGCGTGGTCGCCGACCGCGACGTGGCGGCGATGGCGGATTTCGTCGTCGGCGCCAACGAGGCCGGCTTCCATCTCGCCGGCGTCAACTGGGGTCGCGACCTGCCGGAACCGGAGACGGTAGCCGACATCCGCAACGTGGTCGCGGGCGACACGGCGGCCGACGGTGGAGAGATCCGCCTGGTGCGCGGCATCGAGGTGGGGCACGTGTTCCAGCTCGGCCGCAAGTACAGCGAAGCGATGAAGTTCACCGTGCTGGACGAAACCGGCAAGGCCGCCACGCCGGCCATGGGCTGCTACGGCATCGGCGTGTCGCGCATCGTCGCGGCGGCGATCGAGCAGAACCATGACGCCAACGGCATCGTCTGGCCCGCGCCGATGGCGCCGTGGGCCGTCGCGGTGTGCATGATCAATCCGAAGGACGACGCCGCGGTGAAGGATGCCGCCGAGGCGCTCCTCGCCGACCTGCACGCTGCCGGCATCGAAGCAGTGCTGGACGACCGCGGCCTGCGCCCGGGTGCGATGTTCGCCGACATCGAACTGATCGGCATTCCGCACCGGGTGGTGGTATCCGAGCGCGGGCTGGCGGCTGGCACGTTCGAATACCGTGCGCGTCGCGCGCAGGACGCGGAGAACATCGGCCGCGAGGACCTGCTCGCACGCCTGCGCGCCTGATGCCGCGGGGATGCGCGAACCGGCATCCCCGCACCCCCGGGTTTGTGCGGCGATTCCGTGGTCGCTTACCATCGTGCCACTGCCAAGGACGGGCTTTCCCTTCCTGACTGGAGATAGTTGATGTCGATCGACCTGCGTAAGCTGTCCGCCAAGGAACTTGGCGCCTTGATCGAAAAGGCCAAGCAACAGCAGAGCAAGCTGGCCAAGCGCACGCCCATCGCGACGGTGCGCGGCAAGATCACCAAATTCGCCAAGGCCGAGGGCTACACGCTGGAGGAGCTGTTCGGCACCGGCGGCACGCGCCCCGCCAAGGCAGCGAGCAAGCCTGGCCCGCGCGCCGGCAAGAAGCTCGGCAAGGTCGCGCCGAAGTACCGCAACCCCGCCAATCCGAAGGAAACCTGGACCGGTCGCGGCAAGCATCCGCGCTGGATGGCCGCCCTGATCGCCAAGGGCAAGAAGGCCGAAGACTTCATCATCAAGAAGAAGTAACCGCGCTTCGCGTGATGGAAAGAAACGGGAGGCCTGGGCCTCACGTTTCCGTTTGCGCGCGTCAGAGATTCTTGCGCGACGAGATCAGCAGGTTGCCGAACAGCAGGCCCGCGATCAGCGCCATCACCACGTTGGTGACGGCTAACAGCGCCGACTGGCCCACGCCGACATCCTGCTGCTGCACCAGCGTCAGCAGGCCGCGCAGGCTTGTGCTGCCCGGCACCAGCATCAGGATGCCCGGCACGCGGATCAGCGCCCCCGGCCGGTTGGCCCAGCGCGCGAAGGCATTGCCGGCGGCGGTCAGCGTCAGGGCGGAGAGGAAAATGCCGACCGGCACGCCCCACGCCTGGCCCGCATAGCGGGAGATGCTGTAGCCGGCGATGGCGGCCGCCATCACCCAGAAATAGTCGCGACGATGCGCCTTGAACAACACGGCGAAAGCGTAGGCGGCGACCACCATGGCGCCCCATTCCACCCATTCCGGCTGCGGACGCGAGGCGCGCACATCGGGGTACATCTCCAGCAGCTGCGCCAACGTCACCGCGATCATGCTGCCCACGGTCAACTTGAGTACCGTCGCCAGCGCACCCGCGAAGCGCGCCACGCCGGACACCAGGTGCTGGCTGGTCAGTTCGTTGACCGCGTTGGTCAGCGCCATGCCGGGCAACAGCACGATCAGCGACGCGATGATCACCGTGTTGAGGTTCAACGGGGCGATGAAGTTCGCCACCAGGATCGCGACGAAGCCGGCGACCAGTGCAGAGATCGCATCGCTGGCCTCCTTCATCTGCGGACGACGCGCGATCAGCTCGCCCAGCACGCCGATGATCACGCCGATCAGCCCCGCCGTGGCGATATCCAGCCACGGCAACCGCCACAGGCCTGCCACGGCCGCTGCCGCCAGGCCCGAGGCGAAGATCTGCATCGCGCGCCAGCGCCGGCTCGGGGTGCGGTCCAGGGCCCGTAGCGCGGTGTGGCCCTGGGCGATGCTCATCTCGCCGGACGACACCGCATCGGCGATGCGGTCGGCTTCGCTCAGCTTGTGCAGGTCGGTCTCGCCCGGTGCCAGGCGGATGACCCGCGTGCTGTCGCTGGCGCCCAGGGGGCGCGAAGGATCGCTGAAGCTGAGGATCAGCCCGGTGGGGTTCGACCACGGTTCGCAATCCAGGCCCAGGCGCTGGGACAGGCCCACCACCGTGCCTTCCAGGCGCTGCGCGGTCGTGCCGTAGCTGTGCAGGCGCCCGGCGATCTCGCAGACGAAGGCGATGCGCTGGGCGTAGGTGGCGGACATCAGGATGTCGTCGGGCATCGGCACAGTATCGCCCAAGCACCCGCACATGACTTCACCTCGCGCTGCTTACACTACGCACCACGACGTGGGCAGGGGGCACCGTGGGGATCGGCGAAGCCATGGCGCTGGGCAGTGCGGCCGCATGGGCGGTTGGCGTCATCCTGGCGCGCCAGCTGGGTGCGCACCTGCCACCCCTGACGCTGAACCTGCTCAAGAACGCGCTGGTGCTGTGCGTACTGGCGCCGGTTGCCCTGCTGCTGCATGCCGGTGCGTGGCCGGTCCTGCCCAGGCAGGACCTCCTGATCGTCCTGGCCAGCGGCGTGATCGGCATCGCGCTGGCGGACACGTTGTATTTCCGCGCGCTCAACGAGCTCGGTGCCGGCCGCATGGGCGTCATCGGCAATCTCTACAGTCCGCTGGTGCTGCTGTTGGGGTTCGTCTTCCTCGACGAACGCCTGGGCGGCGTGCAGTGGGTGGGGTTCGCGCTGGTGGCCGGCGGCGTGCTGCTGGTCAGCCGCCCCTCGCACGGGCGCCCTGCCGATCCCGGGCACACCGTGCGCGGCATCGCGCTCGGCGTGCTGGCGATCGCGCTGATGGCAGTCGCCATCGTGATGGTGAAACGCACGCTGGAATCGCAGCCGCTGTTGTGGGTCACCCTGCTGCGTCTGTCCGGCGCGCTGGCCGGCCTGCTCCTGCTCGCCTTGCTGCCCTCCATGCGCCGACGCATGCGCTTCGTCCCCGCAGATGTTCCCTGGCACCGGCTGGTGCTGGCCGCCCTGATCGGCCAGGGATTGTCGATGGTGCTGTGGCTGGGGGGCTACAAGTTCACGTCGGCCTCGGTCGCGGCGATCCTAAACGAGTCCGCATCGGTCTTCCTTGTGGTGCTGGCGGCGCTGTGGTTGCGTGAACCGTTGGGCCGTCGCGGCGTTGTCGGCGTGGCACTCACGTTCACTGGGATAGCCTGTATGCTCCTTGGCCGAGCGACGCCATGACCCCCACCCTTGCCCGCCCGCAGTACGAAGCCGATCCCGGTGACCCCCAGCGCGTGAAGCTGGCGGGCGACTGGACGCTCGCCAGTGCGCTGACGGTGGCGGAACAGCTGAAGACGTTGCCCGACGCCGTCAACCGGCTCGACGCGACCACCATCAACCGCATCGATTCGGCGGGCGTGCTGCAACTGCTCCGCTTCGCCAAGCGCCGCGGCATGGAGCCGTCGGACATCGAGTTCCGCCAGGACCACCAGGCCCTGGTCAGCACCATCGAGGACGTTGCCGACGACCGACCGCCGCGCAAGCGCGACTACGGCTTCCTGGCTGCGCTCTCGCGCCTTGGCTACCGGGTGCACCAGAACAAGCAGGACATCGTCGCCCTGCTCAGCTTCACCGGCGAGAACCTGGTCAAGCTGGTCCGCATGGTCAAGGAGCCGCGCCGCTTCCGTGCCACCGCCACCGTGGCGCACATGGAAGCCGTCGGGCTGGACGCGGTGCCGCTGGTGATCCTGCTGTCGTACATGGTGGGCGCGGTGATCGCCTTCCTCGGATCCACCGTGCTGCGTGACTTCGGCGCGGAAATCTACGTGGTGGAACTGGTCAGCATCGCGTTCCTGCGCGAGTTCGCCGTGCTGATGACCGCGATCGTCCTGGCCGGTCGCACCGCCTCCGCGTTCACCGCGCAGATCGGCGCGATGAAGAGCCGCGAGGAGATCGATGCGATCCGCACGCTGGGCCTGGATCCGGTCGACCTGCTGGTGATCCCGCGGCTGATCGCGCTGCTGGTGATGCTGCCGCTGCTGACCTTCATCTCGATGATGGCGGGCCTGGCCGGCGGCGTCACCGTCGGCGCCTTCGATCTCGGCATTCCGCCGCAGATGTACATCGCGCGCATGCACGACACCATCGAGGTGAAGCATTTCCTCGTCGGTCTGTCGAAGGCGCCGATATTCGCGCTGGTGATCGGCCTGATCGGCTGCCTGGAAGGGCTGCGCGTGGAAGGCACGGCGCAGTCGGTGGGCGAGCGGACGACCTCCAGCGTGGTGCAGACGATCTCGCTGGTCATCATGATCGACGCGCTGGCTGCGCTGTGGTTCATGCACATGGACTGGTGACGGCGCATGACCGATGAATCCCCCATCATCCAGGTGCGCGGACTGGCCAACCGCTTCGGCGCACAGACCGTGCACGAAGGCCTGGACCTGGACGTGCGTCGCGGCGAGATCCTCGGCGTGGTCGGCGGGTCCGGCACCGGCAAGTCGGTGCTGATGCGTTCGATCCTGGGCCTTCGCCAACCCGACGAAGGGCAGATCACCGTGCTCGGGGAAGATGCGCGTTCGGAAGATCCGGCCGCGCGCCAGCACATCGAGCGCAACACCGGCGTGCTGTTCCAGGATGGCGCCCTCTTCTCGTCGCTGACCGTCGGCGAGAACGTGCAGGTGCCGCTGAAGGAGCATCACCCGGAACTCCCGGACAGCTGGCGCTACGAGCTGGCGCTGTTGAAGGTGAAGCTTGCCGGCCTGCCGGCCGATGCGCTGAACAAGCTGCCGTCGCAGCTGTCCGGCGGCATGCGCAAGCGCGCCGGCCTGGCGCGGGCACTCGCGCTGGATCCGCCGCTGCTGTTCCTCGACGAGCCCACCGCGGGCCTGGACCCCATCGGTGCGGCCGCGTTCGACCGTTTGATCAAGACACTGCAGGAAGCGCTCGGCCTGACCGTCTTCCTGATCACGCACGACCTCGACACGCTGTACGCGATCTGCGATCGCGTGGCGGTGCTCGCGGACCACAAGGTCATCACCGTGGCACCGTTGCCCGAGGTGGAGCGCTTCGATCACCCCTGGGTACAGGAATACTTCCACGGCCCCCGCGCACGCGCAGCGCGCGGCGGGCAGCAGGCCTCCGGGCCCCTTCAATCGCAAACGGCGGTCTGATCCATGGAAACACGCGCCAACTACGTCCTCATCGGTGCCTTCACCCTCATCATCGCCGCCGCGCTGCTGCTGTTCGGCCTGTGGGCGGCGAAGTACTCCTCCGAGCGTACCTGGCAGGAATACCAGGTGGTTTTCCGCGAAGCGGTCACCGGCCTGACCGTCGGCAGCCCGGTGCAGTACAACGGCATTGCGGTCGGCTCCATCACCAAACTCTCGTTGGCGCCGAACGATCCGCGCCAGGTGATCGCCCGCATCCGGGTGGAGTCGTATACCCCAGTGAAGACCGATACCCGCGCGAAGCTGGCCATCACCAGTCTCACCGGCCCGACCATCATCCAGCTCAGCGGCGGCACGCCGCAGGCGCCGTCGCTGACCAGCGTTGACACGCGCGAAGCGCCGGTCATCCAGACCGCGCCGTCCGCACTGCAGAACATCACCGATACTGCCAACCGCATCGTCGAGCGGCTGGACCAGGCCCTCAGCGACAAGAACGTCGCCAGCATCACCACCACGCTGGCGAACCTGGAAGCAATGAGCACGTCGCTGGCCAGCCGCGAGGATGGCATCGAGGCCCTGATCGTCAGCGCGCGTGATGCCGCGCAGAACCTGGACAAGACGCTCACCACCACCAACGGCGCCATCGAGCGGCTGGACAAGAACCTGGTGCAGGAGCTGCCCGGCATCCTCGACAAGCTGGAAACCACGCTGGGCAAGCTGGATTCCGCCGCTGGCAATGCTGACGCGATCCTCGGCGAGAACCGAGCCGCCATCAACAGCTTCGCCAGCGATGGCCTCGGCCAGCTCGGCCCCACGCTGACCGAGTTGCGTGGCCTCGTACGCGATCTGCGCCGCGTCAGCGACCGTCTCGAAGGCAATCCCGCGCGCTACCTGCTCGGCCGCGACGCACCCAAGGAGTTCGACCCGAAATGAAGCCGATGCGCCTTCTGTTCGCCCTTCCTGTCTCCCTCGCCCTCGCGGGCTGCTCGATCCTGGGCAGCGAGCAGCGCGACCCGGTCACGATCTACGCGCCCGATGTCAGGGTCGCGCCCGAGCCGGGCTGGCCGCAGGTCGCCTGGACCCTTATCGTGGCCAAGCCCACCGCCGCGCGCGTGATCGACAGCCCGCGCATCAGCGTGCGGCCGACGCCCGGCGAGCTGCAGGTGTATCGCGGCGTCTCGTGGGCCCTGCCCGCGACCGACATGCTGCAGGACGCCGTGCAGCGCACGCTTGAGGATTCCGGGAAGATTCCCGCCGTGGCCAGCGCCGACGCCGGCATCCTCGGCGACTACAAGCTGGTCATGGACCTGCGCCGTTTCGAGGCCGACTACGCGGGTGGCGCGGTACCCGCCGCCGTGGTCGAGGTGAACGCGAAGCTGGTCAACAACCGCGACCAGCGCGTGGTCGCGTCGCGCACGTTCCTGCAAAAGAAGCCGGCCGCCAGCACCGATGTCCCGCAGGTCGCGGACGCCTTCGAACAGGCATTGGAAGCGGCCACTGGCGACATCGCCGGCTGGATCCTGGTGTCGGGCAACAGCGACCCCAAGGCTAACCGCTAGCGGCCCCCCGGAACCTCAGCGCCGACGCGCGGGATCGATCAGGCGGAACGTCAGGTTGATGCGCGGCGCCACCGGCTTCGCCGTGCGTGGCAGCGCATGCCGATAGTGCCTTTGCGTCTCGCCCGCCATCACCAAGAGGCTGCCATGCGGCAGTTCGAACGCCGCCCTCTGCGCGGGATCCTGCCTGTGCTTGAGCAGGAACCGGCGCACGCCGCCGAGGCTGATCGACGCGATGACAGGCGCCGGGCCCAGCTCCGGCTCGTCATCGCTATGCCAGCCCATCGCATCGCGGCCATCGCGGTAGAGATTGGCGAGCACGCTGTTGAACGGCACGCCCAGTGCGTCCTGCAGTCGCGCCCGCAGTCCCGACAGCGCCGGGGTCCACGGATGCGGCAGGAAATCCGTGCCGGAATAGCGGTACACGGCATCCGCATCGCCGATCCATGCGCTCAACCTCGGCGAATCGACGCTGCGGCCGAACAGGCGGATGCGATGCACGCTCCACGGCAGCGACGCCCGCAAATCGGCGAACAGCGTGTCAGCTTCCATGGCCGGCAGCCAGTCGGCATGACAGGCCAGCGATGCGCCCGGCAGCGCCTCATGGCGTCCATCCGGCGAGAGCGGAAGGGGTATGGTCATGCCGTGATGCTCGCGGATTTGCCCCGCTCCGCGCAAACGCCGAAAATGCGGGAAGCCTAACGCCACGCTGGAGCCGAACCCGATGTCCGATGTCGAACGCGATGTGATGGAGTACGACGTCGTCACCGTCGGCGCAGGACCGTCGGGGCTTGCCTTTGCCATCCGGCTCAAGCAACTGGATCCGGATATCTCAGTCTGCGTCATCGAGAAGGCCAGCACCATCGGCGCACATATCCTGTCCGGCGCCGTCATCGAACCCGAGCCGCTCGACGCCTTGCTCCCCGGCTGGCGCGACAACCCGCCGCCGGTCTGCGTGCCGGCCAAGGACGACGAGTTCTGGTACTTCAGCAAGGACGGCGGCCGCAAGTTCCCGGTGGTACCGCCGGGCATGCGCAACCATGGCAACTTCATCGTCTCGCTGGGCGCGATGTGCGCCTGGCTGGCCCCGCAGGCCGAAGCGCTGGGCGTGGAAATCTACCCGGGTTTCGCTGCGTCCGAAACGCTGCACGATGACGACGGCAAAGTCGTGGGCGTGCGCATCGGCGACATGGGCATCGCGAAAGACGGCAGCCACAAACCAGGATACACGCCCGGCATCGACATCCGAGCCAAGGTCACCGTGCTGGCCGAAGGCGCGCGCGGCCACCTGACCAAGCGGCTGGTGAAGCGCTTCGCGCTGGACAAGGACAGCGATCCGCAGGCGTATTCGATCGGCATCAAGGAACTGTGGCAGGTGCCGGAGGGCCGCGTCACGCCCGGCAAGATCGTGCACACACTGGGCTGGCCGGCCAGCAACGACATCTACGGTGGCAGCTTCCTCTACCATCTTGAGAACAACCAGATCGCGCTCGGCTACGTCAGCGGCCTGGACTACAAGGACCCCGAGTACAAGCCCTGGGAGGCCTTCCAGCAGTGGAAGAACCACCCCCTGATCAAGCCGCTGCTCGAAGGCGGGAGCATACTGTCCGCCGGCGCGCGCGCCATCGTCACCGGCGGCTGGCAGTCGCTGCCGAAAGTCGAGATGCCGGGGGCACTGCTGATCGGCGACACCGCCGGCCTGCTCAACGTGCCGAAGATCAAGGGCACGCACCAGGCGATCCGCAGCGGCATGCTGGCGGCCGAGCACCTGGTGGCATCGCAGCTGGCACCCGAAGGATTCGACGCGAAGCTGCGCGCCTCGGACGCGATGGCCGAGCTGAAGTCCGTCCGCAACATCAAGCCCGGCTTCAAGAAGGGCCTGTGGTTCGGCATGGCCAACGCCGCCTGGGAAACCCTCACCGGCGGCCTGTCGCCGTGGACGCTCAAGGTGAAGCCCGACTGGTCCTCGCTCGACAAGGTCGGCGAGCACGAGCAACCCAAGCGCGACTACGTGGACCGCACGCTGGCACCGCGTGATCGCCTGCAGGGCGTTTACTACGCGGCCACCGAGCATGACGAAGACCAGCCCGTGCACCTGCGCGTGCACGACACCTCCGTGTGCGTCACCCGCTGCGCCGCCGAATACGACAACCCCTGTACCCGCTTCTGCCCGGCAGGCGTTTACGAAATCGTCGACGACGGCGACGGCAAGCGCCTGCAGATCAACGCCGCCAACTGCGTGCACTGCAAGACCTGCGACATCAAGGACCCCTACCAGATCATCGACTGGGTGACGCCGGAAGGCGGCGCGGGGCCGAATTACCAGAACCTCTAGGACGCCTGTGGCGACTCCACTGTCACGCCGCCTTCGCACCGGTCTTTTCTACGCGCTGCGAACCGCATTCCGGCTGACGCCGATGCCGCAAGGCACGCGCGACAGACTGCGCGAGCGCTTCCTCGACACGAAGGGCCATTGGGTGCCGGAAGGCCCCAAGGGCAAGGCGCCGACCGGCGAGCTGCCGCGCCGGCCGTACGTGCGTTCCGATGAGCGCGCGATCGGCTACGTGCCCTATGAGAAGGGCGAGCTGCCGGACCCGCTGCCCGCCACGCTCGTCGCGTTCTACCTGCCGCAATTCCACACCATTCCCGAGAACGACGAGTGGTGGGGCAAAGGCTTCACCGAATGGCGCAACGTCACCCGTGCCCTGCCCCAGTTCGAAGGCCATTACCAACCCAAGCTGCCCGGCGACCTCGGCTTCTACGACCTGCGCAACGTCGAGGTCATGCATGAACAAGCCCGCCTCGCCCGCGAGTACGGCATCAGCGCCTTTTGCTTCTACTTCTACTGGTTCGGCGGCAAGACCCTGCTCGAAACCCCGCTACGCAACTGGCTCAACGACAAGACCATCGACCTGAAGTTCTGCCTGTGCTGGGCGAACGAAAAGTGGACACGCACGTGGGACGGCCGGGGCGACGAGATCCTGATCGATCAGAAGCACTCGCCGGAAGACGATATCGCCTTCATCGAGTATGTGGCGGATTACATGCGGGACCCGCGCTATCTGCGAGTTGATGGGAAGCCTATGCTGGTGGTGTATCGGCCCGGTTTGTTCCCTGATATGAAAGCCACTGCGGCACGCTGGCGCGCCTGGTGCATGGACAACGGCATCGGCGCCGTAGAGCTTGCCTATGTCCAGTCGTTTGACGCATCCGACCCCTCGACGTTTGGATTCGACGCGGCAATAGAGTTTCCACCTTTGGGACAATCTCACGCGGCTGATGTGGCACAAGCTCAACTTATCAATGAGCATTTCGCAGGGCGCATCCTGGATTTTCGGGAGATGGCAAGTGCATTCGAGAGAACAGCCAGCTCGTCAGGAAGCAGGGTTTATCCCGGTGTGAATCCCGGCTGGGACAATGAGGCAAGACGGCCGGGGAAAGGACTTAGCTTCCTTCATGCCACGCCGCTGCGATATGAGCGCTGGCTCAGACGCTCGATCGCCAAATCTGACCAGACCCCGCAAAAAATGGGACATGTGTTCATCAACGCGTGGAACGAGTGGGCCGAAGGGGCGACACTCGAGCCCGATCTCATGCATGGCCACGCATATCTTCGCGCGACTCGCCGTGCCTTGGGTGGCATCGGACCATTCGTCGATCCGTCGCGAAGTACCAGGATAGTCCTACATGTATGGTATCTCGACGCGCTCAATGACATCGTCGAGGAACTAGTCGACTGGGAGGATCGACCGCCCTTGTTGATCACCTGCCCCCTGGACCTGGCTGGCAGGGTTGCTATTCATATGCAAAAAGCCGCGTTACCGCATGAACTCGTCGTGGTTCCTAACAGAGGCCGGGACATTCTCCCGTTCCTGCAGCTGGCGTCACGCCTCGCTCAAGAAGGTGTCGCAGTTGTCCTAAAGCTGCATACGAAGAAGTCTCCCCACCTGACCAACGGCGCTGCGTGGCGCAAAGAACTGGTGCAAACCTTGGTACGTGCAGGCAGCGCGGCAATGGCTGAATTCGAGCGCGATCCCACGCTCGGTCTTATTGCCCCGGCTGCCCACTTCCTTCACTTGGACACGTACATGGGATCAAACGCCGCCAAAGTTAGGGCGCTGGCATCCCAACTCGGCCTACTAGACGCCGTCACTGACAAGACTTTCTTTGCTTCCGGCAGCATGTTCTGGGTGAGGCTAGATGCCATTCGGCCTCTACTCGAATCCAGCCTCCGCCCCTCGGATTTCGAAACGGAAGCCGGGCAGCTTGACGGGACGTTAGCTCATGCTGTGGAGCGCCTGTTCGCGGCATGTGTGGATGCGAGCGGTTACCGCATTGCACCAGCCGGAGCCGCCGAACTCGCGAACAGAATTCGCTATCCATATGCGCGAGCCGACTGAGTTCGCCATTCGCGCCATCCCCGACAAGAAGAGCGGCTCGCAACATCGCACTGATGTCGCGAGCCGTTTGTTGAAGAGCCTTCAGGCGTTAGGGCAGCACACCTGCCCGGTAATAACCGGTGATGGAAGCGCCGTTCATCAGCCAATAATCCATCGTGCCAGAGGCCTCGTGATACCAGAACAGATCGGACCTGCCATCAGCGTTCGCATCGCGCGCGCCAAACACGTTCCAACCCGTCGGATAGCTCGAGAATGTGGCTGACGTGAAGCCGGCACCTGCAGCGGTCTTGATCCACATGCGCACATCCGCACCGTTGGCCCAGACAACATCGGCTCGACCGTCGCCATTGAAATCACCAACCGCACGAGGCGTGTAGCCTGCTGTCATGGTGCCACCATTCACGAAGCTGCGGACCACTGGGCCATCCATCAGCCAATAATGCAGGGCACCGGTCGAGTTATACCAGAACAGATCTACCTTTCCGTCGCCGTCGACATCACCCGCACCCACCAATACCCAGCCCGCCGGATAGTTGCCAGCAGATGCCTCGGTGAATCCGGCACCGGCATTCTTCGTCCAGATACGGAGCATGTTGCCATCCGATATCAGGACATCGGAGCGGCCATCACCGTTGAAATCACTGATTGATCTGGGAGTGAACCCAGCAGGCAGCGTGCCCGCCGCGTTATAGGAACGTATTCCCGCTTCGTTCATCAGCCAATAGTGCAGCTCTCGCGTAGTGGGCTGGAACCACCACAAGTCCGCCTTGCGATCAAGATCCACATCTCCCGCACCGGCCGGCGTCCAGCCACCAGGATACAAATTCAGGCTCACGTCGGTTGAATAACTGGTGCCCGCGGCATCCTTGATCCACATCCGAACGTCGGAGAGGCCATTGGCCCAATAGATATCAGCCCGATTGTCGTTGCTGATATCCGCCACGGCGACCGGCGCGTACTTGCCGGCGGTCAACTGGGAACGTCTGAAGCCACGCACAGCCCCGCCATCCATCAACCAGTAATCGATCGTTCCCGACGATTGCTCGTACCAGAACAAATCGGACTTACCATCGCCATCGACATCACCGGCCCCAACGAGCGTCCAGCCGCCGGGTTGGCCGGCGAAGCTGAGGGAGGTGAAGGCCGTGCCAGAGGCATTTTTGAGCCATGCACGTAACTCACTGCCATTGGACCAGACAATGTCGGCGCGGCCATCGCCATTGAGATCGGTCACGGCAAGCACGGAGTAAGCACCGTCAAGCGTACCGCCAGCGTTGAAAGAACGAATGGTGCTTCCATTCATCAGCCAATAGTGCAGCTCGCCAGTCTGCTGATTGCGCCAGAACAGATCGGCACGCCCATCCACGTCAACGTCAGCGGCACCAGCGAAGCGCCAACCTCCGGGGAACGCCCCGATCACGCCTTCAGTGAATGCATCACCGGACGCATTCTTCGTCCAAAGACGGACTTGGCTCGAGTTGTCAGTTAGAACGATGTCAGCGCGCCCGTCACCGCTCAAATCCTTGACTGCAATAGGACTAAAACCGCTGGGAACCGTGCCTCCATTGACAAAACGAACAACGCCAGATTCATTCATCAACCAATAATGGAGGGCGCCGGTCGTGGCGTTGTACCAGACCAAATCACTCTTCCTATCCCCATCGATATCAGCAGTACCTACTAAAGACCACCCTGCCGGGTAAACCGCTGGAATCTTCTGTGTGAAAGACGCGCCATAAGACTTGAGCCATACACGTGTCTGGGTCCCGTCGTCAATACGGACCAAATCAGCGCGACCATCCCCGTTGAAATCACCACCAGCCAGCACAAAGGTAGGATCGGCGACTACACTCTGCCTGAACGCTGCGACCAGCGGGAGAGTCTGATTCAGACTACGCGCGTTGTCCTCGCTATCCACGATACCGCAGGCGAGGTTACCACCTGAACCACAAGTACTCCTGAGCGGCGTTGAGAAAATGCGGTGAGCAATCTGCCCTGTATCACCATACGCCATTACCGTGTAGAAGTTACCGGCGTTCGCAGCGGTCTTGTAACCGAAGGAATATGGGTATCGGCCATACAATAGACCATTCGATGAATTCAGCGAGTTAGCGCGATCGTGCGCCGAACCCATCAAGTGCGCTGCTTCATGGACCAGCGTTTCATCGGCACAGTAGTAGGTCTTACCGTCGGTGCCCTGATCAAAACCATCACTAATTACCGCATATCCCCACGAAGCGTCAGCCGCGGTGATTGCTGTCTGATTGGCACCGTTCAACCATGCAATACCGCAACCTTCGTTCTCGGGGGTATTGAACTTTCGGACCAGCACCGCGATGTCCGCGCCGTACTGTTCACGCGCATTCCGCAACGGCGCTAGGCTAGCGGGCACTACCACAGAAGAACTACCAGTATTACCGGTCAACTCCTGCAGTGCAGTCTGATTAGTATTCGTATTGGTGTAGTTGACCTGCACCAAGTTGACAATTCGCAAGTAGCCGTTGACGCCACTATTGGTAAACGCCTGATTGCCCACTTGAACCAGAAAAACCAGACGAGACGTAGCGGCGGAGGCGCCCCCATTTGCCGTTGCGAACTCCGGCGTATAGCCAATTGCCACGTCCACCGTATTGGCTGCCGTCTGAACAGCGCCCTGCGCGATTGCAGTCGTATTTTGCGTGGTTGGCATCGCTAGGCTAGCAGCCGCGCCCATCGACGAGCGAAGCGCCCTCGCCTCGGGGATCATCACGTCCACATGGCCCTTCGTCGCCGACACCACCTTGGTGGGATCGGTCTGGACCGCGAAGACGGTGCCGTTGCGGGTCTGCAGGCTCAGGGCCGGCTTGCCGTTCGCCTGGGGAATCGAGCCGAACACGGCCTTCTCGCCGAAGGTGATGATGGCTTCCTGCATCGGATCGCCACCGACGACGCGGCCGATCCAGGTCCAGTTGCCGTCGATCTCTTCGACGTGACGCTCATAACGCAACTTGACCTGGCTGCCATCGGGCGAGGGCACGGTCATTTCACCCGTGGCGATGCCCTTGAAGGCGTGCGCTTCGCTGATCGCGGTCGGGAACCAAGTATAGGCGCCCTCCTGCCTGGTAGACTTTGCCTTGTCGGGAAAGGACAGCAGCGCGCCGCGGTCCGGCAAATTCGCGATGGAAGCGCCAATCGCGCGCGCCAGGGGCAGCGACGTCGGCAGCGCGCCGGTCGGCTTGCTGGCGGCGACACCCCGCATCCCTGCCATGCCCGATTCGGGGCTTTCCCCACTGCACCCGGCCAAGACCAACATCAAGGCGCAAGCGCCGACCCGGAGTTTCATACGTACGCCTCTGAGAAAAACGGATAGAGCCCCTGAACCGACACTATAGCCCAGCCCCCGGGCCACAAAACAGCCAACGGGTTCGCCTCTCCGGGTTATCGGCAGCAAAACGTACAGCTGAAAGTCAGGCGTGCGCCATCGCGCAAAAGAAGTGGACGTGCGTCACGACTCGGGGCGACTCAGGCGACAGGCCGGAAGGGTACGCCGGTCTTCGCCACCAGTTCCTCCCCCGTCACACCGTCGGCTTTTTCCACCAGCACCAGACCGTCGGGGGTCACGTCGAACACCGCCAGATCGGTGATGATCCGGTCCACCACGCCCACGCCGGTCAGCGGCAGGTCGCACTGCGGCAGGATCTTGTGGCTGCCATCCTTGGCCACGTGTTCCATCAGCACGACGATGCGTTTGACGCCGGCGACCAGGTCCATGGCCCCGCCCATGCCCTTGACCATCTTCCCCGGGACCATCCAGTTCGCCAGATCGCCCTTGTCGGTGACCTGCATGGCACCCAGCACGGCCAGGTCGATGTGGCCGCCGCGGATCATGGCGAAGGAGTCGTGGCTGCCGAAATAGCTGGCGCCCGCGCGGGCGGTGACGGTCTGCTTGCCGGCATTGATGAGGTCGGCGTCGACCTCGTCCTCGGTCGGGAACGGGCCGATCCCGAGCAGGCCGTTCTCGGACTGCAGCCAGACGTCCACGCCGGCGGGAATGTGGTTGGCGACCAGCGTAGGCAGGCCGATGCCCAGGTTCACGTAGGCGCCATCGGTCAGTTCGCGGGCAGCGCGCTGCGCCATCTCATCGCGGGTCCAGGGCATCACTTGTCTCCTTGGCGGATGGTGCGCTGTTCGATGCGCTTCTCGGGGGTCGGGTTGTGGACGATGCGGTCCACGTAGATGCCCGGCAGGTGGACGTGGTCCGGGTCGATCTGGCCGACTTCCACCACTTCCTCGACCTCGGCGATGCAGACCTTGCCGGCCATGGCGCAGGCCGGGTTGAAATTGCGCGCGGTCTTGCGGAACACCAGGTTGCCGGCCTTGTCGGCCTTCCACGCCTTGACCAGCGACACGTCGGCGATCAGCGCTGTCTCCATGACATACCAGTGCTCCCCGAACTGGCGGGTTTCCTTGCCTTCGGCCACCACCGTGCCGTAACCGGTACGGGTGAAGAACGCGGGAATGCCTGCGCCCCCGGCGCGCAGGCGCTCGGCCAGCGTGCCCTGCGGATTGAATTCCAGTTCCAGCTCGCCCGAGAGGAACTGGCGCTCGAATTCCTTGTTCTCGCCTACGTAGGACGAAATCATCTTCTTGATCTGCCGGGTTTCGAGCAGCAAGCCCAAGCCGAAACCGTCCACGCCCGCATTGTTGGAAATGGCCGTCAGCCCCTTCACGCCACTGTCCCGCAGCGCGCCGATCAGCGCTTCCGGAATGCCGCACAGGCCGAAGCCACCGACCGCGAGCGTCTGGCCGTCGGCTACGACACCCCGCAGCGCATCCGCCGCGCTGGGATAGAGCTTCTGCTTGCCTCCGGAGCCGGGGTTACCCGCCATGGCGTGATCCATTCGATAAGGAAAGCGGCATTCTACCCAGCACCCCGTCGCCGACACAGGTACTTTCGGGCAATGGGAATCCCGCGCGGGACGTGCGCGTACACTGAGGCACATGAAGACCCTTGCCCTCGTCACCGCCGTGGGAGCCACCGGCCACGATGACGACCTCGTACCGCTGCTCGATGCGTGCGCCGACGCCGGCCTGCATGCCCGTGCCGTGGCCTGGGACGACCCCACCGTGAGCTGGGGCCGCTTCGATGCGGCTCTGCTGCGTTCGCCATGGGATTACACCGAACGACTGTCCGAGTTCCTGGCCTGGTGCGAACACGCGGACCGGGTGACCCGTCTGCTCAACCCGCTGAATGTCGTCCGCTGGAACACCGACAAGCACTATCTCGCGGACTTGGCCACCATCGGCATCCCCGTGGTTCCAACCCGGTTCGTCGAGCCCGATGCCGAGCCCATGGACGCGTTGTCCGGATTTCTGGACGAGTTCGATGCACCGGAGTTCGTCGTCAAACCCACGGTGAGCGCCGGCGCCCGCGACACCCAACGGTATGCCCGGGACCAGCAGTTCGTGGCCGGCAACCACATCGGCCGCCTGCTAGAGCAGGAGCGCAGCGTGATGCTGCAGCCCTACCTGCCCTCGGTCGACCAGCACGGCGAGACCGCGCTGCTGTATTTCGACGGCCGGTTCAGCCATGCCGCCCGCAAGTGCGCGCAGCTGCCCTTGGGGGAGACGGCGCGACAGGCGCCCATGGCACTCGGTGAGATCGCGGCAACGGTCGCTCCCCCCGCCGAGCAAGCGCTGGCCGAACAGGTTCTTGCCGCAACCGCGCGCCTGCGCCAGCTCGAGGCGCCTCTTCCGTATGCGCGCATCGATCTGCTGACGGGCGCCGACGGCAAACCGCAGCTGCTGGAACTCGAGCTGACGGAGCCCTCGTTGTTCTTCGCCCAGGCCCCCGGCAGCGCCGCCCGTTTCGCGGCCGTGCTGGTCTCCCAGCTGGCGGACGGTACCGTACGGACTCGCATGGACCCCGCCTGACGGCTAAAATCCCACGCCTGCCCTCGGCCAGCCGCCGCCGGGCCTCACCGTCGCATACAGGAATTCCCTCAGGATGAAGATTCTCGTCGCCTACAAGCGCGTGGTGGACTACAACGTCCGCATCCAGGTCAAGCCGGACGGGTCCGGCGTGGTCACCGACGGCGTCAAGCTGTCCCCCAATCCCTTCGACGAGATCGCGCTGGAAGAAGCCCTGCGCCTGCGCGACAAGGGTATCGCCACGGAAGTCGTGGTCGCCACCATCGCCCCCGCCGACGCCCAGGCGCACCTGCGCAACGGCCTGGCCATGGGCGCCAACCGCGCCATCCACGTGGTCACCGACCAGGCCACCCAGCCGCTGACCGCCGCCCGCACCCTGCTGAAGCTGGTCGAGAAGGAATCGCCGGACCTGGTGATCCTCGGCAAGCAGGCCATCGACGACGACGCCAACCAGACCGGCCAGATGCTGGCCACGCTGTGGGGCCGTCCGCAGGCGACGTTCGCCGGCAAGCTCGACATCGCCGACGGCAAGGCCACGGTGGTCCGCGAGGTCGATGCCGGCTTGGAAACGCTCGAGGTCGACCTTCCCGCGGTCGTCACCACCGACCTGCGCCTCAACGAACCGCGCTTCATCAAGCTGCCCGACATCATGAAGGCCAAGAGCAAGCCGCTGGAAACGATGCAGCTGGCCGACCTCGGCGTCGAATCCGCCGATACGCACAAGACCACGCACTACGCTCCGCCTGCCAAGCGCAGCAAGGGCGTCATGGTGAAGGACGCGGCCGAACTGGTCGCCGCACTCAAGCAGAAGGGGTTGCTGTAATGGCCAAGGTTCTCGTCATCGCCGAACACCTGGACGGCAAGCTCAACGCCTCCACCGCCAAGACCGTCAGCGCAGCCGCCGCCGTGAACGCCGACGCCATCGACGTGGTCGTGCTGGCGGCCGACCCGACGGCCGTCGCCGCCGACGCCGCGCAGATCGCCGGCGTCGCCAAGGTGTTGGCCGTCACCCATGCCGCCAATGCGAACGCCATCGCCCAGGTGCTGGCCCCGCAGATTGCCAAGCTCGCCGCGGGCTACACGCACGTGTTCGCGCCGTCCACCACGTTCGGCAAGGACCTGCTGCCCTGCGTCGCCGCACTGCTCGGCGTCAACCAGGTCTCCGACCTGATGGCCGTGGAAGGCACGCACACCTTCAAGCGCCCGATCTACGCCGGCAACGCGATCATCACCGTTGAAACTCCGGCCGACCAGACCGTGGTCGCGACCGTGCGCACGGCATCGTGGCCGGAAGCCGCCAAGGGCGGCAGCGCGACAGTCGAAGCCGCCAGCGTGGACGCTGCCCTGCCGACGCACACCCGCTACGTCGGCCTGGCCGCCGGCAAGTCCGACCGCCCCGACCTGCAGAGCGCCAAGCGCGTCGTCTCCGGTGGCCGCGGCGTGGGCTCGGCCGAGAACTTCAAGGTCATCTACGCCCTGGCCGACAAGCTGGGCGCCGCTGTCGGCGCCTCGCGCGCCGCCGTGGACGCCGGCTACGTACCGAACGAGCTGCAGGTCGGCCAGACCGGCAAGATCATCGCCCCCGAGTTATACGTGGCCGTCGGCATTTCCGGCGCCATCCAGCACCTGACCGGCATCAAGGACGCCGGCACCATCGTGGCGATCAACAAGGACGGCGAAGCGCCGATCTTCGAGATTGCGGATATCGGGTTGGTGGGGGATTTGTTTACGCTGTTGCCAGATCTTGAAGCCGCATTGCAATAGTCCCTGCAAGCCTCCTCAGTCGAATACCCACGAATCCCCCCCCTCACTTCACACTGACCAAACCATGAAGACCCAATTCGCGATCATTTTCACCGCAACCATCATTCTGGCCGGTTGTCAGGACAAACCCGCTAGCGCCGACGCAGTGGCCACGGATCCTGGCGCCGTTCCCGCTCCTGTTGAGGCGCTTGCCCCAGCGGTGCCGACCACCTCGATCGTTCGTGTGGTGGGGCAGGATGAATTGCCGTCGGAGCCGGGTGTAGGCACCGTCGCCGATGGCAAGATCAGTAGCACAGGCAAAGCCGGCTACCTTGTGTATGGTCCGTACTCGGCATTGGATGCCGGCACGTATCAGGTCACTCTCGATGGCGTCGTCGAATCGCTGCCGGAGGGATCGCACGCGACGGTCGACGTAGTGTCGAATCAGGGCAACAACACGTTGGGCAGCGCCGAGATTGCCAGTGCGCCCGCCGCTGGCGCAGCGCTCGCGGATTTCGTGGCCACCGTCCCGGCCAGCGTCACGGATGTGGAAGTCCGTCTGTTCGTGCCTGAAAACGCGCGCGTCAGCGTTAGCGGGTACCGAGTGCAGCCTAAGCAGTAAGCACTGCGCGGAACCCTTCCCGGTGCGGTGTCAAGTTTCGACCCGCGCGCAGCAGGGGAGGCCTAAATTCCGTTCCTGCCGCGCGTTGTCGTCATTGCCGACGCCTTGGAATGATCGTTTTTCGTCAATCAGAACCCATTACATGCAGTCGCTGAAGTGTTTCAAAGCCTACGACATTCGCGGTCGCGTTCCGGAAGAGCTGAACGAGGCGCTCGCTCGTAGAATCGGAATAGGAATGGCAGCGTTGCTCGACCCGGGCCCCGTCGTGCTGGGTCGCGATGTCCGCCTCAGCAGCCCCGCCTTGCAGCAAGCGCTGGAAACCGGCTTCCGTCATGCCGGGCGCGATGTGATCGATATCGGGCTGTGCGGTACGGAAGAAGTCTATTTCCAGACAGTTCATCGCGATGCTGCCGGCGGCGTCATGGTGACGGCCAGCCACAACCCCATGGACTACAACGGCATGAAGTTGGTCCGGAAGGGTGCGCGCCCAATCAGCGGGGACAGCGGCCTTTTCGCCATCCGCGATTTCGCCACCAGTACGCAGGAGACTGCAGAGCTGAGTGGCGCGCGAAGAATCGAGGCACTGGACAAGTCGGCCTACATCGAACATCTGCTGGGTTACGTTGACTGCAGCGCGCTGAAGCCCTTGAAGATTGTCGTCAACGCGGGCAACGGCGGCGCTGGACTGATCATCGACCTCCTGGCGCCGCACCTACCGTTCGAGTTCATCCGCGTCCAGCACGAACCGGATGGCAGCTTCCCGAACGGTATTCCCAATCCCCTTCTACCCGACAACCGTAGCGCCACGGCGGACGCCGTCAGGTTGCACGGCGCCGATTTCGGTATCGCTTGGGATGGTGATTTCGATCGCTGCTTCTTCTTTGATGCCGAAGGCGGATTCATCGAGGGCTACTACCTCGTGGGCTTACTGGCACAAGCCCTGCTCGCACGCAATCCGCACGACCGGATCATTCACGATCCACGCTTGACTTGGAACACCGTCGAAATGGTGTTGGCATCCGGCGGCACGCCTGTAATGAGCAAGACCGGCCACGCCTTCATCAAGGAACGCATGCGTGCCGAAGACGCGATCTACGGTGGTGAGATGAGCGCGCATCACTATTTTCGAGATTTCGCCTACTGCGATTCGGGAATGATCCCATGGCTACTGATAGCAGGCCTGGTATCGACTACAGGCCAGTCTCTGGCGGGACTGGTCGCTGATCGAATGCGTGCCTTCCCCTGCAGTGGGGAGATCAACTTCAGGGTCGAAGATGTATCCGCTAAGATTCGACGCGTGTTAGACCACTATACATCCTTCCAACCTCAGCTGGACCGCACAGATGGCGTCAGCGCGGACTTCGGCGACTGGCGATTCAATCTACGCAGTTCCAACACGGAACCACTGCTGCGGCTCAACGTGGAAACGCGTGGAAATGCCGATTTGCTCGCCGAACGCACCAGAGAGTTGACGGCGCTCATCGGCGGCGAAACCCCATCCCATTGATTCAAGGACAGTCTCCGATGCTCCCCATCCTTCCCGTCATCCTGTCCGGGGGTTCCGGCAGCCGCCTCTGGCCGCTCTCGCGTGAGGCCTATCCAAAACAGTTTCTTCCGCTTGTTGGCGACAATACGATGCTGCAAGCGACGTGGTTGCGCGTCGCGCCCATCGCCGGACGGAAACCGATCGTGGTGGCCAATCAGGAGCACCGGTTCATGGCCGCGGAACAACTGCGGGAGTCGAATGCCGAACCTGAAGCCCTGATCCTTGAGCCCATGGGTCGCAATACTGCGCCGGCCATTGCCATCGCCGCACTGCAGGCTCTACGCTCGGGCGAGGATGCTCTGCTGCTCGTCCTGCCTTCGGATCATGAGATCAGGGATGAGCAGGCGTTCCAGCGCGCCGTAGGAGCTGGCGCTGGTGCTGCACAAGCGGGCAAGCTGGTGACTTTCGGCATCGTTCCCGCTGGCCCGGAGACGGGCTATGGTTATGTCAAGGCGAAGGCAGGCGATGGCGCCCGTACGGTGGAGCGGTTCGTCGAGAAGCCCGATCTGGCCACGGCGCGTGATTACGTTGCATCCGGAGAGTATTTCTGGAACAGCGGCATGTTCCTCTTCAAGGCTTCGCGCTACCTCGACGAGCTGCGCAAGTTCAATCCCTCGATGATGCACGCCTGCGAGCAGGCACTCGAACTGGCATCCATCGACCAGGATTTCGTCCGGCTGAACCCTGAGGCGTTTGGCGCCTGTCCGAGCGATTCCATCGACTATGCGGTTATGGAGAAGACTCAAGACGCGGTCGTGGTACCCCTGGACGCGGGCTGGAGCGACGTTGGTTCTTGGTCCGCCCTTTGGGATGTTTCCGACAAGGATGCCAAAGGCAATGCCCATCACGGAGACGTCATCGAACTCGACTGCCGTAATACCTATGCTTACGGATCGCGACTGATTGCGATGGTCGGCCTTGAGGATGTTGTGGTGGTCGAAACAGACGATGCCGTCATGGTTGGCCATCGAAATCGCGTGCAGGACATCAAGGAAGTGGTTAATCGGATCAAGCGTGAAGGTCGGAGCGAGGCTGCTGCTCACCGGAAAGTCTATCGCCCGTGGGGCGCTTACGATTCGATCGATAATGGTGCACGTTTCCAGGTGAAGCGGATCACCGTGAAGCCCGGCGCAGTGCTCAGCCTGCAGATGCACCACCACCGCGCCGAACACTGGATTGTCGTCAGCGGCACAGCCGAAGTGACACGTGGCGACGAGATCATTCTGCTTGCCGAGAACCAGAGCACCTACATTCCGCTCGGCGTAACACACCGGTTACGCAATCCCGGCAAGCTGCCCCTTGAGCTGATCGAGGTTCAGTCGGGAAGCTACTTAGGAGAAGACGACATCGTCAGGTTTGAGGACCAGTACGGACGTGCGGGGGACTGACCCGTGAGCAACGCCCAAGACGCGAGCATCACCAGGCCGCTCTGCGTCGACCTCGATGGCACACTTGTGCGAACAGACCTGCTGTACGAGTGCTTCCTTCGGATGGTTTCGGCCAAGCCTTGGTTTTTGATCGCTCTGCCTTTCTGGCTCTTGAAGGGAAAGGCCCATCTAAAACGGCGACTCGCCGCATTTGCAGTCGATCCGACCCTTTTGCCGTTCGATGAGCGGGTCCTGGACTTACTGCGCTTGAGCAGTGATCGCTGCCGCGTCCTGTGCACGGCCTCGGATGCGGACGTTGCGCGCCCTATTGCCGAACATGTAGGGCTATTCGATGCGGTGCTGAGTAGCGACGGCACCACGAATCTCGCTGGCGCACGCAAAGCTGAAAGACTGGTGGAGCTTTTCGGCGAACGTGGGTTCGATTACGTCGCCAATGCGCGCGTGGATGCAGCGGTCTGGCATCACGCGCACTCTGCCTGGGTGGTCAACGGCGACGGCTCCGTCGCAAGGGCAGCCGCCCGCCACGCGCACCTGGCAGCACACTGGCCTGCACAGGGAGGCGGATTGCGGGCTTGGATCAAGGCAATTCGCGTACATCAGTGGCTCAAGAACTTGTTAGTGTTCGTGCCCCTGCTCGCAAGCCACCAGTTCCTCAGTACTGCCCAGTCTGTGACCAGCATGGTCGCGTTCCTAGCGTTCAGCCTGTGCGCGTCGGGCGTCTACTTGTTGAACGACATGTTGGACCTGGACGCCGACCGCGAACATCCGCGCAAGCGACTTCGTCCTTTCGCCTGCGGCCGCCTCTCCCTACGGTCTGGCCTGCTGGCAGCACCTTCGTTGACTGCCGCGGGTCTGGCCCTCGCATGGCTGGCGTCACCGGTCTTCCTGCTTGTCATGGCCGTCTACTTCGTACTAACGTTGGCCTATTCGCTGAGACTGAAACAGATCGTCGTTATCGACGTCGTTACCTTGGCCGCGCTGTACACGATACGCATCGTGGGCGGAGCGGCGGCACTTGATGTAACGCTGTCGTTCTGGCTGCTGACCTTCTCGATGTTCATTTTTCTCAGTCTGGCGATGCTCAAGCGCTACACCGAGCTTCGACTGACACTCGACCACGGCAAAGATGTGCCAAGCGGGCGCGGCTACCATGTTGAAGACATGGCGGTGGTTCAGTCGTTGGGGACCTCGGCAGGCCTGGTGGCGGTACTGGTGCTTTGCCTGTACATCAACGCCCCCGAGAGCCAGTCGCTATACCAGAATCCGCTCTTTCTGTGGTTACTCTGCCCTATCCTGCTGTACTGGATCAGCCGGACCTGGATGCTGGCACATCGCGGAGAGATGCACGATGATCCCGTTGTCTTCGCGGTTAAGGACCGCGGCAGCCTGATAACCGTAGGGTTGGGTGCCCTTGCGGTGCTTGCCGCGATCTAAGGACCAAGGACTCGCGGGTCCTTGGTCAGTAGCGCTTCCTGGAGCTCGAAAAAGCGTCGCTGCGGGTACGCATCAAGTGCTTGGGCACGTACCTCTTCACGACTGATCTTCGTGCGATCCAGAATCGATGCTTCCATCGCTTCTGCGAGCGACGCGGCGTCATTGGCCGGAACAATCCTTCCATTACCGGTATTTCCCACAATCGTGCGAACACCGGGCAGATCCGACGAGATCACGAGTGCGCCACCTAGCATGGCCTCGAGCTGCACCATGCCAAACGCCTCGTAACGGTTCACGCTGGGCAGCACTAGGACGTCCAGCTCGCCGTAGAACTCTTGGAGTTCCTCGTCGCTTATCCGTCCCCTGACTTCAATGGCGCCGCCAAGAGCAGAAATAGCGCCATGTATATCGTCGATTATCCCGCCACCCGCGACGCTGTGTATGTCCCCTACTAGGACCAAGACGACTTCGCCTTCGTGAACACGCTGGACGTCTGCGAACGCTTTCAGCAAGACTGGCAAGCCTTTCTCGGCGACGAATCGACCGACGAATCCAAAACGGAAAACGCCATCGCTCCTACGCGGTCGTTGACTTGCCGGCATGTGCTTCATGGGTGCCAGCACCTCCAGCTGCTTGCTCCTGGAGAAGGTCAGCCAGTCTGACGAGTTCGCGTAGTCCTGCGTGATGACCCCTACCGCGCGGGACCGCCGCACGGCCAGCAAGCATGAAAAGCGCGTGACGGTGACTGCAAGCCGGTCAAGAAGTCCGCCAACGACGGCCATGTCGCACTGATAGTTCACTACCAATTTTTTGCGGGGTAGTAGCAACGAGAGAAAACCCGACTCCAACATCGGCAGGTGAAGATTCACCACGTCGTGGCTATGCGCGAGAGATGCGAAGCGCGCAATGAATCGCCAACTCAGGACGCCCTTATGTAGACGGGCAAAAACTGGCGCCCGGATCACGCGAACCCCATTGATACGATCTTCCGTCGGAAGCGTTGGGTCGTGCTGCGTGGTGAGTACCGTGACCTCGTGCCTATCAGCGAGGTCTTCCGCGAGCATCCGCGCATACTCCGTCACCCCGCTCATATAGGGTGTGTAATACGTCAACACGATCAGGATTCTCATCGGCTAGCTCATTCCTACCAGAACCACGCCGATCACGATCATTGCGATGCCGGCGGCACGAAGCCCACCGACATGCTCACCTAAGAAGGCAACTGCCAGTAATGGAGTGATCACATAGGTCAACGCGATCATCGGTTGGAGTTTCGTGAGCGGCATGAACTTGAGCAGCACGACCCAGGATACAAGCGGGATCACTTGCATCACCATGCCAACTAACAAGATCGGGTTTCCCGTGACCGTCCGGATCAGGACCAGCGCGCCCTCGTTATAGATCACTTTCTCCGCGCCGATCTTGAGCAGCAGAGTGCCGAATGCGCCAAGCGCAACCATGAGTACGACGAGCAGATAGAGCATAAGAGATGATTACCTTTGTACGAATCCCATCATGCGGATGGCGGCTACTCGCGCTTCTCCAATACGTAGATGGCGGACTCGCCCTTCCCGGACGCAACAAGCGGACGCGCGAGCACGAACTGCAGAAGAGTGGGCCAGCCGCGAAGGAAAACCTCAGCCCTACCTAGCCAGCGATACCTATAGGGAAAGTCCCAGAGACCGTCCGCAAACTCTTCAAGGCAAACAAATCCCCGTGATTCGAAGAACTCGCGCCACTGCGCGTGGGTTTTCAGATTTATATGCGTGGGATCGGTGAGCGCAATCCAATCTTTGCCTTTTTCGCGAGCCGCATTCCCACCTGCATCGGGGGTGACTAGAAGCAAGCGCGCACCCGGAACGAGGATTCTTCTCCACTCCTTAACCACCTGATCCAACCCTTCGTCAGGGATATGCTCAATCACGTGCAAAGATACAATGCCGTCCAAAGAATTGTCGGGCAACTCGTCGAACGAGGCATGGATCGGCAGGCCCGTTACCTCATGCGCGTGCTGCCGCGCCCAAGGACTGATCTCCAGCCCATGGGCCTCGAAATGCTTGGCGAGGTGGCGCAGGAAGAATCCAGGGCCGCAGCCGAAATCCAGCAAGCGCGTTCCGGGAATGTAGCGGCGGGCCAGGCGTGTGAACAGCCGCAACGCGGGACGATCGCCGCCTTGGCCATTGCCTTCGTAGTAGGACTCACTGAAAGGGCTGGATTTCTCGCTCACGGTTGCGCCTCACGGCCGCCAGGTTCGATAGTAGGCATTGGCCGCATTACGGCGCTCCTCTGAGCATCAGCCCACAATGGACCTGTGCGCCGGACACACTGGCAAACAGTTCGCGGCCATCAGACGACAAGCCAAGCGCCTGGGGTGACTTGACTTGCCAGTTCGGGCGGAGCATCACGGTAGAACGACCGGCGCCCAGGGGAACAGTCAGTCTCTCGCGCTGCACAAAGTCAGTAACAGCTCGCGTGGCGCCATTCACAATTACGTCGATACGTCCATCGCTTGGTGGCTGGAACGGCGCTACGTCAAGAACGAGTTGTGAATGCTTGCAATCGGGCGGCACCACAACCTCGAAGGTGAACGCGCCTGAGGTCCAGCAATGCTGCTGCTCGCACTGGTGCCAACCTTTACCAGCCACGACCGACGGAAGCTGCCCATCCCTCAATGAGTACATGGCGAACGTAGCGTCTTCCCGCACTGGAGGAGTGACTGGAAGCGTCGCGGAGTTGGCGCCCGGTTGCTTCAGCACGAGAAGCCAGTCAGGAGAATTGGCTTTTGCCAACGTGCCTTCGAAGAGGGCGTCGCTATAGCCCTCGGGTAGCTGTCCGCTAGCAGCCAAGCGTGCACGCGCTCCCCGCTGGTGCAGTTCTACGATGGCGAAATCCTGCTTTACGTACTTTTGCGGTCCACGGACTGCCGCTGCGTCGATGATGACTTCGTCACCCGGTTGCGGGAGGCGTAGCGCTTCGGCCAATGCGTGGGTGAGCGCCGCAGGAGCATGCGAGACAATGATGGCGCGGGCTCGTACAGCGTATGCCGCCGACAACGCATACGTAACAGCGATCACCACCAGTACCAACGCAAGGGAATGTCGCCGCTGGGCCCGGCGAGCCAATAGCCACGCGAGCAAGGCGGCCCACGCTGGACCCAGGACCTGGATCAGCTTGTGCTCTCCATACTGATAGCCCTGCCATTGGATGTACCCGACCATCAACGCGCTTATCAACAGCAGTCCGCAGAAGAAGCGCCAACGCTGCTCCCGCGCGGCCAAGTACGTGACGACGAGCATCAAGACCATCCCGACAGCTACGGCATCCGTGGTCACCGGCGGTTGCGCGGTCATGAGGAGCCCGCCGAAGGGGGCTCCCAACCATGACCACCACGGTTGATGAATGTACCAACTCGGCCAGTCACCCTGCGACACGATGCCACTGACCTGTCGGTAAGAAGCAAAGAGCTCTGGCAAGTGCCGATTCAGAACCAACGCAAATGTGGCTAACGTCAAAGCGGCGCCCACTAATAACATCCGCCACGAGCGAACCCGGCGTGCCGTGACCACCACTGACACGGCAACGACAAGGCACGCATGCACGGCTGCTTCGCCGTACACAATCCCTGCGCACCCGGCCGATGCACCTAGAATGACCCATTTAACGGGCAGCGACACCATCGGAGCCAGCCCCCACATCACTACCGCGACGAGCAGCGCGGCCACGAGCGCAGTGCCGATATTTTCGTTCACGACCGCAAGCATGAGACCAGTACAGCTCATGCAGAGCATCACCAGCAGGACCGTCAATGCGCCGCCACGGGGCCACCAGCGTCCACTGCCGAAGCGGCCAGCCAACCCCGGGAGTAGCCCAAGCAACGGAAACAGCGCGCCGATACCCACCATAGAGCGGACCTGGTTTGGTCCGGGATCAGGGACCAGGCTGGATGCGAGCGCCAACAATGTATACGCTCCGCCGCGTTGGACAACGCAGCCGTCGCCAATGAACTGCATGCCCTGTCCGCATCTACCCAACCCCCACGCTTGTGCGACAGAGTCCTGATTCACGGCCAAGGAATTCTGAAACGCCCATTGGGTGCCTCCGTAAAAGAAAACCAGATCATGGTTGGTGCCTTCTAGCATCCAAAGGTGGCGCCCGGCGAACGCCAGATCCCAAGCTGCCACCAACAAAGTGATGCACAGCCAACCGACAAACAGGCTCCACAGTATGGCGTGCGCCAACGGGTCGTTGCGCCCGCGGCGGAACGCCAGGAAAGCCCCCATGGATCCAACAGCGAGCAGTACAGGAAATAGATAGCGGCCCGCTACCCATCCATTCGCATTGAGCAATAGCGCCAGCACGAGCACGCTAGCCAGCACCAACCCCTGAACTTCGCTGCCTCCTAAGAATGTCCATGGCGTCCGGCGTCCTGCAAACGATAGGGCCCCAGCGGTCCCAACGATTGCAATGACCATTGCCAAACCAGGCGCAATAATCTGCCAAAAATAGATCATCGGTCCACTCGTCTGACTGTTCCGCCCGGCACTTGACCTCTCATGCCTGCTCGCCGGCCTTATACATCCAGCGCAGCATTTCCTTGAGATCGAACGCCGGAAGCTCTCCGACTCTGCTTCGCAAATGGGTATTGTCGCCACGGAGTGACTTGATCTCATTCGCGCGTACGAAGGAAGGATTCACCCTGACCTCGATGTCTCGCCCCGATACTTCGCGCATCATCCCGATGATCTGGTCAAGCGAATACTCCTTCCCCGAGCAGACGTTGTAAGTGTCGCCCGCGCCCTGTAGCGCCAAAAGCCGGAAGTAGGCCTCGGCAACGCAACGAACATCATAAAAATCGCGCGAGACATCGGTGTTGCCCAGCTCAATCACCGATTGACCGCGACGGAAATGCGACACAATCTTGGGGATTAGGAACTTCTCGGTCTGTCCGACGCCGGTGTAGTTGAACGGACGCACGACCGTCAAGGGCAAGGCATAGCGCCACAACGAAGCCATCGCTTCCATTGCCATCTTGCTGACAGCGTAGTCATTCTGCGGAGAGAGCGGCGCCCTTTCGTCGAGGACTCCGCTCGCGTTGCCATAAACATTGGCACTACTAGCCAGAAGTACGTTCGAGGGAGTGACCGGAAGGCGCGCGAGGGAATCCAGCAGGTTGCGAGTACCCGCCACGTTGACGGAATAAATCTCCTCCGGGTCGCCATGCGCGACAAACGAGATGGCAGCAAGATGCACGACGAGTTGCGGAGCAACCTCGAGAACGCGGGCCGACAGAGCGGCCCGATCCAGCAGATTGATCTGTGTACCACCCCGCTCCGCGCGGAGATCGTGCACTTCGCAGCCAGCGGCAGCCAAGCGATCAACGACATAGCGCCCCGTGAAGCCGGACGCACCGGTAATCAATACGCGTTTACCAGTGAGATCAGAATGAAAAGCCACGCTCGTTTCTCTTGAGGTCGGCTTCAACCATCATCTGGCAGAGCTGCTCGAGACTTGTCTGAGGCTTCCAGCCCAACACGCGCTCGGCCTTGCCCGGATCGCCGATAAGCAGGTCGACTTCAGCCGGACGATGGAACTTCTGGCTGACGCGCATGACTGATTTACCCGTGGCGGCATCAATACCAACTTCATCAAGATCCTTACCGCTAAAGTCCACATCGATGCCTGCCGCCCTGAAGGCCATGCGCACGAAGTCACGTACGGTCTCTGTTCGGTTGGTGGCGAGAACAAAGGTGTCAGGTTCATCCGTCTGCAGCATTCGCCACATGCCGTCAACGTATTCCTTGGCGAATCCCCAGTCGCGCTTCGCATCCAGATTGCCGAGTTCGAGAACGTCAAGCTGACCAAGTTTGATCTTCGCAACTGAATCCGTGATCTTCCGCGTAACGAACTCGCGACCACGCAGCGGACTTTCGTGATTGAACAAGATGCCGCTGGAACCGAAGATGTTGTAGCTCTCCCTGTAGTTAATCGTCATCCAGTGGGCATACAACTTCGCGACGCCATACGGACTCCTGGGGTAGAACGGCGTATCCTCTTTCTGCGGAACCGCCTGCACCTTGCCAAACATCTCAGACGTGGATGCCTGATAGAACCTGATTCTCGGATTGACCAAGCGGATGGCTTCAAGGAGGTTCAAGGCTCCTACACCAGTGATCTGGGCGGTCGTCGTCGGCTGATCGAAACTGACACCAACGAAGCTCTGCGCCGCGAGATTGTAAATCTCGTCCGGCTCGACTTTCTGCAGCATCGCCAGTGAAGCGCCGAGATCTGTCAGGTCGTACTCCCTCAGGTGCAAGTTGGGATGGTTGGTCACACCGAGTTCGTCAAGCCTCCAGAAATTTACCGAACTGGTGCGGCGGTAAGTTCCATGTACCTCGTATCCCTTCTCGAGCAGCAACTGGGTGAGATAAGCACCGTCTTGGCCGGTAACCCCGGTAATGATCGCCTTCTTCGTCATCGTTGATTGTTCCGTTTATCAATAAGCATTGACACGCCGATCGGCGCGGCTTTGTCGCAGGAGCTGGCGGCTCATGATCTCCAGACGCCGTGCTAATGCAGGATACCTGTGTTCAGCTCGCCATTGTGCCGCACGCCGCTGGGTCTCGGCCAGCGTCGCGTGTCCGGTTCGAGCGGCCTCCAAGAGGGCTTGCAGACCGTCGGCGATGGATCTTGGATCCGTACCCGGTAGGCGGTTAACTACATCCTTTACGTCGTCGAAGATAGCAAGCGGCGTAACTGCCACCGGCCTCCCTGATGCCAAGCCGTACCGAACGGCACCGCTGGCGGACTCTCCCGTTCCCTGGTAGGGAAACACTACGACGTCTGCTTTCACTAGCTCGGCAAGGCTCTCCTCATCGCGGAGGAACTGGGTCACTATCCGTACCCGGTCCTGCAATCCATGTTGTGCGACCTTCTGAACCGCAAGATCGATCTGCTCTCTGGAGATCTGTACCGGGTACTCCGCATTGATCATAGCCAGTTCCACATCCACGCCCCGCGACAAGAGCAGAGCCGTCGCATCGATAAGCTCGAGCAACCCCTTGTGCGGAAGGAAGAACCCATAGGACGCAATGCGCACGCGCCCACTGCCGCAACCCTCAGGTGCTCCAGTCGACTCCATGATGCCGTGTGGGAACAGCGCAGTATTTCGCTCCACGCCAAGATCCTTCAGTCGATTAAGGTCGTGTATCGAATGAACCAGCACACGATCACATTCTGCGAGCGCAGGCGCTAGAAATCTCAGCTGTTTGCGAGGATTCTCTTTCGCATCAACTGTCGCATGCATCAACACGATCAAAACTCTCCCCGCCGACCGCTGCCGATGCAGGAACGCAGCGAACGCTGTGAAGTCAAAGAATGAGTACTGAAACTGAATGACGAGCACGTCCAGACGCAAGCGCTCAATCTCTGCCTCCAGCCGCTCAAGTGAATCACCTTCTCCCTGTCTCCAGCAACGGATAGTCTCTGGCCCATCGTGGAACGTCCTGTCATCCGCCTCGGCGGCCAGGATGGCTGCTGGAGGATCTCCTCCAGCGACCAGGTTGCTAGCGTAGGTTGCTACGCCGCAGCGCGTATTCCATGTCGTTACCCAGCCTGTGCGTGCATGCGGCAGCGTGGGCTGGACCGCGAAAGCACGCGCATCAGCCTCCAATCGACGCGCGGTTTCACTCCAGCCGAAACGGGATCGCAGCAGGCGTTCTGCAGCTGCCGTCCTGGCGCGCACCAAGATCGGCTCGCAGTAACGAAGTTCGCGCATGGCCGCGGCGAGGGCGCCAGCATCCGGCTCAGCCCATACAGAGTTTTGTAGATGGAAATGGGTTTGGGCGTGTACGAACCTGTAGTCGACCAGCCAAGCGGTCTGCGCATTACAGAAGTCGAGTTGTCCCCCCCAAGCTGTGGTGATGACCGGCAGGCCCACTAGCATCGCTTCCGCCAACGGCAAGCCGAAACCTTCGGCACGGCTCGGCGCGACTAGTGCATCGCAAGATGCGTAAAGATGCTTGAGCTCCGCGTCAGTGATATCACCTTCGATGACGTGCACATCCGGAAAATCCGGATTTGAGGCACGTGCATCGGCCAGCCAGTGACCGACTTCGTTATGGGGATTCGCAAACGTCTTTATGACTAGGCAGACGGCGTCATCCCGGGTGAACGCTTTGCCGAACGCTTGCAGCATTGTGTCGACGCCCTTGCGTGGGAAGCACGAGGACACGTGTAGGAACCTGAAACCTTCGCCAGGTACGCGATACGCCTCATCTGCAACGACCTCGTCCCAATGATCTACCCCACTTCCACAAACGCCAAGCGGCGGGGATACCCCATTATCGATCATGATCTTGCGGACGTGCTCGGACAGGCACGAGATTCCTTGCAGAGAATCATTGAAATCTTCCACCCACTCCTGCGGGAATCCGCTTTCCTCCCACGCATAAGCATGCAGAATGTTGATGCGCGAAGCCATGTCGGCCACCCGTGGCGGATACAACAAGCGGCTAGTCACCTCAGCGCGGTCGGGCGGAATCGAATTCGTCGCATCATGTAACAGTGCGATCTTTGGATTCGCTTCAAGGAACACGGGTGATGGCTCGAAATCGCCTGGACCCTCGGTGGAATGGAGCGCGACGTCATGTCCTCGTGCGGAGAGCGCATCGGCGAGGCAACGATTGACAAGAGCCAAGCTGTAGCTGCTATCGAACGGACCCTCGACTCGCCATCGCAGCCTTGCTGGAAGATCGCCCGCGCGTGCGACCAGTTCGTTTTCGCCCAGCCCCTTCCCAAGGAGCGCAGCGGCCTCCTGGAGCTCAGGTTCACTGGGTTCAATTCCACTGCGCAAGGCCCCTATAGCACCAATCATCGAACGATAGGTTTCGTTCAACGAGGCGGCCGACATCGGCCACATGCGTGACCTGATCGGTCGCAGAGAGACCGCAGCCTCCATTGCAGACAGCGCAGTGGTGGCTGTCGCATCCCACGAGAAGCGCTTGGCCTGAAGCGTCGCATGCGCGCGCAACTCTGCTGCAAATCGATCTTCCACCAACACGCGCTGGATCAAACCCGCGATGGCAGCAGGATCGCGTGGGTCAAATAGAGCGTCAGCTCTCCCAATGACCTCAGGAATACTGGTGGTACCAGAACCTATCGTCGGCGCACCGCACGCCATAGCTTCCAGCGCCGGGAGTCCGAAACCCTCATGCAATGAAGGGAAAACATAGACGGCCGTCGCGCTGTACAACATGATCAGCTCATCGTCGGTAATGAACCCGGTGAAAACCACCTTGTCGGCAATGCCCAGCTCTGAAGCCATAGTGTCAAAACGCGCACGATCTACCGGAGATACCTTTCCCGCGATAACAAGCTGCGTCCCGACCGAAGCGCTGCCCTCCAACATAGCGAAGGCACGCAACAGACCTTCCGCATTCTTGCGAGGCTCCATCGCACCGCTATACATAACATAGCGCCCGACAACCCCAAAGCGCTCACGCAGCAGCTCCAGCCGCCCGGCGTCCATCGCGATCGGCGCGAAGTGTGGGGATATTGCAGAAGACATGTTGATAACACGCTCGGGATTGATTCCAAGCGCCTCCAATGCTTCTTGACGCGCGTGTTGGGAGATCGACAGCAATAGGTCGGCACGTTTCAAGGACTCGATCTTGTCCATGTACCATGCTCGAACCCAATCGGATGCCAAGTAGATTTCCGGATTCAACAGCGGAATCAGATCGTAAAGCGTTACCGCCGTCGCTGCCCTAGTCCCCGGAAACTTCCCGATCGAGTTCACTGCACCACTCTGGGCTCCCTCGAACAGGCTGGAGACGTGGACGAAATCGGGCTGCAGACCCTCCAGGAATCCTTCCCACATAAGTTCGGATGCTTCGCGGCGCCAAGCATCCGAAGCGTGCGGCCAACCGACCTTACGAAAGGTAGAGAACTGACGGATACGCTCGGCGGGAACGAGCCCGTCAAGGCTGGCGCGGATATCGCCGATGCCATCAGGGAATGCACCGTTAACTGCCACCCAGATTTCATGGTCTCCAGCGTTCCGGGCCATCGCGCTAGCCAAGGACATCGAGTAGCGACCGATTCCCCGAAATCGACTCTCGGTTTGCGCGCCCTGCAGATCAATCACGATTCTCATCAAGTAGCCTTCTCATTCCTTTCGTACTTCAGCTCCGCCAATATGCGTGCAGCGCGCTTGTCGAGATAGACCACGGCATGGTCGCGCTCACCCCCCCCGATGGCGACTAGTGGCGTCTCCAACGCAGCGGACATCGACACATGGCCGTCAAAAAGCTGCTCCCTGACCGCTACACCACGCAGACGGGAGTAGATGAAAGGAGCGCGCGCCACGATCGGCTTCACTAGGCGATGAAGCTGGGGATTGGAGAAGACGGCCTGGATGGCGCGAGCAGCGATGGGTCGTAGGAATCGCTTCACCGAGTCTACTGCCCCCGTGATCCGATGCGCGCCCGCTCGCATGGGGCGCGTCCAGCGCCACGACCTACTCCCTTCGATGGCATCGAGTTGACTGCGTAGCACTTCGTGCGCCAACCACCAGCGATGCGCCTCATGCTTGCCGGCGTCAACTTGGGCGGCAAGCTCAGCGAAGTCGACGCGTGAGCGCTCACCCGCGCGGGCAAGTTCAGCCACATGCTCGATAGCGCTACGGCGCTGCATCTCGAGCATCGCATCCAGTGAACGAGCATACTCCGCTTCCTTGCCGATCAACTTGTCTACGGCAAGCGCTAGCTTTGCGCTCATATCATCGTGCGCTTGGCGCCACTGACTGATTTCACGCTCCCCAGCCTCTATACGTTCAGTCAATGCCTGAAGCTCAGAACGCTGTCGCTCGCGATCTGCAGCAATCATTTTCCGCTCATCGTCGAGGTCCTTCAGGACGACATCGAGCTGCCTGCTCAAGCCATCATGGGCCAACCACCAACGATGAGCCTCTTCACGCGCGGCCTTCACATGCGACTGGAGACTCTCAGCTTCCATTCGGAGGCCCCCTACCTCACCCGCACGGGCCTGTGTCTGGGCTTGAAGCTCCTCATGGGCGCTCCACCACTTGTGTGCCTCGTGCCGGGCTTCTTCGGTGCGAGCGATCAAGGCGGCGTTTTCGCTTCCGAGGCGCTGGATCTCCAACCTTTGCGCATGACTCTCGCAGTCGCGAGCTTCCAACTGTCCTTGGAGTTTCGCACGTTCCGCCTCCAATGCATGATAGTTGATGTTCACCAGCGCGCAAAACTGGGAATGAGGACTTAAGCTGAAGTCATCAAAAATGTTCGGCCCCGCCCCAAACGCACGCTTCAGCTCAGGGTGAGAATCATCGACATAGAAGCGATTCAGTCCATCGAAGTAAACGAAGGAATAGCCGTGCGCCAGCACCGCTGGCTCCCACTGTTCATGGGAGTGTTCGGCGCTCAACGGTCGCGTACTCTCAATGACCAATATCCACGGCTTGGGGCCCTTTCCCGTCCAGCCATCGATAACGCGCTGCTCGGCACCTTCAACGTCAATCTTCAGCCAGTGAACGACGCCGTTCGGAGCCTGCTCCAGAACCTCATCGAGCGTGACGGCAGGTACAAGAATCTCCTCGACTCCAAAACCTGCTGCGCGGTGCTTCTCGGCGATGGCTGGATCCGTCGTACTCAATCCCGTGTCGCCAACGCCATAGAACCGAATGACCCCCGGCCGAACGTCCACAGCAACCTGCAAGACCGTCTCATCGGGTCTGCGTGCGCGCAGGAGATCGGCGTACTGGGGCATCGGTTCCGCATGCAGCCCGCGCCAGCCGTGATCGTAAAAGAGGCGACTAACCGAATCCGTGTCTGGGCTCTGGGCCCCGACGTCAACGTAGCAGCCATCTTCGACGTGCGAGAGCGCGCGCCACAAGATGACGTCCTCGAAGTTTTGCGCGTAAGAAATCAATGTATCCATGCTCTCTCGTCAATCTCGCGCGTCGATAGCACTCGCTGCAGGCCGATCAACGGTAAATGTCGCATCAAGCCAATTCGAACCAATGAAAGTGTCCGAACCCGCGTTCATCACATCAAAAACGAGCAGGTTGTCGACCCACTCAAAATTGTCGACGAGATGAGTGTCAGTACTCACCAACGCCGGTGAGACCGAATAGGATCCTGGACCGAGGCTACAGGTGAAATCCAAGGTGAACACCAATCTCTCACCTCGATGCACGTCGCGCTGTACCTGCTTCGAATGCCATGTGTTGCTTCCCCAGATAACGTGACCTTGCTTGTCCCTCAGCATGAACCCAAGTACGAGACTGGGAATATCCGATATGGCCTCGGCTTCAAGCATGAGCCGGAGCTTCTGGCCCACGATTGCCAGCGATACTTCTTGCGATGTCACTGCATCGATCAGTAGCAACGACGCTACCCGAGCCTGACCGTTACCGCTTCGTGTCGTAATCCAACCTGACTTGCTTCGTCGCTGCTCAACACTCAGTTTTTCGTTCTCCTTCCGTGCGATCAGCGCATTGTAGTAATCAATAACTTCGTCGGGGGCTCCGTCCTTCAGGACCAAACCCTTCTCCAGCAGAATCACGCGATCACATAGCGCCTTTACATCACCAAGGCTATGTGAAACAAGCATGATGGAAGTTCCTTGCTCACGGAACCTCCGCATACGATCAAAGCTCTTGTGCTGGAAGTAGCTGTCACCGACGGATAGCGCCTCATCAACAATCAGTAGATCTGGCGTGAAGGCCGTAGCGACTGCGAAGGCCACTCTCACCTGCATGCCGCTGGAGTACGTGCGCACAGCCTGATCGAAATACTCTCCAATCTCGGCGAACGCTTCGATCTCCGGAATCGCGGCTTCGATCTGCTCCTGCGAATAGCCCATCAGCCCCGCGGAATGGAAGGCGTTCTGGCGACCCGTGAGATCCGGGTTGAACCCCATGCCCAACTCCAGAATGGCAGCCACGCGTCCGGTCCTCGCGATGCGGCCTTCGGTCGGTTGAGCGGTACCCGTAATCAGCTTCAGGAGCGTGCTTTTCCCTGCGCCGTTCTGCCCGATGACACCCACAGCCTCGCCGGGCGCGATTTCGAAGGAAACCCCCCGCAGTACCCAGTGCTCTTCGCGGGGACGGACCGGGAGTCCAAACCAGCTCGCTGCGCGCATCCACTCGCTGTTCCACGCGCGATAAGCCTTGCCGACATTATCCACCTTCAACTCGCCGCTCATAGCGCGTCTACCATTTCTGGGCTGGCGCGGCGAAAGACGACAAGCGCCACGACGGCCAGCACGACCGTTGCGAACGCCATCCATTGCAATTCCAGCCAAACTGGTGGCTTGTCATACAGGAGGACATTCTGATAACTGGTAACGAGGGGCAACAAAGGATTGAGCCTAAAAATGCTCTGCACTTCCGCCGGGAGAATGCTGATGTGATAAACGATCGGCGTCAGCCAGAACATCGCCTGCAACACGACCGGCACCACTTGGGCGATATCCCTCATGAAGACATTGAGGACCCCCAAGATGAGGCCCACCGACATGGCGAACATCAAAGTGATCAGCATCAATAGAGGAAGCCACCAGGCCTGAGTGCCGGGGAAATGCCCAAGCAAGGCGAAGACAAGGAAAATTGCGCCCAGTAGCATCACGTTGTTCACCAACATGGTGCCTGCCGCGATAACGGGCAAGCAGATGCGCGGGAACGACATCTTCTTGAGGAGATTTCCGTTATCTACGAACAAGGAGACCGACTTACCAATCGTTTCGGAGAACAAGTTCCAGCACATCGTGCCGGCCATCAAGTACAAGGCATAAGCGTACTTGTTGTCGATTCCGGGAAGCTTGGCCGCCAATACTTCCGAAAGGATGGTGGCAAATATCAGAACCTGCATGAGTGGGTGGATGACCATCCATAACGATCCGAGCTTGCTTCGGATGAACCGCACCCTGAGCTCGTTCTTGATGGAAGACAGGATGAAATAGCGATAAGCCCAGAGGGCACGCAACATCTCGTTCATTTCATGCCCCCTTGAGCACTATCATTGACGGCGATTCGCTGGGCGGTACCCGCTAGTTTCTCGTGAATTTCATACAGCCGCGCCCGTAATTGCCCAGCCACTGTTTCTGCGGATAGCACCTCCCGCACCCGATCTCGTCCACGTTCACCTAGCTCCTTTGCGAACACGCGATCATCGGCGAGACGTTGCATCCAGTGCGCGGCATGTTCCTCATCCGGCTCAGCCCATCGTTGACCTGCACTTCCTGGATACGCTGCTTCGGGAACGGGCACCAACGAGTAGTCGATCAGCCCTGCACACTCCGCATCCATAAACTCCAGATTCCCAGACCAACCGGTTGCTAGCACTGGCTTGCCCATAGCCATGCTCTCTGCCATGCCCAACCCAAAACCCTCAGCCCGATGCAGCGATACGTACGCGTCGGCGCAGCGCTGCAGGGCCGTCACATGAACCTTGTCGATCACTTCGTCGCGGAGCAAGACGCGCGGATCGTTACCCGCCTCGAATACGAGCTCTCGAAACCAGTGGGGTAATCTGTACCCATTGCTCGACTTAATCACGAGCAGCACATCATTTCGCCCTGCAGGGAATGCATGACGGAAAGCGCGTATGACTGCCATCGGATTCTTTCGGTCAATCCATGAGGCAAAATCAAATGAGAAAAGGAACACGAACGCATCGGAATCAATGCCAAAATCACAGCGTTGCAATCCACTATCCCGCATTGCAGGAAGAGGCAGGGGCACACGCAATATCGGCTTAGTACTTGCTTCGCGAACCGCAGCTTCTATGAAAGCAGTGGCCACCAGCACCTCATCCACCTGTGACAGAGAATCCCTCCATTCGAGTGGCAGTCGCTCGAGCTCCCAGAACCAGCAGCCAATCAAGTATCCGCAACGCTTATGTGGATGCCCAAGCTTTACTAGAGCTTGTTGCAGATAGTCGGGATTGACAAAAAGCAGAGTGACAGGATGCGGCAGGGAGCTTCCGATGTACTCATCCAGGCTGCGCTCATCCCTCGCATGAGGCAACGACAGGTCTATATCCACAAGTGCCACCGGCACGCCAGCAGCTCGCAGCGCGCGCGCATAATTGCGAGCACTCTCGCCAAGGCCGAATTGCGCGCGCAAATAGCCGACAACGTTAACCCCAGCCCCACTTGCCGGAACTCGCATTGCAGTGTCATCGATGATCGAAACATCTCGAGTCCATGCTGGGGTACGTGGGAATGCATAGCGCGCGCGACTGCGTCGGAGACGTTGCGATTGTATTGACTCCCGCACAGGAAGCGGCAAGATGCGGCGATACAACGCACCTAACCAGCCGGCCCGAAGCAGATCCAACCAAGATCTCGCGAGCTCAACGGTCATCACCAACACCAGACGGACTCATTTCAGGGGCAGCCATTAACTAAGTGCACGCGCCAAATCGCCTTTTAGATCGTCGACCGCCTCAACCCCAACACTCAACCGCACAAGCCCGTCAGTGATCCCGAGTTTTTTCCGCCGCTCCACCGGCACCGACGCATGCGTCATCACAGCAGGGTGGTTGACCAGGCTCTCCACGCCACCGAGCGATTCGGCGAGAGTGAATAGCGTGGTGTTCTCGCAGAACTTCCGGGCCGCATCGAAGCCGCCCTTGATCACGATGGAAATGATGCCGCCGAAGCCCTGCATCTGCCGGGCGGCAAGCGCATGCTGTGGGTGGGATGCCAAGCCGGGATAGATGACTTTCTCGATCGCGGGATGCGTCTCGAGCCACTGCGCCAACGCCATCGCGTTCTCGCAGTGCGCCTTCATCCGCAGGTGCAGGGTCTTCAAGCCGCGCAGGGCCAGGAAGCTGTCGAACGGCCCCTGCACCGCGCCGATGGAGTTCTGCAGGAAGGCCATTTGTTCGGCGAGTTCCGTATCGTCGCCCACCACCACCATGCCGCCGACCATGTCGGAGTGGCCGTTGAGGTACTTGGTGGCCGAATGAATGACGATGTCGGCACCGAGCGCCAGCGGGCGCTGCAGGATCGGGGAGGCGAAGGTGTTGTCGACGACCACGCGCAGGCCGCGCTTGTGCGCGATGTCGCAGATGCCGGCGATGTCGACGATCTTCAGCATGGGATTGGTCGGGGTTTCCACCCACACCATTCGCGTTGCCGGGGTGATGGCGGACTCGAACGCCGCCAGGTCGGTCAGGTCGACGAAGCTGAAATCCAACGCGGCGGTGCGCTTGCGCACGCGCTCGAACAACCGGTAGCTGCCGCCGTAGAGGTCGTCCATCGCGATGACATGGCTGCCGCTGTCCAGCAGCTCCAGCACAGTCGAGGTGGCTGCCATGCCGGAAGCGAAGGCGAAGCCGCGGCTGCCGCCTTCGAGTCCCGCCACGCAGCGCTCGTAGGCGAAGCGCGTCGGATTGTGCGTTCGCGAATATTCGAACCCCTGGTGCACGCCCGGGCTGCTCTGGGCATACGTGGACGTGGCATAGATGGGCGGCATAACCGCGCCGGTGCTGGGGTCCGGAGACTGCCCACCGTGAATAGCCAGTGTGCCCAGGGCAAGGTCGCCGGGCGCCCCACTGGCGGGGGTCGAAGAGTGCGCCATGTTCATGTTCCTTCAAACAGCCGGGCATTCTACCAGCCGGGTCTTAACGTACCGTCCATGCGAAACCCCGCCCGCCGACCGACGGGCGCCGCTCCTACTGTGCGCGGCGTCGCAGGTAATTCAGCAGATCGATGCGGGTGATCAGGCCGAGGAAAGCGTCACTGTCGGTGATGATGGCCACTTGGCCCCGGTCGAACACCGGCAGCAGCGCCTCGATCGGCGACCGGACATCGAGTCGGTCCAGCTTGCTGACCATCGCCGTCGAGACGGGGTCGCGGAAACGCGCCTCGTCGCCGTATACATGCAGCAGCACGTCGCTTTCGTCGACGATGCCGGCCAGCTTGTCGCCCTCCATTACCGGCAGCTGGGAGACGTCGTACAGCTTCATGCGCTGGTAAGCGGTGGTCAGCAGATCGGTGGGACTGACCACGACCGTATCCCGCTGACTGTAAGGGCGCAGGATCAGGTCGCGCAGGTCGCCGTGCTGGGGACGCTCGATGAAGCCGTTGTCCAGCATCCAGTAGTCGTTGTACATCTTCGACAGGTACTTGTTGCCGGTGTCGCAGACGAACACGAGCACGCGCTTCGGCGTGGCCTGCTCGCGGCAATACTTGAGCGCCGCCGCCAGCAGGGTGCCGGTGGACGAGCCGCCCAGGATGCCCTCCTTCGCCAGCAGCTCGCGAGCGGTATGGAAACTCTCCGCGTCGCTGATCGCGTAGGCCTTCTTGACCCGGCTGAAATCCGAGATCTGCGGCAGGAAGTCTTCGCCGATGCCCTCCACCAGCCAGCTGCCCGACTTCGTGCTGAGCGTGCCTTCGTTGATGTACTGCGTCAGGATCGATCCGACGGGATCGGCCAGTACCATTTCGGTCTGCGGCGAGTGCTCCGCGAAGCAGCGCGACAGGCCGGTCATGGTGCCCGAACTGCCGCAGCCGAAGACGATGGCATCCAGCTGGCCGTCCATCTGGCGCAGGATTTCAGGGCCGGTACCGAACTCGTGCGCGGCCGGATTATCCGGGTTGCCGAACTGGTTGATGAAGTAGGCCCCGGGCGTTTCGCGCGCGATGCGCTCGGCCAGGTCCTGGTAGTACTCAGGGTGCCCCTTGGCGACGTCCGAACGGGTCAGGATGACCTCGGCGCCCATGGCCTTGAGGTTGAAGATCTTCTCCCGGCTCATCTTGTCCGGGACCACCAGCATCAGCTTGTAGCCCTTCTGCTGGGCGACCAAGGCCAATCCGATGCCGGTATTCCCGGCCGTGCCCTCCACGAGCGTGGCACCGGGCTTCAGGTCGCCACGTTTTTCGGCTGCCTCGATCATCGACATGCCGATGCGGTCCTTGATGGACCCGCCGGGGTTGGCGCTCTCGAGTTTCAGGTAGAGGGTGCAGAGCCCGGTGTCGAGGCGCTTGGCCTGGACGATCGGCGTGTCGCCGATCAGCTCAAGTACGGAAGAGTGGATCGCCATGCGGCCGTGCATCCGGTGCGGTACGGGCCCGGATTATCGCACTTGGGTGACGCGGACGGCGACGGCCGACGAGGAGGCCGCCGCCGCCCGCGACGAGAAAGGTCAGGCGTCTAGTGCGGCTTGGCGTCGTAGATCCGGAGCAATCGCTCCTTGGCGTGCAGCTTTTCGCGCTTCATCTGGCCGAGCAAGGTGTCATCGATGGGCAGCACGCCGAGTTCGGCGTCGGTGACCTTCTTGTCCAGCTCGCGGTGGCGCTGGTACAGCTGCTTGAACTCCGGATCGGCCTTGATGAGTGCATCGATGTCGGCCTGCGGTTGACCTTCGAACATGATCATTACCTCCTTCAGCAGAAACACGAACGCCCCGGCCTTCACAGGCGCGGGGCGTTGGCTTGGGAGCGGAGCATCTGGCCGAAGCCGCGGGTGCGTCCCACCGGAACTCCCGCGGCGTGCTGCTTACCAGCGGCGGTCTCCAGGGCGATCGGAACGGGCGTCATCGGGTCGATTCTCCGGTGAGCCAAGCGACGGGAGTCGCTTGGGAATATGACCCTACTCCTCGACCAACGGGCCGGCAAGCACGACCCCAAGTCATTGATTTTAAAGCATAAACAGGTGTCAAACAGCGTTCAGGCTAATTGCGGGGAAGCAAGGCAAGTTCATCCAAGCAGTTGATCTACAAGAGAAAATCAGTGCGTGATGATCACTTCCAGCGCGCGAGCCTTGGTTCCCGTTCCCTTGGCGACGGCCTGCAGGCGCGATTTCTGCACGCCACCCGCCATCAGTGCATCGCGCAATGCATCCGCCCGCCGCTGCCCCGGCGTCTGGTTATCGCCATAGCCCTCGATCCGTGCCCGGGCCTTGGGATTGGCCTGCAGATAGGCCGCCAGCGCGCTCGCGGTGGACGTCCCGCCGCCGGAGAGCGTGGCGGAATTGCCAGCGAACACGTTGGCGCCCAGCGCGAACACCTCACCACGCGCCTCGAACTTCGAGGCGGGCAACTTGGCCCCGGACACCAGCTCGGCCTCTTCGCGGGCCAGTTTCAACTCCCGCTGGCGGGCCGTACTCAAGCGGTTCGCCTGTTGACCCGCCACCGTATCGAGGGTGGTCTCGGCCTCCTGCCGTGCCAGCGCCTCGGCCTCGGCCGCCAGCCGCAGGCGCTCGGCCTCCTCGGCCTGGATCTGCGCCTGCACGCGAAGGCGTTCGGCCTCGCGCCGGGCGCGCTCGGCCTCGCGCCGGCTCGCTTCGACCAGCAGCTCGCTCCGCGCCCGGTCGAGGCGATCCGCCTCGCGGCGTGCCGCCTGCGTGCGCGCGGCGACCTCGGCGATCTCGACCCGGCGTTCCGCCACGAACTGCAGGGTTTCGCGTTGACTGCGACGGCCCTTGTCCAGCGCCGCCACGGCATGCTGCGCCTGCAATTTCTCGTACGCCGCGTACTCACTCAGCGCGGGATCGGACTGCAGTGCCGCCAAGCGCTGGCTGAGCTGGGCGACCACCGGGTTGTCGGCGGCGATCGCGGTGACCGCAAGGAAGGACAGCACCAGGGCCAGCGACAGGCGAACCGTCCGGACGTGGGCGCTCATCGACCACCCTCCCCGAGCTGACGCTGCAGGTCCGCGATCTCCGCGCGACGCTGGTCCACGTCCGCCATCGCGACGGCCTCTTCGCTGCGCGCGCGCGCCAGATCGGCGTCCGCGGCGGCGCGCACGGCGAAATCGAGGGCTTCCTTCTTGCTGCGCGTGGCCTGCGCCTGCGCAAGGGACTGACGGGCCGCCGCGAGCGGGACGGGTGCGTACTGGTCCGCATCGGCCTGGTCGGCACGCTGCACCGCCTTGATCGCCGCTTCCAGCTCGGGGGTCGGTGCGTTCTGGGCGAACGCCGGCGACAGCGCGAATGCCGCTACTGCGGCGGCCATCACATGCAGGGGCCTGCGGAAGTATGCGAAGCTAACAGTCATTGGGGTGCCGTGACGTTGAGGGGTACGCGCGGCCATTGTCTGTAGCCTTCGGCGCCGTTGCAACGTGGTGCCGCGCATCGTGGGGAGTCTTGCACATGGACATCGGCTATTTCCTGAAGCTGATGACCGAGAAGAACGCCTCGGACATGTTTCTTACGACCGGGGCGCCGGTCTACATCAAGATCGAAGGCAAGCTCTATCCGCTCGGCAACACCGGGCTGCCGCCCGGCATGGTGAAGAAGATCGCCTATTCGCTGATGGACGAGGGGCAGGTGCCGGTGTTCGAGCGCGAGCTCGAGCTCAACATGGCCATCGCCCTGCACGATGCCGGCCGCTTCCGCGTCAACGTGTTCAAGCAGCGCGGCGAAGTGGGCATGGTCATCCGTGCGATCCGCAGCGTGATCCCCACGATCGAGGAGCTGAACCTGCCGCCGGTGCTGAAGGACATCATCATGACCCCGCGCGGTCTGGTGCTGATCGTCGGCTCCACCGGGTCCGGCAAGTCGACGTCGCTGGCGTCGATGATCGACTACCGCAATACCACCAGCACCGGCCATATCCTGACCATTGAGGATCCGATCGAGTACCTGCACCGGCACAAGCAGTCCATCGTCAACCAGCGCGAGGTCGGACTGGATACGCATGCGTTCCACAATGCGCTGAAGAACGCGATGCGCGAGGCGCCGGACGTCATCCTGATCGGCGAAATCCTCGACGCGACCACGATGGAAGCGGCCATCGCCTTCGCCGAGACCGGCCACCTGTGCCTGGCGACGCTGCACTCCAACAATGCCGACCAGACCATCGAGCGCATCCTCAACTTCTTCCCGGAAAGCGCGCACAAGAACGTGCTGATGAACCTAGCGCTCAACCTGCGCGCCGTGGTGTCGCAGCGTCTGGTCAAGGGCACCGACGGTCGTCGCATGCCGGCGGCGGAAGTGCTGATCAATACACCGATGATCCGCGACCTGCTTCGCCGCGGCCAGGTGCACGAGATCAAGGCCGCCATGGAGGAGTCGCTCGAGGAAGGCATGGAGACCTTCGACCAGTGCCTGTTCCGCATGGTGAAGGAAGGCCTGATCGAGCAGGAGGAAGCCCTGCGCGCCGCGGACTCGCGCGATGGCCTGGCGCTGAAGTTCCGCCTCTCCGAAGGCAGCAAGGGCGAGCACGATCCGTACGCGGATTACGACACGGCCAGCAGCTCGCCGCGGATCACCCACGGCTTCGGCTGAGTACGGCGCGTCGCCGAACGGCATGCGGGTCAACGGGCGGGGAAACCCGCCCGTTCCGTTTCCGGCGACATCCGGTCAGGCGTTGGCGTCGGGCTGGTTCTCCGGCCTGGCCTGATCGAAGGCCGGGAGCGCGAGACAGGCCTGCTCGATGCGGACGATCGTGGGAAAGGCGCTCATGTCCACACCGAACCGGCGCGCGTTGAACACTTGGGGCACCAGGCAGCAATCCGCCAGGCCGGGGGTCTGCCCATGGCAGAAGGCCCCCGTGGCCGCATCGCCGGCAAGCAGGGCCTCCATCGGTGCGAACCCTTCGATGATCCAGTGCTTCACCCAGTCGTCGCGCTCGGCCTGCGGCACGTTCCAGGTGCCTTCGAAGTACTGCAGCACGCGCAAATTGTTGAGCGGGTGGATGTCGCACGCGACCATCTGCGCCAGCGCGCGCACCCGCGCGCGGTCCCGGGCCGTCATCGGCAACAAGCGTGGCGACGGCCAGGCTTCGTCCAGGTACTCGAGGATGGCGAGCGACTGGCGGATCACCCGCACGCCGTGCTGCAGGGTGGGCACCATGTGCTGGGGATTCTTGGCGACGTAGTCCGGCGCGTGCTGCTGGCCGCCGTCGCGGACCAGGTGCACGGGCGCGGTTTCGTAGGCCAACCCCTTGAGATTCAGACCGATGCGCACGCGATACGCGGCGCTGGAACGCCAGTAGGAATACAGCCTGAGGTGCTCAGCCATGCAACCCGCTCCCCGCGGCTTGCGCCTTCGAATCCCCGGAATCCATGTCCATGCCCGACCCGCTCCGTCCTGAAGTCACACTGGGGCCGGCCGCGCCCTCAAGGCAAGGGTTGCGGCTCGATACGCTGCTCGATCGCGCCAAAAATGGAACGTCCGTCACAGTCCATCATTTCGATGCGGACTACGTCGCCGAAACTCATGAACGGCGTGGACGGCTTGCCATCGCGCAGGGTCTCGACCGTACGCTGCTCTGCAAAGCAGGACGCGCCCTTGGAGGTGTCCTCGTTGGCGATGGTGCCGGAACCGACGATGGTGCCCGCCGACAGCGGGCGGGTCTTGGCCGCATGCGCGACCAGCTGGGCGAAGTCGAACTGCATGTCCACCCCCGCCTCCGGCGCGCCGAACCACTCGCCGTTGATGTGGGTGACCAGTGGCAGGTGGACCTTGCTGTCGCGCCAGGCAGCGTCCAGTTCGTCGGGCGTGACGAATACCGGCGACAGTGCCGAGCGCGGCTTGGATTGCAGGAAGCCAAAGCCCTTGGCGAGTTCGCCCGGGATCAGGTTGCGCAGCGACACGTCGTTGACCAGGCCGATGAGCTGGATGTGGCCCGCTGCCTGCGCCGGCGTCACTGCCATCGGCACGTCGTCGGTGACGACGATGATTTCGGCCTCCAGGTCGATCCCGTACTCCTCACTCACCACTTTCACCGGATCGCGCGGTCCGTAGAACGCGGCGCTGGTCGCCTGGTACATCAGCGGATCGGTGTAGAAACTCTCCGGCACCTCGGCCCCGCGCGCGCGGCGGACGCGCTCCACGTGCGGCAGGTAGGCGCTGCCGTCGACGAACTCGTAGGCGCGCGGCAGCGGCGCAGCCAGCGCCTGCAGATCGACGTCGAACGCGCCGTCGGCGTCGCCCGCATTCAAGGATTCGTACAGCGCGTTGAGACGCGGTGCGGTGTTGCTCCAGTCTTCCAGCGCGCGCTGCAGCGTCGGCGCGATGCCGGTCGCGCGTACGCCGCGGGCCAGATCACGCGATACGACGATGAGCGTGCCGTCGCGACCACCTTCTTTCAGGGAACCCAGCTTCATCAGAACTCCAGATGCCGGCGCCCACGCGCCATGGTTTCAATTGTAACGAAATACTCGCTGCGGTCAGCCCACGCCAGGATCGCCCTGAAAGCCATCCTTGCGAAAGGTCAGCACCAGCGTATCGCGATGGCCTTGTCCGTCCAGCGGCTGGATCGGGGTGGACTCGTGGATCACGCGCTCGTCGTCGAGGAACAGCAGCGACCAGGGCGCCTCCAGCGTGAACCGCTGCCCGTCCGGCCCTGCGGCGGCGAACACGCGGGTTTCGCCCCCTTTGATGCCCTGCCTGCCCAACAACAGCACCGCGACGAAATCCACGCCATCGCGGTGCGCACCCTCCGGCGTGGGCCGACCGATGCCGTCGGTGGTGTCGATGCGGAACTGGTGCGCCTCGACGTACCACGTGCGCGCGCCCTTGAGTTCGGAACACCAGCGGCCCAGCCCCAGCAGGAGTTGTCGCCATGCCCGGGCTTCCGCGACGGCCGGCTCGATCGGCTCGAACCAGCGCTGCATGCCGCCATGCAGGGCGTTGTAATCCAGCGACTGCCAGTGCGCGCGGTGCGGCGCTTGCGCGATGCCGTCCGCATTCAGGACGAAGCACGAATGCCGCCGCCGCCGATAGCGGCCGCCGTCCTTGAGGTACTCGTCCACTTCCAGCCGATCCCAGCTTGGCAGCAACGCATCGAGCGCGTCGAGATCGACGTCCACGGCGTCGGCCATGCCCCGCGGCTCGAGCACCGCGTAGCCGCGCTCCTGCACGCGGCGCACGGCCTCGTCGGCAGGGCAGAACGGAGGTTGGAACATCGCGACCATCGCAAGACCCCTCAACGCAAAAACCCGCCAGAGGCGGGCTTTTGCGGATGTCCAGTGGACGTCAAGTTGGCAGCCCCGGATGGATTCGAACCACCGAATGCCTGAGTCAGAGTCAGGTGCCTTACCGCTTGGCGACGGGGCTGTGTAACCAGTGACGCGTAGTGTAGCGCGTCTGTTAGCGCTTGGAGAACTGCGTGGCGCGACGCGCCTTGTGCAGGCCGACCTTCTTGCGCTCGACTTCACGAGCGTCGCGGGTCACGAAGCCTGCCTTGCGCAGTTCCGACTTCAGCGTTTCATCGTATTCCACCAGCGCGCGGGCGATGCCCAGGCGGATGGCGCCGGCCTGGCCGGTGATGCCGCCACCGGTGGTGGTCACGGTGATGTCGAAGGTTTCGGTGTTCTTGGTCAGCTCCAGCGGCTGGCGCACGATCATGCGGCCGGTTTCGCGGCCGAAGAACTCGTCCAGCGGACGACCGTTGACCGTGATGTTGCCGGAACCCTTGCGCAGGAACACGCGGGCGGTGGAAGACTTGCGACGGCCGGTGCCGTAGTTCTGAGTGATAGCCATGATTAGATGTCCAGGACCTGCGGCTGCTGAGCGGCGTGCGGATGATTCGGGCCGGCGTAAACCTTGAGCTTGCGATACATGTCGCGGCCCAGCGGGCCCTTCGGCAGCATGCCCTTCACCGCGGTCTCGATGACGCGCTCCGGATGGCGCTCCAGCGCCTGGGCCAGCGTCTCGGTCTTCAGGTTGCCGATGTAGCCGGTGAAGCGGTGGTACTTCTTGTCGGCCAGCTTGTTGCCGGTGACGTGGATCTTCTCGGCGTTGATCACGACCAGGTAGTCGCCGGTATCAACGTGAGGGGTATAGACGGGCTTGTGCTTGCCGCGGAGGCGGCGGGCCAGCTCGGTGGACAGGCGACCCAGGGTCTTGCCTGCTGCGTCGACGACGTACCAGTCACGCTGGACGGTCTCGGACTTGGCGGTAAAGGTGCTCATGTATATCTCATGTGTCTGGTCGGGCGGATTCCGCGGTTTCCCGGGGCGGAACTTTGCCACGCGTTGTGAAGGGTGAAACGGAAGAGGCGGGATTGTACGGGGCGATACCGCAGTGCGCAACCCTCCGGAGCCTCGGACACGCAGGGCCCGGGGGCAGACGCCGGGAGCGCCGAGGCGGCACAATGGCCTCATGAACACCCGGACCTATTCGCCCCTCGATCAATGGCTGGTGGAGGCCCAGCGCGGCCTGGACACGGTGTTCGGCAGCCCCCCCGCCCAGCGAGCGAACCCCGCCGGGGATACGCCTGAGGTCGCGCTCGAGCCGGACGAACAGCGTCATGCTGCCGGCCTGATGCGCATCAACCACGTGGGTGAGGTCTGCGCGCAGGGCCTGTACTTCGGCCAGGCCGCCGTGGCCCGGGACGATGCCACCCGCGTCCACCTGCTGGACGCCGCCCAGGAAGAAACCGACCACCTCGCCTGGTGCGCGGACCGCCTGCGCGAACTGGACAGCCGGCCCAGCCTGTTCAATCCGCTGTGGTACGCGGGCAGTTATGCCCTCGGCGCCCTCGCCGGCCTGCGCGGCGATGGCTGGAGCCTGGGGTTCGTGGTGGAGACCGAACACCAGGTCGAGGCCCATCTGGACGAACACCTTGAATCCCTCCCGCCCGCCGACCTGCGCAGCCGCGAGATCCTGAAGGTCATGAAGGCCGATGAGGCACGCCATGCCGAACACGCCGAAGAAGCAGGCGCGCGCATCCTGCCGGCCCCCATTCCGATGCTGATGGCCGGGGCCTCGAAGCTGATGAAGGCCGTCGCGTATCGCTTGTAGGGTGCGCCTTGGCGCACCGTCCCATGGCGCTGAATGCTCCGCAATCCAGCCTGGACGACGGGTTCATGGGTTCACTCGCGCGGCACCCGCTACGACGCGAGCTTCAGGCCGATGATGCCGGCCACGATCAGGCCGATGCAGACCAGCCGCGCCGCCGTGGCAGGCTCCTGGAACAGCCACATGCCCACGCAGGCAGTCCCGACGGCACCGATGCCCACCCAGATCGCATAGCCCGTTCCCAACGGGATGTGCTTGAGGGCCGCCGCCAGCAACCAGAAGCTGGCCGCCGCGGCCACGGCCGTCACCACGCTGGGGACCAGGCGGGTAAAACCTTCGGAGTACTTCAGGCCCACCGCCCACGCCACTTCCAGCAATCCCGCCAACACCAGATAGACCCACGCCATACGTCACCTCCTCAGGTTGAGTGCCCGGGCCATAACGCGAAACGGCCCGGAACCTTCGTTCCGGACCGCCGTCGGTCCTGATGCACGGCTCGCGCCGCGGGCGGGTCGTCCCGCCATGTGTGTGGGCAGACTAGCGAAGGCCATCCGAACCGGATGTAACCCGCGCCCGTCGCCAACCCCTCATTCCGGCAGGTTGCGCCCGTGGTACAGCTCCTCGATCTCCCGCTTCAGGCGCGCCTCGATCTTCATGCGCTCCTTGAACGACAGGTTCTTCGCCTTCTCCTCGAACAGGTAGTTGTCGAGGTCGAACTCCTTCAGGTGCATCTTCGTGTGGAAGATGTTCTCCTGGTAGACGTTCACGTCGAGCATCTCGTAGCGCGACTTGATGTTCTTGGCCAGGAAGTCCTGGATCGAATTGATCTTGTGGTCGATGTAGTGCTTCTTGCCCTTCACGTCGCGGGTGAAGCCACGGACCCGGTAATCCATGATGACGATGTCGGATTCCAGGCTTTCGATCAGGTAATTCAGCGCCTTCAGCGGCGAGATCACGCCGCAGGTCGCCACGTCGATGTCCGCGCGGAACGTCGCGATGCCGTTGTCCGGATGGGTTTCGGGATACGTGTGCACCGTGATGTGCGACTTGTCCATGTGCGCCACCACCGCGTCGGAGATGATCTCCTTGCCCGCATCCTTCTTGTCGATCACCGGCTCCTCGGAAATGAGGATGGTCACCGACGCGCCCTGGGGGTCGTAGTCCTGGCGGGCCACGTTGAGGATGTTGGCACCGATGATCTCCGCCACGTCCGTCAGGATCTGGGTGAGGCGGTCGGCGTTGTATTCCTCATCGATGTACTCGATGTACCGGCGACGCTCGTCTTCGGACGAGGCATAGCACACGTCGTAGATGTTGAAGCTCAGCGCCTTGGTGAGGTTGTTGAAGCCTTGCAGCCGCAGGCGAGGCAGGGGTTTTACCACGGCGGTGATCCCTCTTCGGGGGTGTCGGATGAGGGGGCGGATTATGCGCCATATGGGGTGACAGCGAAATGTCCGCCGCCCATCCGCCAGCGGGCCGTCGCGCAGTGGCCCAGCCCTTGCATGGCCTGCGTTTGCCGTGGGCCACGTATTCGGACTAAGCTTCCTGAATTACAAGCCGTGACCACCATGAGCCCAGGCATCCCCCTTTCAGCCCCTGCTCGCCCCGCCGCCAGCCCCCTGACGCCGGACAACGCCACGCTTGAGCGCTTCCTGGCCCACAGCCACCGGCGCCGGTATCCGGCCCGCGCCGATGTCTTCCGCCCGGGCGACCCGGCCGGCACGCTTTATTACGTGGTGAGCGGGTCGGTAAGCATCATCACCGAGGAAGACGATGACCGCGAGCTGGTCCTCGGCTACTTCGGTTCCGGCGAATTCGTGGGCGAGATGGGCCTGTTCATCGAGTCCGACCGCCGCGAGGTCATCCTGCGCACGCGGACACAGTGCGAGCTGGCGGAAGTCAGCTACGAGCGCCTGCACCAGCTGTTCCTCGGCACGCTGTCGGCCGATGCACCCAAGCTGCTGTATGCCATCGGCGCCCAGCTGTCGCGTCGCCTGTTGGATACAAGCAGGAAGGCCAGCCGCCTCGCATTCCTGGACGTCACCGATCGCATCATCCGCACGCTGCACGATCTGGCCCGCGAACCGGAGGCCATGAGCCACCCGCAGGGCACCCAGCTGCGCGTTTCCCGCCAGGAGCTGGCACGCCTGGTCGGCTGCTCACGCGAAATGGCCGGCCGTGTATTGAAGAAGCTGCAGGCCGACGGTTCCCTGCACGCACGCGGCAAGACCGTCGTGCTGTACGGCACCCGCTGACCGCAGGGAACAGGCGGCCGGTCTTGTGGGCCTGCCGCTGCCCGGGTCATTGTCTCCACCTGCTCGACCGTCGCAACGCCCTCGCCAGTGATACTGCGCAGCGCTGGGCCACCTCGTTTGTCCGCGCCCCTTCCGCAGGGGGCTGGCGCGCCAAAGCGCCGATACCTTTCCGAGGTTGACGCTGCGCCCGCATGGCCAGGCAAGCGGAGTGTCGGACAGGACTGCCTGCGTCATCTTTGCCTTCACCGCATTGATCGGCGGCGGTAGCGCGCCCGGGGTTGATGACGGTCGCCAGCAGCGCGCCGTTGGCAACGGCTCTTGCAGAAGTCATGCCTCACAAAGCGTGCAGGATGGGCGCGGCGCAAACCGGCCCACCCTGCACCTGACCGACGCAACGGAGCGGGCCGCACCCATGGCGTCCGAAACCTCACTGCATCTCGGCCGCGGCTTCGGCGCGTGACTGATCCGGCGTGGCCAGAACTTGCTCGCGCCCGCGTCCTGAACACGCAAGCAGGCGCCGCCAGGCCGCAGTGCGACGCATGGGCCGATGGATCGGCCCATACGTGTCCCGTCCTGTCAGCGCGACGGCCCGGTTTGCTCGCGTTGCTGTGCCACTTGCTGGTCGGTGACCGATGGCGGGTCTTTCGGCTGCCAGCCCTGCGCGGCGGGCGTCTTGAGGTAATCGTCCAGCGCCTGGCGCATGGCACGATCATCACCCCCGTGCATCGCGGAGAACATGCGGTCCACGAATGAACGCTGCGCATCCTCGCTGCGCGGATTCTGCGCTGTGGCGTCCGCAGACCGCGGGTCGCGATTGGCGGTCGCCAGTGCTTCACGCGAGCGATCCCCGAAGATCCCGTCCACTTTCAGCCCGCGGTCTTCCTGGAACGCCCGCAAGGCATGTTCGGTCTGCGGACCGAATTTTCCCGACGCCGTCTCAAGTGGCCGACCATCGGCGCCCCGATACCCCAGATGGTTCAGTTGCTGCTGCAGGTCACGCACCGCGGCACCGGACGCACCGTCACGCAGCACCTGGGGTGCTGCCGTCCGCGTCGGAACAGCAGCACCACGTTCGGCGCCCTGCAGGTGCGGCAACGGGTCCACCTGTCGGCCATCGCGCCACATCTCGAAATGCAGGTGCGTGTCTCCCTGTGCAGGCGTGTTGCCGGTCCTGCCCATGGTGCCGATCTGCTGCCCGGCTTCGACACGCTGCCCATTGCGCACGCTGAAGGCGTCGAGATGGAAGTACTTGGTCAGCGTGCCGTCATCGTGCCGCACGTGCACGGTGTTGCCTGCCGCCCCATTGTTCGGACGCACCACCACGGTACCTCCCGCGACGGCCACGACCGGATCGCCGACGTTGCCCTCGATGTCGATGCCGCCATGACGCCGCCCACCGCTGCGTGGCGTACCGAACTCCCCCCGGCCCTCGCGTGGCTTGTCGGCCTGGTTGATGTCATGGTTGCCTGGGGTCGGCCAAGCCAATCCGCCCTCGCGCTGCCGTGCTTCAGCGGCTGGGGCGCGATTGCGATCCTGCTCGGGAAGCGCAAGCTGCTGTGCGATCGCCTCGCTCGTACGCGCGTCGGCGTTGCCGGTGGCTTCAAGCTGGTTCGCAGCCTGGAACGCACGCACGGCTTCCTGCGTCCTGCCTCCATAGATGCCGGAGCGCGTCTCCAGTTCCGCACCCTGGCCGTCGCGGAATCCCAGCTGGTTCAATGAGGTTTGCAGCGCGCGCACGTCCTCACCGCGTTCGCCACGCTGCAGCACACCATCCGCCAGCGGCGACGTGCGCTCGCGGGCAGCCGCATCCGGCTGGCTCGCCTGGATGCCGCGGTCCGGGATACTGATAGCCGCGTACTTGGTATTCCAGTACTGCGAGAACGTATTTGCCAACTCGCGATCGTCGAGGCCGCGCAGGTCTTCGTAGGCACGCCCCGTCAGGCGCTCCACGTCTCGCTCGCTGATATTGTTGAGGATATTCCTGCGCGTGTTGGTACGGGTGAACTCACCCGCCTCGATCGCATTCTGGATGGACGCATAGCCGGCCGCGCCCTGCTGGTGGGCCAGATACAGGTCCAGTCCGCTCGGCGTCTCGTTCCCGGAGAGGAAATCGTGTCCACTGCGGGCCTGCCGACGTGTGATGTCGGCCAGATTGTCCGAATACAGCGCCGCCGCCGCGCGGGTGTTCGCCACCGGATCGAACTCGCGCCCCGCTATTCCGTAATCCTCGGCAGTGCCCGGTACGAACTGGAAAAGTCCTTTCGCGCCACTGGGATTGCTTGCATTCGGATCGAAGCGACCGCCTGTCTCGATGTAGGCGAATCGCAGGAAATCTTCCCGCGGAATGCCGCTTTCCTGTGCTTGTCTTTCGATGATGTCGAGAATCTGCTCACGTGTGTACTGACTGGCCATCGTTGGCTCCTTTGCTGAAGTACGCGACCGGGGGGTCGCTGGACGTCAACCGGGCCCCTCCCTGGGCCTGCTACAAGTCGGTCAACTGTGAATCCGCTTACTTTTCGTAGCGTTGCGTCGCCTGATCGAAGGTGTAGACCACGGTGTCCGCCTCCGTCATGTCGCGAACCTTGCCGGGCGCGGCGATGGTGGTTCCCTTCGAGACAACCTTGAGGTCAGGCAGGCCCGCACCGGTCTGCTCGAATGCGAGCGTCCCGCTGCTCGCCGCGCAAGGCATCACCTCCCCACCATCGCACGCATCACTATTGTCGTAGCTGACGGGAATGCTCCCCAGATAGCCCCATTGCCTGAATCCGAGTGCGTCCACGTTGTCGGGATCGAACAGAAGCAAAGCGAACATGCGTACGTCCGTGCCGTTCACGAAATCCAACGTCGGTACCGCCAAGAGGTAGCGACCGTCGCCGGTCGTGAAAGACTGTGCCTTTCGCGACTCATCAATCTGCTCGGCCCGCCCCATCCTGCCGAACTCGCCGACATAGCCGTCCGTGTCGGGCTTGGACCACTCGGCCTTGCCCTCCTTCTCCACGCGCGTGAACGTCGCCTGTGAGATGGCGACATGCTCGGGGTCCATCATCCCGTTGTCGCCCTCTGGACCCTCGCCCTCGCTTTTGCTGCCGAAGCCCGTGAAGTAGTGCTTTCCTTTGAGATCGAACGCATGGCCGTACCAGTAGCTGACGGTGGCACCGCCGTCGACCTCGTAGCTGACCGCACCGTCGCCATCCCGCTGGTAGATGAAATACAACACGCTGTCCGTGGAGGGCGGCTTCAGCTCTGACATGGCTTCTTCCTTATTCTGGGGGGGCGTCGCCTGCTCCACGGCCTGCGCACTTCGCGGAGCAGGCGCATCGCACGCGCCCACAAGCGTTGCCATCGCGACCAGAAGCACGGGGGAAAGGACCTTCATGCGTTGCAACCTCATGTGGGCGACTCCATGACAAGAGCGTTCGTGGGCAAGCAAGGTGTCGGCATCAATGACGGATGGGCGTGTTCTCGGGCCGGCCGCGACCCTCCCATCGACCCGACTCGATCGCCTTCGGACAGACCGACTTGTATTGGGCGAACGAAAGCGTGTCGTCCTGGGTCCAATCCTTGCCGTACGGGTTCGGTGGCCGACAATAGGGCATCAACATGAAAGCGCCGGTGAAGGGCGGCATGGGCTTCCAGCACGGCATCGGATTCTTTCTCACGTCCTGGCCCTGCGTGCAGAACACGAAGGGGTCGTCCATGCGGTAGTGAAGCGGCTGGTAGTAGCCGCTGGTGGACTGCGCGCTGAGATCGAACAACACCAGCAGGCTCAGCGGAATGATGAACTTGATGCTTCGTTTCATGGCTACGTTCCTCGTAGTGCATGGACACTCATGGTTTAACAAGCCGTTCCGCGGTCAACGTGCGATGTCCATCTGCACGGGCTTGTGTTCGACGTTCGGCATGGGGGATGCACGCTCCTGTGTCGTCAGCTCCCTTTGTTGCGCCTCCATACGCGGGGTGGGTTCGGCAAGTCGCTGTCGATGGCTCTCGAGTTGGCTCAGCCAGGCCCGCCCGTACGGCGAGACCCGCAGGTCATGCAGGGCGATACGCAGACCATCCGGGTCGTCGGCCCCCACACTGGAGAGCAGGCGATCCACCTCGTCTGCGGGAGAGCGCACCTCGGATTTGCGTGGCGGACGGAACGGTCCGGCGGGCTCCATGCCGTCCTCCCTCTTCTCGTTACTGCCATCGCGAGGGCGCGCAGTGGCAGCGAAGGTGCCCCACGCCGGCAGGAGCGAAGCCATGCGCACGCGCTCGTCACGCGCACCGGGCTCGCCTGCCGGCACCGCACCACGCAACGCTTCGAACCCATCGCGCATCGCCCCATGGGGACCGCGTGCCGCGATCGTGATCGCGCTGCGCATTCCTTCCACATCGTCGCGGTACTTGCCGATCATCGGCGCATACTCACGGGCCAGTGCGTGTGTCTGCGCATCTCCGAGCACGGAACGGTCTGGGCGCCGCTCACCATCCACGTTGAGGAAGCGGTGCATGTCGTGTGAACCAAACCCGCGGATGCCGGCGACCAGGCTCGCACGCGGATCCAGCAGTCGCGCGCCGTTGTTGGCGTAGCCTGCGCCGGCCAGCATGCCGATCTCGTCGGGCTGCGCGTAGATGCGCACTTTTCCGTAATGTGGACTGGAGGAGCTGACGGTGTCCGCCGCCATCACGTGGTTCACAACGCGATCGCCGCCTTCCGGGATCCGGCGATCCAGGCTGACCGCGCCATAGGCGTTGAATGTCTCGCCACGCAGATCGTAGTGGTGGGCACTGACTTGCGCCAACGTGCCGCCCAGCGAATGCCCGGTGACGGTGACTTCGGGCGTACGCTTTCCCGGCGACTGTCCTTGCTCCTCGGCGTAATCGCGCGCCCATCGCGTTAGGGCGACTGCGTCGTCCGCCTGCAGATTGGTCCGAGTCAATACCATCGCGCCATCCGTCTTGATCAAATCGTCCCAGCGCTGTCTTTCGAATTCGGTGCCCCTGTGCGCGACGACGACATCGCCGCTGTCCAGGTGCTGGTAGACCGTGCCCTGATAGCCCGTTTTCGCATTGTCGACGAAATGGAGAATCTTGTACCTCACACCCTCAAGCACAATCTGCTTGTTCACGAGATCGCGCATCCGGCCGTCGCGATCGTAGCTGTGCTCGACCAAGTTCGCGTACTGCTGGGATGCGAGCATCATTTGGTCAACTCCTCGGCTTCCATGCTGACGCTGAAGAACTCAGCGCGACTCCCTTCAGGAATGGCATCTACGTCGCTCTCACCGAGGTCAGGGAAAGCGTCAAAATCTTCGACGCGAGGGTAACGCGATTTCCAGAAGTAAGTCCGCTTTCCCTCCCCTCCCTCAATCTGTTCGCGATTCAGGCTGGAAATGAACCGTGTTTCCTGCTCCGCGCCGGCTGCACTCAGCTGTACCTGCACCTGGATCAATTCCCAACGGCAGATGCCTCTACCGTGGTAGTCCTCATCGATCATTGCATCCTTGTAGAAGACGCCGGTGTACTCCGCCTCAGATACCCGCTCCAGGTGTAACGGAATGTCATTCGTCGGTATAGGAGATAGGTGTCCACCAGGATTGGCGTTCGGCGGCGGCAGGCATTCCGGGGTGACGACATCGTGCTGTATCGCACTGACCGTCACCTTGAGGGGACCTGGTGCATCGTGGATGTGCATGCGCAACCGGTACGCCTGCACCGGGTTGGGGTTCTCTTTGTACTGGGGTCGTCGTTTCGTATCCACGGCATCACTGCATGCGGTTACCGAGAACAGGGCGATTCCAAGAAATACTGGCGACCATCGGGACCTGCTTCCAGAAGTGAAATGCGCAATCATCTGTCCGTCCTGAATTCCCTTGATCACTCACGCACTAGCCACTGGGTTCATTTCGCCTCCTTGGCCGTCACCTGCTCAAGCCATCGCGATGCCGAGAAACGACAGCGCGCATGCCAGTTCACATCGCAAGATGTAGTTACCTTCCATCCGACTCATCTGCATGGCCCTGGCATTGCGCTTCGTGGAAATACCGCCTAAGCGAGCGCGGTCGTGTTCAAGTTCGTGCATGACAAAAGAAGGAAGGTGATGACCTTCATCTCCATGTCTTTATGACATTGGTCATTGCCGCAGTACCGGAGATGTGCAATTCGAGTAGATGATGCGGCACTCGTGACCACCGTTGCCATCTCTACACTGCGGAATCACCAAACGAGTAGCTTCTTCTATCGTAGGCCCGTTCTGATAGTAGCTATTCATTCGTTCCAGAAGCGCAACCGGCTCCGCGATTACCGCACATGTATTCTTGTAGGAATACACTGCCTTGCAGCCCACGCCACCCATGGCCTCGCACTTCTTTACTGCGGCTCGCTGTGCGGCGCCTCGCGACAGTTCGCCGCTCGAGGTTCCCACGACAGATGACTTCTGATCTTCGGCCATCGCCCCCCAAGTAAGCAGCCAGCGTGGCGATCGCGGGGGAGGCGCCGCGGTGCCACCTGTAGGAAGACATTGAGAATTCCCTGGCGTCACACCCTGAGGACATGCCATCTGTGCTGATGCCTGACCGCTAAATGCGATCATCCCTACCACGAGCGTCATGGCAACGATTCTGGCGCGCATCTAGCCTACGCTCCTATGAGTTCCATTCGGTATGCCGGCCTGAACAGTTGCTCTGGTATCCGCCTGACCGGTAGCCGGCTGACTTGGAATGGGGGCATAGCCAGAGCCGGTCGGCTGTACCGCCTGCCCCTGTCCAAACGCGTTGTACGCCATGAACTGACCCACCGTGCCTTGGAAGAACGCTGCCGCCATGGGTGGTACGGTGACCAGGAACAGCGTCATCAGCAAGCCGAGGCCGCCCTGTTGCATCGCCATGCTGCTGATTCCCTGTGGTGACGTGTTGGTGGCCAGCAGTGTCAGGTATTGAGCAGCGAACGAGACCGCTACCACGCCCAACAGCTTGGAGATCATCGACACGGTGAAGGCGAGCACCGCCAGCGAGAACATGGTGCCGACGCCGTACCAGATCCACTTCTGGAACATGCCCTTCGTCTGCTCGAATCCCAGGGTCAGGATGAAGAACGGCCCCAGCCCCACGAAGAGTGCCATCGCCATCTTGTACATCAGGAGGATGGCACCCCCCATCAGCGAGGGACCCGCGACGCCTACGCCGGTGAACCACATGGTGCGTGTCTTGGCTTCCTGCAAGGTTTCGTCGAAGCTGGTGTAGAGCGCATCTATCGCCACCATCGCCAGTTCCATCTGCTGCAGGTTGTCGTCGATGGAGTCTTCGGGGCCTTCGTCGTCGCCTGTCACCAGTTCGTTGATCGAGCGAGGCATGTCGTCGGTCAGCAGTTGGTGGATGTTGCTGCTTCCCATGGCGAACGTCGTGGCGACCGTGATGATCAGCACCCACTTCAGCGACTTGACCACCAGCTCCATCATGAACTGGCGCGACTGGCCCGTGACGATCCGGTAGCCTTGCAGCAGCACCCACAGCGTGAGCAGGACGAAGGCGACGCCTCCCACCCACTCGGCCATCTCGCCGAGCAGATTGTCGCGGAAGATATTGATCTCCTCGTCTATCCAGTCGAACACCAACCTGAAAAACGCCCAGCGCTCGACCGCGCCCAGGGCAGCGCCCACCTCGCGCAGCACCGCCGCCAATCCATTACCCAATGAAGGCAGATCCACCATGTCCATTCCTTCGTGCTGCTACATCGCTTCCCGTGGCGGGTACTACAACCCGCAGCGGATCAATGACGACGCTTTGACTGTGCCGCGTCCAGCGCCAACTTCAACGTGCCGATGCCCACCGCGCCGCCGATGAGTCCACCCACGCCGCCCGGACCAGACGCGCTCCCCTTGCCCTCCAGCGCCTGCTGCGACAGGGTCTTGCTGGCTTCCTGCAGGTACCCGATGCGGGCGACATAGGCGTCCATGTACGTCTGCTGTTGCTGGCGGTCGATCTCCATCTGCGACATCAGCAGCAGGATGCGGTTCGTGTTGTCCTGCAGCTTGCCGACCTCATGGCTCTGGATGCTGGCGCGCTGACGCTTGAGCTCATCGAGATAGCGCTGGCGCTGCGTGGTCACTTCGTACATCTTCAGCGAATAGTTGTACTTCGCCAGTTCCGTGTTCACGATCTCCCGGCACAGCTGATACTGCTGCTGCGCGATGCCACTGGTCGCCTGCTTGCAGCGGTTGTCCGCATTCATGTTCACCCCGCTCTGGGTGGGCTGCGCATGCTGGAGTTTCTCCTCCGGCTCCGGTGCGGCCTTGCTGTCCTCATTGTTGCCATTGAAAGATTCGAATACCTGCTGCTGGTAGAGATCCCTCAGATTTCCGTTCACCGTGCCGTTGCCGTTACCCGACGCGCTGGTCGTGCCGATCCTGCTGTTCATGTCCTGGAGTTTGTTGTTGGCAGCGTTGTCCACGACCCGCCACTGCGCTTGTGCCGTTGCGGCGAAGACGACGCCCGCGGCTAGCAGGGCATGGGCGACGTGGCGGACGCGAACATGGGATGTCGAGACGTTCATGATGATGTCCTTGGTTATCCGTCAATACTGAAAGCTGGAGTGGGTGGTCCGCGCGGGTCGCGGGCCGGTGGAACGCTCTTCCCGAGGAGACAAGGGTGCGGAGGTGTCGGGACGACTGCGCGACCCCTTGCGCTCCTCCTGGAAACGCGGCAACCACTGCTCGGGGCGCAGGTCGGCCTTGTCGACGCCTAGCCGCAGAGCTTCTTCCTCGACGATGCGATGCATGATCTCGATGTTGTCGGTGCTGGCCGAGATGACCGCGAGGGCATCGTCCATGCCGCGCAGGTTGAGTTGGCACACGGTCGAGGCGTGGCCCTGCTTGACCAGGAAGCAGCGCGAGCGCTCGTCCAAGCTCTTGATGACCTTGAATTCCGCGTCGGTCAGCTTCAGCCCGTCGATGTAGTCTTCGCGCGCCGCATTCGGATTGGGAAGCAGGATCAGCGTCGCCGTCTGTTCGATCAGCGCCGCAGATATGTCGCTGGCGAGCGCATCTTCCGGGCTCTGGGTGGCGAAGATGCCGAGGCCGTTCTGCTTTCGGATGGTCTTCTGCTTGTTCTTGGCGAAGTCCTTGAGCGCACCACCGCCGTCGAGGATCTTCCAGAACTCGTCCATCACGTAGATCAGCGGACGACCGTCGATCAGCTCTTCCAGCCGATGCAACAGATAGTTGATGACGGGGACGCGGATCTCGGCATTCTCGATGACATCGGTGTAGTCGAAGCCGATGATGCTGGCCCGGCTCAGGTCGATCGTGTCGACGGGGTTGTCGAACACCCAGCCGAGCGCGTTGCCTGACGTCCACTTGCGGAGGCGGGCATAGAGTCCGTCGTCCCCCATGTTGGGCAGGCTCTTCTGAAAGTTGGTCATCGACCTCAAGTGGAGCGGCATGTCCAGCATGGACTCGACCGCCCGGAAGATGTCCTCGTCCTCCCGTGCCGTGTAGTGGCTCTTGGCCGCCAGGACCTTGATCAGCCCCGCCAGGAACTGCACGTTGGCATCGGTGCGTTCGCACTGGAACGGGTTGAAGCCGGTAGGCTGCCCGTTCTCCAGCGCCAGGTAGTTGCCGCCGCAGGCGCGCACGAATATCTCCGCACCACGGTCCTTGTCGAAGAAGAAGATGGTCGGCACGGGATCGAACTTCTGCACCTGGCTGAGCAGGAAGTTGATCAACGCGGTCTTGCCGGTGCCCGACTTGCCGATGACCATGGTGTTGGCAATGGCCTTCTCACCCAGCGAATTCTCGGCGGGATGCGTGGCGTGGAAGTTGAAATAATAAGGCTGTCCGTTGGTGGTCTGCAGGACCGTCACGCTGTCGCCCCACGGATTGTTGTCGCGCTTGCCGGTGGCGAAGTTGTGCAGCGGCGACAGTCCCAGGAAGTTCAGCGAACTGACGTTCGCCAGCCGCGTGCGGTAGCGCCAGTTGCCCGGTAGCTGGGAATAGAACGAAGAACAGACGGCCAGGTCTTCCTTGGCGGACACGAAGCCGGCGTTGGACAGCTCCGCCCGCGCCACGGCCACGTTCTGCGACAGGCGCTGCTGGTCCTCCGCGTACAGGGTCATGATGAAGTGGTACTCGCCCAGCACGAAGTTGCCGGATGCGACCTGGTCCATGGCGCCATCCAGCTCGATGATCTGGCTCACCGCCTTGTCGCCCGACGAGATCATCATGCCCTTGGTGCGGTCCAGAACCTTCAGTGCGTCCTGGCGCCCCATCGGACTGAACGAGTGCGTGATGACGTACTCGAAGTCGAGATACTTCAGGCCATTGAGGATGCCGGGCCAGGTACCGTCCGTATACTCCTTGATATTCAGGATGGCGCCGAAATGGTTCCGTCCATCCGGCGTGCTGACGACGAAATCGCCCGTCTTGGACGAGAACATGTGCCGGCTCACTGCCAGGTAATCGTACAGCGGCGCGCGCAGGACCGGGACCGGTTCGGAGATGCGGTTGAGGACGAAGCCGAAGAACTCGAGCGTTTCGGAGAAGACGCCGCCCGCATCGGATTCGTACATGCCCAGCCGGGTCGGTGCGTAGTCCTTGAGCACTGCCTCGACGTTGCCCGCCAGCTCCATGATCTTGTCCACCGCCTGCTCCTGCTCGGCCTGGAGGCGCGGCACGTTGGCGGACTTCTCGACGAACTTCTTCCCCATCACGATGGGGCGGTAGATCATCGTGAGGTAAAGCTCGTTCTGCATGATCTTCTGCGCGGACAGCGCATCGAAGTAGCCGTCCGACAGCGCCTGGTTGAACGCCTGGCCGAAGCGCGCGCCGGAGCGTATGCCACCACGCCGGCGCAGGTCATGCACCCAGAATGCGACGTTCACGAAATCGGGCGCCCGCAACGTCTGCAGCATGCGGTTGAACGTGTTGTGCCGATGCTCCAGCTCCCATTCCTCGCGCCCGACGAACGGCAGCCCTTCCAGCCGCCACGTCAGCAGGAAGTCGCCCCCCGTCGTCTTGACCACCTGCGGGGACACGTGGGCGGACAGCGGGATGAATTCGGCGATGGACAGGTCGGGCGCGAGCATGGGTCAATCCGGGATCGAGTCGTCGAAGCGCTTGCGATAACTGTTGGGCGTGAACACCCACATGCCCTCGTGGTGGCGGAGGTTCCGGACCTTGGTCCGGAACTGCCACCGCAGGCCGAGCAGCCGGAAGATCATTTCGTCGCGGCGCGCCATCTGCCGCATGATGAAGATCACGACCGGCAGCAGGGCCAGGAAGAACATGTTGAAGTAGAACGTGAGCAGCAGGCAGCTGCCCGCCCCGATCGTGAAGGGCACATACGGAACCCCCATGAACATGGGTGGGCGGGTGCAGCCCCTGAAAAGCACGTTCTTATGCATACTGCGTCAGCATCTGTCCGACGACCATCGCGGTCGACGTCACGTCGGACGGCAGCAGCATCTTCGCGATCTGCGCGGCCGCACCGATCAGGAAGCCACCGATCAGCACGGGCGCCACGTCGCCGACCCGCTTGTGGTTGAACGCGATCTGGTAGCCCGCGAAGATCACGGCGATGGTCACGATGGCGATCGACGCCACGTTCAGCAGGGAATTGATGTTGGTGAAGAAGCTGGTGACCCGTCCCTGCGCGCCGGTGGCGTCCTGGGCGAGCGCCAGCTCCGGAAATGCCAGCGCGGTGGCGGCGATGATCAGCATGACGATGGCGCTGGAAGCCTGCTTTGCCTGGATAAAGTGCGTGTTGTTCATGATGGACCCCAAATGGTGGTTGCAACGGTAGGTGGCACTTTCGCGTGCCGATGAGCCATCCCTGGCGGGTACTGCTAGAAGACGAAAGCGTCATCCCTCCCGGATGTCTGCACGACCTGCGGCGCTTGCGGCGCCGTGGTGGTGTTCTGGTGATAGGCCTGCACCGTGACGGGCGCATCGGCCGATGCCTGCGCGATTGCCGGCGCTATGACGGGTGCGGCCGGCAGTGTCGTCGTGCGCCGCGGAGCATCCGCTGCGATGGCGGAAGTACGCGGCGCGTCCACCCGCTCGGACCTCGCTTCCTCGACGCGGCGTGCGACGCGTGACGATGCCCGACCGCCCGAGGCCGCGCGTGAGGCCTGCTCATATGCCGTGCGTCGCGTCGTCCGCGATTCCTGTGCGACCGTCCTGCGATCGATCACCGGTATGGCCTGCGCGTTGCCGCTGGCCACCTGCCGCTGCCAGGAAGCGAATACCTTCTGCACGTACCCGTGCCGATAGCCGGTCGTGAAGTTGCCGGAGTAGTAGCAGCTGAAGGCCTTGCCCCAATCGTTGCCGGAGCGCGAGTAGCACTCGGCGAGGATGCGCGAGCCTGCCTGCAGGTTCGGGCAGACATCGAACGCCTTCTCGTAGCTGTCGAGTCCCTGCCGCGTTAGGTTGTAGCGATTGACCTGCGCCAGTCCGAGCGAAAAGTTGTAGCCACGGTCCTCCAGCATGCGGGCCGTCGACAGCGCCTCCGCCAGATTGCGGGGTTGCCGGGCCAGTCGCCCCCCGACCACACCGATCGCGTACGGATTGAACGAGGACTCGACCTTCACGACGTGCTCCATCACCGTCGGCGGAACCGCCAGTCCGGTACAGCCCATCAGCTCCATGCCAGGCAGCATCAGCAGACCCTCCCTTCTTGGCCACCCGGCATGCCGAGGCTGCCCCGCCTGCCGGATCCCTGCCCTGTCGTCGATGGGTACGTGGCGTTCATGTGCGTCCTTCAGGCAGCCAAGGCACGGGCGGGATCGAAGTCGATGCCGGTGATGTAGCGGCGCCCCGCGTGCGCCTTGATGTGCACGACGATGTCGATGGTCATCTTCAGCAGGCGCTTGATGACTTCGAACTCGAGGCCCGCACCTTCGGCAGACGCCTTGACCATCAGGGCGAGCTGGTCCCAGGTCTGCGCCGTGCTCCCGGCGTGGCAACTGGTGATGGAACCCGGATGGCCGGATGCGCAATTGCGGATGAAGTAGAACGACTCGTCGCCGCGTAGCTCCGCTAGGATGATGCGGTCCGGCTTCATGCGCAGGCAGGCTTCCATGCAGTTCTTGGCGGTGATGTTGCTGGCGCTCTGGCCACCTTTCGAGTAAAGCAGGTGCACGACGTTGGGCTGGCGGATGAACAGTTCGCGGGCGTCCTCGATCGTCACCAGGCGCTCCTGGTCGGGGATGTGGTTGACCAGCGACTTCATGAACGTCGTCTTGCCGCTGCCGGTCGCGCCGGCCACCACGATGTTCTTGTGGTAGTGCACGGCCTTGCGGAAGAACTCCGCATAGTTGCGGCTGCGACGGAGCTCCAGCAGTTCCTGGTCGTGGTCGCCGAGCACCTGCTGCTGCTCGAGGATGTCGTCGAAGAAACCGTCCTGTTCGTACTGCTCCAACGATTTGCTGAACTTCGCCGGCAGGCGGATGGTGATCGATACCTTGCCGGCGTCGCAGGCCGGCGGAATCACGAACTGCGCGCGCTGGCCGGTCGGAAAGGTCAGCGACACCATCGGATCGATGTCGGTGATGCGCTGGCCGGTGTTGCTTTCGTTGACGACCGAGGTGCAGAACTGCCGCGCGCGCTCGAAGGTGAGCGTCGGCACTTCGGCCTTGAGCCACCCCGCCCGCGCCGTTTCGAGATAGAGCTCACCGGGGCGGTTGATGCAGATCTCGGTGACGTCCGAGGACTGCATGTGATCGCCGATCCCGAGCACCTGGTACTGGTAGTCCAGGAACTCGTTGGAGATGCGGGCAAGGGGCTCGTTCTGCGTATCCATGAATGAACGCCCGTCAGCGCATCACCGCGGAGAAGTCGACGTCACGCGCCACGTACACATTGACGATCGTGCCCTGGTTGATCGTCACCGTCGGTGGGCGCGCCATGTTCCGGTCCAGCGCCATGTTGGCCAGACGCTCCATCGTCCTGGCGGTGTTGCTTTCGTAGGGGTTCTGGACGACGGCGCCATTGATGATGGAGGTTTCCTGCGGACCATTCTTCGCGCCCGCGTACTTGAAGGCATCGCTCAGCATGCTGATGAGCAGGGCGGACGAGATGCGCTGCGCCCAATGCGCCGAATAGTGTCCCGGGTTGCCGGCCGCGCCGAGCATGTCGGTACCCGGACTGCGCATGTTCACGTCCATGCCGGTCGGTGTGGTGATCCGGTCCCAGACGATGGCGGCGCGCTCACCGATGATGGCCTCCGAGTTGTAGCTGCCCATCACCTTCGAGCCGCGCGGTAGCAACAGGCGCTTGCCGTTGACCGAGTACACCGGCTCGGTCACCACGCAGGAGGTATAACCCGGCACATCGGTGATCACGCGGGATTCGAGCACGCAGCGGATGTAGGTGCCGCGCAACAGCAGCGTATTGGGGTTGTACAGCGGCTTCGCGCTGGTCATGCCATCCGGTGCCTCGCGCGGAGCGGCAGGCCCCTGCCCGGCTTGCCCGGCCAGCAACGCGGCATAGTCGGCCATGCCGGGATCCTGTGGTGCCTGCCCCGGCTGCCCGTCCCCGAACGTACTGGCCATGTCGAGCATGCGGCGTTCGCGCAGCGAGGGCTGCTGTCGATCAGGCAATCCCGACGGCATGGCCATCATCGACGCCGTCGAGCGATCCGTGTCGTCGACCACCGGCAAGGGCGGCAGATCCGGCTCCATGGGCACGGGCGGCGCCTCGGGCGGCAGGTCGGGCAGATCGCGCGGAGCCGCGGGAATCACGACCTGCTCCCCCTTGGCGGGCGCCTGGTCCTGGTCGTCTTTCGACGACAGTCCGCCACTGAATATCCAGAAGACGACGAGCAGCATGAGCACGACGATGCCCGCCAGGAACAGCAGCGCCTTGCGATTGAGCCGCTGCACATCCGCGGAGCGCAGGTATGGCGCATTCGCGTCGAGGTCCGGCTCCGGTGCGGGACGCGATGTCTGGTAGGGGCTCTGCGGCGCTGCCCGTTCGGGGCCCGTGTCCGGCTGATCGTGCGGCGTCTGGTTCATTGCTCCGGGCTCCTGCGCAAGCCGACCACGTTGTCGCCGTGGCGGATGACCAAGTAGGGATACGTGCCGTGGACGACGATGGTGTCGTCCTGCACGGTCGAGTTGACGACGAATTCATCGCCGTCCTCGCTGTCGCGCGCGAACACGACCGGGAAGTTGCCGCTCGGGAAGCGCGTGCGGTCGCCCATCCGGATATAGGTGAAGCGGCGATCGTCGTACACGGTCGTGGGCACCAGCCAGGTGGGGCCGCGCTTGCGCTGGGCGTACTCGTAGTTGAAGTGGTACGCGCGCCCCGGCTCCACGTCGGTGTCGAGTTCCGACGCCACTTCCTGCGGCTTGTTGGCGGTGCCGGCGAAACTGGTGTCGCCCGGATAGGCGAACTTGATGCGGTACTGCACGCCTGCCGCGCGGGCCTGGTCCAGCACGCGCCAGTCCGTCGCCACGACCCTCAGTTCGAAGATGTACGAATGCGCTGCCGTGCGCACCAGCAGGTTGGTGTCCACGTCGACGTTCTTCGGCTTCAGATAGAACACGTTGCCGCGGCGGCTGATATCCCATCCGCCGCTGAACCCGGTGCTGAAATCCAGGATTTCCTCGTGCGGCGACAGTTCGATCTGCGTGGTGATGCCCAGGCCGGTGCGCACCGGGTACACCTTGTCCGGCGAGTACGTGTACTCCTCGATCACCTGCGCCACCGCAGGCAGCGTCATGAGCAGCAGGCCAATGGCGGCCAGGCGCCGCAGGGCGTACTTCAACCTCATCGTTGGGGCACTCCGGGTCGCGTCTCGGGTTCCGACTGCTCCGCGGGCTGCGGGGTCGTCGACACATCGTTCTCACTGGGGGGCGCGGGCGGCATGCCGGCCGCGGCAGGCTCTGCGACCTGCGGCGTCGCCGCCGCCGACACGGGCGCGGCGGCCGGCGGCATCGGGAACTCGCGCTCCGGCACGGTCGCCGCCGCGAAGTCATCGTCCACGCGATAGTTGGTGACGCGGAATCCCAGCGGATTCAGCAACCGGTCCTCCTCACTCAGCCGCAGGTCCGGGTTGTAGGTGAATTCGAGGGTCGCGATCCTGCTGTCCAGGGGCTGTGCCTGGCCACGCCCCTTGTCGTAAAGGCTGCGCTGGAATCGCACGGTGGCGCCCGTGGGGCGCGCACCGGCGCCGCCGCCGATCAGGACGATGCTGAGGATCCGGGTCCGCACGGAACTGGCGCTGCCGTAGAGCCGGAAAGGCCGCTCCGGATTGCTCTCCGAATGCAGTGCGATGTAAGCCGGCGCGACCGCAGGGCCTGCCATCGAGAGCGTCGTGCGCCAGTTGCGCTGGCCGACCAGGCCCGAGTCGTAGGATTCACGCGCCAGCACGAATTGCGCCACGTTGCTCTTGTTGATCGCTTCTTCGGTCGTGACGTCGCGGTCCTGGAAGTTGCCGGAGAGGCGCGCCACGCTGGCCGTACCGGTGTACGGATCGGCCATGACGAGATACGGCACCTTCTCCTTGAGGGGCAGGAAGAGGAAATAGCCGCCCGCCAGGATCAACGACATCAGGATGGCCGACCACGCGACCATCCAGGCGCGACGCTCGCTCTTGCGTGCGCGTTCCGCCAGTGTCAGCTCGAAGCTGACACCATGCGCAACGGCACGGTCGATCTCGGGAGAAGAGGTTTTCTTCTTGAACATGCGCGAGCCGTCGCCGTCAGTCGCCCAGCGACGCGGCGGGCGTCACGTCGGCGGAGGGTAGCGACGCCTGGCTCACGATGATCCGGGGGCGTTCGATCACCACGCGAACGCCCTGGTCGGCGTAAGCAGCGGAGAGCGCGGCGGCAGCATCCTCCAGGCTCCCGGTACGGATCTGTGCGACCGGCGCGTGCAGCGTGTAGTCGTTGGGATGCAGGTAGGCGAGCGTAAGGCTGCCGTCCTTCGCCCAGCGGGTGAGCATGGTCTTGAGCGTGCCATCCGCCGGGGAGGCCTGGTAGATGTAAGCCTGCTGCAGCGGGATGGCCTGGGGCGCCTCGGCGAACCGGTTCACCGGGCGCCAGCGCCCGTGGATATCCGCCGCCTGCGGCGTCGCGCACCCCGCGACCAGCACCACGAAACACGACACCATCATCCTGCGGAAAACGACGTTTCGGATCACGAATCCACCTTTCTGCAATCGTCAGCAACCCACTTCCCTTGCGCGCCTCTCGGGAAACACGTCACGGCACTGAAGAATGTTTCGGGGCGGCAATGCGCGCCAGCATGCGCGGGAATCAGGAATGATCCCGTGCTCATCGCACTGCGCAGGCAACTGTCCTGCGCACTGCCCCCTGTCACCGCATCCATGCGTCGAAGCTCCTTGCATTTCCTTCAAGCGCTTAACGTGCGTCGCACATTGCGGCCGCGCACTGCATCACGCCAGTCGAGCCGAACATAGCCACGGGTTTTTGCGACGTCAACACGAGAAGAAACGTAAACATGTTTATGTCGTTCAAACCCCGTATCGCGTATCGCATCAAAACCCTATAAAACAAGGCACTTGTTGCAATACGATTAAATCGAAACGACAGGTACGATCATGAATGTGAAGGTCGATGTGAAAGCAGGAACGACGTCACATCCGATGTGAAATCATCCTTCACTGCGATGAACGCGTGCGTGACGCGATCAATGGATACACGCGAAACTTCAGCTGGCTGTAGGAATTTTCCTACACGACTTCGTTGCGCGGCGGAGCACCTTGAACGTAAAACATCTCATGCATCATGCTGATGCCGAGCTAGTCGAGTGACGCGCGCGCTGCAAGGAACGAAATGGAACAGTCGAAGATGGAAGATTTCGTCGCCAACGCCGCCCTGCTGGCGGCGCACCTGACGGACCAGTGCAACAGGGCCGCCAACGCACAGGAGGCGTCCGCGCAGGAACTCAAGTCGTCCGCGCTCGATGTCAGGAAAGCCTTCGAGGAAGGTACGCGCGAGATGGGTGATCACGCGCGGCGTGCGATGCGGGAAGCGCTGGCCCAGGAGGTTCCCGCGGCCACGCAGAGCATCGACGAGACGGTGTCGAGGCTGCGCCAGGCGATCGAGAAGCTCGATCACGAACAGTCGACATTCGCCAGACGTACGCGTTTTCTCGGCGCGCAGTCGGTGGGCGCACTCGCAGCGGCCTGTGTCCTGATGGTCGCGGGCACCGGTTACGTGGCGTGGCACAACGTGAAGCGCTCGGAACAGGCGAAGGTGGATGCGGAGGTCCTGGAGGCGTTGCAGCACGTCACCATCACGTCCTGTGGCGGGCAACCCTGCATCCAGTTGCAGGATGGATTGCCCCGCTGGCAGAAGAACGACCAGTACGTCCTCATCGAGACCGCAAGGCAGGACGGCAAGACCGCTGGCGGCCGCTGACGCCGCAGGCACATCATCAGGGAACGACCACAGGGGGCAACTTGGGCAGTACACGCGTTGTGATCATCCTGGCGCTCGCCGCGCTCGCGGCCGTCGGCGCCCTCTATCTTTCCGGCTATCTCGCGCTGCTGTTCCTCGGGCTCGATGGCGGCCTCGTCGGTGCGGGCACCTATTTCGAGTATCTCAGGCACCTGGACCATCCCCGCGTGCAGCCCTATGCATGGCGCATCAAGACGGCCGGCGCGGTGGGTGGTGGCGTGATGTTGCTCGTGTGGGCAGCGCTCGCCGTGATGGTCTACAAGCTGCGCAGCTACCGGAACCTGCATGGTCGCGCGCGCTTTGCCGGCATGATCGATCTCGCCAACAAGGGCTTCCTGTCCAGCAAGGACACCGGCATCGTCGTCGGCCAGATGAACGGCAAGCTGCTGCGCCTGCCGGGGCAGCAGTTCGTGATCCTCGCGGCGCCGACGCGTTCCGGCAAGGGCGTCGGCATCGTCATTCCCAATCTGCTCGACTATCGCGAGTCGGCGGTGGTGCTGGACATCAAGCAGGAGAACTTCGATCTGACCTCCGGGTGGCGTCGCTCGATTGGCCAGGAGGTCTACCTGTTCAATCCGTTCGCCGAAGACCGCCGCAGCCACCGATGGAATCCGATGACATACGTCTCGCCGGATCCCGCCTTCCGCGTCTCCGATCTCCAGAGCATCGCCGCCATGCTGTATCCGGATGGCGACGACAAGGACAAGTTCTGGGTCAGCCAGGCGCGCAACGCGTTCCTCGCCTTCACCCTCTATCTGTTCGAACGGCACGACCGGGACCACGCCGCCGAGAAGCCGACACTGGGAGCAGTGCTGCGGCTCGCGTCGGGCGATGGTGGCGAGTTGAAGCCGTATCTCCAGAAACTCGTCGAAGCGCCCTGGTTGAGCGCACAGGCGCGGACCGCCTTTGCGGGCCTGCTGTCGCAGGCGGACGTTACCTTCGCCTCGATCATCGGCTCGTTCCGGGAGCCGCTGAATCCGTGGTTGAACCCGGTGCTGGACGCGGCCACCAGCGCCGACGACTTCCGCCTCGATGACGTCCGCCGCCGCCGCATGACGATCTACGTCGGCATCCAGCCCAACAAGCTGGCGGAAAGCCGACTGATCGTGAACCTCTTTTTCAGCCAGCTGATCAACGTCAACACCAAGGTGCTGCCGCAGAACGACCCGAGCCTGAAGCATCAGTGCCTGCTGTTGATGGATGAATTCACCGCCATCGGCCGCGTCGACATCATTGCGAAAGCGGTGGCGTACATGGCCGGCTACAACCTTCGCCTGCTCCCGATCATCCAGTCGATGGCGCAGCTCGACGCCGTGTACGGCAAGGAGCTGTCGCGCACCATCATCACCAACCATGCGCTGCAGATCATCTATGCGCCGCGCGAGCAGCAGGACGCCAACGACTATTCGGAAATGCTGGGCTACACCACCATCAAGCGCCGCGCCCGCACGCGCTCGCATGGGCAGGGACGCAACGTGTCCGACAACGAGGTACTGGAGAAGCGCGCGCTGATGCTGCCGCAGGAGCTGAAGGCGATGGGGCCGGAGAAGGAGATCGTGCTGTACGAGGGTCTCGCCCATCCCATCCTGTGCCGCAAGGTGCGCTATTACAAGGACAGTTACTTCACCAGACGGCTGCTTCCCAAGGTCGATATCGATCCCCTGCGGATCTGAGGCGGCAGCGCTGGTACGGGCGGAGGTCCGCGGTAGAATCCCGCCATTCGCCCGCCCGAGACCCGCCCCATGCAGTGCCCCAAGTGTCACAGCGCGATGGAACTGATCCCCATGCCGCAGGCCCACGTCCATCGTTGCACGCAGTGCAGGGGGCTGTGGTTCGAGATGGTGGACCACGAGACGCTGAAAGATCGTGCGGACGAGATCGACATCGGCGACCCGGCCGTCGGCGAGCAGTACAACAAGGTCGACCGGATCGACTGCCCTGCCTGCGTCGGCGAACGCCCGCTGATCCGCATGGTCGATCCGCTGCAGCCGCACATCTGGTTCGAGAGCTGCAAGGGCTGCTATGGCCGTTTCTACGACGCGGGCGAGTACCAGGATTTCGCGGAGATCGAGCTCGCGGACCTGGTCAAGGACTGGAACGCGCCGGAACGGATCTGATGCACCGCGTGTGCGCGTTCAAGCAGTACGCCGTTGCCGCCGCGCCTGTGCACTGAGCGCCGATCACCACCTGATCCCGATGGCGGGCCAGGGCCTGCGCTACGCTGCCGTACCGCCGCGGTCCTTGCAGCCCCAGTTGAGGATGGGCGTGCCCGGCGGCAGGACGCGACGGAACATCGCCACCCGCGTGGTCTTCGGATTGACCACCACGGGCGCGCGTGCCGCTTTCAGAAGCGGCAGGTCGGCGCTGCTGTCCGAGTACGCCACCGCGACCTCACCGTAGCCGCGCTCGCGCAGCATGCGCATCTTCTCTTCGTTGTGGCAGTGTCGCGTGGCGACCACTGCACCCAAGCGGGGCCCGACGGCGGTACCGATGACCGGCACGTCCTCGTGGGCGACGAAACTCAGGATCGCACGCGCCAGTTCCGGCGGCGCGCCGGTCGCGACCACCACGTTGTCGCCGCGGGCGCGGTGGTCGCGGAAGACATCAAGCGCGTGCGGCAGCAGGCGCTGTTGGACTTCCTCGCGGTGCTTCGCGACGTACTGGTCGATCAGCGCATCGAAGCTGCGCCGACCATGCAGGCCGAACGTGCCGATCCAGATGTAGCCGGAGATCCCGCGACGGCGCGTCGGCAGGAAGGCCACCATCGGCCCCAGCACGACCGATGCCGCCAGCGCCACCGCCGCGCGCAGCGGATTGCGCTGGATCAGCCACCTGACCAGATGGCCGCCGGAATCGCCGTCGTACAGCGTATGGTCGAAATCGAAAACGACGACCGGCGCCTCGGCGCGCGGTGTCGGATAGCGAGCGTCCGTCATGCGGCGAAGAATAGCTGACGCAGCGCCTCGCCGGGCTCTTCCGCGCGCATGAACGTCTCGCCGACCAGGAACGCATCCACGCCGGCGGCGCGCATCGTGGCGACATCCTCCGGCACCAGGATGCCGCTCTCGGTCACCAGCAGGCGGTCCCGCGGCACCGCATCCTTCATCTCCAGCGTGGTCTGCAGCGACACCTCGAACGTGCGCAGGTTGCGGTTGTTGATGCCGACCAGCGGGACAGGCACCTGCAGCGCACGCTCAAGCTCATCGATGTCGTGCACCTCCACCAATACGTCCATGCCCAGCTCCATCGCCAGCCCGGACAGATCGACCAGCGCGCCGTCGTCCAGCGCCGCCACGATCAGCAGGATGCAATCCGCGCCGAGCACGCGCGCCTCGTAGACCTGATACGGGTCGACGGTGAAGTCCTTGCGCAACACCGGCAGCGTGCAGGCATCGCGCGCCTGCTTCAGATAGTCGTCGGCACCCTGGAAGAAGTCCTGATCGGTCAGCACGGACAAGCAGGCCGCGCCACCGAATTCGTAGCTCACCGCGATGTCGGCGGGACGGAAATCCGGACGGATCACGCCCTTCGAAGGGCTGGCCTTCTTCACTTCGGCGATCACGGCGGGGTCGCCCTGGGCGATCATCGCGTGGAGCGCATCGGCGAAGCCGCGCGTCGGCGATGCCTCGGCGATGCGCGCCCGCAGGTCAGCCAACGGAACGCGTGCACTGCGTTCGGCGATCTCGTCGGCCTTGCGGGCGAGGATGGTGGTGAGGATGTCGCTCATGTGAATCCTGGTTCGGTTCCTTTGCCGGGAACGCCACATTGTCGCATCCGCTACGCTTCAGGAGGGGCTTCGGCGCGGTCCCAACCGTAGGCGCGCTCGACCTTGGCCACCCGCAGCTCGAAGTGGTCGTACCAGTCGCGCCGCCCCTGCTCGCGTGCAGCGGTGTGTTCGGCATGGTGGCGCCAGGCGCGGATCGCGTCCTCGCTCTCCCAGTACGCCACGGTGATGCCGAACCCATCCTCGCCGCGCGTGGATTCCACCCCAAGGAATCCCGCTTGCTGCACGGCCAGCTCGACCATGCGCTCGGCCATGGCGCCGTATCCTGCATCGTCATGTGCATTGCGCTGCGACGAGAAGATCACCGCGTAGTACGGCGGCTTGGGCAGTCTGGCGAATCCGCTGGCGGCCATGTCAGTGCGTTTCCTGTTTTCCCAGTGCCTGCGTTGTGGCCACGAACTGATGCAGCCGCGCCAGCGCCCTTCCGCTGGCGATGGCGTCGCGCGACCGCGCGATGCCGTCTTCGATACTTTCGGCGACGCCGGCGACGTACAGGGCCGCACCCGCATTCAGCACGACGATCTCGCGCGCGGGACCCGGACGGTTGTCGAGCACCCCCAGCAGCATCGCCTTCGACTCCACAGCATCGGCGACGCGGAGGTTGCGGCTCGCGGCCATCGCGATGCCGAAGTCCTCGGGGTGCAGCTCGTACTCGCGTACCTGCCCATCGCGCAGTTCGCCGACGAGTGTCCCGGCGCCGAGCGACAGTTCGTCCATGCCGTCGCGGCCCCACACCACCAGCGCCCGTTCGGCGCCGAGCTCCTGCAGCACGCGCGCCTGGATGCCGACCAGGTCAGGATGGAATACACCCATCAGGATGCTCGGCGCGCCGGCCGGATTGGTCAGCGGACCCAGGATGTTGAAGATCGTGCGCACGCCCATCTCGCGACGGACGGGCGCCACGACCTTCATCGCCGGGTGGTGGATGGGCGCGAACATGAAGCCGATGCCGGACTGCACGATGGACCGTGCGACCTGGTCGGGCTGCAACTCGATGTTGACGCCCAGTGCTTCCAGCACGTCCGCGCTGCCCGACTTCGAGGACACGCTGCGGTTGCCGTGCTTGGCGATCTGCGCGCCGGCAGCGGATGCCACGAACATCGAGCACGTGGAGATGTTGAACGTGTGCGAGCCGTCGCCCCCGGTGCCGACGATGTCGACCAGATGCGTGCGGTCTGGCACCTCGACGGTGCGCGAGAACTCGCGCATCACGGTGGCGGCGCCGGCGATCTCGCCGACGGTTTCCTTCTTCACGCGCAGGCCGGTCAGGATCGCCGCACTCATCGTCGGCGACACGTCGCCGCGCATGATCTGCCGCATCAGGTCGACCATTTCGTCGTGGAAGATCTCGCGGTGCTCGATCGTGCGCTGCAGGGCTTCTTGGGGGGTCAGGGGCATGTCGGCTCCGTAGGGTGGGCCTTGGCCCACCGGTGTGGCGATGGCGGGCCGAGGCCCGCCCTACATCATCGTTCGAGGAAGTTCTTCAGCAACGCGTGGCCGTGCTCGGTCAGGATCGACTCGGGGTGGAACTGCACGCCCTCCACCGGGAATTCGCGGTGCCGCAGGCCCATGATCTCCTCGAAGCTGCCGTCTTCGTTCTCCGTCCATGCCGTGACTTCCAATGCGTCGGGTAGGCTCCTGCGCTCCACCACCAGCGAGTGGTAGCGCGTGGCCTCGTACGCATCCGGCAGGCCGGCGAACACGCCCTTCCCCTCGTGGCGGATGCGGGACGTCTTGCCATGCATGATGCGGCCCGCGCGGATGACATTGCCGCCATAGGCCTGGCCCAGGCTCTGGTGGCCGAGGCAGACACCGAGGATCGGCGTGTTCCGACCCAGCCGTTCGATGACCTCTAGCGACACGCCGGCTTCGTTCGGCGTGCACGGCCCGGGCGAGATGACGATGCGCTCGGGCGCGAGCTTGGCGATCTGATCCACCGTCATCGCATCGTTGCGCACCACCTTCACCTCGGCACCCAGCGACTGCAGGTATTGCACGAGGTTGTAGGTGAAGCTGTCGTAGTTGTCGATCATCAACAGCATGGGACGGTACTCAGGGCGAAATCAGGAAGATGGCGTACACGTTCTCGGTGAACGTGATCGTGCCGGTCTGCAGCGTCTCGGGCGCGATCCGGGTGCCGGTAACCTCGACCGTGGTGCCGATGTCCGCCGCCGGCGCGGGTGGCGCGGGCGGCGTCACGCCCGTGTCGTCGTCTGCCGCAGGCCACATGCCCGCCTGCACACCGTAGGCAAAGCTCGGCGCGACATCGGAAATGGTGTAGAGACCGGCAAGGCGCGTGCCGTAGGCGGAGGCCAGGCCCTCGGCGGACCGGCGCGACTGCTGTGCGGCTTCGCGCTTGAGTTCTGCGCGCAGACCGGCGGCGGCCGCGTATCCCGAACGGATGCCGGTGATCTGCAGTTCCGGGCCGGATTCGACCCCGGACAACACGGCGCGCACATCATCGAGCCGGACGAACGTGGCACGTAGCCTGCGGACCACCTTGGTTCCCTTGAACACCTGCTTCCCTCCCTCGAAGGCATGCTCAGGGGAAATGGACAGCGTCGACGCATGGATGCTGTCGGCGAGTGCGCTGTTCGCCTTGAAGAGGGCGAGCACCGTTGCCACGTTATGCTCGACCTTCGCGCGCGCATCCCCGGGGGACGGCATCGTGGACTGCACGAGGAAGTCCAGGGTGAAGCGGTCCGGCATGACGGTCCGTTCGGCCTGGCCCTTCACGAGCAGGTGCGGCTGGGAAGGCAGCGTGTTGACTTGTGCGGACAGGTGGGGCGACCACAGCAGGGTGGCGACCAGCAACAGGCAGCGAACGTTCATCGGACCTCTCCGTGGGTGGACCCTGGGGTGGAACGCACCGGCGGCGACAGCGGGGTTGCGTATCCGCTCACTCGGCGGCCCTCTCGTGGCGGATGTGTACGAGAACGTCCGCGAATGCCTCGATGGTGGACTCCGGCGTCGCCCACGATGTCATCAGCCGGATTACGGTGGTGGCGTCGCCGCGCCGCTCCCAGGTTTCGAACTCGACCCGCTGTTGCAGGCGCTCGACGACGGCATCGGGCAACACCGGGAACACCTGGTTGCTGGGCGAGTCCACCGCCAGCGGCACGCCCGCCTGCTGCAGGACCCCGCGCAACCGTTCGGCCATGACGTTGGCATGCGTCGCCAGCACGAAGTACAGGCCGTCCTCGAACAGGGCTTCGAACTGCGCACCGACTACCATGCCCTTGGCGAGCATCGCGCCGCGCTGCTTGATGATGTGGCGGAAATCGGCGCGCAGGGCCGGATTGATGATCACCAGGGCCTCGCCCAGCAGCGCACCGTTCTTGGTGCCGCCGATGTAGAACGCGTCCGCTTCCGCCGCCAGCAGGGCCAGATCCACATCGTTGTCCTGCGTGGTCAGCGCGGAACCCAGTCGCGCGCCGTCCACATAAAGCAGCAGATCGCGAGCACGGCAGAACGTGCCGAGTGCATGCAGCTCCGCCGCGCTGTAGACGGTGCCCCACTCGGTGGTGTTGGAGATGTAGACCAGCCGGGGCTTCACCATGTGCTCGCTGGCGTGGCCGTCGATACACGGCTGGATGAGCGCCGGGCTCAACTTGCCGTCCGGCGTGGCGACCGTCAGCACCTTGTGCCCACCGGCCTCGATGGCGCCGGTCTCGTACGTGGCGATATGGCCGCTGGCCGGCGCGATCACGGCCTCATGCGGACGCAGGAAGGCCGCGAGCGCGACGAGGTTGGCCTGCGTGCCGCCGGCAAGGAAATGCACGTCGGCGTCGCGGGCGAGCCGGTCGCGGATCAGCGCCGCGGCGCGGACGCTGTGGACATCCAGCCCGTAGCCGCGGTTGATCTCGGCACTCGCCACAGCGAGCGCCTGCAGCAGGCGCGGATGCGCACCCTCGCTGTAGTCGTTGCGCAGGCTGATCCGGGCGCCCTCGACCGCGATCTCCATCACAGCCCCTTCGCCGCTTCAGCCACGGCGCGGAACAGCGCGCGCCCCTTGTTCATCGTCTCGTCCCATTCCTTCTCGGGATCGGAGTCGTAGACGATGCCGGCACCGGCCTGCACGTGCAGCCGGCCGTCCTTGATGACGGCGGTGCGGATGGCGATGGCGGTGTCGGCATCGCCGTGCCAGCCGATGTAGCCGATGCTGCCGGCGTAGACGTTGCGCTTGATCGGCTCCAGTTCGCGGATCACTTCCAGCGCGCGGATCTTCGGCGCACCACTGACCGTGCCGGCGGGGAACGTCGCGCGCAGCACATCGGCGTAGCTCAGTCCGGGCAGCAGCTTGCCGGTGACTTCGCTGACGATGTGCATGACGTGGCTGTAGCGCTCGATGACGAACTGCTCGCCCACCTGCACCGTGCCGGCTTCCGACACGCGACCGGTGTCGTTGCGGCCCAGGTCGATCAGCATCAGATGCTCGGCGCGTTCCTTCGGATCGGCGAGCAACTCGGCTTCCAGCGCGAGATCCTCGTCGTGCGTCTTCCCACGTGGGCGCGTGCCCGCGATCGGCCGCACGGTCACTTCGCCCTGCTCCAGGCGCACCAGGATCTCGGGCGACGAGCCCACCACCTGCACGTCGCCGACGTCGAGGAAGTACATGTACGGCGAGGGATTCAGCGCACGCAGCGCGCGGTAGACATCCACCGGCCGCGCGTTGAAGGGCACGCTCAGGCGCTGGCTCAGCACCACCTGGAAGATGTCGCCGGCACGGATGTATTCCTTCGACTGCTCCACCGCGGCGATGAATCCGTCATGGGTGAAGCCGGAAACGAAGTGGCTCTCGTCCAGCACATCGCAGGCGATCGGGGTGGGGTACGAACCCGGCTGGCGCAGCTTGGCGGTCAGTGCGTCCAGCCGCGCCTGCGCCTGTTCCCATGCATCGGCTTCGCGCGGATCGGCGTGCACGATCAGGTAGAGCCGGCCCTTGAGGTTGTCGAACACGGCCACTTCTTCCGACAGCATCAGCAGGATGTCGGGCGTGTCCAGTTCATCGGGCTTCGCGCCCATCGCCAGGCGGGGCTCGATATAGCCGATGCATTCGAAGCCGAACCAGCCGACCAGGCCGCCGGTGAATCCGGGCAGACCCTCGAGCTTCGGCACCGCATAAGCGGCGCGCAGTGCCTCTACTTCGGCGAACGGATCGGCGACCTCGCGCGTTTCGACCCGTTGGCCGTGATCGTGGATCTGCAGCGTGTGGCCCCGGAACGTCGCCACGCGGCGCACGGGCAGGCCGATGATGGAATAGCGGCCGAAGCGCTCGCCACCTTCCACCGATTCGAACAGGTAGGTGTATGGCGCGTCGGCGAGCTTCAGGTAGACCGAGAGCGGCGTGTCCAGGTCGGACAGCACTTCACGGACGACAGGGATGCGGTTGGAACCTTCAGCAGCGTACTGCTGGAACTGGGCGTGCGAGATCAAGCGGGCTTTCCTTCCGGGACACGGTGACGGTGCGGGCGACGGCAACGGGCCACCATCGCCAGCCATGGCGTGCGGAATCTTTGGAAAGCGGGAGCGCGGGATGGGACACGGGCCTACTTTACCCGACGCATCGGGCCGACGACCACTGGGGAACGCATGAATTGTTGCCGTCATCCGCGCGGCGTTCAACAGACGCACGTCTGGTCAGGCGGGAATGACGAGCAAGCGAGCGCTTTCAGCGCTTCCCTAAGGTTGCATCCGCAACGGACAGGGTGCCGGCAGATGCATGCGGACCCGGCCGGGGACGCACTCGATGCGGAAACGGCGGGACTGCACGGGCTCGCCGTCCAGATTGAGGGTCAGTGGCTGGTCCGCGTCCAATTCCACCCAGGGCAGCCGTGCGCGGGTGGCGACGCGGTCCAGCGCCGCGTGCTTGCCGTCCTTGACCAGCGTCCCGAGGGTGGCGGCGACTTCGCCGGACAGCTCCGGCACGAGCGTCACGTCCAGCAGGCCGTCATCGACCAGCGCATCCGGGCACAGCGCTTGCCCGCCGCCGGCCTGGCGCCCGTTGCCGATGCCGAGTGCAATGAAGTCGCCCCGCCAGTCGAACTCCGGGCCGCGCACGCGCGCGGTCATCGGCTCGATGCGCCCCAGCCTGGCGATACCGGTGATGAGATAGGCAAGACCGCCGAGCATCTTCTTCAGGCCTTCGTCGGTTTCCACCGTCACCTCGGTACCGAAGCCGCCACTGGCGAGGTTGGCGCACCAGTGCACACCGTCGTCGGCCTCGATGCGCAGCAGGTCCAGCGGCACGGCGGCCCCCGCGTGGACGAGCTGCAGCGCAGGCAGCGCGTCGTCCGGAATTCCGGCGGCGGTGGCGAAGTCGTTCGCGGTGCCCAGCGGCACCAACCCGAGCGAAGGCAGCGCGTCGGCTCTCTGGTCGCGGTGAGCGAGGGTCGTCGCCACTTCGCTGAGCGTGCCGTCGCCGCCCCCGGCGATGACGGTGTCCACGCCATCGGCGATCGCCTCCGCGACATAGCGCTCGGCGTCGCCATCCTCCCAAGTCACCCGCACGTCAAGGGCGATGCCGTCTTCGCGCATCTTCGCCACGGCCTCGCGCAGGTCGTCATCGCCGGCGGACTTGCCGTTGAGGATGAGGCGCCAGCGGGGTGTGGTCATAAGGAATTCCTGGGGGACGCGCGAGCATAGCGGGTGCGGGGGTGGGAGCGACGTGAGTCGCGAACATCGTGCCCGGAACCCACGGCAGATGATGGATCGCGTTGGCCGACTGAAGGCTCGCGACTTACATCGCTCCCACAACGCGCCTCCCCTTGTCACGGGCCCGTCACAGTCGGTCCGTAGTATGGAAGGCCATAGCAGGGACGACGGGCGGAGGCAGGATCAGCCTCCAATTCTTCCGGGGCGGTGTCGAAAGCCATCGCCTTTTTCAATGTAGAGCCGAGCCTGCTCGGCTGTTTGCAAGGCAAGCGGAGCAAGCTCCGCTCTATGCACCCTTCAGCTGCGCGCATGCGCCACGGCCTGGCGCATGCGATCGATCACGTCGTTGTAGTCCGGTGCATTGAAGATCGCCGAGCCGGCGACGAAGGCATCCGCGCCCGCAGCCGCGATCTGGCCGATGTTGTCGGCCTTCACGCCACCGTCGATCTCCAGGCGGATGTCCTTGCCGGTCTTGTCGATCATCGCGCGCACGGCCCGCAGCTTGTCCAGCGCCGACGGAATGAAGGCCTGCCCGCCGAAGCCCGGGTTCACCGACATCAGCAGCACCAGGTCCAGTTCCGGCAGCACCCAGTCCAGCACTTCGACCGGCGTGCCGGGGTTGAGCACCAGGCCGGCCTTGCAGCCCAGCGACTTGATCAGCTGGATCGTGCGGTGCACGTGCTTCGAGGCTTCCGGGTGGAAGCTGATGATGCTGGCGCCGGCTTCGGCGAAGTCCGGGATGATGCGGTCCACCGGCTCCACCATCAGGTGCACGTCGATCGGCGCGGTGACGCCATGCTTGCGCAGCGCGCTGCACACCAGCGGGCCGATGGTCAGATTGGGGACGTAGTGGTTGTCCATCACGTCGAAGTGGACCCAGTCGGCGCCGGCCTTCAGTACGTTGTCGACTTCCTCGCCGAGGCGGGCGAAGTCCGCGGACAGGATGGACGGGGCGATGATGCAGTTCGACATGGAGAGGCTCACTTGCGCTTGCGCTGGGTCTTGATGCGGTCGTAGGCGGCGTTGATCTCGCCTGCCTTCCGTTCGGCCTGGCGGCGCAGGTCTTCCGCGGCACCAGCCATCTTGTCGGGGTGGTACTGGGAAATGAGCCGGCGATAAGCCTGATCGACCTCAGCATCGCTGGCGTCGCTGGTCAGGCCGAGCGCGCGATACGGATTGTCGCGGCCGAGCCTGAACCAGTCCTCGTCGAAGGCATGGCCGATGATCAGGCCCACCAGGCCGCCCAGGGGATGGCGCATCAGCAGCCAACCGGCCACGAATCCCAGCAGTTTTCCGTACCAGCGCTTCATTCGGCCCGCCTTCTCCGGCAATCGCGGCATTTTACGGCACACGCCGCCCGTCAGCCCGTACACTACGCGGCCCGGTCAGGTACCCGGCCCCGCCACCGCGGGTAGACGGCCGCCCCGGGGCACGGGCGCACGGCCTGCCGCACGCCCCGACGACGCTGTACCGCTTCGCTGGTTTCCGGACTCCCCAAGGAGTGTTTGTGCCCACGACGTTGCTTCAATCCGATCTGCCCGGCCTCACCCTGCGCCATCGCGGCAAGGTCCGCGACGTGTTCGACCTGCCCCGCGAGCGCCTGCCCGCCGATGCGCCCCCGGGCGACTACCTGCTGATGGTCGCCACCGACCGCCTCAGCGCGTTCGACGTGGTGCTGCCCGACCCCATTCCCGGCAAGGGCGAGATGCTCTGCCAGATCTCCAACTTCTGGTTCGCCAAGACCGCGCACCTGATGCCGAACCACCTGACCGGCATCGACGTGGCCAGCGTGCTGCCGGCCGGCGTCGACGCCTCGCTGTACGCCAAGCGCGCGGTGGTGACCAAGAAGCTCAAGCCGGTGCCGGTGGAAGCCATTGCGCGCGGCTACCTGATCGGCAGCGGCTGGAAGGATTACCAGCGCACCGGCAAGGTCAGCGGCATCGAGCTGCCCGACGGCCTCCGCCAGGCGGAGAAGCTGGCCGAGCCGATCTTCACCCCGTCGACCAAGGCCGCGGTCGGCGACCACGACGAGAACATCGACTTCGACGCCATGGTGAAGACCGTCGGCGCCGAACTGGCCGAGCGCGTGCGCGACGCCACCCTGCGCATCTACCGCTTCGCCGCCGATGTCGCCGCCGAACGCGGCATCCTGCTGGCCGACACCAAGTTCGAGTTCGGCACGGACGAAGACGGCCGCCTCTACATCATGGACGAGATGCTGACTCCGGATTCCTCGCGCTATTGGCCCGCGGACCAGTACGAAGTCGGCACCAGCCCGCCGAGCTACGACAAGCAGTTCGTGCGCGACTACCTGGAAACGCTGGACTGGAACAAGACCGCGCCCGGCCCGGCGCTGCCCGCCCAGGTCATCGAGCGCACACGCGCCAAGTACGCCGAAGCGCTGCAGAAACTGGCCGGCATCGTCGTCGATTGACCCCTGTGGGAGCGACGTCAGTCGCGATGGAAGGCCGCGGCCAGACTGATCGCGACTGACGTCGCTCCCACAGTCGAACCTCTCCACCGACCTGACGGCCGGGCCGGCAGCGCCCGACGGGCTGGGGTATGCTCCATACCCTGCCGCATTGCCATCCTCGGGAGGGATGAATGAACGCGACCGCGCAACGTCCGGTGGACCGCTGGTTCGCCAGTTATTCCGGCGACCACGTCAACGAGACCAACCAGCTGATCCACGTGTTCGCCGTGCCGGCGATCCTGTGGACGGTGGTGGCGCTGCTCTGGTGCATCCCGGTGTTCGGCACCTGGGTGAAATCCGGCATGTGGGCGGCGCTGGCGATGTTCGGCGCGTGGATGTACTACTACAAACTCTCGCGACCGCTCGGTTTCGGCATGCTGGCGATCTTCATCGCGATGGCGTGGCTGACGCGCTGGCTGGAAGCCGTGCTCGGGCTGCAGAACCTGTTCTTCGTGGCGGTCGCAGTGTTCGTGCTGGCGTGGATCGCCCAGTTCATCGGCCACAAGATCGAGGGCAAGAAGCCGAGCTTCCTGACCGACCTGACCTACCTGCTGATCGGGCCGGCCTGGGTTCTGAGCAAGTTCTATAGGAAGATGGGCTGGAAGTACTGAGTAGGGCCGAGCTGAGCTTGCTTGGCTGATGCCGTGCACGGCATCTATCTGAACTGCGAACAGCAGCGGAGCAAGCTCCGCTCTACGATTCCACCGCGCGCTTGTCGACCATGAATTTCCGCGGCACGTAGCCGAAGTCGCGTCGCGCCGGCGCCGCATCGAACACCAGATCCTCGCGCATGCGCGCCACCGCATCGTCGGTGAGCCCTCGCATCGCGCCCGCCATCCGGGCGAACGACAGCACCGCGCGGAAGACCGGCATCGGCAGCTGCCATAGCGTCGCCGGCGGATCGAGCGCCTTCAGCGTGCGCGACACCATGTCGCTGTAGGCCAGCGTTTCGCCTCCCGGCAGCGAATAGGCATGTCCGTGGGTGGCGGATGCCTCCACGACGGCGAGTGCTGCCATCGCCAGATCGTCGACGTGCACCGGCTGGCGCTTGCCCTCGGCGCCACGCGGCAACACGAAGAAGCCCACGCGCCGCGCCATCGCCGCGATCCGCGCGAGCGTCTGGTCGCGTCCGGCGCCATAGACCAGGGTCGGACGCAGCAACGTTGCTGCGGCGCCATTGGCCGACGCGGTCTCGAACACGGTTCGTTCGGCGGTCTGCAGCCGCGCGACGACGTCGCGCTCGTGCGCGTCGCCCGACGCTTTCTTGGTGTCGAGGCTGGTGGATCCGAACGCGACCACGCGTGGCGCCGCGACCAGCCCGCGGGCATACCACTGCGCGAAACCATCCAGCGGGCCGGTGCTGAAGATCACATCGACGCTGTCGGGCAGTCCCTCGATGCCGGCGAACCCGCCCGGCAGCCACTGCACGTTCGACAACGGAGGACGCGCGGTCCGCGATACCGCGAACACCTGCCAGTCGCGTGCGTCGAGCCGCGCGAGCAGCGCCTCGCCGATCTGGCCGCTGGCACCGAAGACGAGGGCGGTACGCATTGCGGATCAGGCGTCCTGGCCGGCGTCTTCGTCGACCGCATCGACGGGCTTGGCCGGTTCACCGCCCGGCATCGGGGGACGCTCGGCCATGTGCAGCGACAGCGCGGCCTTGGCCATCAGGTGCGCGCTGATCGGCGCGGTGATGAAGAGGAACGCGGTGATCAGCAGTTCGCGCGGCTGCGGATCGGTGCCGCTCAGCGCGTGATAGCCGACCGACGCGATCAGCATGCAGCCCACGCCCAGCGTACTGGCCTTGGTGGGGCCGTGAAGGCGCTTGAAGAACTCCGACAGCTTCAACAGGCTGAAGGAGCCGACCAGGATGAAGAAGCTGCCCACGGCCAGCAGCAGCACCAGCAGGATGGCGAAGACCCAGCTCATTCGACGATGTCCCGGCGCAGCACGTACTTGCTCAGCACCACGGTGCCGACGAAGCCCAGCATGGCGATGATCAGCGCCGCTTCGAAGTAGACTGCCGTGCCCAGGTACATGCCGAACAGCACCAGCTGCGCGATCGCCGCCACGAACAGCGTATCGAGCGCGAGGATGCGGTCGGGCACGCTGGGCCCGCGAACGAGCCGCACGAGTGCCAACAGCATCGCCAGCCCGACCACGTGCATCGAGCCCACGATCGCGTACATCACTAGCGCCTGCGGGGTCACGGGAATATCTCCATCAGCGGCATTTCATAGCGTGTCTTGATCTGCCGGATCACCTCGTCGGCATCATCCAGGTTCAACACATGCACCAGCAGGTGGCTCCGGTCATCCGACAGCACCGACGACACCGTGCCGGGGGTCAGCGTGATGATGCTGGTCAGGGCCGCAATGCCATGGATGTTGTTGATGTCGAGCGGCACCCAGATGAAGCCGGGGCGGATGTTCCGTTCGGGACCGAGCACCTGCAGCGCCACGGTGACGTTCGCCTGCACGATGTCTAGCGCCAGCACGCCCAGCATGCGCGGCACGCTGCGCAGGCGGCCGATGCTAGCGAACTCGCGGTCCAGCCGTGCGGCGAAGGGAGGAATCAACAACGCCAGCAGCAGCGCCATCGTCACCTGGCCCGCGCTGATCTCGTCGTTCATCAGCAGCCAGAAGCAGAACACCGTCACGCTCAGAGGCAGCGACGGCAGCAAGCGCTTGCGCCAGGTCGCAGCCATGCTCAGGGCTCCCTCAGGATGGGCGCGACGGCGCGCATGTGATCGACGTAGTCTTCGGGCGCCTGCAGCTGCGCCGCAGTGGCCCGCGTGTAGTCCAGGATCGGCGACGCAGCGAGCACCAGGACGATGCCATAGGCGAGCAACAGCACGACGGCCGCCGTCTCGAGCGGACGCGAGGGTGCCACCGCCATCTGGTCGGCAGGCATGAATGCTTCCTGCCGTTCCGCACTCGCGTCCGGCCACGGCTCCACGCGCCAGAACAACCGCGTGCCCGCGCGCGCCAATCCGACCAGCATCAGGAAACTGGTGCCCAGCACCAGCGCCCAGATCCAGAACGTACGCGGACCGGAGGGCACCGCTTCCAGCAGCAGCAGCTTGCCGATGAAGCCCGACAGCGGCGGAAGGCCCGCCAGCGAAACCGCAGCGACCAGGAACAGCAGGCCCGGCACGGTCTTGTCGGGCAGCGCCGCGATCACGTCCTTGCGGTCGCTGGCACGGCCACGCCGGCGACGGATCAGGTCCGCCAGCAGGAACAGTGCGGCACCTGCGAAGCTGCTGTGCACCAGATAATACAGCCCCGCACCGATCGTGCCGGCGGTGTGCAGCGCGAACGCGACGAACAGCGTCGCCGCCGAGCCCAGCACAAGATATGCGGCCAGCGCGCGAAGCCGGTTCGCCGCCAGGACGCCCAGCGATGCCAGCGCCAGCGTCGCCGCGCCCAGCGCCAACAGTGCGGGCCAGGCGAACCCGTCCAGCGGTCCCGCTGCGCCGAAGGTCAGCGTGCCCAACCGCAACACCGCGTACAGGCCGACCTTGGTCATGATGGCGAACAGGCCCGCGACCGCCGCCGGCGCGTGGGTATAGGTTTCGGGAAGCCAGAAATACATCGGCAGCAACGCCGCTTTCGCGCAGAACACCACGAACAGCAGGCCTGCCGCCGCCCGCACCAGCGCGATGTCGCCCGCCGGCAGTTGCGCCACCCGCACCGACAGCTCGGCCATGTTCAACGAGCCGAGCAGTCCGTACAGAAGTCCCAGCGCAATCAGGAACAGTGTCGACGCCGCGATGTTGAACGTCACGTAATGCAGGCCCGCGCGCATCCGCTCGCCACGACCACCGCTGAGCATCAACCCGTACGACGCGATCAGCAGTACTTCGAAGAACACGAACAGATTGAAGATGTCGCCGGTCAGGAACGCGCCGTTCAAGCCCATCAGCTGGAACTGGAAGAACGCGTGGAAGTGCGGTGCGCGCCTGTCCCAGCCGGCGCATGCATGCAGCAGGCAGGCCGCACCCAGCAGCAGGCCCACCAGCAGCATCAGGGCGGACAGCCGGTCCACCATCAGCACGATGCCCAATCGCGCCGGCCAGTCGCCGAGCAGGTAGACCGAGACCTCGCCGGACCCCGCGGACGCGACCAGCACGCAGGCCACGGCCAGCATGGCGGCGATCGAGGCCCACGCGACGATGCGCTGCGGGACCATGCCGAACCGGCGGTGTTCGAAGAACAGCGCGATCGACGCGGCGAACAGCGGGATCAGGATCGGCAGCACCGGCAGGTGGCTCATGCGCGTGGCTCCGCCTCATCGGCCTTGGCGGCATCGCGGGCTTCATCGTGCCGGCGCTGCTCGGCGGCGAGGAACGCACGCTCGGCCCTGCTGCCGTCGACATGGTCGCTGTCGTTGTCGCCACGGCTGCGGATGGCCAGCACCACTGTCACCGCCGTCATCGCGAAGGCGATCACGATGGCCGTCAGCACCAGTGCCTGCGGCAGCGGGTCGGTGTAGTTCGCCAGGGTCGGCGCCACGCCCTCGCGCAGCACCGCCGGCTTGCCGGGCACCAGCCGACCGCCGCTGAAGATCAGCAGGTTGGTCGCATACGAGAGCAGCGTAAGCCCCAGGATGACGTCAAAACTGCGCGCACGCAGCAGCAGGTACACCCCGGCTGCGGTAAGGATGCCGATCGCGCTCGCCATGGCCAGTTCCATCAGCGCAGTTCTCCGGTACGGGTGGAGCGTTCGCCCGGCTCCATCACGCCCAGGTGCGAGACGCGCGTGCGCGAGGGCTTGATAGTGCCCATCATCGACAGGATCAGCATTGCGCCACCGAACACCACCAGGTAGACGCCGGTGTCGAAGCCGATCGCGCTGGCAAGGGGCACCTTCCCGATGATCGGCAGCTCGAGATCCAGATGCCCGCTGGTCAGGAACGGCACGCCAAAGCCCATCGACGCCACGCCGCTCAGGCCGGCGACGATCAGGCCCACGCCGATGCAGCGTACGTAATCGAAGCCGAAGCGGGATTCGACCGACGCCGCGCCCTGGATCACGTACTGCACCAACAGAGGTACCGCCAGTACGAGGCCGGCGATGAAACCGCCACCCGGTGCGTTGTGGCCGCGCAGGAACAGGAATACGGAGACGGTCAGCGTGAGCGGGAACATGATCTGCGCCAGGTCCGCCGGTACCGGCAGCGGGATCGGCGGGCCGGACATGATCTTCTCCGGCGCCATCCGCGCGCGGCGCAGCAGCGCATGCACGATCAGCGCGGCGATGCCGAACACGGTGATCTCGCCGAACGTATCGAAGCCGCGGAAATCCACCAGGATCACGTTGACCACGTTGCTGCCATAGGCCTCGGGCAGCGAACGCGCCAGCAGTTCGCCGCTGATCGTGTCGCCCGGCCGTGTCATTACCAGATAGGACAGTACGCCCGTGCCGATGCCCGCCGCGAGCGCCACCACGATGTCGCGCACGCGGCGGCGCGGCGTGCGCTCGGGCGGCGAGCGTGGCGGCAGGTAGTGCAGGCCCAGCAGCAGCAGGACCAGGCTGACCATTTCCACCATCAACTGCGTCAGGGCCAGATCCGGCGCCGACAGGAACACGAACGTCAGGCTGACCACCAGTCCCGCGCCGCCGAGCACCACGACGGCGAGCAGCCGTTGCCGGTACAGGCGGATCGTCCACACCGCGCAGGTCACCAGCACCAGCCACAGCAGCCAGCCGAGCAGCGGCATCGGTTGCGATGCACGCCACTGCACCGGTGCGGCATCACCACCGATGAAGGGCGCGGCACCGGCCACGATGGCCGCAAGCACCAGCCACAGCAGGCTGCGCTGCAGGCTGCCGTTGGCAAGCGCTCCGGTGAAACGTCCGGCCAGCGCGTAGAGCGCCTCCATGTTCCAGCGAAACACGCTGCGACCGAGCGAACGACGCACGATGGCGTGCAGGTCGAACAACCGCCGCAATCCGAAATACAGGGCGATGCCGCCAGCGATGCCCGCCAGACTCATGAGCAGCGGCTTGTTGATCCCGTGCCACACCGCCAGGCTGTACTCGGGCATGGCATCGCCAAGGATCGCAGCTGCGCTGGCATGCAACACCGGGGCTACGGTCCACGCAGGGAACATGCCGACCGCCACGCACAGCACCACCAGCACCTCAACGGGAATCTTCATCCAGCGGGGCGGCTCATGCGGGATTACGCCACCGGCGTGCGGATCGTCGCCGAAGAACGTCTCATAGACGAACCGCAGGCTGTAAGCCACGCCGAAAACGCCGTACAGGAGTGCCGCCACGCTGATCGCGTCGCGCATCGCGCGATGCCCCGGGATATCCAGCGCCTCGGCGAAGAACATTTCTTTCGACAGGAACCCGTTGAGCAGCGGAATGCCTGCCATCGCGAGCGACGCGATGATTGCCAGCGCACTGGTCCACGGCAGGTAGCGCCGCAGGTTTCCCAGCCTGCGCATGTCGCGGGTGCCCGTCTCGTGGTCGATGATGCCGGCCGCCATGAACAGCGACGCCTTGAACGTGGCGTGGTTGAGGATGTGGAACACACCGGCCACCACGGCCATCGGCGTGGAGATGCCGAACAGCAGCGTGATCAGGCCGAGGTGGGAGATCGTCGAATACGCCAGCAACCCCTTCAGGTCGTGCTGGAAGATGGCGTACCACGCGCCAACCAGCAGCGTCAGTGCGCCGACGCTGGTCACCACGTAGAAGAACAGGTCGGTCCCGGCCAGCGCCGGGTGCAGGCGTGCCAGCAGGAACACGCCGGCCTTCACCATCGTGGCCGAATGCAGGTAGGCCGAGACCGGCGTGGGCGCGGCCATCGCATGCGGCAACCAGAAATGCAGCGGGAACTGCGCGCTCTTGGTGAACACGCCCGCCAGCACCAGCAGCAGGGCCCACGGATACAGCGTGCTCGCGCGGATCAGGTCGCCCGACGCCAGCACGATATCCAGGTCGTAGCTGCCGACGATGCGGCCGATCAGCAACACGCCGCCCAGCAACGCCAGTCCGCCCGCGCCCGTGATCGCCAGCGCCATGCGCGCACCTTCACGCGCATCCTGGCGATGCGACCAGAAGCCGATCAGCAGGAACGAACTGATGCTGGTCAGTTCCCAGAACACCACCAACAACAGCAGGTTGCCGGCCAATACCACGCCGAGCATCGACCCCATGAAGAGCAGCAGGCTGGCGAAGAAGCGCGGCGCGCTGTCCTTCTCGCTGAGGTAGTAGCGCGCGTACATCACCACCAGTGCACCGATCGCCAGAACCAACCCGGCGAACATCCACGCCAACCCGTCCAGGCGCAGCGTGAACGCGAGACCGATCTGCGGGATCCACGCATGATCGGCGCGCAGGTTCCACCCTTGCAGCACGCTCGGCGTCATCCACGCCAGCAGCACCAGGCCCAGCAGCGGTGCGAGCCCGGCCAGCCATGCGGTCGCGCCGCGCGGCAGGCCGCGCGCCAGCGCCACCACCAGCGCGAGCACGAAGGGCAGCGCCAGCAGGATTTCAAGGAAAGGAATCATCTACCGCCTTGCGTTGCAGGGAATGCGTCATTCGCGAGCAATCGCCCCGAGTTTAACAAACCCGTTCACATAAGCCTGACCCCGCGGTTCAGGTCAGGCGAGCAATGCGATCTCCAGGATCAGCCAGCCGACGAAGGCGGCGAGCAGGATGCCGCCTTCCACGCGGCTGATACGCAGGTCGCCGCGCAGCATGGGATACAGCACCAGCACGAACGCGATGGCTGCCGGCAGTTCCAGCCGCACGAAGGACTCCGGCAGCGCCAGCGGACGGAATGCCGCCATGCCGCCTACCACCACCAGCAGATTGAACAGGCTGGAGCCGATGACGTGGCCGGCGACCATGTCGCCCTGTCCACGCCGCGCCGCCATGGCTGCGGCCGCGATCTCCGGCAGCGCCGTGCCGATGGCGACCGGCAGCAGGCCGGTGAGCAGCGGCGACAACCCCCATCCCTCCCCGATCACCGGCGCCGCCTGCACCACGTAGCGTGCACCGAAGTACAGCAGGGCCGCCGCCACGGCGAATCGCAGCAGGTTCAACCAAAGCACGATGCGCGTGCTGGCGAACGCCTCGACGTCCGTCCGCACCGCCTGCGCTTCGCGTGGCGCGCGCGCCAGCAGGAACGCCAGCGCCGCGACGAAACCCAGCAACAGCATGCCGCCTTCGACGCGACTGACCACGCCATCCAGGCCGAACACGATCAGCCCCAGCGAGGCCAGCGCCAGAAAGACCAGCAACGGGGACAGCACGCGCAACCGCACGAGCACCGGCGCGGCGAGCGCCGCCACGCCCAGCGTCAGGCCCAGGTTGACGATGTTGCTGCCTACCGCATTGCCGAGAGCGAGTTCCTGCGCCCCGACCCAGGCCGCGCGCGCATTGACCGCCAGTTCCGGCAACGACGTGCCGAACGCGATCAGCAACAGGCCTGCCACGAAGGGGGACGCGCCGATCCGCTGCGCCAGCCCGGATGCACCCTTGACGATCGAGTCGCCGCCGAGCGCCAGCAGCACCAGTCCCAGCGCGAAATATCCCCAGGCTTCCGTCATCGCACGACCCCTTCCCGTGTGGTGTGCGGCGATTCTATGCCTGCGCGCGACGGTGGAGCCAGCATGGGCACCGCCTCGCGGCGAGGTGGCTCAGGAACAGCCTTCCACGTAGTCGACCTGCGGCGACAGGCCCACGCGCCAGGCAGTGACCTTGCCGGATGCGTCGGCCTCGAACACCAGGCGGGTCGGTGCCACGTCGCCCGCGTCCATCGCCAGGTACTGGCCACCCTGCGTGTACTTGTGCGGCGAGGCCTTCAACGCGCCGCCATAGAGCTTCTGCAATTCATCGATGCCCATCCCGACCTTGCCGCCACCCGGCGCGGTTTCCTTGTCGGTGCCGACGTCGTAGCGGACGAACTTGCCTTCTTCCATCATGAAAGCGAAGTCGGCGGGGCGGGTGATCCACTTCGGCCACAGGTAGTGGCAGGTGGTGCCCTCCATCGGCGCGCCATTGAGTTCACCGCCCCATGCCGCGCGTGCCTCATCGACCGTGCTGCCCAGCTTCATGTCGCCGTAGCCGAGGAAACTGGCCTGGGTCACCGGACCGGCGGGCGCGGCGGTGTCGTCCACGGCGGGCGTCGGTGCCGGGGCTTCCGCCATCGGTGTGCTGGTCGCCGTGGTCGTCGGCTCGGCTGGCGGCGTACCGGCTTCTTCGCGCTGGCACGCGGACAACAAGGTGACGACCATCACGATCGGCAGCATCGACTTCATCGGCTCTCTCCATTGCACAAACCTGAATCGTAGCGTTCACGCGTTAATTCGCTGCGAACGTGCAGTTGTCATGCGCACTTCATGGCCGGCGAATAGCCTGCGCGCGACCTTCCGTTCCTTTCGCCATGCGACCGTCGAAAACCGATCTGGCCCGTGACATCCTGCAGGCCCACACGGGTGCACTGGGCATGCGCGAGCGACGCACGTTGATCCTCTGCGACGGTCGACGCGACCTCGCCGAGCTGGTGCAGTTGCTGGGACAGGATGCACCGCTGCTGGTGCAGCGCCTGGTACAGGCCGGATATCTCGTCGACGGGTCGCGCATGCAGGTCACCGCGCCTGCCGCCGCCGTCGTCGCTTCCGCCACTACTCCAGGACCACGGCGTTCGCTGGTGGCGGCCAAGGTCTACCTGTCTGGCATGCTGGAACTGCAACGCGACGACGGCGCGCGCCACCACCGTGACCGCTTGCAGGCGCGGCTGGACGATGCGGCGATGCTCGACGCGCTCGCCGATGCCTTCCGCTTCCTGGAGGGACGCGTGGCCGCCACGCTCGCCGGACGCATCCGGCAGCGCCTTTTCGAGGCACTGCCCACGGAGGCCCTGCCCCGCATGCACGAGAGCCTGGTCCCGCAGGAAGAAAACGCCTTGCGGTGAACGCGGCTCAGTCCTTCGGCGCGAAGTGCTTGCGCAGGCCGGCCCAGCACGCCTGGTAGTCGCGCTGGCGGTGTGCGGCGTCCACCGCCTGCCGCGTTGGCCGGATCACCGCACGCGTCTCGAACATGAAAGCCATCGTGCCGGTGATGACATCGGGCTTGGACAGATCGGCGCCCGACGCTTTCTCGAACGTCGCCGCATCCGGCCCGTGACCGGTCATGCAGTTGTGCAGCGAAGCGCCGCCCGGCGCGAAACCCTCGGCCTTCGCGTCGTAGACGCCATGGATCAGGCCCATGAACTCGCTGGCGATGTTGCGATGGAACCACGGCGGACGGAACGTGTCCTGCGCCACCAGCCAGCGCGGCGGGAAGATCACGAAGTCCATGTTGCCCACGCCAGGGGTATCGCTCGGCGAGGTGAGCACCAGGAAGATCGATGGATCCGGATGGTCGTAGCTGATCGAGCCGATGGTGTTGAAGCGGCGCAGGTCATAGCGGTAGGGCGCGTAGTTGCCGTGCCAGCCCACCACGTCGAGCGGCGAATGGCCGATGTCTGCACGCCACAGGTGGCCCTGGAACTTGGCGATCAGTTCGAATTCGCCCTCGACGTCCTCGTAGGCGGCGACCGGCGTTTCGAAGTCGCGCGGATTCGCCAGCCCGTTCGAACCGATCGGCCCCAGGTCCGGCAGGCGGAGCTGCGCGCCGAAGTTCTCGCAGACATACCCGCGCGCCTCACCGTCAGGCAGTTCGACCAGGAAGCGCACGCCGCGCGGAATCACCGCGATCTGCTGCGGCTCGACGTCGATCACGCCGAACTCGGTGGCGATGCGCAGGCTGCCCTGCTGCGGGACGATCAGCAGTTCGCCATCGGCATCGTAGAAGTAGCGCCCCTGCATCGAGCGGTTGGCGGCGTACAGGTGGATGCCCACGCCGTGCTGGGCTTCCGGCGTGCCGTTGCCGGCCATGGTGTAGAGGCCATCGACGAAATCGGTCGGCGCTTCCGGCATCGGCAATGGCGACCAGCGCATCTGGTCCGGCGACACCGGACCGGCACTGAAATCGCTGTGCAGGCGATGCTGCGCGTAGGGCGCGAAGGTGCCGTGCATCGCCGCCGGGCGGATGCGGTACAGCCAGTTGCGGCGGTTCTCGGCGCGCGGCGCGGTGAACGCGGTGCCGCTGAGCTGCTCCGCATAGAGACCGTGCGCCACGCGCTGCGGCGAGTTGCGGCCTTCGGGCAGCGTGCCGAGAATCGCCTCGGTAGCGAAGTGGTTGCCGAAGCCGGTCATGTATCCGCGATCGGGGGGCGTTTTCATCTCGATGCCTTTAAAGCCCCTCTCCCGACGGGAGAGGGGTTGGGGTGAGGGGCGATGGTGAGACGGTCCTGCAGATCGCCTCAGCCACCGCTTCGATCTGCATCAGTACTTCGTTGTCCCAGAACCGCAGGACGGTGAAACCCTTTGATTCCAGGAACTGCGTTCGTAAGTGATCGGATGTTTCCGTGTGCTGCGATCCATCCACTTCAATCACCAACTTGATCGATACGCACCAGAAATCAACCGTGTAGGGCGGGATGGAATGCTGTCTACGGAACTTCAAACCCTCGATGCCACCGCCTCTGAGGATCGACCAAAGTTTGCGTTCCGCATCTGTCGATCGTGCCCGCAGTTCCCTCACCCGTTCCAAAGCACGAGTGGCCATCGGAGGTCTGCGGTGGTTCGTCATCCTTGTCCTCCTGCCCCTCACCCCAACCCCTCTCCCGTCGGGAGAGGGGCTTGAGGCAGAAGACTACAGCACCCCGCGCTTCATCTGGTCGCGCTCGATGCTCTCGAACAGTGCCTGGAAGTTGCCTTCGCCGAAGCCTTCGTTGCCCTTGCGCTGGATGATCTCGAAGAAGATCGGGCCCAGCGCGTTCTGGGTGAAGATCTGCAGCAGCTTGCGTTGCTTGGTCTCGACGTCGGCATCGATCAGGATCTTGTTGCGCGCCAGGCGTGCCACGTCTTCCCCATGGTTCGGGATGCGCTGGTCGATCACGTCGAAATAGGTATCCGGCGTGTCGAGGAACTCGACACCCGACTCGCGCATCTTCTCCACCGTGGTGTAGATGTCGTCGGTGAAGCAGGCGATGTGCTGGATGCCTTCGCCCTTGTAGGCGTCGAGGTACTCGTTGATCTGGCTCTTCGGGTCGCTGGACTCGTTGAGCGGGATGCGCACCATGCCGTCCGGCGCGGTCATCGCCTTGGACAGCAGGCCGGTCTTTGCGCCCTTGATGTCGAAGTAGCGGATCTCGCGGAAGTTGAACAGCCGCTCGTAGTAGTCCGCCCACTTGGCCATGTTGCCGTGGTAGAGGTTGTGGGTCAGGTGATCGATGAAAGTCAGCCCGAAGCCCTTCGGCATCAGGTCCACGCCGGGCAGGTATTCGTAGTCGGGGTCGTGGATGGTGCCCTGGTCGTCATAGCGGTCGACGATGTAGAGCATGCAGTCGCCGATGCCCTTGATGACCGGCGCGGCCACGGCCTTGGTCAGCTCGTCCGCCGCGTCGAACGACTCGGCGCCGTTCTTGAGCGCCTGCACGCGCGCCCATTCGGCCAGTTTCTTCACGCGGATCGCAAAGCCGCACGCGCTGGGGCCGTGTTCGGCAGCGAAGCGGGCAGCGAAGGAATCGGGGTCCTCGTTGATCAGGAAGGTGCAGTCGCCCTGGCGATAGGTGCTGATGGCGCGCGTCCTGTGGCGCGCGACCTGCACGAAGCCCAGCTTGCGGAAGTAATCGTGCAGGTGGTGAGCCTGCCCGGCGGGCGCGGCGAACTCGACGAATTCGAAGCCGTCGATGCCCATCGGGTTGTCGAACGTCGTGGGCTGCATGCCCAGGTTGGGTTGTGCGTTCATGGGGCGTCTCGCTAGGCTTGCGTGGATGCACGCCAATATAGTTTCAGCTGAAACCACCCACAAGTAGCAGCGCAACAATGAGCCAGCCGCCCGACAGCCCGCCCGTCCACGCCGATTTCGACCTCGACCGCCTGTTCTCCTATCGGTTGAGCGTGCTGTCCAACCGGATCAGCAGCGCGATTTCCCGCGAATACCACCGCCGTTTCGGCCTGGCCATCACCGAATGGCGGGTCATGGCCGTCCTGGGCCGCTTCCCGGGCCTGTCCGCCGGCGAGGTCGCCAGCCGCACCGCCATGGACAAGGTCGCCGTCAGCCGGGCGGTCGCCCGCCTGCTGGAACGGGCCCTGATCCAGCGCGAGATCCACGGCGACGACCGGCGCCGCTCGGTGCTGGCGCTGACCGACGAGGGTTTCCGGGTCTACGACGAAGTCGCACCGATGGTGATCGAGTACCACCAGCGCATGCTGGAGCCGCTGAGCGACGAGGAACGCGCGATGCTCGACCAGTTGATCGACAAGCTGGCCGGCGAGGGCGTGAAGCGCATCGAGGGCTGAGCGGCCCGCTTCCGTAGAGCCGAGCTTGCTTGGCTGCGCGATGCGTGCGAACCCGACAGCAGCGGAGCAAGCTCCGCTCTACGAACAAAAAAACGGCGGCCCATGGCCGCCGTTTTCAATGGATCCCCGCTTGCGCAGGGATGACACATCGGCAAAGGCGCACCCGCGGGGTGCGCGCCGATGCGTTATTTCACGCCGTGCATCAGGCGCTGGATAAGCGGCGCGATCAGGAACAGCAGCACGCCCGGGATCAACAATGCCCAGAACCCGAAGGTGTAGCCGCTCAGCGCGGACTCCACGCTCATCCCGCTCTCGCCGCTGACGTGGCTGGCGAAGATGCCGGAGAGGTTGTTGCCGATCGCGGTGGACAGGAACCAGCCACCCATGCCGAAGCCGACCAGGCGCACCGGCGCCAGCTTGGTCACCATCGACAGGCCGATGGGCGACAGGCAAAGCTCGCCGATCGACTGGATCCAGTAGACCGCGAACAGGGTCCAGAACGGGATCTTCAGGCTCTGCGGATCCACCAGGCTGGACAGCGCGAACATCAGCAGCAGGAAGGCCAGGCTGTTGAACAGCAGGCCCAAGCCGAACTTGCGCGGAATCGACGGGTTGTTGCTACCCAGCTTCACCCACAGCCAAGCGAGCAGCGGTGCCATCGTGATGATGGCGATGGAATTCACCGACTGGAACCAGCCCACGGGGAAGGTCCAGCCACCGAAATCGCGATTGACGATGTTCTGGGCGAGGAAGTTGAACGAACTGCCGGCCTGCTCGAAGAAGCACCAGAACAGCACGTTGAACGCGAAGATGATCAGCATGGCGATGGCCATGTCGCGACGCACTGGCCCATCCTTGAAGCCTTCGCGCAGGATCAGCACGCACAGCGCCACGAACAGCGCGGTCAGGATCCACTGGAGGGCGCCGGCACCGATCGACAGCAGAAAGTAGATCACCGGAATGGCGAGCAGGGTGCAGATCGCCGTCACCAGCACGCGGCCGGCTCCCTCTGTGCCCGGCATCGGCCGGCCGATGCCTTCGAGCTGCTTGCGCCCGAACCAGAACCACACCAGCGAAATCAGCATGCCGATGCCAGAGACCAGGAACACGACCTTGTAGACCGGCATGTCCGACGAGCCGCCCATGATCCGCTCGGCCAGCAGGCCGGTCAGCCATGGCGCGATCATCGCGCCCAAGTTGATCCCCATGTAGAACAGGGTGAAACCGGAATCGCGGCGATCATCGCCCTGCAGGTAGAGCTTCCCGACCATGGTCGAGATGTTCGGCTTGAACAGGCCGTTGCCCGCGATCACGGTGGCCAGGCCGAGTTTGAAGATGTTCTCATCCGGCCACATGATCATGAACAAACCCGCCGCCATGACCACCGCACCCAGCAGGATCGAACGCTGGTAGCCGATGACCTTGTCGGCCACGTAGCCGCCGAACAGCGCCGCCGCGTAGACCAGCGCCAGATAAGCGCCGTACAGGCGACTGGCCGGCGCTTCGCCCGCACTATCGCCGCCGTAGAACTGCGCGACGATGTACAGGGCCAGGGCCCATCGCATGCCATAGAACGCGAAGCGTTCCCAGAACTCGGTCATGAACAGCATCCACAGGGGGCGCGGATGCCCCAGCAGTTGCTTGAATTCCGGTATCCGTTCCGGCGTTGACGTATCGACGGCTCCGCTCATGCGGGCTCCCCCTAGAAAAGTGGTTCAGGATTTCGGTTTCCCCTGCAACGAGCGCAGGGGACGGGCGAGGATCACCGACCCGGCGGGCCCTCGTCAAATCGCTGAAACGCCGGTGGTGTAGCAGTCGCCTTGCCTGTTCAGCGAGTCAATCCACTGATTTCCAAGGGATTTCGATCCGGCCGACCCTGCTCGCCCATCAGCGATCGGGGCCGATCGACGTGCGCACGTCGAACAGTTCCGGGAAGAAGGTCAGCTCCAGCGCCTGGCGCAGGAAGCCCACGCCGCTTGACCCGCCGGTACCGCGCTTGAAGCCGATGATGCGCATCACCGTGCGCATGTGGCGGAAGCGCCACAACTGGAACTGGCTTTCCAGATCCACCAGGTCCTCGCACAGCGAGTACTCGCGCCAGTAGCGGTCGGTGTCCTCGTAGATCGCTTCGAACACCGGCAACAGCGCGGCGTCGGCGGCGTGCGACTGGCGCCAGTCGCGCTGCAGGTGCTGCAGGGGGATCCCGTGGCCCCAGCGGGCAAGGTACATCAGGAATTCGTCGTAGAGGCTGGGGGCGTCGAGCACGGCCTCCAGCCCGGCATGGCCCTCCGGGTCATGGGCGAACACCTTAAGCATCGCCGCATTCTTGTTGCCGAGCAGGAATTCGATGGTGCGGTACTGCAGCGACTGGAAGCCCGACGACGGGCCCAGCAGGTCGCGGAAGCCCATGTACTCGGACGGGGTCAGCGTTTCCAGCACCGACCACTGCTCGGTCAGCTGGCGCAGCACCTGCTTGGCGCGAGCCATCACCTTGCGGGCCTGCCAGACCTGGTCGCGCTGGAGGAAGCCGATCGCCGCCTGCAGCTCGTGGATCATCAGCTTCATCCACAGCTCCGAGACCTGGTGCTGGACGATGAACAGCATCTCGTCGTGGTGCGGCGGGTCCGACACCGGGTGCTGTGCAGACAACAGGCGGTCCAGCTGCAGGTAGCCGCCGTAGCTCATCCGGCCGGACAGGTCGGTGTGGATGCCTGCTTCCAGCGGGCGTTCGTTCTTCTCTACGGCCATCCGTCGTTCAACCGGTGCACCACCCAAGCGGCGGCGGGGACGCCAGCGTAACCGATGCCGGTCGACGGCCCGGGCGATGCGACGGGAAACCGGCGCCGGTGTCACGCCCATGCAATGCGCGTACCACAGGCTTGGGCTACATTGCGTCGACCGGGGGCGGCATCGCTCCCGCGGGGGTCGGCGTCCAATCCACTGAGGGAGAACCCGTTACATGGAAATGCCACGGGGCCGCGTCGCGGCCGTGCTCGCGTCTTTCGCCTTGCTGTTCGCCGCTTCGTCGGTCCAGGCACAGGTGGTCATCAGCCAGGTCTACGGCGGCGGCGGCAACAGCGGCGCCACGCTGAAGAACGACTTCATCGAGCTGCGCAACAACGGCCCCACTGCGGTCGACGTGACCGGCTGGAGCGTGCAGTACACCTCCTCCGCAGGCACCACCTGGAGCGGGCGCACCAACCTGACGGGCACCATCCCGGCCGGCGGCTTCTACCTGGTCCAGCAGGCGCAGGGCGCCGGCGGCACGGTGGACCTCCCCGCGCCTGACGCGGTGGGCACCATTGCGATGAGCGGCACCGCCGGCAAGGTCGCGCTGAGCCGCAGCACCACGGCGCTGACGGGCGCCTGCCCGACGGCCGATGCGAACGTGGTCGACTTCGTCGGCTTCGGCAGTGCGGCCAACTGCTTCGAAGGCAGCGCGCCGACCGGCACGCTCAGCAACACCACCGCGGCGCTGCGTGGCGGCGACGGCAGCATCGACACCAACAACAACGGCGCCGACTTCGCGGTCGGTGCGCCGAATCCGCGCAACAGCGGCGCCGAGCCGCCGGAACCGCCCGATCCGCCGCTGGCGCTGACCATCGCGCAGATCCAGGGCAACGGCCTGCTGTCGCCGCACAACGGCAAGCGCGTGGTGACCGAAGGCATCGTCACGGCGATCAAGTTCAACAACGGCTTCTTCCTGCAGGCAGCCAACGACGACGGCGACCCGGCCACGTCGGACGCCGTGTTCGTCTTCACCAGCAGCGCCCCGCCCGCCACCGCCGCGGTCGGCAACCGCGTGCGCGTGACCGGTACGGTCGAGGAATTCACCCCGTCGTCCAATCCGCACCAGCTGGCCATCACCGAGATCGTCACCCCGACGCTCGAGGTGCTGGAAACCGGCGTCGCCCTGCCTGCCGCGATCGAACTGACCGCCGCCGAGCTGGGGCCCGACGCCCTGCCCGGCACGCTGGAACGCCTGGAAGGCATGCGCGTCAGCGTGGCGCAGTCGGTGGTGATCGCCCCGTCGGGCGGCAGCATCGACGAGAACGATGCGCTGTCCTTCAGCGACGGCGTGTTCCACGTCGCCCTGCCCGGCGTGGCGCGTCCGTTCCGCGAGCCCGGCATCGCCGTGATGGATGCCATCACCGTGCCGGCCGGCAAGAACCCGCCGCGCTTCGACACCAACCAGGAACGCCTGATGGTGCGCAGTCGCGGCCAGGTCGGCGCGTCGCCGCTCTCGGCCGACACCGGTGCCGACGTCACCGGCCTGCTCGGCGTGCTCGACTATTTCGCCGGCACGTGGGCGCTGCTGCCCGACGTGGCCACGCCGCCCACGGTCACCGGCGGCATGTCGCCGGAAGCCGTCAACGATGCCGCCTACGATGAAGTCACCGTCGGCAGCTTCAACCTGCTGCGCCTGTTCGACGAGGTCAACGACAGCAACGGTGCGGTGACACTGACGCCGGAAGCGCTGGACAAGCGCCTGGCCAAGGCGGCGCTGGCGATCTGCGACTACCTGAAGACCCCGGACATCCTGGGCGCGGTGGAAGTGGAGAACCTGCGCGTGCTGCAGTTGCTCTCCGAGCGCATCGACGCGACCTGCGCCACGCGTCCGGGTTACGTGCCGTACCTGCAGCCGGGCAACGACGTGGGCGGCATCAACGTCGGCTTCCTGGTCAGTTCGCGCCTGACCGCGGACGGCATCGCCCGCGTGGAAGTGCTGGACGTCGCGCAGTTCGGCAAGGAGACCACCATCGCCAACCCGAACGGCACCACCAGCCTGCTCAACGACCGTCCGCCGCTGCGCCTGCGCGCCCGCGTTCACCAGGACGGCACGTCGAGCTACCCGCTGACGGTCGTCGTCAACCACCTGCGCTCGCTCAACGACATCAACGACACCCTGCCCGGCAGCAGCGGCTGGGCAACCGGCGGCGAACGCGTGCGGGTGAAGCGCGGCGCCCAGGCGGTCTACCTGGCCCAGCTGGTGCAGGAGATGCAGCAGGCGAACCCGGACGAGAAGATCGTGCTGGTCGGCGACTTCAACGCGTTCGAGTTCAACGACGGCTATGTCGACGTGATGGGCATCATCAAGGGCGAAGCCGCGGCGGAAGACCAGGTGCTGACGTACATGCCCAGCCCGTTGAGCGTGCCGCTCGTGGACGGCTCCCAGCTGATCGCCGATCCTGCGCAGCGTTACTCGTACTCGTTCGAGGGCAATGCGCAGACGCTGGACCACGTTCTGGTCAACGAAGCCCTGGTGATGGACGCCGGCCTGCGCGTGGACCATGCGCGCATCAACGCGGACTTCGGCGTGGACAACTTCGGCGATGCCACGCTGGCCCTGCGTTCGTCCGACCACGACCCGGTGCGCCTGAGCATCCGCGTGCCGTCCTTCGCCCGCGCCGACCTGTCGGCCACCGTCGGCGCAGACCGCACCACCGCCAACGTGGGCGAGACCGTCCGCTACACCGCCACGGTGCGCAACGCCGGTCCCGGCGCGGCATCGCCGGCGGCCTTCGCCTTCGTGTTCTCGGCCGAACTGTCGCCGTCGCTGGCCACGCTGCCGGCCGGCTGGAGCTGCGCGGCACCGGAAGTCACCGCAGGCACCACCCGCGTGGCCTGCACCGTGCCGTCGCTGGCGGTCGGTGACGAAGCGACCTTCGCCCTCGACGCCGTCATCCCGGCCAGCGCAGCGGGTGCCACGCTCGGCTTGGGCGTGTCGGCCAATTCGACCGTGCTCGACCCGGCCAACGGCGACAACACCGCCGCCGTGTCGGTGGCCGTGGCCGCGTTGCCGCAGACCCGCGCCGACCTGTCGGTGCAGCTGCTCGGCGCCGCCCTGCCGCTGCGTCGCGGCACCATCGCCACGCTGCTGGTGCCGGTGCGCAACGCCGGTGCCGATGCGGCCGAGCAGGTCACCGTGCGATTGACCAGCAACGTCGATGCCCGCTACGCCGCCGTCGCCGCCCCCAGCGGCTGGAGCTGCACGCGCGTGCAGGACACCACCGACGGCGCCGCCGCCGACTGCACCCGTCGTGGCGCCATGCCGCGCGGCGTGCAGACGCTGGCCTTCGCCCTGGTGGTGCCGGGCAAGCCGAAGCGCGGTACGGAACTGGAGTTCGACGCCACCGTTAGCAGCACGACCACGGACCCGAACCCCGCCAACAACCACGACCGGCTGGTCCAGCGCATCCGCTGAACTTTCCCGCCATCGTGGGGTCGACAGGGGCGCGGGCGACCGCGCCCCTTGTCGTTTGCGCAGCCCGCGACGCGGATCACGTCCGGCGCACGCCGGCTGCAGGCAGGGTGACACCGAACGACACCCGGGCAAGCGCCTGTTTCCGCACCGGTTTCTCCGCGCAGCCACCTGCCATGCACCCCCGTCTTGCTGCATTGCACGACAGCCGCCAGCCCCATCGCTCCTAAAATTACATTTGAAACCAATTCCGCCGGCTGACGAGAACACCGTCCAGATGACCACCGCCGCAAGCTTCGAGATCGAATACCTCCAGTACCTGGGCCCCGACGGCACCCTGGTACGCAATGACCTGCCCGAGGCCGGGCGCGACATCGCCCGCCTGCGCGACCTGTTCAAGCAGATGCTGTTCGTGCGCACGTTCGATACCAAGGCGATCGCCTTGCAGCGCACCGGCAAGCTGGGCACCTACGCCAGCTGCCTCGGCCACGAGGCCACCCATGTGGGCATCGGCGCCTCGATGCGCACCGGCGACGTCTACGCCCCCAGTTACCGCGAGTACGGCGCCATGTTCATGCGCGGCGTGAAGCCGCGCGACGTACTGATGTACTGGGGCGGCGACGAGCGCGGCAGCGACTTCGACCGCGACAGCGATGCGCGCATCGATTTCCCGTTCTGCGTGCCGATCTCCACCCAGTGCCTGCACGCCGCCGGCGCGGCGCTGTCGTTCAAGCTGCGCAAGCAACCGCACATCGCGGTGGCGACCTGCGGCGATGGTGGTTCGTCGAAGACCGACTTCTATGCCGCGCTGAATTCCGCCGGCGCCTATGAGCTGCCGCTGGTGCTCGGCGTGATCAACAACGGCTGGGCGATCTCGGTGCCGCGCAGCGCGCAGACCGGCGCGCAGACGCTGGCGCAGAAGGGCCTGGCCGGCGGCCTGCACTGCCTGCAGGTGGACGGCAACGACCTGATCGCCGTGCTCGAAGGCATGCGCCGCGCCAGCGAGCGAGCCCGCAAGGGCCAGGGCGGCACGGTGATCGAATTCGTCACCTACCGCCTGTCCGACCACACCACCGCCGACGACGCACGACGCTACCGCGATGACGCCGAAGTGAAAGCCGGCTGGGAACGCGAACCGATGACGCGCCTGCGCACCTGGCTGACCGCGCAGGGCGCGTGGAGCGAAGCCGACGAGGCCGCATGGAAGGAAGAGTGCGGCGTGCGCGTGGACGAAGAGGTCAACAGCTACCTCAACACGCCAGTGCAGCCGGTCGAGGCGATGTTCGACTACCTGTACGCCGATCCCCCACCGGAACTGCTGCAGCAACGCGCCGCCGCGATCGCCGCGGAGGGCCGCCCATGAGCACCGTGATGAAGCCCGAGAACAAGACTGTGGGAGCGACGTCAGTCGCGAAGCAGGACGCCGCGGCGACCCCGACCGCGATCACCCTGATCGAAGCCATCACCCAGGCGCTGGCATGGGAGATCGCGCATGACGAATCCGTGCTGGTGCTGGGCGAGGACGTGGGCGTGAACGGCGGCGTGTTCCGCGCCACCGCCGGCCTGCAGCAGAAGTTCGGCCCGGAGCGCGTGCTCGACACGCCGCTGGACGAAACCACCATCGCCGGCCTGACCGTCGGCTTGGCGGCGCAAGGCATGAAGCCCGTGGCCGAAGCGCAGTTCGACGGCTTCGTCTACCCGATGGTCGACCACATCATCTGCCACGCCGCCCGCCTGCGCACCCGCACGCGCGGCCGCCTGCATTGCCCGATGGTGCTGCGCGTGCCGTGGGGCGGCGGCATCCGCGCGCCGGAGCACCACAGCGAGGCCAACGAAGCGATCTTCACCAACGTGCCCGGCCTGCGCGTGGTGATGCCGTCCTCGCCGCAGCGCGCCTACGGCCTGCTGCTGGCCGCGATCCGCGACCCGGACCCGGTCATCTACATGGAGCCCAAGCGCATCTACCGCCAGTACAAGGAAGTGGTCGCCGACGATGGCGAAGCGCTGCCGCTGGACGTGTGCTACGTGCTGCGCGACGGTACCGACGTGACCCTGGTGACCTGGGGCGCGCAGGTGAAGGAAGCGCTGGAAGCCGCCGACAAGCTGGCCGGCGAAGGCATCAGCGCCGAAGTCATCGACGTGGCCACGCTGCGTCCGCTCGATTTCGACACCATCGCCGAATCGGTGGCCAAGACCGGCCGCTGCGTGATCGTGCACGAAGCGCCGCGCACCGCGGGCTTCGGCGCCGAGATCGCCGCGCGTCTGGCCGAACACTCGATGTACGACCTGCTGGCCCCGGTCGAACGCGTCACCGGCTACGACACCCACATCCCGCTGTTCCGCCTGGAAATGAAGTACCTGCCGAGCGTCGACAAGATCGTCGCGGCGGCGAAGCGGGCGATGGCGAACGGCTGATGCGCGCCCGCGCCGTCCGCGACTACCGCAGGCAGTACGCGAACCCGATCCGGTTCGCGCGCGGCGACGTGGTCGCACTCGGCGCACGCGACACCGAATGGCCGGCCTTCGCCTGGACCACCACGGCCGATGGCAATGCCGGCTGGGCGCCGGTGGACTGGCTGCAACCACAGGACGACGGCCTTGCGGTCGCCCTGCGTGACTATTCCGCGCAGGAACTGGACGTGCGGGCCGGCGACATCGTCGAACTGCATCATGACCTCGGCGACTGGTGGTGGTGCACGCATGCGGATGGACGCGAAGGCTGGCTGCCGGCGCGCGACCTGTACCTGATCAACGACACGACTTCCGAAGAGACTTCCGAATGAGCGAGAGCAAGACCTTCCATCTTCCCGACCTGGGCGAAGGCCTCCCGGACGCGACCATCGTCGAATGGTTCGTCAAGGAAGGCGACGTGATCCGGCTGGACGAACCGCTGGTGTCGATGGAGACCGCGAAGGCCGTGGTCGAAGTGCCCTCCCCGGTGTCCGGCAAGGTGATGAAGCTCGCCGGCGCCGCGGGCGATGTCGTCATCACCGGCAGCATGCTGGCCGTGTTCGAGCCCGATGCCAGCCTGCCGCAGCGTGCGGAGGGCCAGGACACCGGCCATCACCACGGTCCGCCGAAGTCCGCTTCTGCGGGAGCGACGTCAGTCGCGACCCCTGCAACCGGATCCCCCGTCGTCGCGACTGACGTCGCTCCCACGGAGACCGACGCCGGCACCGTGGTCGGTGCCATGCAATCGTCCAACGCGATCCATACCGAGCAGGCGATCGCCGTGGGCGGCGTCAAGGCCATGCCCGCCGTGCGCGCGATGGCGAAGAAGCTCGGGGTGGACCTCGCGCGCGTGCGCGCCACCGGCGCCGATGGTGCGGTGACGATGCAGGACGTCAAGCAGGCGGCTGCCGACGGGACGCGCCTGCTCCCCTCTCCCGTCGGGAGAGGGGTTGGGGGTGAGGGTTCACAGCATCCGACCGCCAGTACTCGCACCGAACCCTCATCCGCCCTGCGGGCACCTTCTCCCGAAGGGAGAAGGGAAGATCAACGTACTGCGCTGTCCGCCAGCGGCAAGCCGATGCGCACGCAGCCGCCGGGCGTGTCGGTCAGCGGACAGCCGGAACAACTCAAGGGCGTGCGCCGGAACATGGCGCGCGTGATGGCCGATGCGCATGCCAAGGTCGTGCCGACCACGCTCAGCGACGACGCCGACGTGCACGCCTGGACACCCGGCAACGACATAACCGGCCGCCTGGTCCGCGCCATCGTCCGCGCCTGCAAGACGGTGCCGGCGATGAACGCCTGGTTCGATGGCGAGAAGCTCACCCGCACGCTGCACCCGCATGTCGACATCGGCATCGCCGTGGATACCGATGACGGCCTGTTCGTCCCCGCGCTGCGCAACGCCGACCTGCTGGAGGCCGGCGGCGTGCGCGAGAGCATCAACCGCCTGCGCGCGCAGGTGGAAGACCGCAGCATCCCGCCGTCGGAGCTGACCGGCTACACGATCTCGCTGAGCAACTTCGGCATGTTCGCCGGCCGCTACGCGACCCCTGTGGTGGTGCCGCCGTGCGTGGCCATCGTCGCCGCCGGTCGCGCCCGCCACCAGATTACGCCGGTGATGGGCGGCTTCGAATCGCACAAGGTGATCCCGTTGTCGGTGACGTTCGACCATCGCGCGTGCACGGGTGGCGAAGCGGCGCGTTTCCTCAAGGCATTGATCGACGATCTGGCCCTGCCCCAGTAGAGCGGCCGTCGCAAGGGATGAGCGACGCAGGGTTTCGTCGCTCAATCCTCCAGTGGGCAAGCGCTGTGGTGAGAGGACAACGCGCGACCGCGAAGCGTGGCAGGATGCCGCCGTGATCCCACCGCAGGAGTCGCCATGACCCACCGCAGCCGTCTCGCCGGCTTCATCATAGACAGCCAGGTCGACGACCTGCCCGCCGCCTCTGCCTTCTGGAGCGCCGCCCTGGGGTTGAAGGTCACCGATCCCGACGACGGCGGTCTGGGCATCTACGACAAGTTCGAGCCCGGCCCGGGTGGCCTGCATATCGAAGTGCAGAAGGTGAAGCATGACGCGCGCGTGCACCTCGACATCGAGACCGACGACATCGAGGCCGAAGTCGCGCGGCTGGAAGCGCTCGGCGCCAGGCGCGTCCAGCACGTACGCAACCGCTGGTGGGTGATGGAAGCGCCCACCGGCCATCGCTTCTGCGTGGTGCCGATGGACGAAGGCAGCCCGCGCGGCAGACCCAACCGCTGGCCCTGAGGTGCCTTCAGCGCGTCAGCCTGGCTTCGTCTTTCCAGAAGGCAAGCAAGCGCGTCAGGCCCGCAGAGTCGGCGGACTCGTCTTCCAGCCACGGAATCTCGCGACGCCACTGCGACTGGCTGAGCTGCTGCACCAGCGTCTGCGGTGCGGTCGCGAATCCCATGTGCCAACGCTGGAACAGGCGTTTCTCCACCCTGCCCTGCTCCAGGATCTCCAGCCGCTGATGCTGGCTGGCGCGCGCGATGCGGGCGTAGATCTGCTCCACGTCGGCACGCGCGCCTTCCAGGTACTGCACGAAGCGCTGCCCACCGTACAGGAGCGCACCGGTCACCTCGGCGAGTTCATTCGCCACGCGCGCATCCAGCAGCAGCTGGTCGAGATCGGCCGCATCCAGCGGGCGCGTGGCCTGGCTCTGATAGACCAGGGCATGAAGAGGGGCCACGTGCGCTCCGGTATCGCGAAAGGACACGCAGCATAGCGCAGCGAATCACATGAACGCCGTGCGCGTGCGCCGCTATTTGCGTTCAGCCTCGCTGCGCGCGCGGATCGCTTCGAATTCTGAACCGTTCAGCCAGCGGGGCCAGGCATCGCTGTCCGCGATCTCGCGGCCGAGGGTGTAGAGCAGCGCCACATCCCGTGCCTGACCGCCTGCATCCCACGACGGTGTCCACGCATCGCAGGGCTGGTGGTAGCAACGGGCAAAATAGGCATCGCGCAGCGCCCGGCCGCCTGCGACGCCGCCCTCCACGCGATCCAGTCCCGCACCCACGGTGATCGCGGGAACGCCGGCGCGCGCAAAGGCGAAGTGGTCCGCGCGATAGAAGAAGCCCGCCTCCAGGTTGGGATCCTCCGAATAGTTGCGCCCCTGCGCTTCCGCCACGCGTTTCAGGTCGCCTTCCAGCGACACACGGCCTTTGCCCCACGAAGCGATATCGCGATTCGGGCCATCGGGGCTGAGCATTTCGATGTTGAGCACCGCCGCCGTCTTCTCCAGCGGCGCCACCGGGTTGGCGGCGTAATAGCTCGCGCCCTGCAGACCTTTCTCCTCCGCGGTCAGCGCCATGAACAACAGGGTCCGCTGCGGGCGTGGACCGGCGGCGAACACGCGCGCCAGTTCGATCACCGCCGCGACACCGGTGGCATTATCGACCGCTCCATGACGGATCGCATCGCCTGTCGTGTCCGGCTCGCCGATGCCGAAGGCGTCCCAATGCGCGGAATAGATGACCGTTTCGTCCGGTCGGGTCGCACCCGGCAAGCGTCCGATGACGTTGCGCGTTACCACTTGGTCACGCTTGACGGCGAACGTGGCCGACAAGGTCGCATCGCCCAGCGCCACGGGAGCGAAGGCGGCCGTCTGCGCACGGCGTTTCTCCATCTCGAAGTCCAGTCCGGCACGCTGGAACAGCGACACCGCCAGGTCGCGCTGCATCCAGCCGCGCAGCGGCGTGTGGTAGGTCGCGGCGTCCGCGCGCGGGATGTCGAACACCGGAGACACGCCCGACGCGCGCACGGTCGCCCAGCCATACGCGGCCGGTGCCGTCTCGTGGACGATCAGCACCCCTGCGGCACCCTGTCGCGCCAGTTCCTCGTATTTGTAGGTCCATCGGCCGTAGTACGTCACCGCGCGGCCGTCGAATGCACCGGGCGATGCGGTTTCGAAGTCCGGATCGTTGACCAGCACCACCGCGACCTTGCCTTTCAGGTCGGCGCCCTTGTAATCGTTCCAGCTGCGCTCAGGCGCGGTGATGCCGTAGCCGACGAACACCAGCGGCGCGTCGACGAGCGACACACGGTCAACCGGCCTCAGGCTCTGCAGAACAACGTCATCGCCATTGGCGAGCACCTGCGTCTTGCCGCCGATGCGCAGGGATGCCGTCACCGTGCCCTCCACCTGCGCACGCACCAGCGGCACGTCCTGGGTCCAGGTGCCTTGCTCGCCGCCGGGGCGGACGCCCGCCCTCTTCAATTCGTCGACGATATAGGCGACGGTCTTCTCTTCACCGCGCGTCGCCGGTGCACGGCCCTCGAACTCGTCCGACGCAAGCACGCGCACATGCCGCGACAGGTTGTCGGCATTGATGCCGCCGCCGGGGATGTCGGCGGCGAGTACCGGCATCGCGCACAGGGACACCAGCAGCAGCGGGAGCGAAGACTTCATGGAAATGACCTGGCGTGAGGACACCGGGAGTCTATGCGATGCGGCTGGTGTAGGAGCGACGTGAGTCGCGACCGCATGAATCGGGAGTTCCGGTTCTTTCTCAAAGGCGCGACCGCACCTCGCACAATCAGGCATCTCATCAATGATGGCATCCGGTCGCGACTCACGTCGCTCCTACCGGAGGCAACACACCATCACGGTCGCCCACGATCCAGCCACACGCCCAGACCCTGCGCATTGAGTTCGACGTCCATGGCGAGCAGGCGCAGCACGTCCTCGTCCGCCAGCGGTACCTGCTGGGCATGGGCGCGCTCGAGGTACAGCGCCGACAGTGCGGCGGCGATGCAGCGATGACGATCCGCACGCCCGTCGCAGGCGTCGGCGATGGCCACCATCGCATCGATCTGTTCGTACAGCGACTGCGCAAGGCGCGGTACGTCGGACACGGGCCCGTAGTGGGTGAGGTACATGGCCTCGGGCGCGCGTTCGACCATGCGCGCGATGCTGGCCTTCAGCGCCCCGGGTTCGAATTGCACGGGCGTGGTGGTCGGCAGGATGAAGGCGCCGTGCGGTCCGTCCAGTTCGCGATACGAAAGCCCGAACGTGTCGCCGGTGAACCAGCTGCGGCTGCGCGCATCCCAGATGCAGTGGTGGTGGCGCGCATGCCCCGGCGTATCGATGCATTCCAGCACGCGGCCGGCCAACAGCACCGTCTCGCCATCCTCGACGATGTGCACGCGCGCCTCCGGCACCGGCTGGATGGCGCCGTAGCTGCGCTGCATCTCCTCTTCGCCATACACCGCGGTCGCCCCCGCGATGAGCTTCCCTGGGTCGATGAGGTGCGGCGCCGCACGCGGATGTGCGACCAGCGTGGCATTCGGCAAGTGCTGCATCAGCAGGCCGGCGCCGCCGGCATGGTCGAGGTGCACGTGGGTGACGATCAGCAGCTCGATGTCGGCAGCGGCGAGGCCAGCGCGCTGCGCCGCCGCCAGCAACAGCGGCACGGAGTGGTTGGTGCCGCAATCGATGAACGCACCGCGACCTTCCTCGACGATCAGGTAGGCGGCGTCGAAGTGATCGCGCTGGAACGCGGTGTCGATGGTATGGATGCCGTGGAGGCTCATCCGCGGGCCTGTGTGGGGACGGATGGCCCGATTCTAGTCCGCGATCCGCGACGGCACGACCCGCCTTTGGTGGAACACGCCCTCCACGCGCAGGTCAACCGCGCGACAACCACCAGCCGCGCAGCGGCACCGCCAACGTCAGCACGAACAGGAAAGCGCCGTAGGCGACGAGCGTCGCCAGCACCTGCTTCCAGATCGCGCCGGTGCCCACATCGGACGCACCCAGCGCGTACCCCCACTGCATGCCGATGAAGCTGAGCACGAAGGCCACCGCGAGCGCCGCGAGATCGAAGCCCTTGCGGCGCGCGTTGCGCGGCTGGCGCGGGAACAGCCAGTACAACGATCCCAGCAACAGGAACCACGGCAGGAACAGGATGACCGCCAGGTACGGCATGGCTCAGGCCTCCGCGGCGCGCAGCGCGGCCAACGCCGCGAGCACATCACCGGCGGGGACCTGCAGCACGATCTCCGGCGTCTCCATCGCGTCCGCCTGCTCGGCCTGCTTGAGCACACCGATCAGCTTGCCGGCGTCCTTCGGCGAATCGAAGCCGTTGCTCTGCACCAGCACGTTGCCCTCGGCGTCCGTGAGCTTGAAGTAGAAGCGGCCATCGGTATCGCGGTACTGCTTGAACGCCGGCAGCGCGGCCTTCGATGCCGTGGCCTTCGCCTCGACCACCGGCTGCTGGGACAGGTCACGCAGGCCCACCGCATGGCGCAGCTCGGCCAGCAGCGGCGCGGCATAGCGTTCGCGCAGGCGACGGGCGCCGTCGCGCAGGATGGCTTCGATGTCGGCCGGCTTGGCCATCAGCGCTTCGTACTTCTCGCGCAGCGGTGCGATTTCCGCATCGATGCGTTCGAACAGCTGCTGCTTGGCATCGCCCCAGCTGATGCCGTCGGCGAACTTCTGGGCGAACGCGCGCGTTTCCTCGGCGCTGCCGAAGGCCTGATACAGCTGGAACAGCGCCGAACCTTCGGCGTCCTTCGGCTCGCCGGGTCCGCGCGAGTCGGTCAGGATGGAGAACACCAGTTTCCTGAGCTCCTCGCGCGGCGCGAACAGCGGGATGGTGTTGTTGTAGCTCTTGCTCATCTTGCGCCCGTCCAGGCCGGGCAGCGTGGCGACGTTGTCGTCGATCAGCGCCTCCGGCAGGGTGAAGTACTCCTTGCCGTAGACGTGGTTGAAGCGCTGGCCGAAGTCGCGCGCCATCTCGATATGCTGGATCTGGTCGCGACCCACCGGCACCTGGTGCGCGTTGAAGATCAGGATGTCTGCCGCCATCAGCACCGGGTACATGAAGAGGCCCGCGCTGACGCCCGCATCCGGGTCTTCACCGTCGGCGTTGTTCTTGTCCACCGCGGCCTTGTACGCATGCGCGCGGTTGAGGATGCCCTTGCCCGCCACGCAGGTCAGGAACCACGTGAGCTCGGTGATCTCCGGCACATCGCTCTGGCGGTAGAACCAGACCTTGTCCGGTTCCAGGCCGCAGGCCAGCCAGGTCGCCGCGATCTCCAGCGTGGAGCGCTGGGTGCGCCCCGGGTCCTGGGCCTTGATCAGGCTGTGCAGGTCGGCCAGGAAGTAGAAGCTCTCCGTGTCCGAGGCACGGCTGGCGGCCACGGCGGGGCGCACGGCGCCGACGTAGTTGCCCAGGTGCGGCGTGCCCGAGGTGGTGATGCCGGTAAGGACGCGGGTGGTCATGTGCGAAGCGGGGAATGCGGGAAAGCGGCCAGTTTACCGGCTGGGGGCGGGCGATGCCGGTGGCCGGCCTGCGACACGGCGTCGCAGGCGCGGCCCACTGGCGGCTTAACCGGGGCAGGCATCGCCGTTCCAGGCAACCCCACTGCCGCCGACGATCCGTTCCCAGCATCGTCCCCACCTAGAGAACGGACATGCTGCATCGCTTCCTTGCTTCCCTGGCCACGCTGGCGTTGCTCGCCGCGTGCGCCCCGTCCCATGCCCGCCCATTGGTGGACGTCAGCGTGGTCGACCGCGACACCGGCGAATGGCTGGCACGGTACCCGCATCGCGGTGACCTCTGGGTCGCCGGCATGCCTGGTCATCGCTACAGCGTGCGGCTGGCCAACACCACCGGCGAGCGCGTGCTGGTCGTGCTGTCGGTGGACGGCATCAACGCCGTCACCGGCCAGACAGCGAACCCCTCACAAACCGGCTATGTACTGGAGCCATGGCAGACCACCGAGATCAACGGCTGGCGGAAGTCGATGGACGACGTGGCGCAGTTCGTGTTCACCGATCTGGGCAACAGCTACGCCGCGCGTACTGGGCGTCAACGCAACGTCGGTGTCATCGGCGTGGCGGCATTCCGCGAAGCGCCTGCCTACCGCTACCCGCAGTACGAACCGCCGCCGATCGCCCGCGGGACGATGAGCAAGCAGGCGGAAGCCGAAGCCGCAGCGCCTGCCGGATCATCGCGCAGCATCGTTGCCGACGAATATTCGCGCCAGCAAAGCATCGGCACCGGCCATGGTGGCCGGGAATGGGCCCCGACCTCACGTACCGGCTTCGAGCGCGCAACCCGCCAGCCCGAACAGGTGAGTGAACTGCGCTACGACGAGCATCGTCGACTGGTCGCGATGGGCATCCTGCCGCGCCACCGCCAAGGCCCGATCTGGCGCGACGACGCGCCACGTGCCTTCCCGGGTGGGTTCGTCGCCGACCCTCCTCGCCGCTGACAAAAAAGACGGGCCGCCCTGGGGCGGCCCGTCTTGTTCCGGCGTCCGCGAAACGCGGATGGCTCAGTGCTTGAAGCTGCTGTCGGAACGCAGCGTGCGCTGGAAGTCCGCGACCTCGGTGCGGGCGCGGTCGCGATCGTAACCGTAACGCTCCTGCAGCCTGCCCTCGAGATACTCCGCGTTGCCTTCCGCGACCTTGAAATCGTCATCGGTCAGATCGCCCCACTTCGCCTGGATCTTGCCTTTCAGCTGCTTCCAGTTGCCGGCGATGATGTCCTGATTCATGGTGTTGCCTCATTGAGTGAGCGGCAGGGGGCGCCGCGGGGACAGCATCGCAAGGCAGGCGTTCCCATCCGATCAAACGCGCGTCAACGCGGCATTAGGAAACGCGGGCTCGTTCAGTCGAATGACGGCGCCTTCGCGGCGATGAACACCCGGCGATGCAAAAAAGACGGGCCGCATGGCGGCCCGTCCTGATGACGCGTGAGGAAGCCGGCGCTTACTTGCCGGAGGAATCCTCGACCTTTTCGCCCACCTTCTGCACGTCCTTGCCGAACCCCTTGACGGTGTTGCAGCCGGACAGCACGGCGATGGAGAACAGGGACAACATCAGCAACGCGGCGACACGCTTCATAGGCGACTCCTGTGGACAGTATTCACGGGCCGGGGCAAGCCGAACCGGGGTGCGGGACCCGGCCTCCGCACGACCGCAGTGTCATTCAACCACGCTGGCTGCAGGCTGACCATGCGCCGCGAGCGGACAAGCAAAAGGGGCCGGTCGCCCGGCCCCTTCCTGTAACGCTTCCGCGAGGAGCGGTCGCATCAACCCGCATGCATCAGCACTTGCCGTCCTTGCAGTCCTGGGCCTTGTCCTCGACCTTCTCGCCGACCTTCTGCACGTCCTTGCCGGCACCGGCCATGGTGTTGCAGCCCGACAGGACCGCCATCGAGAACATCGCCGTCAGCAGCAGCATCATTGCACGCTTCATGTGTCATCTCCTGGGTGGAAAAAGGGGTGCCGATGCGGGTGCGTCCCACACCGCAGCGGCGTGTGCGTGCACCTTCGTCGTCGTGGCGTATAGGCCGCGTGAAGCCCCTGCCGGCGCGTTCAGGCGCAGTTTCCTCGTCCCGGCAGGCCTAGTCGCGCATCAGGGTGGATTTGCCGAACAGGCTTTCCACCAGGTCCACCGTCAGCTTGGCAGTGCGATTGCGGCGATCCAGCACGGGATTCAGTTCGACGATGTCCAGCGAACCCATCAGCCGCGTGTCCGCGATCATCTCCATCACCAGCTGCGCCTCGCGGTAGTTGGGCCCGCCGGGCACCGTGGTGCCCACGCCGGGCGCGATGCTGGGGTCCAGGAAATCCACGTCGAAGCTCACGTGCAGGTGGGTATCGGCATCCAGCCCCTCAAGCGCCGTCTCCATGGTGCGCTTCATGCCGACCTCGTCGATGTATCGCATGTCGTACACATCGACCTGGTGGTCCTTGATGAGCCGCTTCTCCTCCGGATCGACCGAGCGGATCCCGATCTGCCGGACCATCGCCGGGGTGATGGCCGGCGACTCCCCGCCCAGTTTCGTCAGCGCATCGGGGCCGATGCCGCACAGGCACGCCACCGGCATGCCGTGGATGTTGCCCGACGGCGTGATGTCGCTGGTGTTGAAATCCGAGTGCGCATCCAGCCACAGCACGCGCAGCTTCTTGCCGGCCTGGCGACAGTGTCGCGCCACGGCCGTGATGGACCCCATCGCCAGGCAGTGGTCGCCGCCCAGCATGATCGGGAGACGGTTGCGCGCCAGTTCCGCCGCGGTGGCATCCATCACCGCCCGGTTCCATGCCACCACTTCGTCGAGGTGACGGTAGCCGCTGACCGGACCCGTCCAGGGATTGGCGGGCCCTTGCACGTTGCCGGTATCGACGACGTCCACGCCACGCGCTGCCAGTGCCTCGCCCAGGCCGGCGATGCGCAGTGCATCCGGGCCCATGCGGGCGCCGCGATGGCCGGCGCCGACGTCGGTGGGAACGCCGATCAGGGAGACGGGGGGGAAGACTCGACTCATGGGTACGTCCTGCGGCGAAAACAGGCGCACAGTCTATGCGGTCGGCGATGACGGGCCTGTGGCATCGCAGCACGTGGCGCGACGGCGAGGCGGGGAAGCGTGGTGCCGCTTATCCGAATCGAACGGATGACCTACCGCTTACAAGGCGGTTGCTCTACCAGCTGAGCTAAAGCGGCGCGGGCGCAATTCTAGCGCAGCGCGGTGCACTCGAGCGGCTGCGGCTCGCCGCTGCCTGCCGTGCGCGCGAGTGCGGCGGGGTCGGTACCCTCGACGATGCCGGCATCCAGCCACCAGAGGCCGGGACCGGCGCGACCGACCGGTTGCAGTTGCGCGGCGAAGCCCGCTGCCTGCAGCTGGGCGAGTCGACGCTCCGCCGCGTCGCGGCTGCGGTAGCGTCCCAGGGCGATGCCATTGGCCTGGTCACCCTGCCGCACGACGAGGAAGTCGTCGAAGCCGGCAGCACCGATCTTCGCCGCTTCCGCCTGTGCGTCTTCCAGCGATGCGGCGGGCGGGATCACCACCTGATAGCCGCTGGCGCTCATGCCGGGGACCTCACGCACGCGCGGGCGCACTAGGTGGCGGGCGGCCGTGGCTTGTGCCTGCGTCGCGGCAGCCTGGCTCGTGTAGGGCCCCAGGCTGACGCAGGCGGTCGGCGTGGCCGAAGGTGCGGCCGTGGGGGATGACGGAAGCGCCGCCGGTCCCGTTTCATCCACCAATTGCAGGCGGGCGACGCCTGCGGGAAGCGCCGGCTCCGGTTCGGACAACGGCGCGGGGCGGCTCAGCCACCACGCGGCGGCCCCCAGATTCAGGACGACCAACAAGACGATCAGGGCGCGGATCAGCATGATGCGATTCTATCCGCGCTCAAGCGGCCGCACCCAGACGTGCCCACACCGCCAGCCCTTCGAGCACGAGTGCCGGTGCCACGGCCGGCGCATCCAACTGCGACGCCAGCCCGGGGGCACCCCCGCCATGCAGCAGCAGGGCGGGCCGTTCTCCCAGCAGTGCATGCGCCTGCTGCAGGCTGCGCTCGATCAGCCCCAACGCGGCGCCCTCGCAGCCGGAGGCCAAGGCATCGGCCGTCTCCGTGGCGAACTCCACATAGTCACCGCCGCATGCCGGCAGTTGCGCGGCCGCGGCCTGCAGCGCATCGCGCATCAGGCGCGGCGACGGCGCGATGCGCCCACCCCGGTGTTGCCCGCGGCCATCGAGCAGATCCACGGTGATCGCCGTGCCTACCCCCACGACCAGCCACGGGACAGCACCTCGCCGGCGCGCCCCGAGCAGGGCCAGGAAGCGGTCCACGCCCATCCGGGCAGGGTCGGGATATGCGATACGGACGCCCGCCAATGCAGCCTCCGTGCGTGCGATGGATACGGTCTGGAAGCGTGTCGTCAACCAGTCGACGACCACCGCCGTGCGCACCGGCGACGCCACGCTGGCAAGGACGGCCGACGTTCCGTCATGCCCCACGGTAGCCGCGAGCGCGTCCGCCAGGCCTTCCTCATACGTCATCGCCCGCACGTCCCCGACGCTCCCGTCGTCGTGCAGTTGCGCGCATTTCAGCCGCGAGTTTCCGAGATCGAACAGCCACTGCGTCATGTCGTCCTCACGCTGACCTCGCCCGCATGCACGTACTTCACCGCTTCGCCCATCCTGACCCGCAACGCGCCATCGTCGCCGATGCCGTCGGCCACGCCCTGCTCGTCGCCCTGCGATCCATGCACGGTGACGGCACGTCCTGCCAGTGCATCCAGCGCGGCGTAGCGCGCGCGAAAGGGCGAAAGCCCATCACGGTCGAACTGGTCGAGCGCCGGGAGCAGGGCGTCCAGCAGTCGGGCCGCCAGTGCGTTGCGCGATGGCACGCCCTCGGCAAGGCTCGCCAAGTCCGTCCATGCCTGGTCGATGGTGGCGCCGAACGGCGCCGGCATGCGCACGTTCACGCCCATGCCGATCACCGCACGTACCGGTCCGCCGTGCTCGCCCCCCCCTTCCACCAGGATGCCACCCAGCTTCCGGTCGTGCGCCAGCAGGTCGTTGGGCCATTTCACCCCTACCGCGGCGTACCCGGCCTGCCGCAGCGCCTCCGCGACGGCCACGCCGACCACCAGGCTCAGGCCTGCCAGGCGGGCGAGCCCGCCCGAGAACTGGCGCGAGAGCGACAGGTAGAGGTTCGACGCGATCGGCGATGCCCACTGGCGGCCACGTCGTCCGCGGCCCCCGGTCTGCTGTTCGGCCAACAACACCTCCACGCCGCGCTCCGGTGCCGGGCGCCGCAGCAGCTCGCTGTTGGTGGAATCCAAGGCCCATGCCACATCGAGCGACGACAGCGCGGCGGCATCCCGCATGCGCGCGCGGATCAGGTGGGCATCCAGCAGCTCGACCGCGTCGGCCAGCGCATAGCCACGCCCCGCCTGCGCGTCGATGCGCACTCCCCCTGCGCGCAAGGCTTCGATGCGCTTCCACATCGCCGCACGCGTCAACCCGGTATCGCGCGCGAGCGCGTCGCCTGTCGCAGGGCCGTCGATGAGGCGCTGCAGCAGTTCGCGTTCGCCGCTCACGCGCGACGGCGCCAGATACGGACGCGCTCGAAGCGCGATTCCGTGCCATCGCGCAAGCGCCGGACGTTCACCCGATGGGTGAACAGCACCAGCAGCGCGGCGGCCATCGCGAACACCTGTGCAGCGCGATCGACCGGCAGCCACCACGACAGCGGCACCAGGCAAGCGGTGGCGACGATCGACGCCAGGCCGACGTAGCCCGTCGCCACCAGCACGACCACCCAAACCGCGAACAGGGGCAGCAGCGCCATCGGCCACATCACGGCCATGCCGCCCAACAGCGTGCCTACCCCCTTGCCACCGCGGAAGCCGTGCCACACCGGCCAGACATGGCCCAGCGCCGCCACGAATGCCGCCATGAAGCCCAGCACGCGCGGCGGCACGGATCCGTCCTCCGGCGCGAAGGCCAGCGCGAGCCATGTCGCCAGCGCGCCCTTCCCGATGTCGACCAGCACCACGCCCAGCGCGAACTTCGCGCCCTGGGTACGGAAGGCATTGGTGCCGCCGGCGTTGCCGCTGCCCTGCGTGCGGATGTCCACGCCGCGCAGGCGGCCCAGCACCAGACTGCCCGATACGGACCCGACCAGATAGGCGGACAACAACAGCAGGGAGGCGATCAGCATGGCGCCATTATGGGCCACGCCCCCGCACAGGTTCAGGCATCGGCGGCCGGCTGCACCGCCACGATCAGCGCGCCCTGCCCGGCGTGTGCACCGATCGCCGCCCCGGTTTCCACCAACCGGTCTTCGCTGATCGACACGCGCGCACGCAGTGCGGCCAGCAGGCGCTCGCCCTCGGGCCGCGCATCGCAGTGTCCGACGATCAGGCGCCAGCGCTGTCCCGCCGGCAGTTGTCGCGCAACGCGCCGTGCGAACGCTTCGGGTGCGCGATCGCGGGTCAGCAGGAGCCCGGCGACGACCATGCGGCCGTCGACGCTCATCTTCGCCATCGGCGTCAGCGCACTGAGCCGTGCGATCGGCGCCGCCCAGCGGGGAATGCGGCCCCCACGCACCGCGTGGGAGATGTCGGGTGCGATGGCCCACATGCGGGTCTGCGGACGCAGGCGCGCGAGTTCGGCCAGCACCTCCGCCTCGTCATGCCCCAGCGCGGCCAGCTCGGCGGCGCGCCAGACCAGCAGGGCCTGGCCGCAGGCCGCGTTGACCGTATCGAAGACGCGCACGCGCCTGCCGGGGTCGCGGGCCGCCGCATGCTCGCCTGACTGCAGCGTGCCCGACAACGCCCGCGACAGGCCCACGTACAGCACGCGCGCATGATGTGCGAGCGCCAGTTCGAAGTGGCGGCGGAAATCCCCCGGCGGGGGCTGGCTCGTGCGCGGCAACTGGCGCGAAGCCGCCATGCGCCGATAGAACTCGGCCGTCGACAGCCCCACCTTGTCGAGGTAATCGCGGCCGTCCAGATCCACCCGGGCCGGCACCACGCCGATCGCGTAACGCTCGGCGATGTCGTCCGGCAGGTCGGCGGCACTGTCGGTGACCACCACGAGCGGTTGCGGCGCAGCGGCGACCGCCTGCTGCCGGATCATGTCGTCGGCCTTCATGCCCTCCACGCGCCCTTGCTGCGCGCAGGCATCGAACAAGGCCTGCGGCGATCCGGCATGCGCGTGCACGCGCAGGCGCGCGGTACCGCCCGCGATGACGATGGAATCGGCGCCCATCGCCTCCAGCGCCGCGCGCAGGCGCTCGCGGTCCAGACCCTCGCCGAGCAGCAGGCATTCGGTGCACCAGCGGCGATCCGGGTCGATCTCGTGGTCATGGTCCAGGGGGGCGGCGGCGTCGTTCGCCGCGACCGGTGCACCGGCGCGCACGCGCACGGCGCGCGGCCCCCCCTCGACGAACTCGGCGATGCCCTCCAGCAGGTCGACGAAGCCCTGCGCGCCGGCATCGACCACGCCGGCCTTCTGCAGCAGCGCCATCTGGCGCGGCGTGTCGGCAAGCGCATGCCGTGCGCGCATGAGCGCACGCGTGAACCCGCTGCGCGTGTCGGGCTGCGCACTTTCCGCCGCCGCGTCGAGTTCGTCGGCGAAGGCGCTGATGACGCTGAGGATTGTGCCCTCGACCGGCTGGGCCAGCGCCTGCCGGGCGCTCTGCGCACCGCGGCGCACCGCGGCCGCCAGCGAACGCGCGTCCAGTTCGGGCAACGCATGCACGTGCTCGGCCACCCCATGGAGGAACTGCGCCAGGATGGCGCCGGAATTGCCGCGCGCACCATCGATCGCGTCATTGCCGACACGGCTGAGCAAATCGCCGGCATGCTGGCTGGGCTGGCTGAGCGCGCCGTGCAGCACGCTGCCGAGCGTCGAGGCGAGATTGTTGCCGGTATCGCCATCGGCGACCGGGAACACATTGATGCGGTTCAATCCATCCCGGGCCGCAATGACCCGACGGGCCCCGGCGATCAGCGCCAGGCGCAGGGCGGGGGCGGTCAGGGGACGGTCGTGGGGCGCGGGCATGGCAAGAGTCTGCCGCAAGCGCGGGCACCGCCCTGTTGCGTCGCAGCAGCCCATGCCGGGTTTCCCCCGGTCCGTCGCCGCGGGGCGCGGTTTCGTCGCAAAGCGCTCGAGGATCCATGCCCTCCGGCGCCAATCCGGCTATAGTCAGCGGCGTTCTCTGGCCGCTGTACCCGACTGACAGGAGTCTCCCCGATGCTTCGCGCCAGCCTTGCCCTGCTGCTCCTGGCTGCTTCGGCCGTGGCGTTCGCCCAGAACGGGCGTGGCCTCGCCAACGGCAACGTCGACACGTGTCCGGAGATCGCCGACCGCGCGGTTGCGGAACGGCAGGTCGATGCCGTGCCGGTTGCCTCGGACCCCCGGCGCGCTCGCGCGAATGCCGCCCGTACCAAGTACGGCGTGCCGGCAACCCTGGCGCCCGTCACCACGCGGGGCGGTGGCGACGACGACGACACCCCGCTGCCGCGCAACCGCGGGTCCAAGTGGCACAGCTTCCTGCCGGGCATGTTCCGCTGAGGCGGACGTCGGTACCACGTGATCGGACTGTTGCGCCGCCTGCGGCCCGCGCCCCCGACGATTGAAGACAACCTGTGGCAGTCCATCCTCACCGGCACGCCATGGGTGTCCGCGCTGGATGAGGTACGTGCGGAGCGGCTGCGCGCCTTGACCGCGCTGTTCCTGCATCGAAAGACCATCACGCCCTTGGCAGGACTGCGCCTGGACGACGCGCAGCGGGCGCAACTGGCCGCGCTGTGCTGCCTTCCGCTGCTCGAGTTCGGCGAAGCCGGCCTGCGCGGATGGTCGCAGCTGATCGTCTACCCCGACGCCTTCCGCGTGCAGCGCACGCACACCGACGCCGCCGGCGTGCTGCACGAGTGGGAAGACGACCTCGCGGGCGAAGCCTGGGACCATGGGCCGCTGATCCTGTCGTGGGCCGATGTGCAGGCCGACCTGGCCGAACCGGACGCCGGTTTCTGCGTGGCCGTGCACGAAATGGCGCACAAGCTGGACGTGCTGGATGGCGAACTCGACGGCACCCCGCCGCTTCCGGATGCGTGGCGCGGCCGCTGGGCACGCGACTTCCAGCGCGCGTACGACGACTTCTGCATGCAGGTCGACCTGGGCCGCGACACCACCCTCGATCCCTACGCCGCCGAGGCGCCGGAAGAATTCTTCGCGGTCGTCACGGAATACCACTTCTCCGCGCCGCACATACTGGCCGAGGCCATGCCGGACGTGGCGGCGCACCTGCAACGCTTCTACGGCCCTTCGCCGATGGCGCCCGACGCGGAATGAGTCAGAGTCCGGGCGGCAGGCGCACTTCGAAGCGCGCACCGCCCAGTTCTTCCGAGCGCCGTACCTGCAGCTCGCCGCGGTAGTCGCGGATCAGGTCCTGCACGATCGACAGGCCAATGCCATGGCCCTGCACGCGCTCGTCGCCGCGCACGCCGCGTTGCAGGACTTTCGCCACGTCGTCCTCGGCGATGCCGGGGCCATCGTCATCGACGGCGATGAACACACCGGGGCGACGCTGCGGCGCCGTCGCGCCCACCATCACCGTCAACAGCACGCGCGAACGCGCCCACTTGAACGCATTCTCGAGCAGATTGCCCATCAGCTCCTGCAGGTCGCCGGTCTCGCCGTGGAAACGGGCGCGCGGATCGATTTCGAATTCGCAGATCACGCCCTTCGCCGCATACACCTTCTCCAGGCCACGCACGATTTCCTCGGCATGCGGCTCGATGGGTACCGCGGCCGAGAAGAGCTTGTGTCCGCTCGACGCAGCGCGCGCCAGCTGGTACGAGACCAGGTTGTTCATGCGCTTGAGCTGCACATCGAGCTCCTCGCGCAAGGCCTGCGGATCGCCGCCCCCGCTGTCCAGCTGCGTCCGCAGCACCGCGATGGGCGTCTTCAGGCTGTGCGCCAGGTCGGCCAGCGTATTGCGCTGGCGCTCCAGGTTCTCGCGCTCGCTTTCGATGAAGGCATTGATGCTGTCGGTCAGCGGCTCGAGCTCGCGGGGATGGCTCTCGGTCATGCCCGACAGCTCGCCGCGCTGCACGCGGCTGAGTTCGAAGATCACCCGCCGCAGCGGGCGCAGGCTCCATCGCAACACCAGCATCTGCAGCAACAGCAGGATCACGCCGGCACCGCCGAGGTACACCCACAGCGAACCCCGGAATACGCGGATCTGCGCGCTCAGCGCCTGCGCATCCTCGAAAATGTAGATGCTGTACGGGATCTCGGCGTGCTGGTGCGTCGCCGGCCACGCATAGCCCACGCCATACCGGTACGCCTCGCTGTCGCTGCCATCGGCGCGGCGGATCGGCAACGGCCCTTCGAACGATTCCTCGAGCGCGCCCAGCATGCGCGGGGCTGGCAACTCCGGCCCGAGGGTCGAATTCGATCCCCACGGCGGCACGCCCTGCAGCACCACCTGCGCGTACATGCCGCTGTCGGGCATGTCGAAGCGCGGGTCCGGCGTGTTGTAGGGAGGAATCAACGTGCCGTTGCGCCCGAACTCCACCTTGTCGGTGTAGTAGAGCGCATAGCTCTTCAGGCGTTGGCGAAGGTTGTTCTCGGCGGTGTCGACGAACGCACGGTCCAGCGCGTAGCCCGCCAGGGCAAGGAACGCGACCAGCGCGAGGCTGGCGGCCAGCAGCTGGCGCGCGCGCAACGATCGCGGACGCCACCCGTCGAACCGGTCACGGCCGACGGGGGCGGAAGGCGCGGCGCCGGACGGTGGCGCAGGCATCAAGTGCAGGCGATGCCGGCGCGGGACATCAGCCTTCGCCGCTGCGCGGGATCGCGAAACGATAGCCGCGGCCGCGCACGGTCTCGATCGGCTTCAGCTCGCCATCGGGATCCAGCTTCTTGCGCAGGCGGCCGATGAACACTTCCAGCACGTTCGAGTCGCGATCGAAGTCCTGCTGGTAGATGTGCTCGGTCAGGTCGGCCTTCGAAACCAGCTCGCCGGCATGCATCATCAGGTATTCGAGCACCTTGTACTCGTAGCTGGTTAGGTCGACATTGCTGCCGTTGACGCTGACCGTCTGCGCAGCGAGGTCGAGCGCGACCGGTCCGCACTCCAGCGTCGGCTTGCTCCAGCCCGCCGCCCGGCGCAGCAACGCGTTCACGCGCGCCAGCAGTTCTTCCACATGGAACGGCTTGACCAGATAGTCGTCGGCACCCTGCTTCAGGCCTTCCACCTTGTCCTGCCAGCTGGAACGCGCCGTCAGGATCAGCACGGGGAATTTCTTGCCTTCGTCGCGCAGCGCCTTGATCAGCTCCATGCCCGACATCTTGGGCAGGCCGAGATCGATGATGCCCACGTCGAACGGCACTTCGCGGCCCATGTAGAGGCCTTCTTCGCCGTCCTGGGCCGCGTCCACCGCGAAGCCTTCGCGCTTGAGGCGCGCGGCAAGGGTTTCACGCAGGGGGGCTTCGTCTTCGACCAGCAGGATACGCATGGACTCTCCTTGGGAATGCGGCGCGGCAGCGGGCCGCGCGGGACGTGCTCTGTTGAGCCTGGATTCTACGTAAGACTACGGGCGCGGGGGGTTATCGCCGCGTGCAGGCTGCGGAGGCAGCGCAAGGTCGCGACGCGGACGAACGGGCGAGTCTGCGTCGCGGCGCGACGCCCCTCGGTCGTCCTGGGTTTCCGTGCGCACGCGACCACGCTCGTCGATGTACTTGACGCGCGTGACATCGCGGCCGTCGTACTGCATGCGCTCCACGCTCAACACCTGATTGCCCGATTCACTGCGCACGCGGCGCACCGAATCGGACATGGAATTGCGGTGGCCCCGGTCATCGCTGCGCGGAAAGCCGCGCTCGCGGGGCGGCGGACCGTCGTTGCGGCCACGCTCGTCTTGCGCCTGCACCGCATGGGTGCCGGCGACGGCGGCGAGAACCGCCAGGGCAAGGGCGGCGAGGGTCGGGGCACGAAAACGCATAACGGAATCGTAACGGAAGTGGGGTCGCGAAACTGAACGAAACCCGAAACCGCCTCTGGAGAATGGAAGCGCAGTCTTGGTCCGCGGCAGTGAATCGGTTCTGAATTTATCCACAGGGCAACGCCCCGCATTCAGCCAGCTGAATCGTCAGAAAACCTCGGCAACACAACACCTTAGCGAACCGCCGCCTGCTTCTATCGCGTCCAGCGCCACGCTATGCACCGCCAGTCCCGCGGCGGCCAGGCGCGCCAGCGAGGAGGGACGGAGGGCTGCATGTGCACGCCGGCTCATCCATACCCTGCCCTCGGTCAGCGAGATGGCATTGCCAGCGAAGGCCGCCTGCTCCGCCGCATCCAATTCGACCACCTGATCGGGATACAGCGCGTCCAGTGCGGCCACCAGCCCAGGGGACACCAACCCCTCTTGGTGCACCAGCGCGACCCGGCCGGCCAGCACCGCCAACACCACGTTGGTGTGGTACTCGCCGGGAGCCAGGTCGAACGTCAAGGTGGCACGCAGTCCGAACGCCTCGTGCATCCTCGCCGCCCCCGTTTCGTCGCAGCGTTCGGACAACCCGCAGAACCCGATCCCGCGCGCGCGATCGATGACCAGCGCGCCCGTCAGTTCGCAGGGATGCGGCTGGGTGGACAGATCGATCTCGGCATAACCCAGGGCGTCGCGGAAGAAGCGGCGGATGTCCGCGCGTTCCGCCTCGCGCCGGCGGACTTCGTGGCGCATGCGGCCGACGATCAGCCTCGGTTCCCCGCCGACGCGCGCGGTGGCGAACACGTTGTTGGGAAACACCGCATCCGGTGTCGCATCGTCGCCGGGGAAGCAGATCACGGGCACGTCCTGCGCCAACGCCCGATGCAGCGCGTGATGCTCGCGCAGCGCGGCATCCGCGTCGAAGGCCTCGGCGCCCGCCATGTACCGGTTGTCCTGCGCGGACTGCTCGGCGCGCATGAATCCATCCGGCGACACGAGGAACGCGGCACGCGCCGTGGCGGGCCCGACGTCCGGCGCCAGCGTGCGCGCATGCGCGACGAACTCGGCGACGTCGCGCGTGATCATGCTCAGGCCGCCGGCCGCATTTCGCGCACGGTCGCCGCCAGCGCCTGTTCCACCAGCGACCAGTCCGCGCCCGGCTTGTGCGCCCCTTCGCTGAGGATCTGCCGGAAAGCGCGTCCGCCCGGCTGCGCATGGAACAACCCCAGCACGTGGCGCGTCAGGTGCTTCAGCGCCACGCCCTTCGCCAGCTGCGCTTCGACATACGGGCGCCATGCGCGCAGCAGGTCCGCGCGGGGCGCAATGTCGCCACCGAACAAGGTCGCCTGCATTTCATGCAGAACATAGGGCTCGTGATACGCGGCGCGGCCGATCATCACGCCATCGCTGTGCTGCAGGTGCTCGTGCACCTGCGCGGTCGTGGTGATGCCGCCGTTGATCGCCACCGTCAGCGCCGGCCGCTCGCGCTTGAGCCGGTAGGCCCAGTCGTAACGCAGCGGAGGAATCTCGCGGTTTTCCTTGGGCGACAGCCCTTGCAGCCACGCCTTGCGCGCATGCACGAAGAACGTGTTGCAACCGGTGGCCGCGACCGTATCGATGAAGGCGAGGAAGAGGTCGTAGTCTTCCTGCTCGTCCACACCGAGACGGCACTTCACCGTCACCGGAATGCTCACGGCCTCGATCATCGCCGCCACGCACTCGGCCACCAGCGCGGGTTCCCTCATCAGGCAGGCACCGAACCGCCCCGCCTGCACGCGGTCGGACGGGCAGCCGACGTTGAGGTTCACCTCGTCGTACCCCCATTCCTGCGCGATGCGCGCGGCCTGCGCCAGGTGCGCCGGCTCGCTGCCGCCCAGCTGCACCGCCACGGGATGCTCACCCGCATCGAACCCAAGCAGTCGATCGCGGTCGCCATGGATCACCGCCTGCGCATGCACCATCTCGGTGTACAGGCGTGCGTTCGGCGCCAGCAGCCGGTGGAACACGCGGCAGTGCGTGTCCGTCCAATCCATCATCGGAGCGACGGACAGGCGCAGGGCGTCATGGGGAATCGGGGGGGACGTCATGCCGCCATTGTAACGGGGCGCCTCTCGCCTCACTCCCGCACGACAAACCGCAACCCCACCCCAGGCTCCGTCGCGATATACCTTGGCGCTGTCGCGTCATCACCCAGCTTCTGCCGCAGCTTGCCGACGAGAATGCGCAGGTAATGCGTGTCGTCCTGGTGGGTGGGGCCCCAGAGTTCGCGCAGCAGTTGCGGTTGGGTGACCACGCGGCCGGGGTGTTGCAGCAGCAGGGCTAGCAGGGCGAATTCCTTGCGGCTCAGTGCGACGGGTTCGCCGTCCAGCGTCACTTCGCGGCGGCCGAGGTCGACGTGCAGGTGCCCGTCGTCGAACAGCGGCATGGCCGCATCGCTGGCGGCGATGCGCGTGCGCAGCAGGCCGCGGATACGCGCCATCAGCTCCTGCACGCCGAACGGTTTGGTGACGTAGTCGTTCGCGCCGCCATCGAGCGCGGCGACTTTCTCCGCTTCGCCGTCGCGCACGGTCAGCATGATGACCGGCACCTGCGACCATTGCCGCAGTTCGCGCAGTACCTCGTGGCCGTCCAGATCGGGCAGGCCGATGTCCAGCACCACCAGGTCGGCACCCTGCGCCGCCAGCTCGGCCAGTCCGGCATGTCCGCTCTCGGCCAGCGCCACCACATAGCCCTGCGCGCGCAGGCTGATGTCGAGGAACCGCCGGATCTGCGGCTCGTCGTCGATCACCAGGATGCGGGCCGGCGGTGCGGACGCGGGGGGTGGCGCGGTGTAGGTCAAGCCGGTGCCTGTGGTGCGGGAGTGAGCAGCGGCAGGGTAATCCGGATCACCGTGCCGCGGCCATCCGGCCCGGGCAGCGCCTGCACGCTGCCGCCGTGCGCGCCCACCATGCCCTGGCAGATCGCCAGTCCCAGACCGGTGCCGTGGCGGCCACGGTCGCCGCGCTCCACGCTGTAGAACATGTCGAAGATGCGCGCGCGCTCGTCTTCCGGAATGCCGGGTCCCCGGTCGCGCACGTCGATGCGCAGTGCGTCGTCCACGAGCTTCGCGTCGACCTGCACCGGTTCGCCCGGCGGCGAGAACTTCGCGGCGTTCTCCAGCACGTTGAATACAGCCTGCTCGATCAAGGCCGGATGCACCCAGATCGTCGGCACGTCCGCGGCGATCATGGTCTGCACGCGCACGTCCGGCTGGTAACGCTGCAGGCGCGAGACCGCCGAGCCGAGCAGTTCGTCCACGCCGATCCAGTCGCGGTTGAGCGTCAATCCGCTATGGCCCAGCCGCGTCATGTCGAGCAGGTTCTGGATGTAGCGGTCCAGCCGCTCGCCTTCCTGCTGGATGGTGTCGAGCAGGCTGCGTCGATCGCCTTCGCTGATCGCACTCCAGTAGCTGGCCAAGCTGCTGGCCGAACCGATCATCGAGGCGAGCGGCGAGCGCAGATCGTGCGACACCGACGACAGCAGCGCCGACCGCAGGCGTTCGGTCTCGCCACTGACGCGCGCGTCTTCCAGCTCCGTCACCAGCCGCGTGCGCACCACCGCCTGCGCGATGTCTTCCGTCATCGCTTCCGCCAGCCGCCGCTGCTCCGGCAGCAGGCGGGCGGCGTCCTCGAAACGCAGCCCCACCACCCCTAGGCTGCCGCGGTCGCCGCGCAGCGGCAGGAACCAGCGCGCCGCGCCCGCCAGCGTGTCGGTATGGCGTCCGGTCGGTTGTCCGTGCTGCTGCGCCCAGCCGCTGGCAGCACGGTCGATCTCGCTCAGCGTGGCGTCGACAGGCTCTTCGCGCCCCTGCACGCGTAGCCAGGCATCGGCGCCGAGTGCGCGCTCCAACGCCTTGCGGCCGGCGACCAGCACCTGGCCCAGGTCGGCGGCGCCGGCCAGGTCGCGGCCCAGGGCCTGCAATGCCGTGGCCTGCGCATTGGCCGCACGCAGCGCGACCACCTGCATGCGCAGGCGCGAGGCCAGGCGTCCTGCAACGAGGGCCGCCACCAGGAACAGGAACACCGTGGCCACACCTTGGCGCGCGCCGATGTTGAAGGTGAAGCGCGGCTCGATGAAGAAGAAGTTGTAGGCCAGGAAGCTCAACAGCGCGGCCACCACGGCAGCGGTCATGCGCGTGCGTGCGGCCACCAGCACCACCGCGACGATGAAGACCATCGACAGATCTTCCAGCCCTACCCAGCGCTCGGCCAGCCAGGCGACGCCCACTGACAGGACCGAGGCCGTCGCCGCGAAGCCCAGCTCCTCCCGGGGCAGCCAGCCGTTCGGACCGGCACTGCCACGGCGCGAACGCGCGCGCGCTTCCGGCGTGCTGATGATGACCAGCTCGTAGTGCGCGCCGCGCTGCAGGATCTGCTGCGTCAGCGTGCGGTTGATCATGCGCGCGAACGGCCGTTCACGCGTACGTCCCAGCACCAGCGTGGACGCGCCGCTCTGGGTGGCATGGTCGAGCAGCGCATCGGGAATGCGCGCACCGCGCAGCACGTCGGTGTCCGCGCCCAACCGGCGTGCCAGCGCGAAGGCCTGGTCGATCTCGCGCTGCTGCGCCTCGTCCACCGTGTCCGACACCTGCACGGTCACCACGCTCCACGGTGCATCGCGCCGTTCGGCGATGCGGCGCGCGGCACGCACCAGATACTCGGACTGACCCCGCCCGTCGATCGCCACCAGCACGCGACGGCGAAGCGGCATGCCGGGAAGGCCACGCGCAGCCTGGTCTTCGCGCAGGTCGGCGTCGACACGGTCGGCCGCCGTCTGCATGGCCAGTTCGCGCAATGCGATCAGGTTTGAGGGCGAGAAGAACGCCTGCAACGCCTGCGACGCCTGTTCCGGCAGGTACACCTTGCCCTGGTGCAGGCGTTCGATCAGTTCGCGCGGCGGCAGGTCCACCAGCACGATGTCGCGCAGCCGGTCGAACACGGCATCCGGCACGGTTTCGCTGACGCGCACGCCGGTGATCCGGTGGACGACATCATTGAGGCTTTCCAGGTGCTGGATGTTGATCGTCGTGTGGACATCGATGCCTGCATCGAGCAGTTCGATCACGTCCTGCCAGCGGCGCTCGTGGCGGCTGCCCGGCGCGTTGCGGTGGGCGAGTTCGTCCACCAGCGCGATCTGCGGGCGACGCGCCAGCAGCGCATCCAGGTCCATCTCCTCCAGCCAGCGTCCCTGGTAGGCCACGCGCTTGCGCGGCAGGATGTCCAATCCTTCGGTCAGCGCGGCGGTCTCGCCCCGGCCGTGCGTCTCCACGATGCCCACCACCACGTCGCGGCCCTGGCGACGCAGCTCGCGCGCCCGCGACAGCATGGTGTAGGTCTTGCCGACCCCGGGCGCGGCGCCCAGGAAGATCGTCAGCCGCCCGCCCTGCTCACGCTGCAGGTGGTCGATCAGGGCATCGGCCTGGCGGTGGCGGGCGTCGGTCATCGCACTATTCTGCCTGTTGTCGTGTCACGTCGAGAGGGTGTCGGCGTTGCGGAGGGCGTCGTCGAAGAAAATTTCCTCGATGGCGAGGCAGAACCGCCTTGCGCGCGAAGAAGATCTCCCTGCCGGCGCACCTGTTTGGTTCGATCGCATCGCCATGTTCCTCGTCGTCTCACCCAAAAGCCTCGACCCTCCGACCCTTCCAGGTTCGACGTCGATGAAGTTCGTCTCGTCATGACAGCTTCGAGCCTCGCGCGCGAACGAATCTTCCTCGTCGTCTCACCCTGGAACTTTGTGCATTGAAGAAAATTTCCCTTGTGCGCCAGCTTCCGAACCTCGTGAACGAGGCGATGCGCTCTGACAGCGCACCTTTCTGGTTCAGTCGCATGACGACAAGTACCGCACAGAGGTGATCGACCACCACAGGCCTCTCCCTTCTCCCCGCTGGCGGGGAGAGGAAAAAGCATCTTCAGCATCGTGCGGTTGTTTCCTTCTCCCCGCGCGCGGGGAGAAGGTGCCCGGAGGGCGGATGAGGGGCGAACGAAGCCAGTGCGTTCTCGGACCACCGAATCCCACCACGCACGACGACAGGGCATCACACCGCTCGATGCATCACGCGACGACACAGCCCCGCGGCGCCGTCGCCCCTCACCCGCCTTCGGCACCCTCTCCCCGCTGGCGGGGAGAGGGAAAAGCATCTTCAGCATCGTGCGATCTTTTCCTTCTCCCCGCGCGCGGGGAGAAGGTGCCCAGAGGGCGGATGCGGGGCGAACGAAGCCAGTGCGTTCTCGGACCACCGAATCCCTCCGCGCACGACGACAGGGCATCACACCGCTCGATGCATCACGCGACGACACAGCCCCGCGGCGCCGTCGCCCCTCACCCGCCTTCGGCACCC